>NZ_CP009928.1:2360000-3560000 GCF_001021975.1 Chryseobacterium gallinarum | reverse complement strand
CTGCAGGTCAACCAGTGTTTCAGGAATTCCGTCAGCAGCCACAGGTCTGGCAGTAGTAGCAGGGCCTGTAGGGGTAGTAAATGGTGAATAATCCTGATCATACACAGAAGCTATAAAATATCTGCCTTCTAACGTTATGTTTGTCGGGATTATAGGCGTTCCCGGATTTACCGGAAGAGTAAGAGCCGGACATGAACTTCCATTCACGGTAACATTGAATGTCGCACTTCCTGAAGCAATAGGAAAACCAGTAACAGATAATTGTAACGTTCCATTTCCTACTGCAAAAGTACCTGCTGCCAATGTGGCAGTTAAACCATTAGCCTGGAAGGTTTGCGCAGCATAAGCGCTTCCGTCACCACCTGTGTAAGGAATCGTCAACGTTCCTGTATAAGATTGTCCCTGTGTTGCAGGATTAGGAGCAAATGTAGCAGCTCCGCAATTTAAAGCAAAAGCAGGATTTTCTTTCCAGAAACATTGTGACCAGGCTCCTCCCTGAAAGGCCTTTACACATTGTTCTGATACATCATAGATCAACATTCCGTTTACCGGATTATTAATCACTCCTGTATTAGGAACTCTGTTCAGTAATAAACTCTTATTGGTAGACCCCAGTTCAAGGTCAGCACTTAAATGAGGATTAGGTTGATTAATCCCAACCTGCGCAATGGAAAAAGAGCTAATACAAATGTAAATAGGTAATAAGAACTTTTTTTTCATGTTGAATTTTTGTTGTGGTTTAATAAAATTTGTCTATATAAATATCTTTCATTGAAGTTGCAATGAAATAAAGAATAGCAAATTCCAGTAAACAGATTCTGAAAATACCTGTATTAGATACAATACATACACCTTGTAAATGAATCAAGGTAATGCCGGGTATATATTGATTGACTTAAAGATAAAGATATTCAATGGTTTGAAACTGGTCACCGGAAAATATCTATTACATTATTTAGAAACAACAGAACAGGTATTTCCTGCAATAATGGTATTAAATGTGATATTTCCGGTCTTGTCCGGGGTTCCGGTAATAGAATACTGTAAGCTTCCGTTTCCTACAGCAAAGTTTCCGGCGGGCAAAAAAGCAGTTAATCCATTGGCCTGAATAGACTGTGCCTCATAACGCCCACCATTTCCTCCTGTATAAGGAATTGTTAAAGTTCCTTTAAATGCCTGGCCTGCAACCGGATTAGGAGATACAGTAGCAGAAGTACATAATAATGATACCGGATTAGCCAATGCTTTTTTTCCAGTCAGCCCTTTTCCAAGACAATTAGACCATTTACCATTCTGATATGCTTTTACACATTCTTCTGATTGATCATAAATCATCATACCATTAACCGGATTAGCAACAGCAGCAGTGTTGGGAACTCTATTCAACAGTAAGGTTTTATTAGCAGAAGCCAGCTCTAAATCCGTACTTAAATGCGGGCTAGCTGTTCCAATCCCAACCTGGGAGAAACAAAGAGCACTATAACAAAATGCCAATAGTAATAACTTTTTTTTCATGGGAATCATATTTGGTTGTGTTGTATATTTTCTTCAAGGCAAATTTATATGTAATTTTTGAAACTGCAAAGAAAAAAAACATATTTTGTCACAGTGTCATGATTTTTTAATACATTATATATAGTTATATTACAAACACATATAGACTAATACATTTCACTATTGAAGGAATTTATAGATGATCAATAGGAAAAAATTCATCATTTTTTCACTTTTATAAATACAACATTATCTCAATTAAATGTATTGGTTAATAACAAATGTCTTTTAAGTGTTGATGACAAAAAAAAATAAGATCAGGTTTAAAAGTTGGAGGGCAGGAATGATTAGGTGTCTTTTGCACTTATCATTGGATCAGGAGCAAAGTTGGGGACATAATAAATTGAGTCTGAATATAAAAAATTCTGTTCATTATTGATTAGCGTCAAAATTATTGAGATCGTTTTTCACGCAAAGTTTAAAAAAACAATGTTCCATTTCAAGTAGCAAAGAAGGCAGCACAGCTGCTGACTAAGCGCATGCAAAGTCTTCGCTTCATCAGAAGCGATTAAAGATCGATTCATTTCTTAGCTTACTTAAAATAAAGAGTAATCAAAAAAAACCTTTGCACGAATTTTAAAAATTAAATAGATCTAAATGTTATAAGACCACAATTTTTGCGCTTGATCCCTTATCATACAATATAAGATATAAAAAAATCTTTTTTGCATTACATTTAAAAGCAAAACGAAAAAAACGGACAAAGCATTAAAAATGTCTTGTCCGTCTTAGTGACCCGGCTGGGATTCGAACCCAGGACCCATACATTAAAAGTGTATTGCTCTACCAGCTGAGCTACCGAGTCGCACTTTACCTGATTTTGTCAGAAATCCCTGTGTTTAAGGGACTGCAAAGATAGAGAAATCCCCTTTAAATCCAAACTTTCCGGCAAGTTTTTGTTATTTTTTTTCGTCTTATTTTATTAAACAACTGTTTATAAAATAATTACATTTTTATTTTTTCATAAGAGTTCCTCTCCTTTTTTCCTAATCGTCTTCAGATATTTTATTTTCAATTTGGATGAATCAAAAATAAATAATATCTTAGCAACTAAGATACTTTAATACTAAAACAAATGAATAAAGACAGGCTGAAACAATTCCGGGAAGCCAGCAGACAATATTCGGATGCTTCCATTTTTATGCATGAAGCTATTGCCAGGAAGGCAGGCTTATCCAATGCGGACCATAAATATTTAGGGCTGATTCTGCAATATGACACTATAACTGCAGGGGAGATCGCAAAACTGACAGGACTTACAACCGGTGCGGTAACCGGCCTGATAGATCGTCTGGAAAAAAAGGAATTACTGAAAAGGCAATTTATCCGGGAAGACAGAAGAAAAGTCATCATCATTCCTGATAGGGAAAACAGCATGAAATTACTGGGTCCGATTTTCGATGAACTGCAACAGAAAACCATTCAGCTTATTTCGACCTTTTCAGAAGCGGAAACAGACATTATCGAGCGGTATTTCAAAGGAGCAACAGCCATCATGAAAGAAACAGCCGATCAATTAAACAATACATAACAAAACCATGGAAAATTTAACAACCACTTACGCCACACGCGCAGAAATATGGCTCTGTATTACCACATTGCTTTATTTCCTTATGAATGGGGCTCAAATCTTTGAAACCTTTGTTTTCGTTCCCAAATGGACATTTTCGCCACCTGATAATTTTAAACTATTATCAGACGGAAAGGGAGCAAGTCTGAAGTTCTTTTGGATTATATTCCATTCCCTGCATGAAATAGCTTTTATTCTTGCTATTATTTTTTGCTGGAAAATTCTACCTGTAAGAAACTGGCTTCTGATTTTATTGGTAGCACACATTGCCGTAAGGATATGGACATTGGTGTATTTTGCCCCGCATATTATTTATTTTCAAAAAATTGCTGAATCTCCTGTTGTTCCGGAAAACCTGCCATCCAGGGTTTCGCTATGGCAAACGCTTAACTATGTCCGTGTCACTCTTTTCATTATTATTTCACTGGGACTTATCCCTTTATGTATCAAATTATTCAGCTTCGTCCATAATATGAAGTGAGTAATTCTTTTCTAATAATTACATTTATCTGAGAAAAAACTTTCAAAGCATGTGAACCTTGGAACTTCTCTACCGGTATTTAAAATAAGGAACAATCTGGAAAAACGTTAACCCACTCTCATAAAAAAGAGGCTGCCTTGCAGGCAGCCTCAAAGCACTCTATAAAAAACAGCTAAACAGCTATACTTTTCTAATGTAAAACCGGAATCATCACCGTCATGACTGGCTAGGCAGGAGATAATTTACGGGATCTTAAATATAAAACCGTGCGGTTCAGATAGGGAAAAAGAAGAATCAATAACAGGGATCCAAAAAGAAGCCAGCCCATTATTTCATAATAGTCCATAGCAAAACGTACATGATTCTGAACGTTTATCCTGCCCAGCAATAGTCTCTCAGCTGCTTTTGCTGCATGATCTTCAGACATTCCTTTTGCTGTAAGTTTAGCGGTTTGCGTGTGGAGAAAGCTTTTCACAGCAGGATCTATTGTGGTCAGGTGATCCTGGAAAGCATTGTAATGGCGGCTCTTTTCAAAAAGTTCATAAAAATTAATCAAAGCAATACTGGTGCAAAATCCAAGATACCTTACGGCCAATGCAGTTGCTGCAGCGGAAGGCCCAATAGAAGCCGGAACTGACGAAATGATAAAAATAATAGTAGGAACCATAATCAAGCCTACTCCCAGTCCCTGGATAAATAAAGGAATAAAATAATTGAACTCATCCGCCTGAACATCAAAAGAATAATACATCATCACATGAAAGGCAAACAGCATCAGGAACCCCGGGCCCCAGAGGTATTGTATTTTTTTCTTCTGTAATACCATACAACAGGCAATAATCACTCCCAATATAAGCCCGGAAAGGTTAAAGATATTGATATAGGAGATGTGGAAAGGATCCAGATGCAGTTCCGTTGCAAAATAATTATTGGTAATCCCTGAAGCAAAACGACAGATATACATAATGAAAAGAATAAGCAGTCCTACTTTAAAATTACGGTATCTGAACACCCTTAAATCTATATAAGGTCTTTTAATTGCATATTGACGAAATACAGAAATACCTCCCAATAATACAATTCCAACAACACTTCCCAGGATTCTTCTATCTTCCAGCCAATAGTACTCCTGACCGTAAATAGTGATATAACCTATCAATACCAATATGATACTAAAGAGGACAAAACTTTCCCAGTCCAGCTTATAAAGCGGGAACCTTGCTTCCGGCCTGTAATTACTCATGGTGAGGGTCAGAAAAATAAGCCCCGGCAAATACGAAAAAATGGCTGTTTTGTAAACGATATTAAAATTATAGGAATCGATCAGGTCTGCAGTAATCAGGTTATTAAAAGGTAAAGCACAGAGAAGGATTCCGAAGAATACTGAAAAACTGATTTCCCTGCCTCTTTCACTACTCAATCTTGTAAATATTAAAGTAAGTGAAAGATTTACATTTCCGGCAAACAACATCCCCTGAAGAAAACGCACCGGAAAAAGAATATATATTTCATTGGTATAATAACAGATCAGGCAAGCCATAATCTGTAATGTTGTAAAGATCAAAAAGTATTCTTTGGCGGCCAGGAAACTGAAGAACCGTCTTTCCAGGCTATAGAACCCTACGTATCCCGCATAAAACAAAGCTACTGCAAACTGGATGTCTGCCGGCTCACTGCCATAGTATCCTGCCGCTGCATTACTATTCGCCAATGGCAGGAAGAAAATAATAATTCCGGGTAAGGTCATGGAGAAAAGAATGATTTTGATCAGCCATTCAGGTGCCCAGCGTTTAAAAATCGGGATTTTTCTAGCCATTGAAATGCTTTTTACGGGCATATACGTTTACATTCATCCCCACTTTCAGGACATCAATATCCTTTCTTTTTCCATCCACGCGAATTCTTACGGGAATACGCTGTACAATTTTCACATAATTTCCGGTAGAATTATCAGGCGGCAGTAACGAAAAACTTGATCCCGTAGCTGGAGATAAAGAAATAATGGTTCCCTGAAATTCTCTGTCGGGATAAGAATCGGCTACAATCTTTACATGGTCTCCGATATGCATATCCTTAATCTGGGTCTCTTTATAATTGGCCACCACCCATTTGTCCGTTTCATTATTGACAATAAAAGCCAGTGTTTCTCCGGCTTCAATCATCTGCCCTACCTCAACGGTTCTTCTCCCCATCCTACCGTCATATGCTGCTGTAACAGCTGTATAGCTTACATCCAGCTTATGGCGGTCCAGTAGAGCTTCCAGTCTTGCAATCTCAGCCAGAACAACCGTTTTCTCGGCCTGGATATCGTTTATTTTGGATACAGAAGCAGCATAGATATCCTGTGAAGACTTATAATCATTCTCATTCACCTCCAAAGTGGCTTTTACATCTTCCAGCCTTTGCCTGGTGGCCGATTCTTCATTGTAGAGTTTCTCATAGCGGTTATAATCAAGCTGCTGTTTCCAGACTTTCGCTTTATTGGCAGCTACCTGGGCCCGGGCTGAAGCCGCCTGCTTCTCTGTGGTACTGGTATTGCTTTCCAATACTTTCAGCTCCGCCCTGGCTTTCTGAAGGGCTGCCTGGGTTTGTTTCTGCTGGAGAATATATTCACGGTTATCAATGACCAGGAGGGTATCCCCTTTTTTAACTTCCTGATTCTCTTCAAACTTTACCGCGACAATGAACCCGCCTGCCCTGGAAATAATCGGATTTACATATTCCTGTACTTGGGCATCGTTGGTTTGTTCATATTTAGAATAGTTTCTGAGCGTAAATCCGCCCCATACCGCCAATGCTGCTACGATAAAAAGGGAAACCCAACCTGTAATCCTGGTAATTAAACGGTCAGTAGGCGTATATTTCTTTTTCATTGTTTATAAAGTACCTGTTATGTTTTGTAATAAATAATAATTGTTTTGTGCCATAATTTTTGCCGCTTCCAGTTCAAATTTTGTCTGAAGCAGCTGTATATCTGCATCCAGCAGATCTGTGATTAAAGAAGTCTGGCTGAAATAGGTATTTTTGGTAATCCGTGCATTTTCTTTGGCCTGGGTTACATTGGTTTCTGCAACCCTGATCTGCTCAAGGGCTTCCTGGTATCGCAGATACGCTTCTTTCACCTGCTGCCTCACTTTATCTTCCGTATCCTTATGGGTCTCTTCTTCTTTCTCAAACTCCAGGGCGGCAGCTTTTACCTTTTGTGTGTTATGATACAGCGATGAAATGGAAAAAGAAGCTTTCAGACCTACAATTCCTAATGAATACCAATAAGGGTTATAAGGATACAGGAAAATCTGCGGATTAGCATAGTAAAACTCGCCATACAAACCAATTTTAGGGCTTACATTCGCTTTTACCTGCTTTAGTTTAATTTTGCTGAGTTCTGTCTGCTGTTCAGAAACATGATAATCAAAAGAATGATCCAGCGCCAGTTGCAGATATTCCTTATATGTTGTATTTTCATCCCACTGACTGAACGGAGCGTCAGGAATAACAATCTGGTCATCAGGAATCCCCAGGATAATATTCAGCTTTTGCATGGCGATAAGAATATCGTTTTCAATAGTCATCAGGGCCATTTTCCGTTTGGAAAGTTCAAGTTCTACCCTTAAAACATCTGTCTTTAATACCACCCCGTTTTTGTAAAGGGCCTGTATTTCCTTAAGCTGTGTTTGCTGATCAGCAATATCCTGCCTGATAAGGTTACGGAAAATTAAAGTTTTCTGAAGTTCAAGATAAAGGGTGGCTGTTTTGTAATGGATATCGGAAACTGACTGTTCTTTCCTTATATTTTTAATTTTTTGAAGCGTCTGGTTTTCTTTGATTTTAAGATTGAGTTTATTTCCTTCATAAATATTGAGGTAAAAGTCGGCTCCGGCTCTGTAAAGGGTGTGAATTACTTCATGCTGGACCGGTCTGGAAAAGATTCCGTTTTCATAGATAGGGATGTTGGAAGCCTTTTCAATGGAACCTTTCACTCCTATTTCCGGTAATCTTTCCCGTTTGGCATCTTTTACTTCCGCTTCTGCAATGTCTGTATTGATGGTATTGATTTTAATATAACGGCTGTTTTCTTCAGCTCTTTGCCATGCGTCTTTTAGAGAGAGCCGGATGGTATCATTTCGGAGACTGCCTGCCTGGGCCGGTATGCTATAGATAATACCCAGCAACAGCAGTCCGGTGAGATAAATTTTCATCTGAATTTTTCGAATTATTGCAGTGCAAATTTATCGGCAATCCTGAAAATATTTTTATCTAAAATAGTCAAGTTTTACATGATTCCGGCCAAATGATTATATTTGCATTCTGATATTATTTAAGTTCTTTGTATGGGATTAATCGCTACACTTCCGCATATCGATCAGCATGATAAAAGTGTCTTTGTGATGCACGAAAAATCTGAAAAACTGATCCCGTTCCACAAGCATACCAAAGGTCAGTTAAGTTATGTAGAAGGTGGCATCGCCTATATTACCATTGATAACCGTACTTATGTGGTACCAGCACGGCATTTTTTCTGGATTCCTCAGGGAATGGAACACATCCTTGAAATCGGCCACTCTGCTACCATGCTTCGCTCACTTTATTTCTATGCCTATGATGATGTTTCAGATCCTTTTTATGGCAGATTAGGGATCTATCCTGCATCAGAATTGCTGATTCAGATGATTAAATACACAGAAATATGGGACGAAAAACATGTGACTTCCGGGGATGAAAACTTTGAATTTTTAGTTGCCTTAAAAAAAATTCTCCCCAAAACGCATCAACAGCCTTTACCGATTATTCTCCCTGCCACCCACAACAAGCAGATGATCAAAATAGTTTCTTACCTTGAGTGGAATATCGGCGAAAAGCATACTTTAGCCAATGTAAGCTCCCGGTTCGGATTAAGTGAGCGTTCCATGTCCCGCCTGTTTAAAGCAGATATGGATATTTCTTTTCTTCAGTATCTGAAAACATTGAGGATTATCAAGGCTATCGAACTGCTTCTGAATACGGATAAATCCATCAGTGAAATTGCCGATGATGTCGGTTACAGCTCCATCAGTGCGTTTAGTGACACGTTTCACGAATTTACCCGGTCCAGGCCTTCCGATCTTAGAAAAAGCAGTACAATATTCAGGAATCCTGCCAACTGATCTTCAAACTTAATAGGTATTATTCAGGCCTCCATCCAGAGGAATACTTGCTCCGGTAAGATAGGCGGCATATTCCGAGGCCAGAAAAGCTACAAGATGTCCATACTCTTCAGGTTTTCCTAATCTTTTCATCGGAATTTTATTTTCCCTGGCTTTCCTGATGGCTTCAGCAGATCCTCCGGTTTGTTGAGCTTCATGCTGAATCAGGTTTTGTATTCTTTCCGTATCAAAATAGCCGGTCAGAACATTATTAATGGTAATATTATGTTGTGCTATTTCATTAGACAGTGTTTTTGCCCACGCGATTACTGCTGAACGAATGGAATTGGATAGTGCCAGATTGCCTATAGGCTCTTTGACTGACAGAGAAGAAACATTGATAATCCGTCCCTCATTTTGTGCGATCATATAAGGCAAAGCCAGGAGGGTGGTTTCACAGACGGTCTTAAAAAGGAGGTCAAATGCCTGTTGATAATCCTCCGGTATTTTATCTAATGCCAGTCCCGGCTCGGGCCCATTGGTATTGTTGACCAGAATATCTATGGAGTTATTATGAAAATATTCACGAATCACTTTTTTATAGTTTTCAAAATCAGAAAAGTCAGCTACAAGATATTGATGTTTCTGATTAGCATGAACAACAGGCAATGAAGACACAAAATCCTGAAGTTTTGTTTCGCTACGCGACATTACCGTTACATTGGCTCCACATTTTGCCAGTTCAGTGGCAATTCCGGCACCTATCCCTTGTGTGGCCGCTCCTACTAATGCATTTTTTGAAAAAAGCTGAATATTCATAAGCGATATAATATTGTTTGTTTATGATAAATGTAAGAAAAACCCTCAAAACCCGGAAGGCATTTGCACTCTACGGATCATAAAAGATTAAACCATTACACTGTAAAAGGATAATTTTCACTTAATGCAGGATCTAGGATATGTAAAGTTTCATAAAAATATTGTTTAACGGTTTCCGGGATATCATCATATTCATCGGAATATGCATCCAGCTGCTGAATAATAAATGCCATTTGCAGCCATTGTCCGAAACCGATATTCATCAGCTGCATTTTTCATCATCATGATCATAAAACAAAACATTTCCATCCGGATCAAAAAACCAACGATCTCCCTGACCATTACCTGCAAAACACCAGTAGCCCGGCATTTGAAATGCTTTATTTTCATTCACAGCTTCTACAGAACTGTATAAAATAGCTTCTGAAGCAATTTCACTGGTTTTTATTGAAGTAACCAGACTTTTATACCGGTCAGGAAAAGGAAAATCAACGGTTTTTGGAAAGTTTTGCAGGATTCTTTTTTCCTTTAAAATTTCTGTTTCTATCGCTTCAATCGACATTATTTTAAATGGATTCATAGCAAGCCGAATTCTTATTTTGTTTGAAAAATTTCAAAATGATATTTGGTATGATTTAGATTACTCTGCATATACAGGTACGGGCCGGCCTTTCAGCATACATGGGATAAATTCAACTTCTCCCTGTAGTTCTTCCCTCAGGGCAAGAACGGCTTTTTCGGAAAACAGATCACCTACACCTCCTGTATAGCATGTATACAGATCGTATTGGTGAAGGAAATCATCCAGATGCAGATGATGCTCTTCAGAAAATTCTTCTTTAATGGGAATGCAGTTATTTCTAACAGGAGTATCCCTGTATCCGGGAAGCTGAAATTTATTAAAAATGATTCCCTGTTTATCGATCACGGAAAAATAATAATCTTCTTTCTCATGGAAAGAAAATAAGGTGTATAAATTCATTATTTCATTCTCTACCATATACAAAAAACAACATTCACACTTCAGGTTGCTGTATCTACTTTAATAATGTATCAATTCCGTTATAAAAAGAATCCTTGCTATAGTCTGCAACTCCTGTATGCCGAAGCCGGATTTTCCCCTGCTTGTCCAAAACTACTGTAGTAGGCAGTGATCCGTCGTAAATTTCTTTTGGAACAGAACCTGCGGGAGTCAGAAACGGAACTGTAAATCCTTTTTCTTTCAGGTATGCTTTTCCCGCTGCCGGATTATCGTCCAGGTTTACTGTGAGGAAAATCAGGTCCGGATGGGAACGGTATTTTTCATAAAATTTCTGGATAGAGGGAAATTCAGCACGGCATGGAGGGCACCATGACGCCCAAAAATTGATAAAAACCACTTTCCCTTTACAATCTGATATATTTTTCCCTTGTTCATTTATCAGGGGAAAATCTGCATATGAAATCTCTGATACACCTTTATCATCTTTATTTCCAGGCCCTGACATACTGGAATTGAGCAGGCCGGTGGAAGCAACCTGCCTCATCAGCCATGCTTTGGCATCGGGATTTACAAGCAATACAATCAGCAGGATAGCTAAAACCACTGTAGACCCATTGCTTACAAGCCATTTCTTTAGTTGTCCCATATACTGTTTCTGACAATTTTTTACAACAATATAAGGCTAATATTTGAATCGATAGCCATAGGAATACATGTATATTGAACTGAAAAAAGCATTTTCAAGTGCATTTATTTCATAATTAACGCTTTATATGTAACTAATCTTTCTTTTCACCAACTAATCCAGTAAACTATAACTGATATTGAAGGGATTTCTACTCGTGTAAAAAATAAACTCAATGCAAACATCTTTTTTTAAAATTGCTGCCGCTTCAGCCGCCTTCTGTATCAGCAGTTGGGCTATAGCCCAACAAAAATACCAGGTCAGCGGAACCGTTAAAGATCAAAAAAACGGAGAACTTCTGATCGGAGTAAGTGTAAAAGTAGCTGAAGATCCTTCTATTAATGTGATCGCCAATGAATATGGCTTTTATTCCCTGTCTTTACCGGAAGGGAATTACAAGATCATAATCTCTTATCCTGGTTATAAGGATTTTGAACAGCAGATTACGGTCAATCAGAATATCAAACAGGATCTCCTGCTCAGCCAGCAGGAACAGGTATCAAAATCAATTGATGAAGTAATTATTACCGGTATTAAAAAGGACAAAAACCTGACATCAGCTCAAATGGGGGCTGAAACATTAAGTATTAAAAATATAGAAAAACTCCCTGTTCTTTTCGGAGAAAAAGATGTAATGAAAACTATACAGCTATTGCCGGGTATTAAAAGCAACGGTGAGGGAAGCAGCGGATTCAGCGTGAGAGGTGGTGCCACCGACCAGAACCTGATCCTACTGGATGAAGCCCCGGTTTATAATGCCTCACACTTACTGGGCTTTTTCAGTACTTTCAACAGTGATGCTTTAAAAGATGCCAGCATTATTAAAGGAAACAGCCCCGCCCAATACGGAGGGAGGCTTTCTTCAGTACTTGACGTGAAGATGAAGGACGGAAATAATAAAGACTATAATATCAACGGAGGAATCGGGTTAATCAGCAGCAGGCTAAGTGTAGAAGGACCTATTCAAAAGGAAAAGTCTTCTTTCATTGTTTCGGGAAGAAGAACATATGCGGATCTATTCCTTAAAACAAATAAAGATTATAAAGACAACAAATTATACTTTTATGACCTGAACCTGAAAGCCAATTACCAGATTAACGAAAATAACCGGCTTTATCTTTCAGGATATTTCGGGAGGGATGTTCTGGGATTAGGAAATACATTTTCTACAGATTGGGGAAATACCACCGCTACATTGAGATGGAACAGCATTATCAGCAGCAAATTGTTTTCCAATACCTCATTTATCTACAGCAATTATGATTACAAAATCAGTCTGAAGAGTAACAATAATACTTTCGGATTGAATTCAAAAATACAGGACTGGAATCTAAAGCAGGATTTCACCTGGTTTGCCGGAAACAAACATTCGGTCCGTTTCGGTCTTCAGTCGATTTATCATACCATTACCCCAAGCAGTGCTTCAGGAACAAGCGTAAGCAGTTTTCCGAGGAATCCAAGAAAATCATGGGAAAATGCATTGTACATCAATGATGATTTTAAAGCTACGGAAAAGCTGACAATCAACTATGGAGCCAGGCTTTCCATGTTCAGTATTCTGGGAGGTGATACATTTAATACTTATGAAAACGGGGTGCTTACCGGCAGCAGGTTTCTTGAAAAAGGTAAAATCGGAAAAACCTATGCCAATCTTGAGCCCAGAATTTCGGCAAACTACCGGATCAATGAGGTGAGCAGTGTGAAAGGAGCCTATTCCCGCAATACCCAGAATCTGCATCTTTTAAGCAATTCCAACAGCGGCAACCCTACAGACCAGTGGATCGGAAGCAGCTATACGGTAAAGCCTGAAATTGCAGATCAGATCAGTCTGGGATACAGCAGAAATTTCAACAATAACAATTATGAGCTGAATGCCGAGATCTACTACAAATCCATGCAGAACCAGATCGATTTTAAAAACGGCGCCCAGATCACTTTTGATACAGCTGCTGATGTAGAAAGAGAACTTCTATTCGGAAAAGGAAGGGCTTACGGCCTTGAGCTTATTGCCAAAAAGAAAAGCGGAAAGCTTACAGGATGGATCTCCTACACCCTGTCTAAAACAGAACGAAAAATCAACGGGATCAATAATAATGACTGGTATAATGCCAGAATGGACAAAACCCATGATCTTTCTGTGGTAGCAACTTATCAGCTGAATCCTAAATGGTCTGTCTCAGGATTGTTTGTATACAGCACAGGAAATGCCGTAACCTTCCCTACCGGGAAATATGAACTGAACGGCCAGACTGTTTTCCAATACAGCAATAGAAATGCAGACAGAATGCCTGCTTATCACAGAATGGACCTGAGTGCAACATACGAACCGGAATCCAATAAACGATTCCGTGGCTCATGGACTTTTGGAATTTATAACCTGTATGGCCGTGAGAATGCCTACATCATCAATTTCGAAGACAATCCGGATAACCCGGGAACAACCCGTGCCATGCAAACTTCTTTATTCCGCTGGGTACCTAACATCACTTATAATTTCAAATTTTAAATCATGAAAAATCCATTTTTTATTATATTATCCCTGTTTTTAGTTACCTCATGCCAGAAAGAAATTGACCTGGATCTGGCTGATCAAAGTGGAAGGATTGTCATTGAGGGCAATGTAACCGACCAGGTGGGTCCATACACCGTAAGAATTACAAAATCTGTAGCTGTTAACCAGCAGAATCAGTATCCTGCAGTAACCGATGCACAGGTCATTCTAAGTGATAATACAGGCCAAACAGAAACCTTACAATACATTGGTGACGGAAAATATCAGACCTCAACCTTTATAGGGGTATCAGGAAGAACCTATACACTTAAGGTACAGGCGGAAGGACAGCAATATATTGCTCAAAGTACCATGCCGGAAGCAGTAGACTTTGAAGGTCTTGCACAGGATTCTTTTAAATTCGGGGATAAAATGAGTTATACACTCCTGCCCATTTTTACCGATCCTGTAATGTTAGGAAACCGTTATCTGTTCAGTTTTACAATCAATGACCTGTCTAAAAAATATATTAGTGTATTTTCAGATAACCTCAACAACGGATTGCCTAATCAACGTCCACTCATGCTTCCGAATGATGATAATGATGGTGCAGATCATGAGGTGGTAGCGGGAGACACCATTTATGTAGAGATGCAAAGCATTGATAATACTATATTTACCTATTACAGTGCCCTTCTTGATATCTCCGGCAATGGCAGCGGGGTAACTCCCGCCAATCCTCCCAGCAATATCAGCAATGGTGCTTTAGGATATTTTTCTGCGCATACCCAAAGTAATAAAAGTTTTATCATCCAGCAGACCACTCCATAGATTTAAAAGATATTCCACCTTTTGGAAATATCCTTGATAAAACCGGATTATAACACGGCTCCGGAGAAAGTTTTTCTCCGGACCTTACATTACATTTTGGACTGTGTTTTTGAATTCCCAATACTGCCATTGAGCTTCTATATACAATCTATGAAAAGACTACTGACATGCTGTTGTCATTGCCCTACTCTACCTTTGTTTAAAATTATTCAACAATACAATTTTAAACAGTATGAAACTTACATCATTAAGAGTTATTACCAAAGACATCAGACCATCCGTTCAGTTTTATGAAAAAGTAACCGGATTAACGGCCCGATGGTATACAGAAGATTTTGCAGAACTTTCTGCCGGTACGATTACCATTGCTATCGGAAGCCTCAGGACCATGAAGCTGTTTGGCGGAAACCCCGCAACACCGGCAGGAAATAAAAATACAATCATCGAGTTTCTGGTTCCCGATGTAGATGAATCCTATCAAAGAATTAAAACTCTTACCAATGATATCATTCAGGAGCCTACAACTATGCCCTGGGGAAACCGGTCGCTCCTGTTCTGTGATCCGGACGGGAATTTAATTAATTTTTTTACTCCTGTGAGTGATGAGGCAATAAAGAAATTTAGCTAAGTGCTTTAATTTTTTATAGCAATTCCTGAAATTTTGATTTCTTGCCTTATGCAAAGATTACTGGTCAATAATTTACCTACCATTGTATTGCCTACCAATTTTTCAAGTAAAGTAAAATAAAAACTAAATCTATGGATAATTACAGTAATACTCTTGAAGTAAAAGCTACTTCTGATAAGATCTATGGGGCATTAACCCGTACCATTCCTCTCTGGTGGAGTGAAATGTTTGAAGGATCATCTGCACACAAGGACGATGTATTTACTATCAGATTTGGAGACAACATTCATAAAACCATGCGGGTGAAAGAAGTGATTCCCGGTTCCAGGATCAGCTGGTACGTCGAAGACTCACTGATCGCTATTCCTACATTAAAAAATCAAAAAGAATGGATAGGAACCACTATAGTTTGGGAAATGGAACAAAACGAAAGTTCAGGTTTATTACGACTTACACACGTCGGTTTACAACCTTCCATCGAATGCTATGAAGTGTGCTCTGTCGGCTGGGAACAATTTATCAGCAGCTTAAAACTATTCCTGGAAACAGGAAAAGGAAATCCCTATTTAAAAAACGGAATATAAAGAAAAAGGAGGCAAAAAGCCTCCCTTTTAGTGTTAAATAACCTGAAATTATCTTTTGTTTCTTTATATTTATGTTTGTGTTTTTTTTAGTATAAGTTTTCAAGAAACGCCAGATAAGGTTATTCCAAACTTTTTATAATTTAATTTCATCATTTGTTTTATATTTAATTTCATCACTTGCGTTTTTATATAACTATAGTTTATTATTTTTATAGTTACTCCAATTTACCTTAAATCCATTTGTGTTTTTTTAATCGGGTAAATTTTATACTGCAAAGTAACAACATCAGGATATAATTTCCCATAAAAACCCTGTAGATACACATCGGACATCTTATCGATATTTATCGATAATCCGGATTTAGCAAGGAAAAAGTGAGAAATAAGTTTAAAAACTAAATATTATGGTGTGTTTTGATCAGATCAATTAATTCGACAAGGTTTTCTATTTTCAGTTTACTGAAAATGTTCTTTTTAATGGTACTGACTGTATTTTGTTTGATATCCAGCTTATTGGCAATCTCAAGATTTCCGAGACCTTCCGCATACATTTCTGCAATTTCCAGCTCTCTTTTCGTAAGGCTATTAAGGGGATTAATTAAATTAGGATTGTAAAGGAACTGTACTAACAGTTCGCGGGAGGTCGCAGAAAAATATTCTCCTTTTTTTACAAAATATGAGATAGCCTCACGTATTTCTTCTTCTTCACTGAGCTTGCTCAGAAAACCGTTGGCACCTGCTTTAATAAATTTAAGAACATGCAGATCTTCTTCAAGCCCTGAAAATATCAGAATTTTGATATCAGGATTTACCCTTTTCATTTCAGATAAAATATGCAGGCTGTTGCCGTCAGGAAAATGAGCATCAATGATGGCTATATCAATTCCCTTTGACTCTGTCAGTTCTACAATCTGATGTAATGATGAAGTATGAAACACCCTGGCGTCAGGAACAATATCATGGAGTATAATCTCAATTCCCTGTCTTACAATACTATGATCATCTGCTAAAAGAAAGATGATTTCTTTGTTTTCAAATTCTGTCTCCATTATTTATTAGTATTTAGATGTAACCTGAATGTTATTTTTGTTCCCTTGTACAGTTTACTGGTAGCCGATATTTCTCCGTCAAAAAGATCTACAATCTCCTTTACTAAGCTCAGCCCCAGCCCTGCACCAAGATTGTCTACCTCATCAGACACTACTCCCTGGTAATAGGGTTCAAAAATCTTTTTCACATCAGATTCCGATATACCGACTCCTGTGTCTGCTACAGTTGTGATCAGGGAAATTTTATTTTTATCAACGGATTCTGTGGTCAGGATAAGATCGATTTGTCCGTTTTCCGTAAACTTATTGGCATTCCCCAGAATGTTCATAAATATCTGGTTGATCCTTATATTATCTGAGTTGACAACCATATTCTCGGGTATTCCGTCCGTTACAATAAACTTATTATTCCGGGTCTCCATATAAGGTGTGATCACTTTAACAATAGAATTAATCTCATCTTTAAGGTTAAAAACGGAATTGATAAGCTTTTTTTCGGCATCCTGATTCCTGGTATATTCCAGGATCTGATTAGATTGCAGAAGCAGGGTGCTATTGGTAAATTTTATGGATTGAAGATAGTCTTTTACTGTAGCATCTTCGGTACTTTTATAAATTTTATCAATAAAGATATTAATAATCTTCAGTGGTGACCTTAAGTCGTGGCTTAGCATACCCAGGATCCGGTTTTTGAAATTAAGATTGTTCTTAATCTCTTCATTCGCAGCATTTAATTTCCGTTCATATAGAAAAGCTACCCTGGTAAAGTACATAATCAAAATCGATACAATAAACATCAAAATCATTAAGCCGAAAACCAGATATCTCCTGATTTTATTATTGCTTGAACTTTGTTCATTGTATTCCTTCTCTAATTGTGATTTGAAATCTTTGATGGCACTTTCATACACTTCTATCAGCCCGTTGCGATACACCAGCAATTTGCTGAAATTACTGTAAAAACGCATATTATCCCGTTGGCTCTGGGCAGCATATTGTTGTACTTTTTTTACTTCGGCTGCATAATGCCTGTCCATAGATTTCATTACGTTACTGACCTCTGACTTTACCTGGGAAAGATCCACTTCCTTATTATTGGTCATTGTAATAACCGTATTTTCTTTCTGAACATTTACTTTTCCCGTTATTGCATCTTTCAGACGTCCCATAAAACCTTTCTTCTTGATGGTGTCCGTATAAGTGTGGGTCTGTATATTTAAATTCTCTAAACTATTCTTATACTTTTCCGGCTGATAAGACTGCTCTTCCATCTTTACAGGAGGATTCAACGAAGATTTATATGCAGAATCTATTAATGTTTTTAACCGTGTCGCTTTCAGGGTATCCTTTTTCTGCAAAGCCAGACTGTTTTTCAGTCTCGGGCTGGTATTTTCATAGGTGCTGATCTTATCAAAATTATTTTTAAGCTTTCTTAATGACTGAAAATAGAGCTGCAGTTCTTTATCATCCTGATTCATCATGTACTTTTGAAGGTGATCCTGGGCGTCCATGAAATCTTTCCTGGAGTTATCAGTCAATCCTCCCAGAGCTCTGCTTTCCTCCAACTGGTTCTTAATAAACTTCAGCTTTTTCTCATTAACAAACTCATTATAAATGAATACAGCAATAATAACCTGTATTAATAAAATACACAATATCAATGAGTAATGAACAATTTTCCTTAGTCTAAAATTTAAGAATTTATATTTCATAGGTGCCTATACGCTCAATTAATTTTGTGGTTTCTTACGTTACATTATTAAATGACATTATTACCAAAAATTTAATGATTAATACTGATCATTTAGCTGACAAAGTTAAAGTAATTTTTATTTTTTTATAATGCTAAATATCAGATAAAAACCAAAAAAACAGAACAATATGAAAAAAATAAAGATAACACAATAAATCTGATATTTAATTCATTTTTATATAAAAAAACGGGCTTTACATTGAATATAGAAAATATTTTTTTTCCTGTCTGTGCCTTTACCGGACTGTAGTGTGAGCTAAAACAATTACCTGAACTGTTTTATTCCTAAGAGCATAAAGAAAATCCCGGTTTTTTCTCATCAGCTTATATTATCATTTTTAAAAATAAAACATTATTATTATAAAAAATCATTACAGTATATGGTAAGATAAATTGAAAATAAAATCATTTTTGTAATCTCCATATTATGATATCAGTCTGAACATTTTGAAATGCAAATACAAGGGAATGGAATGAAAGCTCATCGAGAGTGCAAGGTATTGATATATATATATTTTTTTTGCGGGGGTTTATTGTATAATATATGTTTTCATATCACAGTTATTAGTATTTTCTATTTTTCATAAGGGATCCTGAGATGATATTTTCCTAACTTTTCAGTTTGAAACGATGTAAGGAATTACAAATATCTTAGGTGATAAATGATAAAAAACTGTTTTTAATTTCATCTAACCTGAGTATTTAAGGAAGACAACGGATTGTTTCATCATAAGCCAAGACGAATGAATAAAGATTTTAATTTTCAAAAAGGTTTTACATTCAGTAAACACATACCGGCTGAAATATCCAATTTTGACCGGGTATTTGATATTTTCAAAGATTTGCTCACCCACACTTCCGGTGATATTGAGGAAGCCTTTGAATGGCTGGATATGCTTGATAAAGAATATGACATCTTCAATGAAGAATATACGCTCGAAGATTTTGAAGAAGATCTGAAAAAACGGGGATATATCAGGGAAGAAGAATCTGAAGATGGAAGTACAGGAGATAGAAAAGGGAAAAATCTACTGACCCCGAAACTGGAAGCCGCCCTTCGGGAATATGCTTTGGACCAGATTTTCGGGAAACTGAAAAAAAACGGACTGGGAAACCATCGAACCAGCAAAACAGGAACCGGTGATGAGCGGGATGGTGAAAACCGTCCTTTCCAATATGGAGATGATCTGGCTGCTGTAAATATGACTGAAAGTTTAAAAAACGCCCAGATCAATAATGGAATTTCAGATCTGCATTTAACAGAAGATGATCTTATTGTAGAAGAAACCAAACATAAGGCACAAATGAGTACCGTCCTGATGATTGACATCAGCCATTCTATGATCTTATACGGAGAGGACCGCATCACGCCTGCCAAAAAAGTAGCGATGGCATTGGTAGAACTGATTAAACGAAAGTATCCGAAAGATTCCATAGATATTATCGTATTTGGTAATGAAGCCTGGCCGATTAAAATCAAGGACCTTCCCTATCTAAAAGTAGGGCCTTACCATACCAATACGGTGGCAGGCCTGGAACTGGCCATGGATATTCTCCGCAGGAAAAGAAATACCAATAAACAGATTTTTATGATTACTGACGGAAAGCCAAGCTGTATCCAACTTCCTACCGGAGAGTTCTATACCAACAGCTATGGGCTGGACGAAATGATTGTTAACCAATGTCTCAACAGAGCCGCCCAGGCCAGAAAACTGAAAATTCCCATTACCACTTTTATGATTGCCCAGGATCCTTATCTGCGTCAGTTTGTAGAAGCATTTACTGCACAAAATAAAGGGAAAGCATTTTTAACAGGCTTATCCGGTCTGGGACAGATGATTTTTGAAGATTATGAAAAAAACAGAATAAAGAGAATATAATCAGCCGTAAAAACAAAATTAGAAACATTATTATAGCTTTATGATAAAGACTTCTGTAAAGCTAATCACTAGTATTTAAAGAAAATGAAAAAAGATATCACATTTAAAGAACTAAAAGATTCCGGTTATATTGATAAAACAATTCATGAAGAAATTCAGGCCAATTTAATTGCCAGGATCAGGGCAAAAGAGCCGGTGTTTGAAGGATTATGGGGCTATGAAGACACTGTAATTCCTCAGTTGAAAAAGGCTATTCTTGCAGGTCATCATATCAATCTGCTGGGTTTACGAGGACAGGCAAAAACCAGGATTGCAAGAAGTATGGTAAGTCTCCTGGATGAATATATGCCTATTGTAAAAGGATCCGAAATCAATGACAGCCCGTTTCATCCTATATCGAAATATGCCAAAGATCTCATTGCAGAACTTGGGGATGAGACTCCCATTTCCTGGGTACACCGTTCAGACCGTTTCTTTGAAAAGCTGGCGACTCCCGATGTAAACGTTGCGGATTTGATTGGTGACATTGATCCTATTAAAGCTGCTACTTTGAAACTTCCTTATTCCGATGAGCGGGTTTTACATTATGGAATGATTCCCCGTGCCAACCGTTCAATATTTGTTCTCAACGAACTTCCCGATTTACAGGCAAGGATTCAGGTTTCCTTATTTAATATTTTGCAGGAAGGAGATGTTCAGATCCGTGGGTTTCAGCTGAGAATGCCTCTTGACATTCAATTTATTTTTACAGCCAATCCGGAAGATTATACCAACCGGGGAAGCATTGTAACCCCTTTGAAAGACAGAATCGGGTCCCAAATTTTCACCCACTATCCCCAGACGATCGCTCTGGCCCGTCAGATCACAGAGCAGGAAGCCGCTGTATCAGCCGAGGATAAATTACAGATACAAATTCCCGGCCTATCCAGAGACCTGTTGGAAGAAGTTGCTTTTGCCGCACGAAGCAGTGAATACGTGGATGCCAAAAGTGGCGTAAGTGCCCGTCTTACCATCAGTGCGATGGAAAACTTGGTTGCTGCTGCCAAATTACGCCTGATTGAATCAGGAGCTCCCAAAACAACGGTCCGTTTACTTGATTTCATGTCGATTATACCTTCTATTACCGGGAAAATTGAACTTGTATATGAAGGAGAACAGGAAGGAGCAGATTATGTGGCTAAAATGTTAATAGACAAGGCCGTTATGACCCAGTTTGAAAGCCTATTCCCCCGTATTGCCAAACTTGAAAAAGAAGGAATAAAAACCCCGTATACCGATCTGATCAAATGGTTTAACAAAAACCATCTTCAGCTCAATTATAATGATACAGATAAAGAATTTTATGCCAAACTTGATAAAGTTACCCCACTGACAACAGTTGTTGAAGAAAATGCGGCAGAGTTAAGCCCTGAAGACCAAAACTTTTGTAAAGAACTGGTGTTATGGGCATTAACAATCAGCAATAAAATCGATAAATCCGAAAATCAGTCTGCATTTACCTTTGATTCTATAGGAATCGGCCAGTTTTTACGGAATTAAAAGGTTTGATCAAAAAAATTACTTCAAAATAGCCACGAATGTACGATTCTATCTCGCATTCGTGGCTTAATTTTTTTAGTTCACGACGGATTTCTTTGTATTTCTTACCCTTATTTCAATATTGGTGCAAGCTTCCAGAGCTGATTGTAGGTGGATTCAAACTCTAATCCAACAAGCACCGGTCATCTCACAGTCAGAAAACAGCAAAGGGCCTGCTTTATCTGACCCTTTGTAAAGTGAATGCTCACTTTTTCACCTGTAAAGTTCCTGGTGTATTCAATAAACGTTATTAAAGTTTTTGTTTACTGTTCAATCATTTCAACCATGAATTGCTGTAATAAACCTGCTATTTCTATTGCTGAATCTTTATAAAGCATTGTAAAATGCCCTCCGGAAACGTCTGCTGCCTGTACCGATGTACTGTGATGTTCCCATCCAAATGCAGGAAGGTCGTGAGAAACCGGATTCTCCGTTGCTTTTATCACAATAAGAGGGGCATTCACTTTACCCGAAATGGTATAATCAAGCATCATATTACTGATATTCAAATCAATAATACGAAGAATAAGCCCGGTGTCTTCAGCAGATGTTTTGAGTTTATCTTTCAGCAATCCGCTGATATCCGGAATCTTCTTCTGAGACATTAATGCTGTCAATTCAGAATGCAGATTTCCCTTCCATTCCGGCGCAGAATCTTTTAATATTCCGTATTTAACAAGTGAACCGATCACAAAATCCAGTACGGCATCCGCATCAGAAAACATATGCGGTAAGGTAGTGGACATATCCAGTATGGAAGCCATTTCTACTTTCTCACCGGCTTGTTCCAATTGTTGAATCATTTCAAACATTACATGCCCGCCAAAGGAATGCGCCATAAACTGATACGGACCAGCAGGCTGTATTTCCCGGATCCAGTCCAGCTGTAGTTTGGCAATTTCTTTCATGCTGTGTAATGGTTTTTCCCCTTCCAATACACCCATCATCTGAATACCAAATACTTTCGCTGATGAGGAAAGAGCATCTGCCAATTCATCATACCCGTCACAATTACCATTTGAACCCGGCAATAAAAATATTTTCTGGGGATGATGGCTGTTATTTAGCAACCGGATATGCCTATGCTGTGAATGAGAGGCTCCATGGGGTTGTTGACGGTTCATCAGGAAAATAGCCTGTTTGGCTATAGTTGTCCGGGAAAGTATTTCACGTAATTGTATTTCATGTCCTGCTTCCCGTATACGGCCAAGCAGTTGTAACGTAGTGAGCGAATGCCCGCCTAATTCAAAAAAGTCATCATCTGTACTGATTTCATCTATACCTAATAAATCCTGCCATATTTCTGCCAGCATATCTTCCATTGGATTAGCCGGAAGAATGAGTTGGCGGCTTTCAGATTGTACTGAGGAATTAATGCTGAGAGCATTCCGGTCTATCTTTCCTGTAACGGTAAGCGGAATTTGCGGCAATACCTTGATATAGGATGGGATCATATAGTAAGGAAGCTGTTCATGCAGGTAAGAAATAATATGTTCTGTGGACAGTTCGTCAACAGATCGTGATACATACGCTACAAGCCGTTTATCATGATGTATATCTGCCTGCACCACTACAGCAGCCTGTTTAATACCAGGATGTTTTAATAATACAGCTTCTACCTCGCCCGGTTCTATACGATAGCCACGTATTTTTACCTGGTCGTCAGCTCTGTGCTGATATTCCAGAGTACCATCCGGAAGCCATTTTCCTATATCTCCGGTCCGGTACAAAACGGCATCCGGACCGTCATCAAAAATATTGCGTATAAACCTTTGAGCCGTTTGTTCCGGACGATGCAGGTAGCCATCGGCTACGCCTGCTCCGCTGATGCAGATTTCTCCGGCTACACCTGCCGGTAATAATTGCTGCATCTCATCCAATATATATACAGCTACATTCTGTATTGGCCTGCCTATTGGTATTTTCCTTAAGGCTGTACCTGCGTATTTATACCGGGTAGCCGTTACTGTGGTTTCCGTAGGCCCGTAGGCATTATAAAAATCTACATGTTGAGACCAGTATACGGCAAGCTCCGGCGGGCATTCTTCCCCTCCTACAACAATGCGCTTAAGTGCAGGAGCTGGTTTTACAGGCCCGAGACTTTGTAAAAAACCTGGCGTAAGATCGAGATGAGTAATCTGTTGTGTGGTTACAAACTGACAGAAAAGATCAGGATCATATAAATCTTCACTGCCCGGTAATACAAGTGTGGAGCCATTCAATAAGGACAGGAACATTCCTTCTACTGATGCATCGAAAGTAAAGCTTGCAAATTGGAGTAAACGTTCATCCGCCGTAAAACCAAAATGCGAACCGGAATCTTCTATCAGATTTATGACAGATCTATGTTTTACCGGTACTCCCTTAGGCATCCCGGTAGAGCCTGAAGTATAAATTACATAGGCAGAGGATAAGGAGGTCAACTCCGGAAGCTCTACATCGGTTAACAGATCAGGAAGTTCCGTTGTAGAAATAAATGTAACGCCGGAAGGAAGTTCAAACACAGGCTGATGATGTCCTAAAACAAGGCCGGCTTTCGTATCATCCAATATCATGGCCATCCTGTTCTGAGGAGTTTTAGGATCGATCGGGACGTAGGCTGCCCCGGCTTTCATAATCGCCAATATGCTTGCCACTGTATTTGCAGTGCGGTCCGCAATCAATGGGACATACATTCCGGGAGTAACACCGCTATTAATAAGTAAGGCTACCAGCTTGTCCACCCATTCCTGCAATGTCTGGTAAGTGTACTCTTTTTCAGGGGTAATCAATGCAACCTTATCAGCAAAATCTATTGCTACCTTGTCGAAGGCAGAAGAAAGTGTGGCATCTTGTGAGAAATCCTTCGTCGTATTGTTAAGGTTTTTAATGAGATATTCCTGTTCATCTGCAGGCAATACCCATTGTTTACCTATTGTTTCTTCGGCATGGTAACAGAAACAATCCAAGACATGATCGAAATAAGATTTGAGGTGTTGAGGGGTTTTGCCGCTTTGGAGCGTCCTGGTAAGTGAGACAATGGTTTTCAGATCATTCCCTGTAAGGCTTACGGAAAAATCAAGAAAAGTATTGGCCACTCCGAAGCTACTTCCCGTAAGCGTTTCTTTTCCTAGCCCTATATTCACAAAATCTTTCTCAAGCTCGTCATAAATATGGAAATTGATAAAATTAAAAATAACATCAAAAAAAGGATTTTCATGAGGTGAAGACTCACCGTTGATCCGTGCAATTTCGGCAAGTGGTGTACGGTCATGGATTTCCAGCTCTTTTAACTTATCTTCTACCCTTCTGAAATAGTCTATCCAGGATAGATCTGGTCCAGGCATCTCAAAGACAAACGGAATAGTATTGAGAAAACATCCAAGCAATTTATCACCATCTTCCACTATAGGACGGTTATTGGTCACCAGGCCAATGGTAATTTTACGCCTGTAGCTGAACATACTCAACGCATACAGGGCAGCCCCAAGAAATACCCCCTTCAGGGAGAGCCCATGATTTTTCGTCAGAACTTTAAGGTCATTTAATACCCGGATATCATATCCCTCCACAATATTTTCATGATGCTCTTCCTGGGTAAAAATATCAAGGCGGTGATGGTCTTCCATTTCTTTTAACCAGAAAGCATGATCCAATGCCTGCTTTTTTCTGCTCATTTCTTCTTTCACAAAATCACGATAATGACCATTTAAGCGTGATAACGGCTCGCAAACAGGATTCTTTTCCAATTGTAAATAAAGGTTAAAAAGCTCCGTATTAAAAGCTGCCACACTCCAGCCATCCAGGATAGCATGATGAAACTGCAGAATGAAGACAGTACCTTCCTTCCAATGTAAAAGAGCAGCTCGCCATAAAGGACCTCTCTGGATATCGAAAGAGAGTAAGCGTTCTTTTGCCAGATAGCTTTCCAGATATTGCTGTACTGCATGCATATCCTCATCAGACATATCCAGTTCGTCTACGGTTACTGATATCGTGCGGGACACTGCCTGTAACCCGGTATCGTGAAGCCCCGGATAAAAAACAGTCCTTAATATCTCATGTTTATCCGCCATCAGCTTTAAAGCCTGTTCAAAAAGTTCTTTATTCAATTGTTTTTTTACAGGATACAGAAACTGATCATGATAAATGGCAGCGTCCGGATTGCGCAATGAATCGTAAATCATACCACTCTGAATACTGCTCATAGGATAAACAGATTCTAACTCCCCTTCATAATCCGGCAAAGACGAATATTTTTGTTCCAGCTCAAACAGTTCCCGGGTTATTTCTGCAACAACTTCATTCTTATTGTCTTGATCCGCGTTTTCCAATAAGGCTGCTAAATCACGAACGGTACGGGCCCCATAAATATCGGCTACACTCACTTCTGCCCCGGTTCTGTTTTTAATGCGTGCCGCTACTTTTACAACACGGATAGAATCTCCTCCGATCTCAAAGAAGTTATCTAGTGCTCCCACACGTTCTATTCCTAATAATTCCTGCCAGATGTCCGCAAGCAGGATCTCCATCGGGCTGGACGGAATTTCATATCCGGCACTCCGTTTTCTCTGCTGATCCTCAATCCGGGAGAGAACCCCCCGATCTGTTTTCCCGTTGGACGTGACAGGCATATGCTGTAAGGCTATCATATCTGCAGGAATCATATAGTCAGGAATAGCTTTGGCCAATGCTTCCCTAAGATTCTTTTGCATGATAATCATGATATCCGGAAAAAGAGGAATATTGCTATACGTCATATAGGAAGTCGCTTCATAAGGCGTTTCTATAAAGTCAGCTACCGGATTTTTCTCAAGCAATAGATTAATATGCATAGCATTTGTAGCAGGCATCATGCGTATATGATATCCTCGCTCAGCTGCTTTCTTCAGCAAGGCTGATATCGTTTCAGTTTCATGAGAAGGCTGTTCAATAGCATACAGCAGGTCACGTACATTCATTGTTGTTTTATCGGCAAGCCTGGCGGCTAACTGCTGTTCTTTCCATAGTCTGTAGTTTGGCATATCACGTATTGCCACTACCGGAAGATCATCAGCCAGGCATTTTTCAGGATCAGTTCTGATGGTACTCCAATCCGTCCATTCCGGTTGTAGCAGTTTTTTATTTATTCCTATATGAAGGATAACGGTAAAACGGTAAAGGGTAAGCTCATTGATTGCCTCTCCTGTTTTCCAGCATATATCTACATGGGTGATTTCAGGAAACTTGTTTTTCAGCTGATAAAAATAATCAGGAGCAAAACATAGTTCTTCCTCTTTCATCATCTCCTGATCTACCAGCCAGCGGAACTCATTAATTTCTGCATGTTCCTGTATCTTATCCAGACATAACCGGGATTTAAAATCATATAAAAGACGATTATCTCTTACATCTCCGAGAATAATACGTCCATAACCATCCAGGCGGGTAATATTTGCTGCAATAATCTCAGTAAGATAATCTTCTCCCGGAAAGTACTGTATGACTGAATTAAGGATAATGGTATCGGTATGTTCCATTTCGTCGGGTCTTACTTCATGTGCCGCACAGGCCCGCAGATGTGTGGCAGGGAAATCATCCGGGTGATTTTTAATGTGACGGCGTATCTGCTCTACTGAATGGTGCGAGAGATCTACTCCTGTATATTGCCTGATATGAGGGGCCAGCTGATAATAAATCATCCCTGTTCCGCATCCTATCTCAAGCACATGTTGTGGCTGCTGTGAAAGAATAACCCGGCAGATATCATTAAGCCATTCCTTCATTTCGGGTTCAGGAATAGCTTCTCCGGTGAAAGAATCATTCCAGCCGGTAATATCAAATTCTATTGTTTCATCAGCAGCATCCATTTTACCATAGGTATCTTCATAGAGCACCTGCCAGTTATTCACCTGATCCTGATGAAGGGACTTCTCCAACTGTTTCACTACATTTACTTCAGGGACATAATAGCAAACCAGCTTTTTATCTGTCTGATCTTCCGAGTTCTTTACCACCACACAGCTTTCCATTACCTCTGGTAATTTGTTTACAGCATACTCTATCTCTCCAAGCTCAATGCGATAACCCCGTATTTTCACCTGATGATCTATACGTCCCAGGTATTCGATGCTTCCATCTTCTAACCATTTGCCCCAATCACCGGCTTTGTATAATTTTTCCTGATCGTTTTCACTGAACGGATTCCTGATAAACCGTTCTGCTGTAAGCTCTGTTCTGTTTAAGTAACCCGTAGCCAATCCTTCTCCTGCAATACATAATTCTCCGGGTACCCCTACAGGAACAGGCTGCAGGTTCTTATCCAGGATATAAGCACGCAATGTAGGAATAGGTTTACCAATCACACTGCCGCTGCCATTCATCTCCTTTTCGGTAATTTCCTGGTAGGTAACATGTACCGTAGTCTCCGTAATCCCATACATATTAATTAATTTGCAGGATGGGAACAGCCTGTGCCAGCCTTTTAACCGGACCGGATGTAAAGCTTCCCCTCCGAAAATAACATAGCGAACCTGCAGCGAAACAGGATTCAACAAAACAGATTCCTGCAAAACATAAAAAGCTGAAGGGGTCTGGTTCAGGACGGTAACTCCCTCTTCTTCCAAAAGCCTTGTAAATGCCATCGTATCCCGGGCCATCACACGCGGAACAATCACCAGCCTTCCACCATAGAAAAGGGCACCATACATTTCCCAGACGGAAAAGTCAAAAGAATAAGAATGGAACATCGTCCAGACATCATTCTCATTAAAATCATACAATGGCTCAGAAGTCATAAACAAACGCACCACATTACGGTGGGGAATAACCACCCCTTTAGGCTGTCCCGTGGATCCCGAAGTATAAATGATATAAGCGGGCTGATCTGGCTCACAAACAGGCAGCTCAACAGGCTCCTCTTCCATGAACCATTCTCCGTCAAGGCATATGAAAAGGGATTCATACACATCCTGTACAGCTTTTAATGTATTTTCCAGCACCAGTACAACTTCAGCACGGGTATCAGACAGGATAAAGCGGATACGGTCTTCAGGGTATTCAGGATCTACAGGTACATATACCCCACCTGCTTTCAGGACTGCTAAAATCCCTACCATCATTTCCAGGCAATGACCGGTACAGATGGGAACAAGACTGCCTTTTCCCACCCCGGCAAGCTTCAGCCGATTCGCAAGCCCGGTGGATTGCTCATCAAGCATACGGTAACTCAGGTGCTCTCCCTCGAAGCTAACGGCAATATGGTCCGGGGTACGCAGTGCCTGGCCGGTAAACAAACTCACGATGGTCTGATCACCAGGATAACTCGCCGGAATACCACTGAAGGAATATAATAACTGATCGGTTTCCCGGGCACTTAGCATCGGCATTTTCCCAATCGCTACATCGGGCATTGATACCACTGATTCTAAAAGCCGTTCAAAATGTCCCAGCAAACGTTCTATTGTTGAAGAGTTGAAAAGGTCATTACAGTAAGCAACGTTAGCCAACAAGCCATCCGGGGTTTCATGTACCGAAAAATGAAGGTCAAACTGGCTGGTACGATACTGGTAGTTCATTTTTTCAAGGCTGACTTCATCAAGGGTATTCATTTCTGCATCCGGAGCATTCTGCAATACAAATACTACCTGGAAAAGCGGATTTCTGCTGGTGTCACGTTCTCCCAACACTTGCTTGACAACCCTTTCAAAAGGAACCTCCTAGTGGTCATATGCTTCTAATAATGTTCCTTTGACACGTTGCAATGCTTCCCGGAAATCAGGACCCCCGCTCAAATCCGTACGTAGGGCAAGGGTGTTGACAAAAAAGCCAATCAAAGGTTCAAACTCTTGTTGCAAACGCCCGGATATAGCTCCGCCCACACAAATATCATCCTGGGAGCAGTAACGGTGAAGAAGCACCTTAAAGGCTGTCAACAGTGTCATATACAATGTAACATCCTCCCTTACAGAAAAGGATTTAAGCTGCCTGGTAAGCTCTTTGTTTACCCTGAACTTCATCGAATCCCCACGGACACTCTGCCGTGCAGAACGAACATAGTCGGTAGGCATATTCAATAGAGCCACGCCATTGAGTTTACGCTGCCAATATTCCAGTTCGCTGATCAGTGCTGGCTCCTGTTGCCGCTGCCAGATCGAATACTCTTTGTATTGTAACTGCAATTCAGGCAATTCAGGTTCTTCACCCTGAAGATAAGCCCGGTAGCAAAGATCAAGCTCTTTTGATAAAACAGACATAGACCAGCCGTCTGCCGCGATATGGTGAATATTGATTACCAATATATGGTCAGAGGAAGAAACCGGAATGAGATGGGCACGAAGCATATGTTCTGCTGAAAGGTCAAAAGGGGTTCTCACCCAATCATCTATCAGGGAATCAATACCTTGCTCATCCAGTGGCTCACCTTTATAAATGTCAGCCTTCCAATTGTTTTTCTCCAGGATATGCTGGTAAGGAACACCCTCCTCCTCACGGATTACAGTACGCAAAGCTTCATGACGGTCTACAATATATCCCAGTGCTTTTTCAAGGGATGGTATATCAAGAGGTCCTTTAAGCCTGAATACAGAGATAATATGGTATTGAACACTACCGTGCAGGCAGTCTATAAACCATAGGCGTTCCTGGCCAAAGGAAAGGGGAAGCTTTTGATCTGTATAATGTTCCGGGGAACGGATGATACTGCCTGCAGGATCCTGGCCCTTGAGCTGGTCAATATGGGCAGCAAGGCGTTCAATGGTTTTACAGTTAAACAATACAGTAGGAGTTACATGCAGTCCCCATTCATTTTTGATAAAGGCACTTACCCGCATTGCCATCAGAGAATGCCCTCCCAGATGGAAGAAATTATCATGGATACCGACCTTAGGGACCTGTAGCAGTTCCTGCCAGATTTCACCCAGGCGGCTTTCCGTTGCATTGCGTGGGTCATTACCCTGTTCAGATAAGGTTTGCTCAGGAACAGGTAAAGCTTTACGGTCTACCTTACCGTTAGCATTGAGAGGAAGGGCTTCCAATACAATGATATGGGCCGGAATCATATAACCAGGCAGCTGCATTTCAAGCCACTGTAACAAATCTTCTTTCTGGTAAGTATGGTCAGAAGCCGTTACATATGCTACCAACTGGTAACTGCCTGTAGCATCAGGCCGGGCAACCACCACTGCCTGCCTGATCATCGGTGACCGAAGCAGTACAGCTGTTACTTCACCAGTCCTTACACAAACTCCTCTTATGATGATCTGATCGTCCGTATGTCCTACAAAAACAATATTCCCGTCAGGTAACCAGCGGACCAGGTCACCGGTTTTATAAAGTCTTTCTCCATTCCCTTCTTTGAATATATGGGAAATAAAGGCTTTAGCTGTAAGTTCAGGACGGTTGTAATATCCATCAGACAGTCCCGCCCCGCCTATGTAAAGCTCCCCTGTAACCCCTACAGGAACAAGCTGCAGGTTCTTATCCAGGATATAAGCACGCAATGTAGGAATAGGTTTACCAATCACACTGCCGCTGCCATTCATCTCCTTTTCGGTAATCTCATGATAGGTAACATGTACCGTAGTCTCCGTAATCCCATACATATTGATTAATTTGCAGGATGGGAACAGCCTGTGCCAGCCTTTTAACCGGACCGGATGTAAAGCTTCCCCTCCGAAAATAACATAGCGAACCTGCAGCGAAACAGGATTCAGCAAAACAGATTCCTGCAAAACATAAAAAGCTGAAGGGGTCTGGTTCAGGACGGTAACTCCCTCTTCTTCCAAAAGCCTTGTAAATGCCATCTTATCCCGGGCCATCACACGCGGAACAATCACCAGCCTTCCACCATAGAAAAGGGCACCATACATTTCCCAGACGGAAAAGTCAAAAGAATAAGAATGGAACATCGTCCAGACATCATGTTCATTAAAATCATACAATGGCTCAGAAGTCATAAACAAACGCACCACATTACGGTGGGGAATAACCACCCCTTTAGGCTGTCCCGTGGATCCCGAAGTATAAATGATATAAGCGGGCTGATCTGGCTCACAAACAGGCAGCTCAACAGGCTCCTCTTCCATGAACCATTCTCCGTCAAGGCATATGAAAAGGGATTCATACACATCCTGTACAGCTTTTAATGTACTTTCCAGCACCAGTACAACTTCAGCCCGGGTATCAGACAGGATAAAGCGGATACGGTCTTCAGGGTATTCAGGATCTACAGGTACATATACCCCACCTGCTTTCAGAACTGCTAAAATCCCTACCATCATTTCCAGGCAATGACCCGTACAGATGGGAACAAGACTGCCTTTTTCCACCCCGGCAAGCTTCAGCCGTTTCGCAAGCCCGGTGGATTGCTCATCAAGCATACGGTAACTCAGGTGCTCTCCCTCGAAGCTAACGGCAATATGGTCCGGGGTACGCAGTGCCTGGCCGGTAAACAAACTCACGATGGTCTGATCACCAGGATAACTCGCCGGAATACCACTGAAGGAATATAATAACTGGTCGGTTTCCCGGGCACTTAGCATCGGCATTTTCCCAATCGCTACATCGGGCATTGATACCACTGATTCTAAAAGCCGTTCAAAATGTCCCAGCAAACGTTCTATTGTTGAAGAGTTGAAAAGGTCATTACAGTAAGCAACGTTAGCCAACAAGCCATCCGGGGTTTCATGTACCGAAAAATGAAGGTCAAACTGGCTGGTACGATACTGGTAGTTCATTTTTTCAAGGCTGACTTCATCAAGGGTATTCATTTCTGCATCCGGAGCATTCTGCAATACAAATACTACCTGGAAAAGCGGGTTCTGGCTTATATCCCTTTCCGCTACTACCTTTTTTACAATTCTTTCAAAAGGAACCTCCTGGTGGTCATACGCTTCTAATAATGTTCCTTTGACACGTTGCAATGCTTCCCGGAAATCAGGATCCCCGCTCAAATCCGTACGTAAGGCAAGGGTGTTGACAAAAAAGCCAATCAAAGGTTCAAACTCCTGCTGTAAACGCCCCGATATGGCTCCGCCCACACAAATGTCATCCTGCGAACAGTAACGGTGAAGAAGCACCTTAAAGGCTGTCAACAGCGTCATATACAATGTAACATCCTCCCTTACAGAGAAGGATTTAAGCTGCCCGGTAAGCTCTTTATTTACCCTGAACTTCATCGAATCCCCACGGACACTTTGCCGTGCAGAACGAACATAGTCAGTAGGCATATTCAATAAAGTTACTCCATTAAGTTTACGCTGCCAATACTCCAGTTTATCTTCTAAAAGAGATTCCTGTCTGCGCTGCCAAACTGAGTACTCTTTGTATTGTAATGGCAATTCAGCCAATTCAGGTTCTTCACCCTGAAGATAAGCCCGGTAGCAAAGATCAAGCTCTTTTGATAAAACAGACATAGACCAGCCGTCTGCCGCGATATGGTGAATATTGATTACCAATATATGGTCAGAGGAAGAAACCGGAATGAGATGGGCACGAAGCATATGTTCTGCTGAAAGGTCAAAAGGGGTTCTCACCCAATCATCTATCAGGGAATCAACACCTTGCTCATCCAATGGCTCACCTTTATAAATATCAGCCTTCCAGTTGTTTTTCTCCAGGATATGCTGGTAAGGAACACCCTCCTCCTCACGGATTACAGTACGCAAAGCTTCATGACGGTCTACAATATATCCCAGTGCTTTTTCAAGGGATGGTATATCAAGAGGTCCTTTGAGCCTGAATACAGAGATAATATGGTATTGAACACTACCATGCAGGCAGTCTATAAACCATAGGCGTTCCTGGCCAAAGGAAAGGGGAAGCTTTTGATCTGTATAATGTTCCGGGGAGCGGATTATACTGCCTGCAGGATCCTGGCCCTTGAGCTGGTCAATATGGGCAGCAAGGCGTTCAATGGTTTTACAGTTAAACAATACAGTAGGAGCCACACGCAGTCCCCATTCATTTTTGATAAAGGCACTTACCCGCATTGCCATCAGAGAATGCCCTCCCAGATGGAAGAAATTATCATGGATACCGACCTTAGAGACCTGTAACAGTTCCTGCCAGATTTCAGCCAGGCGACTTTCCGTTGCATTGCGTGGGACATTATCCTGTTCGGACCGTGTTTGTTCAGGAACAGGTAAGGCCTTACGGTCTACCTTACCGTTAGCATTGAGAGGAAGGGCTTCCAATACAATGATATGGGCCGGAATCATATAACCAGGCAGCTGCATTTCAAGCCACTGTAACAAATCTTCTTTCTGGTAAGTATGGTCAGAAGCCGTTACATATGCTACCAACTGGTAACTGCCTGTAGCATCAGGCCGGGCAACCACCACTGCCTGCCTGATCATCGGTGACCGAAGCAGTACAGCTGTTACTTCACCAGGTTCTATGCGGAATCCCCTTACTTTAACCTGATCGTCTGTACGTCCTGCAAAAACAATATTCCCGTCAGGTAACCAGCGAACCAGGTCACCGGTTTTATAAAGCCTTTCGCCACTCCCTTCTTTGAATATATGGGGAATAAAGACTTTAGCTGTAAGTTCAGGACGGTTGTAATATCCATCAGACAATCCCGCTCCGCCCAGATAAAGTTCTCCCGTTACACCAATGGGAACATGTTCCTGGTGGTTATTGAGGATATAAGCACTTCGGTATTGAAGGGGCGTCCCTATTGGTGTTTCTCCTGATTCAATAGTATCATTAATTGTGTACGCTATTGAAAAGGTTGTATTTTCGGTAGGTCCATAGCCATTGACAATTCGTAAGTCTTTACAATGGGCTTGTATCTTCCGTGCATGCCGGATAGAAAAGCGCTCCCCTCCGACTATCACAGCTTCCAATGTCTCAAATACCGAAACATCTGTATCTGCCAATAAATTAAACCATCCTGTTGTGAAGAACATTTTAGTCACACCCTTCGTTCGAATAATGGTTTTTAATGTTGCAGTATCTATTAATTCCGCTTTGGTAGCCATCACCAGTGTTCCTCCGTTCAATAAAGCGCCCCAGTATTCAAAAGTACTGGCATCAAAGGCAAAAGATCCGCCTGCCAATATCGAATCATTTGCTGTAATCGGAAAATATTCTGTTGCTTTTACCAGGCTGGTTACATTACGATGAGTAACCATTACTCCTTTGGGCTTGCCTGTTGAGCCTGAGGTAAACATAATGTAAGCCATGTCTCCGCTATCCACTGCAGCATGTAAGGGTTCTCCCAAAACTAAGGATAAAACATCCAGACAAACAACTTCCGAATTACTGAACAAAGATGCATAAGCACCGGTAGTTACTACAGTTTTGCTTTCTATTTCTGCCATCAGCACCTGTAACCGTTCTGCCGGGAAATCCGGTTCTACAGGCACATAGGCTGCACCTGCCTTGAGAACGGCCAGAACAGCAATCATCAATTCAGCGGTACGCTCCATACATACAACCACCGGCATACCCGGAGCCACTCCCCTTTCTTTTAAATGTACAGCCAATGCATCAGAAAGACCTGCAAGCTTTGAGTACGTAAGTTTTTCTTCTCCCGAAATAACCGCGACCGCATCCGGACGGGCAGCAACCTGTGCCGCAAACATTGATAAAATGGTATCATCAGAAGTATATGTAATCTTCTCATTAGAGTATTGTTCTATCAGTAACAATTCTTCAGAGGGTATTACTGCAATATTTTTTAGTTTGATTTCAGGGTTCTGCGCACATTGTTCGAGAATATGCAGGAAACGATTCGCAAAAAGTTGTATTTCGTCAGGAGAAAAATAGGCTTTATTGTATATAAAATCTATATGTAAAGGGTGATTTTCACCGAATTCCCGCCAGAATATTTCTAATGGAAATAACTGGTGATTGTGCCTTATCAGTTTCAGATCTGAAAACAGGTCAGATCCAAAATCCAGTGTAAAATCAAGTCTTGCATGGTTTACGATAATCTCAAGGGGAGATATTTTTTCTTCATCACCCGGGAATAGTGTTTTAAAATCGGAAACCAGATAACGATAATGCGGATAGCTTTCTTTTTGTCCGGAGGCTATTTCAGCTAGTAACCCGGTAAAGGATTTCTCCGGATCATACCGGCAATGAAATGGCAACACACCCGAAAACATTCCCACACAGGAACGTTCTTCATCCGTTCTTCTTTTATGTAGAGTTATCCCTAAAGCAAATTCATGCTCACCGGTAATCCGGGCCCAATATACATTGAGCATGGCTAACGAAAGTGCAGACAAGCCGGAACCGGTATGTTCTTTCAGATCTGCTAAACAAGCATTTTGCTTTTCATCCAATTGCATGGTATATATACCGCTCTGATCTTCCTTTTGTATGGTATATTTCTTTTCGAGCAGCGAAGGAAGCGGATCTTTAAATTTCTTTTTCCAATAGTTTTTGGTTTCTTCGTATGCAGAAGAGGTATAATCATCGTGTGCTTTGGTCATTGCAATGGCGTAAGACTGGCTTTTTATGACCGGATTGTTGCCTGCTTTTAATTCACGATAACATGCCGCTAATGCTTTAAACCAGTTTGCCAATCCCCAACCATCCAGAATAATATGATGATAGTGCATAAAATACCAATAGGTATCGTCACTGATCTTTAGCAAATAATGATAATGTGGGTAGCTTCCCGGTTGTAAAAGTACGGGTTCCGTTAATTGTTCCTGCATCCATGATAATGCTTGTTCTTCTGATTCTCCGGTAAAATCTTTTTCTGAAAAAACTGCGACCGAAGAAGCTGGAACAAGGTGAGCCATTGATTCTAATTCATCTGCATTAAACTGCAGCTGAAAGACATCATGAGCAGATAACATCTGGTTGACTGCTGAAAAGAAAAGGTTTTTCTCCACGGGTCCTTTTAATATTAAATAACACCCACGGTTATTACGCACGCTGTCGGGGTTCATTATCTGGTCAATAAAAATTTCCCGTTGTGAGGGATGTAAAGGATACTTGAGTGTACTCATTTAGATCTTAGTTTAGAAATTAGTTTTTGTCATTAATATTTATCATTTATTCACCATCCGGGCTGCTATGAAACAGGAAAGCCAGAGATGATCCTCTATCCAACATTTATTTGGATATATTTCATTCTTAACCATGCTCTTATCCTCTTGAAACAGAGCATGCTTTCAAGGATATAGCTTTAAACAATAAATTTCTCAGGTTAAAAGCCGGATAGTAACCAAAAAAACAGAATCTGCATCGGCTTCAAATGGCAGGTTCCTGTTAACATCTTTGGGAAGCGTTCAGAGGTGTAGTAAATAGAAGAACACTTTCTTGTGCTGATCTCTAAAGTAAGACACTCTGATGTATGATCTCACATCTCTTAAACTTTATTCAATTGATCCGGTATTGAAAGATAATACCGGTACTGAAGCATATTCATCATAAGAAAGGTATAATTCATAGTTGTAATTTTTGGTGCGTGATAAATATAAAAAATAATTCTTATATCAGTGACATTTATGAAAAAAAAACTATAAAAAAGCTTTTATCTGGCTATATGCACAATAAAAAAGATACAGGCCTGATGACCTGTATCTTTTTAATCTGAAACGATAAATCAAAACTATCGCAAATCTCGCGTTATTATGGTAATCAAGTAATTATTGTGATTTCTGTATATTAAAAACAGTCCCTGCCGGATCCATAATCCAATGCATATCTTCGGGAAGTTCTTCTATTTCGTCACAGATTTCTACTCCTTTTGACTGTAAATATTCCGTAGCTTCTCCTACATCAGGAACGGTGAGCTGCAACCAGGTTTCGGAATGGGTATAGTTATCTACACAATCCAGCCATATTATATTATTTCCAAATTTTACTTCATGTGTCCTGGAAACAGTTGGATTATCAACCGGTTTTTCTTCTACCTCCAGTTTGAGAATGTCCCGGTAAAAAGCAACTGTTTTTTCGTATTTATTTTTTGGAATTTTTATGGCAATATTTATTCCTGCTTCAAATTTTACATTCATATCCAATACAATAATCTGTTTATATTTCAATATCACCGGTTATTATTTCTCCGGAACGTTTATAAACGGCAATAATTACTCCTTTTGAAGTCACATGGCTCTCTGTCAAAGCAAAGGCTGCTGACACCGCATTATGGTCAAACAGTTTTTTGCCTTCGCCAAGGATCAGCGGATAAATTTTAAGCCGTAATTCATCGACAAGATCATGCTTCAGCAACAGATGGATAAGTTCACTACTCCCCCAAACCTGGATATCGGGTCCTTCGGATTGTTTAAGCTTCTGTATTTCTGCCAGATCTTTAAGGAAAACAGTATTTTCCCAATCTGATTTTTCCATGGTTTGAGATAAAACATATTTTGTCCCTTTATTAATAGCCGGCCAGAAATCTGCATGGCCCGGCCAGTATGACGAAAAAATATCATATGTTTTTCTTCCCAAAAGGTAGTCAGCAGGTTTCATTTCCTCCTGCATAATTTGTCCAAAAAGTTCATCACCGTAAGATACTGTCCAGCCTCCATATTCAAAATTACCGGATGTATCTTCTTCAGGTCCGCCGGGAGCCTGCATCACACCATCTAAAGTAATCATTGATAAAACACTTATTTTTCTCATTGTAATTATTTTTTAATTAAGATATTTTATATTCCATTCAACCGGTTACTTTAAAAAACTGTTCAGCTCATTCAGGATTGTTGCGGTCTGCATCATCAGGCTCACATGGCTCTGTCCGGGAATAATAGCCAGGCGGGATTTTGGCATTGGGGACAGATCGGCAGAAACTCCGCCTCCCAATAGCTTATATGTTTTTGCAAGTTCAATCTTATCCAGTCCATCATTGTCACCGGATATAATTAAAACAGGTGCAGAAATCTTAGAAATATTGGCATCGCCCAGATCAAAAGGCTGGCCTGCAGCAGCGATCATCTGCTCTAAAAATTTTGTCCATTTTGTTTTATCGGGAGCTACCTGGTCATAGGCAGTCTGCATGGGACTATTAGTAAACAGTTCAGGTTTCATTGTTTTAAAGACATTATTTACCTCCGGTATCCAGCCTGTATTTTTATAGGTTGCAGAGATTATTACCAGTTTATTAAGCCTATCAGGGTTTTGTATGGCAAATTGATAAGCTATTGCACCGCCAAAGCTGTATCCGGCAATATCTGCCTTATCAATTTTCAGATAATCCATTACTCCTTTGACATCGCTTGCCAGATTAGCGTGTGATAATTTTCTGTCTGAAAATGGGGTATGCCCGTGTCCCTGCAACTCGATGGCGATAACTTTCCGGTTTTTCGACAAGTCAGGGATCAGCTGTCCCCAATTCGTATCAATGGTCATAAAAGCACCATGCAAGAGTACAAGAGGTTTCCCTTCACCATATACTTCGTAATAAACTTTGATTCCGTTAACAGGTATATAACCGCTTACGGAGGGTTTTACTTTCTGGCTGTATAATGATGATACAGCAAACATCATAATTGCTATCAGTAGCGGCTTTAAGAAACGAGCCGGAGTGAATGTATTTTTCATAATATTATCTGGATTTAAGTTAATCAATATTCATACTCAAAATTACCAAGCCATTATGAAAACCGACTTGTCACAAGGCAAGATTTTTTGGAAGTAATGTATTTTAATGCTTTATATTTTATTCAGTTCAAAAGATTTTAAAGCAAAAAACTTAAAATAAACCCCACCTTAGTTAAATATTTTCAAAATAATTACACTTTAGTTGACGAAAATTGATTAATTTCGGGTTGAACTAAAACAATATTCTTATGAAAAATTTAAAGAAAATCGAAAGACAGGAACTGAAAGCGATCAAAGGTGGTATTAATTGCCCTGGAGGCCAGATTTGCTTAATCAACGGAAAATGGCAATGCATGCCATATGACGGATGTGGTGGTGGAAACCAGCCCTAATTTGTACACTTAAATTACTTGATTATGAAAAATTATAAGAAAATTCCGAGAGAGCATTTGAAAAATATTAATGGCGGAACATTAACCTGCTCTGAGGCATGCTGCCCACCACCGGGGAAAAAAAGATGTCCCTGGATTGTTTGTGTAGCGCCATGTGATATACTAAGTTAACAGCATATACATAATCAGAATAAAAAAGCCTTAGAATCCAAACTCTAAGGCTTTTATAATGATCAGATTTGTTGCTATAGCCTAAATAAACCATCTTGTAACCGATAGACTTTTATCTTATGTATTATAAAAATCAAAGTCGTTAATTAATGAGAATATCCCGGCGTGAGTAGATTCCAGATCAGCATTCCATAACATAACAATGATCGCTTTTTGTTTTATATTCTTTAATTCTATGTATTTAATGTTATTATTATGATACCTGATTAATCCGGAGAGCGGCTCAATGGTGATCCCAATCCCCGCTTCTACAAGTCTTATAACTGTACTGGCATGGGAAGATTCATGAATTACGTTTGGTAAATATCCGGCATCAATACATATTGATTCAATGATTCCTACATACAATTCTCCATCAGCTTTCGGAGCTAATATAAAAGACTCGGTTTCAAACTGAGCCACACTTACAAAATTTGAATGGTTTATTGGATGGTTTTTAGGCAAAACAACAGCAAAGTTTTCTTCTTTTAACACCTTGCTTTTTAAGTTGCCTTTAATGGTAGGGTTAGTGGAAAGACTGATATCTATTTCCCTGTTTCTTATAGCTTCTACCTGGCGGGTATTTGACATTTCTATCAATATGATTTTGATTCCTGGCAAGGCATGGTTCAGCTTTTTTACAAGATCCGGTAAAAAAGACTGCATTACCGAATGAGTGTATGCAATTCTGATTTCGCCCATTTCTCCCTTCTCAATCTGTGCACTTTGCTTAATACAGTAATCCAGCTGATTGATTATTTTCTGGACCTCATTTCTAAAGTATGCCCCCGCAGGGGTAAGCTCTACATTTCTCTTGTTTCTTTTAAATAATACAATTGACAGTTCATCTTCAAGCTTTTTTATTTGCCTGCTGAGAGCTGGTTGTGCAATAAACACCTTATCCGAGGTTTTTGTAAAATTTAATGTTTCGGATAGCTTTAAAAAGTTTCGTAATACTTCTATATCCATACTAATGCAATTTAGGAATAAGTTGATGATAAATAAGTATTTTTTTTAATAAATTTTACTTTGTTATTTTGTTCATAAATAAAATATCATGAGCACATTATTACGTAAAGCATATTCTGCAGCATCATTTGAGCAACAAGGCTATCAATTAATCAGCCTTTTGGCTCAACATCTCAAAAAATCCACAGATCATTCTGCTATGAACTGGATTGCTCCTGAAAAGCAGATGGAATTCTGGAAGAATGATTTCAGTTCGGGACTGCTTTCCGATCCTGTTACTCTTTTTAAAGAAATAGCTGACCGGTCTATTAATGTGAGAAACCCCAAATATATGGGACATCAGGTTGCCTGTCCGTTACCTTTAACCATACTGAGCTCTGCTTTTATTTCTTGTCTTAACCAGAGCTTACCTATTTATGAAATGGGTATGGTGGGGACTGCATTAGAAAAAATAGTTACCGACCATATTAAAACAAAGTTCGGATTCGGGAATCAATCATCCGGGATTATTACATCAGGAGGCTCACTTGGAAACCTTACAGCTATTTTGGCAGCCAAAGCACAATTTAAGGAAAAAGATCATCCTGATTTAGTAATTCTTGTTTCCCGGGAAGCCCACTATAGTATAGAACGGGCGGCTAAAATTGCAGGACTTCCAGCTTCAGGACTTATACAATTGCCAGTAAATGAAAAGTTTCAGTTGCAGACGGAATTACTCACAGAAGTATATCGGGATTTAACTTTGAAAGGGAAGAAAGTTTTATGTATCGTAGGGTGCGCCTGTTCTACATCGCTCGGGGTTTATGATGACCTTGAGGCTATTGGCAGCTGGGCCCGGGAGCATAATATCTGGTTTCATGTTGATGGGGCACATGGTGGTGCCGCTATTTTTTCACCTGATTATAAGGATTTGCTAAAGGGAGCAGAACAAGCAGATTCAATTATCCTGGACTTTCATAAGCTATTGATGGCTCCATCTTTATCAACGGCTCTTATTTATAGGGACGGAAAAAATGCAAAAAAAACCTTTGCGCAGGAAGCTGATTATTTATTTGACAACCATGATAAAAATGATTGGTGCGAATCCGGGAAGAGTACCTTCGAATGTACCAAACCGATGCATATTTTAAATACCTATATGATTTTACGGACTTATGGTGATGAAATTTACAGGGAGAATATAGATACCTTATACAATCTTGCAAGAAAATTCTATTTTATGATCGAGAATGATGATAAGTTTGAAGCTGCCCTGGAACCTATGAGTAATATTGTTTGTTTCAGGTATAAAAACGGTAATAATTTAAATGTAATTAACCATACGATTTCAAAAGAAATTCTTCTTGACGGGTCCTATTATATTGTAAATACAACTATCAATGGGGAGTTTTGGTTAAGGGTTTCGATTCAGAATCCTTTTACTAACGAAAGTCATTTTAAGGGTCTTTTAGGCAAAATAAAAGAAATTGGTGGTAAGCTACAGGAGATTATATAATGACGCAACATAATATTTTTGTGGCAATTTACAACAAGTGAAAATGGGAGGCAGTCTCAAAAGGGATCAGGAGCAAAAGTTGGTGACATAATAAATTGGGTCTGGATATAAAAAATTCTGTTCATTATTGATTGGCTCAAAATTATTGAAATCGTTTTTCACGCAAAGTTTAAAAAAATAATGTTCCATTTCAAGTAGGCAAAGAAGACAGCATAGCTGCTGACTAAGCGCATGCAAAGTCTTCGCTTCATCAGAAGCGATTAAAAATCGATTCATTTCTTAGCTTATTTAAAATAAAGAGTAATCAAAAAGAAATCTTTGGGTGAATTTTAAAAATTAAATAGATCTAAATATTATAAGACCATAACTTTGCACTTGATCCCTCAAAAGTTGGGATGGGAAAAACTCAAAAAATAAAAACCTACTGCGATCAGTAGGTTTTTATTATTGCGGAGAGTGAGGGATTCGAACCCCCGGACCTGTTACAGTCAACAGTTTTCAAGACTGCCGCAATCGACCACTCTGCCAACTCTCCCTAAACTCCGGCTATACCGTTGTTTTCAGTGGTGCAAATATAGAACGATTTTTAATTCCTGCAAAACTTTTCAGGAACAAATTTTAACAGAACTTAATAATAGACTAGAAATCAAGGGAATTATTTCATCCTATCTATTTTCCCTGCTATTCACATTCATAGTAAACTTTCAACATTTATTTAATTCTCTGAATTTTCTTAAATCATCCTTAAACACCTTAACCATATTGTTTTCAATTGCCACCATATTAATCTTATTAAATCTACTTTCCTTTTCTCTGCATCTGTAGCTACAATTTAACCACAAAAGTCACAAAAGCTTCTGAACATTTTAGTTTTTGAAGTTATAAGCATTATGTTAAGAAGAACACAGAAGTTTAAAAATCAAAGATTTTATAATCAGCCATATCCGCATAATCTGCGGTATCTGTATATCTGTAAACAAAAAAGTATCCACAAACATCTGTGAAAATCCGAACAATCTGTGGGAAACTAAAGATCAAAAAAAGCGCACCCATTGGGCACGCTCTGTATCATTGAACACTGGATATTAGTGTAATTCAGCTAAGTATTTCTCTGCATCCATTGCCGCCATGCATCCACTCCCTGCAGCGGTAATAGCCTGTCTGTAGATATGATCCTGAACGTCTCCTGCTGCAAATACTCCCGGAAGATTTGTTCTTGAAGATCCTTTCTCTGTCAGAATATAACCATTTTCATCAAGATCCACCTGGCCGACAAAGATATCCGTATTCGGTTTGTGACCGATGGCGATGAAAATTCCTTCCACATCTATCTTAGAAGTTTCCTGTGTCTGGTTGTTGATGACCACAGCTCTTTCCACCAAACTGTTTTCTCCTTCTATTCCAATCAATTCATGGTGGAATTTCACCTCAATATTCGGTGTGTTTTCTACTCTGTGAATCATTGCTTTTGATGCTCTGAAAACATCTTTTCTTACCAGCATGGTTACTTTTCTGCATAATTTTGCCAGATAAGTAGCTTCTTCAGCAGCAGTGTCTCCTGCTCCCACCACCACAACGTCTTTTCCTCTGTAGAAAAACCCGTCGCATGTAGCACAAGCTGAAACTCCTCCCCCGGCATATTTTTTCTCATCTTCCAGCCCTAAATATTTTGCGGTAGCTCCTGTTGAAATAATAACAGTTTTTGCTAAGATCTCTTTATTACCTGCATATAGTTTGTGAACACCCCCTACTTCTTTTGAAAATTCAGCTTTGGTGATCATCTCATAGTGAACCTTTGTTTCAAATCTTTCTGCCTGTTTTTGCAGATCCATCATCATTTCAGGACCTGTAATCCCGGCCGGATACCCTGGAAAGTTATCTACTTCAGTAGTGGTAGTTAATTGTCCGCCCGGCTCCAGACCTGTATACAATTCAGGTTTTAAGTCTGCTCTTGCTGCATAGATTGCAGCTGTGAAACCAGAAGGTCCAGATCCAACGATCACACAATCTAAAATGTTTTGCTCCATAATTTATTTGTTCGAAAAGATTTAATTCAATTAAGTCCGCTAATTTCGTAATTTTTAATGTTTTTTTAAAGTTATTTTAATGATACTTGTCAATATCAGATATGCGGATTGTCAATGAAGGGTATGAGATGCGGGATTAGGATGAGGACACGGATTTTAAAATTGATCGATTATTTTATCCGCTTCTAATCTCTTCATCTACCTCCTCACTCCAGCATCCATTTTACCAGTCCCTTCTGTTCCACAATATTCCAGGAATGGGGATGTTTTTTACCGTTGGCTCTTATACCACGGTTCTTGGTTTCTATGTATTCTGCAGTATGATTTCCAAGATTGACTAAAGCTTCATTGGCTTTTTTAAGAACAAAAGCGTTCAGGTCTTCAAACTTTCTGCCTTTGTTTTGCTGTTGCCAATCCAGATCCGGTTCACAGTAAAACCTTGTTTTGATATTTTTTAAATATTGAATATTTTCCACTGAATTGGAAGTCATCAGATAGGGTGAAGCGGTTTTATATGTTGCCGGGTTTTCATCGGGTTTTCCTAATTCCTGATCAAAAAGCCCGATAAGGAATTTCCCTTCTTCCACTGCGTCAGGATCTACGTTGGCAGCCACATCTTTTTCAGCATTATGATAGAGCTGTTCCAGGTCAACAGGTGAATCTACCACCAATAGTCCTTTGGGCTGAATAGCGTTTTCATTTTTGATTAAAAAAGAAGAAAGTAACAGGGCTACATTACCACCGCTGGAAAATCCTCCTATAAAAACATTGGCCTTATCAATATGATGCTGATCAAATATGGAGTTTAAAACAGCTGCATATTCCTTCTTTTCAGATTCTTTTAAAAATAGTTTTTGATTATAATCTAAAAGTATTGTTGTAACACCTTCTTTCTCAATACTTTTCAAAAAGCCGGCTTCAGCTTTTGTATGTTCAATATCACAAGGAAAACAGGGAAATAAAACAAGTACCGCTTTTTGATTGTCAGACCGGGTTACTTCATAATGATTGTTGTTCTCTGTGTTTTTTACAACTTTCCCTGAAGTACAGCTTAGTAAAAATAAGGATAAAACAAATAGTAAAATATTTTTTTGCATTAATAATTATTAAAAAATTCGCACTCGCCAGACTCTCAAACCCTATACTTTCATCTTGATCTTATCCACATTAATAATCTTATACACCAGTTCTTTGATCAGTTCTGCTTCACTCATATTCACAGCTCCAAGTCCTTTCCCTTTCATATCAAATTCTCTTAAAATAGAGATCACCCTTGTGGCATGTTTTAAAGGATATAACCTGGCACTTTCGGCATAATCTTTAATGAAATAGGGATTCACACCCATCCGGGAAGCAATAGCTTGGGGAGGTTGTCCCGCCATGGTCTGATAGATTATAACGTTTGAAAAATAACTGTAAAGGCTGGCCAGCATCATCACAAACGGATTATTCTTGGGGTTTTTACCCATGAAATGGGCAATTTTAAAAGCTGCATTGGCATTTTTTGTTCCTAATGCCTTTTGAAGCTCAAAAACGTTATACTCTTTACTGATCCCGATATGATTTTCAATGATGGTTCCGTCAAGAATTTCACCCTCTTTGAGAATCATTTTCAACTTATTAAGTTCATTAGCTATTCTCGACAGGTCATTTCCCAGGTATTCTGCCAGAAGATGGGAAATATTAGGAGCGGTTTTGATTTGAAGTTTTGTACATTCATCCGCAATCCATTTGGGAAGATTGCTTTCTCTAACAGGTTCACTCAGGAAAAGAGCTTTGGCCTTATCCAATGCTTTGGCGGCTTTTTTGCGGCTGTCAAGCTTTTTATGTTTATGGGCAAAAACCAGTACTGTAGAAGGTACCGGATTTTCTACATAAGATTCGAGGATCCTGTTTTCCTCTTCATTCAGTTTCAGATCCTGGGCTTCCTTGACAATGATTACCTGTTTATTCCCCATCATAGGAAACTGCCTTGCCAGAGAAAGAATCTCCTGATAGGAAGTGTCTTTTCCATAAGTAACGGTCTGGTTGAAAGCTTTTTCATCTTCTTCCAGAAAGTCGTGTTCAAGGGCTTTTACAGCAACATCTATAAAGTAGGGTTCTTCTCCATGGAAAAAATAAATAGGTAAAACTTCTTTATTTTTAATATTTTTGAGGATTAAATCTAATTCTTTCATCTTACTAATGGAACTTCCAAAACTGAATTTTCAGGAAACTTTTGATTTTAAATTCAAGAAAGACAAAGATAAGTTTTTTATTTATGATTTGGTTCGCAAAACTTATCTTCTGCTCACTCCTGAGGAATGGGTAAGACAACACTGGGTACATTACTATCTTACCGTAAAGTCCTACTCTACATCGGCTTTAATTACTGAAAAAAAAATTATTCTCAATGGTTTAACCAAAAGAATTGATCTTTTAGTGACCGAAAGAACAGAGCCTATAATTCTGATTGAATGTAAAGCTCCTCAAATCAAACTCACAGAAAAAACATTTGAGCAGACCGCACGATACAATTCTATTGTGGGCGCTAAAGAAATTATTTTAACCAACGGACTTCAGCACATCAATGCGTATTACGAAGACGGGCAATACCGGTTTTACAGACCTGAGTAAATTAAAAGACAGCTTTCACTACAGCTAAATCCCTGCATCATAAAAGATTAATAATCCTCTATTAAGTTATTTTCATTAATTTAGTTGAGGATTTTATTTGTCCTGTATTAAAAACACCAAGATTATACCCATTACTAAATTACAAAATATGATACGTTCAATCTTATTAACCGCATTCATGATGACATCAGGAAGTCTTTTCAGTCAGAAACTTACAACAATTTCCTACCAGGACGGTTCTCAGAAGCTAAATGGTTTAATCACTTCCAATGCAGGAAAAAAGCTTCCCGGAGTTTTAATCCTTCCTGCCTGGAAAGGGATAGATGAAGAAGCTAAAACAGCTGCTATTGAGCTTGAAAAGCAGGGATACATTGCCTTTATCGCTGATATTTACGGAGAAGGAAAAATTCCTGCTGATAATGAATCTGCTGCGAAAAGCTCAGGATATTACAAACAAAATTATCAGGAATACCAGAAAAGGATTTCATTAGCATTGGAACAGTTGAAGAAAAACGGTGCTATTTCCGGGAAAACAGCCGTTATCGGATACTGTTTCGGAGGAACAGGTGCTTTGGAAGCAGCCAGAGGCAATTTAGCTGTTGCAGGGGTTGTATCAATCCATGGAAGCCTTGCTAAGGACCAGACCAGAAAAAATGAAAAACTGAATGCTAAAATTTTGATTGAAAACCCGGCAGATGATAAAAGTGTAACACCACAGGATTATGATAACCTCATCAAAGAAATGAATGAAGGAAATGCCGACTGGCAGATCATTACCTATGCCCACTCCAAACATACCTTTACGGATCCTAAATCCCCCGATTATAACGAAATAATGGCGAAAAGAGCATGGAACCATACCCTGATGTTCCTGAAAGAAATACTGAAATAGTCTTTAATATATCCTTTTGATCAGTTTGACAATGTACCGATGAAATTTATTCCCGGTACATTGTTATATTGATGATTTTTATTACTGAACCGTTTCTTGCTGAGCAGCACTCAATTCAACGTTATAATTCTTTGGAGAATATTTCGTCAAAGAACCTGTAGCCGCATCAATTCCTACTCCGATAGCGCCACCAAAAAGGATATTAAGCAATGTTACCGGGTTAAAAGTTTTAGTCAGCTTCACCTCTTTGCTGTTATAGCCCTCTTTTTCAAAAGTAACCATTTGTTTGCTCAATGATCTTGGTATTTCAGCTACACACGGAGTCGTACATTTTTCGATTCCTTTGTGAAATACTTTGACGCCTTCAGGGCTTGAGGTAAAAGATATTTTGTCTTTAGTTCCTGTGAACATGGAAGCGCAGGAAGTCATAGAAACTGTAATACCCAATAATAATGCAACTGATAGTTTGTTTTTCATATATTTAAATAATTAATTTCCTTATTATTTCAGCGCGCGAACATACAAAATAATTCACAATAACAAGTATTAATCCGTATCAATAATATACTTCTATAACCAGCTTTACTACTAAGTCTTTAAAACAAAGGGTTTTAATTTTACATGACATTTTACCATAAAAAAGCAAATCCGCTGATTGACAGATTTGCTTTGTATTTTATTGTATTCATTAATTATTCAGTCTACTCCTTCTTCTTCCCTGTTCACCAACTCCATAGAAAATGCGGGAAGGCAGATGGCAAGATATTCGCAAGGCTCTGAAAACGGGTTACTGTACCGGATTCTGGCTCCCTTTTCAATGAGGATACTATGGCCTTTTTCCAATACTACAATTTCTCCATCTATTTCAAATTGTTTTTTTCCCGAAATAATATAGGTAAATTCATCAAATTCCGGAGTCTGGTGTGGCTCGCTCCATTCCGGAGGTGCTACCATATGGGCAATGGAAATATCAGAGTTTCCGGTAGAATTTCCCCAGTGTTCCTCAATCAGCTTTCCATCTCTGGCAGGAACTATAAATGGGGATTGCTGGATTTTATATTTTTTCATACCAATCTTCTTTTTTTATTTCATACACGAAATTAGTTCTCGTGGGTTCTCCAAAATATGCCACTTCTTCTTCCGCTATTTTTTTGCCTCCAAGCCTTTCCAAAGCAATCTGTGATCTGAAATTCTCTTTTCCGATATGAAAGTGAACTTTATCTACAAACTGAAAGATATATTCCAGCATCAACTTTTTAACCTGCGGATTGATCCCTTTTCCCCAGGATTTCGTCCCATAGAAAGTATAGCCAATAAAAATATGGTTGTCATCCTCATCAAAATTATAATAACGGCTGCTTCCCAGAACATCTCCCGTAGCTTTTTCAATAATTTTGAAGGCTCCCTTGCTTTCTATGGCTCCCTGAAAAAAGTTTGTAAAAACTTCCCGCTTATAACGGTCTTTATTAGGATGTTGTTCCCAAACTTCAGGATCAGAAGCCACTTCATATAAAGATTCAAAATCCCCTTGCTGTAAGGGGATTAATTGAAGTTCTTCATTCTCTAAAACGGGCTGAACAGAAAAATTCATGATTTAGCTCTTTTTAGTAGAATCTGATTCTATTTTCTTGATTTCTTTTAACTTGTCGGAAATCTTGATTACGGTATCTAACTTTGATGGCTTTAACGGAACTTCCGCCTGAGCCGTATCCCATTTGATCACTAGGTTTCCTGAGTTTTCATCTGTAGGGTTCAGGGTAATTTCAAACCATTCCTGCTTGTCTGCAAGTTTACTGACAGGTACAGTAACATCTACTACGTCTTGTTTAGGGTCATAGGTATAAGCCCCCCATTGCTGAAAGTCTTTATTCAGAATAACTTTCCATTCTTTTTCTGTCGGAACAATGAATAATCCATAGGTTCCTGCCTGAACCGTTTTTCCTCCAAAATTAACGGCTTGTCCGAAGGTAATCTTCGTAGATGAGTTCGCCCCTGCTCTCCATACTTGTCCATAAGGAACCAGCTCTCCGAAAATCTTACGTCCTTTTACTCCCGGTCTTCCGTAGTCGATCGTGATCTTGGACATTGAAAACTGCTGCTCTACTCTTTGTCGCGGGCTTGCTGCCGGTACGGAATAATCCTGTGCGAAACTGAATGCCGATACTGAAATGCAAACTGCTGCTAATAATTTTTTCACGTGTAAATTTTTGTTTAAAATTACAAAAATCAAAACAAAATAGCTTTCTCCAGCTCCAATAATTTTTGTTTTCTCCATATCCCGCCACCATAACCGGTTAGCTGACCATTGCTTCCAATTACCCTGTGGCAGGGAATGATAATGGATATTTTATTTAAGCCGTTAGCATTGGCAACAGCCCGTACAGATTGGGGACTCCCTAAGATATCTGCCTGTTCCTGATAGCTTCTCGTTGATCCATAGGGAATACCCTGCAGAATTTCCCATACCTTCTTCTGAAATGCAGTACCCACCGGTGAAAGGGGAACTGTAAAAATGCTCCTTTTTCCTTCAAAATATTCGGTAAGTTCTTTTTCCAGAGTGGTAAAGTGAGGGTTCTCTCCCTGTATGATATTGGCATTATAATACCGGGATATACTTTTAAGTTCCGTGGGAAGAGCCTTTCTGTCAGAAAATTCCAGGAGGCATATTCCGTTTTCATCAGCACAGGCTATCATGGTTCCCAGTATGGTTTCAATTCTTTTAAGATCAATGATTTTTTCCATTGTATTATTTTTAGGAGAAACCCCAAAAATATTTTTAAAACTTTCATTGAAACCACTAAGGCTCTCATATCCCACCTCAAAAGCTACCCCTGTAACAGATTCTCCCTGCTGAATCTTTTTAAATGCCGTATTCAGCTTAGACATTCTCTGAAAAGCCTGAAAAGTCATCCCGTGATGTTTCAGAAACCATCTTCGGACCGTAGCTGGCTCCCACCCTCTTTTAACGAGATCATAATCTTTCAGCTTTAATGAAGGATCTGCGGTAATTTCATGCAACAATTCTTTAATATATAAAGGAGTAACGTCAGGATTTTCAAGGGGTTTGCAGACTTTACAGGGGCGATACCCTTTCAATAGAGCGTCTTTCGTATTGGAAAAAAATTCTACATTTTGAAATTTAGGTTTACGTGCTGTACAGGTCGGCCGGCAGAAAATTCCGGTAGTTTTCACTCCCATCCAGAAAACTCCTTCAAATGAAGGGTCTTTTGTATAGGAAGCCTGATACATTATTTCTTCTGTAAGTTCCATGATCAGAAAAGTAAATTAAAATTATTGTTATCTGTAATCATCTCACCGGCTTTTTCCAGATCACCATAAACAGGCCTGGTTAAGAATGCCCCGGAAGTAATTCTTTTTACACCTGAGTTTTTAAGAGTAATATAGCCTGCTTTTTCGTATGCCTTTGCACTTTGTACATTCCATACATTTCCTGATAATAGAGGCTCTTCATTTTGATATAAATTTTTGAAACCGATCATTATTCTTTTTTTTCAAAAGTACCTCTATTCTTACAGGACATACAACCGAAAAATGAACAAGTATTTTATTGCAGGCTGAAAATATTCAGCACCTGCGGTTAAAAAAGAATTGCTTTCTCCAGCTCCAGCAGTTTCTGTTTTCTCCAGATACCACCTGCGTAACCTACCAGTTCACCATTGGAACCAATCACCCGGTGGCACGGAATTAAAATAGCAATCTTGTTAATCCCGTTAGCTGTTCCTACTGCACGGATGGCCTTGGGATTTCCCAGGAATTCGGACTGCTGTTTGTAAGTTCTTGTTTCTCCCATCGGAATCTCACGCAGCAACTGCCATACCTGTTCCTGGAACACGGTTCCTGTTGTATATAATGGTACCTCAAAAGTGCTTCGTTTTCCTTCAAAATAGTCTTTCAGTTCGGCTTCCAGCTGCTCAAAATGCGGGTGTTCCTGTTCTATAATTTCTGCTTTTATAGCTTTTGATAAGGAACGGATCTGCTTTTCAATATTTTTCCGGTCTGTAAATTCAAGCAGGCAGATACCCTGTTCTACAGCACAGGCTATCATCTCTCCCAGTGGAGTATGTATGGTTTTCTGATATATAATTTCCATTGGTTTAAAAATACTATTTTTTCAGGATAGTATTTCCCAGTTTTAGTTGATCCATCGTGAAATGCATTTTGCATATTCTTTCTTTCCCCAGGAATCCTGCCTTCAGTAATTTTCTACCATTCTATTTATTTATTTGCTGTTCCAATGAGAATGGGTAATTTTATAGTTCTAAACATGAATCACCATAATGCTCAAAAAAACATGTCTTTTCCTGCTGTTTTCTGCCGGATTTTTCGGGATGAAGGCTCAGCAAACTATCCCCTTCCGGATTACAAAACATAATAATATCATTATAAAGACCCTTGTCAATAAAAAGGACTCACTTGACCTGATGTTTCAGATTGCCATGAAAGATGGCTCTCTGTCCCCCGGACGACAGCGGAAAACAGATCATATTATTTTTAATAAAGAAAAAGTTAGCGATCACAACATTGTACAAACCGGAAATTTAACTTGGGAAAATGTACGCTTTTTTGATAATGAATTATCAGGTCATGAAGCTGACGGAAAGATCGGGACAAGACTTTTTGAAGGAAAAACATTTAAAATTGATTATGATAACAGCCAATTTGTTATTTATGACAAAGAGCCTGATCTGAAAGGCTTCCAACCTCTTACAACCATTTTTGATCATGACGCTTTTTATATTTCAGCAGACAATACCATAGATGGAAATCGCCGGCAAAAAGCTTATTTTGCATTGCAATCCGGCTATTCGGGAGGAATTTTATACAGTAATGACTTTGCAGAAAAAAATGAGCTGGATAAAAAATTAAAAATAACCGGAGAAAAGATGCTGAAAAATTCCCACGGGCAAAGCATTATTACCCAACAAGCCATTCTCCCTTTTTTTACACTTGGAAATATTGTTTTCAAAGATATTCCTGTAGGTTTCTTTGCAGGTGACTTAAAGACACAAAATGTCAGCTATTTCGGTGCAGACATGCTCCGGAGATTTATCTGGATCTTTGATGCAGACAGAAAAACTGCCTATATCAAACCCAGCAGATATTTTTCAGCCCCTTATTACAAACTTAACTAAACACTCGTATATTTCATGCTACGAAAACATATTAAGATCAACACTGCTCTAAGTATTTTACTTGTCCAACTGACTCTTGTCAGCTGTCAGAAAGGCAATAAAAAAACAGCTGCCGAAACTGTAAAAACAGCCAACGATTCCATCAAAGCCACTCCTTTGGTTACTCAGGAAGATACAATGGATTACAGTAATTTTCATATTTACAGTATCTCCGTAATGTCTTCTGCAGAAAAAGATGCGTTGGCAGATGTTTTTATCTCTGTATCTGATATTTATACCGACCCGCACCCGATACAGGAAGGTGCTTTAAAAAAACAAAAGGATATTCCGTTTGAACAGATTCAATATCTGGAACTTGACGCCCAGCATAGGAAAAAGATGATGGATGCGCTGAAACTGACTGAAAATGATTTCCTTTATATTTTCAATTATGCGTTAAATACACTTCAGCAGATCCCCATACACAAGCTGAAAGCAGTTGCTTATTTAAGTCCTTATGAGTCGGATGGTGAAGAAGTTGACCCGGATTCCTACATGATAGGCTTTCAGATTGAACACCTTCAAAACAATACTATCTACGACAAATATACGAATGCCATTGCTTATTTTGGAAGTAAAAATCCATTCATTGAAGGCAAGATGCAAGCTATAGCCTGGAAAAAAGCGGGTGCTGATATTGGAAAGAAATATTTTAACCATCCAAAACTGAAATCCGGAAATACATACCAGGCCCGGTATGAAAATCTTACTTATTATCTGCAGGATTATCTTGAAGAAGAGATGGTAATGGAACGTAAGCTTGCTGTTTTCAATGACCGTAATGAAAAGATATTTGAAAGGACTATAACGCCGGCCGGAAATGATGGTGCTGAACTTTCTCCTCTCAACGGAATAGAAACTGACGAATCTAATTTAATGCAATGGACAGGTTATCTTTTCAAAGGAAAACCCCCTGTAATTTTCGGATTTACTGTACAATCGTTCGGCTGTCCGTCCATTACATTTTTAGACAAAGAGGAAAAAGATATGGTGATTAATTGTGATAACAGGCATTAAGAACTTTTCCAGCCCGGTGAGTAGATAATTCGGAAACTGTTTATTACCTTACTTTTCAGGCTGATCTTTATTATAAAATATAAACACACCCTATATGCATTATGTAGGGTGTGTTGGTACATTTACTGACGGCAGACTTCCTTTTTACCGGATTATTTTATGTCCGGATAAAGCTTATTCTTCAGATTCATGAAATAGGTTTCCGCATTTTTAAATTCGTTGTTTTTCATAAATTTGATGATAATATTAAGATAAGATTCCGAAGGGATAAATTCAGCCCCTATTGTATCGGAAAACGTTTTATATTTTTCTTCAAGCTGTTCCGGACTTTTGGCAAATTCTTTAATATTGGTCCTGAATCCGTTGAATATAAATTTCAAAGCTTCATAATTTCCGGGATAAGAAACGGTTCCATGCACTTCACCTTTAAAGAATGTATGTTTATAATTCAATGTTCCGTTTTGCTCAACAATGGTTCTGAATTCATTGATGGCCTGGGTCATATCGGAATTCCAGTTTTTCTGCTGTTCTTCATTATCTGCCTGGGAAACATATAAAGATTTCTTTGCCGGGAAGTTTTTGTTTTTCTCCAGATAATCTCTTGTTTTTGAAATCAATATTTTATGATCCCACCACAGGCTCGGGTCATTTGCGACATAAGCATTGAAGTCATCCGGATGGGTAAGAAAAGTATGAATGGCAAACAATCCGCCAAATGAGTGCCCTACCAGAACAGAATACTCCTGGGTTCTGTACTGTTTACGGATAAATGGTTTCAATTCTTCCTGTATGAAACTTCTGAAATTTTCACTTCCTCCGCTATCTGCGAAAAGAATCAGATTGGGGTTTACCGGGCTTTTCTTTTGGGATTTTGTGGGAGTAAGATCCCTGGTTCTTTCCGTATTTTTAATTCCCACCACAATGCATTCCGGGAGGTCTGCGTATGGAGGCCTTGACAGAAAATCTGTCATTCCGGCGTAATATTCAAAATTATTTTCACCGTCTAAAAGGTAAATTACCGGATATTTTGCAGGGCTGATACTGTTGTCATCATAGGTTTTAGGAAGGTGTACCCAAATTTCCCTGTTCTCCTTTAAAATTTTTGAAAATAATATCTGTTTTTCTCCTACAGTTACTTTTTCCTGTGCTTTCGTTTCTGAAATAAAAATGATCAGCAGTGCAAAGCATGCCCATTTAAACCATTTGTTCATAGTGTTCTTCTTTTCTATGTTGATGAATATTTTTAATTTCTTTTGCTTTTTTCGGGGATTTGTTTCTTCTTCCCCACCAGATCAGAAATCCTGTAACAGGAAGACTTGTGCAGATTATACCGATAATGAAAGTGAATATTTTCCCGAACATCCCTCCCCAATAGCCTACGTGGAGATCAAAGTTTGTATGTTCAATCACTTCATGCATCCTCACTTTTTCAGGGTAATTGATTTCATTTCCTGTATACTTATTGATTTCCATCCTCTTACCATTCATGATACTTTTCAAGCCGATAAACTGAGCTGCCACCACATGGTATACTGTTGTGGAATCTTTTCCCGGGATACCTATCCTGACCTGCCTGGCTTCAGGAAATTCTCTAAAGCTTTTTTCTACAAAAGAGGCATAGGACAATGATTTTTTCTGAGAATCAAATTCAGGCTCATACTTTTCAGCAATTTTGTGAGCATCTGTAACGCCACCAAAAGCTTCCTGGGTAAGATCTGACAAAACTTTATAAGCCATGATCAATCCGGTAATGGTAATAAATATTGCCGGTAATACTGAATAGAAGCCAAAAACATTATGAAAATCATAATTCCTGCGGCGCCATTTTGTTCCGGATTTGATTTTAAATGCAGCCGTCCTTGTCGTTTTGTTCCATTTTTTTGGCCACCACAATATCAAACCGCCTACCAGCTGAATGAAAAAGATAATAGAAGCAATGCCTACTACCGTTTTCCCTAATTTCCCAGCCAGTAACTGCGCATGGATATGAGCTACCACATAAAAAAATTCATAGCTTTTGGTAGAACCGATCACTTTTCCTCTATAAGGATCCAGATAGTGGTAGGCAAATACTCCTCTGGGACCACGTCCTTTTGGTTTTGCTGCTTTTTCTGCATTTTTATTTTCTGGTGGCTGAGTTGCAGAGGCCACCCGGAAACTCCGGTTCGCATCTTTATAAGTATCGAAATAAAAAGGTTTCCTGTCCGGAACCTGCTGATGAAACTGAACAAGAAGTTGTTCGGGAGTCATTTTTTTTATATTAGCCGGGGCCTGAACATATTTAGCACTTCCTCCGAACAGGTCAATAATTTCATCACAAAAGACAAATATTGTTCCTGAAAGGGTAACGGTGAATACAATAATTCCGGAAACGAGTCCCAGCCAGAGATGCAGCCATCCTGTAATTCTCTTTGTCAGGGATTTTCCTTGTTTTTTCCTGAGGTTAGTTTTTTTGTTTTCCATATCTGCTGATCAGGTTATCTGGTTGCTGGAATGCAGGAACTTTTCAATAATACATTAAGTGGCAAAATCTTAGTGTCTTGCATTTTCCAACAAAGGATATATTCTTTAAGTTTTTTAATTAGAATTTGAAAGCGAAGTTGGCCAGGATTTCCCTTGGCTTCTGTGGCTGACCATAGAAATTCCAATAGGTCTGATTAAGGGCATTATTCATCTTCAGGCCAATTCTGTATTTTTTCTTATCATAGAAAATAGTGGCTCCCGCTGTAGTGTATGACGGTGCCAGAAAATGATTGGTGATATTAATGTAAGTTTTATCTACAAAATTAAACCCAGCACCGAAACCTAGTCCTTCATAAGTTCCGTCAAGAATCTTGTAGCTTGTCCAAAAATTAGCTACATGTTTGGGTGTCCATGCACTTCTTTTTCCGGCATCCCTGCTTCTGTCATCAAATTTATTGTCATTATATCCATATCCTGCGATGATATTCCATCCTTTAACCGGATTAGCTACAACATCTATTTCAAACCCCTGATTCTTAATATTTCCATCCTGGAGATAAAGGCCTGAAATTCCTGACGGATCTGCGATCAGACGGTTTTTGATTTTCATATTATAGTAACTCACCGTTGTTAAAAGCTTTTTACCGAATAGATCTACCTTAAATCCGGCCTCAAACTGATTTCCTTGCTCCGGTTTATATTCAATAAAGGTATTCCCGCTTTTATCCCTGGGGTCCCGGGTAGGTGCTACGTTTTTAAATCCGTTTACATAATTGGCAAAGAATGAAATTTCATTTTTGATGATCTCATACACCAAACCGAACTTCGGAGCAAATTGAGTTTGTGTATATTTTCCTTTTCCTTCCACTCCATTTGTAATGATATTGTTATTTTTATAGTTATCCATCCTTAAACTCGCCATCACCAATAGATGATCTGTAATATTAAGAACATCGGATGCGTATACACTGAATGTGGTTACTTTATTGACATCATACATGGTTCCGCTTCTCGGAAGCCTTTTAATGACATCCCTTGATATGGAAGTCCATGGAGAACTGTCATCCAGCATTACAATATCATTTCCTTCAGGTGTACCATAGCTATCTGTAAAAACTCCATTTAACGGATACGGGGCAAAAACGGATGAGCTGCTGCCCACCTTAAACATCGGGTATTGATTCTTACTTGTCTGCTGGAAATAATCTATTCCCACTACCAGGCGATTTCTGAGCTTTCCGATTTTAAAATCTCCGATAAAATTTTGTTGAATATTATCAGTCGTTATTTTATAACTATCAAAAGGCCGTATGCTTCTACTGACTGAATTGTTATTCAAATAGTTTAAAACTAAAAATATGGCTTCATTTTCATTTGCTTCCCCTCTTTGATAAGATGTTCTGGAAGTCCACCGGTCGTTGAACTTATGAGTTACTTCGGCCATAGTTACAAAGTTGGTTCTTTTTGAACCGATATCATTACTGGTGAATGATCTGTCATGAGCCCCGGCAAGATCCTTCATGGAACGAAGTGTTAATTTTTCAGACTGCCTTACATAGGCATTTAGTGTTTTTTCCGGGGCATGGAATTCGGTATCCAGTGTTACTGTTGTTTTATCACTTACTTTATACAGGATGCTTCCTGAGAAAAACACTCCTTTGTTGTAACCGGCATCCTGAAAAGAGTCCTGGGAATATGCCGCCACATTGAATCTTGCCAATGCTGTTTTCTCTTTATTTAAAGGGGTATTTACATCTGCTGTAATCCTGTTCATTCCCCAGCTTCCTGTGGTATAACTGATAATTCCACCGAAATTTTCCTGTGGCTTTTTGGTGATCACATTCACTACACCGCCATAATTGGCCAATGTTCCCCCAAATAAGGTTCCTGATGGCCCTTTAATTACTTCTACTCTTTCAATGTTTGCTATTTCTGACTGGACTCTGGGATTTTGTGTTAATCCATTTCTAAAACTGGCATTTGAACTGAAGCCTCTCAGGAAAATATCATTTCCGTTGTCGTTGACACTGTTATTCACTACTACTCCAGGGGCAGAAGCCATGGCTGTATTAAAATCGATGGCACTCATTTCACTGATGATTTCCTTTGGAACCAGGTTATACACCGTGGGATTTTCCAGGTTTTCTAAAGGAAGTCTTGCTATTGATTCTGATTTCTTCGTTCTGTAATTCTGGGTTCCCTTAAGGGATACGGATTGGATTTCAGCTACTTTAATGGTATCGGCTTCCTGAGCCCATAGCATGGTTACTGCCAATAAAGATGCAGAAATAATAGTTTTTTTCATTTTATAATTAAGCTTAGTGTCGCTAAATTAGTTTATTTTTATTGATTCTAAATAAAAACATGATGGAAATCATAAAATTTCACTCTAAAAAAGGCCATAAATAAAGGGTTTTCGGAAATCGAAAACCCTTTATTTATTATTGAAGTTATTTTTAGTTAAAACATTCAAGCATCCTGTATAATTATCAATTATTCATCTATATTACCGCACCTACCATCATAGACATATAATAATTGGCACAATGTAATGCAGTGATTAACAGTATTTCTTTATTGGGAAATGTTTCAAAATGTTCAGTGGTAATTATTTGATATTCATAATTCATCAGTTTCCATGACAAATTGGGCTTCAACACCAAAAGCTCAATTCCTTCCTGATCCGTAAGTACAAATGAATCTTTAAAAACACCTCTGTGCTTGAAAACATAGCCATTTTTCATTCCGTTGAAACTGGTTTGAATGACAATTTCTCCAGTCCAGTTCATCCTGAATTTCAGGAGTACCTGCTCTCCATTCTTTAATTCAATAGTAGTTCCCCAAAAACCTTTTGGCTCAATCTGATAGCGTTGATGTTCTGCAGTTTCAATTTCAGCATTAAATGTAAACCAGCTTTTATAAGTAAGGCTTCCAACTAATTGGCTGCTTTTTGTGATTTCAAAAGATAAAGAGTTGTTTGATTTTACGTGGTATTCTGCCATGGTTATTTTTTGATTGGGTGGAATTTTTATCAGTTTTTAAATCGCATTAACATCTTGAATTTTAACGCTCTAATTTATAAATAAATTGCAAAAAAAAACAACATGGAAGGCATTACTTAATTTTGAAGATATAATCATTTTTTATTTTATCAGAATTTTCATTCAATTCTTTAATGGTATACACCTTATCATCAATTTCAATACTGGCAATCCTCCAGTTCCAATGATAATTATGCGCTTTTTCAACCCGCATAGTAGATTCAGGTCCCATTTCCACTGTAATACTGGTACTATCAATTTTTATTTTTCCCAGTGATTTAATATTTTTTTCTCTTTTAAAAAGTCTTGGGTTCACTACATCATCTATGTAATTGAAGCTAAATCTTCCGTAGGTGTCTTTTTCCAAAGAGTTTACAATATTTCCGGGATAATTTATTTTTATTATTTTTTTAGTCCCGGTTAAATTCTGAAGGTAAAAATCGGTGGGGATGGAACATCCTGATAATGTAAAAAGAAAGATAAAAGCAATAAACGAGCTTAAGAATTTTCTGGTTATAATCATGACGTTTTTATTGAGCTAATAAACTTTTTAAATATAATAAAAATCCAAATTCCAGGTAATATAGTTTCACACAAGAATTCTTTGACAAAGTATAAAGGAAGAGAAATACCAAACAAACAAAACCCAGCAAGAAAGCTTGCTGGGTTTATTATATTTACTTTTATCCGAATTACATCGTCTCCATTTTGAAGCTCATGCTTTCGATTACTTTTAAGATTGCTTCCACAGTGTCCATTGATGTTAAACAAGGAACTCCATTCTCTACACTCATTCTTCTGATCTGGAATCCGTCTCTTTCGGCTTGTTTACCTTTAGTAGTTGTATTAACTACATACTGAACTTTTCCTTTCTGGATCAGGTCGATCAGGTTTACATCCTCTTCTCCGATTTTGTATCCGATTTTGCATGGGATGCCTTTTTCTTCAAAGAACTTCGCAGTACCTTCCGTAGCCCAGATTCTGAATCCTACTTCATGGAATCTTGCTGCAAGAGCTGCTGCTTCTTCTTTATGCTTATCGGCTACCGTAAACAAAATGGATCCATGCATCGGAACTTTTCTTCCTGCAGCAACAAGACCTTTATAAAGTGCTTTCTCCAGCGTTGTATCTTTCCCCATAACCTCTCCTGTAGACTTCATTTCCGGCCCCAGGGAGATATCCACTTTCGTCAGTTTTGAGAAAGAGAATACAGGAACTTTCACAAATACTCCTTCTTTGTTTGGAACCAGACCGTTTTTATAACCAAGATCTGCCAGCTTCTGTCCTAAGATTGCTTTCGTTGCAAGGTTGGCCATCGGAACGTCTGTAATTTTGGATAAGAAAGGAACTGTTCTTGAAGAACGCGGATTTACTTCGATTACATATACATTGCCCTCGAAAAGAACGTACTGGATATTCATTAATCCGACAACATTCAGTCCTTTTGCTAATCTTTGGGTGTAATCAACCAGCGTGTCGATTTCGCTTTGAGAAATATTCTGTGGCGGATACACTGCAATAGAGTCTCCGGAGTGAACCCCCGCTCTTTCGATATGCTCCATAATTCCGGGGATTACTACAGTTTCACCGTCGCAGATGGCATCTACTTCGATTTCTTTTCCTACCATGTATTTGTCTACCAAAACAGGGTGCTCAGGACTTGCATCTACTGCATGTTCCATGTAATGAGCCAGTTCTGATTCTCCATATACAATCTCCATTGCTCTACCTCCTAAAACGTAGCTTGGACGCACCAATACCGGGTACCCGATTTCATTGGCAATTTTGATGGCTTCTTCTTTTGAGGTGGAAGTTCTTCCTTTTGGTTGAGGAATACCAAGTTCCTGAAGTGCTTTTTCGAATTTATCCCTGTTTTCAGCTCTGTCAAGGTCTTCCAGTGAAGTTCCTAAGATCTGTACTCCGTGAGAAGCTAATTTATCTGCAAGGTTGATGGCAGTCTGGCCACCGAACTGTACTACTACTCCTTTAGGTTTTTCAAGTTCGATGATGTTCATTACATCTTCTTCCGTCAATGGCTCAAAGTATAGCTTATCAGAGATGGAGAAGTCTGTAGAAACTGTTTCAGGATTATTGTTAATGATAATCGCTTCGTAACCCATTTCTTTAATTGCCCATACCGAGTGAACTGTTGCATAGTCAAATTCAACTCCCTGCCCGATTCTGATAGGTCCTGAACCTAAAACGATGATCTTTTCTTTATCTGAGACAACACTTTCGTTTTCTTCTTCGTAGGTCCCATAGAAATATGGTGTTTCGCTTTCAAATTCAGCAGCGCAGGTGTCTACCATTTTATATACCGGCATTACCCCGTTTTCTTTTCTGAAGTTGAACACTTCACGTTCTGTTACCTCCCAGAGAACTGCGATATTGATATCTGCGAAACCTAATCTTTTAGCTTCAATTAAAGTTTCTTTATCAAATTTATTAGCAGCAATTACTTTTTCAAAGTCAACCAGTTTTTTCAATTTCCAGATGAAGAATTTATCAATTTTACTCCATTCTACGATTTGCTCCCAGTCGTACCCTCTTCTTAAGGCATCTCCGATGATGAATAGTCTCTCATCATCACACACCCTGATTCTTCTTTCAATTTCTTCATCAGTAAGGGCCTGGGCCTGCTTGGTTTTTAATCCCAAATGTCTAATCCCTGTTTCCAGTGAACGGATTGCTTTCTGTAAAGATTCTTCAAGGTTTCTTCCGATCGCCATTACTTCTCCTGTTGCTTTCATCTGAGTGGAAAGCCTTCTGTCTGCTGTTTCGAATTTATCGAACGGGAATCTCGGGAATTTAGTCACCACATAATCCAGGGCAGGTTCAAAACACGCATATGTTTTTCCTGTTACCGGGTTCATGATTTCATCCAGTGTTAATCCTACTGCAATTTTCGCAGCAATCTTTGCAATCGGGTATCCTGTTGCTTTACTTGCTAACGCTGATGAACGGGAAACTCTCGGGTTAACCTCAATGATATAGTAGTTGAATGAATGTGGATCCAGCGCTAACTGTACATTACAACCTCCCTCAATTCCCAAGGCTCTGATGATCTTAAGAGAAGCATTTCTCAGTAACTGATATTCTCTGTCTGAAAGCGTCTGAGAAGGTGCTACTACGATAGAGTCTCCTGTGTGAACTCCTACCGGGTCAATATTTTCCATGTTACAAACTACAATGGCGTTGTCGTTTGCATCACGCATTACTTCGTATTCTATTTCTTTGAAACCTGCAATTGATTTTTCGATAAGACACTGGGTAACCGGGCTGTGCTTTAATCCCAGCTCAGCAATCTCCTTCAATTCGGCTTCTGTGGAAGCAATACCGCCTCCCGTTCCTCCCATGGTAAAGGCAGGACGAACAATGACAGGATACCCGATTTCATCAGCAAAGGCGAGGGCTCCTTCTACTGTATTTACAATATCAGATTCAGGAACCGGTTCATTCAGTTCTCTCATCAGCTCACGGAAAAGGTCTCTGTCTTCTGCTCTGTTGATCGCAGAAAGCTTAGTTCCCAATACTTCTACTTTGCATTCTTCAAGAATTCCTGATTTTTCCAGTTCTACCGCCATGTTAAGTCCTGTTTGCCCTCCGAGTGTCGGCAATAATGCATCGGGACGTTCTTTTCTGATGATGTGGCTTACAAACTGTAATGAAATCGGCTCGATATATACTTTATCAGCGATTTCCACATCTGTCATGATTGTTGCAGGGTTTGAGTTAATCAAAATTACCTTGTAGCCTTCTTCTTTCAGAGACAGACAAGCCTGCGTTCCTGCGTAATCAAATTCAGCTGCCTGACCGATGATGATAGGTCCTGAACCGATTACTAAAATTGTTTTTATATCGTTTCTTTTCATAGGGGTTTAAAATGTAACAATTTATCAATCTAACAGTGTAACAATGTTACTGCCCGTTTTCATTTGATAAACTTGTGCTTAAAATTTTATAAATAATCTTTCCAATTTCTATAATCTGTGTTTCCAAATTTTCATTAAATGGATAACTTTGAGAGTGTTTACACAGGTATAACCAATATTTTGTTTCTTCAAGCTCTTTAGCGGCAATTTTGACTTTATTCACAAAATCTTTTTTACTGTATGGATTTTGTGCTTCAAAGGAATTTGCACCAATACTTGTTCCGGAACGTAATAATTGTTTAGCAATAATAAATTTCTTTTTACTTTCCAATAATTCACAGTACTCTATAATATCTAATGAGAACTTAACGGTTTTTTCAATTAAAGGATTGTTTTCGAAATTGATCATTTTAATTATTGTTAAACTGGTACATTTTTAAATTGGTACATTAAATCAATGAACTCATCAAACAGGTAGTTTGCATCTTCAGGACCTGGACTTGCTTCAGGGTGGTACTGAACAGAGAAGCACGGGTGGATTTTGTGTCTCAGACCTTCGTTTGTCCTGTCGTTCAGGGCTATGTGAGTTTCGATAAGGTCTGTTCCTTTTAAGCTTTCCTGATCTACGGCATATCCGTGGTTTTGGGAAGTGATGGCTACCCTGTTTTTTTCTAAATCCAGTACCGGGTGGTTTCCTCCCCTGTGTCCGAATTTTAATTTAAATGTTTTTGCTCCACAAGCAAGACCAATCAGCTGGTGTCCTAAGCAGATTCCGAAGATTGGAACTTTTCCTAATAATCCACGGATCATATCTAATGCGTGTGGTACATCTTCCGGGTCACCAGGGCCATTTGAAAGCATGATTCCATCCGGGTTCATCAACAGGATATCTTCAGCGGTAGTATCCTGGGAAACTACAATAATATCACAGTTTCTTTGAGATAATTCCCTGATAATTCCCAATTTTGCCCCGAAATCTACCAATACCACTTTGAAACCTCTGTTTGGATTGGCGTAAGGCGTTTTAGTGGAAACTTCTTCCACTTGATTGATCGGGAAGCTGGTTGATTTCAATTCTGCCGCAACAGCATTTTCATCAGCATCAGCATTCACAATTTTTCCTTTCACTACTCCGTGGTTACGAAGAATTCTTGTCAGTCTTCTTGTGTCAATTCCTGAAATTCCTGAAAGGTTTTTCTTTTTAAATAATTCATCTAAAGTGATCTGAGTACGGAAGTTGGAAGGAAGATCGCAAAGTTCTTTTACGATAAGCCCTTTGATTGCCGGCTCGATACTTTCATAATCATCACGGTTAATACCATAATTCCCGATAAGCGGATAGGTCATACAAACTATCTGACCACAATATGATGGATCAGAGATCAATTCCTGATACCCAGTCATTCCGGTATTGAAAACTACTTCTCCTGCAGTTTCCAATTCAGCTCCGAAACCTTCTCCATGAAACACTTCACCGGACTCCAGTATTAATTTTTTCTTCATTTTTTCTATTTAGATTTTCTTTTTATTAACAGGTCGCCTCTACGAGGCTTTTTATTTTTTCAAGGGTTTCTTCCGTTGTTATGAACAGGTCGCCCCTACAGGGCTTCCAATTGTTGGCTTCATTTATTTACCATGGATTTCATCCTTGGCTATTAACAGGTCGCTCCTACGGAGCTCATCATACTTTTACCCTGGTTCTTTTATTTAAAGGTAAACCCTTTCTCTTCCAGGGCTTCTTTCAAAATAGCCATTCTGGCGAAGACGCCGTTCTGCATTTGTTTGAACACTCTTGATCTTTCGCATTCTACCAGATCAGAATCTATTTCCACGCCCCTGTTGATAGGTGCCGGATGCATGATGATTGCTTCTTTTTTCATGGCTTTTTCCCTCTCTTTGGTCAGACCATATCTTTTGTGATATTCTGAAGCGGTAAAACTCATTGCTGCATCATGTCTTTCATGCTGGATTCTTAACAGCATCAGAACATCCACTTCGGCAATTAGTTCATCTACTGACAGATATGTTCCGTTGATTAAAGCTCCTTCATCAAACCATTGTTCGGGTCCTGAGAAATATACTTTTGCTCCCAGCCTTCTTAGTGCTTCTGCGTTGGAATTGGCTACACGGCTGTGTTTCACATCCCCTACAATTCCTACTTTCAGTCCTTCAAATTTCCCAAACTCCTGATAGATGGTCATCAGATCCAGCATACATTGTGAAGGATGGTTTCCCGTTCCGTCACCGCCATTGATTACAGGAATCTTTATATTCTTCAATTCTTCAAAATACCTGTCTTTTTTATCCCGGATCACCACCAGGTTTACCCCCAGGCTTTCAATCGTTTTCACTGTATCATACAGGCTTTCCCCTTTATTTACGGAACTGTGTGAGGCATCAAAAGGCACAACCTGAAGTCCTAATCTTCTTTCTGCAATATCAAAACTTGTTTTTGTTCTTGTACTGTCTTCGAAGAAAAGGTTTGAGCAAAAAACTTCTCCTTCAATTTTAGCAGTTTTACCGTTTGCAAAAGCCAGGGCTTCTGTCAGTATACTGTTGATTCTCTCGGTGCTTAGTTCTGTAATCGTAAACATAATTCTTATTTTTGGGCATAAAAAAAGCGAAGACAACTATCTTCGCTTAATAACAATAAATATCGTAAAGGGCGCTTTCGCCCGGTAAGTCTAATGATATAAATGCTTTTTTATTCATTAGGTGCAAAGATACAACAATTTTAGAAACCCACAAAAATTAAATTTAAAATAAATTAAAAACTTCAGTATTTCCTTATTCTCATTTAAAATTAATATTTTTGTTAAAACTCAAATTTACCCTATGGATTTAAAAGACAAAATGATTCTCAGTATTATTCAGGAAGACTCTACTTTATCTGTGAAAGAAATTTCAGAAAAGATAGGTCTTACCTTTACTCCCACTTATGAGCGGATCAAACAACTGGAGAAACAAGGAGTCATTGAAAAATATGTAGGTCTTTTGAATCGTGAAAAACTAGGCCTGAATATTATTGTATATTGTAATGTACGTCTTAAAGAGCAATCCAAGAAAGTACTGGAGACCTTTGAGAAAAACATTTCAAAATACGACGAAGTTCAGGAAATCACCAGCTTATCAGGGGAATATGATTATATGCTGAAAATTATCGCAAAAGATATCAATTCCTATAATGAGTTCGCTGTAAGTGTAATTTCCAATCTTCCTAACATCGGGCAATACCACAGCTCTATTGTGCTTCATGAGGTGAAAAAGTCTACCAAATTTAAAATCGATCTGGAATAGCTTAATTATATATCCCGGAACTGTTTGACTTCTTGCAGGAAATCTTTCTTAATTGTGCCTCATTTACCAACCGCTTTCATTCTCTAAGTACCTTATCTTATTAAAAAAGCAAAGACACAAAGAAGTTCCGAAACTTAAAACACTAAGATCATCTTTAAAATTTCCGGCAGCATATTAATCCTGATATTCAACTATATCCAATAATTTTAAATCAATCATCAAATTCAAAGAGCAGAGTAAAATCTAACCATTAAGATCACTTAAGCAGGTAAGATTTATTAAGATTAAGGTTTCACAACGAGTGTGTAAGACAGTATTAAGTAATTTTAAAACGCTGTACAATTTCACCTAAGTATTTTTACATCTTAATGGTTCAGATTCTAACCCAATAATTTGTTCTTCAGTTTATTGAACTGATACTCTATTTTATCCAGACAAAGATTGCCGATGCTTCCCTGGTGGGTATGATCCAGGTTACCCGGTTCAAAGTCAAATTCATTATTTTCAATTTCCTGTCCTACTTTTATATAGGCATCACGAAATGAACTGCCATTTTTCACTTCTTCATTGATCTTTTCCACACTGAACAGGTATTTATATTTTTTATCCTCAAGAATTCCGTCTTTAACCTGAATATTAGGTAAAGTATAACTTAAAATTTCCAGGCATTCTTTTAAAGAATCTATTGCCGGAAAAAGGATTTCCTTGGTAAGCTGTACATCTCTGTGGTATCCTGAAGGAAGGTTATTTGTCAAAAGGATCAGTTCATTGGGAAGAGCCTGGATTCTGTTGCATCGTGCCCGGACCAGCTCAAAGATGTCCGGATTCTTTTTATGGGGCATAATGCTGCTTCCCGTTGTAAATTCTTTGGGAAAACTGATGAAATCAAAATTCTGATTCAGATACAGGCATACATCATAGGCAAATTTACCAAGCGTTCCCGCTAAAGCAGCCATTGACATTGCCAACAACTTTTCCGACTTTCCGCGGGTCATCTGAGCGTACACCGAATTATAATTCATCGACTGAAAGCCCAGGTTATACGTAGTACTTTCACGATTAATCGGGAATGAGGAACCATATCCTGCTGCTGATCCCAGCGGATTTTTATTGATGATATTCTTTACCGAAAACAACATTTCCACATCATCCAAAAGCGCTTCCGCATAAGCCCCGAACCACAATCCGAATGATGAAGGCATCGCAATCTGCAAATGCGTATATCCAGGAAGCAACACATTTTTATGCTGATCCGCCAGCTGAATCAGGATCTGGAAAAATTCATCAGTAAGTATTGTAATCTCACGGATCTCATCCAGCAGATACAGCTTGATATCCAGTAAAACCTGATCATTTCTGGATCTCGCCGTATGAATTTTCTTTCCTGTATCGCCAAGCTCTGCAATCAGGATTGCTTCTACCTGAGAATGGATATCCTCAGCTTCTTTATCAATTTCAAAACTGCCTTCTTCAATTTTATTTAAAATAGTATTTAACACAGATAGCATCTGTTCTGATTCTTCATGGGAAATAATCCCGGTTTCTGACAACATTTTGCAATGCGCCATTGAACCTTTAACATCATATTTTGCTAAACGCTCATCAAAGTCAAGATCCTTTCCTACCGTAAAGTTATTGACTAATATATTGGTGGCCAGGTCATCCTTCTGCCATATTTTTTTCATATGTAATTCTCTATTTTTCTAAGGTTATATGTAATCACCATTTCCATCTGCATTGTTATTATAAAATTCTTAATGGTAATTCATAAAACGAGTTGAATATTGTCCGGTTTTGACATGCCCGGCAGAGCATCCTTATTATTAACTATAAAAAAACATTTCCTCATTTAAAGTCTTCATTTCTAATCTTCATTTTTGCATAAATCCTTATTAAAAACTAAACCTTTGTGCCTGCCGGGCAGAATCAAAACATATATTAGATATCCAGATTCAGATGTCAGACACCAGATTCTTTATTTGTCATTATTTCTGATGCCTGATCTCTGATATATCTCTATAACACTTTTTCCAAAATCCGGATATAGATATCAATTCCTTCTTCTATCTCACTGATATAAATGAATTCATCTGCCGTGTGGGAGCGCCTACTATCACCCGGACCTATCTTCACCGAGGTACATGGAATGATAGCCTGGTCTGAGGAAGTAGGCGAGCCGTAAGTCGTCCTTCCTATCTCCAATCCGGCCTGTACGAACGGGTGTTCCATTTCAATTTTTGAAGAATTCAATCTGAAAGACCTTGCAGTAAGAGTTGATTTCATTTGGGATTGAATGATCTCAAAAGCTTCCTTATTGGAGTATTCATCCGTTACTCTTACATCCAATGTAAAGCTGCAAGACTCAGGCACCACATTATGCTGGACGCCGGCATGAATCCCCGACAAGGTAATTTTAACATCGCCCAGATATTCTGAAACCTTTGGAAATTTAAAGTTTAAAATATGCTGCAGATCCTGCATGCATTTTACAATTGAATTATCATCATTAGGATGAGCAGCATGAGAAGGAGTTCCCTTCATTTCCCCATCTATCACAAGCAATCCTTTTTCTGCAATCGCCAGATTCATCTGCGTGGGTTCTCCTACAATGGCGAGTTCTATATTAGGAAGCTGTGGAAACAAGGCCTCAATTCCGTCAAAACCTGAAATCTCCTCCTCTGCTGTCAAAGCAATAACTAAATTATATTGTAAATCTTCCTTATTATAAAAATGTAAAAAAACCTGAGCCATAGAAACCAATGATGCACCTGCGTCATTGCTTCCCAACCCATAGAGTTTTCCATCTTTTTCAACCGGTACAAACGGATCCAGTGTATAAGCTTTATTAGGTTTTACTGTATCATGGTGGGTATTCAGCAAAACAGAAGGTTTAAATACATCAAAGTGCTTATTCACGGCCCAGATATTATTTTTAAAACGTTTTGTCGGGACCTGATGCTTCATGAAGAATTTCTCAATCTCTACCGATGTGTTGAATTCATCTTTGCTGAATGAAGGAATTTCAATCAGATTTTTCAGCAATTCAACTGCATTATTCAACAGTTCTTCTTTATTATAAACAGATTTCAGTTCCTGCATGATGATTTTCTATATGATTTTTCAGCTCGGTTTCTTTAATCAGAAACACTTTATCTACATTATTTTTTATTGCTCCAATGGCGTTTTCCAGCTTGGGTAAAATTCCTTTATGAAGTTTTCCTTCCTGTTTCAACACTGCAAATTCTTCTTCGGAAACAGTTCTGATCACAGATTCCGGATCATTTATATCTTCCAGGACACCTTCTTTATCAAAACAATACAGAAGCTCAACTTCATACTTCTCTGATAAAGCCTGAGCTATCACAGAAGCAATGGTATCTGCATTGGTATTGAACAGATTTCCTTTTTTATCATGTGTAATGGCAGAAAATACAGGAACAAGATCCAGTTTGATCAATTTAGAAAGTAATTTTTTATTGATACTTTTCTTATTGATATCTCCTACATATCCGAAATCAATTTCAGGATGTTCTCTTTTTTTAGCCTTGATCAAATTCCCGTCGGCACCGGAAAACCCTATGGCATTACATTTTTTCTGCTGCAGTTTTTCAACAATATTCTTATTGATTCCACCTGCATAAACCATCGTTACAATATCCAACGTTTCTTTATCGGTAATCCTCCTTCCGTTGATCATCTTTTGCTCGACACCCAGCTTATCAGCCAATGTTGTTGCCAACTTACCTCCACCATGCACAAGGATCTTTTTGCCTTTAATTCCGGAAAACTGGTCTAAAAACTGATCCAGTAATCGTTCATCATCAATGAGCGCTCCGCCTATTTTTATGATGTATATTTTCTGTTTCATCTTTATCATTTCTTATTACCCTTGATTACCCTTGACAAGGGTAAAGATTATTCAGCATTCAGTTCATCCAGGATTTCGCTGAACACAGCCTGCGCTGAGAAAACACGGTTCTTTGCCTGCTGATAGATGATGGAATTTTCTCCGTCCATTACTTCATCACTTAATTCTACATTACGACGAACCGGAAGACAGTGCATTACTTTTGCATGGTTAGTACCGGCCAGTTTTTCATTGGTCAGCATCCAGTTTTCTTTCACTTCAGGCATTGCCGCATAATCATCAAAAGACGACCAGTTTTTCACATAGATAAAATCTGCATCTTTCAAGGCTTCATCCTGGTCATGAATTATCGGCGTATCTTTTGTAAAGGCTGGATCTAAATCATATCCTTCAGGATTAGCGATTACCAGCTCAACATCCATTTTCTGCATCCATTCTGCGAAGGAATTTCCTACCGCATGAGCAATCGGCTTAATATGCGGTGCCCAGGTCAACACTACTTTTGGCTTATGATCTTTTTTCCAGTTTTCTGTAATGGTAATACAGTCTGCCAGGCTTTGCAGCGGATGTCGCGTTGCAGATTCAAGGGAAACAACAGGAACTTTTGCATGCTGTTCAAACTGGCTCAGGATGCTTTCATTCACATCATCTTCCTTGCTTTTCATTCCGGCGAAGCACCGTACTGCAATGATGTCACAATATTGATTTAAAACCTCAATGGCATCTTTGATATGTTCTACGGTGTCACCATTCATCACGGCTCCATCAGCAAATTCAAGGTTCCATGCTTCCTGGGCTGCGTTTAAGGTTAATACATTCAGTCCCAGGTTTTGCGCTGCAATCTGGCTGCTCAGACGGGTTCTAAGGCTTGAATTTAAAAATACAAGTCCGATTGTTTTCCCTTTTCCTTTTTCTGTCTCCGAAAGTGGGTTTAATTTTATTTTTAAAGCTTTTTTTATAATTTCCTGTAAGTTTTCTACATCATTTACAGTAGTGAATTTTTTCATTTTAAAATTGATTTTAAAGGTTTTCTTTACCTACTTAATTGCTAATTCAACCACAAAAGACACAAAAGTTTTTATTTAAACACGTTAGAACACTTAAGTAAGTTTAAAATGAAACTGTATATAAAGTTCACATAAGCAGAAAATCTAATATTTTCAAAAAACTCAAGTGTGCTTTTTAAAGCGTCAGTAGTTTCTTAACATCACTTAAGGGTTTAAACTCTTTTGGGACTTTGTGATTTTAAATATTCTCTAACACCGTTTTCAAAGCGTTGATGAACAGATCCGTTTCCTCTTTCTTGATATTGAGTGCCGGAAGAATCCTTAACACCGTTTTATCATTAGAATTCCCTGTGAAAATATGATGATCGAACAGTAAGCTTTTCCTTACTTCTGAGCAGTCTCTGTCGAGTTCTATTCCAATCATCAGTCCTTTCCTTCGGATGGATCTTATGTGTGGTAAATCTTTAATTTTATTTTCAATATACTCGCCCATTTGTTGAGCATTTTTGATGAGATTTTCATCTTTCATCACATCCAGAACGGCAATAGAAGCTACACAAGCTAAATGATTTCCGCCAAATGTAGTTCCCAATAAGCCATTGCTCGCCTGGAATTTAGGATGAATTAAAACTCCGCCAACCGGAAATCCATTCCCCATTCCTTTAGCTGTTGTGATAATATCTGCCTCAACTCCAAATTCCTGATGGGCAAAGAAATATCCGCTTCTTCCGTATCCGGACTGTACTTCATCCAAAATAAGAACAACATCATATTTCTCGCATAATTCTTTAATTTTTGATAAAAATTCCGGTGTTGGAATCATAATCCCTCCTACTCCCTGAATTCCTTCGATAATTACAGAAGAAATTTCATTTCCATGAATCTCAAAGGTCTCTTCAAGCTGTTCTACATTATTCCATTCAGACCTAATAAAGCGTTCTGAGAAGTTTACAGGAGCCACAATTTTAGGATTATCCGTTACTGAAACAGCTGCGGATGTTCTTCCATGAAATGATCCTGAGAAGTAAAGCACTTTGCTTTTTCCATTATGAAAAGAAGCTAATTTTAAGGCATTCTCATTGGCCTCAGCTCCCGAATTACACAGAAAAAGGCTATAATCTTCATATCCTGAAAGCTTTCCAAGCTTGTTTGCAAGCTCTGCCTGCAATTCATTCTGAACAGAATTAGAATAGAAAGAGATCTTCTCCAGCTGTTCTTTTAATTTATTTTGATAATGCGGATGGTTGTGACCGATAGAAATAACAGCATGACCTCCGTAAAAATCAAGGTATTGTTCGCCTTTATCATCCCAAAGGAAAGATCCCTGAGCTTTGATTGGATTTATGTTGAATAATGGATATACGTTGAATAAATTCATGTCTTTTTATAAATGATAATTGATTAATGAAACGGGATTCAATTTTCGAGTTTTTCCCATAATATCAGTTGGTACATTGCTGTATTAAAATGCTATTGGTTTCAGGTTCAGTCCTGCATTTTCTTCCCAGTCCATGACGATATTCATATTTTGTACAGCCTGTCCTGAAGCCCCTTTTAACAAATTGTCAATCGCTGAGTGAATAACGGCAACATTTCCACTCTTTTCAATCTGAATCACACAGCGATTGGTATTGACAACCTGCTTTAAATCAACCGCCCTGCTACTAACGGTAACGAAAGGCTCCTCTGCATAAAAATCCTGATACAATTGTTTTAATTCCTCCAGCTTCAAATCCGTCTTGATCGTGGAACTTGTAAAAATCCCTCTTGCAAAATCCCCTCTCCATGGAACAAAATTCAGGGTTACTTCTTTATTATTCAATGAAACCAGCTGTTGCAAAATCTCATCCACATGCTGATGGGTTAAGGTTTTATAGGCTGAAATATTATCATTTCTCCAGGTAAAATGAGTGGTTGCCTGCAAAGACTGGCCGGCTCCTGTGGAACCCGTAATCCCTGTGGTGTAAACCTCATCTAACATTCCTTTTTCTGCCAATGGCAACAATGCCAATTGGATAGCTGTAGCAAAGCATCCCGCATTGGCAATACTCTTTGAGCCCTGGAAATGTTTTTTATTGATTTCAGGTAATCCGTAGATAAAATTTCTATTCCCGAAATTTCCTTCTAAACGGAAATCATTTCCGAGATCAATTACCAGTGTTTCATCCTTAACAGGATTTTGAGCTAACCAATTCCGGCTTTCCTTATGGGGAAGACATAAAAAAAGAATATCCACTTCCTCAAACTCATCCGTTAAAACCTGGTCACAAACTGTCGTTAAATCCGGGTACAAATCCGATATCTTTGTCCCCGAATTTGAACGACTATATAAAAAACTCAATGTCACATGGGGATGGAAGGCCAGTAAGCGTATCAGCTCGCTTCCTGTATAACCGTTGGCTCCAACTATTCCTACTGTTTTTTTCATTTTTAAACTGATAGGACTGCGTCCTATCTTGGGGTTAAATCGTTCCTTCGGAACTAATTGGTATTTTTATTGATCTGGTGGTATATATTTAAGGAATTGCTTACAATTTTTGTATATCCTTTCACATCTTGCCCTGTCCATGCCCTGTTGGCTTCTCCATAGCTTCCGAATTTATCTGACATCAGGTCATGACCGGATTCAATTCCATTTAAAATAAACCTGTACGGATAAAGCGTTATAAATACTTTCCCACTTACGGTTTTTTGAGAATCCGTCAAGAAAGATTCAATGTTTCTCATCACGGGATCCAGGAAAAGTGCTTCATGCAGCCAGTTTCCGTACCAGTCTGACAATTGCGACTTCATCATCTGCTGATATTTTGAAAGGGTATGTTTTTCCAACAAATGGTGCGCTTTGATAATTACCGAGGCCGCTGCCGCTTCAAATCCTACTCTTCCTTTAATTCCTACAATCGTATCTCCTACATGGATATCACGCCCTATTCCATAAGCAGAGGCCAGTTCTTCTATTTTTTGAATCGCATATACAGGGTGTTCAAAGTTTTCACCATTGACCGCTATAATTTCACCATTCTTAAACTCTATCTCCATTTCTGAGGGCTCAGTTTGCCGGATTTGTGACGGAAATGCTTCTTCAGGCAAATAATTTCTGGACGTCAGGGTTTCTTTACCACCTACCGAGGTTCCCCACAGACCTTTATTCACTGAGTATTGTGCTTTCTGAAATTCCATCTCATATCCATGATTTTTCAAAAATTCTATTTCCTCTTCACGGGACAGAGCCATATCGCGGATCGGCGTGATAATTTCAACATCAGGACACATAACCTGGAAAATCAGATCAAAACGCACCTGATCATTTCCCGCGCCTGTACTTCCGTGGGCAATAGCCTCAGCATTTACTTCCATTGCGTATTTTGCAATTTCCTGCGCCTGGATCGTACGCTCCGCACTTACAGAAAGCGGATAGGTATTATTTTTCAGCACATTTCCAAAAATCAAATACTTCACACAAGAATTGTAATAATCCTCCTGAGCATCCACACACCTGTATTCTTTTACTCCAAGTTTTAAAGCTTTCCTTTCCAGCTCTTTTTCTTCTTCTTTAGAAAAACCTCCGGTATTTACAGTAACTGCGTACACATCATACCCCAGTGTTTCACTAAGGTATTTAGCACAGTAGGAAGTATCCAAACCTCCGCTAAACGCTAAGATGACTTTCTTGTTCATTGTTATATTTATTTTCCGGCTGCTTGTTGGCAATACCGTTTACTTTATTATTATCAGGAACGAAAAGCATTGCGGTACATAAGCAGTTCTTTCGCTCCTTTTTCATTAAAATTTCATAATTCACACAATTCTTACACCCATTCCAGAATTCTTCATCCTGGGTCAGTTCCGAATAGATCACCGGTTTATATCCTAAATCGCTGTTGATTTTCATCACTGCAAGCCCTGTTGTCAGCCCAAATACTTTCGCATCCGGGTATTTTTCTCTAGATAACTGGAAAATTTTGTGCTTGATCTGAGTAGCTACTCCTCCGTTCCTGAATTTCGGAGACACAATCAGTCCCGAATTGGCAACAAACTTTCCATGTGACCAGGTTTCTATATAACAGAAACCTACCCACTCACCGTTTTCAGTGGCAACCACAGCATTGCCTTCTGAAATCTTCTTACTCAAATATTCGATAGAACGTTTTGCGATTCCCGTTCCTCTACGCTGTGCAGAATCGTACATTTCCTGCTGTATTTCACTCACATACATTAGATGTTCGCATGAGGAAATTTCTATTTCCATTTATTTATCTAAATTTTTTGGCAAATTTAAAATATAATTTCTTTAAAAACCAAATATAAAAGATATTTTTTTTGGTTTAAAAATTTAAACAGGTAAAATTATCTTTATTGAAAATTATATATTTGCTAATTTATTATATATTTGCTAAAAAGATATAGCTATGGAAAATATCTGTCCTAAATGCAAGAGTAACAAAGTAGTAAAAAGCGGCATCATCAACGAAAAGCAACGTTTTCATTGTAAAGGCTGCAACTATTATTTCACCGTTAAAAAGTTAGGCAAACAAATTGATGATTATTATGTAACCAAGGCCCTTCAGCTGTATCTTGAAGGCTTAAGCTACCGGGAAATAGAACGGATCATAGGGGTTTCTCATGTGACCATCAGTTCATGGATCAAAAAGTATAACATTACAAGACCTCCTCATTCTGAATTCCATCCCGTATATAAAGTCCTGAAACAAAATGAATTGATTGAATATATCGCTCAGGAAGAAAATATTAAAAACTCAGGCATCATCATTACCCAGTTTGCAGATAAATACATGCTGATCAAATGGGAAAGATTTAAAAAGTAAACCAAGAGTAAAGAATAAAGAGTAAAGACTTTGGATATCAGGCAGGAGATTGTAAGGTATGAGATAAAATCATGTATTTCACTGATTGATCTAAAAGGTTGTTTTTCAACAGAAATAATTAACCTTTTAAACGGTCAAGCAGTAATTTCCAATTAAAACTATACTATTACCAGTAATATATATTAAATTTTAATAAATAAATTATTAATTACAATTTGGCTTTCACAAAAAACAACGCCAAAAATTGATAATTTATGAAGAAATTACTCACATTCATTGGAGCAGTCTTAATCAGCAGTTCTTTATATTCGCAGGGTTCTCCCGATTATGGCAGCGGCTTAAAACTCAACCTCAATCCTGAGGGAGACAAATTCGTCAGATTTATTTTATGGGACCAGCTTTGGCTGAGGAATACCTCCATGAATCCCGGAACAATGGTTGGCGGAGAGCCTACTGACAATTCCTGGAACATAGGAAACAGGAGACTGCGTGCTTTAACGTATGCCCAGATCTCTAAAAGATATATGATCCTGCTTCATTTCGGGATTAACAATCAAACCTTCATCAACGGTGGCGCCACAGGTACTTCAGGAACCGGAGGATACGGAAACGGAAAAAAAAACACAACTGTTCTTTCATGATGCCTGGAATGAGTATGCAGTTATTTTACCCGGGGAAGCCGGAAAATTCAGTTTATCTTTAGGGGCAGGACTCCATTACTACATGGGGCTTTCCCGGATGACCATGGCGTCAACACTTAATTTCCTAACCGTAGATTCTCCTGTTTTTTCCTGGCCGCTGATAGACAATTCGGATCAGTTTGCAAGACAGCTGGGAATGTTTGCCAAAGGGAAATACGGAAAATTAGAATATCGTTTAAGTTTAAACAAACCTTTCGCTACTGATCTCACGCCGGTAAATGTAACAGACCCTTCCAAAGCTATAGCTGTAGACAACAATGGCAATCCCAGTTTTTCAAAAGCGGGATATCTTGAATATCAATTCCTTGACGAGGAATCCAACACCCTTCCTTTCAAAGTAGGTTCTTATCTGGGAACAAAGAAAGTGTTTAATGTGGGAGCTGGTTTTTATCATCAGGCAGACGGAACGAGGACTTCCGTCAATTCCAATATTGAAAAGCATGACATCACCCTGTTTGCAGTAGATGCGTTTGCAGATATTCCGTTGGGAGAAGCTAAAAACAAAATGGCCATTTCTGCTTATGCCGGATATTATAACTACAATTTCGGTCCTAAGTATGTAAGGAACCTGGGAACCATGAATATCGGAGCCAATGATCCCAATTTCATCGGCAATAAAGCAATTGCAGGACCAGGAAACCTGCAGCCGACCATCGGAACAGGTAATATTATCTACGCACAGGCCGGTTTACTGTTGCCGAGCCAGGCAGAGAAGCCAAAAATCAGAATACAGCCTTTTGCAGCTTATACTCACAAAAATTTTGAAGCTTTTGACAAGTCTTCATCTCAATTTGATATTGGGGCCAATTGGTTCATCGATGGGCATCACGCAAAAATCACAACCCAATACTCAACAAGACCGGTTTATACCAGCCCCACCGAAAGCCCATCTTCAAAAGGGGAATTCATTGTACAGTTCCAGATCTACCTGTAACTATAAGCCATTAATAAACAAAATTTAAAAAATAAATCCATTTCCATAAAATTCTGGATGAAATAATATTTTCTGTTAACATCAAAACCAACCAATATGAGTGAAAACCACCACGAAAGCTACGAGAATATGACCGACAGGCAGAAGAACCGCACCATATGGAGCGTGATCACCGCCTCATCTCTCGGAACCCTGATAGAATGGTATGACTTTTATATTTTCGGAAGTCTCGCCGTTGTTTTAGCCACTAAATTTTTCCCTGCCGATAATCCTACCGCAGCATTTTTATCTACCCTGGCTACTTTCGCTGCGGGATTTGTAGTAAGACCTTTCGGTGCTTTGTTCTTTGGAAGACTGGGAGATCTTATCGGAAGAAAATATACTTTTCTTGTTACTTTACTGATCATGGGTTTCTCCACTTTCCTGATAGGATGTATACCAAGTTATGAAACCATCGGATTTTTAGCTCCCGTTTTGGTTTTAATTTTAAGATTATTACAAGGGTTGGCTCTTGGAGGAGAATACGGAGGTGCTGCCACTTATGTTGCGGAATATGCACAGCCCCACAGGAGAGGGTACTGGACTTCATGGATCCAGACAACCGCCACAGCCGGACTTTTTATTTCGCTGATTGTTATCCTTATCACCAAAACATCCCTTTCTCCCGAAGAATTTGATAACTGGGGATGGAGGGTTCCCTTCTGGATCTCTATTCTAATGGTAGGAGTTTCCTATATTATCAGAAAAAACATGAAAGAATCCCCGCTTTTTGCCAAAGCTAAAAGTGAGGGAAAAACTTCAAAAAATCCTTTAAAAGAAAGTTTCGGGAACAAGTATAATTTTAAATTTGTATTGCTTGCTTTATTCGGGGCAGCTATGGGACAAGGAGTTATCTGGTACACAGGACAATTCTATGCCATGAGCTTTCTACAGAAGGTAATGAATGTAGAATCCACACAGGTTGATTCACTGATGGCTACAGCCTTATTCCTGGGAACACCTTTTTTTGTATTTTTCGGATGGCTATCGGATAAGATCGGAAGAAAAGCAGTAATGATGACCGGAATGCTGGTGGCTATTTTAGCGTACCGTCCCATCTACGACAGCATGTTTAAAAGCGTAAGTCTGGAAAATAAAACCATCGCCACTAACGGGATTTCAGAAAAAAGGACAGCGAAAATCCATCCTGCTATTGCTACCGACAGCCTGATTACTTTTCATAAAGAAACCCTTTATACAGACGGAACATTAATTAAAAAAGACAGTATTCTCCACTGGTCTCCTGCCGGTCCTGTAATGAAAGACGGAAAAGCCGAAGAAGCTAAAGTCTCACAATCTTTAAAGCTGAGCGATAATACAAAATGGTACATCATCTTTCTTGTGTTTATCCAGGTGATATTTGTAACAATGGTATACGGGCCAATTGCAGCATTCCTTGTTGAAATGTTTCCGGTAAGGATCCGTTATACTTCGATGTCTCTTCCTTATCACATCGGAAACGGAGTATTCGGGGGGCTTCTTCCTGCCGTTGCCACCTATCTGGTAACCGTAGGTAAAGATGCAGGTCACCCGACATGGTACCTTCAGGGCCTCTGGTATCCGATCGGGGTAGCCGCTGTTTGTCTGATCATCGGATTGTTCTATCTTAAAAATAAGAACAACAATCTTCACGATTAAGCATTGAATCAATCAAATTTTTATTAATTTTAAAACTACTAAAATGAACGGACTAAAAAAGATATTAGGCATACTCTGGATTGCAATAGCATTAATTGTAGGATATTTCGGAATTACGGTTCTGGGAATCCCCAAAATAGCCTCAGGAAAACAGGAAGATCTGGTTTTCGGCATTATCATTCTGTTTGTACTGATGCCGATCATCTCAGGAGGAATGGCTGTTTTCGGATATTATGCACTGACAGGAGAATATTCTGACGACAAAATATAAAACAAAATAATTGGGATAATTGATGAATACTGCATTCATCAATTATCTTTTGCCAGCTATCATGTATGAAAAAAAGACACGAACAAAAACTGATCATCCTGAGTATTGGGTTAATGATTGCTTTCAGCATTCCCATATCACTGCTTTTCAACAGCGAGAGAGAGGTGCTGGGGTATCCTATGATACTGATCTACCTGTTTGTAGTCTGGATGATTTCCATTGTGATTTCTTTTGTAATCGTAAAAAGGTATGATGAATAGTTTTGCATTATTTTTTGTGGTGTTGTTTTATCTCGCCCTCCTGTTCTTAGTTGCCCATCTGGCAGAGAAGAAAAGAAGCAAGCTCTGGATCAACAATCCCTATATTTATGCATTATCTCTGGCTGTGTATTGCACCGCCTGGACGTATTACGGCAGCATCGGTGTAGCGGCAACAAGCGGACTGAACTACCTGCCAATCTACATCGGACCTATTATGATCATTCCTGCCTGGATCTATATCAACACCAGAATCATCAGGATTTCCAGGGTCAATAAAATAAGCAGTCTGGCCGATTTCATTGCTTTACGCTACGGAAACAGCAGGAGTCTCAGCGCCATCATTACTATAGTCTGTCTCCTTGCCATTGTTCCATATATCGGGCTTCAGATCAAAGCGATTTCCGAAACTTTCCATCTGGTGACAGAGACAGCAATGTCAAAAGATATATTAACAGACAATGCGACATTCGTGGTCGTCCTCATCGCGCTATTCTCTTCTTATTACGGAACCCGGTATGTAGATGCTTCAGAAAAGCGCCTGGGAATTATCTCCGCTATTGCTCTGGAAAGTTTTTTAAAGCTTTTCTTTATTATTATACTTGGGCTTTTCGTAATCTATTATGTGTTCGACGGCTTTTCGGATATCTACCACCAGGCCAGCCAATTTAAAGATTTTAAAGAAAAAAATACATTCAATGGAATTGAAGGTGCTATGAACTGGATGGTTTTATGTATGATTTCCGCTACAGCCATTTGTATCCTTCCGAGACAATTTCACACTGCTATTGTTGAGAACAGACAGGAAAAGCATATCAAAACAGCCATATGGTTTTTTCCGCTTTATCTTTTAATTTTCACTATATTTATATTCCCGATTGCCTGGGGTGGAAGATTAATTTTCGATGGACAGAAGGTCAATCCCGAGTTCTACTCCATTTTAATTCCTCAGCATTTTGACAACACTTTGATTACCGTTCTGGTTTTCCTTGGAGGATTAAGCTCATGTATTTCCATGATCATTATCTCTGCTATTACACTATCTATCATGCTTTCCAATAATCTCATCATCCCATATGGACTGCTGGGAAAATTAAAATCTGAAAACGAAGAGCAAAATACCAGAAGTATTACCAATATCAGGAAATTCAGCATTTTCGCCCTGATTATTATGGCTTTTGTTTTTTACAAATACTTTATCCTGAAGACATCCCTGGATTCTGTGGGCCTTATTTCTTTTGTAGTAATTGCCCAGTTGGCCCCTGCTTTCTTCGGAGCTTTGTTCTGGAGAAGAGGAAGCTATAAGGGCGCCGTTGCGGGATTGGCTGCCGGTCTCGCGATCTGCTATTTCGGGTTAATTATTCCCCAGTATTATTTTTCTTACAACCAGGAATTCAAAGGAGCCCTGAGAGAAATGTATGATGCTTTCGGATTCTTCAGCATTCCTTATTTAGGAAGAATCCCGCAGATCTTTTTCTGGTCTGTTCTGGTAAACACAGGTTTATTTACCATTATTTCAGTGAGTACCAAAGGAAATTACCGGGAAAGAAATTTTGCCGAACTGTATGTGGATATTGACAAATACATTCAAAATCATGAAAATGCCTTTATCTGGCGCGGAACTGCCTATATTTCCGATATCAGGAATATCCTTGAAAGGTTCCTAGGTAAAAATAAAACGGAACAAGCCCTTAGAATTTTTAATTTAAAATACAATATTGACTCCAACACCGAAACCGCTGATTCCAGGTTTATTAAGTTTTCTGAAAACCTGCTGGCCGGAAGAATAGGAACAGCCTCTGCCAAAATCCTGATAGAAGGCGTAACAAAAGAAGATAAAATCTCTTTGAAGGAAGTCCTCAACATTCTCGAGGAATCTAAAGAAAATATCAGCTTAAATAAAAAGCTTACGGAACAGTCTGAAGAACTGCAGAAATTATCCGACGATCTAAGGACTGCCAATGAAAACCTGATTATCAAAGACCGGCAAAAGGATGATTTCCTGGATTCCGTAGCCCATGAACTAAGGACTCCGATTACCGCCATCCGCTCTGCAGGAGAGATTTTAGCCGATGACGACGATATTCCTTCCGAAATCAGACAGGAGTTCTTAAATAACATTATCACAGAATCTGACCGGTTAAGTGAAATCATCAATGACATTCTCTACCTGGATAAGCTTCAGCATGGTGAAATCTCATTACATATCCGGGAAAATAATATTATTGAAACCTATAAAAAAGCATTAAATCCACTCCTCCATCTGATACAACAAAAAAATATTCATTTAAGTGAAGTCAACCTTTTGAACCAGATTATTTTTGAATATGATGAAGCGAGAATGATCCAGCTGTTTCAGAACATCTGGGGAAATGCATTGAAATTTACCGACGAACAGGGAACGATACAGACCAAACTTTTTGAAAAAGACCATCAATTAATGATTTCTATTTTCAATACAGGCAAACATATCCCTGAAGAAGATCTGGAAATGATCTTTGACAAATTTTATCAATCCAGAAATCAGAATATATTAAAGCCAACAGGAAGCGGACTCGGACTGGCAATTTCCAAAAAGATCGTACAGGCCCACGGTGGAAATATAAAAGCAGAAAACAGCGGTCTCGGCGTGACCTTCACAATCAATATTCCTGAAAAAAATATAAAAAAAGAGATTAAAAATGAAGTTGAACACCATTAAAACCCATTTATGAAAAAAATAATCATTGCAGATGATGAACACAAAATATTAATGTCACTGGAATACAGTTTTAAGAAGAACGGCTATGATGTTTATATCGCACGGGACGGAACAGAAGTTCTTGATTTTTTAAAAACAATGGTCCCGGATGTCATTTTATTGGATATCATGATGCCTAATCTTGACGGATACAGCACACTGGACATTATCAAGCAGGATGAAAAGTTTAAAGACACCAAAGTTATCTTCCTAAGCGCCAAAAACAATCCGAAAGACATTGAAAAGGGCCTTGAAATGGGAGCTAATGCGTATGTTACAAAACCCTATTCTATTAAAAAGCTGATACAGCAGATTGAAGAATTGTTTTAGAAAAATACCAAACACACTATTGATATGAATACTGATATTTTATTTAAACAAAGTATAGAAGATAAAGAAGAATTCTGGAAAGAGCAGGCCAGGGAAATAAAATGGTCTGAATTTCCTCAAACTATTCTTTCAAAAGATAAAAATGATTACCCGCAATGGTTTTCCGACGGGAAACTCAATATGTGCCATTTATGCATTGACCGGCATATTGAAGATGGTTTTGGAGACCAGACAGCTATTGTTTATGATTCCCCTGTTACTCACCAGAAAAAAACTTATACTTTCAGAGAAGCTCAGGAAGAAATTTCAAAACTGGCAGGAGGGCTGAGTTCTCTTGGCTTACAGAAAGGAGATACAGCCGTTATCTATATGCCGATGATCCCGCAGACCCTTTTCGCCATGCTGGCCTGTGCAAGAATCGGGGTTATTCATAATGTAGTGTTTGGAGGTTTTGCACCTCATGAACTGGTAGTAAGAATTGACGACTGTAAACCAAAAGTTTTAATCACAGCTACCGCCGGTGTAGAGATCGCCAAAAGAATCCCTTACTTACCGCTTGTTGAAAAAGCTATAGAGATGGCACAGGATAAAGTGGATCATATCGTTGTTTACAACAGAAAACTGACAGAAAACCAACACGAAATGTTCGACGGCCTGATTGATTATGAAGAACTCGTTCAAAAGTCCGAACCTGTTGATTGTATTTCTGTAGCATCTACCCACCCGCTTTATTTGCTTTACACTTCAGGAACTACAGGAAAGCCTAAAGGAATTGTACGGGACACCGGAGGTTATGCCACGGCATTAAAATTCTCCATGAAATACATTTATGGGGTTGAACCGGGTGAAACATATTGGGCCGCCTCTGATTTTGGCTGGGCAGTGGGTCATAGTTTTTCCGTGTATGGTCCGTTAATTAACAGGAACACCACGATTATCTTTGAAGGAAAACCCGTTATGACTCCTGACGCCGGCACTTTCTGGAGAATTATTTCAGAATATAAGGTTTCCGTTATGTTTACAGCTCCTACTGCTATCCGGGCAATTAAAAAGGAAGATCCTGATGGGGAACTGGTGAAAAAATATGATTTGTCTCACTTCAAAAAACAGTTTCTGGCAGGAGAACGGTGTGATGTTGCTACGTTGGATTGGTTCGCCCGCCACATAGGAGTTCCCGCTATTGATCATTGGTGGCAGACGGAATCGGGCTGGCCAATGCTGGGATTAATGACCTTCGATGACCGATACAAGATCAAAAGGGCCTCTGCCGGAAAGCCCATCCCCGGATACGACATTAAAATATTTGATGAAAATGGTCTGGAGCTTGACCCTCACCACGAAGGATACCTGGTTATCAAACTTCCGCTTCCTCCGGGAGCCATGCTGGGAATCTGGAAAGATTATGAGCGTTTTCAAAACAGCTATCTGTCCCAGTACAAAGGGTATTATTTTTCCGGAGACGGCGCTATACAGGATGAGGACGGATATATTTTCATCACAGGAAGAGTGGATGACGTAATCAATGTAGCCGGGCACAGGCTCTCCACTTCCGAAATGGAAGAGATTGTTTCTTCCCACCCGGATGTTGCAGAGTGTGCTGTGGTGGGAATAGATGATGATCTGAAAGGACAGGTTCCTTTTGCGGTAATTGTTTTAAAAAACGGATCTTTAATTTCCGGGGAACAGGTTGAAAAAGATATCATCCAAATGGTCCGCGAAAAAATAGGAGCCGTAGCTTTCCTGAAAAACGCAATGGTTGTCAAACGCTTACCCAAAACCCGGTCGGGCAAAATCTTAAGAAAGCTCATCAGAACCTTACTGGATGGAAAAGATTTCCAGATTCCCTCGACAATTGATGATGAAAAAATCATTGAAGAAATTCAGGAAAAAATCAGGGATTATAAGGCTTAGACCGCAAATTAAACATATATTTAAGTATCAGTTTAAATTTTCAGGTTACAAAAAATCATCACCCTGTTAACGGGTAAACATACGGACAATATTATTTATCAATAAAAATTCAAATTTCAAAAAAACGAAAGGGATATGAGAAATTACCTAATAGAAGATTTACCACATTATTTTGAAGAATATAAAAAATCTATCAAAAATCCTAAAAAGTTCTGGGATAAAATAGCAGATCAGAACTTTGTATGGTACCAAAGGTGGAGCAAGGTTGTTAAGTACGATATGAACGAAGCTAAGATTACATGGTTTAAAAATGCCAAGCTTAATATTACCAAAAACTGTATAGACAGGCATCTTGCTGTAAGAGGAGACAAAACAGCCATCATCTGGGAACCGAATGATCCTAAAGAAGAAGCACAACATATTTCCTACAACGAACTATATACCCGTGTTAATAAAACGGCTAATGTTCTGCGTGATATGGGAATCGAAAAAGGAGACAGGGTCTGCATCTATCTTCCCATGATCCCTGAGCTGGCAATCACGATGCTGGCCTGTGCCAAACTGGGAGCTGTACATTCTGTTATTTTTGCAGGATTTTCCGCTTCTGCCGTTTCTTCAAGAGTCAATGACTGTGAAGCCAAAATGGTTATCACGTCAGATGGAAGCTACAGGGGAAACAAAGTACTGGATCTGAAAAGCATTGTTGATGAAGCTCTTGAAAAAAGCCCAACTGTTGAAAAAGTATTGGTGGTAAAGAGAACCCACAACGAAATCAAAATGAAAGAAGGCAGAGATTACTGGATGGCTGATCTCTATGAAAAAGCCTCCCCTGATTTTGTAACTGTGATCATGGATTCGGAAGACCCTCTTTTCATCCTGTATACTTCAGGTTCTACCGGTAAACCTAAAGGAATGCTCCATACCTGTGCAGGTTACATGGTATATACCGCCTATACTTTTAAAAATGTTTTTAATTATAAAGAAAATGATATTTACTGGTGTACTGCCGATATCGGATGGATTACCGGCCACTCTTACATCCTTTACGGCCCCTTGTTGAATGGTGCTACAACAGTGATTTTCGAGGGGGTTCCCACCTATCCGGAACCGGACCGTTTCTGGGAAGTTATTGAAAAACATAAGATCACCCAGTTTTATACCGCCCCTACTGCCATCCGTTCTTTGGCAAAAGAAAGCACAGAATGGGTAGACAAACATGACCTGAGCACCCTAAAGGTCATCGGATCTGTGGGTGAACCAATCAATGATGAAGCCTGGCACTGGTTCAACGACCATGTCGGAAAGAAAAAATGTCCGATTGTAGATACATGGTGGCAAACCGAAACAGGAGGAATTATGATTTCCCCTCTTCCTTTCGTTACCCCTACAAAACCTACCTATGCTACCCTTCCGTTACCGGGAATTCAACCTGTTTTAATGGATGACAAACGCAATGAGATCACCGGGAACCAGGTAACGGGAAACCTTTGTATCCGTTTTCCATGGCCGGGAATTGCAAGAACCATCTGGGGAGATCATCAAAGATATAAGGAAACCTATTTTACAGCATTCCCAGGAAAATATTTTACAGGTGACGGGGCGTTACGGGATGAAGTAGGTTATTACAGAATTACAGGCCGCGTAGATGATGTAATCATTGTTTCCGGGCACAACCTGGGTACCGCCCCTATCGAAGACAGTATCAATCAGCATCCTGCCGTAGCAGAATCCGCTATTGTAGGTTATCCGCATGATATCAAAGGAAATGCCCTGTATGGCTACGTAACTCTTAAAGAAACCGGAGAGAGCCGCGATAAGGAAAACCTTAAAAAAGAAATTAACCAATTAATCTCCGACCAGATTGGCCCGATCGCCAAACTGGATAAGATTCAGTTTGTTTCAGGGCTTCCCAAGACACGGTCCGGGAAAATCATGCGTAGGATTCTGAGAAAAATTGCAGAAGGAGACTTCAGTAATTTCGGGGATATCAGCACACTATTGAATCCTGAGATCGTAGAGGAGATCAAAAACGAAAGAATTTAGTTTGAAATCCAATGTATTCCAAGGCCGTTTCTGTATAAGAAGCGGCCTTTTCTATGAAGTTTTGATTATCCTAAACAAGTATCAACTTTGTTCTTTTTTTTGCTTCTTTCAACTTGTACCACTTTCTATCATTATTTGATTCATGAATCACATTGCATGGTCTTTACAATTAAACACCTGTTCAATAGACATTCACAAATAATAATTCATTATATTATAGATAAAACATTAATAAGTGAATTTTATTAAAATAAATTTGAAACATTAAGGAATTATTATTAACTTTAATAACAACTTTAAACCCACAATTATGTCAAATATATTAGCTGGGCTATTTGAGCATCACAGCGATTACAAAAAGCTAGAAGATGATCTTGAAAATTCAGGATTCCAAAATTCAGATTACATTATATATATTAATAGTGGAAACCACAGTAATCAATACCTTGCAAGTGTTTCTGTAAAGGATAGCAACCAGGTAGAAACTGCCCGGAACGCTTTCACTCAGAATGGGGTTCTCAAAACCTATTTATTTGAAAATATGAGCATTGACCAGGCGAATTACGACACTATTAAAAAATATATTGATGCAAGAAACAGAGCAGAAATTCACAACAGTCCTGACATTAAAATTAAAACGTCCAGTGACGGAATGAATTCTGAAGTGAAATTTTAAAGGTATAGAATCTAATAACCGAAAGTCCGTAGAGATATTCTGCGGATTTTTTGTGTTTGAAAAGAGTAAAAAATTTCGTATTTTCGTTCAAATATAGGCATCTGCACAAATGAGTTACGACTTAGAACAAGAGAATAAGGAGATCCTTGCCAGATATAAGGATCTGATTTCAAATACATACAGGACTTTGGATGAGGAAAATAACAAACTCATCCGAAAGGCATTCGATATTGCATTGGATGCCCACAAGGATCAAAGGAGGAAAACCGGAGAGCCATACATTTACCATCCTATTGCGGTTGCAAAAATTGTAGCCACAGAAATCGGTTTGGGAGCTACTTCCATAGCCTGTGCACTGCTGCATGATGTGATTGAAGATTCGGATTACACTTATGAGGATCTCAAAAAAATCTTTGGAGAAAAGATTGCCAATATCGTGAATGGGCTGACCAAAATCTCCATCATGAATCATCAGAATATTTCTGTACAATCTGAAAACTACAGAAAATTACTATTGACGCTGTCTGAAGATTTCAGGGTGATTCTGATTAAAATAGCAGACCGCCTTCACAATATGAGAACCCTGGAGAGCATGGCACCGGACAAGCAGAAAAAAATTGCTTCAGAAACGGTCTATATCTATGCTCCTATGGCACACCGCCTCGGATTATATAATATTAAATCTGAGCTGGAAGATCTTTCATTAAAGTATAACAACCCTGAAGTATATCATGAGATCACCGAAAAACTGGAACTGGCCAAAGAAAGCAGGGAACGATATATCCAGGAATTTACCAAAGAAGTATCGGAAAGGCTTCGGGAAGAAGGATTAAATTTTAAAATCAAGGGCCGTGCAAAAGCTATTTCTTCCATTTACAGAAAAATGCTGAAACAGGGCGTTTCTTTTGAAGAGGTTTTTGACAACTATGCGATCAGAATTATTTATAAATCTGATGCTAAAAATGAAAAATTCCTGGCCTGGAAAATATATTCCATTGTTACTGATGTATACCACAGCAACCCTTCAAGAATGCGTGACTGGATCACTCAGCCGCGTTCCACAGGATATGAGAGTTTGCATCTGACGGTATTAGGACCCGATAAAAAATGGATTGAGGTACAGATCCGTTCTGAACGAATGGACGAAATTGCCGAAAAAGGGGTGGCTGCTCACTATAAATACAAAGAGGGTTACAAACAAAGCTCTGATGACCGGAATTTTGAAAAATGGGTAACAGAAATCCGTGAGGTTCTTGAGCAGCAGCAAAATCTTTCCACTTCCGAACTATTGGACAATATTAAGCTTAATCTTTATTCTAAGGAAGTATTTGTTTTTACCCCTAAAGGAGAAATTAAAATTCTTCCTACCAATGCTACAGCTTTGGATTTTGCATTTGCCGTCCATTCTGACCTGGGGATGAAATGTTTAGGTGCCAAGATCAATGGAAAACTGGTTCCTATCTCCTATGTTCTTCAAAACGGGGATCAGGTGGATATTCTTTCCTCCCAAAACCAGAAACCCAAATCCGACTGGCTGGAATTTGTTGTTACTTCTAAGGCCAAGTCAAAGATTAAAAGTTATCTGAATTCTCAGAAAAACCAATTGGTGGAAGAAGGAAAAGAAATCCTTCAGAGAAAATTACGCCATGCCAAGATCAATTTCAATGATGATGAAGTCAATAAGCTTCAGAAATTTTTTAATCTGAAATCTTCCCAGGAGCTGTTTCTTAAATTCCAGAGTAATGAACTGGATGCCAGCAGCCTGAGAAAATATATAGAAAGTAAAAACGTATTTAATAATTTACTTTCCCGGTTCAGAAAATCTCCATCAAAAAATCTGCACTTTGAAGAACCGAAAGAGCAGAATCTGGATATGATCGTCTTTGGAAAGGACGAAGAAAAACTGAACTACAGCTATGCAAAATGCTGTACTGTAATTCCCGGCGATAAAATCTTCGGATTTATCACCATTTCTGATGGTATTAAGGTGCACAGTGACAATTGTCCGAATGCCATTAACCTCAGGGCACAATATGATTACCGTGTCATTCCTGCCAAATGGGTAAACGCCGAAAGCTTCAAAAACAGAGTAAAAATTGAAATTGAAGGGCTTGACAGGATGGGAATGATCAATGATATTACCACTGTGATCAGTGGAAGCATGGGAATGGATATGAAAAGCATGTCCATTGAATCCAACAATGGCGTTTTCACCGGAAACATCAATCTGGAAGTAAAAAACAAAGGTCAGCTGGAAGAAACCTTCAAAAAACTTAAAAGCATTAATGGCGTTTCGAGAGTGAGACGATTACAATCTTAAACATGAATTTATCTCTTTATTTTAAAAAATTTTTCAACAACAGTCAGGCTTCAGGAATTATCCTTATTTTCTGTGTGCTTATTTCATTACTCATTGCCAATTCCTCTTTAGCTGAGAATTTTCAGCACTTTTTAGATCAGGAGGTAGGAACCCATCTGTTTGGGCTGGAATATCCTGTCAGCATCTGGATCAACGATGGGCTGATGGCTGTATTCTTTCTTCTGGTAGGTCTTGAAATCAAAAGAGAACTGGTAGAAGGTGAATTGTCTTCTTTTAAGAATGCTTCCCTACCCATTTTCGCTGCTGTAGGAGGCATGCTTGTTCCTGCTGTTATTTTCAGTATTTTCAACTCCGGGACGGAATACAGCAATGGCTGGGGAATTCCTATGGCAACGGATATCGCTTTCTCATTGGCCATTATCTCTATGCTGGGTAAAAAAATCCCTAATTCGATCAAAATATTTCTGGCTGCTTTAGCTATTGTAGACGATTTAGGAGCCATTCTTGTTATTGCTATTTTCTATACGGAACAGATTCACTGGACCTATCTGCTGCTGTCTTTTGGGGTAACTGCCCTGTTGTTTATTTTAAACTTTTTAAAAGTAACCAAAACTATATTTTATATCATTCCGGGCTTATTTTTATGGTATTTCCTTCATCACTCCGGAATTCATGCAACAATAGCAGGTGTATTGCTTGCTTTCTCCATTCCGACCAATGCATCGAATGTAGAAATTTCCCCTCTGGAAAAACTGGAACATCAGCTTCATATTCCGGTAAGCTTTATGATCATGCCTGTATTTGCCCTTACCAATACCAATATTACTTTTTCAAGTGATATGGTTTCCGGCATTACCAGTACATTGGGATTGGGAATTATTTGTGGTCTGATATTGGGAAAACTGATCGGAATCAATGCATTCTCTTTAATCGCAATTAAATTAAAGCTTAGTTCTTTACCACAAAACAGCAATTGGCTTCAAATGATTGGTGTAGGGCTTTTGGCCGGAATCGGATTCACCATGTCTATTTTTATTGCCCTGCTCTCTTTTAAAGATGAAATTCTGATCCAGGATGAAGCGAAGTTTGCTATTTTAATCGCATCTTTTATAGCTGCCATTTTAGGATTTATCATTTTAAGCATAAGCTCGAAAGGAAACATGGAACCGGAGGAAGACTAATCCTTCTTTCGGTTTTCCTGCATTCTTCTGTGCTCTTCACCACTTTCAAAGTCGGGCTCTGTGATGGGGGTATGATAGTGAGCTGCTTCTTTTTTGATTTCGTCAGATAATAATTTTTCGATCCTCAGCTTTCTGATGGCCATATTTAATTCATTACCGAATAAGAGCAGGTATACGTTCACATTCACCCAAACCATAAGCAGGATCATTGTTCCGATAGAACCATACAGAACGTTGTACCGGGCAATATTTTTTACATAAATCGCAAAGAAGTATGTGGTCACTACAAACAGTATTGTTGTAAGAATCGCGCCTGGAACAGCCTGTCTGAACCTGGCAATTTTTACTGTTCCCAACCAGTAAAATAAAGTCAGCAGTATAAAGTAAAACAGTGGAAAAGAAACAAATCCGATAATACTGGAAAGATTATCTACAAGCCATGAAATTTCATAAGACGGGGTGAAGGGCTTGATGACAACCTCTGCATAATACACCCCGAAAAGTGCTAAAAACACAATGGTTATAAAGCCTATTGTAATGAAAAAAGAAAGGATAAATTCTTTAACATCACTGAGCTTCTCATCCGAATTTTCATTAAATCCATTAATCAGAGAAAATGTACCGTTTGTAGCGAAAATCAAAGCCAGTATAATGGTCAGGTTACTAATCCCTTTCATATTGGGAATAATATTGTTTTCTATATAGCCTCTCACATCATTTTCCATATTGGATGGAAAAACATTATGCATCAAAACATTAAAAATATAAAACTCAAGCTTATCATAAAGCGGCAAATAAGGCAAAACGGAAAGCAGGAACAGGATAAAAGGAAATAAACTCATGGTAAAGCTCCAGGAAATGGCAGCTGCCTTTCTGCCGATTTTATTCTTAAAAATTCCGGAGATATAAATCTGAAACATCTGCCAAAGTGATATTCCCAAAACAGGAATATGGATATGATCAAAAAACTCTTGAATTTTCAGTATAAATCTGGGAACTTTAATATTCATCTATTGTAATAATTTCACAATTAACGAAAGACTGATTCTCTGAAAGCCATTTTCTTTTCAGCTACATTGCAGGTCTTTCCCTACAAATATAATCATTTTCTATATCCTTATAACCGGGTAAGATTGGTCAATCTTCATTAATTATGTAAGATCTGCTTATTACTTTGCATGCTAATGACCATATCATATATGAAAAAGAAAATATTCTTTAAAAATTACAGATTTATTTAATATCAGTTGGTATAAGATGACATTAAACAATGCAAGCATTTCCCTTTTCCAACTTTACCGTCAGCTTAAAAAGCCCTATCTTTGCCTCTGAAACTTTTATCAATGCGAATCAGTTTACTTTGTATCGGCAAAACAGACGATAAGGAAATCACGTCTTTAATCCATTATTACCTTAACCGTTTACCCAAACACTGGAATTTTGAAATTACAGAAATTCCTGATGTTAAAAATGCTAAAAACCTGTCTCCCGATCTTCTTAAAAAAGAGGAAGCAAAATTGTTTTTACATCATATTGACAAAAATGATCTTGTTGTAATGCTTGATGAAAAAGGAAAGCAACTGACCAGCCGGGAGTTTTCTCAAAAAATAGATACCTGGATGAGTTCTTCTGTGAAAAAAGTACATATTCTGATTGGTGGAGCCTATGGTTTTTCAGAAGAGATGTATAACAGGGCCAACGAAAAAATGTCATTATCTAAAATGACTTTCACCCATCAGATGATCCGGTTATTCATTGTAGAGCAATTGTACAGAGCCGATCAGATCCTTCAGGGAAAACCTTACCATAATGATTAAACACTAAAAAATGGCCTTGTTAGGCCATTTATATGGATTCAGAGAAATTAAAATTTTATTTCTTTGTACATTTAGTATAATATTCTGCCAGTATTGCTTTTTCATATCCCAGGTTTACAGCTTTATCCAGATTTTCACAGGCTTCTTTAGGTTTGGCTGTATCCAATAATATTAATGCTTTGGTAACGTAGGATTGGGCGAATTTAGGATCAATAGAAACAGCTTTATTCACATCTGAGAGCGCTTCTTTATATTTTTTCATTTTAAAATAAACATCGGCTCTTCCGTTGTATAATAGTGATTCCGGTTTTTCGGCTATCAATGTATTATAATCTTTTAAGGCACCATTGAGGTCTCCGTTATTTTTCTTCAGATTTGCCAGTCCGGTTTTAGCAAAAATATTATCCGGAGCAAAAGTCAGAATCTGGTTAAGATCCTGCATGGCCTGTTCCTTTTTTCCCTGGCTGTCGTAGATTTTGGAACGAGTGAGGTATAAATCCGGATTTTTATCGTCTACCTGAAGTCCTTTTTCAATATATTCCAGTGCTTTTACTTTATTTCCTTTCTGGCTGTGTAATGATGCGAGATTGGCATAAACGGGAGCCGACATCGGATTTGTTTTTAACGCTGATTCATACGATTTGAAAGCCTGAGTGGTTTTTCCCAATCTTCTTTGGGCTGTTCCCAGGTTGTTATAATATTCAGACTGGAATTTTTGAATCTGCTCTTTCTCTGCCAATTTTGAGTATTGCTCTTCAGCACATTTATAATCTGCTTTTTTGAAGCATTCTTCGGCCTGCTTTTTATCCTGAGCATATAAGCCGGATGTAAAGCTGATGGAAACTACAAGTAATAAAAGTTTTCTCATGAGGTTATGTTTTGTTTGTTGATCACTTTTCTGGCGAGTGCACCGAATATCACTCCCAATAAAGATCCAACAAACGCCCCCACCAAAATATCTATCGGGAAATGCACTCCTAAATATATACGGCTATAAGAAACTATTAAAGCCCATACAAATATAACATATGGAAACCATTTCAGCTTATTTTTCAGCAAAATACTCAAAAAAGAAGCTAAAAAGAAGGTATTGGAGGCATGAGCAGAATAAAATCCATACGAACCGCCACATTTTACAATTCTCATATAGGGCTCCAGGCTTGGATCGTGGCAGGGTCTGAGTCTTGCCACTCCATATTTGAAAACACTTGCCAGCTGATCTGAAACCGTAGCTCCAAGGGCAAGGAATACAAGAATAAAAACCAGGGATTTCAGCTGATAATTTTTGTATAAAAAATAAAGAAATATGATATAAAGAGGCACCCAGATCCAGGTACTAGAAATCAGCATCCACAGCTGATCAAAAGAAGGGTCTCCTAAATTGTTAAGGTAAAGGAATACCTGTTTATCTTCCTGAATAATTTCCTCCATATTATCTGCTTACAGGTCCTTCATAGGTTTCGTCCTCTGAAGGTTTTGGTTTTGGAGGTTCATTAGATGAGACAGGTTCCGTCAGAATATCTTTTTTAATATCATTCACCGGATTGAAGTCTTTGGCCGCATCTTTTACTTTCTCAATTTCACGTTTGATTTCTGAAACAGGGTTATCTGTTTCTTTCATAATCTCCGTTTTGATATCTTCCACTGCCCCACGCATTTTCCTAACACCTGCCCCCAGGTCACGTGCTATCTGAGGAAGTTTATCCGGTCCGAATAATACAACGATTGCGATGGCAATGAGTGCCATTTCTCCAATGCTTAATTCCATGCTGTAAAATTACAAAAGATTATACATTTATTTACAGTAAACTTAAATTTTAAACAAATTTTAAGAATTTAATGATTAACAGAATGGAAGGAACAAAACCGAGCATTGAAGTGGTTCTATTATTCTCTTAGTTGTCAATATCATCATTCTACCGGAAATTATTAATTAACAAATAATTAATTCAAATCTATGAGAATTATTTAATATTTTACTATATTTACCACACAACCTAAATTATTTAATATGAAAAAATTAGTATCCACTTTCAAATTACTGGCTGTATTGTCTGTATTAACTCTTAGCAGCTGCCGGGACGAAAACAATGACATTGCCCAACAGGAAGTACTTCAGGACAAAGTAACCATGGCAGATCTTAAAAAGGAGATCACTCCCTCTTCCCAGGCAGTTCCTGATGTTGTTCAATCTCAGCTGGAAGAATCAAAGAAAAATATTGAATATTATTTAAAGAATGATTTACAGATCACCGGAATCACTGTGCTGGGACAGCTTTCCACCACAAAAGGTATTGAGCTTTCACAGAGCTTGATTTCTGATCAGGACCAGTTTATTGCCATAGGAAATATTATGGACCCTTCTTCTGTAAAAATCGGGAAAATTGGAGATTTATATACCGGGGAGGATCTCATTACTGCTCAAAAAGGACTTAAAGAAATGATGTCAGAAGAGATTAAAACCGGTACGAATGTCCTGGAAGTAACATGGAACGGCAAAAATGGAAAATTCACAACACTTTGTTTCTACAATAGCACCGGGATTATCTGGGATAATATTTTTGGAGGTCTGGTCATGATGGATACGAGAGGCCAGGTGGAAACAACCAATGACGCAGCAGCAAAAGTAGCTTCCAAATGGTATAAGCAATGGTGGACTGCCAAATGGCTGTGGGGCTCTAAAAGAGGCGAGATCGGTTATAAAATTACCATTTACTATTCGGGTTCTACCGTATCCAATACCGATGTAAGCGACTGGGGTAATATCAGCTTGGGAAAAGCAAAAAGCGAAAGCAAAGTTATTAAAAATTCAGGTGCTTACGGCAAATGCCAGTATGCTTTAGGACTTTGTACTCCAACAGGTTCTTTAAGTTTTAATGCCAGCAAATTCTCAGTATCTTTCTCAGGTTTGGGAAGCAATATTGTAAGCAACGGAAGCCAATCACTTTATCCGTAATTGTCTTCACAATATCGTTTTCAAAATACTAAAGAGGTTGTCCAGACAGCCTCTTTAGTATTTTTATCAGGTACCGTTTAGGTGTTTTGTGTATGATTTTAGTCTTTTGGTTTCATTTTCAACCTTTCAATAGCATTGTCTTTCAATCCAAAAGTATTTTCCAATATTTCAAAAAGTTGCAGATCATTTTCTATCGGTACAGATTCTTTAATGCCTTCGTTGGAACGAATATTCAATATATTGTCAGTATACGTATAGCGGGCATTTTCATCTACTTTTGAAAGAACCAGGTTCTTCTTAAAATTAGATTCGGGATGGGTAGATAAATACCAGTTGGCAATTTCCAGATCAACAGGTTCTACGTGTCCCAGCCTAAAGCGGTATACCGGAAGCCATTTCTGTTTCCACGTCCAAAGGATATAAGTGCTTTCATTTTGGGAAATTTTGAAAATACCATTAGGAGTCTGCTGTGCTTCTTCTTCATTCAGGAGTATGGGAGTGGTAAGGGTTACCGTTCCAAATCCGCAATCCACCAGATATCTTGTTCCTTCCAGATCGACAGTGAGCAATAAATGCGTTGGCGCTGCAACACTGTTTTCATCGCGTTTCCATACTACCCTGCCTAATTGCAGTTTCACGCTGAAACCTAAATACCGTAAGACTTCACTTAAAAGCAGGTTTTGTTCATAGCAATATCCACCCCGCGATGTGGTGATCAGTTTATTAAAAATATCATCCGGGCTTAAAGACGGAACAGTTCCCGTATAAGGGTCTATGTTTTCAAAAGGAATGTGCTTGGGATGAAGCTGATGAATCTTTTTCAACGTCTCCATAGTGGTTTCTGCATCACCGGAATAATGGATCCGCTGCAGATATTGTTGTAGTTTTAATGCATCCATACTTTAGGGTTTACCATTATTAATATTACAAAAAATTACTTTTAAAAGAAAGCGTAACTTCACCAATCTATGTAAATATTTTGTACAAAAAAAGGTTAAGAACTACTGTCTTAACCTTTAATTTTTCTATTTTTTCTTGAAGAGAATATCATCATCAATCTTTCTCTTCTTGTGAAAAGCTGAATACGTAATCACCACACTGATGGCCATTAAAATAAATGCAAGGAAGAAAGGTGCCCCTGAAAACTTGAATGGTGCTTCGTCATGGGTAAAAAAGTAGAACAGATTGGTCATCATCGGGGGCCCAATAATCGAAGTAGCGCTCATCAGACTGGTTAAAGCTCCCTGAAGTTCCCCCTGTTCATTGGAAGGTACACTTTTTGTGATCACAGACTGCAAGGCCGGTCCACAGATTCCTCCTAAACAATACGGTACCAGAAATGCAAACATCATCCAGCCTTCTGATGCAAAAGCAAACAAAAACATTCCTACGGCATATAAAGCCAGGCCATAATAGATACTTTTCTGTTCGCCCAGCCTTGGTGTTGTCCATCTGATTAAAACTCCCTGCACCAGGCCAACCAATAAACCCACTACTCCCAGTGATATTCCTACCATTCTTTCCGTCCAGCTGAATTTATACATCGTAAAGAAACTCCAGTTGCTTTGTACAGCATGTCCGGCAATATAGATCAGAATCAAAGCGACAATAAGTCCTGAGATTTCAGGATGTTTACCTAAGAATTTAAATGAGCCTACCGGATTGGCACGTTTCCAATCAAATTCTCTCCTTTTATCTTTGTCCAAACTCTCCGGCAGGATAAAATACCCATACAGAAAATTAAGTAAACATAACCCTGCAGCTGCATAGAAAGGAACTCTTGCTCCGTAGTGTCCCAAAACTCCTCCCAATACAGGCCCTATAATAAACCCAAGGCCAAAGGCAGCTCCTATCAATCCGAAGTTTTTGGCCCGGTCTTCATCTGTAGAAATATCCGCAATATAGGCACTGGCGGTTGTTACGCTTGCTCCTGTAATTCCTGCAATAATTCTACCGATAAACAGCCACCAGATCGTGGGCGCCAATGCCAGGAAAATATAATCGACTGCAAATCCGAAGAGGGAAATCAGAATAATAGGCCTTCGCCCATACTTATCACTCAGATTACCTACCAATGGTGAGAAAATAAACTGCACAAATGCATAGGCAAATCCCAGCCAGCCTCCATATTTTGCTGCTTCACTGATATCAGCATGAATAAGTTCCTCAATTAATTTAGGAACAACGGGTATAATAATCCCCCAACCCGTAATATCAATCAACAATGTAATAAATATAAAGCCTATGGCTGCTTTTTTCTTTGAATTTTCCATGATGCTGCAAAATTAATCAAATCTTAAAAAATAATGATTCTAAATTGCACTGTATTAAAGAAGTTTACTATTGTATAGCAGAATTATATCAGAAAACACTTTGTTTTTATATTATTTCCAACAACTCAAGGCGTAAAAAATTAAAGATCGGGCAACCATAAAATAAAAAAACCTGATTTCATATGAAACAGGTTTTTTATGATTCAATTAGGATATATAAGGCTAGTCACTATTAAGTTTTGTATAAATCATACGATTGGATATGATACATTTGATGAGGCAGCTTTTTTTAAGGGTAACTTTTACCACATTGCTGTATTGATAAGCGGTACTGTTTCCATTGAGGTTAGATCTTACTCCACGGCGGTAATAAGTAGTCTGTGTTATAACCGGGGCATCATATGTTGCAGAAGTAGCATTGGGAATGTTGGTAAAAGTAACATTATCCGCTGAACTCTGCCATTGATATTCTGCATTTCCGGTCACCTGAGCCGCTGCAGTTACTGTAAACGCTGCTGGATCAGCATTGATATCCAGACAAACCGTTTGATCGGTTCCAATGGTTCCAGGATTGTTCACTGCATTTACAAAAAGTCTACCAACATTGGAATTTGCCTGGAATGAACATGTATAGAAACTGGATTTGGCCACCACCCTATACTGATTATTGTTAAATCCTGCAGGAATATTACTGATACTAAGTGTTGAAGTAGTAACATTACTGTAATTACTTCCATTGGCCAGATCTGTCCATACAGAGCCATTTAATATCTGCCATTGGTAGGTAACATTTGCCGGTGTTTCATCAATATCCGTATTGCTGATGACGGCTGTCATTGTAGCAGACCCACCTACAGGAACCGTTCTGTCAGAAGGTTGAGACAAATAAGTCATCGGATCTATATAATACTCTGACAGAATATTATACACTTTCATTTCATTAAATGTAAAACCAATTCCAAAGTCCGAATACGATAATCTGATTTCATCCCATGCAACGGTAGGCATTACTTTAATAATTTTCCGGCTCTGGTTATCTCCAAAATCAAAGAAAAAGTGTCCTCCAACCGGTGTTGAGTATACTTCCTGCCCGTTATTAAAGAATCTGAAGCTGGCATCATTAAAGCTGGCATTAAAGTTAAAGCCTTCAGAAGAGAAATCTATATATACAGGCTTATTGGCAGGAAAGTCAGTGCCGGTAGTTCCCACACTGATATAAATAGGACATACCCCCGCTCCGATACCCGGTTTAAGGGAAGCATATGAATTCACATCTATATCGGTCATATTGCTGGCATTAGCTGCTACCGCTCCCACTTTTAAACAAGGCGGAAAAAAGGTAATAGCATTAGCATACTGGGCAGAAGTATTGGTATCTAATAATCTCCCACAACCACCCATAGGTAAGGAAACCATTTCCTGCGACAGCACTTTGTCTGTCACCAGAAAGCATAGCACGATAAGAATATAGCGTAATATTGAATTTGTTTTCATCATTGATAATTTTAAGCGGTTAATGGTACACGGAATAATATTCATCCCTACCTAATCAGAGATGATTGCAATGATTGTCAGTCACTTAAAATTATTTGATTACAAATACAATATTAACGAACGAGCAGGCTGTAGCCGTCCCTACCACATCATAACGCAGGATACCATTGGCATCAATACTTACATTCCGTAAAACATTGCCATCAAAATCCGTTACATAATAATAGAGATCAGTAGCATTCACAAAGAAAGGAATGGCTGCAGGAGCTCCTGTACTTGTAACTTTCGGAGTAGAAAACTGTGTCTTATACAATTGATATAAATCCAATGTCTTGCCTGTACCTAAGGTAGAAGTATCAATACTGATAGAAGGCATATAGAAGAACTTAACAATATTTCCACTGATGGGAACCCAGTTGGGGTTCGCGGGTGTCCCGATATTCTGGGTTAATGCCTGCCTTTTCAGATCATATACCAACAGACCATTTGCCGGGGTGGCCACTGTGTTGAGATCGGAAATTCTGGGGATTAACACACCTTTATTGGTGCCGGTAACATCTAAAGCAGAGCTTTTATCAGGGTTGGGGGTGCCAATTCCCGTCTGCGCAGTAATAACGCTGCCAGCACATAGTGCCGCAGCCACGAATAATTTTTCGAATTTCATTTTTGTTTTGTTTTTTGTAAATATATAATAATTTACTGCATAATCGCATTTATTTTTTTCAATTAAAATATCGATATATTCATAATCCCATATAAATCATTTATTAATGAAATTACAGATTATTTTTAATCTCTAAGGTTAGATTTATTTAGCAATAAGTCTACTTTTGATGTTAAGTTTTGACATTTATTCGGATGAAAAAATTACTCAGAAATGGGCAAATTGGGGAAACGGAAATATAGATCAAGATAACTATTGGCTCTATTTCCATACTGATATCCGGGTGGAAAGAACTTTCAACACTAAGAATTCCGGCTGGCAATAAAAAAAGCCTTTCTCTCGAAAGGCTTTTACTCATTTATTGTAGTCTAAATTACTTTGAAGCAAGTACTTCTTTGTTAGAAGTGGTTTTTCCATGTACTTCCTCTTCTTTTCCTTTTCTCAGGAAGTCATAAGCGATAGCCGATGCAATAAAGATGGATGAATAAGTTCCGAATCCGATACCGATCAACATAGCAAACATAAACCCTCTCAGGTTATCTCCACCGAAGATGAAAATAGCAAGGATTACAAGAATCGTTGTAAATGAAGTGTTGAATGTTCTACCTAGCGTGCTGGAAATAGAGTCATCAAACAGACCCGCCAACGTTAAAGATTTCTTCTCTTTCAGGTACTCCCTGATTCTATCGAAGATAATCACGGTGTCGTTAATAGAATATCCTAATACCGTAAGGATTGCAGCAATGAAATCCTGGTTGATTTCCATATTGAACGGCATATATTTGTGAAGCAATGAATACGTCCCCAAAATGATAACCGCATCGTGGAACAGAGCTGCTACAGCCCCCAGAGAGAACTGCCATTTTCTAAATCTGAATAAGATATAAATAAAGATTCCCGCAAGAGCAGCCACAACAGCAAGAATACCGTGGGTCTGGATATCGTCTGCCACTGTAGGGCCTACTTTTTCAGAAGAAATAATACCCGCATGATCTTTATCTGCAGATTTAAAATCCGCTAAGGTAATATTAGCTGGAAGATCTCCTTTCAGGCCTTCATATAGTTTCTGTTCAATTGTCTGGTCAGCTTTTAAAGATTCATCTTCAATCAGGTAATCCGTTGAGATTTTTAATTGTTTAGCATTACCGAAAGTTTTAGCTTCTACCGAGGAGTTCTTACCATCTTCGGTCTTAAACAGTTTTACTAGTTTTTCTTCAACATCGTTAGCATTAACTTCCTTATTGAATCTTACTACATAGTTTCTACCTCCTGTAAAGTCGATACCATATTTGAACCCTTGGGTAAACATAGATACTAAACAAATTACAGTTAATACAGCAGAAATAATATAGGCATATTTTCTTTTTCCGATAAAATCAATCCAGGTGTTTCTGAACAGGTTTTTCGTAGGTGGTGTCCAGACAGAAAGGTGTTTTCCTTTATTCAGTCTGCTGAAGATCATTACCCTTGAAAGTAATACGGAAGTGAACAATGTCATGATAATACCGATCATCAATGTCAGAGCAAACCCTTTGATAGGTCCTGTTCCGAAGAAGAATAATACAACAGCCGTTAATAACGTAGTTGAGTGACCATCAATAATTGCACTTAATGCATGCTTGAAACCGTCTTTATATGCCTCTAAGATGCCCTTACCTGCAAATAATTCTTCTTTCGTTCTTTCATAGATGATTACGTTCGTATCTACCGCCATGGCCATTGTCAGTACAATACCTGCAATACCAGGAAGCGTAAGCGTAAAGTCTCCGGAATCCATAATTCCGAAAATATAGAAAAGGTTTATTACCATCGCAATTACAGCGTACACTCCGGCACCTCCGTAATAGAAAATGATATACACGATGATAATCAGGAATGCAATCGCAAATGAAATCATACCGGCGTTGATAGATTCCTGTCCTAAAGACGGACCTACCTGAGTAGCCTGAACTACTTTAGCCCCTGCAGGTAATTTTCCGGCACCTAAAACGTCTACCAGCTCTTTAGCCTCTTCCTGAGAGAAGTTACCGGAGATCTGAGTTCTACCGTTAGGAATAGCATTTACAACATTCGGTGCAGTGTATACTCTGTTATCCAGGGTTACAGCAACCGGTTTTCCAACGTTTTTCTCTGTTAATGTTTTCCATTCTTTTGCTCCTTTGGAATCCATCTGCATATCTACCACTACTCTACCAAGCTCATCGTAGCTGATATTGGCAGTTTCTACAGCACCGTCTACCGGAGCTTTTTGATTGATGTTACCTCTGATCGCATACAATACCAGGTCATCCGGGCTTGTTGCTTCAGGTTTGTACCCCCACATGAATTGGGTATATTTAATGTTAGCCGGACGTAAGGACTGGGCTACTTTGCTGTTTAAAATTTTATTTACAGCGGCTGTATCAGACAATTTTACGTTGGCAACACCATTACTTCTTAATTTCTCAAGCTGTAAAAGTTTCATAAGGTTTACATTTTTTGCAACCCCCATAGAATCTCCTTTTGCAGCAACCATAGTTGTCAAAGTCTGGAAATAAGGTGCAATTTCAGGGATCTGCTGTACTTCCCAGAATTGAAGTTTTGCAGAAGTCTGAAGCATTTTTTTCACTTTGTCGATGTCCTTCATACCAGGCATTTCCACAGAAATTCTTGCGGTACCAGGCACTCTCTGAACATTCGGCTGGATAGCTCCAAGCTTATCAATTCTTGTTCTGATTACTTCAAAAGCTGTCCCTACAGAAAGATCAATTCTTCTTTTCACAATACTTTTCACCTGCTCATCAGTTGTATTGTACTTGATTTCGGTCAGGTTTGTATTTCCGAAAAGTTCCGGATCAGCAAGCTTCAGGTTTGTTCCTTTTGCTTTGTTAATCGCATCGAACTGTTCAAAGAAATTGTCGATGTAAGATTTTGTAGAGTTTTTCTGAACTTCATCAGTCTTGTTTAAAGCCTCAATAAGAACAGGATTAGTAGAATAATTGGTTAAATCATTTACCAAATCTCTCTGGTTGATTTCCAATAGAACGTTGATCCCTCCTTTTAAGTCAAGACCAAGTTTCATTTCCTTGTCTTTAGCTTTAGAATAATAAAGCTTCGTATACCCAAGATTAAGAGTATCTTCCTTGATTCGTTTGATCTCTTTCTCGTTTCCTTTCGCAGCTTCAATCTGCGATTCAATTTTGCTGGCGTACCAGGTTGGTAATAGCTCGTTTAAGCAGATCAACCCCAGGACAATAGCAACAATTGTAATAAGTCCTTTTCCTTGCATTTTGTTATAACTACGTTAAATTAAGTCGGCAAATATAATGATTTTCTTGTATTTTATGAATTTTTAACAACAGAAATGGTTTATTTTCAGATATATTGGTAGTATGATTTCTATTTAAGATTTAACAATTTTTTCATAGTATGATCATGAAATTTTCAAATTTTGATTGGTATAAAATTTTCATTCATCATTCAACACACTAACTATCAAAATATTATGAAAAATTTACTTTTTACCATCTGTATTTTTTCTTCCTTAATCCTTAATGCCCAAAGCATTAATCTGGAAGAATTTGCTACCGGGCTCACCCGTCCTGTTGAGATTACCAATGCCAATGACAGCCGTTTGTTTGTGGTACAGCAAACCGGAATTATCAAAATTATTCAACCCAATGGGAATATTAATTCCACTGATTTTTTAAACATTACTTCAAAAGTACTCTACGGAGGTGAAAGAGGCCTTTTGGGATTGGCATTTCATCCGCAATATGCTACCAACGGATATTTTTTTGTATACTATAACAATACAGCAGGAAATATTGTTGTGGCGAGATATACCGTCAGTTCATCAAATCCTGATACAGCAGACCCCAATTCGGAGAAAATCCTGCTCAATATTCCTAAACCTTTTGATAATCACAACGGAGGAAGCCTGCATTTTGCTCCCGATGGAAAATTATGGATGATCACAGGGGACGGAGGAAGCAGTGGAGACCCGAATAATAATGCCCAAAATAAAAATGCACTTTTAGGAAAACTGCTGAGAATAGATGTAGATGCTACCGGCCCGTATAATATTCCGGGGGATAACCCTTTTGCCGGAGCAGGTGTTGATGGCGCTGATGAAGTCTGGGCATACGGACTTAGAAACGGATGGAAATTTTCTTTTGACCTGACTTCAGGAAACGTTATCATAGCAGATGTAGGCCAGGGAGCTATTGAGGAGATTAACAGAATGCCTCTTAACCAATCCGGCATCAATTACGGCTGGCGTTGCTATGAAGGAAATACTCCCTACAATACAACAGGATGTCCGGCACAATCATCTATGACCTTTCCTGTTGCCGTTTATGATCATTCGGGTGGAAAATGCTCCGTTACCGGAGGATACGTTTACAGAGGAACACAATATCCTTCTCTTCAGGGAAAATACTTTTTTGCAGATTATTGTTCCGGTCAAATCGGAATATTAGACAGCAACAATATTATTACATGGACTTCTCCCTATAATGGAAGCAATTTCTCCACCTTCGGACAAGACTCGCAAAAAGAGCTGTATGTGGCAGCTGTCAATACCGGAAAAATATTCAGAATTACCACAGGAACTCTAGGGACCCAGGAAAATAATACCCTGGAAACGGTAAAGATATATCCTAACCCGGCTTCCAAAGAGATCTTCATTAATGGAATCAGAGATCCTAAAATAACAGCAGAGATCATCAATGCAGAAGGGAGGAAGGTTTTAGAAACCCAACAAATTATAAACGGAAAAAGTATTGATATTTCCGGAATACCGGCAGGAGTGTATTTTATCAATCTTAAATCAGGAGATCTGAAATCCTACAGTCAGAAGTTAATTATTAAATAAGCTGATACATTACATAGAATCCGCAGCCCTGGTATTGATTACCCGGGCTTTTTTATTAAATATGTTACCATCGAAAAGACAGGAACCAGAAGCAATAATCTTTCGGGTTTTGAAAACCCTTCTGTTTCATTATCAAAAAGGCCGTTCAGTAATACCGCAGTAAGCATTACGGCCGACACGAAAAAAATAATTTCAAAGCTACTTGGTTTTCCTGGAAGCTGTACACTTTTAAAGTGACTATCTAAAATCCAGAATCCAAGAAAAAGAATCATAAAGGGGAACGACCATATTCTGAACGTATCCCAAGCAATTGCGTGCAATATCAGAGGAAATAAAGCTATTATTCCCAGGAAAAGCAGAATATATCCATTCACATTTCTGAACAATTTATAAATCATCAGCATCATAAAAGCAATGGGAATCCAGAATTTAATGGTAAATGCAGAGAAAAAAACTCTTTTCAGAAAATTCGGCCCTTCCTGTTTCAAATAGGTTACGAAACTCTCTGTATAAGCATCCGAAACAATATAACCGAAACGCCTGCTGATAAATCCTGAACTTTCCAGATAATTAAAAATAATTTCACGATTATCTTTCCCCGAAAACTCCTGATACAGGGAAACCGAAATTATCATGGCTACAGAAACCCCCGAGAAAAATATTGCTTTCCTTATAAGGTCTGATGTTATAGCGGGTTTATTATTAATTTCATTCAGTGATAGCGCAAAAAGACAAATGGGAAGCATCAGAAAAAATGAAATTTCATGAATAAGCACACTTACCCCACACAATAGGGAAGCCAATGTGATGTACCGCTGTCTGATAAGGTACACAGCCAAAAATGTAAGCAGGAAAATCACCTGATCCAGGTACCCTATAAAATGAGCCGACAATACGATATACTGGGACAGAAAAAAGACCGTGTACAACAAAACTTTACGGATGTGGTAATTTTGAAAGGTATGCTTCACAGCAATAATCATTATTGCCAGGTATAAAAGAAATAATATTACCGCTGATACTATTTCTATCTGACATTCACTTTTTTCAAAAAAGAATCCGAAAATTTCCCCTGCAAGGCCTCTTTTGATGAATCCGGACCTGTAATCTACAAGCCAGTGGGCTTTTGCCCATTCATTAGGCAGTCTTACTGTCTTTAAAAAGCTGAAAGAAAGAGCATACGTGTATAAAAATATGACTGGAGCCCTATGCTTCATAGCTTCCTATATGGTCATAGAGAATATCCTTGTTTCAGGTTTATTTCTCATCATTCTAAGATCAAAAACCATGGCTACATTCCTTGTAAATGCCCTTCCTGCTTCCGTAATCTTAATTTCATTACCATTGATTTCAACCAATCCGTCGTTTTCCATTTCGGCAAGCATATCAAGTGCATTTTCCAATTCCGGGAAAGAATTAGTATGGGTAAAAGTAGTTTCCAGCTGACACATCAGATTCAGAATATGCCTTCTTACAATTAAATCTTCTTCGTTAAGAACATGACCTTTCACTACCGGAATTTCTCCTTTCTCAACAATGTTCTGGTACTCCTCTACTGTTTTTACATTTTGGGCAAATGCATACCATGAATCTGAAATAGCTGACATTCCAAGGCCTACCATCAGTTGGGTATTGCTGGAAGTATATCCCATAAAGTTTCTGTGAAGTTTCTTATGAATCAAAGATTGGTATAAATCATCATGTTCAAGGGAGAAGTGATCCATTCCCACTTCAATATATCCTAAATCCTGAAGAAGCTTCTTCCCATCTTCATACAATCTCCGTTTTTCTTCTCCACTCGGTAAATCATTTTCATCGAACCCCCTCTGTCCTACTCCTTTCACCCACGGAACATGCGCATAGGAATAAAATGCCAGCCTGTCCGGCTTTAACTCCATGGTCTTTCTGATGGTATGTTCCATCGCTTCCCAATTCTGATGAGGAAGCCCGAAAACCAAATCATGGCTGATTCCCCTGTATCCTATTTCTTTTGCCCATTCCGTTACCGCTTTTACATTTTCAAAAGGCTGAATCCTATTGATCGCTTTCTGAACTTTAGGATCATAATCCTGAACGCCAAAGCTCACTCTTCTGAAACCAAGATCATATAAGGTCTGAAGATGTTCTTTGGTGGTATTATTCGGGTGACCTTCAAAAGAAAATTCAGGATGTTCAGCAATATCCACCGTTTCAAAAATCCCTTCCAACAATGTTCTTAAATTCTGAGGAGAAAAAAAGGTAGGAGTTCCACCCCCTAAATGCAGTTCTTTCAGTTTGGGTCTTTCATTAAACAAAGCAAGGTAAAGCTTCCATTCCTTCAATACGCTTTCAAGATAAGGAACTTCTACGCTATGCTGTTTTGTAATTCTTTTGTGGCATGCACAAAACGTACATAATGCCTCGCAGAAAGGTAAATGGATATAAATAGAAATTCCCTCCCCTGAATTGGTTTCACGGAATGACCTGATCACACTTTCTTTCCATTTTTCAGGAGTGAATGTTGTCTCATCCCAATATGGAACGGTAGGATAAGAAGTGTAACGGGGTCCGGGAATATTATATTTATCTATTAAAGAGTTCATTGAAAAATAAAATTTATAAGGTAGAATTTAACATAATTAAAATTCATTCTGCAAAATTAACCATTACTTACGAATTTTAACCTATGAATTATATTAGGTTCTATTTTATAATGAGTCTAAATACGTATGATCAATATCTTCGGGGAATAATGATAAATTCTATATCTTATATTTACAATTTTAATCTGGCTTTTACTATCCTGCCATTTCCGGCAAAAACGACGGTATTTCCATCTATCCATTGGCAGACAAACAACCCTTTTTCATCAGAAATCTTCTTCCATGTTTTACCAAAATCTGAGGAATAGCTAATATTCTGATCTCCTACTGCGACCATTTCTTTACCTTTGGATCCGGGCCTGATTTTCACGCAGGTCATATAACCTGCATTTTGACCTGACGCCTGTATCTGCCAGGTTTTACCACCATCCGTTGTGGTTGCTATATTGTTGATGTTAGCCTCCTGCCTGGTATAATCCCCTCCTACAGCAACACCAAAATGATCTCCATAGAAGTCTATAGAATACATTCCCTGGGAAGGTTCTCCCTGGATAAACGGAGTAGTAAAAGTTTCAAACTTCTCATTTTTTAAATTCATTCTCAGAATCCTCGATGCCTTTCCTCCCGTTGCTATCCACAAATAATTTCCGGAGGAAGCAATATTAGTATTGCTTGCCGCAAAAGCAGCTTCTCCCGGATGTAACATCAGATTACTCCTGAACATACCCCATTTCCCGTTTTTATATACCGCCAGTTTCAGGACATTGTCTTTATCTGCATCGCTGAAAGCATAAGCCAGTTTATCATTTACGAAATGTAAGGCGTCATAGAAAGCTGTTTTTGCTGTATCTGTAAAAATAACCTGCGATTTTAAATCCTTCTTGTCAATTTTAAAGAAACGGGCCAGACTTACGATATTAATGGCATAAAAAGCACTTTTATCCTTCCCCAGGGTTCTGAATTCAAGTTTTCCGGCGTCTAATTCTACCTGTTTCTGATTTTCGGGATTTTTCAAATCAACAAAGCCAAACTTGGAACCTGTTCCACTGTACCAGACTTTATGCTCATCAACCTCAAGGGCTCTGATGCTGATCTTATCGGTCAGAATGTTTTCAAAGCCTTCTATCTGTTGAGAAAATATGATCACTCCAACGGATAGGAACACAATGGAAAAAAATTTTTTCATAGTATATGATGTTTATGTACAAAAAAAACCGCCGGAGCGGTTTATATCAATATTAATCTATATCCTTATATTTTTCAGGATTATTAAGTTTACTGTTTTTTCTACCATAAAGGAAGTATACAATTCCTCCAAGCAATAACCATCCTGCGGAAAGCTCTTTTGCATGGTCACTCAGGTTATAGATCAGGTATAAATTGATGATCACCCCTAAACCAACTACAATTTGATAAGCAGGCACCTTGAAAGGTCTGATAAGATTAGGTTCTTTTTTTCTCATTACCCAAACGGCAATACAAACCAATGTAAACGCGAACAGGGTTCCAAAGCTCGTCATATCTGCAAGCGTTGAGATTGGCGTCAGAGCAGCAATCAGGGCAACTACTATTCCAAGTAAAATAATTCCTTTGTAAGGAGTTCTTGTTTTCGGGTGAAGTTCACCAAAGAATCTGGGAATTAATCCGTCTTTTGCCATTCCGATAAAGATTCTGGATTGTCCCATCATCATTACCATTACTACAGAGATCAAACCTACAGTAGCGGCAATTGTTACAATATTACTTGCCCAGTGTTTTCCGGCAATTTCAAAAGCATAGGCTACAGGTGCTTTTATCGCATCCGGATACCTTCCTTCCGGATTAAAGTCTGTATAATGCATCATCCCTGTCAGGACAAGAGATACACAGATATATAAAGCGGTACAGATTAACAACGAAGCAATAATGGCAAAAGGGACATCTTTTTTAGGATTAATCGCTTCTCCCGCCTGTGTGGAAACAGCATCAAAGCCAATATAGGCAAAGAAAATAGCAGCAGCACCGGAAATAATCCCCTGGATACCGTAGGCCGAGACCATATCTCCTTCGGAGTTTTTAATCTTTATCTGATCAGGAATGAAAGGTTTCCAGTTTTTAACTCCGTCAACAGCGTTATAAAGATCCGTATTGGAAAAAATAATATAAACCCCTGCAAAAATTACAAAAATAACCGCTGTGGTTTTTAATAATACAATAAGGTTATTCGCGCCTGCAGCTTCTTTTGTACCTTTAACCAATAATGCGGTAATCAATAAAACAAGAATAAATGCCGGCAGGTTCATTGAAAATCCTTCTCCTGTATAACTGGCAGGGTCGGAAGTAAGATAGGCAGGCAAATGAACCCCGAATATTTTCAAAAATTTGGTAAAATATCCTGACCAGCTCACGGAAACCGCCATACTCGCCATGGCATACTCTAAAATGAGACACCAGCCCATTGCCCAGGCAAAAATCTCTCCTACTGTTCCGTATGCATACGCATAAGCTGAACCTTCAACAGGAATAATGGAAGCAAATTCCGCATAACACAAAGCAGCAAAAACACAGGCAATACCTGCTATAATGAAAGAGATTGCCAGCGCCGGCCCGGCGTGATAATAGGCTCCGGTTCCGGTAAGCACAAAGATTCCACCACCAATGATAGCCCCTACTCCGATAGCTGTTAAACTCCATTTTCCAAGGACCTTTTTCAGCTCACTTTTCTTCATATCTGCCTCATAGGCACTTAGTGGTTTCTTAACCCAAATTTTAGACATGTTTTTTTATTTATTAAGGATTCACGAAAATATAAAAAATTTAGGAACTCTAACGTTTATCGGCAAATTTTCATCAATTATTTTAATAAAAAAAATTAAAAACCTGACCAACACATCATTTAAAGTATTTCAGCAAGTATTAATTTTTGTTTATTTTTGGCCGCATGAATGTATATGATCTTTTTATAAAGCCGTATGAAAGCTACACTGCCGCGCAGATCATACTGGAAGCTTCCGGAGCTTTATTTGGAACCCTGAGCGTTTACTTTTCCATCAAAAAAAATATATGGGTATACCCTACCGGCATTATTTCTACTTTGATCTATGTATATATTCTTTTCAATTTTGGATTGCTGGGTGACTGCCTCATCAATGTTTATTATACAGTCATGAGTGTTTACGGATGGATTCTCTGGTCTAAAAATTCCAAAGATCACATTCATGTAGAGGTGACATGGGCGACCAAAAAAGAATGGATCTATGCAGGCCTCCTGTTTATACTGAGCCTGGCATTTGTCACTTTTATTTATTATTGCAAACCTTATATCGATAATCTGGAGAGTAACTATCTCGGTTTATATCATCTCGACTGGGCCAATTGGATGGATATTTTTACAACTTCAATATTTTTAGTAGGAATGTGGTTTATGGCCAAACAGCGCATTGAGAACTGGATTTTCTGGATTATCGGAGATCTGATTTGCATTCCTATGATGATTTTTAAGGGCCTTGGAATCACTTCGGTTCAATATTTGGTATTCACTATAATGGCTATCTTAGGATACCTTAATTGGAAAAAAAGTTTAAAAGAAAAAAAAGTACAATAAAGTCATGAAAAATTTTTTAAAAATAGCAGTAAGTATCTTTGCTATCAGCACCCTTACCTCTTGTCTGGCCTATTCAGACGGATACGGAAGTAATGGTGGTTATTATGGAGATCCGTATTATAATAACGGATATTATTACGCACCTTCCGGATATTACGGAAACGGTGGATATTGGGGCAATGACGGCTATTATTATAGAAACAATATCAATTATTATTATGATAACGGCGTTCCTTATTACTACTACAATTACAATAACTCCAGAAGGAAGGTGTATGTAGAAAGAAGATCTGATTCAAGACAAAACAGTGGATTCAGAGGTCAGTCTGGCAGCGGTAGTGGCTATTATAACAACAATAATAACGGATATTATAACAGAAATAATAATAGCAACAGAAATAATAGCGGAGGTTTTAGAAACCAGAATAGCGGAAACCAGGGAAACCAGGGTAATCAGAATTCCCAGAACAGCGGTGGATTCAGAAACGGCAGTGGTTATCAGACCCCACAAAGAAACTCAAACACCAATAGTGGCGGATTCAGAAATACGGAAAGCAACAGCAGCTACAGATCTGAATCTTCAAGTGGCAGCGGGTTCAGGGGCGGATCTTCCGGTACTCAAAACAGCGGATCAGGTAACTCAAATAATACGACAAGATCCAATAGTGGTGGTTTTAGATAAAACGATTATAAATAAGGAAACGAACAGCTAACACTGTTCGTTTTTCATTTTAAATATAGTAATTTTGTTTCTTCATTTTAGATTATACAAGAAAATATGGATTTTTATAAATATCAGGGAACCGGGAATGATTTTGTAATGATAGATAACCGTGATCTTCAGTTTCCCAAGGACAGGAATATTATCGGAAAATTATGTGACAGACGCTTCGGGATTGGAGCTGATGGGCTTATCTTATTGGAAAATGATCCTGATTATGATTTTAAAATGGTGTACTACAACTCTGATGGCGGGGAAAGTACCATGTGCGGAAATGGAGGCCGCTGCCTTGTAGCCTTCGGTTTTTTCCTGGACATTTTTGAAGATAAATGTAAATTCATTGCTATAGACGGAGAACATGAAGCTGAAATTCATAACGGCATCATTAAATTAAAAATGATTGATGTAAATACCATTTCCCATGATGGAAACGATTTTGTTCTTAATACCGGCTCTCCTCATTATGTAAAGTATGTTGAAAATCTTGAAAATTATAAGGTATTTGCTGAAGGATACGGGATCAGAAATTCAGAAAATTATAAAGAAAAAGGAATCAATGTCAACTTTGTAGAAAAAAAATCTGATGATGAGATTTTTGTAAGAACCTATGAACGAGGCGTTGAAGACGAAACTTACAGCTGTGGAACCGGAGTTACAGCTTCCGCTTTAACTTTTCTGCAAAAAGACAATCTAACCTCTGTAAAAGTTAAAACTTTGGGAGGCAACCTTAAGGTATACGCTGAAAGGAATGGAGATTCTTTTCATAACATATGGCTTGAAGGCCCCGCAAAGCAGGTTTTTAGAGGTAAGATAGACCTCCTCTAAAAACATAACTTTTAATCAATAAGTATAGGAATGAAAAAAACTATTCTCATTATTATTCTGCTGGCTTTTGTAGTCGCAGGATTTTTTGGTTTGAGATTTTATAATACATATTACGGGAACAACGTAGAAAAGGAAGGTTATGTACTGATCCCTCATAAAGCAGGCTTCGGGCAGATTATGGATTCTATCAGCCCGTATATCAAAGACAGGGAATCATTTGAAACGGTAGCCAAAGATAAGAAGCTTGCGGCCAATTTTAAGCCGGGGCGTTATCATATTGAAAACGGAACCGGAAATACAGACCTTGTCAATATGATTAAAGCAGGTAACCAAACGGCCAATTCCTTCAGGATCGGTGATTTTGGAGATATGTATCAGATGATTGGTAAGGTTACCAAAAAAACAGAATTGGATTCTTTACATTTTGTTAATGATCTAAACGGTATTGCCCAGGAGAAAGGCTATAAAAACGCAGAGGATTTAAAAAAGTATTTTTTCATTGATACTTATAATTTTTTCTGGACAGTAAGCCCAAGAGAATTTTTCAAAAAGTTTGATGATCAGTATAATGATTTCTGGACCAGTGAAAGACAAAACAAGGAACAACAGTCCGGTCTGACAAGAGACCAGATCTATGCCCTTGCTTCTATTGTTTATAAAGAGTCGGGCGGAAAAAAAGATGAAATGAAAACGATAGCAGGATTATACTTAAACCGTTACAGAAAGGGTATGAAGCTTCAGTCTGACCCTACGGTAATCTATGCCATCAATAAACAGACTAATTTTAAGGAACCTATTAAAAGGGTATTATATAAGCACCTGTCTACCCCATCCCCTTACAACACCTATGCTAATGCGGGTATTCCTCCGGGACCTATCTGTGTAGTGGATAAAAATTCAGTAGACGCTGTGTTAAATGCGGAAAACAATAATTATATATTTATGTGTGCTGATCCTGCAAGATTTGGATATCATAAGTTTACGGCAAGTGCTGAAGAACATGCTGTAAATGCAAAAGCCTATCAGGATTGGCTTAATTCAAAAAATATAAAATAGGCTTAGCAAACAATTAGAATTTAAACATAAAAAACGAACCTTATTATTTTGATAGTCAGTGGTTTATGAAGTATCAAAATAACAAGGCTATCTTTTCACGATTTTATACAAAAAAATAACCTATGAACAAGACAGAAATTGTCAGCATTTTCACCAAAAAAACGTTAGGGCTTACCTTAGTACTTTCGGCAGCAGCAATGGCTTTTGCACAGGAAAAAGCAGGGATTTCAGGGATGATTGTCAACAAGAAAAACCAGCCTGTTCCTTATGCTTCTGTAACATTCAGTAATAAAGCGAACAAATCCTTAAGCGATGCTGTTCTGACTGATGAAAAAGGACAATACAAACTGCAGCTTGCTCCCGGAGATTATGACATTACAGTAGAAGCTATTGATTATAAAAAAAGTACCACCAGTAAAAACATTACCGGAAGCGGAAATATCGGGGCATTATCCATAGAACCTGAAGCTGCTACGACATTGGACGGAAAAACACAGGAAATCCAGGGAATCGTAATTACTGCGGCTGCTCCTAAGGCTTATAAGGTTGAATTGGACAAAAAAACCTATGATCCTTCACAGGATATCGTCAGCAAGGGAGGAAACCTTCAGGATGTCCTTTCGAATGTTCCTTCGGTGTCGGTAGATACAGACGGGACAGTTTCTATGAGAGGAAATTCCAATGTTAAATTTTTAATCAACGGTAAACCGTCTTCCCTTCTTGGCATCGATGACGGAGCTAATGCGCTCCAGAGTATTCCTGCTGATCAGATTGAAAGAATTGAGGTGATTACCAATCCTTCTTCTAAATTTGAAGCCAGCGGAACTGCCGGTATTCTGAATATCATCCTTAAAAAAGATAAAAAAATGGGCTTTAACGGAACGGTAACGGGAACATTGGGTTATCTTCCGCGTACCAACCTGAATGCCAATTTAAACTGGAGAAAAGGTAACTGGACCTGGTTCCTGAATGGTGGTGGTGGCTATCAGAAGAATGAAAGCACAATGAAGAATACAACCACAAGAAAAGACGACATTAGTGCCTTGCCTTCCGACTCATTTCCTTTTACCCAGTATTCACAACAAAATGGGAAAACTAAAAGAGAAAGTGACACCTATAACGTGACGGCAGGTTTTACCCATGACTTCAATGATAAGACCTCTATTAACTTCTCCGGAATGGTGAGAAGCTTTGATACTGATCAGACCGGACTTAATACTTATAATGAAAAAGTCTATCCTCTCCCTTCTTCTCTTAGCAATGTACTTAGAGAAAGGAACAGCTATGGAAATAATAAAAACCTAGCGACTCAGTTCGACTTGGGATTTGACCAGAAAATCGGGGATAAAGGACAGCTTTTATCTGCATCTGCCAGCTATCAGACAAATAAATCCGACGGGATCAATCAGATTGTACAAAAAACTTTTATTGAAAATGTTCTACAGCCTAAAGGGAATATCGTCAATAATGTAAGTACAGATTCTAAGACGGATACCTTCATCGGAAAACTTGATTATGAGCTCCCGATAGGTGAAAAATCTAAATTAGAAGCCGGAGCAAGGTATGATTATAACAAAAATTCCTATAATTATTTTGTGGACCAAAGTGAAAACGGACAGACTCCAACTACAAGATTTGATTTTACAAGTAACACCGTATATTCCGAGAACATCCTTGGAATTTATGCTCAGTTCAAAAGTAAAATAGGAGAAAAATTTGCCTATCAGCTGGGATTGAGAAGTGAATATTCCAAAATTGATGTCAACTTCCAGAATTTTGACAAAGAAGGAAATCCCGCCAATACCCCTGAAGTAAATAAAAATTATACAAAGTTCTTCCCTTCTGTCTTTTTAAGCTATGATATTGCGAAGAACAATCAGATCTTATTAAATTATTCAAGAAGGATTAACCGGCCAAGAGCATTCTCTTTAATTCCTTTTATGTCTTTTGATGATGACAGAAACTATTTCAGGGGAAATCCTAATCTGAATCCAACATACGAGAACTCTTTCGAGCTTGGATATAATTTGTCTAATAAAAAGATTACTTTTAATCCGACCTTATATTTTAAAAAGTCTGAAGACGAGCAAAACAGATATCAATATATAGATGAAACAGGAGCTGTTAATACAATTCCTTTCAACGTAGGTACTGAAACCAACTATGGTTTGGATCTTAATGGTACTTATGATCCTTTCAACTGGTGGAAAATAATGCTTTCAGCAGATTTATACGGATATAAAAATACGGGAAGCTATAACTTATACCCTGATAATCCGAGGACTTTAAATGACTTCTCAGGTTCGGGATTCTCTTATAGAATACGTTTCAACAATACCTTTAAGCCAACCAAAACATTGAGTGTCCAAATCCAGAGTTTTTACAGGGCTGCTGAGAAAACCGCAATGAATAACAGAAAAGCCATGTATGGTATAGATTTGGGAGTGAGCCAGACGATCTGGAAAGGAAACGGAATTATTGGATTTAACATCAGAGATATTTTCAATACGAGAAAAATGAGAAACTTCACAGATAATGCCCAGTTTACCAGGGAAATGGAAATGCAGTGGCAGCCAAGACAGTTTGCTTTATCATTTACCTATAGGTTTAAGCAGGGTGAGAAGGTTGACATTAAACCAAAAGTAAAGAAAGATATTAATTCAAATACAACAGGCGACGACGAGCAGGGCGGCCCAATGTAATCGATAAAAAATCCCGAAAGTAATTTTTCGGGATTTTTATTTTATTTTACAGGTTCTTTTTTGGCAATTTTTTCTTTTTCTGCTTCATAAATCCGTCTTCTCAAATCACTTGTTGAGAATCTGTGATCTCTTTTGTTATAAAAAATTTCAATTCCTTTTTCTTCGCAATATTGTTTGCCTGTAAAGTCTTTATCCAGATAATCGTCTCCAATGATTCTTACATCGATTACAAAGGATTTCAGAATATCCAAAAGGTCTTCCTCAGTATAATAAGGAACGATCTCGTCTACTGCATTCACAGCTTTTAACTGGATATATCGTTCTACAATCGTCTGGCTGGGTTTATTTTTGCCTGGACGGTCATGGGATGGGTCAATCTGAAGCCCTACGATTAAATAATCGCATACTGTTTTAGCTTCTTCAAGCATTTTAATATGTCCTGCATGTAATAAATCAAATGAGGAAAATGTAATACCTATTCTTTGTGTCTTCATATTAATTTCTAAAATTAAAATTTCGCTGAAATAAACGTTCTTTTAAACGGATAAAAGACCGGTGATTCAGGAAAGGTGTTTTGCAATTCTTTTTTATAATCGTTTTTAAATTGTTCTTTCAGTTCATCCGGAAGCCTTTCAATATAAGGAATCATGGCCGTTCCGGAAGCCCAGGTAAAGACGGCTTCTGCATCCCTGAGTACATGAGGAAATACTTTTTCAAAAACAATGATTTCTTTCCCTTTATTATCAAATAAAATTTGGGCATAGTCCTCTATTTTCAAAACCGTATATTCTCTTTTCCAGGAGTTATAAGCTGTTTTATAAGGCTCAGCTTCTGCTACTTTTCTAAGCAGCTGATGCACTACATATTCATGATTGGAAGGAATCTGTACGGCCAATTGTCCGCCGGCTTTAATTTTACTGATAATTCTCGGAAAAAGCTCTTTATGGTGGCTACACCACTGTATAGCCGCATTGGAGATCACCAAATCATAAGTATCAGCAAGGTGAAGCTGTTCCTCGATGCTTCTTTTTTCAAAATGCAACCTGTTTGTTGCAAAATGAGCTGCTTTTTCCAGCATTTCCTCAGAGGAGTCTATTCCCAAAACTTTAGAATCCTCCAGGTAATCCAAAAGTTTGGAAGTCAGTTCTCCTGTCCCACAACCCAGATCAATAACCGACAGATTGGTTTTTGATTCTACAAGCTTAAGCAAGTCAAAAAACGGGGCTGATCGTTCTTCCTTGAACTGGTCGTATATTTCAGGATTCCAGGCCATGATAAAATAATTTTATGAGTTTCTGGTGTTCAGGTATTTCTGCCATTCCCAGGTTGTCCTTAAAGCTTCTTCCAAAGACGTTTCAGACTTCCATCCCAGTTCCTGTTCTGCCTTGGCTGGATTGGCATATGCAATGGTAATATCGCCTTCCCTTCTATCACAGATCTGATAAGGAACATTTACCCCATTGGCGCTTTCAAAAGCTTTTACAACTTCTAAAACTGATGATCCTTTTCCTGTTCCAAGGTTATAAATATCTATTACTGTTTCCGCTGATTGATCTTCCATTAACTTTTTTAACGCTGCCACATGCGCTTTTGCAAGATCAACAACATAAATATAATCACGAACAGCCGTTCCATCTTCTGTTGGATAATCATCTCCCCAGATACTTAGTTTTTCACGAACTCCGGCTGCCGTTTGCGTAACGTAAGGCACCAGATTATTCGGAACCCCGATGGGTAATTCTCCGAGTTTTGCAGACGGATGGGCCCCAATAGGATTAAAATACCTTAGCAACGTTATTTTCCGGTTATATGCTTTTGCAAAATCAATAAGGATTTCCTCTCCCATTTGTTTTGTTTTACCATAAACACTTTCGGGCATTTTCAAAGGGGTATTCTCATCGATTGGCATCTTATCAGCCTGCCCGTACACAGTACAGGATGAGCTGAAAATAAAGTTTGAAATTCCTCTTATTTTAAATTCCTGAAGAATATTTATTAATGAAAATAAGTTATTCTCATAATAATCTACAGGGATCACCTGGCTCTCCCCCACTGCTTTGGAAGCTGCAAAATTGATACAACCATCAATATGGTGGGCATCAAAAACCTGGGTAAGAAGTTCTTTTCTTTTTAAGTCAAAAGGATAAAAAACAGGCTTTTTGCCTGTAATTTCCTCTATATTATTTAAAATAAATCTTTCTGAATTGGATAAATCATCTACGATAATGACCTCAAAACCATTATTGATAAGTTCCACTACCGTGTGGGAACCAATATATCCAAGTCCTCCTGTAACAAGTATTGCCATTTTTATTTTTTAATCTTTGTGTTTTTCTATATCATTTATTAATTCCACTTATTTTTCATTATAAATAATATGTCGAAATTACTAAATAATCCGAATTAATACTGATTTTATAAAGTAAAATTTTAAACCGGCAATCTCTATTAAATGATCAACTAGCTTATATATAAATACTTTCTACTTCATAAACTCAAGTACCGCGTCTGTAATATATTTCAACTGCTCTTCATCCAGCTCAGTATGCATTGGTAAAGAGATAACCTGATCCAGGAGCTTATCTGTATTCACAAAATCGGCATCATTACTTTCCTGAAAATATGCTTTTTGTTTTCTTAATGCTACAGGGTAATAAATCATTGCCGGAATTTCTTTTTCAGCAAGGAATTTTTGCAGTTCATTTCGTTTACCGTTAAGAATTCTTAAGGTATACTGGTGGAATACATGGGTGGAGCTTTCAGATCTTACAGGGGTAAGAATATGAGGATGATTGGCAAATGCTTCATCATAATAATCTGCGGCTTTCCTTCTTGCTTCGTTATAAGAATCCAGGTGTGGGAGTTTTTTTCTTAAAACAGCAGCCTGGATACTATCCAAACGAGAGTTCACTCCTACCTCATCATGATAATATCTTTCATACATTCCATGATTTACAATTCCTCTCAGGCGGTGGGCCAATTCGTCATTATTGGTAAAGATAGCTCCGCCATCACCATAGCATCCTAAATTTTTTGAAGGAAAGAAAGAAGTGGTACCTACCGTAGACATTGTCCCTGCATATTTTACTGTTCCATCGGAGAACGTGTATTCTGCTCCTATTGCCTGTGCATTATCTTCTATAACGTATAGGTTGTGTTCTTCAGCAATTTTCAATATTTCTTCCATATTGGCACATTGCCCGAATATATGTACAGGGATAATTGCTTTTGTTTTCGGGGTAATTGCTTTTCTGATCTGATCTGTTGAAATGGTAAATGTATCATAGTCAACATCTACTAAAACAGATTTTAGTTTAAGCAGATGAATAACCTCCACTGTTGCTGCAAAAGTAAAATCAGCAGTAATTACTTCATCTCCTTCTTTCAGGTCTAAAGCCATTAAAGCGATCTGTAATGCATCGGTTCCATTGGCACATGGAATTACATGCTTTACGTCTAAATAAGACTCCAATTCATTCTGGAAAGACTTTACTTCAGGGCCGTTAATAAAAGCTGCCGAATCCATTACATTTAAAACTGCATTGTCTACATCATTCTTTATTTTGTAATACTGACTTTGCAAGTCAACCATCTGAATTTTTTTCATAAAATAAATATTTGTGTAAAAATAAGGAATTTAAAATCCTATCAAAAATTTTATTGGTTTTGTTTTTATCTTTATACAAAATATTCCTATGAAAAAATTTTTACTTTTTTGTTTCTTAACCGGTTATCTTCATATTCCGGCTCAAACAAGGCTTGTTTTTGTATACTTTACGGATAAGCCCAATAAGTCGGCATTTTATGCCAATCCACTTTCAGAACTGACACAAAAGTCTCTCAACAGACGCACCACATTGGGAATTCCGCTCAATGATCAGGATGCTCCCATTGAACAATCATATCTGCAAAACCTTCAGAATCTTGGCTTTACTGTCACAGATTATTCAAAGTGGCTTAATGGTGCGGCTGTACAGGCAACTCCTGCACAGGTTTCTCTTCTGCAGGCCCAGCCTTTCGTGCAATCTGTCGAAAGTTTTGCCAGAAACGGATCAACAGGAGGCACAATTAAGCCGGTTGATAAATGGAAAGATCATTCAACCACTCAGAAAACACTCACAACCTTCAATTACGGATCTGGTACAGCCCAGATTGACCAGGTGAATATACGTCCCCTTCATGTGGCAGGATATACCGGAACCGGAGTTTCCATTGCTGTTATTGATGCAGGTTTTCCAACGGTAAATACTGGCAGTGCATTTTCCAGATTGTGGACTAATAACCAGATTAAAGCCGGTTATGATTTTGTCACCAAAACCAATGATATCTATAACCCATCTTTAAGTTCACATGGTACTGTGGTATTGGGAACTATAGGAGGATATCTGGAAAATATATTTGTAGGTTCCGCCCCCGATGCTGATTTTTATCTTTACCGGAGTGAAAACGCGGCAGTAGAAGTTCCTGAAGAGGAAATGTACTGGATTGAAGCTGCTGAAGAAGCTGACAGAAAAGGGGTAGAAATTATTACTACATCACTGGGCTACAATGTTTTTGACGACCCTCAATACAATTACACTTATGCTGATATGAACGGAAGCACCTCTTTTATTGCACGGGCAGCCGGAATTGCAGCAGAAAAAGGAATATTCGTTCTTGCAGCATCCGGAAATTCCGGGCAGCAACCCTGGCATTATCTGCTGACCCCTTCAGATCATGAAAAAGTATTTAGTATCGGATCGGTAGATACTGCCGGAATCTCATCAGATTTTTCTTCATATGGTCCTAATTCCCTTGGAGTGATAAAACCTGACGGAAGCACACAAGGTACTGCTACCACCACTGTATATGACGGATCTACCCTCACTGTAAACGGGACCTCTATTGCTACTCCTATTGCAGCAGGAGGCGTAGCTTGTTTCATTCAGGCCTTTCCTTCGATGAACAGGGATCAGATCAGATTGAAACTACGGCAAACAGCTTCCCTATATCCTAATCATACAGACCAGATAGGATATGGTATCCTGAATTTCGGTAGTCTTTACAGTTCTGTTTTGGATACTTCTGAGGCTTTGAAAAAAGAAAAATTCAGTATTTTCCCTAATCCTGTTAAAAATGTTTTGAATATTACCTCAAAAAATGAGATTAAAACATTGGAAGTTTATGATAATCTGGGAAGGCTCATCAGAAAAAATAGTAATCAAAAATCCATGAATGTGGCAGATTTTTCAAAAGGAACGTATTATCTGAAGATTCAGGCAAAGGATAAGATCTATTATGAAAAATTTATTAAAGAATAAAGTTACTCTCTATAAGTTTCCGGCTAAAGCCGATGGATTGGTTAATAATAATAGAACGGGCTGAAGCCCGTTCCAATTGATAATATTGCCGTATTTAATCATTACGCTGAGTTTCTGCTGGCATTAATATTTCCGAATAAAGAACGCGTCACCAGCTTTTCATAGGCGCCTTTATCTCCTTCTCCTTTTTGAATCTTCATCAAGGCGTATTGTTGAATACTCAATAACGGAAGAACAATTTTTTCACGGATTTTTACTGATTTTCTGGATAGCGGATCTTCTTCCTGAAGCATTTTAAATCCGGTCAGCTCAAGCATAATATCTTTTGAAAGTTCGTATTCATCAAAAAGGATATTCCAGAATGTGCCGAATTTCGGATTGTTTTTGATATAATATGTCAAGGGAAAATAAGATTTGTTCATACTCATCATGGAGTTTAGAACCAATGTTTTAAAAAAGTCCGAACCTTTGTATAATTCTCTTACTTCTTCAAATCTTCCCTGCTCTTTCATTTGCTGCATGGCATATCCAAAGCCGAAGAATCCCGGCACATTTTGCTTCAGCTGGGACCATGATCCCACAAATGGAATGGCTCTCAAATCTTCAAACTTCAGTTCACTTCCGTTTCCTCTTTTGGAAGGACGGCTTCCGATATTTGTTTTTCCATAGTATTCCAGTGTACTCATTTCCTGAAGATAGGGAACAAACATAGGGTGGGCTTTCAGATCTGCGTATTTTTTGTAGCTGATTTCCGCCAGTTCAGCAATCAGTTTTCTTTCTTTTTCCGTAAGTTCTTTTTTAGCATTTTTAAAGACATCATTTTCAACTCCTGCTGTTAAAAGCTGTTCAAAATTATACTTAGCCTGTTCTTTATTTCCGAAAATACTGGTAATAGTCTGCCCCTGAATTGTTAATTCAATTTTATTATTGGCAATGGTTTTACCTTGTGATGCGTAAAAATCGTGGGTTTTTCCTCCACCCCTTGCAGGAGGACCTCCTCTTCCGTCAAAGAAAATGACTTTGATATGATGCTGTTCAGAAAGTTTTGTTAAAAGTTCTTTTGCCTTATAAATTTCCCAGTTAGCTTTTAAATATCCTCCATCTTTGGTTCCATCAGAAAAACCAAGCATAATAGTCTGCTGATTCCCTCTTCTTTCAATATGTTTTTTATATACAGGATTCTGATATAGTTCATTCATTACATTTTCGGCATTGGCAAGGCCTTCCATGGTTTCAAAAAGGGGAACGATATCCATATTGATCTCTTCGTCTTTATATCCGCAAACTTTGAAGAATGCATATACATTCATAACATCTTTTACAGCATCAGAATTGGAAATGATATAACGGTTCATTCCTCTGAGACCATTTACATTCTGAATTTCAGAAACCTGGGAAACTGTCAGCAGTGTATCTTTTACAATATCCTCAAAATCATCGGGATTTATTTTTTCAGAAACCTGAATCAGTCGGGTAAATTTCTGTTGCGGGTCAGCTTCCTCATTTCCGTAAAGTCTGGCAAATACTTCATCAATTGCTTTCTGATGAATCCGGCTGTCCTGCCGGATATCCAGCGTTGCAAAATGAGTCCCGAAAATTCTCACCCGGTCCCTGAAATTGGTCAAAAGATCAAGAAACAAAGAATTGTGTTCATGAATTAATATATTTTCAGCTTCATCTGCTTTTGCTAAAATATCTTCTGCAGTAATGCTTTTTCCATTGAAAATAGCAGCATACAATTCTTCACTCAATTGAGTCAGGATCTCTGAAACTCCCCTGAAACTCAGCCTTCTCCTGATAAACTTTAAATGACTGTAATAGGACTTCAGAATGGCAGAACGAAGTTCTTCTGCCACTCTTTTGGTAACATCTGCTGTTACGAAAGGGTTTCCATCCCTGTCACCACCCGGCCAGAAACCAAGCTGGATGATGTCTTCGTGTAAATGAAAATGTCCGTTTCCAAACGTTTTTTTAATTTTTGTAAATAATTCTCCGATGGTATCATAGTACACGTATCTCAAATACGAAATAATGCTCAGTGCTTCGTCAATCGGTGTGGGTTTCTCTTTGTTCACAAAAGGTGTTTTTCCCAACTGTTGTAAAAGCATATCGATCTGGGTAACGGAATCACTGGTAATGGCTCCCCTCAGGTCCTGGATAATACGTTGTACTGAACTCGGATAAAATTGTGTAGGGTGAGCTGTGAATACAACTTTTACACTAAAGTCCTTCAGCTTTTCGCGCACTTTTTCAAGCTTATGGTCCTGAAAAGAACGTTCAAAAAGATTGGTGACTGTTCCGTTATCGCTTTCGGAGTGAAGGTTGGGAAATGCTGCATCCTCAATACTGTCAAACAAGACCACCTGTCTTTCTATATATTGAATGATCTTAAAAAGCAGTTCGAGCTTTTGCTCCTCAGTCTCAAGGTCTGTATGATTTTTAAAAAATTCTTCTACAATAATCTCGGGAGTTTTTCCTGCTTCATAGCCGGTTCTGCTTTCCTCATAAAGGAAGGGAAGCAACATCCCGATATTGGTCATTTTATCATATGGCAGGCTCATAAATAATGAATTGTAGATCTGGAACTTATTTTCCACAATCTGCCTGAATTTTTCTGCGCGTTGGTCGTGTATCATAATAACAAATGTAAGTGATTTTGCAATGAGTTGAATTGACAATTGACAAAAAAGTTGGTATAAAATTACAGTAATTATTCCTCAGATTCCCAATCAAACATTTTGTAAATTTGTAACCTGGATCATCTTAGGGTATAGAGATTGGTCAAAAGTCATCCGAAAAGTTTCCAATATGGGCTACATCAGAGAATATTATGAACAGATTATAAAACTGCAGGAATCCGAATGGTCATTTATAGCAAAACACTTTCACAGAAAAGTATTTCCTAAGAATGAGATTATTACATTGCAGGGCAGTACGGAAAATTTTCTTTCTTTTATAGAATCCGGTCTGGTAAGGTCTTATATTCCTGATGATGAATATGGCTATACTTTCGGTTTTGGATTTGAAAAGGAGTTTATCTGTGCGTATGACTCTTTTCTTACCCGAACGCCTTCTGAATATGAAATGCAGGCACTGACAGAAACCGTGGCATGGCAGATTTCTTATGATGACCTGCAGAAAGTTTACAAAGAAACCAACGTTGGTAATCATTTAGGCCGTTTTGCCTCTGAAAAATTATTTTTATCCAAAAGCAAAAGAGAGCTTTCTTTACTGAAGTTTACAGCTAAGCAGCGTTATTTACAATTATTTACCGAGCAGCCTGAGCTTCTGCAGCGTGTTCCCCTCAAATATATTGCTTCCTATATTGGAGTTACTCCACAGGCTTTAAGCAGGATCCGCAGGCAAATTAATTAACATAGGTTCATTGTATATCTCTCCTGCTCTGCTGAACTTTGCAGAAAATACAACAATGAATCTACCTATCCTTGCTTACGGAAATAATATTTTAAAACAGAAATGTCTCCAGATCAATGAAATTACTCCGGAAATTCATCAATTGGTAAATGACATGTGGGATACAATGGAGAATGCCAATGGTTGCGGACTTGCTTCACCCCAGATCGGGAAACCTTTACAACTCTTCGTTGTTGACAGTCAGATCACTTATCAAAACCTGGATACGGAAGATCAGATACTGTATTTCGAAAAAGGTGATAAGGGAATAAAAGAAACTTTTATCAATGCGAAAATAATCCATAGTTCAGAAGAAGCCTGGGAAGATTATGAAGGGTGCCTGAGCATTCCCGGACTTTCTCAAAAGGTAAAAAGGCCCTGGGAAATTACGATTGAATATCTGGACCGGAATTTTATAAAGCATACCAAAACTTTTAAAGGAATGACGGCAAGAATTATTCAACATGAGTATGATCATACTCAGGGAGTTTTATACATCAACCGACTGAAGACATTAACAAAGAAACTGATGGAATCTAAACTTAAGAAAATTGCCAGTGGGAATATTGTGACAGGGTATCCTATGAAGTTTTGATCAACTTTTTGAGTCGTTTGGGCAAGTTGGCGAGATCAAGCTAGAGATGTATTAATGCATTTGAGGCCCATCAATATTGAGTTTTAAATGTATCTTCGTAAAAAACTTAACCAAAAATGAAATTCGGAATTATTTTTTATGCAATTTTAGGAATTTTAGCTTTATTCATAGGTATTTATCTACTGCAATATTTTATTCTTCTTTCTATTATTTTTTTCATTGGTGCATTTATCAATGTCGTTTTCATTCATAAAGAATATTCCCTTCATAAAAATGATAAAATTAAATATGATGAAAATTCAATTCCTGATGAAGTTATAGTCAAATATTCACCTGAAATAAATTATTTATACTTCTTTCACAACGACGAAAAGATAGAAATAAACATCGATGATTTAGATATTACAGATTATCAGCTTTCCCAAGTTTTGAAAATATTTAGAGCTCGTTTTAATAATTCAGGTATAATATAATTCTGATTACAAAACATTCATTAATTTTACTTTTCACACCATTCCCACGCTACATGAAAAAAACATTCATTTTCCTACTCTTAATAATGCTGTTCATCTCTTGTGAAAAAGATTGTTACAATGCGCCACAACCCATCGTTTTTGAGTTCGTAAACTCCAATCATGAAAATCTTATTACCAACGGTACATTGACCACCTACTCAGTTCAAGACGAGAATAATGCCAACATACAATTGACCAAAACATCCGACAATAAAGTTATTTTAGAAAATGTAGGGGCCTATAATGGAACAAAAAAATATAAATTTTATTCTAATATTAAAAATCTGGATTTTTCCATCCAATCATCTGAATTTAAAGGAGGTTGTGATGGCTTTCAAATCAATAAATTAACGTTCACGGGCATTGGAATTGACGTAACAGACGAAAAAGGCTATTACAAAATTGTCTTGCAATAAATCTTCTTAACTTTGTTAAATTTGTAAAAATAACTGAATGAGAGTATTATTTCCGGCTTTATTGTTATTATTCAGCATGGTTTTCGGCCAGAAAGCTGTTCCATCCGATTTCAAAAAAATCCCGGAAATTCTAGATAATATCGATCTACTCTATCCATTCATCATACCGGATAAAGATTATGCCTATTGGCGGGTACTCAGCAACGACACCGATTATGAAAAAGCGGTTATCTATGAAAGCCAGGCTCCTGAATTTATGACGATTAATGAACCTGTTCCGGAAAAAGGATTTTTTCAAAAATGTATAGGTAACAATTGTTTTTCATACATCCTTGCATGCAAAAATGAAAGACCGGTTTATTTTTCCAGCGAGCAGCAGTTGAGAGATTTTATCGGAACGGTAGACAATCTGCCTGAAGCTCTTTTACTGGCAAAAACATATGGGTATACGGTAGACACCACCAACCTTTTTACCGGAGCCTACAAAATTGAAGACCGCTATATTTCTTTATACCTTAAACAATCTAAGGGCTGTCCTGCTGTAAAAGAATCTTTTAGGGTTAAAATCAACAGGAAAACCGGAAAACTGGAGGCAAAAACTAATGGAGTGTATGCAAAGGATGAAAATTGTATTTCTTCATAGCTTGGTTCATTTTTGTAAGAACAAGGCCAACTTCAGAAAACAATAAAAAAAGTCTCATCCAGATGACAGAAAGATCTGCAATAGCTTTCATGAAAATCAACCATAGTAATTTTAAAATTCCATTAACTCAATTTTCTTTTTTCATTCCGTAAATTTGGGTAAAATAAATTTAGAACATGCTTAATTTTGAGTTTAAAAATCCGACTAAAATACTTTTCGGGAAAGGTGAAATTGCCAAGATTTCCAATGAAATCCCTAAGGAAGCCAGAATATTAATGATCTACGGTGGTGGAAGCATCAAAAACAATGGGGTATATGATCAGGTAAAAGAAGCACTTAAGGATCATGAGGTCTATGAATTTGGCGGAGTTCCTGCCAATCCTGAATATGAAGTGCTGACGAAAGCCATAGATTTTATTAAAGAAAACAATGTCACCTATCTTCTTGCTGTAGGAGGAGGCTCAGTTATTGACGGAACAAAGTTTATCTCTGCAGCGGCCAGATATAACGGCGAGCCTTGGGATATCCTGAGAAAACAGGTAAGAACATTCGAAGGGGAAGGAATGCCGTTTGGAAGTATTCTTACGCTTCCTGCTACCGGTTCTGAAATGAATTCAGGATACGTTATCTCAAGAAGGGAAACTAACGAAAAGCTTTCTTCAGGAGGGCCAGGACTTTTTCCCCAATTTTCTGTTTTGGATCCTGAAGTCGTTAGATCTATTCCTAAAAACCAGATTGTAAACGGCATTACCGACGCCTATACCCATGTATTGGAACAATATATGACTGCCCCTTCTTCTGCAGATCTGCAGGAAAGAATTGCGGAAAGTATTCTGATCAGTCTTCAGGAAACAGCTCCTAAAGTATTGGCTGAAGATTTCAACTATGATGCTGCCGGAAATTTTATGTGGTGCTGTACAATGGCTTTAAACGGGCTTATCCAGAAAGGAGTAATTACAGACTGGGCTGTACATGCAATGGGACATGAGCTTACCGCTTATTTTGGTATCGACCATGCCAGAACATTAGCGATTATTGCTCCATCACATTACCGTTATAATTTTGACAGCAAAAAAGGAAAGCTTGCACAATACGCTGAAAGAGTATGGGGAATTAAAGATGGAACAGTAGAAGAAAAAGCAGAGATGGGTATAAAAAAACTGGAAGAGTTTTTCCACAGTCTTCATATCAAGACCAGACTTTCGGAATATACGGAAGATTATAAGGGAACTGCTGAAAGAGTGGAAAAAGCATTTACAGACAGAAACTGGGCAGGTCTTGGAGAATACAGAAAATTAACGCCTCAGGATGCTTTTAAGATTGTTGAGATGAGCTATTAAATATTATTTTTGTTTCGTCTCTGCAGATAAAATATGGGAAGCGGGCTGAAAGCCCGCTTTGTTAATATTTAACAGCAATATTTTGTTCTTACAACATACCATTCTATCTTTTGAAGAATTATCTTTTTTATAAACATTTGTTTAAAAAAACAAGAATTTCATTACAGATATTTCAAATTTATTTATATTTTAGCATATTCTTAAATTTGTAAAAATGAAAAAACAACTACTTTTATTTGCCTTTTCTGCTGTAGCGCTTACCTCTTGTAAAGATGATGATCTTCAAGCTTATGAAATGGAGATGATGAAAGGAGATTGGAAGGAGGTTAAAACGGAAGTCATCTCAGGAAAAGATAATAAAACAGTACTTTCTACCACTACTCCACAAGGATGCAGTATCAAAAATACCCTGTTCTTCAGAACCGATTTTTATGTAAGTTATACTGCTTACACAGGAACCGGAGCAGATTGTCAGCCTAATGCAAAAAGTGAAGGGAAATATACCTATGATGAAGAATCCAAAATTTTGGGGATTAAGTTTGACAATGATGAAAACAAAGATTACCGGGTTGATATATTAACCAGCAAAGATCTGAGAGTTGCTCAGAAATTTGGAAGCTTTGACCAGGACGGAGATAAAATTCCGGATATTGTCTATATTACTTACAAAAGATAAACCATAACTCCCGTTGATCGGGAGTTTTTTATTATTTTTATCTGAAATTAAAATTTGATATAATGAAGAAGATTTTATCAGCATTTCTATTGCTGTCTTTCGCCCTTTTCTTTTCGCAGGAAAAAAAGCCGATGTTCTGGCAGGACATTCAGAATTTCAAAAAAGAGGACCAGCAGAACCCGCCTCCCAAGAATGCCATTCTTTTTCTGGGAAGTTCTTCTTTTACAAAATGGACCGATGTAGCCGACTATTTCCCGGATAAAACAATTATCAACAGAGGTTTTGGCGGCTCCAGGCTTACCGATCTTAATGATTTTGCAGATGACCTGCTGGCTCCTTATCAACCCAAACAGATTATAATTTACTGTGGTGAAAATGATTTTGCAGACAATCACCAGTTGAAAGCAAAGGAAGTAGTTAAGAGGTATAAATCTTTTTATAAGAAAATACGAAAAAGATTCCCTCATATTGAAGTAGACTACATTTCTATCAAATATTCTCCGAGCAGAGAAGTGATCTGGCCACAGATCAGGGAAGCTAATAAAAAGATTGCTGCTTTCATGGAAAAAGAACCCAATGCTGAGTTCATTGATGTTACCAAAGCTATGGAAGATGAAAACGGGAATGTAAGAAAGGATATTTTTGTAGAAGATATGCTGCACTTTAAACCGGAAGGCTACCAGATTTGGACGAAGGTAATGAAACCTTATATGAAATAAAAAAAATAGCGGCTTAACAGGGCCGCTATTTTTTTATCCGTTTTCTTATTTCTTTCTTTTCGATTTAGACTTAGCTTTCTGCTGGGCCCTGTTGGCACCGAATTTCTTAGGTGCTTTTCTCTTGGATGGCCCGCCCCAGTTTTCTTTCGTGTTCTTAGCTTTTTTCTCGTGGAAAGCTCCCCCTCCTTCATTCAGTTTTACCTGTACAGGGTTTTTCATGACCACTTCATCTTTTTCGGAAGCAATTTTATTAGGGTTGATCTTTACTTCTGCAGGGAAATCATTAAACTTTAATTCTTTATCCATCAATAATTCGATGTCCAATACAAGAGGTTCCTCTTTTTTGGTAACAAAAGTCACTGCTTTTCCTTCTTTGTCCGCCCTACCGGTCCTACCGATTCTGTGAATGTATTGTTCAGGGATATCCGGAGTTTCAAAATTGATTACGTGGGTAATATTTGAAATATCCAGACCTCTTGCCATTACATCGGTAGTGATCAATCCTCTTATCTCTTCATTTTCAAACCTTTTCATCGCTTTAAGCCTGTAATTTTGAGATTTATTGGAATGAATCACATCGAATTGTTCAGGGAAAAGCTCGTCAATTTTAGTAAACAGCAGATCAGCATGTTTCTTATTGTTATTGAAAATTAACACTTTAGACATATCCGTGTCTTTTTTCAACAAATACTCAAGTAAGTTGATCTTGGTATTAAAATTTTCAACTTTATATGCTGTTTGTTCAATTTTTTCAAGAGGAGTTCCGGACCTGGCTAATGAGATTTCAACCGGATTGGCAAAATATTCATCCAGCATTTCATCCACTGCTTCTGTCATGGTTGCAGAGAAAAGGATATTTTGTCTTTTCTCTTTCATCATTTCAAAAATATGGGTGAGCTGAGGCCTGAAACCCAGATTAAGCATTTCATCAAATTCATCGATAATCAATTTCTGAATTTCCTTCAGGGAGATCGCATTATCAATAGCAAGATCCATTACTCTTCCCGGTGTTCCTACTAAAATGTCACAGCCATCATTGAATAAGAGTTTCTGGGTATTGATGTTTTTTCCTCCATATATTCCAATTACTCTTGCAGTAATATTTTCTGTCAGCTTTTCAAGAATTTCAGTCACCTGCACTACCAGTTCTCTTGTAGGAACTAGTACCAAAACAGTTGGATTCCCTGTTTTGCTATATTTCCATGTTTTCAATACAGGTAAAAGATAAGCCAGTGTTTTCCCGGTTCCCGTTTGTGCAATTCCCATTACATCTCTTCCGGAAAGAATAGGTTTTAAGCTTTTTTCCTGAATTGGTGTAGGCTCGAATAATTCCAGGTCTGCTAAAACATCAAGAATTTTAACCGGAAGGTCAAAATCTGCAAAAGTGAGTTTTTCCATTTTGCAAAGATAGGTATTTAATTACAAGTTAAAAATTAGCTTCATAAACATATCCTTTCCCCAGCTTTTTTCTGATAGGAAACTGATCCGTCTTCCCATTGGTTACAATACGTTGATGCGAGACATTGCTGTTCCTATTAGCAACTTTAAAATTTTAATTATTTCCTCGATACTCTCAGCAAAAGTATTAAAACCAAAATAACTGAGAAAACAAATCCTAAGACAGCTACTAAAGACAATTCACCTATCCTCGGCCCTGATTCTGAAACAAAGACTATAGCTGTTGCAATAATATTTGCTCCCAGAACCATAGCTAAAATCAGGTTAACCACACTGGACTTGATCAACTGATTGGTCTTTTCTATATTTTTAATCTCGCTGGAAACCGTAAATTTGTTCTCATCCAATTTTTGAAGAACAGAGCGAAGTTCTTTCGGTATTTCATCTACATTATCCGTGAAGTTCATCATCCGGTCCATACCGGTTTTTAAAAGATTTTTCGGGTTGATCTTTTTGGTGAATATTTTCTTAGTGTAAGGATGAAGGCTTTTAACAATATCCAGTTCAGGGTTAATATTTCTTCCTACACCTTCTATCAGGCTAATTCCTTTAAACAGCAGATAAAAATAATCCGGCATATAGAGCCTGTTGTCTTTCAGAATATCTTTCATCTTATTGATAATGACCTGAACATTGATTTGCTGGAGGGATGAGCTATGGACAAAATTCAGAATGTCTTCTACATCACCTTCAAATCTTCTTTCATCCGGAATTTCATAGCTTATTGCCATTTTTTTAAGATAACGGACTATTTTATGAGGGTTTTTGGCAACAAAGCTTACAATAAGGTTTTCGAGAATTTCCTTATCATTAGGCTGGATTTTCCCTACGGCTCCAAAATCAATAAATACAATCTTTCCATCCCTTTTGACCAGGATATTCCCGGCATGTGGATCGGCATGAAAGAATCCATAATCCAGGATCTGAGAAACAAACAGCCTTAATCCTACTTCGGAGACCTTTACCGGATCAATACCATTGGCCAGGAGAATGGATTTGTCCGTCACTTTGATTCCGTCAATAAATTCCATACAAAGAATATTGTTATTGGAGAATTCTTCATATACCTTTGGAATATAGGTTTCTTTATTATTTTTAAAATTAAGGCGGAATTGCTGAATATTATTTTTTTCGTTAATCAAGGAAACTTCTTCCAGTAATGATTTTTCAAAAGTGGAAATAGCCTGTTTCATATTCAGTTTTTCTCCTATTTCTGAATAGGTGGATATCAGTTTTTCAATATCTTTAATCAAGAGCAAATCGTCTTCAATGACAGACTGCACATCAGGTTTTCTCAGTTTCAGAATTACCGGACTTCCATCTTTCAGAACGCCTTTATACACTTGCGCAATGGAAGCAGTGGCTAAAGGTTCTTTCTGAATTTCCAGAAAGTAATCTTTTACGGAAATATTGAATTCATTTTCAAGGGCTTCTTCAACATCCATGTCTACCGTATCTACCTTGTCCTGCAATTTCTGAAGCTCCTGAATCAGTTCCGGCGGCAGCAAATCTTCCCTGTTACTGAATGTCTGCCCAAGCTTTACAAAAGTGGGTCCCAGCTCTTCCAGAGCCAGTCTTATTCTCTCATAAACGGTTCCCTTTGAAATAATTTCATCAGAATTTACTGAGGCATCATCTTGTTTATTACCCCCGTTCATTCTTGCCAGCAGGTCTTTAAATCCGTATTTACTTAACACGGAAATCAGTTTGGCAGATCTTTTCAGTTTTCTTTGCTGTTTATCGAACATAATTTATCAATAGTAATTGCAATTTACTCCAAAAACTGTTCCCAATAGTATTTTTATTCTGCCTGCACTCCTTCTTCATTAATTTTTTATATTTAGAAAGCTGAACCGGGTGGTATTTGAAAGAGTTAAAAGTTCATACTATAAAATTTCAACAAAAACACGGACGTATAATATATTTTTCTATATTTACATCGTACAAACATTAAAACAAACCAATAAAAGTATTAGAACATGAAAAAATTACACAACAACAAACTATCAAGAGAGCAATTGAAAGGTATTTCAGGGAATGGTATCATCATCGGTGGTACCTGTTCAAATGAATGCTGCCCTACTGACGGAAGACCGAGATGTCCGAAATTAATTTGTCCTGCGGTCGTTTGCCCTCAGTATATGTAATTCTTTCAAAAAATTTTAGGTAAATAAAAACAGAAGGCCAATGGCCTTCTGTTTTGTTATATAAGCGGCTCAATAGCACTATGCTTGTTCTCTTATCCAGCAAGGAACACAACACACAGTATATCAATATATTATTCCGTACATATAGCAATAAAAAGAATAAAAAAACGTTTTTATATTGTACTATTAAAACTTATCAAAAAATATTCAACATGAAAAATTTACGTAACAAAAAACTTTCAAGGGAACAATTAAAAAGTATTTCCGGAAACGGTCCTGTTTTCAACTGCACCTATAAATGCTGTCCTGAAGACGGAAGACCATTATGTCCGGGATTTTATTGCCCGGATGTCATATGTCCAAATTAACTGACAGTAACAAAAAAGAATGCAGCTGCATTCTTTTTTTGTTATTTAAGATAAGTGTCATAAAGGTCTTTTCTACGGTCTTTCATCACCTGGACGGAGCCATTATGGTGCAGGTCTTTCAATAAATTCAGATCTACATCCACAATCAGGGTCATCTCGGTATTCGGAGTGGCTTCTCCTTTTACAGCATTAGACGGAAAGGCAAAGTCTGAAGGTGTAAATACAGCAGCCTGTCCGAACTGGATATCCATATTATTAACCTTTGGAAGATTTCCTACGCAACCGGCAATTGCGACATAGCATTCATTCTCTATGGCTCTTGCTGCCGCACAGTGCCGAACTCTCATATAAGCATTCTGGGTATCTGTAAGGTATGGGACAAATAGTATTTTCATTCCCTGATCTGCCAGAATTCTGGGCAATTCCGGGAATTCCACATCATAACAGATGACAAGGCCTACTTTACCACAATCGGTATCGAAAACTTTGATTTCATTGCCACCTTTCATTCCGTAATATCTTTTTTCATTTGGGGTAATGTGAATCTTTCTGTATTCATCCATACGCCCATCACGATGAAGAAGATAGCTTACATTGTAGAGTTCATTGTTTTCAAAAACAGGCATGCTTCCGGAAATAATATTCACATTATAACTGATGGCCAGCTCTGAAATTCTTTCTTTAATCTCTTCGGTAAGTTTTGCCAGTTCTATCATACTGTCTCTTTCCGAAAGATTATTGAAGGGGGCCAGTAAAGGAGTATTGAAAAGTTCAGGGAAGAGTACAAAGTCTGATTTGTAATCTCCCATTACATTTACAAAAAACTCCACCTGCTCATAAAAAGCGTCTATATCTTTGAAATGCCTCATCTGCCATTGTACCAATCCCAGGCGGATGATGCTGTCCTGCATCGTATTCGGGTTTTTGCTGTAGTAGATATTATTCCACTGCAAGAGAACGGCATTTTCTCTGGACGCTTCATCTTCGGGAAGGTATTTTTTCAATACCCTGATCGGCAGGAAATTATTTGAAAGCTGAAAAGATAACACGGGATCATAAATTTCTTTATCTCTCACCCTTCGTATATATTCTCTTGGAGAAAGCTCATGGCTGTGCTTGTGGTAATTCGGGATTCTGCCGCCCAGAATTATTGATTTTAAATTTAATAATTCGCATAATTCTTTTCTGGCATCATACAATCTTCTTCCGAGACGCAATTCTCTGAATTCGGGATCAACAAAAACTTCTATCCCATATAAAACATTTCCTTTTGAAGTGTGTGTATTGAAGGTATAATTACCTGTAATATCACTATAGGTATGATCATCCCCGAATTCGTCATAATTCACAATAATAGACAGCGCCACTGCAGCCAGTTTTCCATCTACTGTAATACAAATTTGGCCATCCGGAAATATTCTGGTGAGCTTTTCTATGCTTTTCTTAGACCATATTGATTCCGACATTTGCGGATAAGCCCTTTTCATTGTTTGTGCCAATTCATCATAATCCTGAACGCTCAGGGGTCTTGTTTCTATTTGCATTTGATGTAATTTTTACTTAAATTTAGTGAAAATTCTGCAACTAATAAACTTCCGTATTAAACGGGGTTGTGATTCTATCAACTTATTACATGTTTCCATTTCTATATGAAACAATATGCATTGATGCAAGTAAGCCCTGTATTCGTTTTATTTTTTATCCCGGTCAGTAAATAAATAAAAGTTTCTAATTATCAGTATTAAAACAACATTTTTACCTACCTTTATGTTAAATTAATATTTTGTTCTCAAATGACTATGACACCTAAAGAAGTTTTGAAAAAATGGATAGATAGCTTTAATGCGGCTGACGCGGCTTGTATTGCAGAATTATATGCAGAAGATGCAGTAAACCATCAAGTTTCAAATGAGCCAGTAGTGGGTAAAACTGCTATTTACGAAATGTTTGCAAATGAATTTGCAACAGCTAAAATGGTTTGCATCGTAGAAAATATTTTTGAAGATGGGGAATGGGCTATAATGGAATGGAAGGACCCTCTTGGACTTCGCGGATGTGGATTTTTTCATGTAAAAAACGATAAAATCATATTCCAGAGAGGATACTGGGATAAACTCTCATTTTTAAAGCTACATAATCTCCCTATTGAATAATAAAGAAATTACCATTTACAAAAAATACTTTTGAAAGATGTTGAATATAAGGGAATATGGAAAATAGGATATTGGAAGATAAAACATTTAACAAAAAAAATCCTGCCCAGAAAACGGGCAGGATTTATATTTTAAATTCAGGTCAAAAAACTATTCCCACTCAATGGTTGCAGGCGGTTTGCTTGAAATATCGTAAGCTACTCTGTTGATTCCTCTTACTTCGTTGATGATTCTGCTGGAAACAGTATCTAAGAACTCGTAAGGAAGTCTGCTCCACGTTGCCGTCATAAAGTCGATTGTATTAGCAGAACGCACTACAGCTGTATACTCGTAAGTTCTTTCATCTCCCATTACTCCTACAGATTTTACCGGAAGTAATACTACGAATGCCTGTGATACTTTCTCATAAAGATCGTTTTTGTATAACTCTTCGATGAAGATATCATCAGCTTCCTGCAGGATTCTCACTTTTTCCGCATCTACAGCACCCAATACTCTGATTCCTAATCCAGGGCCAGGGAAAGGGTGTCTGTATACCAGGTGATGAGGGATTCCCAATTCTTCTCCTACTTTTCTTACTTCATCCTTGAAAAGCTCTCTTAATGGCTCCAGTAATTCGAATTCCATATCTTCAGGAAGCCCTCCAACGTTGTGATGGGACTTGATCACTGCAGATGGTCCGTTTACAGACTGACTTTCAATCACGTCAGGATAAATGGTTCCCTGAGCTAAGAATTTAGCGCCTTCAATTTTGTGGGATTCTTCATCAAACACATGGATAAACTCGTTTCCGATGATTTTTCTTTTCGCTTCAGGATCATCTACTCCGGCTAATTTGGAAAGGAACCTTTCTTTGGCGTCTACCATTTTAATGTTCATGTGGAAATGTTCTCCATATTGATCCATTACTTTCTTGCCTTCATCTTTTCTTAATAATCCCGTATCTACGAAGATACAAGTCAACTGATCACCGATAGCTTTATGGATCAAAACAGCCGCTACAGAAGAATCCACACCTCCGGAAAGTCCAAGGATTACTTTATTATTCCCTACTTTCTCACGGATCTCTTCAACCGTTCTGTCAATATAGTTGGTCAGTTTCCAGTTTTTCTCTGCATTACAGATTCCGAAAACGAAATTTTCAAGCATTTTCCCTCCTTCTTCTGTATGAGAAACTTCCGGATGGAACTGAACACAGAAGATTTTTTTGTCTTCGTTAGAGATGGAAGCTATTACACCTGATTTTGCATTTAATTCAAAACCTGCAGGCAACGCTCCTACTTCGTCAAAATGGCTCATCCAAACGACGGAGTTCTGAGTTACTCCTTTTAACAAAGAGCTTTCTTTAACAATTTCAAGATTGGCTTTACCGTATTCTCCTTTTTCTCCTTTATTTACTTTTCCTCCTAAAAGATGAGCCGTCATCTGCATTCCATAGCAGATTCCCAACACAGGAACTTCCTGCTCATATAATTCTTTTTCAACCAGGTGGGCATTTTCTGCATTTACAGAACTTGGTCCACCGGAAAGGATGATTCCTTTGGGTTGTTTTGCTAAAATATCTTGTAATGGTGTATTGTAAGGCAAGATTTCAGAGTATACGCCCATCTCACGGATTCTTCTTCCGATAAGCTGGTTGTACTGGGATCCGAAATCTAAAATAATAATACCGTTGTTCATTTTTGATAATTGATAAATAATATTAATTTAAAAGCTTCAAGCAATAAGCTTTAGGCAGTAAGCTTTTTTATAATACAATAAGCTTACTGCCTGCAGCCTAAAGCCTATTGCTTACTTAACTGTTTTACAAAAAAAGACTTGGAATGGTTCCAAATCTTTTTCGTGATTTTTATTAAAACTTTCCGATGTCTTCTCTGTAGAAGCCGTAATCGAAATGTACGTGCCCTGCGTCTTCGTAAACCTTTTTGCGGGCATCTTCATAGGTAGCTCCTGTAGCCACAATGTTCAGTACTCTACCGCCATTGGAAACTACTTTATCTCCTTTTCTGATCGCACCGGCATATAATAATTTACTGTGCTTTAATTTGTCTTCTCCTGTAATTTCGAAACCTGTTTCAATGTTTCTCGGATAACCTCCTGAGCACATTACCAGGCACACTGCTTTTTCGTCTTTGAACTTAAGTTCGATATCCTTTCCTTCCATACAATCCTGGATCACATCCAGAAGGTTGTTTTCCATCAGTGCCATCAATACCTGAGTTTCAGGATCTCCGAATCTCATGTTATATTCAAGAAGGTAAGCACCGTTTTTCGTTACCATCAATCCGAAGAAGATGATTCCTTTAAATCCGAAACCTTCAGCCTTAAGACCTTTAATGGTAGGTTCCAGGATGTTTTTCTCGAAATCTGCATAGTGCTCCTGAGTAAATTCCGGGCTTGGTGCTACGGAACCCATACCTCCTGTATTAGGTCCTGTATCTCCGTTTCCGGCTTTTTTATAATCTTTTGCAGCTACACAAGGGAAAAGTTTTTCACCATTAGAGAAAGCGATGATAGAAGCTTCAAAACCTTGTAAATATTCTTCGATAACTAAACGGATTCCGGCATCACCATAGATTCTTCTGATCATGAAATCATGGATCGTTGCTTCAGCTTCTTCAAGGTTGTCACAGATAACAACTCCTTTTCCGCCTGCTAAACCACTTGCCTTGATTACTAAAGGATACTCCTGTGTTTTTACATATTCTACCGCTTCATTATATGAATCAAATACTACAGCCCTGGCTGTTTTGATATCATAGGTCTGCATAAATTTCTTAGAGAATGCTTTACTTCCTTCCAGGCTTGCCACCTTCTGGGTAGGACCAAAAACTTTAAGATCGTGTTTTTTAAACTCATCCTTTAAACCAGCTACCAATGGAGCTTCAGGACCTACAATCGTAAGATCAATCTTTTCTTTAATAGCGAAATCTCTAAGTTCTTTGATTTCTGATAAATGAACATTTTTCCCTATTACATCGGTAGTAGCATTCCCGTTGGCAAAAAACATTTTAGAAATTCTCGGGTCATTCTGAAGCTTTGCCGCTAAAGCAGATTCTCTACCGCCTTCACCTATGATTAATATTCTCATACTTTATTTATTATCTAGTCTTAATTTACAAATATATAATTTTGAATGCTATAAATACAATCCCTGATTATTTTTTAATTCTATTTTAATTAGTGGAAAAAGTGTCTGACACCTGTAAACATCATCGGGATACCATGCTCATTAGCAGCTTCTATGCTATCCTGATCTTTTACACTTCCACCCGGCTGAATAATTGCCTTGATACCTTCCTGGGCGCAGAAGTCCACTACATCACGGAAAGGGAAAAACGCATCTGAAGCCAATACCAGATCTCCGGAGAATTTTTCCTTTGCTCTTTCGATAGCCTGTTGTGTTGCCCAGATTCTGTTAACCTGTCCTCCTCCGATTCCGAATGCCTGGATTCCGTTGGAAACAACAATAGCGTTTGACTTTACATATTTTACCACTCTCTGAGAGAAAAGCAATGCTTTTTTCTGTGCTTCTGTAGGCTGTACTTCAGTAACTACCTTAATGTCATCAGAGAAATGAAGATCATTGTCCTGAACTAAAATACCGCCATCAACCTTTACCCAGGTTTGTTTATCTGAAACAGGGTTTACGATTTTGATAATTCTAAGGTTTTTCTTTTTTCTTAAGATTTCCAGGGCCTCTTCATCAAACTCAGGGGCCATTACGATTTCAAGGAAAGTTTTGTTCAGTTCTTCAGCTGTTGCCGCATCAATCTTATAGTTCATAGCAACAATTCCGCCAAAAATAGAAACCGGATCGCATTCGAAAGTTTTCTGGTATGTTTCCAATGCGGAAGTTCCGATCGCCACACCACAAGGTGTAGAGTGTTTTACAGCGCAACAGGCCATTTCTTCTTTGAACTCGTTGACTACTTTCCAGCAAAGGTCCATATCACGAAGGTTGTTGAAAGAAAGTTCTTTACCTCCAAGCTGTTCAAAGTCTTTCATAGCTCCGTTCTCGAAAGTAGAAACATAGTAAGCTGCAGTCTGATGAGGATTTTCACCGTATCTCAGATCAGATACTTTTTTGTATGAAGCATTTAAATACGTTGGATATTCTTCACCTAAAAGCATTCTTGAAATAGCAGCATCATAAGCAGAAGTAAGGTTGAATACTTTTCCTGCAAGCTTTTTACGGGTTTCAATGTAAGTGTCTCCATTTTGCTCCATTTCCAGCTTTACTGTTGTATAGTCTTCCACATCAGTAATTACGGTTACAGAATCAAAGTTTTTTGCTGCAGAACGAAGCATTGATGGCCCTCCGATATCAATAAACTCTACTTTTTCGTGTAAAGAAATGTCTTTGTTCACATTTTCAAAGAAAGGGTAAAGGTTTACGATAACCATGTCAATCAGACCAATTCCGTGTTCCTGAACGGTTTTCATGTGCTCTTCGTTGGTACGGACTGCTAAAAGTCCGCCATGAACTTTTGGATGCAAGGTTTTCACTCTTCCGTCCAACATTTCAGGGAAATTGGTAATTTCATCGATCTGAACAGGATTTAAACCAGCGTCTTTCAAATGTTTGAACGTTCCTCCTGTAGAAATCAACTCATAATTCTGAGCTTCCAAAAACTGTGCGAATTCTATTAAGCCACTTTTGTCAGAAACACTGATTAAAACTCTCTTTTTACTCATTACTTTCAATTTTTACTTTTCACAGTTATTTCAAACTGTACCCGGTTCTTTCACCTCCGGATTACTTTTTATTTTACTTAGATTTTTTTGATAATGTAGCAATGTATCAGTCTAGCAATGTAACAATACCTTCAACATTGGTAAATTGGTACACTGGTACATTGTTATATTTATTAGTTTCCCAGTACCTTATTGATCGCTAAGGGAAATATTTCATATTCGATCTGATGAACTTTCTGGGCTAATGTTTCAGGAGTATCGTCAGCAGTTACTTCAAAAGATTTCTGAAGAATAGCTTCTCCCTCATCAATACCCGGAGTCACAAAATGTACCGTTGCCCCACTTTCTGCTTCCCTGGCTTCAATAACGGCGTTGTGTACATTCATTCCCCACATTCCTTTTCCTCCGAATTTCGGAAGCAATGCCGGATGAATATTAATTATTTTACCGTTCCAGTTTTCACAGAATTCAGGTTTCAAAATGGATAAAAATCCTGCCAGTACAATAAGGTCTGTATCTTGTGGAATTACTTTAGCCAATTCGCTGCTGAAATTCTTTCCTCTTGGAATCAGTATGTTTTCTATATTATGATTCTTTGCTCTTTCCAATCCGAAACATTCTCTGTCTGCTACCACTAAAGCCACTTTTGCATTCTGGATCTCTCCCGAGTCAATAGTATCAATGATTCTCTGCAGATTGGTTCCTGAACCGGATACGAGTACTACAATGTTCTTCATTATTCAGATGCTAGATATCAGATATCAGATTACAGACTTAAAGTCTGATGTCTGGTGTCTGAAATCTGATGTCATTTAAAATTTCAAATTGATTTTTTCTGCTCCTTCAGTGATTTCCCCGATTTCGTAAGCATCATCTAAAAGGTGTAATATTTTTTCTGCATGTTCCGCATCTACTACGATCACCATCCCTACACCCATATTGAATGTTCCGAACATTTCTTCGCGGGCTACTCCACCTCTTTTTTCCAGTTCAAGCATTACACTTGGTATTCTGATTTTTGAACCGTCAATAGATGCACAAAGTCCTTCAGGAATAATTCTCGGAACGTTTTCATAAAGGCCTCCGCCTGTAATGTGAGCAATCCCGCTTACTTCGATTTCTTCCAATACTTTATGAATATCTTTATAGTATAATCTTGTAGGCACTAAAAGGGTTTCGTATAAAGGTTTTCCTTCAAATTCTTCTTCAAAATCCGGGAATACTTTTCTTACTAAAGAGAATCCATTTGAGTGGAACCCTGAGCTTGGCAATGCAATAATTTTATTACCTGCTTTAATTTTGGAACCGTCAATGATCTGGTCTTTTTCTACGATTCCTACACAAAATCCTGCCACATCGTAATCTCCCGGCTGGTACATTCCCGGCATTTCAGCAGTTTCTCCACCGATTAATGCACAGTTGTTATCCTTACAGGCTTCCACCATTCCTAAAACGATTTCTGCTGCAATTTCAGAATCCAGCTTCCCACAAGCCAGATAATCTAAAAAGAATAAAGGTTTTGCACCGTGGCACAGAATATCATTGGCACACATTGCGAAGCAATCTACTCCGATAGAATCGTATTTCTTAGTATCTAAAGCCACTTTCAGCTTGGTCCCTACTCCATCTGTTCCTGAAACAAGAACCGGATTCCTGTATCCTCCGATTTCATAGAAAGCACCAAAACTTCCCAAATGATTCAATACATTGGAATTGTGGGTTTCACCGACCGCTTTTTTGATCTTGTCAACCGTTTTGTATCCTTCTTCTTTGTCTACTCCTGCTGATTTGTAAGTGTTGCTCATGTCTGCTTAGATTTTTAGATTTTCAGATTTCAGATTTCAGATTTCAGACTATTGGTATCTGGCTTCTGGAGTCTTGTATCTTTAATATTTCAATTACTTTTATATTCAAATTTAGAAAACAAAAAAGCCGACAATCTTTTCAGATTATCGGCCGTTATTTTATCTCAGAATTTCAGAGCCCACAATTTTCCCTTTATGAGAAAAACATTGTTTATAGGAGGTCTGAATTTTCATCTCTTTTTCTTTTTGCAAAAATAGTAATTTTAAATGAATATTCAAATTCTATTTTTCAAGAATAGATTCAATGGCTGCAATCTTTTTTATTTTCTCCTTTAACTCATTGTCTTTCTCTTCGTTAGAAATCTTTTGAGCTGCTTTATCAAAGTTATCATTGAAGAATGGAAGGGAGAAAGTTTCCACCACATTTCCTCCATGGAAAGGGAAACGCTTCGATGCAGCTTCCAAAACTCCTGCTCCACCTCTTCCTCCGGGAGATGTAGACATCAGTAGCATTGGCACTTCGTTCCATACGGTTCTGTCTTTGATTCTTGACACCCAGTCGAACACATTTTTAAACGCCGTGGAATAGGTTCCGTTATGCTCTCCTAAAGCTACCAATAACACCTCTGCTCCATCGATTTTTGCTGCAAAATTATAAGCTTCCTGCGGAACACCGTTTGCCAATTCTCTTTCATGCTTATAGATTGGCATTTCGAAAGGATTTAGATCGATTACTTCCACTTCTGCATTTTCAAACAATGTTGATGCATAGGTTACCAATTGTTTGTTCATGGAAACTTCTGAGTTACTTCCTGCTATTGCTAAGATTTTCATATATAATTTTTTTTTAAAGTTATATGAATAGCTACCGGTGGTTGATAGCTATTTCATACTATTTTAAGCTTAGACGGTAAAACCAAAAGTAAAGGCCTCAACAGCTGAAACAGTTTAATTTGCAATAGTTTCATATTAATTAAATGTTCATTTTAGAAGTGGGTAAATACTTTGCATGTTAATTTCAAACGCTTTTTAATATTATTTTATTAACTAAATTAAATAGAACGTCCACAGAATGTGACCTTATGGATGTATCGTATTGTAAACTTATCTATATTGAATTCTTTATAGTTTGGTGATACGCATATCAATAATGTACTATCTGTAGGGTGATTCATTAATCTTTTGATCATTCTTTGATCATATGTAATAATTAGATAGATACAATCAGGATCTAAATTCTCCCATTTATCTATAAAGTTTATTCCAATTATATCTCCAGCCCTTATAAATGGTTCAAAAGAAGCTCCTGTAATTGGGAAAAATGCATCACAATTAATTCCAGGTAAATTTATATACCCTGTAGGTCGTTCCTGCATGTCGATAAGTTCATGTACACGGCCCGCACTTACAGGAAGTTCATAGAATGGAGCTCCGTGATCTGTAATACTAATACTGTCTGCAAATTTGAGCTTTCGCATCACCTCAATATATTCGCTATTGTATTCATTAATTCCGATAACTTCTCCATCGATTGATAACTTACTTTTTACTTTTGGTTTATTATCAAAAAGGTTATCATTATTGTTATCGTTTTCAATGATAACTAAATTTTCACTTTTAGTTTCTCCTATTAAATAACCTACAGTTACGTTTAATGCTGTTGCGATTTTTTGCAACTTACTGAGTTGGATATCACTTTTCCCATTCTCATAATCTACATAAGAACGCTTTGGAATTCCTGTCCGTAAAACCATTTCGTCTTGTGTAATATTTTTGCTCTCTCGTATCTCTTTGATTTTCAGCATGATAATTAATAAAAATGGGAAACCGTAATAAAATTGCAATTTTTTGCATTTTTTATTGCGGTAATTCGCAACTTTGTTATATATTTGTACTCAATAAACGGTACAAATCTAAAGAAAAAATGGAGACGTTAGCCAAAAAAATTAAACTTAGAAGTGAAACCCCATATCAGTCTATTGCAAAAAAACATAATACTAATGCTGAATATGTGGGGAAAATCGCAAGAGCTGAGCGAATTCCAACCAGAGGAAAGGGACTTAAGATTTTGAACGAATTAAAGAAATTAACTAACAATAAATAATAATAGAATATGAAAACATTTAAAAAGTTAGTACAATCGATTATTAAATGTCGTCAAGTATCAGTAACGACAATTTTTGCAGAAAGGTAATCGGTTACGAGTGGTTACTATTTGGTAAATATAGGATTCGCAAAACATTTAAAACAATATGAGATCCTATAAAATTATTTGTGAATTAGTTGGATATGGCAAGCAAGTATATTTCCGTTCAGGAGAGTCTAAAATTGCTGTACAAGAAAATTTTTATGATGAGATGCTTTCATTGTATAGAGTCATCGTAAAAATTGACATTTCAGAAATTTTTTAAAATCCCGCCACGGCCTTGCGTGGTTTCGACACCACGGCGGGAACAAAACAGATCCGGAGAGTCGGACACTTTAATAAAAAAATGAACCTTCAACCTACAGACATATTAATACGACAATCAGGCAGTAATGAAAGCATTTGGCTTTCAGAACGCTTGATTGCTGAAATTTGCGGGTTGGAGGACAGTTATTTGAAAGTTGCAAGAATCCGCTATAAAAAAACGGTTCGGCCTTGTGACCTTGCTAAAGCTAAAGACTTCATGCCGGATTCTGGCAAGTCATGGCGTTGGGCAAAGGTTTCCGGGCATTTCTATTACTGTCTTAATAATATTCCAAACAAAGCCCCCAAACATTACAGAAATATGTTTGGTGACGGTGAGGCATTACTTGATGCCTATAAAACAGTTTGTCAGTCAAAAGAGGAAACAACCTTAGAACGAAGGTTTAAAAAGCATTTAAAGCTTGTTTCTCCCCAATATTCTGAGTTTTACAAAGATGTTAATGATATTCAGAGAGCTGCTTTATCAAAGGCATGTGCTGTTTTAGATTTCATTCTGGACGAAAAAGATGACTATCCGGGAACTGCTAACAAATTATATAAGGATTTAAGCCCGGTTCTGTCGGAAATGGACCTTCAATATATTCCACATAACTATTTAAAGTTAAAGGAAAAAATAACCATTCTTGAAACAACAGATCAGGCCATTGTAGATATTATTCGCTTACCTCGTGCAGGTAATAATAATGCTGAAATTTACAATGATCCTGAAGTATTCAGCTGGGTTATGCAGATGTATGCTGATGATAGTACGTTCTCACAGGAACATATCATCAGAAAAGTTACTCAAATGTGTGAATTAACGCTTAAAAAAGCTCCTTCACGTCGTTGGTATGGACAAACAATATTTGAACAGTCCAAAACACAGTTTTTAACAGGTTTAAAAAGGTTCGGAGCAAGCAGCAGAAAATCATACATACACCGCTCATACATCCCTACTCAAAACGCTCTATATGCTGGGGATTGTTGGGAAATGGATGCTACAAGAGTAAATATGATTTCTCATGAAGGTGAGATCACCGTGATTGACAAAAACGGGAACTCAAAAACTAAAAAAGTTGAAAAGTACATTATAGTTGTTGCTGTCCGGGATGTACATTCAGGCGATATCCTGGGATACTCCTTTGATTACGAAGAAAATCATTTTGTATATACTGAAGCTATGAAAATGGCTGTTCAAAATGCAGGTTATCTACCTTTTGAATGGATAACTGACCGTTTTCCAGGACATAACACTCCACAAATGACAGATCTTTTTGAAAGAATGAAGGGACAGGGAGTAAAAATATCATTTACCTCAAAAGCGAATGATAAAGCAAAAATGGAAAGATGGTTCAGAACCCTGCAATCTGTATTCTTTATGGATTCTAAATACTTCTATGGTGAAGGAATCCAATCAAGAGCAAAATATGCTCACAGATCTGCTGAGTATCTTAAAAGAATTAAAAAAGAGGCTAAAAAACAAGGGTGGAATTTAGAAAAAAGCATTGAAGAAGCCTCTGTACATATAGAAAAATACAGGGTTACACCTTATTCTCAGTATTCAAGAAAACACTCAAAAGTACATCAGTCACCTTCTGAACTGCATGATCATAGTGAAAAACCACATGTTACATTCCTTTCAGGTGCTACTATATCAAAATTATTCGATGCTCGTAAAAAAATAACATTAGGCAACAATGGGCAGATCACCACTGAAATTGTGGGAGTTGAATTTACCTATATGATCAGCCCTGCATATTATGATATTATTAAGAATTACCATGGTAAAAGGATCGTAATGACTTATGATATTAATGATCTTTCAATTGTTTTCTTATGGGCCGAAACTAATAACCTATTAGTATCACTGTGTGAAGCCGAATTATTTGAAAAACCGATTACAAAAGGACCGAACAAAGACCTTTCAGCAGTTGGAAAAGCAAAAGCAAGAGCTCAACAGATTGCTGAATTGAGAGATCAGGAATTAGCGTCTATGATTGGTGAAGATTCTCAACTGATGGGCCAGTACACTGAAAAGCAAATTTCAAATGCGTTTGAGGATAACTACCTGAATGAAGGTTACACAATTCCTCTTAAAAAAGCTTCAGGAGATGACTACTCTCCTGAAGATATCGAGGACGCAATTTTAAAAAATACGTCTCTAAATTATTAAGATATGACAAACTTACAAAAATCCGCAATAGTTATTGCAATTAATACAGAAAAAGAGCGGCTTGGTAGCTACGGCCAAGTAGCTACAAAAGCCGATGTTTCAACAGCTACAATTTCCCAGATGGTAAACGGTAAATGGGAGCTGATAAAAGATGAATTATGGCTAAAAGTTGGTAAAGCTTGTGGCTGGGATGATTCGGAATGGCAGATTGCTGAAACAATTAACTATAGAAAAGTTTCTACTATCTGTAACGATGCAAAATCATACTCTTTATTTATGGTTGTCAGTGATAAGGCCGGAATTGGAAAAAGTGCTCCACTAAAATCATACTCTCAAAGCAATGCAGAATCCGGGGTGTTCTATATCAGGTGCCGTGAATGGGCAAAAAGAGAATTTTTAACTGAATTAGCTGCAATGTTAGGTATAGACACTGGAAAATCTTATATGCACATTGATAAATTAGGAATGAAAGTCTGTGATTTTTTCCGAAAAAGAGGCTCTGTAAAACCTCTTTTGATAGTGGATGAAGCTGATAAATTGAAAGATTCAGCCTTAAGATGGTTCATTCACCTTTATAATGAGAGTGAGGACGAAATGGCACTTATCATGGCCGGAACTCCACACCTGGAAGAAAGAATCAAAAGAGGTGTAAGGCTTAAAAAATTAGGCTTTGATGAATTAGACAGCCGTTTTGGCCGCGCATACATCAATCTGATAGGAGCAACATTCAATTGCGTGAAAAAAATATGTGCTGCTAATGGTGTCAACGATCCTGCTACACAAAAAATGATTTTTGACGAATTAAAACCAATTTTTAAAGAAATCCCAATTGATAAACAACAGGTTCAGAACGTCAAAGTCGTTGAAGATCTGCGAAGATTAAAACGAATGGTTATCAGAGAAAAAATCAAACTTCAAAATATATACATATGATTATAGAAGAATTATTAAACGACAAAATCTGCTTTGCAGTGGTCCAGAGCTATTGTTATTTGACCAAACATAAAATTATGCTTAACCAGGAATGGGAAATCATAGCCTCACATAAGGATAGCAAGAATTTGAAACGCAGATTTACAACCAATGCAGGAGCTTATATTCCGGAAAATCAAAAAAATCCAAAAGGGATCATTTCTTATACTCTCAACCTAGCTGAAATTAAGGAGTTTAGAATCTTAAAGGATGAGTATTTCACAAAGGTAATGAGTAATGAAAATGGTACAGTCTGGGAAATTAACGGAAATTCATTCAAAAAACATTTTAAAAAGCCAAAACATGAAGCCTTTAGAAAAGTTTCCTGATGTAACTACAGCATTAAAGGAGTGGGAAAGAAGGAAAGAAATGGCTATGTGGCAGCTGAGTATCGCAATAGATAAGGATATCATTCAAAAAAAACAGAATAGAATAAAAGAATTAGAACATCAAATAAAAGAATTACAAAATATTAAAGTATGAAAAAATATATTTTATCAGCAGTTGTATCCATTGTAGTAATGTTTGCTCAATATGGAAAAACTGGATATTGGTCCTTTAATCAGCTTATAATGGGCTTTCTTATAGTATTCTTTGTACTACATCATTTAGAAATCGCAAACAACAAAAAATATTAATAAAATTAATTTAAAATGAGCACAATAGACATTAATACATTATCACCAGAGGAAAGACTTGCTCTATTACAGAGTGTTTCTCCGGAAGAGTTAAAAGCTGCTGCAAAAGCGGCAGAAGCCAGCAAAATTGAAGCAAGAGCAGCCTATAAAGAAACTGTAAAAGATGCAGTTCCGGGCTTTATCAATACTCTGTTAAACATTTCTGGAATGCTGTCAAAAGCTAAACTTGATCTCTTCCAGGGCTTAAACATTCTTTTGGAAATGAAATCTGAGGTTTTTGATATAAAACAGGGCCAACAGGGGCACTCTTTCAGCGATGACAAGGGAAATGGTATCACTTATGGCTTTCGGGTTGTTGACGGTTGGGATGATACTGTAAACGCCGGAATTGATAAGATCAAAGAAGTTATTGACAGTATGGCGAAGGATGAGAATAGCGCAAAGCTTGTTAGTACCATCAATAAACTGTTAAAAAAGGATGCTAAAGGCAATTTAAAATCTTCAAGAGTTCTGGAACTTAGGCAACTCGCAGATGAATTCAATGATGCTAAGTTCTCTGATGCAGTTGATATTATACAGGCATCCTATAAGCCTGTACGTTCAGCCTTCTTTATTGAAGCTTATACAACGAATGCTCAGGGGAAAAAGGAATCTATTCCGCTATCAATTACCTCCGTAGACTTTCCTGAAGGCACTATCATAGAAGAAATATTCCCAATTGAAAACGCATAATAATGACAGATAGTGAACTTTTAATAGCTTATGTAGGTTCTGTCTGCTTTATGGTAGGTTTTTTACTAGGAATGCTAATCTACGCAGTTATAGAATGCTACGGAAATAAAAAATTCTAATCCCAAACGGTTTTTTGGAGTGGTTCGATTCCACTCCTGGGAACAAAACAAAATTTATGAAAAAGTTTAAAAAGAGAATAATTTTTGAAAATGCAACTGCTTTTAAGCTTGAGTATTTGGATGGAAAAGATTTAAAAGAAAAAGAATTTACGTCTTACAAAGCTATGGAGCAATTTCATAGTAGACAAAAGGATTTCATGTATTTAGACCTGCATAGATATGCATTTGTAGATAAAAAATGGCATCGATTTATAAAACTTCGGTCTCCTTTTGTCTTTGAGGAAGAAATCAGATACATCAATAAAATTTTCAATGAAAATGTTGAAGTTGAAAATCTTCAAAATAATGAAAGTGAAGAATTAAATCATCAAAAGTGCATAAGTCCAAGAGATTTCAGAAATAGACCTGATATAGTTGTCTATGATGATCTGGAATAATCCCAAACGGTTTTTTTGGAGTGGTTCGATTCCGTTCCTGGGAACAAAATTTATTGTATGAAAACCCTTTTAAAAAAAGAATTTAATGACTCTACATCAATAGATATATCAGAGTTTGAAAATGGTAGAATTGCTTCTATGGTGTTTGCTGGTGATGGTGGTTGGGTATCTCAATACCACGATAAAGCATTTGAAGAAGTATGTAAGCTTGAAAGATTAAAGATACATCAAAAATTAAAGGAAAAAAGCTGCACCAAAAGCTCATTAGAACTTTTACTATCCTTCAATCAAACGGAATTATTTTAAAATCAAGATTATGAATAAGTATTACAAAAAAGATGATAACAGCTTCGTAAGAGTAGATAAAGAAAAGAATATCACTTATGTAAAAACATATACTTTCTATACAAATATTGAAATATGGTATAAATATAAACAATATAAAATAGAAGAAAAAATGCAGGAAACAACAGAAATAGAATTCAATAAAGCATATAAAAAAGCACTAACAAAACTAGTATCAAAAATCTAAAAATTAATCATTAAAAAGTAACAATGGAAAAAACATTTGAAGAGTGGATTGATTCATTTCTAGAATTTGTCAGAGGTTTAGGATATAAAGGAACTGTTGATAAAGAATCATTTAGGCAGGATTGGGAAGATGGTCAAGATCCTTTCCATATGGCTGAAGATTTTGTATTAGAAATGCAAGATTAGATCCCAAACGGTTTTATGGAGTGGTTCGATTCCACTCCTGGGAACAAAATTAAAGTAATGTTAAATGATCCATTAACACCCGAAGAAATTGAAGAACGGTGGAATTATTTAAAAAAAAAGCCTCTTCGTGTTTTTTATGGGGTTTCTAAGATTAATAAGATATTAAAAAAAAGAGCCTTAACAGTGATGTTTGAAAATGATACCTGCGGATTACCTGAAGACAATGAGAGAAAAGCATCAAGATGGATGTTTATAGTTTACACCAGGTATCAGACGCTTGAAGAAAAAGAGGATGCTATATATAGGCATAAAATGTTTACTATCTATCAGAGCTTTATTGATGAAAAACCTTGGAAAGGAAATTGGAAGGCTGTTTTACATAACAACTATTTAGCAGATGCCAATCATATCAGTGAGAAAGAAAGGTTAATAATAAAAGAAAAATTGGGGCATGCCTTCAGAAAATATTATGATTTAGAGGTCCCTTATCAAAGTTCTTTAGAATTTTAAAAATTATGAAAACATACACAATAATTAAATTTTTCAACCACGAAATATGGCGAAAATGCAGCTTTTGCGGATGCTTTTTTGATCTGCGAGGAAGTCTGGATTATGAATGCTCAGAATGCGGAAAGAAAAACAAGGTTAAAAACTAAAGAATATTTAAACACAAAAAATTGAACCAAAATGATCACAAATGCCGTAATGAGGACCCACCTTGAAAAGAAGTTTTCAAGATCTGAACTGGAACCGGCCATCTGGCTGCACACCAACTCAAGAACCGGGAATCTTGATGAGCTTACACCGGAAGAACTGGAAAGTCTGTATTATGCCTTCTTTCCAAAGCATTTGACTGTGTATGAAGAATTAAACAATCAGTACGCTGAAAAGCATTTAAAAAGCCTTAGATCCATTGTTTTAAAAGATGCTCAGTATATCGGATTGTATGATCCGGGTGACTGGACTCCATTTAATCGCTTTATGCTTGAATTGAGCCCTTTAAAAAAAGCTTTGAAAGATTATACCGCTGAAGAATTTGAGCCGCTTATCAAACAGTTTAAAAGCCTCAGATCAAAATACAACAAATCAGCAAAAATACCAGGAACAAAAGAATGGCATCACAAAAATAAACTGCCGTTTCCTTCTAAGAATTAAAAAGCTCATAGCCATATAGACCACGAGCTTGCATCTGAACACTGCAAATATACTCATAATTCTGTATGGCTTATAATAAAACTAATTACTACAAGAAAATTGTAAAAATTCAGGAAATCACGCAAGAGCATAAGTCTGGCGGGCGATTGACTTATAAAGAGATTTTCCACAAGTTCATAGAGCCACAGTTTCACATTTCAATACGTACATACGGCACATACTTAGGTATTCCGGCAAAAAGGGAACTGAAAAAATTACAGGAAAAAGAGACAAGCAATGGAAATCAATTAACCTTTAATTTTTAAATACAATGGACAAAGTAACACAGGAAAGAATCTCAAAACTACACCCAAGTGTAAGAGAAGAAGTAACAAAAATCATTAACGAGTGTAACGCAAGTTTAACCGGCCGTGCTCAAGTCAGGATTTCCCAGGGCCTGAGAACTTTTGAGGAGCAAAACCAGCTCTATGCACAAGGAAGGACAATAGCCGGTAAAAAAGTAACCAATGCCAAAGCCGGGCAAAGCATCCATAATTACGGCTTTGCGGTTGATATTGTACTGATCATAGACGGAAAAACAGCAAGCTGGGATACAGCAAAGGATTGGGACAATGACGGCGTTGCAGACTGGTATGAGTGCGTGAAAATTTTTGCCCGTCATGGATGGGATTGGGGCGGAAACTGGAAAACCTTCAAGGATTTGCCGCACTTTGAGAAAAAAGGCTACAAATGGCGGACTTTACTCTCTAAAAAACGGGACAAAAACAACTATGTAATACTATGAATGTAACTGTAAATATTGACTATGCCGGTTTATGTGTTATCAATAATGTAATGTCTGCACTCGATACAATTGAATTTTCGGGCTTAAAAAGGAATTTAAAGACAATTGTATCTATCTGTATTGAATTACGGGAAAAGCTTCTCAAAAAAGCGATATCCACAAGGACCAATAAAAAGGAGTTTAAATTGAAGCTAAAATTTTATATGGCTGAAGCTCTGTTAAATTACCTGATTGAATTTGATATTTTTTTTGATGCAGCAGCAGGAAGTTATGAAGGAAATACGTTGATGATAGTCAAAAATCAGTTACATCAACAATTACAATAATAAGAATTGCGGGAAACCGCAATTTTTTTTATGATTAATTTCTACCTTTGTGAAATCTAAATATTTAATATGAAAAAATTATTATTCCTGTTATTCCCAATAATAGCCTTTTCCCAGACTGATTTTAAAACACTGGATTCCTTACAATTCAAACAAACTGTTGACCAATTAGTGAAGGATACAGGAAGAAATTATCAGTTAGTTATTAACCGCCAGGATGATGATAAGGATAATATCAAGTTTGTTAATGTAGATGATAAATCGGACATACTTTTAATAAAATATGGCACTTATATGGATGGAGAAAATAAAGATTTTGAAGTTAAGGGGATTAAGAAATGGGCGATTTCCACCATATATGGTAAATATCTTGCCTTATTTCCAATTTATAAAAAATATGTTGATCCAGCGGCTAATATTGAAGCTGTAAATAAAAAAGGGTTTGTAATACTAAAAAAAGGATATTTTGATCGATTTAACGATGAAGGTTTTTGGAGACTTGGATTTTAAAAAAAGAATTTCATTGATGATGTTACTCTTTAGTTGCTTTATTTTTGCTCAGGTCAATCCGGCACGAAGTAAAGGCGAAGTTTTCAAGCATCGTCCTGAGAAACCTACAGAAAATCTCGATTATTCAGGGATGATTATTGTTAAAAAAACAATGTATGGATTAGTATTTGCAGACAAACAGCTTTCATCGGAAGTAAAAACCCGTGTTGAAAAGTTCTTTAAACACCGTTTAAATGGTTATACCGATTTAAAAACGTACCAATTAAAGGTTTATAGAAAACACGGTAAATGGTACGTTGATAATACCGAAATTTAAAACATTTTTGTGAATAAATCACTTTTAATATTGATCTCATTATATTCCCCCCTGGATTCGGGGGTAATATTGTTTTTATAGCTACAGTTGTACACTAATATATACTGATCTGTTATAACAGGTTCAATATTTAATTCTTCAGTTGCCGGGGTTAATTTTCCAGTATCAGGACTTTCAAATTTTCGCAGGATATTATCTGTGATCTCTTTATAATCAATAAATTTTAATGCTTCTTCGGTATTTCTACCCAGATTACTGGTATCGCGATACTGCTCAAAGCAAAGGCGAAAAGTAATTGTCACTAAAGCAGGTTTTTGCCTGTGGTCAATACTCCAACTCACAAAAATTGCAGGTTGCGGATAAATATCGAAGCTTTCCGGCTCAAGATCCTGACCTCCGTATAAATCAATGAATTGGGGATATAACACGCCTTTTGATGTGTATTCGTTCTTTATCTCCTCTTTTTGAAATGTTTTAATAAGTTCACTGTAAAATGCTTTCATGAGTTTCCGTTTCTGCTTATTTCATTATCTAATTCACGTGATAAAAATCTTTCGATTCTACGATTTAATAATGCTGATTCACCTAAAAACTGTCGTTTTGGGATTCGCACATTCATTCGCCTGGTATGGGCTTTTACATTTTGTGTCACTCCGCCTCTTCGACCTGCTCTTGCTCTCCTGGTATGAGCTTTGACATTGGCAGTTTTATTGATCTGCCCTCCTTCATTATGGATTCTGGCGTAAGGAACGTCAGTCCCTATATAAACATAATAGCTTCCCTGGGATAGTTTTCTAATGCTACGCTTTAGCCTAGCGGATCTCACCAATATGGAACCGCGGGCAGGACGTTTGCGGGGCTTCCAGGCTTCCCGGCTTTGATCTATCCAATTTTTTTGAACAAACCTCTCTTTTGAAAAATTAACGGCAATAACTCCGACCCGGCCTATACATCTATTGAGAAAGGCTGATTTATTAACCTTTTCAAGCCTTTCAAAGAAGTCTGTATTAAATTCTATGCTCATAATTACGATGTTTCTACGTTTCTCATAATTCTCATCATTGCTTCATTAAACCAGTCTTCAATATCCTGTTTTGTCATACCTTTGAACTCATCCGCTTTAGCATTAATACCGCCATTGTTTAACGATCCAATATTGATTGTAATGTTTCTAACCTGTTTAGCCTCGCCGGTTACTTTGTTTACACCATCTTTAAGCTTTTTCTTTTTCTCTTTATCTTCACCCGGCTGAGTATTAAAATCTCCGGGTTTAGTTCCATAGAGTGAGCTGGGATCAAATGGTTTCTTTATAAGCTTTTCGCTGTGGGCTTTCATAGCCTCCATGTATTCCGGTCTCTTTTTTACTAATGCTTCTTCGGGAGTATCAACAAGGTTCAAATCTTCCCGGAACTTTCTGACTGATCCCTGCATTTCTTTGGCGGCCGCTCCCAGAGAACCTGGCAGATAGCTTAACAATTTCAGAAGTTGTTCAATAGGCTGTATAATAACATCCAGTAAAACGATTCCTATTCTTTTAAGCCCCCCAATAATGCCCTCATCTTTAAAAGCTGCCTTAATACTATCCCAATGGTCATAAATTAATTTAAAAGCAGAAATTACACGTCCAATAGGTCCCAGGAATAACAACAAGGTTGCGCCCCATTCGTTATATTTTGCGATAGCCAGCACAATAATGGCGATCAGCGCTGAAATCCCTATAACGATCCATGTCACCGGATTTGCCAGTAAAGCGGAATTCCAGGCCCATGTCGCTACAGTAAGAATACCTAATACTGCTGTAAAGGTTCCAAAAAGAGGAATTAAAGTATCTACATTTCTATACATCCATTGAAATAAAGGTGCTATTTTTTCAAGTGCAGCAGTAACATAAGGAAGTGCTTCCTGCCCCAGCTTAATCATTGATGCTTTGATATTATTCTGAATCATCTCATATTTTTCAGTTGGCGTCATTGAGTCAATGTAAGCCTGGTTTAATGACCCCTGAGCGTTAGAAGTAGCAATAGTGGCTTTTTTTAATCCTTCGACATCCTGAGCAAGTGTTTGGAATCCTAATGCAGTAGATTGATCAAATCCAAGAGCACTTAATTTTCTAATTTTCTGGGCGTCAGTAAGCCCATCCATCTGCTTATTGATTTCCTGAACGATATCAATAAGAGGTCTGATTTTGCCGGCAGAGGTAAAAATATTAATTCCCAAGGCTCGGAAACCACTGATATATTTTCCTGTTTTGCTGTCAACCTTACCGAATGCCACATCTGCATTTGAAAGCGTTCTCATAATACCTTCCAAGGCAGTTGTAGACTGCTCGGCGCTTAATTTTGTTGTTAACGAAGCGTAGGCCCCGGCGGTTGATTCCAGCTCATAACCGATACTGCGGGCCAATGGTATTACTTTTGGCAAGTAACGCGCAATATCTTTGAATTCTGCATTACCTTCTTTTACAGTTTCAAAGAGCACATCATAAACCTTATTGATGTCTTTTCCTGATGACATCATTGTAGCAATTCCCGCACCCGCTACCGTTTCAACATCTGTGAATCCTGCTTTTGCTGCTCGCATGGTTGGCTCCAACGCTTTCAGGGATTGGTCCACATCTAACCCGGCACTAATGATCCGGGTGAAAGCTTTAGGAACTTCGTCAAGATTGGAAGAGTTCCGGGCCCCGATATCCAGGAGCTGATCTGACAATCCCCGGAGCTCCTTTTTGGAGAGACCGGCGGTGACATTGATTTCTGCCATTTTGACCTCCCAATCATTCGCCATTTTGGTAGCTTTTCCGAGGAATCCAACGGCAGCCATAAAAGCAGCTCCAAAAATCAAAGAGGGATTTTTTAATTTATCCAGGGCCCCATCAAGCCCCGGAACCATATCAATCAAAGATTGATATTTTTGTTTCATCTTATCAACGCCCTGATTCCATCGATTTTGTAACCTCTGCAAACCATTATTAAACAATCTCGTTGATAACGAGACAAGCATTTGTAATTTTGAAGTTGCCATATACTTATTTTATCCTGATGCCGGTTCTTTGCTTGGCATCATCATTATTTAGGTTATACCAGTCAAGGATCTCAAGCCCTTCCATTTTGTTGTTAAGATGAACTTTGACAATTACGGACCTGTCGCCGTAGAATTTCACATAGTGAGATCCAAACTTATTTTTGTCATATTCATTGAGCCAAACCTCATCAGGATTTTTTAATATGTCCTGTACATGAGTAAATACCTTGTGTTTATCATCTTTGAGTGCATTTCCTGATGTATTGATGTTAAAGGTTTTTTCAGGAAGGACCATTTTTCTACCCATGTAATCAGAAAAGCCCATATAGTTGGTTTTTTTCTCTTTTTTGAATAACTCTTTGACATTATCAGATGTAATACTGTTATCCAGGCTAATGGGCTTTAAATCATCTTTAAAATCAGCCCATTTATTTAGTCCGTACTTATCATAAGTCATTTTATTGAGCTGAGCAGGCAGCCCCTTATTGTCACTGTAGAACTGTTTTTGTGTAAATACTTGTTTGAGATCTCCGCGGTTGATTTCAAACTGGGAGTTTTTATATTTTACATCACGCGAATAAATCAGCTCTGTTCCGGCTCTTCCTGATATCGGTTTCCCTGGGCCGATGTACTGAAGCATTTCACACCTGCATCCGTACCCGTTAGGTGGCCAAAGTTTCATTGCTTCTTTGTCCTCCAGGGAAAATATTTTACCGTCTAAGATCTGATGTGCTTCTCTTACGTTTTCATCTCCTCCGGTTTGATATTGTACTAAATTTGTGACGGTGTCTTTTTCAGCCATAAAACGGACATAAGCCGCAGAATTCTGGCCTACTGCTACTGCTAAATTATATTCAGTTTCTAAATACCTGGTATCAAGATCATTCGTTTTTTCAAGACATAATTTTTCAAAATCATTATATGATCTGATCCCTGCCTCACCATCAGTGATAAGATCCATCATTGCTGCATACCGGGCCTCTGTTTTGCTTGCTGAAAATTCAAAGACATTGTATTCCATCATTTGTAAAACAAGTTGATCCGGTCCGGTGTACGGATTGTAAGTTTTGAAATTGTCTCTCAGTCCTTTGATCATGAGTAAGGCTTCAGAAGCAATCAATTGTCCTTTAGCTCCCAAAATTTCCTTTTTGTCGTATACTGCACGAATTAGCTTTTTAACGAGCTTTTTTATGGTATCGCCTGAAACTGCATCAATGGGCTCAAGATGATTGCCACAAGTACAATGAAAATCATATCTGTTCGCAGCGATGCTATTTACAGGACCTGACGGAAAGTAGCGAGCTGCAATATTTACCTGCTGTCCTGGCTGTGTTTTTTTTCCTTCAATTGGAATATTGAAAGTTTGTGAGATCCATTCCTGCTTTACTTCATAGCCGTTAGTAATTAAGCCGTTGGTAATAGTCCATAGCTCAGTTAAAGAAGTTTCCTGCTCAGCTGTCTTCCATTCAAAAATATCATCTTCACCTATATTGTAACCTTGTAATCTCAAAAGTGGAAATAACTGATCATTAACTATAAACTGTATCTTTCTTTTATCAGCCTGAGCAATTCTGTTGTCTAATGACCTTTCGTGTACTTCAGTTTGAGATCTATTGGTTCCCTGATCACTCAACATGGTAGATCCTACAAGTACTTTTGATATTTCGTTTGAATTCGCCTGCATAAACTCCATGTACACCCGATACGCATCTTGTCGGTTGGCTTCCTGGAACTTAATGTCTGTACCTAATGGAAAAGTACCAACAGATGCTTGGCCTAGATTCAACAGCATTTCGTGTACAGCGTCAACCACTTTTGAATCTGTTGTATTGGTTGTAGCTGTAATTAAAGGCATTCCAAATTTCTCGCAGAATTCAGCCCACGCCTGCATTACGTTTCTTTTCCAGATTAGGTTAGGAATGATATTATTAATGATACCCAGATTGAAATCATCCCCAATCTGAAGCAGCCACGGATCAAACGCCGGATTACTGTAGTCAATAAACTGCGGCTTTGTAATGTCTGGGAAAATTTTCTTTCTGGTAGGAACCACATTCCGGCGGGGGATAAAATTAAGTTCTATTTTTTCAGCCTGAAAAGAAAGGAACTCAGCTAAATTTGTTCCCTTTATTGTCTCATCAATTGTCCCATCCAGAAATTTATAAAACCATTGTTGCTGTAAAATAAAAGTAATTTCTTCATTTACTTTTTTTGTTTTCCTGTTGATAACCTGGTGATCTGTATTTAGTGTTGATGACTTTCTCATCTCAATTTGTGACTGGAGATGCCCGTCATTCATCAGGTCATCAATCAAATCATAATAAAGGCTAAATTTTGGATCTTCCAGGTTGGTGGCAGCAGTTAACGCCTGCCGCCATTTTTGGATATCTTTCCGGCTGTTGTCTTTGAAGCTTTCAACAACCTGTGTTATTTTAGGGTTTTTTCTTGCCTGAGTCTTTTTTTCAGGAACGGCAGAAACGGGGCTTTTTTTACGTGTTATATCAAAACCTAATATTCTCATTAGAATTAATTTAAAAATGGATTTAAAGAGAGCTTAAAGGGCGTTTAAACATTGTTTTTACCAGCGATTGTTTTCGGGAGTGTATTTTGAACTGATTTTTATTCCTACCAGATTATTTCCGTTATCATCTGTAATAGGTGGCAAATCGGCAGTATTTTCACCTTTTGCCGCCAATTTGAGCCAATCAATAGCATCTTGATATCTTTGAGCCCTTATTTCCGGCATCTTTCGGGGGAATGGGGTATAAAGGTGGTAAAGTGCACAGTCAAGTGTAATCATTACAATGTGGCTGTTTCTTTCGACTCCTGTTTTAGAAAAGATCTTTCCAACATCATATTTGCCGGAAAGATAATTTTTAACCTGGTGTATGGCCATCTGTTCGGCGGCCCTTATTTTGGTTTCAGAATAATTTTCCAGGAGTATATCTTTTATTTCTCTGCGTACCAGTACGCTGTAATCGTCATCTGTTATAAACATAATTTAAAATCTGTTAGGGTTACGATTTTGGAGTTCCTTCCGACTTGTTGTCCGGGGAGGTATTTTATTGTGAGTCGCTGCAACATTTAATTTGCTTATGGCGCTTTGTAAGGCATCGGGACCGTCGTCATGAGCTCCGCTGCCTTTTGAGAAGGCTAGTAGTTGATTAATAAGCTCCTGATTGTCTGTTGAATCTTTGTTTTTTTCATTAAACCAGATATTCCCACGTTGGAAATATCCCTGCATACTTTCAATACGGTCAAACTTACCGGATTTTGTTTTTTCATCGGCAACAACCGGAATATGCCAGCCCATTTCATCACCTACAGCATCAAAATCACTTACGAATTCATCTTGCGCAAAAAGCCCCTCAATGAAGTAAGAAATATTGTAGTTCAAAAGATTGTTATCCTGAACATATTCATATAACCATCTTGCTACATTATATTTTGAGGTTTGTCGCACAAAGGAATTTAGCACATGAAATTCGCGTCCGGTCTTTCCGGCAAAAATCATTGCTTTATAATCTCCGGCATCTTTGTATGATAAATCTCCATAGAATACCAGGGCATCATAAGATCGAAACTGTAATCGTGGTTTGTATTGAATCCATTCATTCTTAAAGATTGTACCCTCAACAATATGTACATGCATATACTCACGCATAAATGACCTGTACGGCGTGGACAGATATTTTTCTTTCCAGTATGCAGCCGTTGTTTTTTCCGGCCAATTGGGCTCAAAGGTTGTAAGATCTTTAACAGCAGGGACATGTAGATGAAAGAAAGTAGATTTTATTCCAGCCTGTTTTAATCTTAGGGTGATCAATTTAAACTCCTCTTTAAGCTGATTGATCAGCGTATTTTTATGAAAGTTATTATTAGCTACTACAAAACGGCGGTATTGAGATCCCTCATCAAACGTACCTCTTGCATCTTCCCAGGCAAAATCAAATAATTTTTTGGAAAGATCATCATTGTTCACCCTCTGTCTGGTATCAACGTCATCAAAAACAATATAGTCCGGACGGGAGGTTCCTTCACGTAATCCTCTGGGAGACTGACCCGGCGTTGAGGTCATAAACTTCGCCCCGTCTGTAGTGGTAAAGTCACCATCCGACCAATCTCCAAATTTAAATTTTTTACCGTAATAGTGGATAAATTTTTGATTGTAAACTAACTCTGACTGGATATCAGAAATAAGCTTTTTTGCTTTCAGGTCCGTTTGACCAAAAAGAAGCATGAAATGAAGCTGATCAGTAACATAAAGATATAAGGGAATCCCTAAATCAATATGCACGGATTTTGCGCCCGATCGGTAAATTTCCGCCAGGACATCACAAACAGGATTATTAATAATTAAATCCGCAAGCCTTTTATGAAACCATGCGCATTTTACTTTAGCATAATGCGGAAACATTTCCTCAAACCACGTAATATAATCTTTTTCCCACTCCAACCGCTGTTTTCTTCTTTCTGTGGGTGTTTCGTTCGGATTGAGGCCGGAGCCTGTAGATTGATGTATACTTTTACAATGCTCATCGTAATCACGGAGCATCTTTTCATATACCTTTGTCAATTTTACATCTGTAGCGCTCATTATTGTTCTTGTTGTGCTTTATACAGGAGAAACATCTTATGCCATTCCAGAAATGAGACAGCCGCTTCAGGGTCCTGCACGGCCATCCAGGAATCGAATTCTTTAAAAACCGCCATAGCGATCTGCGCCGAAACTTTATCAGAGAGAAGTTCGATTGCTTTTGTGACGGCTGCTATTGCTTTAACATCAATTCGTGAATCTTTTCCCTCAGCAAGATCACCGAGCTCTGTCATTAACACCTTTTTAATATTGTTGGGAGCGGTTAAGTACTGTTTTCTTTTTTCATCCCAGGAGATATCTCCCTGAATACCTTTCCGCCACCTTCCTATAGTTTGCTCAGTTACATCAATAGTTGCGGCAATTGCTTTTGCGGTCATGCCTTCCTCGACAAACATTCTTTCAGCCATAGCCCGTAAGGGCTCATTATTAACTCTCTTTGCCATTGTACACTTTTGGGCAAACTTCCAAATAAAAAGGTCCCTTTTTTTAAAAAGTGGCAACCCTTGCGGATGATTTACCAACCCCTGTTTTTGAGCTTTAATATTGCTGAAAAATCAAGCAAACACATGATATTCGGTATTAAAGACAACACGCTGACTATGTACGGAACCATCTGGGAATATGATGGACAAGATTTCGTGTACTATTTAAATCAACTTGAAAGCAAGTATTCTGAAATCACCATTAGAATGCACACTTATGGCGGCAGTGTTTTCGCCGGGAATCTAATGTGTAATGCAATAGAACGATCAAACGCAAACATTACTATTATTATTGATGGTCTAGCCGCTTCGATGGGTGCTGTTATTATACTGTCCTCCAAGAATGTGAAAATTGTAAATAACGGATACGTCATGATTCACGCACCTTCTAGCGGTTCTTATGGTAATGCTAAAGATCACGAATCAGCCGCAAAATTATTGCGTTTGATGGAACAGAACTTTACAGAGAAATTAATGCTTAGAACCGGAAAATCTAAGGATGAGGTAATGGCCTGGCTAGACACTGATACCTGGTTAAGCGCTCAGGAAGCATTAGATCTTGGTTTGGTTTCTGAAGTGATCCCGGCATCTGTTGAGACGGTTTATCCTTCATTTATTCCTGAAGAGGTCGGAGAAACAGAAGTTTTCAATATGTATGCGGCACTTTTGACCTCTATTCCTACACCGGCGGTGAGTTTGATGAAATATTCAACTCCGGCGGTAAATGCTTTTATGGACTTTCCAACACAAGAAACTCAATCTCAATCAAATTTTAACGACGATATGAAACAGTTATTAATCACAGCCCTTGCGCTGCATACGGTCAATGCTCAAAGCTCTGATACTGCCGTAATAGGTGCAATTCAACAAAAGATCAATGATTTGGAAGCCGAAAAAAGAACGGCTGAAACTGCAAAAACTACAGCAGAGGCCAAACTCAAAGAATACGAAGATGGCAGAATCAAAGCCATTATTGATGGTGCAGCGGCCGGTCTTGGAAAAACTTTCACAGAAGATGAAAGAAAAACTTATGAAACAATCGGTGCTACTTCAGGAGTGGAAGCTCTTGAATTGGTCTTTAAAACCGTAAGTAAACCGCAGGCTCCTAATATTTCAGCGGCTATCCAGGTGGGTAATAAGGGAGCAGTAACGGCAGGCCGGGAGGGTTGGGATTTTGCCCAGTGGCAGAAAGAAGACCCGAAAGGACTTGAAAAAATGGCTACACAGGAGCCTGAGAAATTCAAAAATTTGTTTAACGCTAAATATCAATAAAAAATGCCAGAATTTGAAGACGGTTTGTGGACCAGAACCTATGTCGACCCACAGTTATTAGAAGACTTTAGGAACTATAATGATTCCTTCATTGGAGTGCTAAAAAGGCCAAATCCGGCTGCTATTGATGCAGACGGGATTAAATTTAATAAACTGATCAATAATGTTGGTTTTGTAGTTAATGCAACAGTTGATTTTACTCCTTTGGCCATGACGGGAGCAAAGGGGCATGTTCCGTGGGATAAATTAGACACTACACCAACCTCATACACAGATGCGGAGCTCAGAGCGATGGCCTTCGACAAAGAAGCAGCTTTAAGAGTAGAACATACCAACTCTTTTAAAATCGGAGTAAGGGATTACGCATTAAGTAAACTTGCGCCTAAGGAACACACAGCCGGTAAAATGCCTGTTATCAGAACTACAGGAGAGGAGTTCAACGGTAGAAAAAGATTAACATACGCTGATCTTAATCGCTTCCTTTTTGAAGAACTCGTAAAACTGAATCTTAAAGATAAAAACCAGTTTTATTTAACCCTAGATGATATGCACAAGGCCGATTTAGTGCATGATCGAGCTAATACAAACAATTACCGTGATCTTGAAATTGATAAAAATACCGGAGAGTTAAAGAGGTTTTTCAATTTGCAGATTTTTGAAAATACAGTAACTCCAAAATACAACGCTCAGGGAATATTAAAATCTCTAGGCTCAACACCTGCTGCCGGAGATCAATCAGCATCTGTATTTTTCTATGCTCCAAATACAGTATACTGGATTGAGGCTGTTAAAACATTATTAAAGCCAATGGCACAGGACACGCGCTCTAAAGATCCAACCTCTGAATTAAGACTTCACTGTTATGGTCTTTGTGATAAAAAACAAGATCACGGTTTTGGAGCTATTATTTCAGATAATGTTACACCTTAAATAGCTGAATCATGACAAAGGCACAGAAAGAATATGCACAACAGTTTTTTAAAGAAAATAAAGCTGTTAAGGAGCTTCACTTGAATCCTCAGGGTGAGTGGTTCACAGATATCAACTATGCAAATAATAGCCTTCCAAAAAATAAGGAAGGCCAAAGGGAAGGGAAAATCGAAACGATCAAACAAGGTCAGAAGATTGATCCTGCTGAAGATCAACCTAAATAAATTCAAAAAATGTCAAATATAAACGGCGTTAATTTTAAAAAAGGAAAAGTCGGAACCAACAGACTTGGTAGTGATGATGCGATTTCCGGTATTATTATAACCGGTCCTAAGCCGGCTAATATGGAGCTTGATACCCCTATAGTAGTTTACAACATTGACGATGTTGAAAGCCTGGGAATTACAAAGGAGTATGACACAACAAACAATGTGCATGTGTATGAGCATCTTTATGAGTTTTTCCGCTTTGCACCTACTGGAACAGAGTTGTACCTGATCCTTGAAGACCAGACAAAAAAACTTGTTGACCTTTGTGAACAGCCGGCTAAAAAGCTTTTAATCTTTGCTCAGGGTAAAATTAAGCAATTAGCAATCGGGTTAAACCTGGAACCTGAAGCAACCATTACCATGCTTAACGGCTTGCCGGATGATGTGTATAATTCCATTGCAAAGGCTAAAGTGTTAGAAGAATGGAGTGAAGATAATTTCATGCCGGTTTCTATTTTCCTTGAAGGGTATAGTTATGGTGGTTCTGCCGCCAGCTCTGCCAATCTTAGAGATTTGGAAAATCTTTCCGCTGAAGGGGTGACCCTTGTAATCGGACAGGATTTCGATATTGCAGAAAAGAAGACCGGACACGCTCAGAAGTATGCATTTATAGGTACTGTTTTAGGAGTTTGCGCTTCATGTTCTGTTAATCAGAATATTGGGGAAAATGAAACTAAAAACCTTACCCATGAATCTAAAAAACTCCTTGTTAATCCAGGATTATCGAATCACAAAACCATCAAAGAACAGTTTTCTGACCTTCAGACATTAGAGAATAAAGGTTATGTTTTTGGGCTTACCTATACAGGAATGGCTGGGGTAAGACTTAATAATGACCACGTTTGTGCGCCTATTATCCTCGATGATGATAATAACATCAACGAACATACGGTAGCATATGGAAGAACGGCAAAGAAAGCCAGGAGAGCATTAAGAACAATGTATCTGCCAAAAGTCAAAACAGACCCGGCCGTCAATCCGGAAACCGGAAAAATGCTTCCTGGTGTTGTGGTCGCCTTTGAAGCCATAGGCGACAGTGTTTTTGCCGATATGGAGAGAGCCGGAGAGATTTCAGGGGGTAAAACCTATGTTGACCCGGATAGTGATGTGATTGTGACAAAGGTTCTCAACATTGGCTTTAAAATCGTCCCAAAAGGCAATATTGGTGAAATAAACGGAACTGTTAACCTTAAAACACAATTGTAATGAGTGATATTATAAGAAATGGCAAAGCCTATGACAGTGCTGATGTCAAGGTCCAAATTAATGCGGTTCCTGTCAATGTTAAGGCTATCACTTACGGGAATGAGCAGGAACATCAATTAAACCATACGTTGGGGATTGATGCCACCTCATGGTCCTGGGGAAAGAAAACCCCATCTGCATCAATGACCTTAATGATGGCCGACTTAGTGCCGTTAGAACGGGCGGCCGGAGGTGATCTGTTAAAAGTCAAGCCTTTTATTATTACTGTTGAGTTTGTGAATGAATTCAATGTGATTGTTGTCGATAAGATCATAGCGAAATTCCAGAGCAATGGTCGTGACGTTACCGGGGATATGGGCCTCGAAAAACAATTTGATCTATTTGCTTTGAAAGTGGATCTCGATGTATTCCCATAATAAATAATTCAATCATTTAATCTTAAAAAAAATTTTAAAATGTTACAGGAAATTAATCAGGAGACAAAAGAAAATCTTAAAAAAGAGCATGGAGATAAGCTAAAATCGTTAATCCTTCCTTTGGATGATGATTCTACGGAAGAAATCGAAGTATTGGCCCTTGTGCCTTCCCGCTCTGTTGTAGGGCAGTCGATGAAGTTTATGAATACTGATCCCAAAAAAGGACAGGAGATATTAGTAAAAAACTGCATTCTTACAGATAAAGAACGTGTTTTGGCTGATGATGGTCTCTTCTATGCCGCTGCCGGGCTTCTAACTGAATTAATTCCGATCAGGCAGGGAAAGTTTGGGAAAGTTTAGAGGGCTGTTCCGGGCTAAGCTATAATCAGGAAAGTGATTTATATATGAAGGCAGATGCACTGATCAGCCATTTCCTTCATATTCCTTTCCCGGAGGAACTGGATGACGACACCTGGGCCATTAAATGGGCGCAGATTGGATGGCTCGCAGATATGGGAATATTAAGTGTTAAAAAACTTCAGTAATGACAAACGGAGAATCAATAGTAATCAATTTAGCTGCCAGATATGCCGCTGCTTTCGGAATAATGGCAATTAATAACAGGATTAACCAGGCGGTAATCAATAGGAAAGACAACCAATATAATGTGGAGGTATATGAGGATTTCGATCCTGATTTTGAAGCTGTAACAATGTCTTACGGTCCTGCTAAAGATGCAATTGAATTAAAATTTGCCAAAATGCTGGAGGGGGATGATAGTTCTATCTATGCACCGCCATTAATGATGAATTTTAACCGTGGAAAAAATTTAATTGAAACACAGGTTTCCGGAGGCGATATGGTAGTGATTGAAAGGTGGGGAACCAAGCCCTGGGACATTGAAATTAGAGGGATTTTAATTGATGTAGAAAATAGGAGTTATCCATCAAAAAAAATTCAACAACTCTGCCGTTTCTTTGAACACAACGACACAATAGCTGTTGTAGGTGGGCAGTTTATGGATAAAAATATTAAAAATATCTTTTTAAAAGATGTTTCTATTACCACAGTCGAAGGCTTTCAGGATACTATACAGTTTACGCTGACTGCTTCGAGTATTAATGAAGTGAACTTTACGCTATTAAATCCTAACTAATGTATCGCCATTATTACAATATTGATATCAGGATTACCATTGCTGAGCGGATTCAGTTCTACGTGGCTAAGTCTATCACTATTGAAAGTACCATTGAAAAATTGTCTGATACCGCCAGTATTGAGCTCCCAAGAGAGTTTAAAAAAGCAGTTGAAAATGATGTTCGCTTATCTCTGGAACGCAAGAACTTGCTGGAATATATAAAAGTTGGGGATTCTATCGTCATTGAGGCGGGGTATAATGGAGAATTATTTACTGAGTTTACCGGATACATTTCTGAGGTAGGCGCAGAAATCCCCATAGTTCTGGAATGTGAAGATGAAATGTTTAAGCTAAAAAAAATGCCTCTGATCAATCATACATTCAAATCTGCCAATCTAAAGGAGGTTTTACAGTTTATTGCACCCGGCTATCAGGTTAACGCTTTAGACATGCCTGTGGGCAAATATATGATTGAAAGGGCTACACCTTACAAGGTCATTGAAGATCTGAAAGATAAATATGGGGTTAGGTGCTTCTTTAAGGGAAAAGTTTTATATGCAGGTCTTACCGTTGACTTTAAACCACAGGTTATGCATGATTTCACCTTTGGGAAAAATATCCGGGAAAGTACGGATCTGAAATATAAAACAAAGGCAAGCCGCAAACGCTATATTAAGGCTGTTTCCATGCAAAAAGGTAGTGCGAATAAAAAGGTAACGTATGAATTTGGAGACGTTGGAGAAAGTGAGATTTCATTACATGCTCCTCTGAACCTGGATCAACAACAGCTCAAGGAATGGGCAGAGAAGTATTATAATTCGGTTGTTTTTGATGGTTATGAGGGAAGTGTTGACGGATGGTTTTATCCCCGTACAGAAGTCGGTGACGGTGCTAATATTAAAGATCCAAACTATCCTACGGGATATCGTGACGGTCAATATTTCATTGATGGTGTTACAACAACGATCAATGACTCAGACGGAATAAAAAGACAAAATAAATTATCATTTAAAATTAAAAGCAATGAAGAATATAATCGGCCTACTTATGGTCATATTACTATTACTCCAAGGGTGCAACGTAAGAAAAAGCAATCCGGAACTGCCTCCTCCAAAAATAGAAAAGGATAGCATTTTAAACACCAAAAAGGTTACTGTCATTGTAAAAGATACAGTACTGGTATCGGTGCCGGATAGTCTCTATTATGAAGCGTATATCGAATGTATCAATAATAAACCGGTGCTCAGAGATCCCGAAGAGAAAAAAACAACCGGAGTCAAATCCGATGTTAATTTAAATAATGGAAAGCTCACAATTCTGGTTAATACTGAAGCTCAAAAGCTCTTCTTAAAGTGGAAAGAGCAATATGTCCAGGAAACTAAAGAGCACAACAAAACGATATCGGTCCCTTATCCAGTCATTGAAAAGGTTCCGGTTCAGGCAGAGCTGACCCTTTTTCAGAAAATTTGTATTTGGATCGGGAAAATTATTCTATTCGGTTTAATAGGGTTCATTCTATATAAAATACCGTGGAGAAGTTTCTTGAGGTTATAAGGAAAGAAAGTCAACGGGCTTTACCTGTTAACAGGTTTACATCACTGGGGACCGTTACGGAAATTACAGGGGTAACCTGTACCGTTGAACGTGAAGACCTTCCCCCTCTTTATGATGTCCGGCTTAATGCTATAGATAAAAATTTTGATGATTGTATTTTGATTTATCCGGCCATTGGCTCTGAAGTTCTTTGCCTGGTTGTGGAAAATGAACCCGCAGAAACAGCCATTGTCAAATATACGCAGATTGATAAAGTCTTGATAACATTAAGCGGAGCCCGCTTTGAAATGTCAAGCGGTAAGTTTGAACTAAAGAACCAGGAAAGCAATCTGAAGGAAATTTTAACAGAGGGATTTGATAATCTTAAAAATGCTGTGATAACTACACCGTCAGGTCCTGGGCAGTTTTCTGATATCAATAAACAAAAGTTTGAAGACCTGAAAAATAAAACAACCCAATTATTTAAATAAAAATGCCATTAAACGACACTCAATTTATTCAAAGAATAGTAGACCTACAGTCTGAAATGGAAGGCTACACCGACAAGGCATCTGCCAGAGAATTATATGCACAAAAGCTGCTTATGATCATTAAGGAGTATTTAATGAGTGCTAAAGTAACAATTACAGGAACCAGTAATCAGGGACCTTTTACCGGAACAGGCAGTATAGAATAACTTAAAATGAAAAAATATAATAAAGCACCATTGCCATTTCAGGGGCAAAAAAGAAATTTTTTAAACAAATTCAAAGAAGCGTTAAATGAGTTTCCAGAAGATGCTATATATATTGATCTGTTTGGAGGATCAGGATTACTATCACATACAGTAAAAACATTTTATCCTAATTCTCATGTCATATATAATGATTTTGATAAATATTCTGAGAGATTAAAGAATATTGATAAAACAAATAATCTCATCAAAGATATTCGTACAATACTTTCCGACGTGCCTTATAACAGTAAAGTAAATGATGTAAAACGGATAGAAATAATTGAGCGTATAAAAACCGAATCATGTTTTGTTGATTACATTACATTATCATCTAACATTTTATTTAGTGGGCGTGTTGCTGATAACTTAAAAGAACTCGAAAAACAATCGTTTTATAACCGTATTGTAAATACTGATTACAATTCGGAGAATTATTTAAACGGTGTTGAAATAGTTACAAAAGATTATAGGGAATTGTTTAAAAAGTATAAAGAGTACAATAATATAATTTTTTTGTTAGATCCTCCATATTTATCCACAGATGTAACAAGATACAAGAATATGGGTTATTGGAAACTTACTAATTACTTGGATGTTTTAAAAACGATTGAGGATAGGTCTTTCTTTTACTTTACTAGCAGTAAAAGTCAGATTATAGAACTTCTAGACTGGCTTCATGTTAATCAATATAAAGAAAGTCCTTTTAATGTTGCAACAACAAAAACAGTATACGCCTCTACTGGTGATGGAAATGGATATGAAGATATAATGATTTACAAATATGTTGGACGGTAAAATATCATAATAATGAGAAATGATATCCTAATAAATGAAAACTATGAGCCTCTAATTCGAAACGGAGATTTCGTAATTGGTGAATCCGACCGGCAGCATGTAATTGATATTACGTTTGCCCATCCGGGAGAATATAAAAGGGCTCCGATGCTTGGATTTGCAGCGGTTCTGCAACTGAAGAAAAACCGGAATGATAATCAGTTTAAACGTGATTTAAACATTCAATTGGAATATGACGGATATAATAATCCTGACATTGACTTAACCGGGGGTTATGAAAATTTGAAAATTAATATATGAAAGAATTACTTATTTATAAAAAAAATGCAATTGCTTTATTGGCTGCTGTAGAGAAACCGGCAATTGTAGTGCCAACACTAGGTCTTGTAACATTTTCGGACTCTATTTTGGGCATTTTTCTTTTGCTCGGCCTTATGACTGTAGATTTTATTACGGGGGTTCTGGCCTCCTGGAATATGTGGAAAAATTCAAAGATACAAAGTAATTTTTGGCGTTACGGCTTTTCAAGTTCCCGAATAAGATTGTCAATTATAAAGAGTGTTACTTATTTCTTTTTTATCATTTGCTCATATGGTATAGAGGTGATTTTCAGAATAAAAAGTTTTGGGTCCAATAATTATACCGATCATGATTTAACATTATCACTTGTATCTATTGCAATAGCTTGCGCAGTTGAGTTTTACTCAATATTTTTTGAAAATCTACCTAGGGCCGGCTTTGATATCTGGAGCTATTTTAAAAAAATTACCGCAAAAATAAAGTCTGGTATAACAACAATAAAAGATATAACTGATGGAGATAATAACAGCTCTGCATAATCAGTCCTTATTAGATATCGCAATTCAGTACACCGGAAAGGTTGAGAATAGCTTTATTATCGCCTTTCATAATGATCTTTCAGTCACTGAAATTTTAACACCCGGAATGGAGATCACTATCCCGGATGCACTTGATACGGATATTGACGTGGTAACTTTTTTTTCTTATAGAGGATATCAACCGGCTACAGCTTTGGAGAGTAATTTGGTTGAAGTTAAACCGCTGGAAGGTGTGGGATATTGGGAAATTGGAGAGACGTTTGAAATACAATAAATGAGAACACTAGACGAAATATACAACAGTTTGCTAGAAAGAAAAGCCACTTACCCGGCTTTAGACGCATTAAATTCAACATCTAATACAGCTGTATGGAGAAATATCCTCTATGTCGTTGCATTTCTGATCTGGACACATGAACAGATCTTTGCACAACATAAGCAGGAAGTTTCGCAGCAAATCAATGAAGAAAAAGCACATACACCAAAGTGGTACAGAAAAATGGCTTTAGCATTTCAGCATGGTTTTCCTTTATTAATTGATTCTGACCAGTTTGACAATAGGGGTCTGAGTGCTGAGGAGATTTTACCGTATAAAATCATTAAATATTGTGCCGTCACTGAAGCCGAAAAAGAAAGCCGGTTGATTATAAAAATAGCCACTGAGTCAGGAGGAATCTTGCAACCAATAACAGAAGATCAAAAAACTGCTTTTGAGTATTATATCTCTGAGGTACGTGATGCAGGCGTACAAACAACAGTTATTAATTACCTGCCGGATAAACTTCGAGTGTTTTTAAAGATCAAAAGAGATCCTAATGTTATTGATTCTAATGGTGTGTCAATAATAACCGGAAATGAACCTGTTAAAGAAGCACTTCAACAGTTTATGAAAGAATTGCCTTTTAATGGCGAATTAATACTTAATAAGATGGTAGATAAATTACAAATTATAGATGGCGTAATTAATCCACATCTTATAACAGTAAAAACAGCCTGGATAGATCCAATTGCAGGAAATTACGGAAGTTATGAAATTATTGAAATTTCCAAAATACCTGTTAGCGGTTACTTTACAATTGATTTTGAAAACAGTGAAATTGAATATGTGGTATAAATTAAACGGTCAAATTCAGATTTTACAAACCTGGGTTACTTTTTTAAGAACGCCTCTTTTTAGTTCTTTTTTATCCTTGATTTCTGATGAAATTTCAGACTTAAATCTGAGCTTTTTGACAAATAGAAAACAAAATATTACAAAAATTGTACATAATTCACAAGTCTGCAAACTTCGAAAAATTTTGAATGATACATTTGATTATGAGCGAAGAATACAGATTGTTGACGGAGTACTCAAAAAACCTAAGTACATCTATACGAATGCTGAACAAAAGCCTAAATATCTTGGTGAAATGGTCCTTTATACCCAAGAAGAGACAGAAGGATCCGGCGTTGATTTTACTGTAATGATTCCAGGTGATTTGAAAAATTACCAGGTCGAAATAAAAGCATTAATAGATTTTTATAAACTAGCGAGCAAACGCTATAAAATAGTAGTAAATGAAAACATTTAACTTTAATCAGACGGGAGGTTTTAAATTGGTAACTGAAATACTAGCAGGCTTGCAGGATGCTTATTCCATTTATTCCGGCGTGGCTAGAATGGCAGGAGAAAAGGCTATTGTTTCAGGTTGTGAAGACTTGGGAGTCAATGTTGGTGACGGCTATGTGATTATTAACGGAGAACTCCTGGAATTCAAAGGAGGTGTAAAACAATCTACAGTCATTATAAAAGAAGAAAATACACAGGTAGCTTTTGAAGATGGCAGCATAAAACCATTTGAAAAATATCGATTCGCTACTTTTGGTTATTCTACTTCCGCCTATACATGGAACGATTTTAAAAGAGTTACCCCACTTAATACAATTGAGGACCGGTTGGCAAAATTAGAAAAAATAGCCAAACCCATACTTGAAGGGAATAGCCCTATTCTATTTTTGAAACCTGCCAATGAAATTCCTTCTGGTTATGAGGAATGGACAGGATCAGCGGGCAAAACTTTAGTAGGAAGAGATCCTATGGATTCAGATTTCAGTGTGCTTGGAGCCACTGGCGGAAGTAAAACCTCTATAATCCAAAAGATGAATTTGCCACAAGTCAAAATAGGAACCTCTATCTATACTAATGGGGGAAGGCTGGTTGATGACACAGGGCCGATGGATAACATAGGAACAACCCCTAATGGAACACAGATAGAAACTGAAGTTCTGGGGCTTTCTGAACCTCTTAAAACGTTAGATCCCTATCGAATTGTTAACTATATAATTTACAAAGGATAATGCCTAAAATCTCAAAAATAAACCTCAGACAACTTTTTGCTAAAGGCTTAAAGCCAGCACAGGAAGCATTTTATAATATGTTTGATTCGTACTGGCATAAGGATGAACTCATTGATATTTCGGCAGTAAAAAGCTTGCAGAATACATTAGATAATAAATTAGATCTGAGTGTGCAAGAAACGCTCTTAAAAGCTTTTGATAATGTCGTAGCGCAAGTGGAAACAGACTTTAAAGGAGTATTGTCTCCAACAGATCCCGAACCAACCGACAACGGTTCATATAAACCTTCAATATCTTCTGAACTTGATAAACCGGAAAATCCTGACAGTGCGGTAGATTGGGGCACACCCTATCCAAATGCCGGGAATCTTAGAGCTAAACAGGGGTACAATACCATGTTTTATAAGAACGGGGCATCGTGGACGAAATCGGAAAGTAAAATGCCTGGAGAAACAGTTTCACCAGATTTTGATCCAATTACAGACATTAAACCACAAGGAGGAAAACAGATAGCCAATTATATAGAAAGTATAGAGTTGTCTAACACAATTTTAAATGGCAGTACTGATTTTACAACGCGATTCAGTTTGGTGGACTTTGAGGCATATTATTTCAATAATAGATCATTTGATTCGGATAAACAGGTTTCTAGCATAAAAATGCATGCGGAAAGTGCCGGCCAGGTTGTTTTTGCTTTTGGATCAGTTATTAATAAAAAATTTGTTGAAAGGAAAACTTTTAGTTTTAGCGTTGCTTTGCCTGCTGGAATTAAGACATATCCAATTGATGATATTCTTTATAAAGGTGAGCGAATTGCGTTAAAAACACCTTCATCCGGAATGGCTTGGAATTCTAAGGCAGGAAAGACTGGCATTATGTACGAAACGGCAGGATATAATGGGGACGTGGCAACTAACAATGATTTTGATTTGGCAATGGAGCTAGAAGTTTCAGATATCCAAAGAAAAGGTTATACTCCGATAGATTTATTTGAAAAATTAGCCGCTGATGTTGAGGTTTCAAGTAATGTAATTACGATTGATCAATTTGCCGGCAAGTTCAATTCAATCAATTCAGCTATTAATTCTATAAAAAACAAAACAGGGAAATTCTTTTTCAGGATCAATCCGGGCATATATAATGAGTCGATAGACTTGTTTAGTAATGCGGTTAATCCGGGATTGGAACTTTCCTTTATAGGATATTCGAAAAAAGATGTGACGATTGTTATGAACAAAGGAGACTACCATGCTGCTCCGATGCAAGTTAATATCAATGCTTATTTCGAGAATATTACATTCAAATCTACGCAAACGGAAGGAATCGCAGACCCTTCATCTTATTCGGTACACTCAGACTTCGGAACTGCTCCGGCATTAATTGAATTCTTCAATTGTGATTTCATTAACGATGTACAGAATCAACATAATTATGGTGCTGGTTCCTGGCAAGGCCATACATTGCGATTCAGGAATTGCAAGTTCTTAAAAAACAATACAACAGCAAACGGAGGTTCTTTATATTGGCACAATCAAGTTCAAAATGGAATTACCGCTCAAAGGTTAGAGGTTTTCAACTGCGAGATTTACTCAAAAGGCGGGGCTTCAATCGTTTTGCATGACGCCAATCAGACTAATGGAGGGAACGTGGATCCGGCATTATCAGAGGCTTCAGTGCTGTTTGTCGGAAATACATTTAAATCAGATGACACAGACACGAATGCAAGCTTTTCGCGTAGAGAAACTGTGAGACAGCCGGGAGCCTTGGTAGGAAACATTTTTCTTGATAAAAGATCTCACGGTAATAATATTACTGAATTGAATTATTAAAAATGAAATGGCAAATCCAAATACTAACACGGGTGTTTGCCGGGCGAACGGAATGAGCCCGGCAAATGAGGTATTCAGGGATGGCGGGCAGCTAAAACAAGCAACAATTAAAAAAAACAGCACCTAATCATATAATTAGGTGCTGTTTTTTTTTAATAAATACTTAGTTCAATAGGATTATAATTTTTCTCTGCAAGCAATGCGTTACGCCTCAACATCTCAAGATCTTCTTTATTTTCGATGTATTGTTCATTAAGTCTTAATTTACCTGACAGTCTGTTTTTAAATACCTCTACGACTTTTTCTTTAGTTAATTTTTTTACGTTGACTGCTATATTGGCAGATCTACATATATATTTTCTTTTTCTAAACGTATATAATGTATAATGATAGTCATCTTTAGTATCATATATTTCAGTAATCAATCCTGGAAGTCCATTAAATTTATAAGGCCCAAATTGAAAAGGTATGTCCTGAGTGAACCATGCAACCCAGGTTCTGCCGTATTTTGTTGTTTCAGCTCTTTGGCTTTTATATCCCGCGACAGTTTTAAACTCGTTTTTGATTTTCCAACTTATATTATTAGGTTCTTCGTATTCAAAGTATGTATAATTGATTTCATCAGTAACATATAATTTTGCTGCTGTGGTCCCAATATAACCTCTAAAATCTGTCATATACTTCATTGCTTCCTCTAATGAATTAAGTTTTTTCTCTACCATTAGAGAATCCGATACATATCGATGCATATCCTTAAAGAAGGAGGAATTTTCATTAATAAGCAGGGCAAAAGTTGTTTCTTTTTTATAATTGGTGGCATTGGACATTCTGTAGTTTAACTTGTAATCAGCCTCATAAACAACAGGAAACGGCTTCTGTCCCAAAATAAATATCATTATAAAAAAATTGATTAGTAGGATAATCTTTTTCATTTATATTAACTTTAAAAAGACCGCCATATACATATATGACGGTCTAACATTCATTTTTAATGGTAATAGATTTTTATAGCAACTGGCCCAGTTCCGGGGCATGCCTGGCTATTGACATCACCAAGGTAATTTCCTAATTGATCAAGGGTCATATTATCAGCTATAGTTTGACTAATTTGTAATACTCTCCCGCAGGAAGTTCTAAACGGAAATGCACTTACTACACCTGCTACTAGTAAAGCGCTCAGTAAAATTGTTTTTTTCATAATTGAATGATTTTTAAATTAATGTTCGTGATTGCAATCGTACAATTATACAAATAAAAAATTAATCACCTTTATGGGAATCCGTATTTCCTAAAATTTCTAACTTATGGAGAATGCAAGCCAAGTGAAAGAGCGATTTAGCTTCATAATTTTCCTTGATTTTATTTAAATGCTTCTCAATGGAGCTTAAACTATTGGGCTTGATCCCCTGCTCTTTTAATTTTTCAGCGATTTCATACTGGCTGTACCCGTCTGCCAGATAATCTATTATAATTTTTTCAATATGTTTCATAAAGTAAAATTATACTGATATTTTGGCTGATTAAAACGGATTTCCGTAAGGTCAATTAATGACTAGAAATTAATAAAAATGCACTCAGTTGAGTGCATTTTTTTATTATTTAAATGGTCTTTAAATATCATTTAAATAAGGTGTAGTTTCCAATGATAAAGTGGAGCGCATAGTGATTATTTTTTTTACTTTTGGTTTCGCCGATTATGTAAGTTTAAGTTTAAGTTTAAAGGATACAAATTTAGTTTTTTATTTAAGATAAGAAGGCAATTCCATGGGTACTTCCATTAATAATATTTCTGTGTCTTCCACTGCTTCGATATTAAAGCTTTGGGTATCCCAGATTCCTAATCCGTCTCTTTCATTCAGAACACGGTCCCCTACTTTTGCACTCCCTTTCAAAACAAATGCGTACACCCCGTTTCCTTTTTTGTTGAGCATATAATTTTTACCATTGCCTTTTTTAAAGTTGGCTATATTAAACCATGCGTCCTGATGGATCCAGACCCCATCATCATTTTTATTCGGGGATAAAATCTGTTGAAATCCGTTGATTTTTTCACCTTCTTTGATACTTTTCTGATCATATCTTGGCTCTACATTTAATTCTCTTGGAAAAACCCAGATCTGCAAAAATTTTACTTCTTCATCTTTATTTTTGTTGTATTCGCTGTGCATAACCCCGGTTCCGGCACTCATCACCTGGATTTCACCTTTTCTGATTACTGCAGTAGTTCCCATCGAATCTTTATGTTCCAAATCTCCTTCCAGAGGAATGGAAATAATTTCCATATCCCTGTGCGGGTGGGTTCCGAATCCCATTCCCTGGGAAACGGTGTCATCGTTTAACACTCTCAATACCCCAAAATTCATTCGGTCCCTGTTTTGATAGTTTGCAAAACTGAATGTGTGGTAAGAGTTTAACCAGCCGTGATTGGCATGGCCTCTTGAATCTGCTTTATGATATACTGTTTTCATTTCTGTGATTATTTATGATGCAAATGTACGGGATGCGGACGGTAAAAAAGTTGATGTAGGTTAAGAAAGGAATTGGGCAGCAAAAGGCAATGAAATGACTGATTATTTTGCGGTATGAATGTATGTTATTCGATTAAGCAATACCGCAGATTTGTAAATCTTTAATTTTAAACTTGGGTACACTTCAAATGCAATATTTTTAACTTAAAAAGACTAAAAAATTTTTGCGACTTTTGTGGTTGAGTTCTAACCACAGATGACGCAGATTGACACAGATGTTTACGGATAGCTTTAGCACACAAGTAAGTAAACACACCAGTTTAATAATAAAAATCTTGGATTTTTTAAGCTTTTGTGTACTTCTAAACGCTAATGCTTTTAACTTAAAATACTAAAGTGTTCAAAACTCTTGCGACTTTTGTAGTTTTAATTTTAACCACAGATGACTCTGATTTTCACAGATGTTTATGGATAGCTTTATTAATATGTAATTTGAATTCTATTAAATTAATTTAAAAATGTACCTGTTGAATCTCTTCTTCAATTTCCTTAGGAGTTTCATCTTCAGATTTAATAAAGATCATGGTTACTAATGCTCCAATCAGCATACAAATTCCACCAACAACTACATAATCCATTGCCTGTTTGCCAAAAATGCTGCTTACAACAGGACCTCCGAATAATCCGTTGATGATCTGTGGTATGACAATAAAGAAGTTGAATATTCCCATATACACTCCCATTTTCTTTTGTGGGATGACTTCAATCAGCATGGCATAAGGCATGGCAAGGATACTTGCCCAGGCAAATCCTAATCCTACCATTGAGATCCATAAATTGTTCACATCTTTGATAAAATACATGGAAATGAGTCCTAAACCTCCACAAAACAACGCCAGGGCATGGGTTTGTTTCTTTCCGATCCATTTTGCAATAGGAGTCAGCAAAAACGCAAAAGGAATAGCCCAGAGATTATACATTCCGAAGAGTTTTCCTGTCAGGTCTCCTGCATCATTAAATGCTTTTGAATGTGTATCTTCCGGGGAAAGTCCCATATGATGCGTGGCCAGAGCGCTGGTTGTAAACACCCACATGGTGAAGAGTGCAAACCAGGAGAAAAACTGAACAATACCCAGTTTTTTCATTTGTACAGGGATAGTTGCAAAATCCTTAAAAATATCTGAAAATCCGGATTGTTTTTTTTCTATTGCTTTTCCATCTTCAAATTCAGCAAATTCTTCCGGAGAGTATTCCCTGGTTGTAATGATGGTATATAAAATGGCTATAATAAGTAACGCAGCACCTACATAAAAAGAATAGATCACGTTATCTGCCACATACCCTTTGGGAGCTTCATTGGAAATTCCAAGTTTGGTAAGCCAATCCGGCAAATACGAACCCAATACCGCACCGATACCTATTAAAATTGTTTGCACTGAAAAACCTATTGTCCCCTGATGTTTTGGGAGCATATCCCCCACCAGCGCCCTGAAAGGCTCCATAGCGATATTGACAGAGGCGTCCATCATCGCCAAAAAAATAACAGCCAGTAAAAGGGCATTCGCAGCAAACATCTGAGTAACTGATGCTGCATTCGGCAACAATACCAATCCTATGGCACACAGAACAGCACCTATCAGGAAATACGGTTTCCTTCTCCCTAAGGGGCTCCAGGTATTATCTCCCATATGCCCAATGATAGGCTGAACGATTAATCCTGTAATGGGCGCCACTAACCAGAACCATGATAATTCATGAACATCAGCTCCTAAATTACCAAGAATGCGGCTCGCATTTCCATTTTGTAGTCCGAATGCCATCTGAATACCTAAGAATCCCATACTCATATTGATGATCTGGGCAAGTGAAAGTTCCGGTTTTATTTTTTTTGCCATATTATCTTCCAATGTATTATTTGGTTTTCAGTTGCCGGATCAATACCTCTTCAAGAGGTGTTTTTTCAGCCACTACTTTATCTACCACTTCATTAGGAACCGTCATAGACAGTACATATTGTCTGATCTTCCAGCTTCCATTGATTTTTTCTACCACCCCGGAGCCTCTGCATATTTTCATCTGGGTATCCAGTAATTCATCAAACCAGGCCAGTTTTCCGTCTTTACTGAAATAAACATTCCTTTTAAGAGCGGTAAAATTCCAGGTTTTCTTTTTATCAAAATGGGGTTTTGCCCAAATCATGAAAGCTTTTTTATCCCAGATTTCTGTGGCATCGGTCCCGATGAAGGTGGACTCGTCAGCAAAATAATTAAAGTAAGTATTGTAATCTGCCTTTGCTGCTGCTACATTGAAAGCATCAAGCATTGTACTGATTTCTGTTTTCTCCTTTTCAAACCCGTTTTTAGATTGTGCTGAAAGCCCGGTAAATCCAAGGAAAAGAATCACATAAGCGGTTAATAATTTTTTCATATAGCTAATCATTTATTTTTCAAGCTCAATAATCAATGAAGTTTTTGCAGGAATGACAATGTTGTTATGAAGCATCCATTCCTTTCCTGAAATCACGTCTTTTCCTTTTGAAAATCCTTTTAATGATTCTTCAAAACGTTTCAAATCTAACGCCTGATCTTTTTCATTATTGTTAAGGATCACCATAATACTTTCTTTTTCATTGTATCTGAAATAGGTAAAGACGCCATCCTGAGGAACATAATTTTTAGTTTTCCCGGTATGAATTACCTCTTTGCCTTTTCTCCAATTCAGTAATTTTTGGGTAAATTGAAAGAAGTCTTGTTGTTCCGGCGTCTGCCCTGCAGGGTTAAATGCGTTTTGCTTATCGGACTTCCAGCCACCCGGAAAATCTCTGCGAATATCTGCATCACCCCCTTTATTTTTGTCGCCCCGCATTCCGATTTCTGATCCGTAATAAATCTGGGGAATGCCACGTACCGTTGAAATCAGGGTAAGACCCATTTTGTATGCCTTAGGATCTGCATTAAAGATTTCATTCCATCTTTCTGTATCATGATTTTCAAAGAAAACCAGGATATTATTGATATCCGGATAGAGGAAATCGCTGGTAAAAGAGTCGTAAATTCTGATCATTCCTGTATTCCAGCCTTCTTTTTCTTTCAGGGCTTTAGGCATATCTGCGAACAGCATAAAATCCATTACAGACGGCAAATTAGAATTATATCCTGCTGCTTCTCCCGTTTTAGAATTTTTCTGCCACGCTGAAATTTGCCCTGCCGTATACAACCAGGTTTCTCCTACAATATTAAACTTCGGGTATTCATCGGTAATAGCTTTCGCCCATTTTGCCATAGCATCCTTGTCATTGTAAGGATAAGTATCTACACGGAAACCGCCTAATTCTGCATATTCAATCCACCAGATGGCATTTTGGGTCAAATATTTTAAAACCAATGGATTTTTCTGGTTGATATCAGGCATTGTTGTATCAAACCATCCGTCCAGTGCATATTTTTTATCAATTTCTGAAGCATTGGTATCAAACTGGGTGGTTGTTTTATAGTTTGAGCGTTTGAAGCCTTTATCTCCGTCATTAAACCAATGGATCCAGTCTTTTGCGGGAAGATCTTTGATCATCCAGTGTGAAACGCCCCAGTGGTTGGTTACGTAATCCATAACCAGCTTCATATTTCTTTTATTCAGTTCACGGGAAAGATTTCTGTATTCTTCATTCGTGCCATAGCGGGCATCAATTTTATATAAATCGGTTTGAGCATAGCCATGATAAGAGTAAACTTTCTCATTGTCTTCATTCACTGGTGTAAGCCATACTGCCGTAGCGCCAAGATTCTGAATATAATCAAGGTTGTTGATAATCCCTTTAAGGTCTCCACCGTGTCTTCCGTTAGGCAGGTTCCGATCTGCCTTTTCAGTTAATTCCGGGTTTGAGTCATTTTTTTCATCTCCATTAGCGAAACGATCCGGCATAATCAGATACATAACATCCTTAGAGGTAAAAGATTCACGATCTGCAGATCCGGGGTTTCTCTGCTTCAGTTCATAGGTATAAGTTTCCAGGCTTTTTTTACCCTTTTTAACATTGATGGTAAACTTTGGAACATTAATTTCATTGGTATTTACGGTAATAAAAGCATAATTAGGATTTTCTACTTTCTGAATATCTTTAACACGGATACCATCTGAAAGTGAAATTTCATTATGGGCAATATCTTTTCCATACACCAGGATCTGAAGTTCGGGATTTTTCATTCCCTTCCACCAGAAAGCCGGTTCTACTCTTTCCAGTGTTTTCTGAGAAAAAGCGGCAGAAGCTATGGAGAGGGTGAGTACTGCATATATTGTCTTCATATTAAAGTTCAATTTAGCATTAAATTTTCAAATATTCCTGCAATATATTAGAATTCATGCCTTATACCCAACATTTTTAAAATTTTTTATTGAAAATATTCACGTATCTAAAGTTCTTTAGAAAAAACAAACATATATAAAATACCCCGGACATTGAAAACAATGAACCGGGGCACCTTAATGTTTATTCTTTAAAATTATTTTACAGGTTTAACAGAGATTGCAAAACCTCCGCTTCTCGCCATTTTAAAATTAATTTTTGATTTGCTGGTAATTTCTTTTTTATAGATATTATAGCTTTGAGGATTGTCGATATAATCCGCATCTTTTCCATCTTCATAAACTGTCGCTACATATTTTTTTCCTTTATCCAGGAATGAGAAATCTACAGTATAATCACGTTTGTTTTCATCGGTAATACCTCCTACAAACCAGTTTTCGGTACCTTTTGCTTTTCTTGCAGTGATTACATAATCTCCCGGCTCTGCAGATAAGATTTTCGTATCATCCCAATCTGCTGCTACATCCTTGATAAACTGAAATGCATCCATATGCTTTTTGTAGTTCTCCGGAAGGTCTGCCGCCATCTGAAGAGGCATGTACATCGTTACATACAGTGCCAATTGCTTAGCCAATGTAGTTTTTACAAAACGCTTATCTCCAGGGAAGTAATAATCCAGCTTAGTCTGGAAAATTCCCGGTGTGTAATCCATAGAGCCACCCATCCATCTTGTAAACGGAAGTACGGTCTGATGATCAGGCTTATTTCCTCCGAATGCTTCATATTCTGTTCCACGGGCTGCTTCTGCAGAAATATAGTTCGGATAGGTGCGGCTCTCTCCTGTTGGACGTACAGATTCGTGAGAGTTTATCATAATTTTATAGTCGTTTGCTTTTTCAGCAATTCTATAATAATGATTGATGGTCCATTGAGAATAATGGTGCTCTCCTCTCGGAATAATATCTCCTACATATCCGGTTTTTACAGCGTCATATCCATATTTATTCATTGTCTGGAAAGCTTTATCTGCCCATCTTTCATAATTCGTTGCAGAACCTGAAGTTTCATGATGCATAATCAGCTTAATTCCTTTGGAATGAGCATACTCATTCAGCATTTTGATATCAAAATCCGGATAAGGGGTAATGAAGTCAAAAACATATTCTTTGGAATTCCCGAACCAGTCTTCCCAACCGATGTTCCATCCTTCAATCAGAAGTCCCTGGAATCCGTTTTCCGCTGCGAAGTCTATGTATTCTTTAACTTTTGTATTGTTTGCGGCATGTTTTCCGTTTGGAGTAAGCTTTGTAAAGTCTGTTTTGCCTAAGTGTACGTTTTCAGCCGTAGAATATGCCCATTGGGATTTTCCGATGATCATTTCCCACCATACTCCCATGTATTTTGTAGGATGAATGTAAGACGTATCGGTATATTTTGTAGGCTCATTAAGGTTGAAGATCATTTTAGAATCCATCACTTCTTCTGCTTTTGGAGCAACGATGATGGTTCTCCAGGGTGTTACCGATGGAGTCTGGATATATCCTTTTGCTCCTTGCCTGTCAGCCGTTAAATGGGTTTTGAATTTAAAATTCTGTGCATCCACTTCAAGGTGTGAAGCAGGGTAATCTAATACTGCTGCTTCAGCAACGTTGATGTATAAAGGATTTTTTCCTTCTTTCTTAAGCATTAACGGAGACTGCACTGCATTCTTCACTAAGGTCTGTGAAGCATTGGCGTCAAATGCTTTATCCCATTGCGCGGGAATTTCAGACACTTTTGTTTCCTGGTACTGATATTCCTGGGAATCGTAATCTGCTACGATCCACCATGCTTTCATATCGGTAGGAAAATCGATTTCAGAATCTTCTTCCCTGATTACGAAATAGTTCAGGTTTTTCTGTTGTGGGAATTCATACCTGAATCCTAATCCATCATTGAACAATCTGAATTTTACCACAATACTCCTGTCTGTAGAAGCCTGATTCAGCGTAATTGCCAGCTCATTATAGTGGTTAATATAATTTTTCTTTTCTCCTAAAACCGGCTGCCAGGTTTCATTTTTAGAATCTCTTTTTTCATCGATTTTTGCAAAACCGTTATTCAGATCGAACTTTGCATCTTCCGGCTTGGCTATTTCAGAAGCAAATTTTATGGCTTTGTCTTTAAATAATCTTAATCCCAGTTTAGAATCTTCAACCACTATAGCCCCATTGTATTTCAGGTTATAGTAAGGTACCCCTTCTTTTAACTGAAAGTTCATTTCAAACTTTCCGTCCGGGGATTTCAAGGATTGAGCTTTTACGCCTGCAAACATCATTGAGAGCAAAAGTGCTCCAACTGTAATTTTCTTCATAATGACTATTTATACTTAAAAAAATAAATAAAGTGCTGCAATAAAGCAGCACTTTGCTTTATCAATGTAATACTTATTATAATTTTGTAATGGTTAACTTATAATACGCTGAATTATGCAAATCCAGTTCTATTTTATAGTTACCTGCTTCTGAAACCTTATATCCATGGTCATCAGTTACCGTACCTTCAGCATTGAAATAGGTTTGTACTCCTTTTCCTGAAATCAGGGTTTCATCAGCATTCTTAGGCTGAATTTTAAAAGTCCAGTCATCGTTGGCTCTGAACTTAAATGACCCGGCATTGCTCAATGCGATGGAATTGATGACATAAGTCTTTGTGGAAGGATTGTATACAAAATCAGTATCTGAATTCCATCCTGTAGGAGTTGCATCACCGATCACACCAAAGTTTGCCAACACGGAGGAATAGGTATTGGCTGCCCAATCTACTTTAATATAGTATGTTCCTGCTGCAGGTGCTTTGATATTGTCTCCATCCAGCTTCAATTTGCCTGAAAGGGTTCCGTCATCTCCTTTATTTCCCGGCCAATCCTGATTGATAGAAAATTTATATTTTCCATCCTCGTCACCGGTTACGGTATTGATCCAGATAAACCCTCTGTATTTGTCATTTTTCTCAGGGGAAAACAGATTAGGTGAATTATCCGGAGCCCAGTTTGCATAACCCGCTGCCCCAGCATAGCTACCTGGCACATTGATTTTAGGGTATACCAAATCCGGATTAGGAGTATAGGGAGTTACTTTAAGGGCTATAATATTGGAATAAAAAACAGCTGATCCCACAGAAGTTTTCAATCTTACTTCGATGTCATTCACTATATCCGGTTTTGCACCAATGTTGAACATTGCTGCATTAATAGCGGCATGGGTAGCTGTACCCGTCACAAGGTCGTTGGAGAAATCGATGGTTGCACTTTTTTTGAAGTTATCACCTTTGATTCCGAACTCTACTTTCTGATTGGGAACGACAGCAATATTAAATATAGGTTTTGTCCATGTAAATGTGATGACAGGATCATTGGCATTAAGTTCATTAAGAATAATTGCACTTTTATCCGCAGTCATTTTACCGGCAGATGTTTCATTAATGACAGCCTGATCTTCATCTTTCTCACAGGAAAAAATTAATAGTCCGGTGAAAACCAGGGCTAATATTTTGAATAGATTTTTCATTTTTAGCAGAATTTAAATTAATATCCGGGATTCTGAATCAGGTTAGGATTCGCAACAATGTCTTTAGCCGGTATCGGGAATAGATTTCTATAGCTTTCCACGGCTTTACCGTCTTTTACATTTCCTTTCCATGGCCATAGATAATCTCCTGTTGTAAACCTGTTGAAACGGATAAGATCACTTCTCCGGGTCATTTCCCATGACAATTCTCTTGCTCTTTCATCTAAAATAAAATCAAGATTGATAGAAGATACGTTGCCGTTTGTATTGCCATAAGCACGTTCTCTGAGCTGGTTAATATATCCAATGGCAGTAGCCTGATTTCCGCCGGCACCTCCTCTAAGTACAGCTTCTGCATACATCAGGTAGATATCTGCTAAACGATATAACGGAATATCTGCTTCTACCCAGTTGTTATGAGCTCCAGCTGATCCATTGCTTTTAATGTTTTTGTATTTGATAAATGCATATCCATCATTGAAAGACCCAAGATCATTGATTTCCAAATTCTGTCCAGATGTATAGAATCTTCCTCTTTTATCACTTCCGTTAGCTGGAAACAGGCCTACAAAAGCCTTTGTAGTTCTTAAACCACCCCATCCAACATTGATCCCGAAATCAGAAGAAGGCATTGTTCCTCCAACCGCAGCATGCACCATATAAGTTGTTCCCCCGTTGGTCTGTGTATTGATTCCATCAAAGTTTACGCTCAGGATCTGCTCCGGATTATTAACATTATTATCTGCAAGGAAAAGCTCATCGTACTTAGGTTTTAAAGAATAACCAGCTGCAATTACTTTATTACAATAAGTGATACAGTCTGTATTTCTCTGGGTTCCTGTATACACCTCAGCATTTAAATATAATTTTGCCAGTAAAGACCATACGGCGGCTTTATCTGCTCTTCCGTATTCATTGGTTCTGGGATCTTTTAGTTCATTGGCTACGGCAAGAAGTTCAGATTCGATAAAATTAAATAAAGCTTTTCTTTCTATTCTCTGAGGGGGATTTTTAGAGCCCGGCATATAGGATTCATCTACAAAAGGTACGTTTCCGAACATATCAATCGCATGGTAATATGATTGTGCTCTCAGGAAACGAGCTTCAGCTCTCATCAGTTTTGCCTGGGTAAGATTATCTCCGGAAATCCCATTGGATGCTAATTTTTCATCCGTCACATTTCTCAGAAATTCATTACAATAAGCAATTTCTGTAAATACCCTGTAATACATTGCTGCAATGAACTCATTGGAAGCATCCCATGTCATTTTGTGAAGGGTATGAAGGTTTCCATCGTTCCACCCGATTACAGCTTCATCAGTTGTCACTACGTTCAGGTTGTACAATAGTCTTGTATACTGGGAGAATCCACCATTGATTCCATTAATATCGCTATCCGGCTGGTCCCCGTCTCCACTGATTTGTCCTCCCATGGCTAATCCTCCGTAAAGCTTTGCCAGGATATTTTTATAATTGGCAAAATCCTTATAAACGCTTGCTGAAGTAACGTCTGTAATCGGCTCTCTTTCAAGATCTTTAACACATGAAGTTGCAGTTAATAAAAATACTGCAGAAAGAGGTAATACTATATTTTTAAGTTTGATCTTATTGAGTCTCATCTTAATTCTTATTTAAAATTGAAAGTTAAAGCCTAAGGAATAAATTCTAGGCATTTGATAGTAACCATTGTCTATTCCACCAAACACTTCAGGATCTACTCCTGAGTATTTAGTAATGACAAAAACATTCTGTGCCATTCCATATACTTTCAGATTGCTTCCTTTAGAGAAAATTTCACCAAAGTTGTAGCCGATATTGATATTGTCTAATCTCAGGAATGAGGCATTCTCCACATAAATATCGGATTTATACTGAGGAACAGCAAACTTATACTGTGGTGCCGTTGAAAATACATTCTGAAGGTACTCATTTGTAGAAGCCGACTGCAGAGAGCTGTTTGATGCTGCATTATTATACACATAATTTCCTAATACAGCCCTTGCGCTTAATGCAAAATCCCAGTTTTTGTGAGAGACTTTAGTAGAGAAACCTAAAATAGCATCAGGGGTAGTCGATTTATAATAATACATGTCTTTTGTAGTGATTGCTCCATCTCCGTTTCTGTCTACATATGCACCATCAACCGGCTTCCCGTTGGCATCATATACCTGCTGGTATACCCAGAATGAATTAGGGGCATATCCTACAGCATGAGCCTGGATTCTGTTTCCAGCCGCTCCTTCTATCCCTCCGACTTCCATATTAAATGATTCATCTGCCCGGTCTTTTAATTTTGTAATAATAGGTTTGTAATGGGTCGCATTAAAGCTTACTTCCCAGGTTGTTTTTTCAGTTTTAACAGGGATTACCGTAATACTTCCTTCAATACCTTCATTCTTCATATCACCGATGTTCTGCCAGCTTGCATTACTTAAACCTCCTGCAGGTTCATCCGCATATACAAGAAGATCTTTGGTATCTTTTCTAAACACATCAATGGAACCTGTAATCCTGTTTTTACTAAATCCAAAATCTAACCCTAAGTTTTTCGTAGTAGTTGTTTCCCAGGTAAGGTTTGGATTGTAATTAGCCGGTCTGAACATATAATAAAATTCGTTTCCGAACTGATAACCGGCTCCCGGATAACTAGGATTGTAAGCTGCAAAAGCCGGGTAATTATTAGGCTTATTACCGTTAATTCCCAGTGCAGGCAATTCCTGTTGCCCTGTTTTACCCCATCCTGCTCTCAGCTTTAAAGTACTGATGGCTGATACATTTTTAATGAAGTTTTCTTCATTGAGTTTCCAGGCTACAGAAACTCCCGGGAAAACACCCCATACATTATCTCTGGTTCCGTTAAAGAATCTTGATGAACCATCTTTACGAATAGACCCTGATAAGATATATTTGTTATCTATAGTGAAAATTGCTCTACCATAGAAAGATATCAGTGTGTTTTGAGAAGCAAAATCCAGGTCAGTCACATTATTACCATTTCCTCTATATGTTATTGCTCCTGGAATTGAAATACGAAAATCCTGATAGGCATATCCAGCTGTAATATCTACTCCTGTGTTAATTGCTGATATATTTTTGACATAATTTAAATAGGTTTCCAACAACTTATTTTTCTTCTCCATAGAATAGAAGTTAGAGCTTCCTTTGTCATCAAAGCCTGATTTGTATCTTCCATCTTTAAATTTATGTCCCTCACTTTTTGTATAGTCATAACCGGCATTAACATTAAAACGCAAATCCGGGAGAAAATGAAATTTATAATCTAATTGAATATTCCCTAGCCCTCTGGTTACCGAAGAAACATCACGAACTGCATTCAGCATTGATAAGGGGTTTGCATTGGCATTACCATTCAATTTATTTGTAAGAACCCCATTTTTATCTTCTGTTACAAACCATTCATAATAGCCTCCATTACCCGGTACAATATTCGTATTGTCATAAACGGATTGTGTAGGGTCAAAATAGGTTGCGGCTTTAATTACTCCTCCGTCCACAAATCTGTTGTCAGTAAAAGTTCCTTTAGCATTCACATTCACTGATAAATGATTGTCAAAGAATTTAGGATTCAAATTCAAACCTACGGATGTTCTTCGGAATGAGTTTGTTTTAACAATACCATTTTGTTCGTTATATCCTAAAGACAAACGATAAGGCAATCCTTTAATTCCTCCTGTGAAGGCAACATTATTGTCTGTTCCCCATGCAGTCTGGTAAATAACATCCTGCCAGTTGGTATTTGAATTTCCAAGTCGTTGTTTATAGCTGTCCGGAGCATAGGTATTTACAAAATTTCTGAATTCTTCAGCATTGAGTACATCCACATTACCCATTTTTGTAGATAAGGAAGTTACTGTTGAAAAATTCACCTTAAATCTTCCGGAACTTCCTTTTTTGGTAGTAATCAAAATAACTCCGTTAGAAGCTCTGTTACCATAGATTGCAGTGGCTGAAGCATCTTTCAGGATATCAAATGTTTCAATATCATTAGGATTAATTAAAGCTAATGGATCTGAAACTCCATTGACTCCTACAAAATCCTGGGGAACACCATCAATTACAATTAAGGGCGAGTTTTCTCCGCTTAAAGAAGATGCCCCTCTAATCCTGATTTTAGTACCAGACCCTGGAGCACCACTGTTATTGGTAACCTGTACTCCCGGTGTTTTACCCTGGATCAGTTGTCCGGCAGAAGTAGCACCTCCATTGAAGTCTTTTGCCGTTACAGAAGTAATAGACCCTGTAAGATCAGATTTTTTCTGTTTTCCATACCCGATCAATACAACTTCTTCAATCTTCTTCTCCTTTGTGACAGAGTCTGTTGTCTGCGCATGCATTATTGTACTGGCCAATAAAAAAGCGGGCGCAACTTTTAATACCGTTGTAAAATTCTTCACAATTTTATTTTTATATAGTTTCGTTTTTGTTCATTTTGGCAAGAAGCCAGCTTTGCAATTTATAAAAAAAATAGAATTATCATAAATTTAATATAAATTAGGATAAAATTATGTATATTACGATACTTTTATAAATTAAATATCTAACATTCAATATATTAAAGGATACTATGTTCTACATAATATAGGTTTTGATTTATCATTAAGTTAAACAACTGTTTAACCTAATTTCATCTTTGGCCTTTAAATTAGTATTAAAAATCATAATAACTCCACAAATAGCGGTATTCAAGAGATAATCCTTATCTTTGCAGTTAAAACTTTACTATAAATGTCAAACAGAAAGATGATTACGGCAGCTTTGCCTTATGCAAACGGCCCTGTTCATATAGGACATTTGGCAGGTGTTTATATTCCTGCGGATGTTTACGCAAGATTTCAGAGAAGATTAGGAAAAGATGTAGCGTTTATCTGTGGTTCGGATGAGCATGGGATTCCTATTACCATAAGAGCAAAAAAGGAAGGTGTTACTCCACAGGATATCGTTGACAAATATCACGAAATCATTAAAAAATCGTTTTCTGATCTGGGAATCTCATTTGATGAATATTCAAGAACGACTTCCCAAAAGCATTATGAGACCAGCCAGGACTTCTTTAAAGTTTTGTATGAAAAAGGAAAATTCACAGAAGAAGTTTCGGAGCAATATTTCGATGAACAGGCAGGAGAGTTTCTGGCTGACCGTTATATTGTAGGAACCTGTCCAAATTGTGGCAACGAAAATGCATACGGTGATCAATGTGAAAAATGTGGCTCTACCCTTTCTCCTTCAGAATTAATCAACCCGAAATCAATGCTGAGCGGAAATGTTCCTATCCTTAAAGAAACCAAAAACTGGTACCTTCCTTTAAATGAATATGAAGATTTCCTGAATGAGTGGATCATTGAAGGTCACAAAGACGACTGGAAACCGAACGTATATGGTCAGGTTAAATCCTGGTTAAATGATGGATTAAAACCACGTGCCATGACCAGAGACCTGAACTGGGGTGTTCCTGTTCCACTTCCGAATGCTGAGGGTAAAGTATTGTACGTGTGGTTTGATGCACCGATCGGATATATTTCTTTCACTAAAGAATGGGCAGAGAAAAACGGAAAAAACTGGAAAGATTACTGGCAAAGTGAAGACAGTGATCTGGTACACTTTATCGGAAAAGACAATATCGTATTCCACTGTATTATTTTCCCATCAATGATGAAAGCTCACGGAGATTACATCATGCCAAAAAACGTTCCGGCCTTTGAATTCCTGAACCTTGAGAACGATAAAATTTCCACTTCAAGAAACTGGGCAGTTTGGGCTCATGAATATGTAGAAGATTTCCCTGGTCAGCAGGATGTTTTAAGATATGCCCTTCTTTCATCAGCTCCGGAAACAAAAGATAATAACTTTACCTGGAAGGATTTCCAGACGAAGAATAATTCTGAGCTGGTAGGTATCTTCGGAAACTTTATCAATAGAGTTGCAGTTCTTATCCATAAATATTATGACGGTATTGTTCCGAAAGGTGATGTAAACAGTCCTGAATTACAGGAAATAAATAAAGCTGCAAAAGAAATTTCAGGATTCCTTGAAAATTACGAATTCAGAAATGCGTTATCCGCTTTAATGAATCTTGCCCGTTTCGGAAATCAGTATCTTCAGACAGAAGAACCATGGAAAACCATTAAAGATACCCCTGAAAAGGCAGCCCAATCTTTATTCGTAGGAGCACAAATTGCCGTTGCTTTGGCTCAGTTATGTGAACCATTCATGCCGTTCAGTTCTGAAAAGCTATTGAATATGTTCAATGTTGAAAAGAAAACCTGGAATGATGTTGAAACACAGTCGGTTTTAATTGAAACAGGCCATAAAATTAATGAAGCTTCTCTTCTTTTCTCAAAAATTGAAGACAATGTGATTGAAGCTCAGATCCAAAAGCTTGAAAACACAAAGCAAAACAATAAAAAAACAAATCCTAACGCCAACCCAATGAAAGAAGAGATCACCTTTGATGATTTTACGAAAATAGACTTAAGAACAGCAACGATTTTAGAAGCTGAAAAAGTGGAAAAAGCAGATAAATTATTAAAACTTACCGTAGATACAGGCGTAGACGTAAGAACGGTGGTTTCAGGGATTGCAGAAAGCTTCACTCCTGAAGAAGTCATTGGCAAACAGGTAATGATTTTATTAAACCTTGCTCCAAGAAAAATCAGAGGAATTGAATCCCAGGGTATGTTATTATTAACTACTAAACCGGACGGAAAATTATCTTTCGTTACACCGGACGACAATGTTGAAAACGGTATCGAAATCGGATAATTACATTCCTATAAAAAGACTAAAGGCTGTTTCTTATGAAATAGCCTTTTCTTTATAATATGAGCCCTAATTCATTCATATTTGTTCTCCGATAGATGTACATATTCTTTCTAGAGACAGGTTTGGGCTAAAACTAATGGAAAATGAAAACATAAAAATAAAACGGACCAAAAGTCCGTTTCTATTGATGTTGAATATGTTTTAAGATTTAAATATTGTTTCCATTCATTACAGAATGGCTTTCAAATCATACCTTAATCAGTTTTGCCAAATAAGAATCTTCATCCTTCATGATTCTTTCTATGGCAAAACCATTGTGCTGAGCTGCATTTTTTAAAGTATTAAAATCCAGGTACAGCCAGGTAATCGGCTCTTCGGATTCTCCTTTATAATGAACTACATAATCCAGTTCTCCATAATATCCACCGGCGGGAATATAGATTCCCCCATCCTCATCACGGTCGAACATATAAAGGATATCCGTACTGTCAATTAAAATTTGTCCTTTGTCATTTAATAAAGCATACAGCTTTTGAAGATACGTATCAATTTTAGAAAGGCTTTCGAAGATTCCTGTACCATTCATCAGCAGTAAAATGGTATCGAAGGTTTCTCCTGAAAAATCAAGTATATTTTCACAAATTGTTTTTTTGATGCCTCTCAGCTTGCAAACCTCAATAGATTTTGGAGAAATATCTAAAGCTGTTACATCAAGATTTCTTTCGTTCTGAAGATACAATGCGTGAGAACCAGCTCCAGCGCCTATATCCAGGATTTTCCCTTTTGATAATCTCAATGCTTTTTGCTCAATAGCATTCATTTCTTCAAAACCTCTGAATAAATAATCTACCGGAAGTTCATCCAGTTCAGAAATTGAAGTTTCGGTCTGCAAATCTTCAGGATTTTCATTATGGTAATAATCCCAGATTGCTCTGCCCATTAAATCTTTCATGGTACAAAGATAAGACTTCAGGGTCCAAAGTTCAAAAATCATCATTACTCTTAAGCTTCAACCTTCATCTTTATGTTTATCTGATGTTGATTCAAACTTTGTTATCCCATCGATTCTTTTTCTTTATGCCTGTCTGGCTGAGATTCATTTTCAGTGGCACCGGCTTTCCAGTATGAATAAGCGTACAACTCTTGTGAAGTCCAGTTCTTTTCTTTTCTAAGATAAGTACGGATTTCTTTGACACTTGAAAACTCACAAGCTACATAACCAAATTTGCTGGCCTCAGGAATGGCAATACTTTTAACAGCATCAGCAATCTCACTTTTCAAATGAGGTTCAGCATTATGGAGCCATTTAAATTCTATATCAGCTTTAGTATGAAGTGCCTGTTCATCTTCTTTTCCGTGAACTTCCATGATACAAATTCCTTTTGCGGTTTCGGGTAGTGTTTCTAGGATAACGCTGAGAACAGGAATAGCCGTAGCATCCCCTACCAGCAAATACCATTCCGCCTCAGGATAAAGCTCTTTCCCATCCCGGCGCATCATGATCCCTAATTTTGAGCCCGCTTCAGCTTTTCTCACCCATCTTGATGCGGGTCCACCATCTCCATGGTCTACAAAGTCAATGATCAGCTCATTTTTCTCCAGATCAATTCCTCTGTGAGTGTAGGTTCTGATTGCCGGGGCAATTTCTTTAGCCGGATATACCCACTGATGATTATCATCAAGCATAGGGAAATGAATTTCATTGAGCCCGGCCGGCGGAACAGCAATTTTATTATTATCTCCTACAGTAGTTTCTTTAAATAAGGAAACCTCCGGTGAATACAGATAAACTCTGATAAAATGATCAGTAATATATTCTTTTCTGGTTACTTCGGCAATAATCTGCCCGGTTGGAATTTTAGCCATAACTGAATTTTTTAAATTAAAATCCGGTTTCCGATCAACATCAGAAACCGGATTTATAGAAAGTATTGTAGTTCAGATCAGGACTATAGAGCCTAATCTGATTTTTTAAAATTCGAAAGTATAGGACAGATTAAATGTTCTCCCTCTTCCTTTATAATTAAATAATTCCGGAAGTCCGTAGGAAGAATATAAAACCTGGGAACGTTTACTCCAGATAGTCTGGTAATCCGTGTTAAACAGGTTTTGGATCCCTAAATTGAGTTTACCCCAATTGAACCGGTATCCTATCATTAAATCTGAGGTATTATATCCATCAATCACATTATTCAACTCATCTGTCAACTTGAAATTCTGTAACGACTGAAATCTGAATGACCAGTTTTTCACATTGTACCCAATGTAGGTAACCAATTTTGATGGCGAAGCATTATAAATCTCCTGCTTTTTCCATTCTCCTTTATTGTCGACCTCAGACTTGATCAAAAGCCCGCTCGCTCCGAAGTAAACACCATTACCCAAAGCGTAAGAAATTTCAGCTTCAATTCCCATATTTCTTAATTTCAGGTCATTGACCAGAATCTGGAAAGTCTTTTTATCTACAGTGACACTTTTATCCGAATTACTTAAAAAACCGGCCACCTGGGCTCTCAAACCTCCTTTATTAACACGGTACCCCACTTCAAACTGATTGGTTTTAATCGCCTGTAATGGCTGATCTTTCACATTAATACTGGATACAACATTCCAATGGGTACCGTTGATTTCATATTTTCCAATTCCATAATATTTTGCAGGATCAGCCAGACTTGCTCCTTGAGAAAACGTTCCCCAGATCTGGTGCTGGTCATTAAGCTTATACAATAATCCTGCATTAACCAGAGTTACATTATACGAACTTTGGCCTCCCGGAATCGCTGATGCTGATTGCCCATATCCCATTGCCATCTGCGTCTGCTGCTCTGAGCCTACAAAATCATCCATTTTAACTGTGATATTCTGATAACGTACTCCTGCATTGAGCTGTAATTTGGGGAAGATATTGTATTTTGCCTGAATATATCCTGCATAACTTTGTGAATGATTGGTAGGGTATCTTCCCAGCCTGTATTGTGTTTCATTAATCAAGCCACCGCTGGACATGGTTTTAGAAATATCATAGACTGATTGGTTTCCTTCAAATTTTTCAAAATCGATATCGGCTCCGTACGTAACGTTCAGTCCGCGCCAGGATTTGGATAACAAGGCTTTGATTCCCGAATAATAGGTATCTTGCTGGGAAGAAGACATATAAGCAATTTTTTTATTTTGCTGTAAAGTTACATTTCCCGGGAAGGGATAAAACCCCAGTTTTTCACCGCGGGTAGCAAATTGTACATACAGATCCTGTCCTCCCAATATCCCGTTTCCGGTATATGCTACAGTTCCCATATAACGTTCCGTACCTATATTTTTATCAGAAGAAAAACCGTCCCTCATTTCGAGTAAAGATGCATTCTTCTGAGTGAAAGCACCTAGGTTTTCACCTAAAAACAAACTTCTGTCTCCATTGAATTTTGAATTGTAATATTGAACTGAAGCTGTTATTTTATGTTTATTATTAAACTGATACCCTCCAGTAGCTAAAATATCTATAGATTGATTGTACTGAAGATCAGTTTGTGTAATATCGGTAAAAAGTTGTTTCTTGTCTGCCCCGTAAGCCCCTCCATTTTGTTGATAAGCAACCCCCAATCTTCCAAAAAGCTTTTCTCCTTTTCCAGCAATAGATTGAGCAGCACGGAAATCATGATCATCTTTCCCCATAAAACCTGTACGCACACCCAATTCGGTTTCTCCACTGATTCCGTTTTTGGAAGGAATTTTGGTAATGATATTGATGATTCCTCCGGTAGCATTGCCGCCATAAATTGAGCTTGCCCCGGAAAGGATCTCAATTCTTTCGATATTGAAAGGGTCAATAGCATCCAGCTGACGGCTGATTGCCCGGATACTGTTCAAAGAAACCCCGTCAATCATAACCAAAGCGGAGCGTCCCCTCATATTTTGTCCGTAGTTAGTTCTCCCTTGTGGGCCGATATCCATACCCGGAACCAGAATAGAAAGCATTTCCTTAATAGGAACACCACTCTTTGCCTGCTCCTGTATTTTTTCTTTCTGTACCACCCAAACCGTACCCGGAATTTCTGAAATTTTTGTTGGTTTTCTGGAGGCTACAATCACCACATCGTCAATACCTTTAGAGGCTATAGAATCTGTAATGGTCTGGGAAAACATTAAACCCGATGCCAATAGACCTATGAATGCATACTGCTTTTTCATTCCTTTTAATAAAAGTTTTTATAATCCTGCAAAGATAATTCTTATTTAGAAAGAATAAAAATAAGATGGGGAAATTTTTCATTGCTGTTATAAAGATTATAAGAAGGAAGTTCCTACGAATATAAGCTATAAACGTTATCATAATTTCCCATGGAGGTCTCCAGCTTTTCTAATAAAAGCGCAAGATCCCAGCCCAATGAAGGACCAGGATCTTACTGTGAAAAACAAGGTTATTTTTTATACCGCAGGGCCGGCTGCGTCTTTAATTTCTTCTAATAATTTTTTCCGTTCACGAAGTCTTCTTCTTGCGATCACTGATTTACCTCCAAGCACTCTCACAAATCTGAAATACCGGAACCGTTTTGCTCCGAAATGATGTGTGATAACATAAAATAATACTCCAAAACCCGCCAGCGTAATATATCCGAATATTTTTTTGGTCGCTATAATAACAGCGTTAAGCTGAATTGTTTTCATATTAGCGGCTACATTCTGGGGACTCACTGCCATTCCATCCATATAAACGGCCAGATCTCCTACCGCAACCACCTGAAAACGGTATTGGAACCAAGAGTATAATGTTGAAAAAATCCCTACTGCCAAAAAGGTCCTCCAAACTAGTACCAATCCTATGGCAGCAAGCATTTCATCCATTTCAAGTTTGTCCAGTGTATAGAACCATACTGAAATAAATAAGGAGCACATTCCATATCCTTTTAAGAACATAGGCAGATACCAATAGTCATAATTGAACTCCAATACCATAGAAAAGTACATAATAATAGCATAAGCTGTCATAGCAGCAAAACCTGAAAAAATATACATTTTCAATGGCTTTTCTTTTTTAAACCAGAATACAGCAATGACACCCGCCATAATAATTCCCGGAACCATCAACACACTCAGTCCTGCATTTGTGACCTGATCATACCCCAGAACCCCTACAGCAAATGTAGTCTGAAGAGAAGCCGTTCCTAAAAACATCCCCAGCCAGAACAACATAAATAAACCATGCTGAACATTATTTTTGGTAAAAATCCTGAAAGACAGATACGGACGTTTTAATGTTAACTGCCGGATGGAAAGCAATGCAAAACTTACAAAAGCCGCTATACTTGCATTAATGATATTCTTTGAGTTCAGCCAGTCATGCTGTCTTCCGAAAGCATATACATAGGCTGAAAACATGAATGTAGATATAAACAGCAGAATACTCAGCCAATCAATATAATGTAAAGGTACTTTCAGGGCGAAGTATTTATTATGCATAAAAATCCAATGAATCAATGCGAGCATAAAGCATAAAACAGATGCCAGTATATAAAACTGCTGCCAGTTATAAAGAAGGGAAAATTTTGCTGCATAGTATGCTGCTACCTGGTTCATCACCAGCACAAACGTATAAAACACGCCATAAAACATTCCCCGGTTTCCAATCATAACCATCAATGGCAGGAAGAGCTCTATTGTGACCATCATTTTCATAAACCCGATACACAGGGAGGTTGCTACAAAAATCATTGGCTGAAGAGTCGTTGCATTCACATAGCTCAACAATCCTAACAATATCAGCAGTAAGACCATTTTATCTCTGACTTTGAACCTCATTTTAATTCTGAGGACAACAGGCATACAGGCTCCCATTCCGATTGTGGTTGCATAATTCGCCCACATAAAATATTCTGTTAACGATCCGGTTCCGCTTACCAGATAGCTGATATTTCCCGTATACACACCTCCCAACGGCATTACCACAGCAAGCAGCAATACAATCAGTAACAGCTGTATGGGTTTGGGTACCCAATCGTTATATAATCCTTTATTGTACATGATTTTTTAGATAACAGATTTCAGATACCAGATAGCAGACTTGTTCGTCTTCAGATTCCTTACACTTTGTCTGAATCTGATATCTTCGATCTTTTTAGTCCTGATTGATATTCACATTCATATTCATTCCTGCACTCAGCTTATCCAGGTCTTCTTTTTTATTGGAAGCTGTAAATTCAATTCTTACAGGAATTCTTTGCTGTACTTTGATAAAGTTTCCGGTAGAGTTATCTGTAGGTACACTGGAATATCTTGATCCGGTAGCCGCAGAAATTGCTGTTACTACTCCTTCAAATTTCTTTCCTCCTAAAGCATCAGCAGTCATGGTGATCTTCTCTCCCACTTTAATATTAGGCATCTGACTTTCAAGGAAGTTTGCGGTCACCCATTTTTGTCCGTTTAATACAATTGTAGCTACCTGTTGTCCCGGTTGAATCAGTTGGCCTTCAGAAATTGTTCTTCTTCCCATCACACCGTCATAAGGAGCGGTAATAACAGTATAAGAAAGGTTGATCCTTGCCATATCCAAGGCAGATTTTGTTCTTTTAATTTCAGCATCATTGATCCCCAGTTTACTTTTAACCTCTGTTGTGGAAAGGCTGGCTGATTGTTTTTGATTAACCAGCGTTTCATACGCTGCTTTTTGAGCATCATATTCTGTTTTTACCTGGTCATATTGTTGTCTGGTAACAGCTTCTGCAGCCAAAAGGTTTTTATACCGGTTTAAATTCTGTTCCGCATTCCACAATCTTGCCTTTGCTCCGGCAATATTGGACTCCATTACGTTAATATTATTGGAAACGGTATTAACGGAAGAGCTTGTCGCTGTTTTCTGGGCCATTGCATTTTGATAAGCCGCTTCAGCCTGTCCTAATTGGGTAAGGATTTCCCGGTTGTCAAGAATCACCAAAGTATCTCCTTTTTTAACTTTTTGATGCTCAATGAATTTAATTTCTTTAATATAAGCAGATACCCTTGTATTGATCGGATTAATAAATTCCTCTACCTGAGCTGCTTCCGTGTAGGTTTTGTTTCCGATGTGGAAATATTCACGTATTAACCAGAATAATCCGAAGCCAATCACCAGAAAAACGATGATATTGGAAATGACTGCCCTGATTTTATTTTTCTTATTTTGCTTTTTTTTGCCTTCACCGCTTGGTCTTACTGGTGCTGTATTTTGAGTGGTTTGTTCCTTGTTTTCCATTGTGTTGATTTTCAGTTTAAAAAATTAAAGTGTTCCCGTAGATTTCAAAAGGTTATAATATTGATACAAGACATTGATCTCTGCATTGGCATAATCCAGTTCTGACTGTAGTTTCTGGTTTTGCGCATCAATCATTTCCGCCTGTACCGCCAACTGATTCAAATACTTCGCTTCTGTAATTTTGTAGTTCTCTTCTGCCAGTCTTTTGGAATCGTTCAGAATTTCAGCCTGCTGAATAGCTTCCTGGTATTTTGTATAAGCCGCATTCACACTCATATCCACGTTTTGCTGTACTAAAGTCATTGCATCATTCGCCTGATTTTTTTGCAGCTCACCCAATTTTACTTTTTCTTTCGTCTTATAAAGACTGTCTATGTTATAACTTAAAGAAACACCCGTCTGCCAGCCTCCTGAATACATATCCAGGACAGGATTTCTTGTAGTAATAGGTCTTTGTAAGGTATATCCACCAAATCCTGCGATGGTAGGCATATTATCGGTTTTAATAATTTCTATATTTTTGTCGGCAACATCTATATTCTTTTTCGCTGATTTGAGCAAGGGATTGCTGTCATGAGCAAGATGGGTATAATATTCCATTCCGATTCCTGCATCTTTATTTTCTAAACTTTCCGTTGGAACGATTTCCGTATCAGAAGATAAACCTAGCGCAATATTTAAATTATAGGTAAGGATTTTCCTGTTATTGGCCAACGCCAGGATTCCCTGGTCTAAATTTTTAATAGCCAGTTCGGCACGGATCACTTCATTTCGGGTTACCATACCCTGCTGATAGAATTTCTGAATATTCTTAAGGCGTTCCAAAGCCAGTTTTTTGTTGTTCTGAAACACTTCTTCCTGGTTCATGATTTTATAAACATCCAGATAATTTGAAATCACTAAAAATTTCACATCCTGTTTGTTTTTTTCAAGATCCAGCTCAGAAAGCTGCTCACGAAGTCCGGCCATTTCTATAGACTTGTTGACCAATCCTCCTTTGAAGATCAATTGTGTAGCCTGTACAGCATAAGAACTTCCATAATGAGGCATCGGAACTTTGGCAGAATTCGAAAAATCTTTATCGATGGCAACGGCATCCCCCAGATAAAACTGGCTTGTAGATGCAGTAATCGTAGGAAGCTTCTGAAGCTTGACAATATTTGTGTTTTGTTTCGCAATATCTATATTTTGCGCTGAAACTTTTAACTGCTGATGGTTTCGGACTGCCAGTTCGGCAACCTCACCTGCGGTCATCTGTTTAATTTGTTGTGAAAAAAACAGCGCAGGGAAAGCTGCTATCAGAACTGATAGTGCTGTTTTTATTTTCTTTGTCATTTTACCTTGTTTTACAGATGCAAAGTTAGGCTAACAACAAAATCAATCAAATGTTTGATTTTTGGAAAAAGATGTTCAAATGTAAGATTTCAGTTTTCAAACTGATGTCTGTATTGTGTAGGGCTTACCCCAAGATGTTTTTTAAAAAAGTGTGAAAATGAATACTGATCACTGAATCCAAGGATTGAAGAAATCTCTGAAACCGGTTTATTAGACGAGTTTAAAAGAACCTTTGCTTCATTGATTACAATTAGGGCAATAATCTGGCTGGCAGACTTTCCTGTAATTGACTTCACTACTGAGGAAAGATGTCTGGTTGTAATTGATTGCCGTTCGGCATAAAACTCCACTGTTTTTTCTGTAAGATGGTATTTCGAAAGGTCTGTAAGAAACAGGAAAACAATTTCTTCCTGTCTTGTCATCTGGTTCATGGAGTTATTATCTTCCTTGGAAATTATTCCGGCCATCTGATAACAGAAGACGGAAAACAGATGTTCTACCATTTCCTTTTTATATAGCATTTCCGTTTCAGAATCCAGGATATATTTCAGGAAATTGACACTTTTCCAGACTACTTCCATTTCATTTTCAGGAAAAGGGACTCCTTTATTCATTTGTTGCCTGAAGTAACGGTAGGTGATCAGCCGGTTGAATTTCAAAGACAGGGCCGAGATGAATTCCCTTTTATAAGAAACCATACGGGACTGAAAATCATCGCTTACGGAAACAACTTCGTAAATGGTCTGAGGATCGGTTACCATAAACATATTGGCAGAAACTTCCAGATCACTGAAGTGCTGGCGAAGCTTGATTGTCCCGGATTTTATGAAAATAAATGCCGGATTATCGGGACGGAAAGGTTTATCAACAGCAATTCTCTCAAAAATATTACGCTGTGTAAAAATTTCAACGCCGAACTTTTCTAAGGCAGACATAACACAAATGTAAGCAATCTTACCAGTGATTACAAAATTTTATTATTTTAGCGTTTACCAAATTCTACGTTACTATGAGAAAGGTTGATTTATTATTTGCGGAATATAGCAAGAGCCATAGAAACGCAACCAACAAATTCATCCATTGGATCTGTGTACCTTTGATTTTCTGGACAATTCTGGGTTTTGTATCCCTGATTCCGGCACCGCATCTCTGTATTTCTTACTTCGGATGCATCAGTGTCGCAAGCCTTATTACCGTCATACTGATTACTTTCTTCTACCTTAGGCTTTCTTTACGGATAAGCATTATTATGCTTTTTTTGATGTTTCTGATGGAACACTTTATTTACCTCACCAATATTCAATTTGGCAAACAATCATGGGTGATCTATCTCATTATTTTCATCATCACATGGATTTTTCAGTTGATAGGACATAAAATAGAGGGCCAGAAACCTTCCTTTCTGAAGGATCTTCAATTTTTATTAATAGGGCCCATTTGGTTATTAGGTTTTATTCTTAAAAAAACGGGAATCAGATATTAATCAAAGTTATCAGTAATTAACAATAAGCAATTGCTCATAGATTTTAAGCATACTTTTTGATGGTATCTTGGAAAAACAACTATGAAGAGTATTATTTTATCTTCACTTTGCCTTATCCTTATCAATTGTAGTAAATCAGGACCGTCTCAACAGGAAGCTAAAGCTGATTTGGTAGACATGATCTCTGAAGACAAAGTTTCTGCCAATGTACCGCCACCAAGTTCGATTTCTGAAAAGCTTCTTCCGGATGAAAAGTCAACCACAACCTCTATTTCAGAGCATAAAGTAGATACTATCTCCCGAAAAGTCATCAAAAACGGAGATATGAGAATTCAGGTAGGCGATATTAAAAAAGCACAAAACCAGGTTAATGATATTCTAAAGAAAAATAACGCTTATATCCAGAAAGAGGATTTCCAGAATACAGACATGGATGAAAATCTTAATCTCGTTATCAGGGTTCCTTACAAAAGCTTTGATATTCTTATCAATTCTTTCTCAGACGGTGTAGGTTCTGTTTTATCAAAAAATATTTCATCCAATGATGTTACTGAAGAATATACTGATATTTCCATCAAATTAGCCAATAAGAAAATTTATCTTGAAAAATACCTTGACATGCTCAAAAGAGCCTCCACCACAAAGGACATGTTGGAAATACAGGAAAAAATCCGGGGACTGGAAGACGAAATCGATGTAGCCGAAGGAAGGCTTCGTTTCATTGATGACCGGGTTAATTACAGCACTTTGAACCTTAGCTTATACAAGGAAAAGGTAAGAAGCTCGGCAACTTCTAAAATTGGTTTTGGAAGCCGTTTTACAGACTCTTTCACCGAAGGTTGGAACAGTTTTGTAAGTTTTTTTCTTGGTGTCATTTCACTATGGCCTTTCTTTTTGATTATTCCTTTTATGATATTTCTCTGGCGTAAGTGGAAGTTGAGAAAACGGAATAAGTAAACATTCCTAAATAACGTCAGTTCGGGATAGAAATTTTGATTAATCAAGATGGAAGCAAGGAGATGGAAGTATGAATCTATAAAAGATCACCATTCATCTGTTTTATCCCGTATTCTAGTATTTTTCGAATAATCATATAAAATCCGGGCATCTCCGATGCCCGGATTTTTATTTTTAACTAGCTATTAAAATGATCCTTTACTGTTTCCAATACTTTTTCATCAGACATTTGCTGGGAGGTACCCAATGTAATCTCAAGATCCCTGTATTGAGCTGTATCGTGCAGGAAATGCTTCAACTCCTCCTGGGTAACACCAGGACCGGTGATAAACAATTCCTGGGTATTGGTCAGCAGGCGTTCAACTTCTTTAAAAAATTTATTTCTATTGGTAATTTCAGCATTATTTCCTGCATTTTCACTGGAATTGCCATGCTGTATCTCTGCTTTCACAGGTTTGCAGAGAAAGAACTCCGAAACATTTTGGGCATCATGATTTTTTACTACGATAGCCTTTTCTGTGTCGATCCATATTCCTGCTAATTTTTTGTCAGACATAATTTATTCTTTTAGGATTATACCTTGTAAAAATCAAGAATAATGCAAAGCATACGTTAAGGGCTGTTAAATATTTTTAAAGGTAAAAATAGAATTGGAAGAGACCGAAACAGGAAGAAACAGATTACCGCTCAATTTACTATCAACATCATTTTACTTATTTCCCCAATACAAATACTGCCGGAATCTTGTGAAGCTCAGGCCTTTGTTTCTGCCAGTCCTTTATCGTTTTTGTTTTAATAAATTCATGTTCTGCATCATTGATATTAGCAGCTATACATAGCCTGGTATTAGGTGATAAGAATTTACACAGGTCTTCAAAAAGCTGGTTGTTCCTGTAAGGAGTCTCCATAAAAATCTGTGAATATCCGGTTTTCTGGACCAACCCTTCCAGATTCATAATCTGTTTCTTTTTTTCCCCTTTATCAATAGGAAGGTAACCATGGAAGGTAAATTCCTGTCCGTTGAATCCACTGGAAATTAAGGCGAGAATAATGGATGAAGGTCCTGAAACAGGAATCACCCTGACATTTTTTTCGTGGCACCATTTTACAATAAGATTTCCCGGATCAGCAATACAGGGTAAGCCGGCTTCTGAAAGCAACCCAAAATCCTGACCTTTAAGCATCAGGTCTTGAGCTTCTTTGATATCAGCATTTTCAGTGTATTTATCCAATAAGAACAGTTTCAGATCTGCCTGCTTTTTTTCAGGAGCAAAAAATTTGATTACCTTTCTTGCGGTCTTTTCATTTTCTACAAAGAAATAATCTGTTCGCATGATATATTCTTTCAGAACAGGAGAAAAATGAGTAAGAGGCGTATTTTCTGATAAGTAAGCAGGGAGTAAAAAAAGCATTGTATTAATTTTTTTTAGTTCTTTTATGTAATAAAGGGTTGTGGGAAATATTCAGACCGGTCCATATAAAAAGCAGCAGATTTTTTTATTTAAGTATCTGGTTACTGATTTCATTGCAGCCTTTTTCCAATAGCTGGAATACTTTTTCAAAGTCTTCCATACTTCCCCAGTAAGGGTCAGGCACTTCTGAATTTTTATGATCCCCCAGTACTTCTAAAAATAAAGAGACCTTCTGACGCTCCGCTTCATTTTTAGCTTTGGAAATCACGTCCTCGAATACATCAATATCCATACAGTATATTTTATCGAAGATTTCAAAGTCTCTCCTGTTGATCGGTCTTGATCTTTGACTGGAAATATCAATACCATGATTGGCAGCTGTCTTAATTGCCCTTTTATCAGGATGCTCCCCTTCATGTAATGAAATGGTTCCTGCAGAATCTACCAGAAAATCAGCCGGAACCTTGGTTTTCATAATTCCCTCTGCCAAAGGGCTTCTGCATATATTTCCTAAACAGATCATTAATATATTCATATTTTATCTTTTGCTATTTAAAAGTAGGAAACAAAGGCCTACAAGCCTTTTTATCCTGACAAAACTAAATAAAAAATGAAGAATAAAAACTATTCTCCACTTTTCTATTTCAACTAAACTATTATTTCCTAACTTTTGATTCTTTCTGTAAGGTCTTTTACATACTTCTTGACTTCTTTATCAATTTTTGATACATCCTTGATGGTATCACAGGCATACATTACAGTAGAATGGTCTTTTCCTCCCATTTCTTCACCAATTTTGGTAAAGGTAGCGTTGGTAAATTCTTTTGAAAAATACATAGCCAGCTGTCTTGGAAGCGCAATTTCTCTTTTTCTTGTTTTAGATAAAAGCTGCTCTTTTTTGATCCCGAAATAATCACAAACAACTTCCTGTATATAAGGAATATTGATAATTTTCTTTTGATTGGCAGCAATCTTATTAATAGTCTCTTTTAATAATTCTAAGCTAAGATCTGTTTTATAAATAGTAGAATAAGCAATCACAGAGTTAATAATCCCGATAAGTTCTCTTACATTGGTTTTAGCTTCTGCAGCAAGGAACTCAAGCATATCATCAGGAAGAACAATTCCGTCCCTGCTCAGTTTATTCTCAATAATTTTCTTCCGTGTAGTAAGGTCAGGAGATTTGATTTCTGCAGAAAGTCCCCATTTGAAACGGGAAACAATTCTGTCCTGAATATCCATGATGTCAGCAGGCGCTTTATCTGACGTAAGGATAATTTGTTTTCCATTTTGATGCAGGTGATCAAAAATATGGAAGAAACTGTCCTGAGTAGCAGATTTTCCGGATAAGAACTGGATATCATCAATAATCAATACATCCACCATCTGGTAGAAGTTGGCAAATTCTGTCTGCTTATGAGCTTTCGCAGCAGAGATGAATTGCTGGATAAATTTCTCTGAAGACAAATAAAGAACTACCTTATCAGGAAACTGGTTTTTTACTTCCAGTCCTACCGCCTGGCCTAAGTGGGTTTTCCCTACTCCATAACCTCCATATAAAAATAACGGGTTAAAAGCTGTTGCACCGGGTCTTTTTGCGATTGATCTTGCAACCGTAGCGGCAAATTTATTACTTTCTCCTTCCACATAATTATCGAAAGAGAAGTCGGCCTTCAAATTAGAATCAATATTTACTTTCTTGATTCCCGGCACTACAAACGGATTTACAATATTGGATGAGAATCCTTGCGGCATCGTCTCCTGCACTTTAGGAGTCGGTACACTTTTTCCTTTCATATTCATGGTAACAGGTTTCTCCAGTCCACTTGGCCTGTTTTCCATTACTGAATACCATAATTTAACGCCTTTTCCAATATTTTTTTTCAGGGCTGCTGAAAGAAGCGATAAGTAATTGTCTTCTATATATTCTTTATAGAAATCACTGGGAACCATCAAGGTCAGGTTGTTATCAACCAATGAAAATGGCTGTACTTTATCAAACAATAAATCAAAAGATTTTTCAAGCTTTTTTAAATCAGAATTATCCTCAGCCGCGTTCAAATTATCACGCATAAACTGAAGACACCTCTGCCATATCATCATTAAATTTTCATCCATATTTAGCCCCGATTAATTGTTCGTTAGTACTGTTTTTTTGAAGGAAGACAAAGGTCCAATTTTTTCTTTTTAAAAAAAAATATTGCAGGTATTGATTATTTAAAAATATATTTGTATGTATAATTTTAACCAAAAAATGATACACACAACACACTCAATACGAGTACGTTACGGAGAAACAGACCCTATGAAATATGTATACTACGGAAATTATGCCGAGTACTTTGAGGTAGCCAGAGTAGAGCTCTTCCGAAGCATAGGAATGTCCTACGATGAAATTGAAAACCAAGGCATTTGGCTGCCGGTTTCAGAGTATAAAATTAAGTATATCCGGCCGGCTTTATATGATCAAAAATTAGAAATTCATACCTATATTAAAAAAATCCCTGGAGTAAAAATTGAATTTGAATATGAAATTTACAATGAAGAGCATATTAAAATAACGGAAGCTTCCACTACCCTGTTTTTTTTAGATGCAAAAACCAATAAGGTTATCAAATGTCCGGATTTTTTAATGAAGCTTATTGAAGAAAACTGGATAAGGAGATAGGTGATAGATGTCAGATGTTAGATGTCAGATGCTAGATGGATGGATAGATAGATTGAAATCTGGAATTGCAGGAGAGAGATGGGTTGGGATAGCTATAAATAGGGAAATTACATCAGCAACTTAAACATAAATACTGAAAACTTTGAATTTTAATTCGCACCTTTGTTCTTATAATAACAATACCTTTAATTACTATTTATGAAGATTGCATTTTTGGGACCCCACGCCAGTTTCACCCAGCTTGCTGCCGCACAGCTTTTTCCAGAAGAAGAACTTGTACCACAGGCTAGCATTCTGGATTGTTTCAGTGCTGTGGAAAATGGCGAAGCAGTAAAAGCAGTAGTTCCTTTGGAAAACTCTATAGAAGGAACCGTTTCCATGACATTGGATTATTTATACAAAACCCCCTCCATTAAGATTGAAGCTGAAGCTGTAATGCCTATTGCGCATCATCTGATGATTCATCCGGAAAACACTATACAGGATATTGAAAAAATATATTCGCATCCGCAGGCATTGGCTCAAAGTTTCCATTTTTTGGATACTCACTATAAAGAAATACCAAGACAGGATTTTTCGTCTACAGCAGCAGCGGCCAAATATGTTTCGGAAAATAAGGATCTCAAAATTGCAGCAGTTGCCAATCAGTTTGCTGCCAATTTATATGGATTAGAAATTATTAATCGTAATATTCAGGATTTTGAACAAAATCATACCCGGTTTATTATCATTTCAATACAGAAAAACACATATGATAACAGCAGACTGGAAACTCTAGGCGAAAAGTCAGGGATGCTGATCACTTTGCCGGAAGATCATCCGGGAGGCTTGCATCAGGTATTGTCTGTTTTTGCCTGGAGAAAGATGAATCTTAGTAAAATAGAATCCAGAACTTTAAAAACCGGATTAGGTAATTACTTTTTCTTTATTAATGTTGTTGGCCCATGGAAAGAAATTTTACATGACAATGCACTGAAGGAGCTGGAGTCTATCAATGCCGAAGTGGACTTTTTAGGAAATTATAAAGAATTTCTTTTAGAAAGCTAAATATTTTATTGTACAACATTTTCAATATAAACACTGTCATTCTGACGGTGTTTTTTTTAATACATACCTTATCTCGCGGAACAAAACATCTCATACATCAACCATTTAAGGCATGTTATTATCTTTTTGTACAAAACTGAAATAATAAAAACCTTTTAATACATAGTAAAAATACTATAGTAAAATTTTAATCAAAAAAATATATTTCAATAGAACGAGAGTTAGAAATATTTTTATTACATTTGTCTCAGTCATATTTAAAGATAATTAATTCGTAATGGTATTATGAAGTATATTGAAATATAATATAAACATATGTTTAAATATTATTCATCATAATACAAGTAAAATAAAAAAAATAATAATACGGGGCATAATTTTTGCTATATTTAGAACTTAGAACTATTAAAACTTTGATCATGAAAAAAAAATTTTACAGCTTACTTTTAGCATGTGCAGCTTTCCCTCTATTTTCACAGGTTGGTATTAATACTGCTACTCCGGCTGCAACACTTGATGTCAATGGGACATTAATAGTACGCGATACTCCACAAGCTACTGCTTTACCCGGTTATCAACTCTTAGCAAGCAATCAGGGCAGTGACCAGGTTTTCGTTATGGATCCTCAACTTATTATTTCGGCTGCTAATGTAAACCCATCCATGTATGCCGCTAAAAAAACTGCAGGAATCAGCCTTTTAAGCCTGGGACTTTTCCCTTCGGGCTTCAGAGCAGTTAACTTCCTGGCAGCAGAAAGAACCTTAGGATCTGCCAGCTTATTCAATGACACAGATAATTCTTATGTAATTCCATCCACAGGTGTTTATGCTGTAGGCTTTACATTCCGTTATGGAACCGGCCTTCAGGCTTCATTGTTAGCAAATAACCCGGGGGTTGGTATAGTAAGAACAAGAGCTGGTGTGGCAACTACTATAGACAGCCGTCCGTTCAGTGGAGCTAACCTGCTTGTATTGAGCTTGACAATTTCCGAAAGTTCTCTTAACTCACTCTATTCCTTCCAGGCAGGAGACAAAGTTTCATTTGGTCTTGTCGGATCAACAGCGTTGGACGTAGGTTTATTAGGATCCAGTGTTGCTTCATTCTACATTTACAAGATATCTGATTAGTAAAACATATTGTTAGTTATTTATACAGTTGATCCATCACAGAATTGTGATGGATTAATTTTTACCCATATTCAAACATTTGTTTATATTTGATAAAAACTATATAATGAATGAACTGCTCATTATCATATTAATCATAGTTGTTTTTGTCATTTTCAAGAACCTGAATAATAAAATCAGAAATCTTGAAAAACAAGTTACCGATCTTAATTCCAAAATAAATGCCCGGTCCATTCATTCTGAACCCGCCGAGCAGAAAGCCGCTTCACGACAAGATGAACCTTCCCCGGCTATTTCAAATAATGAACCCCTCAGGAAAGTTGTACAATTCAATAAAAACAATAACGAACAGATTCCGGTAGCTGAACCAAAAGATTGGTTACGACCTGTCTTAGATTTCCTTAAGCAGAATGCCCTTACTGTCATCGGGATTTTTACCCTGGTTCTTGGTATAGGTTATTTTGTAAAATATGCTATTGATAAAAACTGGATCGGAGAATCTGCAAGAGCCGGAATAGGATTTTGCACCGGTGCCGGAATTATACTGACCGGTCACTTCCTGAGAAAAAATTATGCAACATTTGCCTCCATTATTACCGGCGGAGGAACTGCCGTCCTATATTTCACAGCAACCATTGCTTTCAGGGAATATCACCTTTTCACCCAGAATACAGCGTTTGGTATCACGACATTAATCACCGTCATTTCCATTGTTCTTTCTTATTATTACAGGAGTGAAATATTGATTATCTTTTCATTGCTGGGAGGATTTTCAGCGCCTTTAATGGTCAGCACAGGACAAAGCAATTACCTTTTCTTATTCATTTACATCAGTCTTTTAAATACAGGAATGCTGGCAGTCACCTTCCTTAGACACTGGAAAAGTGTGGGATGGACTGCTTTTATTTTCACTACCCTCTACCTGTTCACATGGACATCCGAAAAAACAGAGCTTCTCAGCATTGTATTTTATATCATTACTTATCTTATTTTCTACCTCTTTGCCCTTCAGGACTACATCAGGAAAAATATACTTCCGGTTCCGGATATTTTAATGCTGGCGCTAATCAACTTTACCAGCACTATAGGACTTGTGTATACTTTTAATGCATTGAAGTATGAGCCTGTTATTATCTTCCCTCTCCTATTTGCTTTTATCAATACCATTCTTTTTTTCAGGGAATATACAAGAAAGAGCTCCGGAACTGCTTATTCTGTTTTTGCAGGAATCACAGTGAGTTTAGCTACTCTAGCCATTGCTCTTCAGTTCAGGACACATCTCATCACCAGCGTATGGGCCATAGAGGCAAGCTTACTCCTTTTTATATGGAAAAAAACGGATCAGAAAATTTTTAAAACGTGTTTTTACATTCTATTTCCATTGGTGATCATTGCCCAGATTCTGACATGGACAGAATATTTTAATGCTAAAAACCTCAGTATTATAGTAAATCCGGTATTTTTAACGAGCCTGGTAACTATAATTTCAACAATTTTTAATTTATATTTATTAAAAGCCACCCCTGAAACAGAAAAGAAAGACAGCTTTTGGGAAGCTTCCACACCGGTAATCAGCTATGGAATCATTTATACAGCCATCCTGCTGGAAATTATCTATCACATTTCCGGCATGTCCTGGGCTGCAATCACTCATATAGGACTATTGTTCAGTCTGTATTATATTTTTGTTATTTTACTTTTCAGAAAGAAACAAAATATAAGCAATAGTCTTCAGACAGGGTTTATTTATATATTCCTGTTTTTATTAACGGTTAATGCATCTGTCTCTTCTTCATCTGTTGTCACAGACATTCTATTTAAAAAACTTTCATCGGGATTTTATTTTGTACATCTGCTCCAATGGATACCTTTTATATATATAGTCTTCCAGGTTGTTCCTTCCTCAGGGTTTCACAAACAACCCGTTTCCTACTGGATACTGTCTTTAGCCTTCACTATTGCTGTAAGTTTCGGACTTTATCATCTGTATATATTTGCCAATACTCAAGATATTTCACAGTATTATGTGATTAAAAAACATTTTAATGTTCTTTATCTTCCTATCATATGGGCCATCCTTGCCAGCATCTTTATTTATACCGGGTTGAAAAAAAACATTCAGGAATATAATAAAATCGGTTTTGCGCTTATAGGAATGATGGTGATAAAACTGTATGCCTATGATGTATGGCAAATGGATAATATCTCAAGGATAAGTGCATTTATTATTTTAGGAATTATCTTATTAATAAGCTCTTTTACATTTCAGCGCCTTAAGAATATGGTTAAAAATATGGTTGACAAAAAGGAGAAAAAGAAGGAAAGTTCAGACCCTCCGTCCGGCTAATCATTCTTATTTCTAAATAAAATTCAAAACATCTTTAAATTTTATTTACATTTTACAAAAAATAACTATATTTATCACGTTTTTAACAGTTATATATTCTGATTATGAAAAAATTACTCTACTCTTTTTTACTATTGTCCTCTGCAACTTTATTTGCACAACAAAACCCTAGCATCAGGTTTGCTGTTGCCAATAATATTATTGGGACGGTAGAGATGTTCAATGCAAAAAAAACGATTGTACAAAGTTCAAAGGTATATAGCAGTGCTGCCAATCTTCCTCAAACCCTGAAAAAATACAGCTTTATTTCTACACAAGGATTTACCGAGTATAAGATCAAAAATGGATATGAAGGGCTAGACAGAATCTCACTGGCAGACCTGAATGCGCAATATGATATTCCGGCAGACACCCCGGTTTTTATCGAAGGATATGAATTTACCGATACCAATACCCTGGTTTATGGAGATATCCTGGGTAAAATGGAAGCAAAAAATTACAATGGTAAAAAAACACTTTTCATTTCCACTTCCAGATAATTAAATACCATAACAAAATAAAGGATACCGTAGCCCGGTATCCTTTTCTGTTAGTATTTATTATTCCATTTCTTCCTGAGCTCTTCGTAAATTTTCTTTTCCGTGGAATTGTTTCCCGGCTCGTAAAGCTTCACATCTTTAATCTCAGCGGGCAGAAAATCCTGATCTACAAAGTTTCCTTCATAAGAGTGGGCATATTTATATTCTTTGCCATAGTCCAGGTCTTTCATCAGCTTCGTGGGTGCATTTCGCAAATGAAGTGGTACCGGAAGGTTTCCCGTCCGCTTCACCAATGCCAGCGCCTCGTTGATCGCCATATAAGTTGAATTACTTTTGGGTGATACAGCCAGATACACTGCTGTTTCACTTAATATAATCCTTGCTTCCGGATTTCCGATAACATTTACTGCCTGAAAACAATTATTGGCAATAACCAGTGCGTTAGGGTTAGCCAGCCCTATATCTTCAGCTGCTAAAATAAGCATGCGTCTTGCAATAAATTTGATATCTTCTCCTCCTGCAATCATCCGTGCCAGCCAATATACTGCGCCATTAGGATCACTTCCGCGCATTGATTTGATAAACGCTGAAATAATATCATAATGCTGTTCTCCGTTTTTGTCATAAAGTGCCATTGTTTCCTGAAGAACCTCCAGAACATCGGTATTGATGATTTCCTTGCTTTTTGAATCCTTATACTGGTTCAGAACAAGCTCTACCGAATTAATCAGTTTCCTGGCATCTCCTCCTGAATATTGAATTAAAGCTTCTTTTTCCAGAATTTTAAAATCCGTACCTTCTTCTTTATTATACCTTTCTGAAGCAATATCAATAAGTTCTTCCAGCTTTTCATAGCTCAATGCTTTCAGAACATACACCTGGCTTCTTGAAAGCAAAGCCGAAACTACTTCGAAACTCGGATTCTCAGTGGTAGCCCCTATTAAAACAATCCAGCCTTTTTCTACCGCATGCAGCAATGAATCCTGCTGTGATTTATTGAAACGGTGGATTTCATCAATAAATAAAATGGGAGATTTTCCGGAAAACAGATTCTGCTTCCTGGCATCCTCAATGACATCACGAACATCTTTCACTCCGGAGGAAACTGCGGAAAGTTTATAAAATTTCCTACCCGATTTCTCCGAAATAATTTCCGCTAATGTTGTTTTTCCTGTTCCCGGAGGCCCCCAGAAGATCAGGGAGTTCAGGGTGTTGTTTTCGATCATTTTCCTGATCGTCCCTTTCTCTCCGGTAAGATGCTCCTGCCCCAGCACATCATCCAGTGTTTTAGGTCTTAATTTTTCAGCTAATGGAATATTTTGATTCAAGGTAATTTTATTTTTTGAGATAAATATTTTATGTTTCAGATCTCTGAAACTTCTAACAAAATTAAACTAATTTTCATTTTTTTACCCTATTTTTGCATTGTTTTGAAACTTACATTCAATAAAATCATCACATTCCCGTTGGTAATTTTGATCAAATTTTACCAGTGGTTCATCTCGCCGTTACTTCCTAAAAACTGCCGCTACGAACCTACCTGCTCACATTATATGCTGGAAGCGCTTCGCGTCCATGGTATATTTAAAGGGTTCTGGCTGGGAGTTAAAAGAATTTTGAGATGTCACCCATGGGGCGGAAGCGGATATGATCCGGTGCCTCATCATCATAAAAAGCAATAACAAACTATTAAATCAATAGAAAAATGAATACTTTTTTTTTCAGAATTTACCTCACCATATTTGCATTGATTACCCAGTGCCTTTTTGCCCAGCAATATCCGGGAGGCTTATCTGACGGTACATTAGAAATCAACGGAAATAATACACCCGTAAAAATCTATTCTACGACAGAAATTGGAGATCTTAATGCTTTTCCGGACAAGGAAGCAGATAAAAACAGCCTTGTGGTAATTCTGAATGAATCCGGCTTTGAACCGGCTTATTTTAATTACAGTGCAGCTACCCTGGCCAAATTCAGGGATTTAAAATATCAACTGTTTGATAAGGATTTTAAATTATTGGATACTCCTGTTACCCAGGACAATATAAAAGAGTTCAAATATGCCGTAAAGTTGCCAAAACCTATTGCTTCTTCTGATAAAGTGGAACTGAAAACCCCTTTTAAAATCTGGGATCCTTCAAAAGGAATTCAGCTGGGACCCATCACCCTGCACTTTTACAGTTTGATGTTTGTTTTTGCTTTTGGCTTTGGTTATATTGTAATGACCAGAATCTTTAAAATCGATAATGTCAACCAGAAATATCTGGAACCACTTTTTACATGGACTTTAATAGGAACTATCCTTGGAGCAAGATTGGGTCACGTTATCTTTTACCAGCCGGAATTGTTTAAAGAAGATTTCTGGAGTGTATTTTTACCCATCAGTACAAAAAACGGATTAAAGTTTACAGGATTTTCAGGACTGGCAAGCCACGGAGCTACTATCGCATTAATTTTCACTACCTTATACTATTCTTTTAAAATCATTAAGAAAAATCCGTTCTGGGTATATGACAGATTAGGTATCGTGGTAGCTTTGGGAGGTACATTTGTGAGAATGGGGAACTTTTTCAATTCCGAAATTGTAGGGAAACCGGCAGATCCTAATTCTCCTTTCGCTTTACTTTTCCCACAACAAAGCAGTGAATACGGACTTACAGTACCGCGCTACCCGAGCCAGCTGTTTGAAGCTATAGGCTACATCCTTCTTTTCATTTTATTATGGGTTTTATATAGAAAAACAGATAAAAAATACCAGCAGGGATGGTTATTCGGATTGTTTTTCATTATCCTTTGGGCGATCAGATTCTTTGTAGAATTCCTGAAAGAACCTCAGGGTGATGAGTTTATTCAAATCGGAGGCTTAAATACCGGACAGGTTCTCTCTATACCGTTTATGATTGCCGGAGTGATCATTATGATTATTTCAAAGAAATTCAGAATTACCCAGGCAGAAAACGAAAAACCTGAATAAGGTGCAGATAAAGTAATATGTACAAAAAAGGCAAATTTGCAACCGCGAATTTGCCTTTTTTATTTTATATCACAGGAATTTTTTATTATTAAGCTCTATAAAAACAGCGCCAAGCTCATCTATTACATCCGTGGGAAGCATTGATTCTTTTGAGTGCTTTTCTGAAGCATAATCAGCAGCCTTTCCATGCAGCCAGACGCCTAAAATACAGGTTTCCTCCTCAGAATATCCTTGTGCTAAAAGTGAGGTCAGAATCCCGGTAAGGATATCTCCGCTTCCGCCTTTTGCCAGCCCTGCATTTCCGGTAATGTTATAAAAAACATTTCCCTGCGGGGTAATAATCTGTGTATGATGATCTTTGAGAACAATATAGACACGAAGTTCCTTTGCTTTTTCTTTTGCAAGTTCCAGCCGTTGATAAGAATTTTCTGTACTTCCAAACAATCTTTCAAATTCTTTGGGATGTGGAGTGATTATTGTCTTTTCAGGGATCAGCCGGATATTTTTCTGTTTTTTTGAAATAATATTCAGCGCATCTGCATCCAGTACCAGGGGCATCCGATTATCTTTCAGGAGTTTGATGAGACCGGCTTCTGTTTCTTCATGGGTTCCTAAGCCCGGTCCAATTCCCAAGGTCATTCCTTCAACTTCACTAAAATCATTTACATAATTCTCACCTCCTTCGATAAACATTGCTTCAGGACATGTAGTCTGTAATATTTCATACCCGCATTGTGGAGCTATAGTGAATGTCAATCCCGCTCCGGCTTTCAGGGCTGACCGGGTAGCGAGCACAGCTGCTCCAATTTTCCCGTAGCTTCCCCCGATAATTCCCATCTTCCCATAATTTCCTTTATGGGAAAAATCGGATCTGGGTTTAAAAACAGATTCTATAAGCAGATCATCAATTACAAAATAAGGAGTATCTGTAATAGTTTTATATTTTTCGCTTAATCCAATATCTAAAACCACAACTTTTCCGGTATATTTTCCTGTTTCAGGATGAAGAAAACTTCTTTTCCAACACTGAAAACTTAAAGTATAATCTGCTTTCAGGACTGTTGTGCTATTATCAAACATCATATCGGCAGATAATCCGGAGGGAACATCTATTGATATCCTGGTATTTTTCTTTTCGTTTAGTTCCTCAACAAGCATTTTATATATTCCTTCCAAGGGTCTTGACAATCCTGTCCCCAACAACGCGTCAATGATAATCGTTTTATCATCAAAACCATATTGAGGCATCTCACTGAATTTTCTAACAGTAATTCCTGAGATGTCACGAAGCCTTTTAAGATTCAGCAATGCATCTTCAGAAAACTTCCCTTTAGGATCGTTTACAAATACATCTACATCAAATCCTTTCATGTAAAGCATTCTCGCAATAGCCAGTCCATCTCCGCCATTACTGCCGTTCCCACAGAACAGGGCCATTTTCCTTGTGTTCTTGGCATTTTCAGAAATCCAGTGGGCAGCTTCCATAGAGGCTCTTTCCATCAGCTGAACGGAAGAGACAGGTTCCTGGGAAATGGTAAACTGATCCCAGTTGCGTATTTGTTCTGCAGTAAAAACTTTCATAAGAAAAATTAGCTTTTAAGTAAATTACAAAAGATTTTTAATTACAATACTACCTCAATAATAAAATTAAAGGCTCATCATTAATGGCATAAAAGATTAATATAAAAAGACGATTTTCATTAAAATATCTAATATAAAATTAAAATAAAATCCAGCATTTTAGAATAAAAAACTATAAAAAGTAGCGTTTTTTACATTTTTTAATTTTATTTTTGTGTAAATACAACTAAAAAAATATAAATTATGGGATTTATTAAGGAATTTAAAGAGTTTGCTTTTAAAGGCAATGTAATTGATCTGGCGGTCGGTGTTATCATTGGTGCAGCATTCGGTAAAATTGTGACGTCTTTGGTAGAAGATGTTATTACACCTTTGCTTCTAAACCCTGCATTAAAGGCAGCTGGTGCAGAAAACATCTCCAAGCTGTCATGGAATGGAGTGGCTTACGGAAACTTCCTTTCTGCAGTAATCAGTTTTCTGTGTATCGCTATGGTATTGTTCTGGCTCATTAAAGGGGCAAACAAGATCAGTAAAAAAGAGGAGCCTGCTCCGGCTGGGCCTACAGAAGAGCAAAAATTGCTGGCTGAGATCAGAGACCTTTTAAAAAATAAACAATAAATAATACTGCCATTAATTGGCATTGATATCAATATAATACCGGAAAAGTTCTTACTTCTCCGGTTTTTATTTTTTCTTTCTGCATGAATTTCATTCTTTGTTACCGGATCCGGATCAGTCATCCCAGCGTAACCGCAAATATCCGGGGCAGGAACTACAAAACATTCAATATGAAAACCGATCACATCAGTATCTGTTACAGGCTGAACAGAATGATGAACCGAAAAAAAAGCTGCCTCAAAAACAGACAGCTTTATATTGTAATTAATGAATTTGTAAGATACTCGAAATCTGCTCTGCCAGGGAAAGTCCTATCCTATCCTGGGCTTCAAGAGTAGAGGCCCCTGTATGGGGAGTGAGAGAGATTTTGGAATGGGTAAGAACAGCTTTAGACGGAGTAGGTTCATTAATAAAAACATCCAGTCCCGCAAATTTCACTTTACCGGAATCAAGAGCTTCAATCAAGGCAACCTCATCTATTACTCCTCCTCGGGAGCAGTTTACAATAGCAACCCCATCTTTCATCAACTCAAATTCATTTTTTCCAATCATATATCCGTCTTTCTGAGCGGGAACATGCAATGTAATAAAATCTGAATGTTTTAAAACGTCCTGTAAAGGTTCCGTTTCTATATCTACATTGATAAACTGATTATTATAAAATTTTACTTTGATGCTGGCTCTTCCTACATTATTATCAGCTGCCACTACTCTCATGCCCAGTCCCAAAGCAATTCTTGCCACTTCCTGTCCTATTCTTCCCATACCGATAATTCCGATTGTCTTCCCTCTCAGTTCAATGCCGGCAGTATAAGCTTTTTTAAGGGCAGCAAATTCTGTATCTCCTACTAAAGGCATTTTTCTGTTGGAATCCTGAAGAAATCTTGCTCCTGAAAACAAATGGGCAAAAACAAGTTCAGCAACCGATTCCGAAGAAGCCGACGGAGTATTGATTACATGAATTCCTTTTTCTCTTGCATAATCCACATCGATATTATCCATGCCTACTCCACCTCTTCCGATAATATCAATCGAAGGACAACCGTCAATAATATCTTTCCTTACCTGTGTTGCACTTCTTACCAGTAAAGTACGGATTTTATGCTCATTAATGTAATCTACCAAAAATTCCTGCGGAACTTTCGTAGTAATGACTTCAAAGCCTTTCTCTGTTAATGCATCAATTCCTGATTGATCCAGGCCGTCGTTTGCTAAAACTTTCATAAATACAAGTATATTTAAAATTGAAAAGATTTAAAAATTAAAACTTATCGGGAGATTCCCTTTTATTCTAATTTTTAAATCCTTGATATATATTTTATTCTCCGTCTTCTTTGAATACTTCAATAGTTACCTGCTTTTCTACAAGATCTGTAAACCTTCCTTTGTATCTTGTAGCTCTTACCAGGTGGTTATCTATCCAGTGGTAATTTCCGCCTCTTGGTTTTCCGCAGAGCACACTATGGTATTTAAACCCGTGCTTATCCAGCCAATCTATTGTAATTTGTTTCAGATTTTCGGTCCTTGAAGTAAAAAAACAGATCTGATGCCCTTCATCATACCATTTATTGATCGTTTCCAATGCATCGGGATAGGGCTCGCAGGTAACCATTCTTTCCGGTTCTTCATTAGGAACGTCATCGGTAATGGTTCCGTCTATGTCTATTAAGTAGTTTTTTATTCCATCCTTGAGAACAGGACTGATGTGTTCTATGTACTCTAATTCCATTACTAAATATTAAGTAACAAAGTTAGTGCTTTTACCTATATCAGGTATATTAATCTTAGCTTATGTTAAAATTTTACTATAAAAATTGATATTCAAAGAATAATATAAACATTTCTTTCATCGTTTTAGCACATAAAGTTAAAATTTTTCATTTGAATGGATGAAAACAAATATGATTTTTACAAAAATTACCAGAAGGAAAGCCAGACCGTTTTTTACTTTCTCAGTTTTCCCAGTTTTATGGTAAAAAACATGATGTTTATCTAAAAATTTCCAAAATACATTTATTACGCTTACATTTGTAGAAATGGAAGAATTTGTAGTTTTAGTAAATCCTGAAGATAAAGTTTTGGGACTGATGGAAAAACAGCAGGCTCACATCAATGGCCTGTTGCATCGTGCTTTTTCTGTATTCCTGTTCAATGGTAAAGGTGAAATGCTTCTCCAGAAAAGAGCATCAGGAAAATATCATTCTCCCAACCAATGGACCAATGCTGTATGTTCGCATCCGAGAGACGGGGAAACTTATCTTGATGGTGCCCGTCGAAGATTGAAAGAGGAACTGGGTATTGATGCGGAACTTTCAGAAAAATTCAGTTTCATTTATAAGGCGGATGTAGGAGGCGGCCTTTGGGAGCACGAGCTGGACCATGTATTTGTAGGCACCTATGAATCGGAATTTCACCTGAACAAAGATGAAGTAGAAGAAATAAGATTTATTTCCCTTGAAAACCTGGACCGGGAAATAGCTGCCCACCCCGAAAATTTTACAGAATGGTTCAAAATCATTCTTGAAGAATATAAACACCATTTTTAATGATGAAAAAAATAATACTCGCTTTTGCATTGGTATCGGGAAGTTTATTCTTTGCTCAAAAGACAGGAGTTTATGACAGTCCCAACTATTCTATCAATGTTCCGAAAGGCTGGAAATCTACCAATGACAGTGACATTGTCAATATCTTTCCTACCAATGAAATCGGAGCCATTACTATTTCCGAATACCACGATCTGAATCTTCCGAAAGAAGAAATGAAAAAATTTATTCTGGCCCTTTATAAATCCCAGGATTCTGAAAATAAAGTAAAAGAAAACAAAAGTAAAAAAGGGTATACAGAATATTTCTACGAATATTTTGATGAAAAAGAAAAGCTTTTCTGGGTTACCAAAGCTTTTCAAAAAGAAAAGGCCCTGTATCTGGTAACAATCAATTGTGGCCAGAAATTCTGGAACGGAAACTATATGACCCTGTTTAATGAGACTTTTAACAGTTTTAAAATAAAGAAATAAAAATTAAATATGAAGAAAACAGCCTTGTACGACAAACATGTTTCTTTGGGAGCTAAGATCGTACCTTTCGCAGGTTTTGAAATGCCTGTACAATATTCAGGAGTAACGGAAGAGCATTTTGCAGTAAGAGAAAAAGCAGGATTATTTGATGTTTCCCATATGGGACAGTTTTTCATTGAAGGCCCGGGCTCGAAAGATCTTTTACAGCTGGTAACTACCAATAATGTAGATGCTCTTGAAAACGGTAAGGCACAATATTCTTGTCTTCCCAATGAGAATGGAGGAATTGTGGATGATCTTATCGTTTACAAAATGGAGGATGACAAATACTTCGTGGTTGTGAATGCTTCAAATATTGATAAAGACTGGAATCATATTTCAAAATACAATACTTTCGGAGCTAAAATGACCAATGCTTCTGATGAGATGTCATTGCTGGCTATCCAGGGCCCTAAGGCTACGGAGATTCTTCAAAAACTTACGGAAGTAAATCTTTCAGAAATTCCTTACTATCATTTTACAGTAGGAAGTGTTGCCGGAGTAAACAACGTTATTATTTCCAACACAGGATATACAGGAAGCGGGGGTTTTGAAATTTATTTCAGCAATGAACACGCAGAAAAACTTTGGGATGAAATCATCAAAGCAGGTGAAGCAGAAGGAATTATTCCTTGCGGATTAGCTGCCAGAGATACTTTAAGACTGGAAAAAGGATTCTGTCTGTACGGAAATGACATTGATGATACTACCTCTCCAATTGAAGCGGGGTTAGGATGGATCACCAAGTTTGACAAAGATTTTGTTTCTAAAGATGTGTTTGCCAAGCAAAAAGAGGAAGGGGTTACCAGAAAACTTGTAGGCTTTGAGCTTCAGGATAAAGGGGTTCCAAGACATGATTACCCTGTTGTGGATGCAGAAGGAAACATTATCGGAAAAGTAACTTCAGGAACACAGTCTCCGATGAAAAAAATAGGTTTAGGACTTGCTTATGTAGACAAACCTTATTTCAAACTGGGTTCTGAAATCTTCATCCAGGTAAGAAATAAAAACATTCCTGCAAAAGTAGTAAAAGCTCCTTTTGTATAAGTATTTTCAGAAAAAGAGCATAAAAAAGAGATTGTATTTCTACAATCTCTTTTTTCGTTTAGTAACAGATACAGCAGACTGATCTGTCGGAATTACAGGCATCCCCTACTCCCGGCTTAGTAGAAATTACTCCTCCGCCAGGTCCGCAAAGGATTGTACATGCAGGTATCAGAATGCCGCCATTGATCTGTTTCAACGTTGATCTGTCCAGGTTTTTTGTTTTTAAAAAGTCTTTTTTCATACTATAATTTTTTGGTAGCCATAAAGATAAAATTAATTGTCATAAAAAACAACTTTATCAACTGTAAACCAAATCATTAACCACAAAAAAAACAGTTCCATACAATTCCGGAACTGCTTATATTTTGATAATGCCCTCTACCGGTAAACCAGGATATTTTTTACAATCTTATTGCCATAAAACAGCCTTTCAGATGTGGAAAAATAGAATTTGTTCCTGCTGTTGTTAAAATTCACTGTTTTAAAAGGCAGTCCGGTTTCCCAGGTAATCAGCATCTTTACCTCATTCATGATAGGATAATTGGTATCGTAAAATCTGAATAAGGACTTTGCCACCACCATACTATCTTTTGCATTGGGAACACTCCAAACCGTCTGAGGCTGAATTTTCTCCATTTTGCCTAATAAATAGGAGAATTTTTTTCCTATGTATTCTTTTTTATTGGTTTCAAAAGCCTTGAGGTAGCTTAATGTGTCCAATGCTTTTATCTGAGTACGTTCTTCCTTTTTTTGAACAGCCTTTCTTTGGGCATTGATGTACATATTCAAAAAACAAAAAATTATTATGGCAGCTTTACACTTCAATTTCAAATGATTTACAGGTGAAACAGATTTAATTTACACCAAAAAATTCCTGTAAAGCCTCCACATTCTTCTTATCATTACCTACAAATATCTCTTTATCAGTAAGGAAAACAGGCCTTTTCAAGAAGGTATAATGATCCAGTAATAATTCTTTAAAATCTTTTTCAGTTAAAGATTTTACATCCAGTCCCCTCAGCTTGATCTGGGTAGATTTTTTACTGAACAGTGCTTCATAGGATTTTGTTCTTTTATGCATTTCAGAAAGCTCTTCTTTCGTGATGGGTTCTTTCTTAATCTCCCGAAGTTCCCAATCTGTAAGGTCAAATTGTGCTAAAATCTTTCTGCAGGTATCACAGGTATTAAGATAAAATACTTTCTTCATTATTCTTAAATTTATTAATTATTGTCATTTTATTTCAACGTCATTTCGACTCCAAAAGTAGGATTTAATCTAAAACTTTGGAAATTATTAAATAACTTTATTCAAATTTTATAAAGATGCAGAACAAACCTATTACGTTTCAGTTTATTTCAGAGCCTTCAGATGTTAATTACGGAGGAAATGTACATGGCGGAAGCGTTATGAAATGGATTGACCAGGCAGGTTATGCCTGTGCAACAACATGGAGTGGAAATTATTCAGTGACAGTATATGTAGGAGGAATACGGTTTTATGAACCTATTAAAATCGGTGAAGTGGTAAAAGTAGACGCACAGGTGATCTACACCGGAACTTCAAGTATGCATATTGCCATCAATGTTTTCTCCAGAAACCTGAAACAACCAACTTTTGATAAAAAAACACATTGCATTATTGTATTTGTAGCCGTAGATGAAAACGGTAAAAAGCTTCCGGTCCCTAAATGGATTCCTACTACAGAAGAGGAAAAACAGCAGGAGCAGTACGCCAAACGCCTGATGGAACTGAGAACCCAAATTGAAGATGAAATGAAACCTTTTCTGTAGAGCAAGACAATTATTTTGTTAAAACACTCATATTCACAGAAATACACATTGGTATATCGGATAGTTTTTATATTTTTATTTCAAATAAGAATATATGAAAATTGTTTTCACTTTATCTGCCCTGTTCATTACTATTATAATGCAATCCCAAACGCATCGGTTTATTTATCAGCTGCAATATAAAATGGATTCAACAGAAACCGGTCATGAAAAGCTCAATATGATTCTGGATATCGGCCCCAGGGAGGTGAAGTTCTACGGTCAGGATCTTGCAATCAGAGACTCTTTAAACAAGAAGTTTGGAATGAATGCAAGCTATACGGATATGACCGGACAGGTAGTGAAAAGAAAAATCAATTCTTTTGATAATGAAAATTACATCAACATCAAAAACGGATATTATTCTTTTAAAACAACGGACAAAATCAACTGGAACATTTTAGATGAAACGAAAAAGACAGAAGGTTACACCTTACAAAAAGCCACTACCCGGTTTGGAGGAAGAAACTGGACAGCTTGGTTTTGTAAAGATATTCCCTTCAGTGAGGGACCTTTTAAGTTCCGCGGATTGCCAGGTTTAATATTCGAATTGTCTGATACTAAGAAAAACTTTATCTATAACCTGGTAAAAATCCGTAAGCTTCCCGATACCTTTTCTACTGAAGACTTCCTGGAATCCAATTTCGGGAATAAAGCCATTCCCATTAATGAAAAGCAGAAACACAAATTGATTATGGAGTTTTATAATGATCCGTTTGCATTCGAAAGAAACAATTTCAGTAAGAACAATAATGATTTAAAAATCAATATCAACGGAAAGGAGATACGGAACGTGGATGAACTTAACACCCAAACCAAAAGCATGCAGGAAGTGATCAGAAAATATAATAACCCGATTGAGATCGATAAGGCAATGCATTATCCGCAATAGTCGCTCAGGAATATAAATAGGTTTACAGGATATTATGGTTTAGACTTCTATCGAATGATAAAAGTTAAGTTACTTATTCCTTTTCAATACTTTCTTTTCTTCATCAAGAAATTTATATACCGGAAAAGCATCTCCCATGCTGCTTAGTGCAATAACACAGGTATTGGCTCCGAGATCCCGCCACATGATACTCCTGAAGCCATTTACTCCCCCTGTATGCATTACTGCCTGATCTGAAACATACCATCCAAAACCATATTGACCGGGCTTTCCATCTTTTAAAGCCGGCAGTTTATACATTTCCTTAGAATTTTCATCATTCAATAGCTGATGTTTTCTTAAGGCCTGATCGAATTTGTACAAGTCCCCGGTTGTAGAATAGATACTTCCGTCTCCGGTAGTCAAAAGATAATAATCATCCGGTTTTTTATCCGCATCATACGCTTTAGCCCTATCAGCAGGTGGAATGGTCTCTGCATCGTAGACAAAAGAATGCCGCATCTTCAAAGGTGTAAAAATTTTGTCCTGAATAAATCTTTTGTAAGATTGTCCCGACACAGCCTCTATAATCCTTCCCAGTATTGTATATGCGCTATTGCTATATTCAAATTGGCTGCCTGAAGGAAATCTCAATCCTGACTGTTTTTTCAGAAAGTCCAAAACGTCATCATTGGTAATTTTACGGTTTACCATCAAAACGTTTTCATAATCTGCCAAACCTGAAGTATGATTAAGCAGTTGACGTATACTCACATTTTGCGCATAGACAGGAAGATCCGGAACGTAGCGAATAGCTTTATCATCATAGGACAACAAATGCTCCTGCTGTAAAAGCATGATGGCAGCTGCTGTAAAGGGTTTGCTAATGGAAGCAATACAAAATGGAGTGTCTTTTGTTAAAGGAAGTTTATCTTCAAAGCTTTTATACCCTAAGGCAGTATCGCAAACAACTTTTCCTTCTTTTACTATAAGAACAGTACCATTAAGTTTCCCTTTTTCATAAAAATCAAGGACGACTTCTTTTTCTGTCTTTCTTTTACAGGCAAATAGAATTAACAAAATAAAACCGGAAGCAACTAATATTCTGGTCATGGTTATTACATTTAATACAGTATAAGTCAACCGTATACATTTAAAAGTTACACATAAAATCAAAATATCATTAAAATATTTTCATTTCATTCGTGTTAGGATCAGGTGCAAAACGGAAGGGAATTAGAATATGTATACTTTTCTACTTTTCTTTCACGAAAGAGCTTTCTGTAATCTTATATTATGGAAGAATCAATTCAGCCCCTTTTTAAACATATACATATTCATCCGGTTATTCATCAACTTTATCGCTCAGACTAAAAATATAATAGTCTTTATCCTTGATATTTTTTTGAAAAACAGATTCTTCTTTTTATATTTGCAGTATCAAAAGGAAATGGTGTTCTTCCTTACCCAACCGCTTTACAGAAGCTGATGACGCCTGATTGAGAGTTTATTACAATAGCTAATCAGGATTATTATGTCAAAAAATCAACGGACACTTGGTAAAAAAGCAATTTTTCACACCCATTTTTTCTTCAGAAAATTTCCGGCGTTGCCTTATATTGCAAAATGGCTTTGTATAAGCATTATTGTAGGGATATTGGTAGGGACCGCCTCTGCAGGATTTTTAGTATCCCTGGAATGGGCCACTCATTTCAGGGAAAACCATCTCTGGATGATTGCCTTACTTCCCCTGGTGGGTTTCCTGATCGGTCTTTTATATTATTATTGGGGGAAAGATGTAGAAGCGGGAAACAATCTACTTATTGATAATATTCACGATCCGAAAGGAATAATCCCGTTTAAGATGGCTCCTTTTGTCTATCTGGGAACTATAGCCACCCATCTGTTCGGTGGCTCGGCAGGGCGTGAAGGAACAGCCCTTCAAATGGCCGGAGCCATTGCAGACCAGCTGAGCACACCATTCAGGCTGGACAGAAATGAAAGAAAGATATTAATTATTGCCGCCATTGCAGCAGGTTTTGGATCTGTCTTCGGAACGCCTTTGGCGGGTGCTGTTTTCGGACTTGAAGTTTTTCTGATCGGAAGAATCCGCTATAATGCTATTTTTCCCGCTTTTGCTTCAGCTATACTGGCTGATTGGATGACCAGCCTCTGGCAGGTAAAACACACCCGTTATCATATCGATTTTATCCCCAAACTGGAATTTTTGCCCGTTCTATACAGTATTTTAGCAGGAGTTGCTTTTGGGATCTGTGCCGCAATTTTCAGCAAGCTTATTCATTGGGCTGGTTCAATTTTTAAATCTAAAATTAAGTATCCGCCTCTTCGCCCGGTAGCAGGAGGAATCATTGTTGTTTTAGCCGTTTTTGCCATGGGAACTACGAGATATATCGGGCTGGGGGTTCCCGTTATCCTGGAATCTTTCGAAAAACAGCTACCGTTTTATGATTTTGCCCTGAAAATGATCTTTACCATTATCACATTATCTGCAGGATTTAAGGGCGGTGAAGTTACTCCCTTATTCTTTATCGGAGCTACCTTGGGAAGCGCATTGTCTTTATGGATTCCTTTACCTTTCGGGCTTCTGGCAGGAATGGGATTCGTGGCGGTATTTGCAGGAGCCACAAATACCCCGCTGGCTTGTATGCTCATGGGAATTGAATTATTTGGTGCCGAATGCGGGGTGTATGTAGCGATTGCCTGTGTGGTATCCTATCTTCTTTCCGGGCATAATAGCATTTATACAAAACAAAAAATCGGTGAAGCTAAAAACAGAAGGTATGCAAACCAGCAGGACAGGTCGGTTTCAGATTTTTTGTAAAAGAAAGGTTGTTATGAAATTGGAGAAGTTATTAAGATTGATCGCTAAAGTCCGGAATTGATATAATACAGCCAGTATCTATTAACAAAGAGCAAAAACAACTATCACCCGGTAACAAATAACTTACAACTATAATTCGTAATTTTGCGCTATGTTCGATTACAGGTTAAAAGTATTCCATACAGTAGCTTCCCGATTAAGCTTTACTAAAGCATCGGAAGAACTTCATATCTCCCAGCCGGCTGTTACCAAACACATAAAGGAAATTGAAAGCCAATTAAGCATCAGATTATTTGATCGTAAAGGCACTTCCATCCAACTGACACAAAGTGGAAAGGTCTTATATGAATACGCTGAAAAAATAAGAAGCCTCTACCGGGACCTTGAATTTGAAATCAGTCAGATGAATCAGCAGCATAAAGGAAAATTGATCATTGGTGCCAGTACTACTGTTGCTCAATATATTTTACCGGAAATTTTAGCCAGATTCAATACATATTATAAAGATATTAAAATTGAGCTTCTTACCGGGAATACAGAAGCCATTTCCACTCTTCTGAAGGAAGAAAAAATTGACCTTGGTATTATTGAAGGGGAATCCCAGTCTTCGTATTTTGATTATAAACCATTTAAGGCAGATGAAATTGTATTGGCAGCAAAGGCAAACCACCCATTATCCAATAAAACCCTCAGCATAAAGGATCTGTATGACATCCCTCTGGTCTTTCGCGAACAAGGCTCCGGAACCCTGGAATTTATACATAACCGCTTGAAAGAAAAAGGTGTTAATATTCAGGAATTAAATACTGTTATACAACTGGGAAGCAGTGAAAGCATTAAAAACTATCTTCTCTATTCAGACTGTATGGCCTTTCTTTCTATCAGTACTATTTTGAATGAATTGAAAAGTAACCGCTTAACCGTTATTGATATCAGGAACTTCAGTATCGAAAGAAATTTCCATTTTATTCTTCCTAAAGGGGAGCAATCTGAATTGATAAAGCTTTTTTTAAGATTCGCAGAATAAATTTGTATGATGAGAATCAAGTAAAAGCATTGCTTCATTTTACTATTAAGATATAACTTAAAGTTATTCAATATAATAAAATACAATTTACTTTGTAATAATAAATTGCGGAATTTTGGAGCTGTAAAAGTTCGCAATATGAAAAACTTAGCTCCTGACACAACTATCCGAAAAATTATTTTTATTGTACTGGCCGGTGTCTGCCTGACGCCGTTTATCACTTCTCCCATTGCCCTCGCCTTAGGTTTCGGATTGGCTGTGTTCATGGGAAATCCATTTGAAAAATATCTTCATCAATACATCCATTTACTGTTACAGGTCTCAATCGTAGGTTTGGGATTCGGGTTAAAACTTGATGAAGCACTTCATGCCGGAAAAACAGGATTGATGCTGACGGTAGTAAGTATTCTAACCGTTATGATCCTGGGTTATTTATTGGGCAGGTTATTTAAGCTTGAAAGGCCTTTATCTTATCTTCTCTCTGCCGGCACTGCTATTTGTGGCGGAAGTGCCATTGCAGCGGTCTCTCCTATCATTAAACCTGATACAAAGCAGATTTCCCTGGCATTGGCCATTGTTTTTACCTTAAACTCTATCGCTTTATTCATATATCCTGCTATCGGACATTTACTGAATCTTTCACAGGAGCAATTCGGGCTATGGTGTGCCGTTGGAATTCATGATACCAGTTCCGTAGTGGGAGCAGCAAGCAAGTATGGAAACGAAGCCTTAAAAATTGCCACAACAGTAAAGCTGGCCCGTGCATTATGGATCATTCCGGTTTCACTGATTACCATGTTTATCTTTAAAAATAAAGATTCAAAAATTAAAATCCCATGGTTCATCGGATATTTTATTCTTGCTATCCTGCTCAATACGTATTTTCCTTTTTTTGACCGTTTTAGTACCGGAATAACCGCTTTGGCAAAATCTGGGCTGAATCTGACTTTATTTTTTATTGGCTCAACCCTTTCCATCCGGACGTTAAAAACCATTGGATTTAAACCTTTACTGACTGCCGTGCTTCTCTGGATTACCATCAGTGTCGGCAGCTTACTATACCTTATTCATTAAAACAGCAGGACCCTTCCGAAATCGAAAGGGTCCTGCATATTAAATGTGGAAATGTTTATTTCATGTTGAATAATTTCTCAGATCGCAGACTGGTCACAAGTATAAACCTGTGGACAAGCTATATACTGTACACAGTACCATGGCCCTGTTACAGATCCTGAACAACTGCATCCGCAAAGGGAAAGATCAGGATTTCCGCTGATTCCTCCTGTAATGTTTTTCAAATCTTCTTTTCTTAATTTTTTAGCATTTTTCATAATGTTCATGTGGTTTAGTTTGATTAAACAATTTAGTTTTAGTGACTTCCCAAAGTTAAACAAATATTAATTATTCGCAACATAATTTAATATAAATTTCAATAATATCTTGATTACATTGTAATTATTATGTTTTAAATCAGGAAAAGTAATGCCTGAATTATTAAACAAAACCAATTACGCTGTAAATCCGGACTCTTACCAACTTCAGAAAGCCCTAAAATAAAAACCTTTCAATTTCTTAAAAGGTTTTCATTATACAGTAATATCCGGTTAACAGGTAATTACCTGCAGGCATCTTTTATACTTTATGCAATAGGTTGGCCCTGTGACTTCCCCCGTACAGCTGCAACCGCATTTCGAAAGATCAGGAGTATCCCCGATACCTCCTGTTATATTCTTAAGATCATTTTTTTCCAGCTTTCTGGCATTTTGAAAAATTTTCTGTGACATGATGATTTGATTTTAATTAAACAATATTATCTGGTTAACTTTATAAAGTTAAAACGCAAATGATAAGTATTTATTTTATTCTGTAAATTCAAGATCCCGGTTATGGGTTTCAGAAATGGTAAGCGAGGAATAAAATGCAAGTCCAAATACCACAGCTCCCACAATTGCAGCACTTTCTACCACTGTGAAACCAGGCTTAAGGGAATCAAAAGCGAAGATCATCACCGGTACCAGCCCTCTTACCATATTGGGAACCGTTGTTGTTGCTGTATTTCTGATGTTGGTCCCAAACTGCTCTGCTGCCAATGTCACGAACATAGCCCAATATCCTGTTCCAACGCCCAGCCACACACAAAAGATATAGTATTTCGTCTCTGTATTGGTATTTCCAAACAGCATGATTCCTACCCCAACCAGTGTAAAAAGCAGCATGTAGAAGATTGCCATTTTACGGGATTGTAACGCATGGGAGATAAAGCCGCTCATCAGATCGCCTGCAGAGACACCTACGTAAGCCCACATAATTGCTTTTCCGGGGTTGATATCCTTTATTCCTAACTCAGGAGCAAACTGATTAGCCAAAACCGCCAGGATTCCTATGCAGTACCAGGTAGGTAGTCCCACTGCTATACATTTTAAATATCTTATCAGACGGTCTTTGTTGGTAAAAAAGGATAGGAAATTTCCTTTGGAAATGTTTTTATGTTCCAGATTCTTGTAAATTCCCGACTCGGAAACGCTTATTCTTAAAATTAGCAACATAATTCCCATGACTCCTCCAATGATATAGGAAATGTTCCATCCTCCGGCCAATTCTACCGTTAACTGAGCTACTACGGCTCCCATTAATCCAAAACCTGCGACAACAGAGGTACCTATGGCTCTCAGATTTTTAGGTAGACTTTCAGAAACCAGTGTAATCCCGGCTCCAAGTTCACCAGCCAGTCCAATTCCTGCCACAAACCTTAAAGCAGCATATTGGTACTCCAGGTGTTCTTTAGGGAAATAGGGTAAAAATCCACAGGCGATATTGGCCAAAGAATAAACCAGAATTGATCCGAAGAGCACGGAAAGCCTTCCCTTCTTGTCTCCGAATATTCCCCAGAAAATTCCGCCGAGAAGCAATCCTATCATCTGACAATTCAGGATAAATGTTCCGTCCGTATCGGGATTCAGACCCAATGCCTTTAAACTCGGAATTCTTACAATTCCAAAGAGAAGAAGATCATAGATATCTACAAAATATCCCAGGGCAGAAATAATAACAGGAATAGAGAAAATGTACTTCAGTTTTGAAGACAGTGAAAGTTCTTGCATTTTTAAGTTTTGATAAAAATAAAAAAACCTTCCAATTTCCTGAAAGGTTTTTATCAAATATCTTATTCTGATTATTATCTGGCAATATTCACAGCTCTCGTTTCCCTGATCACTGTTACTTTTACCTGTCCCGGATACGTAAGCTCATTCTGGATCTTTTCAGAGATGTCATAAGACAACTGAGAAGCAACTTCATCATTTACTTTTCCGCTTTCTACCATTACCCTCAATTCTCTACCTGCCTGGATCGCGTAAGCACTTGATACTCCGTCAAAACTTAATGCGGCAGATTCCAGGTCTTTCAGTCTCTGGATATAAGATTCCAATACCTGCCTTCTTGCTCCCGGTCTCGCTCCTGAGATAGCATCAGCAACCTGGATAATTGGAGATAATAATGATTTCATTTCAATTTCATCATGGTGAGCTCCGATAGCATTTACTACTTCAGCGTTTTCACCATACTTCTCTGCCCATTGCATACCTAGTAAGGCGTGTGGTAATTCAGATTCCTGTTCCGGAACTTTACCGATATCATGCAAAAGACCTGCTCTTTTGGCTAATTTCACGTTTAATCCTAGCTCAGCAGCCATTGTTGCAGCGATGTTAGCCACCTCTCTTGAGTGCTGCAGTAAGTTTTGTCCGTAAGAAGAACGATACTTCATTCTACCTACGATTTTAATCAATTCAGGATGTAAACCATGGATTCCTAAATCAATGATGGTTCTCTTACCTACTTCAATGATTTCCTCCTCGATTTGTTTTCTGGTTTTTTCAACAACTTCTTCGATTCTTGCAGGGTGGATTCTTCCGTCTGTTACTAATCTGTGAAGGGATAACCTCGCGATTTCCCTTCTTACAGGGTCGAAGCATGAAAGAAGGATGGCTTCCGGAGTATCATCAACAATAATTTCCACTCCTGTTACGGCTTCTAAAGCACGGATATTTCTACCTTCTCTACCGATAATTCTTCCTTTTACTTCATCAGATTCAATGTTGAAAACTGATACTGAATTTTCGATTGCCTGCTCGGTTCCAATTCTTTGGATCGTTTGAATAACGATTTTTCTGGCTTCATTTTTAGCATTCATCTGAGCTTCTTCCATAATGCTCTGAACATGTGCCTGGGCTCTTGTTTTAGCCTCAGCTTTCATAGTTTCCACCAATTCTGCTTTAGCTTCCTCAGCTGTATAATTGGAAATTTTTTCAAGAATTTCAACTTTTTTAGCAGTAGCTATATCTAATTCCTGCTGCTTTCTTTCTAAAATTTCATTCTTTTTGGCATAATCTGCAATCTGCTTATCCAAATCCTTTTCAAGTTTCCCTGCTTTGCTAAGCTCATCATTCAGCTTATGCTCCTTGTCCTTGATCCTTTTTTCCACTTCCTGCATTTTCTTTTCACGGGCCTGGATGTCAGCATCATGCTGGGATTTCAATTCCAGGAACTTTTCTTTAGCCTGGAGATTTTTCTCTTTCTTTATGGATTCAGCTTGTACATTAGCTTTTTCTATAAGGTTTTCGGCATTTTTCTTAGCATCATCTATGATAAACTTTGCTTTAGTATTCAGTGAGCTTCTGGAAAAAAATATTCCAACTACAGCACCGATTACTAAACAAACAACGCCGACTATTACTTCTATCATAATATATATTGAGTTTTAATTGTATTCATATTCCTTTTAATTTAAATAAAAAAAGCCCACAATAATCCAGAGATTGAGAGTAAACTCCTAATCAACACGATTTGAACTGATTTCCACTGTCTGTAATCCGGAAGACCGGCACGCCATTCAATGGACATTTGTTCGGTAATTGTTTAGCGTTGAGTTTACCTTTAATGTGTTAGAATTATTGTAGGCAGCTTGTTCAGGAAAAAATCTATTTCCCGATTTCATTCAATGACTGATTAATTCTTGCTAATCTGTCGTTGGTAGAATTAATATTTTTTTCGTAGTTAAGAGAAACAACTTCCGCATTGGTTCCTAATTTTAAGGCACACATTGCCAAAGCATCCTGTTTATCTCTTACATCGAAATTCTGTTCAAAATCTTTAATCATATTTTCGATCTGCTTCCCGACTTTACGCAGCGTTTCTTCTTCTGCTGCCGGTACGTTCAGCGGATATACCCTTCCTGCAATGTTGATGGTTATTCTCCTTACTTCCATTATAATCCACTGTTTTGAAGCTGAGCAATACAGAAATCAATTTCTTTCACCAATCTGTTGATATGGTTTTTCATTAACCTATTGTGTTCAGGATTTCCTGATATTGCTGAATAAAGTTTTATATTTTTTTGTTCTTCTGCTAATACCTGATTTTTTCTTCTCTCCTCGTCATATTTTACCTTCAGCTCTTCATGCTCAATACTTAATTCTGATAACCTTTCAGTAAGATTTTTATAATTCTTTTGCAGAGCCAAAATCTTTTTCTCTAATTCTGAAAAATTGTTTTCTAAATCTTGAAGCATTTCAGGTTTGTATATTCTAACTAGAAGCAAAAATAAAAAAATATTAACACTAACAAAAATAAAACGGCCTATATTTTGGTGTTCCCACAAAAAAGGAGATGCCCAGGCATCTCCTATCTATTTTCAATATGGTATTTCTTATTCAAATTTCAAGACGAACATGACTGCTCTTGTTTGTAAAGTAGAGATTGCGGAAGCCCAGTAAGGCGGTGTTGTTGCATTATCTGCTACTTTTTCGTTATTCATGAAGAAAGTTCCTCTAATGGCCGGAGTCAGCTTAAATTTGTTGAAGTAAAACTGAATCCCCATTTCTGCAGACCACGCAAAGTTGTGGGTTGTAGATCTGAAAATTCCCTGCATATTATCATCGGTGGAAGTGGCATTAGACTGAAGGTTTACCACATAGTTTACCCCACCTGCAATATAAGGTCTCGAATTGTACCATCTTCGCCCGTGAAGTTCTAAAAGTACGGGAATATCAATCAGGGTAGATTTGATTTCTCTTACTTTATCTTTATCTGCTAAAGGGAATGGTGTGAAAGGAGGATTGGTTAAAGATCCGCCTGCATAGATGTCATTAGATTGCGTATTAAAAGTCAACTGTCTTTGTGCAAACTGTAATCCCGGCTCTATCCTTACATCAAGATAGTCGTTCAGTCTCCATTTTGCAATAAGCCCGGCACCGAAACTGTAACTTTCTTTAGAGGTAACAAGATTCTGATTTTCGTTTGCCCCATATTTGGGATGCAATACGATGCGGTAGTCCAGTCTGTTCCCGTTCAGATAAAACCCCCAACTGAATTTCTGTTCGTCGAAATCTTCCAGCTTATCCATTCTGTTTCGGGTTCTAAATTGCGCGTTTGCAAAAACGGCAACATTTACTGAGGTCAAAACCAGTGCTTTTAATAGAAATTTATTCATAGGTTACTTTGTTGCTTTATAAATTGTGGCTATACCTAAACTTAGTTTTTTATATTCAACTTTCTTAAATCCCGTATCTAAAAGAATTTGCTTCATCTTCTCCCCGAAAGGAAAAGCATTTACAGAATCCGGAAGGTATGTATATGCCCTATTATCTTTGGAAACCAGTCTGCCTATGGCAGGTAATATGTTTTTGAAATAAAACATATACAGCGGCCCCATGAAACCCTCAACCTTTGAAAACTCCAGTATGTAAACACTTTTGTTATCTTTAACTACTCTTCTTAATTCTGCCAAACCTTTGGTAAGGTTTTCAAAATTCCTCACTCCAAATGCAACGGAAACAGCATCAAATCTATTGTCCTCGAAAGGTAAATTTTCTGCATCTCCTTTTTGCATGGAAATTTTGCCGTCTAATTTAAGTTTTTTTATTTTAATAACGCCAACATTGAGCATTTGTTGTGATAAATCTAAACCAACTACTTTTGAGCCGGTTCCTTTTTCAATGGCAATAGCCAGATCTCCCGTTCCGGTAGCCACATCCAGCACTTCCTGCGGGGTATCATTTTTCATCCATTTTACCAGTTTATTCCTCCATAAAACATCAATTTTCATGGATAAAACATGGTTCAGAAGGTCATACTTCGGCGCAATGTTGTCGAACATATCCTCTACCTGGCTTTTCTTTGTAGCCTCTGAATTGTAGGGAGTAACTTTGGTGATATCTTTTGTCAAAACTTAAAACTTGTAATATTCTTTGTAATAATTTAGGTAATCCTGCTTTCTGAAGATCTTTGATCTGGACTCCACTTTCTGGATATTTTTGATCACTTTATCATAATCTTCATCTACATTGTAATAAAAATCTTCGGTGTAAAGCTTGTTGAAGTGTCTGGCACCTCCCACATAAGTCTTTCCATCAATCACGGTCTTGTCAAGAGCCATCAACAATGAATCTTTTTTAAGATTATAGCCGTAATACTGATCATTCACATAATAATCCTGATGGGCAATATTAAGCAATCCCCGCAGTTTATTTACTTCAAATGCGGAATCATAAAGCATTTTTTTATTCTGATCAAAAACCTGAATAGAATTTTTACCTTTTTTCAGATCCACATGCACATACTGTCCCGCTGAAATGATTCCCTCAGAACCGTTATTGATCTTAAAGTAGTACGTATTCGGGGTAGGATTATCTACAACATAATAATTCTTCTTGGCTAAAAAAAGGAAGTAGATCCCAAAGGCAACGATAAACGCCACAACTGCAATAAGTAAGCCTTTTAAGGACGGATTGTTTTTCATAGATTGTAAAGTACAATTTTTGCAAATTTAATAATATTTTTAATTCTCCGTTATTAATATTAATTATTAACTTTGCATCTTTAAAAAAATCATATAAACGAATGCCGAATACGATCATTATTGGCTCTGGATCTTACATCCCGAACAGAGTTATTGGTAGAGATTACTTCATGAATTCTGAGTTTTACACAGAAGACGGAGTAAAGATTGAAAAGCCTGTGGAAGAAACTATTGCGAAGTTTGTAGAAATTACTGAAATCGAAAACAGGAGGTTTATTGAAGATAATCTTTCCAACTCACAAATCGGTTATGAAGCTGCTAAAATTGCCCTTGAAGACGCAAAAGTAAACGGCGAAGACCTGGATTATATTATCTACGCAAGTAATTTTGGAGAAGTTACGGAGAACGGATACGCGGACTTTATGCCAACAATGGCAGCGAGGGTTAAGAATAAACTGGGGATTAAAAACAGAAAATGTGTAACGTACGACATGATTTTCGGTTGCCCGGGTTGGGTGGAAGGTATGATTTTGGCAGACAATCTGATTAAAGCTAAAGTAGCCAAAACCATCCTTGTTATTGGAGCTGAAACTTTAAGCCGGGTAACTGATCCGCATGACAGAAACAGAATGATTTTTGCTGATGGTGCCGGAGCTGTAGTGGTAAAAGCAACGGATGATGAAAATGCAGGTATTATTGCACACAATACGATCTGCGATAATGGCCCTGAATTAAACTACCTTGAAAACCAACCGTCTATTAACAAGAATGTAGATCAAAAACGCCTGTATGTAAGAATGCTGGGCAGAAAAATTTACGAATACGCCCTTAAAAACGTTCCTGTAGCCATTAAAGATACGATTACTGATGCAGGTCTCTCCATTGAAGATATTGACAAAATCCTGATCCACCAGGCTAATGCCAAAATGGATTACGCCATGATTGAAAGACTTCATAAACTTTACGATGTGAAAGATTATGATCATGCCATCTCCCCCATGACAATTCAGGACCTTGGAAACACCTCTGTAGCAACCATTCCTACCATGTATGATTTAATCATTAAAGGAAAAATGGAGGGTCAATCGTTTAAAGATAAAGGTAACATTGTTATGACTTCGGTAGGTGCCGGAATGAATATCAATGCTATCGTGTATAGATTTCCTTAAGAATAATTTAAAAAAATATATAAAAAGCACAAAGGAAGTCTTTCTTTTGTGCTTTTTTTAACTCAGAATATGCCAAGAAACCTTTTAATCACTGCCGGAATTTTCCTGCTTTTGGAAATTTACATTTACCAGGCCATCAGAACGCTTACCGATAACTTCTGGATAAGAAGCGGCTATTGGATCGTATCTTTAATCATCTATGCTGTTTTTGCCTACGAGATCACCCATTATCAGAGGACAGACCGGAGCATGGTGAGAGCCCAGATCATGATTTCATTATTCTTAGTATTTATTCTGCCAAAAATTTTTGTGGTTTTGTTTTTATTAATCGATGATATCTTCAGAACCGGAAGTTATTTAGCAGGTTTAACGCAATCGCCGGATAACTTCTTCCCGGAAAGAAGAAAATTCCTGAGCCTGGTGGGAATAGGACTGGGAGGAGTACTTTCCGCTCTTTTTATTGACGGGATCACCTTTGGGAAATACCGCCATAAGGTAAGAAAGGTAAAAGTAAAACTCTCGGATCTTCCGAAAAGCTTTAAAGGTTATAAAATCATCCAGATCTCTGATGTTCATAGCGGAAGCTTTTCCGATCCGGGAAAACTACAACATGCCGTTGATTTAATTAACGAACAAAAACCTGACCTTGTGTTATTTACAGGAGATATGGTTAACAATGTAGCGGATGAGTTCAAACCCTTTATTCCCCTGTTCTCACAAATCAAAGCTAGAGACGGCAAGTTTGCAGTGCTTGGAAACCATGATTACGGGGATTATGTTACCTGGGAATCTCCTTCTGCTAAAAAAGAAAATCTTGATACCCTGATCGGTTATGAAAAACAAGCCGGTTTTGATATGCTGAGAAACGAACACAGGATTATTGAGAAGAACGGGGAAAAGCTTTATATCCTGGGTGTTGAAAACTGGGGACTGAAACCTTTTCCTCAGTTTGGTAAAATTGACAGCGCTTTAAAAGATGTACCAGAATCCGCAACAAAAATTCTGATGAGCCATGACCCCACTCATTTTGATTACGTGGTAAAAAAACACCCCGGAAACATCCAGCTGACCCTTTCAGGGCATACGCATGGGATGCAGTTTGGTCTGGATCTTAAAAATGTAAAATGGTCACCTGTTCAATACCGTTATCCTAAATGGGCGGATCTTTATGAAAGTGAAGGGAAACTGTTGTATGTCAACAGGGGATTCGGGGTATTGGGCTACCCTGGAAGAGTGGGAGTATTACCGGAAATTACACTTTTTGAATTGAGCTAAGCAGTTGTTTGCTGCTGGTTGTTCTTACTGATTGACTTTGTTGAAGTAATTGGTTAAAACCCTAAGCTACATCTTCTATTTTGTATCTAAAAAATATAATCTTTCATCCGGGAAACGGCAAGCTCTTTCTCGTTGATAAATTTCAGGAGGGCATCTAATTTGTCCTCCATTTTTTTGCCCGAAAATAGACTCCTATAAAAAGGGATATCAAAACGGTATTTTTTAAAGTCTGTAAACTGCCATACATTCAGATAGATTAACACAAATTCTTCATTCTGCAAAGTCTCCAGAACCATATTCTGGTAATACTTCATCGGAAGGATCTGAAATACAAAATCATTGTATGGTAACTGACTGTAAGGAGAGATACTTTCCGGAACAATACTTAAACCGTCTTCTTCAGTAATCTCGGTATCTCTTTTCAAACGTTTGAAAGGAAAGAGAATATTGGCATTGTCGATATTGGAAACATAATTAAACTCCAGCATCTTTAAATTTTCCTGCGGAACCTTTACATCTTTCTGGCGGATTCCCCTGATCTGTTTTTCCAGAAGATCCTGAATATTTTTCTTGGCAATTTCAATTTCCTCCGGATTTGAGTTCTGATTATAAAAAGCAATTTCATGCCCTTTGGATGAAATTGCTTTTATAAGATTCTGCAGTTTTCCGGTAAGAGAAATCTCTACAAAAAAACTTGCTTTTATATCATGAATATCTAAAATTCTAAGAATCGCTTTTGTATTATCTTCTATAATTTTCAGCCTTTCTTCATCAGTAATCTGAACGCCGCTTTTTGTTTCAGCCTCAATATTTGTGATGTTAAAAGTCAACAATATCATTTAATTTAAATTTTAGATAAAAGTTATAACCTACTATTAATCAGAAGTTAAAAAGACTTATAATTAAAGTATTACTTTATATTATTAATTCTTAGCCAATTTTACTTTCAGATTTTTGATCATGTCTTTTGTCATTTCAGAAATTCCGAAATTATAAGTCAAGCCCCAGTCTTTTTTAGCTACTGAATCATCAATGGAAGCCGGCCATGAATCTGCAATCGCCTGCCTGAAATCCGGCTTATAATCGATCGTGAAATCCGGGATTTCTTTCTTGATTTCTTCAGCCAGTTCTTTTGGGGTAAATGACATTCCTCCCAGATTATAAGATGAACGAACCGTTAAACTTTCTTTTGGAGCCTCCATCAATTTCAATGTTGCATTGATCGCATCATCCATATACAACATTGGCATTCCTGTATTTTCAGAAATAAAACTTGTATACTTCCCCTCTTCGATTGCCTTGTAGAAAATTTCAACAGCGTAGTCTGTAGTTCCACCTCCTGCCGGTGTCTTCCAAGAGATTAACCCCGGATACCTGATACTTCTTACATCTACCCCGTGTTTGTCGAAATAGTATTCGCACCATTTCTCACCCGCCATTTTAGAGATCCCGTAAACAGTTGTTGGATTCAGCACCACATCCTGCCCTACATCATGCTTTGGAATTCCTTTTCCAAACACTGCAATAGAACTCGGCCAGAAAATCTTTTTAATAAGCCCTTCTTTTGCCATTTCACAGAAATGAAGCAGAGGTTCCAGGTTTAATTTCCAGGCGAAAATAGGCTGCTTTTCCGAAGTTCCGGATAAAAGAGAAGCCAGATGATACACAGTAGTGATGTCATAATCCTGAATCACCTGTCTTACTAGCTGTGTATTCGTTACGTCCATCCTTTCATAATGTCCTGCAGAGGTAATTCCTTCCTGCCATCTGTCCAGTCCTGAAGCAACCACATTCTCCGCTCCATGAATTTCAACAAGTCTGTTGGTAAGTTCGGTGCCGATTTGTCCCAGAGCACCTGTAATCAGTATTCTTTCCGTATAGGATTCCATTTTTTCAGATTTTTTTAGAATTGTACAAAAGTAAAAAAAACATGTCAACCATAATAAAAAAGGTGTATTTAAAATATTCCCGCCATTGTTGTGAAATTATTTAACCTGAATCCTTGATAAAGGCAGGAAGCCTGTAACCGGAAGAAGGAAGTTATTAAAGTCTTAGAAACACTGAAAATTAAGCATATCAACTATTGAACAAACTCATACAAGTTCTAAAACCAAATAGGAACTCCCAGCTTCTTTCTTCCATCTTCCTAACCTTTCTGCCTTACTTTCGTAGTTCCAACCTCAAGTTATTGATGTAATTTCCATATTTTTGTTATAAGAAAAACAATCATTATGAGGAAGATCTTAATTGCTTCGATTATACTAGCCAGCCAGCTCAGCTGGGCCCAGTTTACGGATATCAATATTGTAAAAGAGGTAAAAGTTAAGAATAAAGGGGTCGTAGTATCTGCACATCCCCTGGCAAGCGAAGCAGGTGCCAAGATTTTGAGAATGGGTGGAAATGCCTACGATGCCGTTACCGCTACCCAATATGCATTGGCAGTTGTATACCCACAGGCAGGAAATATTGGTGGAGGTGGATTTCTGGTAGGAGTAAAAAATAACGGTGAAAAATTTACTCTCGATTACAGGGAAACCGCTCCTAAAAAAGCTTCCAGGGACATGTACCTTGATAAAAAAGGAAAAGCCAATACGGATCTGTCTCAGAACGGCAGGCTTGCAGTAGGAATCCCGGGAAGTGTGGCAGGTTTTTTTGCAACATTAAAGTATTGTAAACTGCCGATGGAGAAAATTATCCAGCCCGCCATTGACCTGGCAGAACAAGGATTTGCCATCACTGAACAGGAAGCAGACATGCTTAATAACAACAGGGAACATTTCAAAAAACACAATACCTCTTCCATTGTTTTTGTAAAAGACCAGCCCTGGAAAGCCGGAGATATTCTGGTTCAGAAAGAACTGGCCGAAACTCTTAAGCTTATCCAGAAATATGGAGCAAAAGGGTTCTATGAAGGAAAAACAGCAGAGCTTTTGGTTGCAGAAATGAAAAGAGGTAACGGAATTATTACCCTGGAAGACCTTAAAAATTATAAAGTAGCAGAAAGAAAAGCGCTAGAGTTTGATTATAAAGGAAACAAAGTGGTATCCATGCCTTTACCTTCAAGTGGCGGGGTTCTTCTTGCCCAGATGCTCAGAATGGCAAGCTTTGAAAACCTGGAAAAATACCAGCAGAATTCCACACAAGCTGTTCAGATCATGGCTGAAGCTGAAAGAAGAGCTTTTGCTGACAGAGCGGAATATATGGGAGATCCGGATTTCATACAGGACAAAACCTCTTACCTGATTTCTGATGAATATTTAAAAAACAGATGGAAAAGCTTCAGCTTCAACAAGGCAACACCAAGTGCTGAAGTAGGAAAAATCATTCCCCAGCCAAAAGAATCTACCCAGACCACACACATATCAGTATTGGATAAGGACGGAAACGCGGCTTCAGTAACAACGACCCTTAATGGATATTACGGAAGCAAAGTGGTTGTTTCCGGAGCAGGATTCTTTTTAAATAATGAAATGGATGACTTTTCCATTAAACCCGGTGTTCCCAATATGTTTGGAGCAGTAGGTGGAGAAGCCAATTCTATACAACCGAATAAAAGGATGCTTTCTTCCATGACTCCTACCATTCTCCTTAAAAGCGGAAAGCCTTATATGGTAGTAGGAACCCCGGGAGGAACCACAATTCCCACTTCAGTATACCAGTCTATTGTGAATGTGGTAGATTTTAAATTAAATGCCAACCTATCTGTAAACGCTCCGAAGTTCCATCATCAATGGCTTCCGGAAACCATAAAGGTAGAAAATAACTTCCCCGAAAGTACTATTTCTGAGCTGAAAAGCAAGAACTACACGATTGAAAAAGTGAAACAGATTGGGAAAACGGAAATGATTGTATTGGATGAAAACGGTAACATTCATGCGGTTGCAGATGGCCGTGGTGATGACTCCGTTGCGATGGAATAATTGAAGACAATATATAATTTGATATCAGGATTCTGTTTTAGTAAACTAAAACAGAATTTTTTTTTCAACTTTTATTTTCCTATTCAGAAAACAGATAGTGTAGAATGAAGTCAGCCATAAATTAATGACTTTTATCATATTTTTAATTAAAATTCTTACTTTCGCTCTTTAAAATTATTTCAGTTGAAAGCAAAAAAATTCTATCATCTCCTCTATTTCCAGGTCATTATAGCCATTATCACAGGCATTCTTTTAGGACATTTTTACCCTGAACTGGGGGAAAAGATGAAGCCGGTAGGTGATGGTTTTATCAAGCTGGTCAAAATGATTATTGCCCCGGTTATTTTCATCACCCTTACTTTAGGAATAGCCCATATGACAGACCTTAAAAAGGTAGGGAGAATTGCCATAAAAGCTATGATTTATTTTTTCATATTCTCCACATTGGCATTGATCATAGGATTATTGGTAGGTAATATTCTTCAGCCCGGTCATGGCTTGAACATTGATCCCGCTACCCTTTCAGGAGATGTTTCCCAATACCAGGAGAAAGCTCACGAGTCTACTCTTACAGCTTTTATCATGAATATTATTCCTGAAACTTTGTTTAGTCCATTAGTGGGAGAAAATATACTACAGGTTCTGCTTGTCTCAATTTTAATGGGGATCGCTCTTGTTCTTACCAAAGAAAAAAGCAGGAAAGTAACAGATTTCCTTCAGGACCTTTCCGCACCTGTATTCAAAATTGTTCATATGCTGATGAAGCTGGCCCCGATAGGTGCTTTTGGAGCTATGGCTTTTACCATAGGAAAATATGGCCTTCACTCTGTTTGGAACCTGATATTCCTGGTAGGTACTTTTTACATTACTTCAATCCTTTTTATAGTATTGGTTTTAGGGGCTGTAGCCCTTTATAACGGGTTTAATATTTTTAAACTCCTGTATTACCTTAAAGAAGAGTTGCTGCTGGTACTGGGAACCAGCTCATCGGAGTCTGCCCTTCCAGGAATGATGGAAAAACTAGAGAAAGCAGGATGTTCCCGCGCTATCGTAGGTCTTGTGGTTCCCACCGGATACTCTTTTAATCTTGACGGAACCAATATTTATATGACACTGGCTTCCTTATTTATTGCTCAGGCGTTAAACATCCATCTTCCTTTTGAAAAACAGCTGATGTTGCTTTTGGTTGCCATGCTAAGTTCAAAAGGGGCAGCGGGGGTTACAGGTGCCGGATTTGTTACACTAGCTGCCACATTAGCAGTTGTTCCTGAAATTCCCATAGCAGGAATGACCTTGATTTTAGGAATTGATAAGTTTATGAGCGAATGCAGGGCACTTACCAATGTGATAGGTAATTCTGTAGCTACCATAGTGGTTGCGAATTGGGAAAAGCAGCTTGACAAAGAGCAATTCAACTATTGCCTGAACAATCCCGGGGAAATAGAGAAAAAACTTGAAGTTTAAAAAAGAGAATCCTGAAAATTTATATAAACAATCCTGCCAGCACAACGCTATATCAAAATATTCAAACTTGAAGGCTGTACTTTAACATGAACCGGTGATTCGATTTTATTAAATTCGCCGTCAAGATGCCAGTTTTTGGTATTTACTTTAAAAGAGATTTCAGAAACGGGAAGATAAGTAACATACTCATCATCTTTCAGCCTTTTGGTAAACATCCTGAAAGCAAAAAGTGCAGAATAAGTAAGAGGAAATTTCTTTACCAATACCATATCTACCAGCCCGTCACTTTTACTTGCTTTGGGAGCAATATAGGCGTTATTCCCAAACTGGCGGGTATTGGCAATATTCAGCATAAGATATCTGCCATTGTATTGCTGGTATTTTTCGTCAAAAAAAGTAACTTTGATTGGTTTGTAATTAAAGAATGTTTTCAGGGAAACTTTGATATAATTTTTGAATCCGCGATTCGTTTTTTCAAATTCTTTAACGACTTTTCCATCAAAACCTGTTCCTGAAACATTAATGGAAAGTCTTTCATTAACCGTAAATGTATCAATTTTCCGGGATTTTTTGGCTTTAATTTTATCCAAAAGCTCATCAAGATTCTTACTGAAACGGGTTTCATTGGAAAATCCGTTCCCGGACCCTGCCGGAAAAATGGCCAGGATTTTATTGGTAAAAATCAGATTTTTTGCTACTGTAGAAATGGTTCCGTCACCTCCTATCGCCACAAAGACATCTACATGATCAAAATGAGTCCGGATGAATTCATCTGTTCCCGGAATTGATTCGGATACGTAGTAAAGCGGATTATCAACTTTGGTTTTAAGCTCATTTAAAAAGGGCTGATAATTTTTTTTGGCCGAGAAAGGGTTGATGATAAAAGCTACTTTTTCCATTACCGCAAAAATAAACAATGCTTCCTGATCCGGAAGCATTAAATTACTTAATTTTCATTCTTTCTTTAAATTCTGCATTTAATGTTCCCTTAAGTTCTTCCCAGGAAACAGGAATAATGATATCTCCTGCTGCAAATGCGGCAATTTCATATGGGCTATAGTGAAAATACAGGTTTTTCTCATCAAAATAAAAATTGTCCGAAGCCGGAATCTTTTCAACCAACAGCATTTCCGAATTATTTATTTCTCCATCACCATCGCTGGCTCCGCCGTTGATCTTGTTGATATTTTTCATCAGTATCTCCTCAATTTTACTCTTGGGCATTGATGTGATATCCTTAAGTTCCAGCCTTTTTTTATTCTTAAGGTCAAAAACCCGCTCTGAAAAACCATAATTATCATGGGCTCCTCCTTCGTAGCCACTTCCTACATATTGAATGTGCATATAGCCATTGATATCGGATATCAGGTTCATATGGGAACTTGAATACCAATCCTGGGCATAGGTAATATCTGAAATCCAGTCTTTATTATTATTTTTCACTGAATTGAAATAATTATTTTTTTCATTTTCCAGATAAGTTTGAAGACCTGCCTTGGAAAAGTCTTTAATTTTTTCATTCTGAAAATAAATACTGTCTAATAATTTTTTGTCTGTAATGGAAGGAAAAACCAATAATTTTGAAGTGTAGGTTACTTTCAGTGAATCTGTAATCCGGGTAGAGTCGCTCACCTTCACAGAATCCACTATCAGTTTTTCAGTCTGATTATTATCTTTTTTCTCTGTTGGAGTTCCTGTTTTTTCATTTTTTTTACAGGCCGAAAAGGCAAAGAGTGCAGAAAGGGCCATTACAGCAATTGTATTTTTCATAATTCTAATTTTTTTGTTATTTATACAAAAACCATTCAAAAGATGAATGGTTTTGAAAAAAATTATTTTTAAAAGAAAAAACAGTTATAATTTTTTCATTTATTATTTTTTAATTAAGCTTATTACCTGATTTCATCTGGCAAAAGAGTTAATATATTATTGTTTTTTTGGTATCCAGATAAAAACAAAGTGTATCGCAACTAATGGTTGAGTTGGGAATCGTTTACTGAAAATCCTCTCATATGGATATGCAGGAAAAATTTCATAAAAAAGGCCGTTTTCACAAGCTGTGATACGGCCTCTTTTCTATATGTTTTTTAATGATTATGCATCAATTTTAGCATATTTTGCATTCTTCTCGATAAACTCTCTTCTCGGAGGAACTTCGTCTCCCATCAGCATTGAGAAAATACTGTCTGCTTCCACAGCATTATCAATCGTTACCTGCTTCAGAATTCTATGTTCAGGGTTCAAAGTTGTTTCCCAAAGCTGCTCAGGGTTCATTTCCCCAAGACCTTTGTAACGCTGTACTTCTACTCCTTTTCCATCCGGAGACATTTCTAAGGTAAACTCTTCACGTTCTTTTTCATTATAGGCATACACTTTTTTATTTCCTTTCTTTAGCAGGTATAAAGGTGGCTGCGCAATATAGATATATCCGTTTTCAATAAGCTCTTTCATATATCTGAAGAAGAAAGTAAGAATCAATGTAGAAATGTGGGACCCATCGATATCGGCATCGGTCATGATCACAATTTTATGATATCTTAATTTGGTAAGGTTTAGTGCCTTGCTGTCTTCTTCGGTTCCTACAGAAACTCCAAGAGCTGTATAGATATTTCTGATCTCTTCATTATCGTATACTTTATGAAGCATAGATTTCTCTACGTTCAGGATTTTACCTCTTAGCGGAAGAATGGCCTGGAAGTGTCTGTCACGCCCTTGTTTTGCTGTTCCGCCTGCGGAATCTCCCTCTACAAGGAATATTTCAGATTCTGCAGGGTCTTTGGATGAACAGTCAGACAGTTTTCCCGGAAGTCCGGAACCTCCCATCGGAGATTTTCTCTGAACCATTTCACGGGCTTTTTTTGCTGCTTGTCTTGCTTTTGCAGCCAAAACCACTTTCTGAACAATCTGTTTTGCTTCAGTAGGGTTTTCTTCAAGGAAATTGGTAAGCATTTCCCCTACAATTTTATCTACAGCTCCTGAAACTTCAGAGTTACCCAGTTTTGTTTTTGTCTGCCCTTCAAACTGAGGTTCCATTACTTTTACAGAAATTACAGCCGTTAAGCCTTCACGGAAGTCATCTCCTGTAATTTCCACTTTTTCTTTCTGTGGAATTCCTAAATCATCAGCATATTTTTTAAGGGTTCTCGTTAAAGCACGTCTGAAACCTGCCAGGTGAGTACCTCCTTCATGGGTATTGATATTATTTACGTAAGAGTGAAGATTCTCATTGAAAGAAGTATTGTAACGCATCGCTACTTCAACCGGAATATCGTCTCTTTCTCCTTCCATAAAGATTACATGCTCCATGATTGATTCCCTGTTTCCATCGATGTAAGCAACAAATTCTTTTAATCCGCCTTCTGAGAAGAAAACTTCTGATTTGAAAGAACCGTCTTCTAATCTTTCTCTTTCGTCGGTAAGGGTAATGGTAATTCCCTTATTTAGGTATGAAAGTTCTCTTAAACGGCTAGCTAAAGTATCATAGTTGTACACTAATTCCGTAAAAATGGTATCATCCGGCTGAAAGAACTGTTTCGTTCCTCTTTTTTCGCTGTGTCCGATTTCTTCAACACCGGTCTGGGCTTTACCTCTGGAATACACCTGCTGATAGACATTCCCGTCTCTGTAAACGGTAGTAATCATCTCATTGGAAAGTGCATTCACACACGATACCCCTACTCCGTGAAGACCTCCGGAAACCTTGTAAGAATCTTTATCAAACTTACCACCGGCACCGATTTTCGTCATTACAACTTCAAGTGCAGATTTTTGTTCTTTTTCGTGAAAGTCAACCGGAATACCTCTACCGTTATCGCTAACCTCGATTCCGTTTCCTTCTTTAATGTTAACGAAGATGGTGTCACAGTATCCTGCCAACGCCTCATCAATAGAATTATCTACTACTTCATAAACCAAATGATGGAGACCTCTTACTCCCACATCACCAATGTACATTGAAGGACGCATACGTACGTGCTCCATTCCTTCCAATGCCTGAATACTACTAGCTGTATATTGTTTTTGACTCATATAAAATATTAAAAATCTTGCTACATGCAAAGACTTACAAATATCGTGATTTTTTTCGAGGTACGAAAGTTAAAAAATGTCAAAAAAAATTGGAGTTTTCTTCTAAATAGAACATCAGAAGAACTATAAAGATTCAAAATTACATGGTATTTCTGAAATATCAACTGTTGTAAATCATACTCAACATCAATAATTTATACGTAAATTTAGTTACTCAAAGTTGATATTATGGATGATTTTATTGCAGCACGCGCCCAGATGGCCCTGTCGCTGGGCTTTCACATTATCTTTTCCTGTGTGGGAATGGTGATGCCTTTTCTGATGGCCTTTGCCCATTGGAAGTATTTAAAAACCAAGAATGAAGTATATAAAGGGCTTACTAAAGCCTGGAGCAAGGGAGTAGCCATTTTATTTGCCACCGGCGCTGTTTCAGGAACGATGCTTTCTTTTGAACTCGGGCTTCTGTGGCCGGGTTTTATGAAACATGCGGGCCCTATTTTCGGAATGCCGTTTTCGTTGGAGGGAACAGCATTTTTTATTGAGGCCATCGCAATTGGGTTCTTTTTATACGGATGGGAAAAGTTCAATAAATGGTTTCACTGGTTCTGTGGTTTTCTGGTAGGCTTAAGCGGACTGGCTTCCGGAATTCTTGTTGTGGCAGCCAATGCGTGGATGAATTCTCCTACTGGTTTTGATTATATCAACGGGCAATATCTGAATATTGATCCTATTAAGGCGATGTTCAATGATGCCTGGTTTCCACAGGCGCTGCATATGACGGTTGCTGCTTTTTGTGCCACAGGATTTGCTGTTGCAGGAGTTCATGCTTTATTAATTTTAAAGAAAAGAAATATTGAGTTTCATACCAAGGCCTTCAGGATTGCTGTTGGATTTGCCTTGATCGGAGCATTTGGAGCGCCTTTAAGTGGTGATATTGCTGCCAAATCCGTAGCTGAAAGGCAGCCTATAAAATTAGCAGCCATGGAAGCTCATTTTGAAACAGAAAAAGGAGCTGCATTTGTGATCGGGGGAATTCCTGATGAAGAAAAGGAAGAAATAAAATATGCCATAAAAATCCCGAAAGTTCTGAGTTTTCTGGTCAGCAATGATTTCAACGCTGAAGTCAAAGGACTTAAAGATTTTCCAAAAGATGAATGGCCACCGGTTACTGTTACTCATTATGCTTTCCAGATTATGATTTTCTTTGGTGTTGTGATGATCTGTATCGGAATCATGTATTTATATGCATTTTATTTCAGGAAAGAATGGCTTACTAAAAACTGGTTCCTGAAAACATTTCTAATCGCTACCCCTTTCGGTTATATTGCTTTGGAAGCGGGATGGACTGTTACAGAAGTAGGAAGACAGCCCTGGATTATCTATGGAATAATGCGAACCATAGATGCAGTAACCCCGATGCCGGGAATACAATATTCCTTCTATTTCTTCACGGCTATTTTTGTATCTCTGTCATTGATTCTTGTATTTCTGTTAAGAAGACAAATCCAGATGGTTCCCAAACTTTATGACCCTACAGATCCTCAGTTTAACGATAAAAACAAAAAATCATGATCTACATTGTTATAGGCTTTTTATGGCTTTCCATTTGTCTTTACATTATCCTGGGAGGTGCTGATTTCGGAGCTGGTATTGTAGAACTTTTTACCAATAAGAAAGCACGTCACAAGACTCAGGAAATCATGTACGAATCTATTGCTCCTGTTTGGGAGGCCAATCATATGTGGCTGATTATTGCCATTGTAATCCTTTTTGTGGGGTTTCCCGAAATTTATACCACCATGTCTACTTACCTTCATATTCCTCTGGTTCTTATGCTTTTAGGAATTATAGCAAGAGGCACGGCTTTTACCTTCAGGCATTATGATGCAGTAAAGGATAACTGGCAGATTTTATATACCCAGATATTTTACTATGCAAGTCTTCTGACTCCTTTTTTCCTTGGGCTGATTGCTGCTGCAACAGTTTCACATTCTATCAATCCCGATGCTACAGGCTTTCTGGATCTGTATATTTTTAGCTGGCTGAACTGGTTCGGAGTTTCTGTTGGTTTATTTACCGTTGCACTTTGTGCTTATCTCGCCTCTATTTTTTCACTGAGAGAAACCCGCGGTAAGGACGAATTGCTGCTGATGATCAGAAAATCCAAACAAACTATGATTTTTGTGGTCATTACCGGAATTCTTGTTTTTGTTACTGCTTATATTTCAGATATCCCTCTTTTAATGTGGGTATTTTCGAAACCTTTAGGGATTATGGCTATTGCTTTTGCCACAATTGCTTTGCTTCTGATCCTTAGAGCAATGAATCGTCAAAAACTGCTTCCGGTACGTGCTCTTGCAGGTTTTCAAATGGTAATGATTCTTGTAGCAGCAACCTATCAGCACAATCCGAACATCATATTATTAGGTAACGGGCAACATCTTTCTCTTCTGGAACATATGGCCCCTGATAAAACAATTTCTGCGTTAGGATGGGCACTAATCTTAGGTTCCTTATTTATTCTTCCGTTTTTATTTTACCTGATGGCTTCATTTAGCAGGTTGAGAAAATAAAGTAATATGCAGACTTATAAAGACAAAGCAGAACTTATTGAAGAGATTAAAACCAGGTACCTTCTCTACGACCAGGAATTCAATGGTATTAAAGAAGAAGAAAAAAATCTGTTAAAACCAGGAATTGACAAAACTCCTTCACAAAATATTTCCTATCAGATAGGATGGACAGCCTTATTGCTGCAATGGGAATCAAACGAAAAGAACGGAATTGAGGTAAAAACACCTTCTCCTGAATACAAATGGAATAATTTAAAGGGACTATACCAGTCTTTTTATGATCAATATTCTTCTTACAGTTTAGCAGAACAAAGGAAACTGTTACAAAAACAGATGCATGAAATTATAGAATGGATAGAAAATCTCGACAACAAAATCCTGTTTGAACCTGAGCAAAGAAAATGGGCTATAACGCCTGCAAAATGGCCGGTCTGGAAATGGATCCATATGAATACGGTAGCACCGTTTAAGAATTTCAGAGCCCAACTCCGGAAATGGAAAAAAGAAAAAGGTACAGAATAGCTCTGTACCTTTTATATGGTATTCTGTTCTATTTTTAAACCAGTTTCATCAAAAGATTCTCATCAATCTTTTCCACTTTCACCAGATTATTTTTAGTCAAGGTTTTAGATGCCTTATCCCATTTTTTACCGGATAACTGACTTCTTTCTTTTACTTCAGCCAAAGCCATTGGCTCTTCCTGAGAGTTAAGGATTTCAAGGATTACTTTTTCATCTTCCCCTAGCTCAATTTGCGGAGTTGCTTTTTCAGGTCTCATCTGAGGGAAGAATAAAACTTCCTGGATGGATGCATTGTTCGTAAGGAACATAATTAGTCTGTCCATTCCGATTCCTAATCCTGAAGTAGGTGGCATACCGTATTCCAGTGCTCTCAGGAAGTCCTGATCAATGAACATTGCTTCATCGTCTCCTCTTTCTGATAAAGCCATCTGAGCTTCAAAACGTTCTCTCTGGTCAATCGGATCATTAAGCTCTGAATAAGCGTTTGCAATTTCTTTTCCGCATACCATCAGCTCAAAACGTTCTGTTAAACCTTCTTTGCTTCTGTGTTTTTTAGTTAATGGAGACATTTCAATCGGATAATCTGTAATGAAAGTCGGCTGAATGAAGTTTCCTTCACATTTTTCACCGAAAATTTCATCGATTAATTTTCCTTTCCCCATCGTCTCATTCACCTCAATTCCAATAGATTTCGCAAAATCGTATAATTCCTGCTCTGTTTTTCCGGTGATATCGAACCCTGTAAATTTCAGGATTGCTTCTGTCATCGAAACTCTTGGATAAGGTGCTTTAAAATCCACCTCATGTTCTCCAAAAGTAGCCTTTGTAGTTCCGTTTACCTGAATAGCACAGAATTCCAATAATTTTTCAGTGAAATCCATCATCCAGTTGTAATCTTTGTAAGCCACATAGATTTCCATCGCTGTAAATTCCGGGTTGTGAGTTCTGTCCATCCCTTCATTTCTGAAGTTTTTGGAGAATTCGTATACCCCGTCAAAACCACCTACGATCAATCTTTTCAGATATAATTCATTGGCAATCCTTAAATACAATGGAATATCCAGGGCATTGTGATGGGTAATAAACGGTTTTGCCGCAGCTCCACCCGGAATTGACTGTAAAATCGGGGTTTCTACCTCAAAATACCCTGCATCGTTGAAGAAAGTTCTCATGGCATTGAACAATTTTGTTCTCTTCACAAAAATTTCTTTTACCTGAGGATTTACCGTTAAGTCTACATAACGCTGTCTGTATCTCAGCTCAGGATCTGTAAATCCGTCATGTACAACACCGTTCTCATCTGTTTTTGCCTGCGGCAATGGACGCAAAGCTTTGGTAAGAAGGGTAAAATTCTTTACTAAAACAGTCTTCTCTCCTACCTGAGTGGTAAACAATTCTCCTTCAATCCCGATAATATCCCCAATATCTAAAAGATGCTTGTATACTTCATTATATAATTCTTTATTTTCACCCGGACAGATCTCATCTCTATTGAAATATACCTGGATTTTTCCTTTAGAATCCTGCAATTCTGCAAAAGAAGCTTTCCCTTGAATTCTGCGCGACATCAATCTACCGGCGATCTTCACCTGTTTACTTTCAGAAAAATCCTGTTTTATAGATTCTGTAGTATCTGTGATTGTATACTCATCCGCAGGGAACGCATTAATCCCCATTTCAGTAAGCTTATTCAGCTTTTCTCTTCTAATGATTTCTTGTTCTGATAATTGCATTTCTTATTTTTCTAAAAGCGTACAAATTTAGGCATTTTTGAGTTGACCGTCAACGAGTTTTTTCAGAAATTTTAAAAAGTGAACTAAGAGTGGGAACTGAGATGCCGGATTGAGCTATAATCCTATTAATCCTGAACTTTACACTAGATAAACCATGTCCTTCTATCCTGTTGAGGAATAAACGTCCAGGCCAGTACTCTGCTTATTTTCTGTCCCTGGGCCATATCAATGGTTTTTACCTGTACAGCTTTTAGCTTCTTTAAAAGACTGGTCAGCTTATGGAGATTCTCTTTTTTGGAAACCAGACAAGTAAACCAAAGAACCTGTGAAGAATATAAAGCACTTTCATGAATCATTTTAGTGATAAAGGCCAGTTCGCCTCCCTCATACCATAATTCTGACTGCTGTCCGCCAAAATTAAGCAATGGTTTTTGGTGCTTTGCTTTATTGAGATTTTTCGTTTTCCTGATATTTCCTTTTATCATAGATTCTTCTGAATCATGGAAAGGAGGATTACACATCGAAAATGTGAACCGGTCACCAGGTTTCAGGATATTCTTAAAAATATGTTTTGAATCCGGCTGTTGTTGTAACTGAATCACCGGAAGAAGATCCGGGTTTTGATCTAAAATATGTTGAGCATTTTTCAGGGAATCTTCATTGACATCCGTACCTGTCATTTTCCAACCATAAGATCTGGTGGCAATTAAAGGATACACAAGATTCGCTCCGGTTCCAATATCCAGACCCCGAACGGAGATGTCTGTTGGAATTTCTTTTTGCTGTTCGCCCAGCAAATCGGCAATATAATGTACATAATCTGCCCTTCCGGGAATAGGAGGACAAAGATACGTTTCGGGAATATCCCAACTTCTGATATTGTAGAAATGCTTTAATAAAGCCTTATTCAGCAATTTTACAGCTTGAGGAATGCTGAAATTAATAGTTGTTGTCTGATAAGCGTTGACAAAAACATAATGTTTAAGTTCTGGCACACAAGAAATAAGCTGATCAAAATTATAGGAATCACGGTGCAGATTTCTTGTGTGCAGACTTGATTTTTCAGCAGACATATTTTATTTCTTCTGACTTAAAATATATTCTACCATTTTTTTGGCATCTTCTTTAGACACCTGTGGATGAGCGGCCATAGGAACTCCTCCCCACACTCCACTTCCACCTTCTATGATTTTGGAAGCAAGTAATTCTACATCTTTTTCAGTGTATTTACCTGCTATTTCCTGATAAGAAGGTCCTATCATTCTCTCACTAACAGAATGGCAGCCTGAGCAATCTAATGTTTCAATGATCTGATCACCTGAAAGATTAGACTGGGCAGGTTCCGAAACAGCGGCAGTTTCAGAAGAAGGTGCCACTTCTGCTACATTTTCTTTTTTAGAACAGGAAAGGATCAGAAGACCCATTATTCCTGCCAAAAGCATTTCTTTCATTATTTTTTTGCTGTAGAGTCTGTTTTAGCAGCTTCAGGAGCAGGTGTAGCCGGAGTTGCAGCAGCAGGAGCAGCAGGTTTAGCAGCAGAGTCTACCACCGTAGTTGCTTCTGGTTCTTCAAGCATGGTATTGCTGTCTTGTAGTGAATGATCTACTTTTTTAGAGCAGCTAGCGATTACTAGACCTCCGATAAATGCGATTGCTAATACTTTTTTCATTGTTTTCTAATTTGGAAGCAAAAATATAAAAAATAAACTTTTAAACTTATGACAAATGTTTTCTTTAAAAGATTTTTATACCCAGGCAAAAATAATAGCAACAAAATAATTCAAATTAAAGAGAATTTTAGATCAAATGATTATTTTTGTATAGCACATTCATGAAATAAAAAATATTATTCTAAAATATAAACTTATGACCAAAAAAAATTTATCAGGAGTAGCTTTACTTGTTTTAGCCTCCTCTGTTCCCTTTTCTTGTGATAATTCTTCATCAGATGATGAAAAATCAGAGTATTCTGATAAAATTGAATCGATAACCTTATTAAAAGCTACAAAATCCTGGGATGGGACATTATATGACAGCTATCCGGGTGGGCAGCCTGAAATATCAGTGCTGAAAATTTCCGTTCCTCCCCATAAAACGCTGGATTGGCATAAACATCCGATGATCAATGCTGCGTATATAGAGAAGGGAGAAATCCAGATTGAAAGAAAAGATGACGGCAGAACACATTGGGTAAGGCAGGGGCAAGCACTCCCAGAGGTGGTGAATACTGCTCACAGGGGAAAAACAGGAGATAAAGGAGCTACTTTAATAGTGTTCTACAGCGGAACAACTGACCTTCCTGTTTCAGAACCCGTACAATAAAATTATTGTTTAAAACAGAATTTCTGAAATTGTCCTATCTTTCGTATATAAAACGGGCACATTAAAGCTGTCATAGCCTTTGTATTTTGGTATTCAAAACAGTTCTATCCCGATATATTAATTAAAGTTATGGTTTTTATTTCAAAAATTCTGTTTTTTATGAATCACCACGGTTTTTATACAGTGGTAATCCTCTTTGCCTTTTTTGGACTGCTTTCTTACCTGACCAAAAAAGCATGGTTGCTGGCTCCCATTATTCCTTTAGCCATCTTAAACGGATTTGGCGGCCAGTTTCTGAATGCCTGGTTTTTAAATAAATACGGAGTAAAAAGTACAGCTATCATTACTTCTGACGTAGAAACCAATTCTACTTTAAATGATATGTACATTCATGATTACGAAGCTATTGTGAAAGAACTGAATGGCAAATACAGCCCTACATTCTTTTCTACCACTACTGCTGCCATATATCCTATTGAAAATGCCATCAGAATTCCGGGTGTGGGAGAATCTTTTCCTGTAAAATTTATTCCGGGATACGAAAAAAACATTGTCATTCTTTACAATGAGTCTGAAGAGGGAAAGCGGGCTCTTCAATATTCAATGCTTGCTCCGGTAAACACCGCAAAGATCAAATACGAAGCAGACAGAACTAACAAAGAGTTTGTCCAGGAGTATATTGAGGCTCTGGAACAATACCTGAAATATTATGATGATGAGAATTACCAGGCACAACTTAAAGAGCTTAAACAGCAGCTTAAAAAACTGAAATGAGCAATTTGATAATCAGTTTTTGTTATTTTTTCATTTTTTTTGTTTTTTGTATTGAAAAATTTTCTACATTTGTCCCATGTTTAAAATGAGCAACAATATTTGGTGGTGGCTTTCAAACTCTTCGTCGGGTCTGAAAGTATTGTCATGTTGTTAACTGTACAGCAGAAATAATTAAAATAATACAATATACTAGGCTTTGACGGATACCGTTGAAGCCTTTTTTTATTCCTTAAACCTTACAAAAAAAATAAACCTACAGATGCTTAGTGATACCATCAACATAAAAACCGTTTCGAAAAAAACCTTGGGAGACCTTCATACTCCCATGAATATTTATCTCAAGATCAGAGACAAGTTCCGGGATACGGTACTTCTGGAAAGTTCAGATTCAAAGAGTATTGATCATAATTTTTCTTTTATAGCCATCAATGCAATTGCAGGAATTGAAGTGAAGAATCTCAATGAATATGAAATCAAGTTTCCTAACTCTGCTCCGGTAAAGCAATTCATTATGGAGCAAAACATTACGGACATTTTTGAAAATTTCCGTACTGCATTTAAGTGCGAAAAAGCCAGTGATCCTATTGAAGAAACGGCACAAAGCCTTTTTGGATATACCAGTTTTGAGGCCGTACAATTTTTTGAAAATATTAATTTAAAAGCACAAAGCCCGGAGGTTGAAATCCCCATTCTCAGATACCGGTTATATCAATATGTGATTGCTATTAATCATTTCAATGACGAAATGTACCTTATTGAAAATTTAATTGATGGGATTAAATCGGAAGTACACCTCCTGGAGAACCTTATTAAAAATCAGAATACTCCTCTTTATCCGTTTGAAAAAAATGGCCGGGAAACCTCCAATATCACTGATGAAGATTACCTTGATCTGGTGAAAACGGCCCAAAAGCACTGCATGAGAGGAGATGTTTTTCAATTGGTTCTCAGCAGAAGGTTCGAACAAAAGTTTAAAGGAGACGAATTTAATGTATACCGTGCTTTAAGGAATATCAATCCCTCACCCTACCTTTTCTATTTTGATTATGGAAATTACAAGCTATTTGGTTCAAGTCCGGAAAGCCAGCTGATTATAAAAAACAATAAAGCCACCATACATCCGATTGCCGGAACTGCCAGAAGAACAGGAAACTTCGAAACAGATCTTCAGGCTGTTGAACTTTTAAAAAATGACCCGAAAGAAAATGCTGAGCATACCATGTTGGTTGATCTGGCCAGAAATGATCTTGGAAAATTAGGAAAGAATGTAACTGTTACCAAACTGAAAGAAATTCAGCTATTTTCACATGTCATCCATATGGTAAGCGAAGTAACAGCCGATATTCCAGGTGATTTAAATCCTCTGGAGATGGTGTCTGCCACCTTCCCTCAGGGGACTTTGAGCGGAGCTCCAAAACATAAAGCACTTCAGCTGATCAATCAGTATGAAAAAGACTCCCGGGGATATTATGGAGGTTGTATAGGAATGGTTGGATTGAACGGCAGCTGTAATCAGGCCATTATGATCAGGACCTTTTTAAGCAAAAACAATACACTCTTTTATCAGGCCGGAGCAGGGCTTGTAGCCAAATCGGTTCCTGAAAATGAATTGCAGGAGGTCAACAACAAATTAAACGCCTTAAAAAAAGCAGTAGAAAAAGCAGAGAAAATAGTGTAAAAATGAAGCTGAAAATGATGCACCAAACAACCTGTACCCAAAACCAGTAATAAATCAACCATTAACAAAAATGAATACCACAATAAATAACCAATCACAGCCTAAAGTCCTGGTTTTTGATAACTATGACAGCTTTACCTACAACCTTGTCCAGATCATCGAAAGAATCCTGAATCAGAGAGTGGATGTGGTAAGAAATGACCAGATTACCCTGGAGGAAATTGGAAAATACGATAAGATTATCCTTTCCCCCGGTCCCGGAATTCCTGAAGAAGCCGGTATTTTACTGGATCTTATCAGGGAATACGCTTCTACAAAAAGTATTTTTGGAGTATGCCTGGGACAACAGGCTATCGCTGAAGCTTTTGGGGGAAGCCTGATCAATCTTTCCGAAATTTTCCATGGAGTAGCCACTACCACTCAACTGATCAAAGAAAATACGAAACTGTTCAAAGATATTGATTCCGGACTTGAAGTTGGGAGATATCATAGCTGGGCTGTCAACCCCGAAGGCTTTCCGGAAGAACTGGAAATTACGGCAATAGATAACGATGGAATGATCATGGCATTGCAGCATAAAACCTATGATGTACATGCAGTACAATTCCATCCTGAGAGTATTTTAACTCCTGAAGGGGAAACCATTATTAAAAATTTTCTTTTATCGTGAATACAATAGACATTCCTTCCCATATAAAAACTCCTCAAATGAAAGACATACTGCAATACCTGTTCAATCATAATACTTTATCAAAATCCGAGGCAAAAGCCATGATGATTGAAATTGCCCAGAATAAATTCAATGCTGCGGAAGTAACAGCCTTTATCAGTGTTTTTCTGATGCGAAATATTACACTGAAAGAACTGGAAGGCTTCAGAGAGGCTTTACTCCAGATGGCCGTTCCTGTAAACATCGATGCCGGAGATGCTATCGATATTGTGGGAACCGGAGGTGACGGAAAAAACACAATCAATATATCAACATTGGCCAGCTTTGTGGTGGCCGGAGCCGGGCAGAAGGTTACAAAACATGGAAATTACGGGGCTTCAACTACCACAGGCTCATCCAATGTGCTGGAAGAGCTGGGCTATGAGTTCAAAAATAATTCAGATCAGTTGAATGACGATCTGGAAAGAGCCAATATCTGTTTTTTACATGCACCTTACTTCCACCCTGCACTACAATCCGTTGGATTATTGAGAAAGTCTTTAGGATTAAGGACGTTTTTCAATCTTTTAGGTCCTTTGGTAAATCCTGCAAAGCCGCAGTATTCTATGATTGGGGTCTATAATCTGGAAATTGCAAGAATATATCAATACCTGCTTCAAAAGGATGATAAGGATTTCATATTGGTGCATGGTCTGGATGGTTATGATGAAATCAGCCTTACCCACGACAGTAAGATTATCACTAAAAAAGGCGAAGAGATCTATTCTGCCAATGACCTCGGATTCAACCCTGTGACTCTTGAAGATATCAAAGCAGGAAACTCCATCCGGGAAACGGCAAAGATTTTCACAGATATCCTGGAAGGAAAAGGCACTGTTCAGCAAAATTCCGTTGTTCTGGCCAATGCTTCTGTAGCTCTTTACCATACCGGCAGGTTTGGAAGTTATGAAGACTGTCTTCTTATGTCCCAGGAAAGCCTGGAAGGCGGAAAGGCCCTGAAAAGCTTTGAACTTTTGGTGAGCTAAAATAAAAATTAAAAGTTGAAAGTGAATCTATCTCTACATCACACCTTTTTCATTTCTAACTTCTATACCCGTAATATGAATATCCTTGATAAAATTATTAAAAGAAAAAAAGAAGAAATTGCAGCTGCAAAGTCTGATATTAGTCTTGAACAATTAAGAAATTCAGCTTTTTTCGAAAGAAACTGCTTTTCCCTGAAAGAATCTGTTAAAAATAAAAGTGGAATTATTGCTGAGTTCAAAAGACAGTCTCCATCAAAGGGAATTATCAACAATGATGCACAGCTTCTGGAGGTAACTTCGGCTTATGAAAAATTTGGGGCCAGCGGGATTTCCATTCTTACAGACAAGGATTTTTTCGGGGGGAAATCCGATGATATTCTTAATGTAAGAAATCATATCCGTATTCCGATCCTGAGAAAAGATTTTATGATCGACGCTTATCAGTTTTATGAAGCCAAAAGCATCGGGGCAGATGTTGTTTTATTGATTGCGTCTTGTCTTTCACCCAATCAGGTACAGGAATTTACAGAACTTGCCCATGAATTGGGAATGGAAGTTTTACTAGAGATTCATACTGAAGAAGAGCTTGAGCATTTTAATCCGAAGATAGATCTTGTAGGAATCAATAACAGGAATTTAAAAGATTTTAAAGTAGATTTACAGCATTCTGTCCAGCTTAAAAACCTTCTTCCAAAAGATGTTATATCTGTAGCTGAAAGTGGTATCTATCACACTGAAGATTTTATTTATTTAAAAGAAAAAGGCTTCGACGGATTCCTTATGGGAGAGTATTTTATGAGGAATACCGATCCTGCCCAGGCATTTGAAGAGTTTAGTTCACAAATCCGAAAATCTGTTAATTGAAATGATTATTAATGATTACAATATCAATATGCAGCCTGTTATTCCCAATAAACATGTTCCTGAACTCAAAGTATGTGGTTTAACAAAGCTAAGCCAGATTCAGGAGCTTATGGCAATGAAGGTAAACTTTCTTGGGTTCATCTTCTATAAAAAGTCTCCGAGGTATGTTCTAAATCATTTAACTTTAGAAGATATTTCAAAAATAGACCATCAGGGAAAAACCGGAGTTTTTGTTAATGAAGAGGCTGATACAATAGCAGAGATTGCAGGAAAAGCCCAACTTAATTTCATCCAGCTTCACGGGAATGAAAATACTGATTTCATTCTTGAGCTCAGAGAAAAATTAAAACCGGAAACTCAAATCATCAAAGTCATAAGAATTGGAAATAATTATTCTGAAAATAAAGCTAATATAGAACAGTTTTTCAATCATAACAGCAATCATCCAGACCTCATCAGCTTTTATCTCTTTGATACAGATAGTAAAGCTTTCGGAGGTACCGGAAAACAGTTTGACTGGACCTTTCTGAATGAATTTGAAATCCCTCATCCTTATTTTTTAAGCGGAGGCATTTCCGAAGACAATATTGGGCAAATGGATGCATTAATGCAAAAACCAGCTGTATTGGATATCAACTCAAAATTTGAAATTAGCCCTGGAGATAAAGATACCGACAGAATAAAGAAATTCATTTCGCTCATCCGGAAGGACGATTTAACCGAAACTTGATATACTACTTTAAAATACCATCCAAAAACACAAAATGCCACAATCATTAGTTAAGAATTACATTCACATTGTATTCAGCACAAAATATAGAAATGATTTTATTGATGAAAAAATAGAAAAAGAATTGTATTCATATATTGCAGTCCTTTGTAAAGATTTTGAAAGTACAGCATTACAAATAGGGGGAACGGATAACCATATCCATATTTTATGTCGTCTTTCTCAAAAGATTGCATTAATGAAATTGATCCAGGAAATAAAGGCACATTCTTCAAAGTGGATCAAAACAAAAGGTGAAAAGTATGAAAATTTCTTTTGGCAGAATGGCTATGGGGCATTTTCTGTTGGTGAAAAAGATATTTACACGGTAAAGAATTATATAAAAAATCAACGGCAGCATCATCAGACACAAAATTTTAAGAATGAAATGATTGAAATATTAGAAAAACATAATATGGAATATGATGAAAAATATCTTTGGGATTGAATGATAATTTAAATTAAATTAAAAAGCGAAAGGATTTTCATCCTTTGCTATTAGTTAAATCGTCCCTTTGGGACTCTTCATTCCGGCAGGTTTAGGGCTTATGAAAAAGATATGGCTTCACTTACATTAGTTAAATCGTCCCTTCGGGACTCTTCTTCCCGGCAGGTTTGGGCTTATGAAAAAGATATGGTTACACTTACATTAGTTAAATCGTCCTTTTGGGACTCTTTATTTCGGTAGGTTTGGGCTTATGAAAAAGATATGGCTTCACTTACATTAGTTAGATCGTCCCTTCGGGACTCTTCGTAAATTACAATCAGAATCATGAAATATCAAATTAAGACAATAAACGAGTTAACAGAAAAGGAAATAGAACATATTCTGCAACTTTGGAATATCTCTGCCTGGAACGGGATGAAATCAGCTTATTTCCAAAGTTTCTTTAAAGATTCCGAATTTCATTTTCTGCTTGATTCCCATAAAGAGATTACGGCAGCCATTCGGCTTAACTTTGATTTTGCACTGGAAATTTCCGGGAAAACCTATTCTTTTGCAGAAGCAGTCGGACTGGTTTCAGCCCATGAAAGAAAGGGATATGGTACGGGTCTCGTACAGGTTTTTAAAGAAAATGTAACCCAAAGGAGGCTTGAAACGATAGGATTTTGCCATACCGGATTGCGACCGTTTTATCAAAAATGTAATATTGAAATTCTCTATGATAAGGCTAGGGCTATTAAAGAAAAAGCAGGTTCCGGATGGATCAGTTCTGAGGATGACGACATTCTTATTTTTAATGTTTCAAAAGAAAGAAAAGAACAGCTCGGTAAACTGAGCACACAAAATAACGCTTATTTAATCAGTAAAGAATAAAAAAATGAATTATAGAAATCCCGATGAAAACGGATATTATGGTGAATTTGGAGGTGCATTCATCCCTGAAATGCTGTATCCGAATGTTGATGAACTGCAAAAAAACTATCTTGAAATCATTGAGTCTGAAGATTTCCAGCATGAGTATCAGGATTTGTTAAAAAATTATGTGGGAAGAGCCACTCCTCTTTATTTCGCGAAAAATTTATCTGCAAAATATCAAACTTCTATTTACCTGAAAAGAGAAGACCTTAACCATACAGGAGCCCACAAGATCAATAATGCATTAGGCCAGGTTTTATTGGCAAAACGCCTCGGTAAAACCAGGATTATTGCAGAAACCGGGGCCGGGCAACACGGTGTTGCTACTGCAACAGCCTGTGCTCTTCTTGGCCTGGAGTGTATTGTTTATATGGGTGAAATTGATATCCGGAGACAAGCTCCGAATGTAGCGAGAATGAAAATGCTGGGAGCTGAAGTGGTAGCCGCGACTTCAGGATCGAAAACACTAAAAGATGCCGTCAATGAAGCATTAAGGGACTGGATCAACAATCCTGTTACTACCCATTATGTCATCGGAAGTGTGGTAGGACCTCATCCGTTTCCCGATCTTGTAGCAAGATTTCAGAGTATTATTTCAAAGGAAATAAAAGAGCAGCTTTATGAAAAAATGGGAAGGGAAAATCCGGATTATGTAATTGCCTGTGTAGGTGGCGGAAGTAATGCTGCAGGAACATTTTACCATTTTGTGGATGAGAAGGAGGTTAAGATTATAGCTGCTGAAGCCGGAGGTCTGGGGGTAGATTCAGGGAAATCTGCTGCAACAACGTTTTTAGGAACTTTAGGTGTGCTTCATGGAAGTAAAAGTCTTGTGATGCAAACGGCAGACGGCCAGGTCATTGAGCCCCACTCTATTTCTGCCGGTCTTGATTATCCGGGAATCGGACCATTCCATGCAAATCTTTTTAAAGAAAAAAGGGCAGAATTTTTTAGTATCAATGATGATGAAGCTTTACAATCAGCGTTTGAACTTACCAGGCTGGAAGGTATTATTCCTGCTTTGGAAAGCTCTCATGCTCTTGCCATTTTAGACAAAAAGAAGTTTAACCCCAATGATGTTGTAGTTATTTGTCTGAGTGGCCGTGGAGATAAAGATATGGAAACCTATTTAAAAGAAATTAGAAGTTGATAGTAAAAATTACCAACTCTACTATTTGCTTCTAACTTCTAACCTTTAACTTTTATATTAACAATGAAAAAACTAAACATATATTTTACAGCAGGTATTCCCCAACTGGAAAACACCACCGAAATTATACAGCTTATCCAAGACTCCGGAGCAGATATGATTGAAATCGGTATGCCTTATTCTGATCCTGTGGCAGATGGCCCTGTCATTCAACAGGCTCATGAACTGGCCTTGCAAAACGGCATGACCATAGAAAAACTTTTTGCACAATTAAAAACCATTAAAAATGAGATCAGAATTCCGGTTATTCTTATGGGGTACATTAATCCTGTTTTAAGTTTTGGCTTTGAAAGATTTTGTAAAGAATGTTCTGAAAGTGGCATTTCCGGGTTAATTCTCCCGGACCTCCCTCCTATTGAGTTTGAAAAAAATTATCAACAGATCCTGAAAAAATATGATCTTAACTTCATCTTTCTGGTAACGCCTGAAACATCTGATGAAAGGATCCGGTATCTTGATTCTTTAAGCTCAGGTTTTTTATACGCCGTAAGTTCTTCTTCAACCACCGGAAATGATAATGCAGTTCTGAAAAATGAAAATTACCTTTCGAGACTGGCCGGGCTGCCTCTTAAAAATCCAGTTATGATCGGATTCGGGATTAAATCAAAAGAAGATTTTGAAAATGTTACAGAACAGGCAGATGGAGGGATTATCGGAACGGCCTTTGTGAATATTTTACTAAGGGATACAAACTGGAAGAAAAATGCCATAGATTTTATCCATTCCATAAAAGCTTAAAATTCACTAAATTTGTATGTCAAAAATGGTCTGAAACCTTGTTTTCACTGACCGTTAAAAGAAGACAGATATAAGCATATGAATACACATCAAAATAAGGCAGTAGAGTTTGAAGATTTAGGAATAAAAGAATATCAGCCCGCCTGGGAATATCAGGAAAAACTGATGAAAGATATTATTGATACCAAAATAAAAAACCGGGACCTGCCGGCAGAACAGCATAGCATTACTCAGAATCACCTTCTTCTTGTGGAACATCCGCATGTCTACACCCTAGGAAAAAGCGGCCACGAAGAAAATATGCTTGCCGGGATTGATCAACTTAAAAAACTGGAAGCTACTTATGTGAAAACCAATCGTGGTGGAGATATTACTTATCATGGCTACGGACAGATTGTAGGATATCCTGTATTGGACCTTGAAAACTTTTTCACTGATATTCATTTATATATGAGAAACCTTGAGGAAGTTATTATCAGAACCATTGGTGATTATGGCCTGAAAGGAGAACGTTCCCAGGGAGAAACAGGAGTTTGGCTCGATGTAGGAAAACCTTATGCGCGAAAAATCTGTGCAATGGGAGTGAAAGCTTCCCGGTGGGTAACCCTTCATGGTTTTGCATTGAATGTGAATACGGATATGCGATATTTTGAATACATCATTCCATGCGGGATCAAAGACAAACAGGTAACTTCCTTACAAAGAGAACTTGAAAGGGAGTTGACACCTGAAGAAATGGAAGACATAAAAGCAAAAATCCGGAAACATTTTGCAGATGTTTTCCAGGCTGAACTGATTTACAAATAATTTTCAAAACATATATTTCTCCCTATGCCTCTCCGGATGCATAGGGAAAATTTTATCCATACCCCATTAATTCTCTGTAAAAGATCTCAAAAATTATCAGCAGGTAAAAAGCATTTTCCGGCTTTATAAAAAACATTCCTTAATCGAATACGATTATTAATTTACAGTAAAATATGCTTAAAAACTACTTTAAAACCTGATATATTAATTTTTTTTTGAAATTTTTACAAAAAATAAGTTGCTGGTATTTTATTTTTTTTTACTTTTAATATCACATTTCAGTGAACTAAAATCACTGCATGAGAAAATTTTAACCACCAAATTTATGAGAATTATGAAAAACTTTTTTTTATCCATGATGGTATTTGCCACAATGCTGTCATTCAATGCCTGCTCGGATGCAGGTGCTAACCAGGATCAGGGACTGAATACAACAGAGTCCGGCGAAATTGCGATGAAAGACTTCGGCAGAACTGTCCCGGTAGGGATAGATGAAGAGAATGGTACTTTTAAAGTTTCATTTATTATCAGTGCTCAACCTTATACAATAAAAGCAAGTAAGGAAAATGAGAAGTACATTTCAATGATCAGACAGGCTGTAAAGGATGAATCACCGGTTCATGTTTTTCTTAAGCCCAATTCCAATGAGATTGCAAAGGTAGAAAAAGGTACGGATGAAGATATCCGTTTTTTCAGATCTGCTCTAACGAAAGAAGAAAGAAGTGATAATACAGCCAGAAGATTGGCTACTGTTATTCCTGATGTGGCTACTTTAAACAGCTTATTTGCTCAGATCAAAAGCCAGTCTTGCGGGACTTCCACTGCTTCTTCTCCCTGCATCACTTTCAGATATCCTGTAGACGGATGCTATGCAAGAGCTCACAAAATGAGACAAATTCTGAACAATGCAGGATATGAATGTGAAAAGCAATTTGTATATGGTAGCCTGAGAGCGTCTACCGGTACATGCTGTGTATCATGGGTATACCATGTGGCTATCCTTGTAAGCTTTAAAAATGCTTCCGGAATTGTTGAAAAGAGAATCATAGATCCTTCATTAAATTCAACCGGGCCTATTACTGATACGGCATGGAGAAGCGCTTGTACCAATTCCACCTGCGGATCTACTTCTGTTTCTTCTTATGCCAATACTGCAGGAAATGTTTACTACAGAAGCCCTAGCGGTTCTTTATTGTATGATAACAACTATGTAAATACCAATTGTGTATTGACTACGTTCTCGTCTCTTTCCGGATGCTCTCCATCACCTGCACCGAGTGTAGGACACTGCGGATTCTAACTCTCTTAATATAGCTCCTGTATTTATTGCACATAAATTGCAGGAGCTTTTTTATTAAATCAAATTTATTATGAAAATCTGGACCTATCTGTTATTACCCTTAATTATGATTACATCCTGCTCCGGCAATTCCGGCTCAACGAACTTAACCTGGTATAAGAATTCTACCATTACCAATATTATTGAAGATCCGGACAAACCTGATGAAGTGATACGCATTGCTATCGGAATAAGCGCCCAGGTCTTTTACCTCTCTAAAAAATCATCTGATTATGATGCCCTTTTTGAAAAGGCCAAACAAAGCTTCAAAAGAGGAAAAGCATATGATATAGGAATTGAAAACAATACCAATATTATCAGGCAGATCAACGACATAAAGAAATAATACTTTTATCAGTAAACTTCTATTACCGTATCACAGAGATTCCGGCGTCTACTTTGATTTCGGCACCATGGATGTAGGAAGCCTCTTCTGACGCAAGAAACAGTACTACATCAGCAATTTCCACCGGATCGCCCAGCCTTTTAAAAGGTATGGCAGGAATAATCCCCTGAACCGCAGCTTCAATTTGTTCCCTGTTCAGCCCCGTATTGTTAAAAATATTGGTTTTGATATGTCCGGGACTCACTCCGTTTACACGAATGTTACGCTCAGTAAGTTCTACTGCAAAGGTTTTAATAAAAGACTGTACTGCCGACTTTGCAGCAGAATATACTGAAAAATTAGCCATTGCAATATCAGTAGCTACGGAAGTGTTAAAAATTACAGAACTTCCGCTATTCATCAATGGGAGTATTTGCTGGACTGTAAAAAATGACCCTTTCACCAATATATTAAAAAGCTCATCAAAATCTTTTACATCAACATCTGTGACAGAAGCAAATCTTCCATAACCGGCATTGGCAAAAAGCAGATCAATCCGGTCTGTATATTTTTTCACTGCTGCCTGCAAATTCATCAGATCATTGACGCTTCCTGCATCAGAAACAATTCCTGAAGCTTGACTTCCCAGATTTTCCAAAGCACTGTTAACAGTGTTTTCACTTCTTCCCGTAATGATTACAGAGCCTCCTTCTTCTACAAACCTTTGGGCAGTTGCAAAGCCCATTCCGCTTGTTCCTCCTGTAATCAAAGCTGTTTTGTTTTTAAATCTTTGCATTGTTTTTTTAGTTTAAATTCTACTGCAAAGATTGAAATCTTCCTGTTCCGAAAAAATCCGGATCATGCGGAAAATATATAAATGAATAAAAAATCTGGTTTACGGGTTATTTCACTTGTTTTAATCTTTTATAAAATAAATAATAGTCATCAATAAAATCTTTCAAAATTAAATTGCACACAATTTAATTGGTCATATATTTGCATTGTTAATTTAAACCTGATAAAAATTTCAGGAATAAAAAGTAGTTTAATTTAAAAAAGAGAAAAATGTCATTAATAGAAGATCTAAACTGGAGACATGCTGTAAAAGCTTACGATCCCACTAAAAAAGTATCTGAAAAAGATTTAAATACCATCCTGGAAGCGGCAAGACTGGCTCCTACTTCTTCGGGACTACAGCCTTTCCGTATTATTGTTGTAGAAAATCAGGAACTGAAAGAAAAAATGGTAGCCGGCTCTTTAAATCCTGAAGTTATGAGAGATTCTTCTCATGTACTGGTATTCGCAGCGTGGGACAGTTATTCCAACGAAAAGATTGATAAAGTATATGATTATCATACGGATGTAAGAGATCTTCCGAGAGGGCGTTTTGGTAGTTATACGGATAAAATCAAAGAAATCTATGGAGCCCAGACTCCAGAACAGCATTTTGCGCATACTGCCCGCCAGACTTATATTGCCTTAGGTATTGCCCTTGCACAGGCGGCAGAACTTAAGATCGACAGCACCCCGGCAGAGGGATTCAGCAATCAGGTGGTAGATGAAGTATTGGGATTAAAGGAATTAGGTCTGAAAAGTGTGAGTCTTTTATACCTTGGGTACCGTGACGAAGCTAATGACTGGCTGTCTTCTATGAAGAAAGTCCGCATACCAATGGATGAATTTATCATAAAAAAGTAATACCTTCATCGAAACTTTCGTATTTAAACTTATGGAAAATCCGGATACCCCAAGATTAGAAAACCAGATCTGCTTTCCCTTATACGTGATTGCCAAAGAAATCACAGGGCTTTACCGTCCTTTTCTTGATGAGCTTGACATCACTTATCCGCAGTATCTTGTTATGATGATATTATGGGAAGGTGACGGGCTTACCGTAACGCATATTGGAGAAAAGCTGTTTCTGGACAGTGGAACTTTAACGCCTCTCCTCAAAAGACTGGAGTCTAAGGGACTTATCATCAGAAAGCGAAAAAAAGAAGACGAAAGGGTGGTTGAGGTATTTTTAAATGAAGCTGGCCGGCAACTCCGTAAAAAGGCATGCGAGATTCCTGGAAAAATTCAGAAAAAAATTGATATACAGCCTGAAGAACTGCTGCAGCTTAAAGAAACAGTTTTAAAAATATTAAACAAAATAGAAAAATAAATGAAAACGTTATATACAACAAAAGTTACTGCTACCGGAGGAAGAAACGGGCAGGTAAAAAGTGAAAACGGAGTATTAAATCTTGAGGTAAGAATGCCGAAAGCTTTAGGAGGGGCAAATGATGACTTCCTAAATCCTGAGATGCTCTTTGCAGCAGGATATTCGGCTTGCTTTGACAGTGCCCTGAACAGAGTGATCAGTTTATCTAAAATACAAACAGGTGAAACAACGGTTACCGCTCAGGTCAGCATAGGCCAGCTTGAAAACGGTGGTTTCGGGTTGGCAGCAGAACTGGATGTTAATATCCCGGGAGTTTCTCTTGAAGAAGCGCAATCTTTAACGGAAAAGGCGCACCAAATCTGTCCTTATTCCAATGCAACCAGAAATAATATAGAGGTTAAGCTTTCAGTAACCAATAACGGTTAATCCAATTTTTTTAAGCATAGTTATAACGGAAGGAGCTGTTTTTCATTTGAAAACAGCTCCTTTTTATTTTTATCTGGCTGCGGATTTATCGCAGTATTATTCGCTTATCTCTTATTCAGGTCACTTTTCTGATAAGCATCTACTTTTTTATATGAATCGTTTTTTTCTTTTTCTTTTTTATCGGAAATCAGGATTCCGAAAAGGTGGTCAATTTCGTGCTGGAAAATCACTGCGGTAAAACCTTCTACGATTTCAGAATATCGTTGTCCTTTCAGATCTGCATATTCCAGTTGGATTACCTTGCTTCTGTAAAACTGGTCTCTGAAATCAGGGATGGATAAATCTCCTTCAGGCCCAAGATTCTGCAGGTCAGACTTCCATACAATCACCGGATTGATGAAATATTCTAATGGTGCCCCTTCTTTATCAAAACGTTGTACCCAAATCACTTTCCTGTTGATGCCCACCTGTGGCGCAGCAATTCCTACTCCGCCGTCAGTAGAAAGAAGGGATTCCTTCATTCTTTTTACCAGAATTGCAGTATTGGGATCCTGCGGATCAATTTCTGTGGAAAGCCCCAGTAATGTTTTATGTTGAACAGCATTGGTGGTCTGGTAAATTGGTAACGCTGTACTGGTATTCCCTTGATTAATAAGGGAAACTTCCTCTGAAGTCAACTTTTGTGCATTAAAAAAGGTGACCCAAAAGATAAACAGAATGGCTATTTTTTTCATATTGATTTAAATCTGCTGCAAAGGTAAAAATTGTAGGAATAAAATGGATAACCAAAGTGCAGGTTTAAACCTTGTCCGGAAGTTAATTCCTGAGCTTTTATTTAATGGTAGCATTCTACCATCAGGATTTGGCTAAAGCCCATTAGAGGTTTTGTCCATAAATAAACGGGCTAAAGCCCGTTCCCTTTGAATTGTTATTGATGTATTAATGATTGAAATCGCCAGAAACTAGAAAGTCTTCGCCATATCAGCTGGAATAATCAGATTAAAGTCTGTTGGGATATAGTCTTTTGCGGGTATGTTCAGTTCCGGGTCTTCGGATTCAAAAACCGAAATTACCGCCATTTTCAGGGTTGGGTTTTTCTGCCTGATATACCAGTAGATTCCTCCGAATTCTTTACTGTGGTAGTTTCCGTTATAGTGGATAAAAGTCTTTCCTTCCTGCCGGTTTTTGAGAATAGATTCTGCCATGGTGGCGTCTTTTATGGCTTGTGCCGAAATAAAGTTCATCACTTTTGTTCCTTCTGCATGATCTCCCATCATCGCCTTCATTTCCGGATATCCGGGAGTATCTAATGTTACTTGGATTGGCAGCCGGGCAATATAAGTTTTCTCTTTTTCATTTAGGGTATTTAATGACTGCAGTCCTTCTTTTGCTGTCTGGGATGCATATTTCCGGGGAATATTGGTCGCAATAAAATTCAGTTTTTTATTTTTAGCAAAATCTACCAGTGGTTTATAATCTGTTGCATAATTATTCCAGAGGCGTGCAGAATCTTTCAGGGTCTTGGCATCAAATTTTCCGCTCAGGTATTGATCAAGCTGAGCCTGGTTATCCCTTTCAAACATTTCCGCTCCCAGTATAAGCTGTCCCTTTTTCTTTTCATATAAAGCTTCCGTAATTTTCAGCTGAAGCCAGTGATTGATAGAGCTGTTATGGTTTTCTCCAAAAAAAACGACATCATATCCGGCAAGTTCTCTGACTAATTTTTCTGTTGTTATTTCTTTCCCTTTTTTATCATAAAACTGGTAAGCTTTGAAATCCTGACCTTTCAAAGAACAGAGCCCGGCAAGTAAAACCATTATGAAAATATTCTTCATGTTAGTATGTATTTGTTCTTTTATTCTCATTACAAATTACCTATATTCTTAACGATGAGCAAATTTGCTTTTCTACTTTTAGCATAAAAAAGACCGCTTTGAATCTTGCAAAACAAAACGGCCTATTCAAATCATCTAATTATTATTTTTCTAATGCTGCAACAAGGTCTTTCCACTCCTGCAGTTCCGGAATCCCGGGTTTTCTTTTTCCGAAGAACTGGACGATGAAATCTCCTTCTTTGTTGAATACTTCAATAGCTGTTACTTCTCCGTCTTCTGTCGGCTTTTTCACAATCCATGCTTCTGCAATCTTTGTAACATCCAGGTGTAAGTTGAAATCTGGATCCATCACATTGAACCATTGCTGGTGCCAAAGGGTTTTCTTTACATTCCCGGTATGGATCTGGATAATTCCTCTGTTTCCTACAAATACCATGATGGGGGTATTTTTTTCAGAAGCATCTTCAAGAACATTTACCACTTTGGCATTATCAATTTTTTGAGCAAAACCTTCGGGAGCCAATCTTAATGCCTGGGTTCTGCTTACTCCGAATTTTCTGGTCATCATAAAAAAATCATGGGTATCTTTTAGTTCTGTCCATGCTTTTTTGAATCCTTCTCTATCAATTTCAGTGTCCGGCTTTTCTGCCTGTTTCGGAGCTACATTTTCAAATGTAAAAGTCTGATCCTGGTCTTCTGCCCTGAATTTTTCCACAATGGCGTCAAAAGCTTCTTCATTACTGTCTTTAGTTAGATAAATTTTATGCAGTGCTAATCCGTCTTTTCCAAAAAACTGTAAGCTTTTCTTATCTCCTTCCACTACAGCAAAAGCAAACTTCCAGTGGTTCAGGAAAATCCTAAGGTCAATATCTTCACCTACAAAAAGCTGGGCGTGGGGGCTGCTGAAATCACCGTTCTGATATATTCCTTTTCTTTCATGAACACATTCATCATTACGGGTAAGTGCCATTACTTTTCCCAATTTTTCCACTTCAGTAAGAATGGCAGAAAAGTCCGGTTGTAGCACAGTGACCCCTTCTCCTACTCCTGTAACTAATAATTCGGCTTCATTTACTCCCAATTGGGCAGCCGCATTTCTTATTCTTACATGTGGATTGTCTGCTTTCAGAGCCTCCCATTTTTCCTTTAAATCATTAATTAATGTGCTCATTATTTATTTTTTTATGGTTAAAACTGTATATATTCTTTGTATGGTTTCGTCTCCTGTTTTGCTTTTGATTTCTTCTTCTTTTTCAGAAATTTTCATTCTTTTAAAAGAACTTTTTGAAACCAGCTGTTCCATTTCGCTATTGCTGTACAAGGTAAAATTGTACTCTGTAAACGGTAGTTTTTCCATGAACTTTTTTTGTCCGAATGTGAGAACAAAAGTTCCGTTATCCTTTAAAACCCTCCAGATCTCATTGAGAAATTCTACGGGATTTTTCCAGAAATAAACGGTATTGACGGTAAAAATTTTATCAAAACTTTGGTCTTCAAAAGGGAGCTTTTCCCCACCATACAATACAAATTGTGCCTGTGCCTCAAATTCCTTGTTTAATTTTCTGGCTTCATTGTACATAGTTTCGGAGATATCGACTCCTGTATAATGTAAATCTTTAGCAAGGGACAAAATATTTTTCAGGTGTCCTGCATTTCCGTGTCCGATTTCAAGAATCCTGTCATGGTCTTCTATGAGAAGCATTCTGGCGCTTTCTAACGTCATGCTGATGTTCGTGGCATTCATCATTTCTCCGATCTCTATTCCTTTATCTCCCTGAGGATTGGCGAGATGCTTCGCGAGGTTTTTTAATTCTTCTTTTTCCATGGTTATCCAAAAATGATCATTGGGTTATGAGTAATAGGGTGTTCGCAGATCGTGCAGGGAAAATTATAAGCCTGGCTGATATTGTCTGCTGTAAAAACTTCCTGCGGGGTTCCATAAGCGGAAACTTTCCCCGATTTCATCAATAAGATTTTATCGGCAAATTGCGCGGCAAGATTCAGGTCATGCAGTACAACGATGGCACTGTTTGCTTTTTTAGTAAAGTTTTTGATGATCTCAAGCGCTTTATATTGATGTTTGATATCCAGATTATTCAAGGGTTCATCCAGAAATACCAGCTTATGGGCAATTCCGTTCTGCAATTGTGCCATTACCCTGGAGAGGTGCACCCGTTGTTTTTCCCCTCCTGATAAAGTATTATATTCTCTTTCCTTCAGATGAAAAATATCCGTTTCATACATCATACTGTTCATTGCTTCAAAGTCTTCCTGACCGGGCTGAGCATCAAAATAGGGATATCTCCCCATCATGACCACATCTTTTACATCAAGAGGGATATCATTACTGTTGTGCTGTGAAAATTTTGCCTTATGCATGGAAAGCTCTTTTACATTCCAGTTCCGGATTGGTTTGTCTTTAAACACAACCTTTTGTTTTCCGGATCTTACTTCATCTGCCAAAATACTCAGAAGACTTGATTTTCCTGCTCCGTTAGGTCCTACAATAGCGAGGAATTCTCCATATCCCAAAGAAACATCTATGCCCTCCAGGATATGGAATTCTTTATGTTTATAATTAATCTGATGTGCCTTGATCATTACAATGATTTTTTAAATTTAACCAGAATCGCTATAAAAATAGGCCCTCCCATCAAAGCTGTCAGGATCCCGATCGGTAATTCCGAAGGGGCAACCATGCTTCTGCTGAAGGTATCTGCAGTCAACAATAAAATGCTTCCGCATACCGCTGATAAAGGCAGTATAAAAACATAATTGGATTTGAATAACAGCCTTAAAATATAGGGTACAATAAGGCCTACAAAACCAATTGTTCCTGAAAATGCAACACAGCTTCCCACCATCAATGCTACGATGATAATAATCTGTTTTTTCAGTTTTTCTACATTAATGCCCAAATGCTGCGCATCTTTTTCACCTAACATCATCGCATTCAATGCTTTTCCTTTTGGCAACAAAATAATATAAGCAACAACCAAGACTATAGCTAAAATAATGTTTTTTGTCCATGTCGCGGCAGCAAGACTCCCTAAATTCCAGAATGTCAAATCCCTAAGCTGCTCATCTTTCGAAATATAAATCAGAAATCCTGTAATAGAAAATCCGATTGCCGTAATAGCTACTCCGGTTAACAACATCATTACCACATTGGTTTTTCCGCCACTTGTTGAAATTCTATAAACCAGCATCATTGATAACAAAGATCCTATGAAAGCCGAGATTCCTACCAGTGAAAATTGTATCGCTTCAGGAAGATATTCTTTGAAATGCCCTCCTAAAACAATCGCAATGGCTGCCAGCAATGTTGCTCCCGATGTAAGCCCTATTAAATCGCCCGTTGCCAAAGGATTCTTGAAAAGCCCCTGCAGGCTCGTCCCGGAAACCGCCAGCATACTTCCAATCAGCATAGCCATTATAATCCTGGCCGCACGTACATCCCAAACCACATATCGATCACTCAATGATAAATCAGGATCTCCTTTTATAACTTTTCCTAAAACTTCAAATGCAGATTGACCACCAAAATCATAAACCCCGGTGTCAACAGACCATACTGCTATGATAGCGAGCAATATGGTACTGATGATCATGTAAAAGTATAATTTACTTTGTGCTTTCAACTAATAATTTGTTTAATCCTACTGCTGCTTCTCCTACTCTCGGCCCGAATCCTGAAACCAAACCTCCATCCATTGCGATGATCTTTTTATTTTTACCGGCATTCGTCTGGGAAACCCCAGGCATTTTAAGAGCTCCTTCATTTCCTCCTGCTCCCTGTAATCCTGTTTCGAAGAAGAACAATACATCAGGATTAGCTTTTATAACCGCTTCCGGAGTTAATGGCTTGAAATCTTCAAAATCATTCACTGCATTTTCCCCTCCTGCAAGATTGATCAAGGAGGCCATTGGAGTATTTTTACCTGCCACCATCAGCATATTTCCTCTTGCATAAATGAACAATACTTTTGGTTTTTTGGACAAGGGCTGTACCTGCTTCAAATCTGCGTCAATCTTATCGGTAAGCTTCTGATACTCTGTATTTCCTATTGCTTTTGCCACATCAGCAATAAGTTTTTTAGTTCCTTCCACTGTATATTCCTGATGAAAAACTTCAGCTTTAATCCCTGAAGATTTGATTTTTCCCAATAGTTCCGGGTTGATATCTTTATCGGAAGCCAGAATCAAAGTAGGGTTGACCGCCATAATCGGCTCAATAGTCATCGACCTTACATGGCCCAAATCCTTGGCGGTAGTCTTTAATGATGCAGGATATGTACTGGTAACATCTGTTCCCACAATTTCTTTTTCGTGCCCTAAAGCACTTACAATTTCCGTAATCCCCCCGCTTAATGTAACGATTTTATTATTGCTTTTCGGAGTTTCTGAAGTAGTTTCCGTTGTATTTTCTTTTGTTGCGCTTTCTGTTTTTTTGCAGGAATATACTGCTACAAGAACAGAAGCTGCCAGGATAAATTTTTTCATAGATAGATTTTTATAGTTAGTCAATTACCGTTTATTGTTCTGCATTATTTAAACAGAAAAACTTGTTACGGGTGATTTCATAATTTATAAGGGATCAAACACAAAGTTGGGATATCCACGTTCACCATCCACATTCTTCATTTTATTAAACCTTAGTTTAAAATAGAATCCTGCTGCATCTTTTATCACAAAAAAACGGTCCGTATACACAAATGCACCTTGTATTTCAGCAGTTCCGGTGGTCGTTCTCCACTTATCTCCAATTGCCCTTTGATCATTGGAAATGAATTTGCCGGCATCTACATCACTTCGTTTAAAAGCTTTATAAGCCTGGTCCAGGCTGCCTGTCACATTCACCTGATAAGCACTTACTCCTGCTGCGGTATTAGTGATTACAAAATCAGCATAAAAGTAGCTTCCAGCACTGGCTGTTCCCATAAATACTTCATTGGTAAAAGTGGTGAACCCCAAATCCCATTTCTTTTTTTCAGGCTGAATTTTAACAGTTGTCCCAGATGTAAAACTAAAGAAGCTAAAAGTATAGTCCGGATCTTTGGTAATGATATATTCTTTATACTCTGTTGCATCTATATCTGCATATCTGATTTTATACCCACCCGGAGCCCTTACAATCTGAATTTTTTTCCATCCTCTTGAGTCTCCTGACAAAGAAACAGAACCCGGAGGAATATTTGAGCCTGTATCGAGCTTTCTTCCCAAATTCAGTAAGTAAACAGGGTTTTCGGCATCATTATCTTTTACCGGTGCAATTCCTGTGGTCTGGGTCAGAAAATTTCCGTCAGGATTATCAATATATTGCAATACAGCTTGTCCGAAAGGTCCTACCTGTACTGTATTCATAAGGTTTTTGACATCGGCTTCCTTTACCTTGTTAATATCGGTAGCATTCGGAATCTTTGCGACCGCCATTGCTACTGAGCTGTTAAGGATAACACGGTATTCATCCCCGGAGTAAAACCCGAGGTCCCAATCCGTCCGCAAATTAACGGTTTGATTGAGTTTTTTGGTTTCAGGGTTCATATCGCTTAAGTCAATCCAGACCTGGTTTGGCTGTCTTGCACCGTTAACCTCGGGGTCAACAATAGATCCTGTAATTGGCGGTACTGCAACAGGGTCTTCATCTGCTGAAAGACAAGACTGTGTTGCCGTGATTATTAATAGAAATGAAAATATGTTTAAATACTTCATGATATATTTTACTTTTAGAATTGGTACATTAATCTTGCGAAATAGCTTCTGCCATAATATAAATTGAGACGGTCTGATCCGGCTGTATGGGCATTTCCCCCATTCGTTGTACTGTTGACTGAAGTAACGTCAAAAATATTCTTAACTCCTGCGGAAAGTTCCAGGCGATCCTTCCAGAACGGTTGGCTTACAATAAAATCCATCATATGGAAACCATCTGTCTTTCCGATCCTGAAAGCTTCGTTCTCCAGGACATATAATCTTGCGGGACCTGTATATTTATAATAAAGATTGAAAGTGGTATGTATGTTTTTCAGCTTATAGGAAACATTGGCACCTGCCTGGAAATTATATTGGAAATCGGTAGGTGAAGCAATATCCATATCATATCTTGAAACAGAAATTCCATTGAGGGAAGTCCTTACTCCCAAAGAGAACTGGTCTTTAACGAGATTGGCATTGGCTGCAAATAAAAGGCTTCTGTAGGTATCCATATTCAGATACTTGTAAGTAGAAGGTTTTTTTACCATTACCAATTCTATTTTATCTTTCAGATCAACGTAAAGTGCTTCCAGATTATAATTCAGCTTCCATCCGTCTCCCAAAGAAAATCCCTGATCCCAGAAAAGTCCAAGCGAATAGCCATTTTCCGGCTTCAGATCCGCATTACCCTGAATATCATGATTCAGATTAACAAAATAGGTGTACAACTCGTCATAGGTGGGATATCGGTTTGCGGTTCCAAATACTCCTCTGAGATTAGAATTTCCCGAGGTTTTCCATCTGGTGGAGAATGAATAGTTGAACTGATTATCAAAGTTCTCACTCACTGATAATCTGGCACCAGGCCTTACTGAAAACCTATCTGAAATATTCCATTCGGCAGACAGGAAGGTACCATAGGTAAAAATCTTTCTCCGGGCACTATCTTCAAAGAAATTTCCGGCAATAAGTGATGCATATCCATTGGTATGGTCTAATTCATAACCCAGCTGGAAATCAAACTTTTTACTGTTTAAAAAGTTGCTGAACATCCCTCTGGAGTAGATCACATCCGTTTTATAATAAGAATTTTCAGGTTTTTCACTGACTGTAGCCCGGCTAGGAACATCATAGATATAATCAAAATATTTTCTGTCCTGCTTCTGGTACGAAAAATCTCCCATATACCGGATATGCCCGAAGTTAGTTTGAATATTGAACTGATGGATCCACCGGCCTGTATTATATTCTCTATCTGTAGCCCAATATGTAGTTCCTCCATTTCCGTCATTAAGAGATTCCGGGGTAGAAACAGGATTATAAAAATTAAATTTTTCGTTTAAATAAGATATCTTATAAAAAAATGAAGTCTTATTTTTAGCATATCTGACCAAAGCATTGATTTCATATTGGTCCTTGGGATTCCATTCATAGCCTCTCATCGGCTTCTTTTCATCCCCGAAATGTTTATATCCTTTTTTATTGCCTTCGTATCCCATAAACTGATTATGGTTAAAACTGATATTGGCAAACCAGTGGTCATTCAGATTATATCCTGCATTCAGATTCTGAATATGCCTTCCCTTTCCTCTTTTTTTCAGGTCATAGCCATCCCTTACTGTTTCTTCCTGCAGAGCAGCCCTGATGCTTAATTTCTTGTTGCTGTTCTTTTTAGTGATAATATTGATAACTCCTGCCAGGGCTCCATTTCCATATTCCACGCCCATACTTCCTTTTACGATTTCAATACGTTCAATATTGCTCAAACTGATTTTGGTAAGATCTATATTGCTTCCCAACCCCGTATCTCCTACAACAGGAATATTATCGATCAGGATTTTTACATAGTCGCCACCAAGTCCCATGATATTTGCAGTAGAATTTCCTGAGTTGGTATCAGGCGTGATCTGTATATTTAAAGTCTGATTAAGAACGTCAGCAGCATTGGTAGCTGCCATATTTTTAATCTGCTGTTCATCAATAACTTCCACTTTATAGATGGATTTATTAATTGACTTCTGTACATACTGGCCCGTAATGACAACTTCTTCAATTTTCTTTTGATTAAGAGAATCCTTTTCTTGTGCATTTATCCAAAAAGCTATGGATAATGACAGAATGGAAAGCACTTTCTTCTTCATAAGGGTACAAATTTCCGACAAATATAAAACTTTTATTTAGAATCATTAAAAATAAATATATATTTTTGTGTAATAATTCTAAATAAAAATAACGTTATGAAATTACAATTACTTTTAGGAACATTAATGTTTTCAGCATTTACAGTGAAGGCCCAGGTTTCAAGCATCAATGAAAATTTTGACAATTTTACTTCAGGAAACTCCACTTTCCCTCAATCGGGCTGGTCTGCGGTAGTTGCTCCTATGGTAACAGGGACAGCACCATTTCCGGTTCCGCCGAGAATGATTGTAACAACCGGTTCTGATAAAGCTGTTCAGTCTTATTCGGGAACCAACGCCACGGATTCATCGTATTTGATTTCTCCTCAGATCCAGAGTCCGTCCGGAACTAAAACACTTTCTTTTAAAACAACTTTAGTGAGTCCTTCGCCGGGTCCCGGAACCATTCAGGTCGGAGTGGCCAGCAATCCTTCAGATATGTCTACTTTCGTTCCCGTTGGAACTCCTATTAATGTAACCACTATCGGAACCATCCAAAATGAGAGCATTCCTATTCCGGCTGTAACCGGGTCATATCTTGTATTCAAATTTACCCCAAGCAGCCAGCATGTAGCAGTTCAGATCGATGATGTAGTATATGATACTTCTTCTTCATTAAGTGTAAGAGATAACCATCCATCTGCAGGAGAAATCAGGTTTGCAGTAAATGCAGATCAGACCGCATTGGAATTTATTTTTAAAACAGCTCCGAAAAATATCAGGATCTATTCTGCTGTAGGAGAGAAAGTATCTGAGGGTAAATTAATCGGACGTCAATTTGGTATCAGCTCCCTACCATCAGGAGTTTATTTTTTGAATTTTGAAACAGCAGAAGGAAAAACCATTTCGTCCAAATTCGTAAAAAAATAAAAGTATCAGAGTATTTATTTTACTGTAAAACCGGCAGGACTATTGCCGGTTTTTTAGATTTGTAGAAAAGCTTTTGTGTCTTTTGTGGTTTTAATTGTAACCACAGATAACAAAGATAGACACAAATGTTTACGGATAATTTTTGATCTCCGTCCTGATTACAGAAATCTATGATTTTTAAACTTATGTGCTCTTCTTAAACATAATGCTAGAGTCTTTAAAGCTTTTTTGTTATCCTGTTCTTAATTTTTGCTAGCAATGTAAACACGACAAAAATCATATTTTTATTTAGACTTATTAAAAATAATTATATAATTTTGTAGAATAGTTCTAAATAATATAAATGATAATTATGAAAACAAAACTATTATTGGCATCTGTATTGGCTTTATCTGTTCAGCAGACGGTTTTTGCACAGACGGATGCATTAGGATATACCCAGCTGAATATGTCTATGGGCAACAATTACCAGAACCGTGTATTTGTCAACCTGACTGATGGGAACATGGTTTCACAACCAGCCAATACCTGGGATATTGCCTTTTACAGGAATTCTAATTTCGGTTTTGGCTCAAGAGTGAATGATGCCCTTGAAATCGAAGTATATGCCGCTTCTACTAACATGAACGACTGGGATAATATCGATATTAACAATATAGGTTCGTGGGGAGCTCCCCTTTACAATCCGGATCAGACTACTGATCTAAGCCAGGGAGCATTTGAGCAGGGACCAATTACTACCCCATCGTCTCCCAACTACTCTCCAACGGGCTGGGGAGAGTATAATTTTTCAACGCATCGCATTGAAGGAAGGGTTATTTTTGTTCTAAAATACACCAAAACAGGATCTTACGTAAAGTTTGCCATCGATGAAGCATTTGCCGGGTATACTTTCAGATATTCCAAATGGAATGGAAATGCCTGGGGACCTACTGAAACCAGAACAATTACCAACGGAAGTGATGATTCTTTTTTCAACTACTTTTCTTTCTCCACAGGAGCAAAAGTTCCCAATATGGAGCCGTCCAGGAGTGCCTGGGACCTTATGTTTACCAAATACTATACCTTCTATAATAACATCATGATGTACCCTCTTTCCGGAGCTATTCAAAACCCTAATGTAAAGGTAGCCATGGTACAACCGGAAATTCAGGCCACTTCAGCCTATTCAATACCTGCCAGCACCAACTTCTCTTCCAATATTACAACGGTAGGACATTCATGGAAAGGAATCGGCACAGTGAAAAGTGATGTAGTGTATTACATCAAAAAAGGAAATGATTACTATAGAATGTATTTTATTACCAACGGGGGAGCTACCACCGGAGACATGTATTTTAAATATAAAAACATCACCCAGACTTTAGGAATCAAAGAAGTGGATAAAAAAGCTTCTTTTGGAATTTATCCCAATCCTGCAACCGCCGATAAAAAAGTTACAGTTTTGTTTGATATTAAAGAGAAAGCCAGCAATAAAGGAAAAGTTGAGGTTTATGACCTTACAGGAAAAACAGTCTATTCTGCGGATCTTGCTAATCAGGCAGGCTTCTACAGACAGGACTTAAATTTATCTCACCTTGCTTCCGGAAATTATCTTGTAAAGATTACCTATGGAGGAACTACTGAAACGAAAAAACTCATCGTGAAATAATTTTATTTAATACTTTCTATTTTTTCTAATAAAAAGGCGGTTTCAGAATGTTGAAACCGCCTTTTGACATGGGACATTTAATATATTTTAAATCCTTTGTAAACTTCTGTTGTGCTTTCCATCATCTTGGAAGCATCCCTGCGGAAATCCAGCAGATGGTCCTGACCATTGTGCCTGTTATGATGTTCAACACTTTCCCATAATTCAATCAGGAAGAAAGTTCCTTTATTGTCTTTGTCTTCAATAAGGTCATACTGAAGGCAGCCTTCTTCTTTTCTGGTTTCCTTTACAAGATTCTGAAACAGCTCTACTGCTTCCATCAGGTAATTTTCATTAAACTTAAAAAGTGCAATGATATGTAAGTTCATGTTTCAATATTTAGTGATGTAAAAGTAAAATATTTTCAAAACCAAATATATTTTTGAAGCCTTTATTTTTCCACATCGGGTTATATTTTCAGCTTAGCACTGATTTATAAATAGTTATAGAACTCATTATGATCACCAGTATTCCGATCACTAAAAACATCTTTTTTACAGGAAGCTTTGCTGTAAGCATTGCAGAAAATGGAGCTGTTATGATTCCTCCGATCAAAAGTCCGAGGATAATATTCCAGTGCTGAATCCCCAGGGTAAAGAAAAAGGTAACCGCTGCCGTAATGGTGAGAATACATTTGGCTACGGTAGAGCTTCCCACCGCAAACCTTGGAGTAAATGCATTTTTAATCAATGTTCCGGTTACTAAAGGTCCCCATCCTCCTCCTGCAAATGAATCTATAAAACCTCCGATAAGTCCAAGGCCTGTCAGATTGGTTTTTCTTTTAAGGGCTTTGTTCTGTTTTTCTTTGAAAGCATTGGACAGGATCCGGAAACCTAAATACAAAGTATAAAATGCAATAAGGATTTTTGTAATTTTAGCATAATATTCTCCGAGGTAAGTGAGGCAAACAGCTCCGATAATCGCCCCAATAACAGCAGGAACAGTCAGTTTTTTTACCAGGCTTTTGCTTACATTTCTGAGTTTTACATGGCTTATACTACCGGCTGCAGTGGTAAAACTTTCTGCTGAATGAATACTTGCACTTACAATATGGGGAGGGATATTCAGAAACATCAACGTTGTGGTACAAATTACTCCATAACCCATTCCCATAGATCCGGCTACAATTTCAGCGAAAATGCCCACCAGAAGCATCCAGTAAAAAATGTAATGATCTTTTGCCAGTACTGTTAAAAGTTCATCCATATACCCTAGTTCATACATGGAAAAACCTGTAATAGATAACAAGGCAAGGGTTATGAAAAGGATATTAAGTCTGATCTGGATTTTTCTTGAAATTACCATATTATTGTTACTTCAGTGTTTGCGGTTCCATTTGACAACAATATCATTGGACCATGCAAATATCTGATAAAATAATTATCCTACAAAACAGATAGACTAATAATTCAAAAAAAGGACCGGGTTAATCAACCAGATCCATTAAAGTTTTTTTCTCCAGAATATTCAGTGAGGCATCCCTGACTTCGATGAGGACATCGTGGAGCCCGCAATGCTCTTCATTACAGTCTTCACATTTTTCATAAAAATTCAGACTTACACAAGGTAGCATGGCAATAGGCCCGTTAACAAGACGGATAATTTTTGCCAGTTTAACGTTTTCAGGATTTTCCCTGAAGAAATACCCCCCTCCTTTTCCTTTTTTACTATCAAGGATGTCCGCTTTTTTCAATTCAAGCAGGATATTTTCCAAAAACTTTAAAGGAATCTTTTTATGTTCCGCAATTTCGGAAATAAGAATCGGACCGTCATTTCTTTTTTCTACAAGATATGAAAGTGCCTTAAACGCATATTGAGATTTTTTCGAAAGCATTACAGCAAAAATAAGAAAATTGTTTGAAATGACTAAAATAAGTAAAAAGGTAAAATGATAAAAACAATAATTATTTGGCTTTTCACTTTTTTGTCTTTTTATCATTAAATCATTAAGTTTGCTTTTATGTTCAGTAAACAAGAAGCACAGCAATTAAAGAAAGAGTTTTGGACAGCTTTTGGGAAATCTTTTCCAAGAAAATGGATCCTCTATGATACCAAGGTTAAAGATTTAGCCTTTAAATTTTCTGCTGATAATAAAAAAGCAGAGGTTTCTTTAGACATCGAAATGAAAGATGAAATTTTCAGAAATGCCTATTATGAAAAAATCTGGTCTTTGGAAGATATTTTAAAAGATTTCATCGGTGATTTTCATAAAGAGGAATATTTCACTTTGGAAAACGGAAAGATCATCAGTAAAATCTGGGTAGAAAAACACGGGGTTTCAATTTTTAATAAAAGTACATGGCAAGAAATTTATGAATTTTTTGTAGACAAAATGGACGGATTTGAACGTTTTTACTACGAGTATGAGGATTTTATAAAGGATATATGATATACTTGCGAAATAATTACTATTTTACGCCTTCAACTAAGATAAAAAAGAAACTTATCTTTGTCCCCCCACACACCACTAAACTAATAGATGAAATTAAATAATATGATTAAAAATGAGAAAAGTGTACAAAAACATTTTTGGAGAAGTCATTTCCAAAAACAACGCTGTGAAGCTAGATGAATATCACCTGTATTATTACCAGGAGCATTCGGATTTACTGAAAGAAATTGAATTTATCAGTGAAGACAGTATATACAACATCAATTACTTCCTGAGTGAAGAAGATGATGAGGAACAAATTGTAGAATACCTGAAAGAAAAATCAGACTTCTTCGATATTGAAAGAAGAGAAATTGCTGATGGATTTATTATTTCCACCAATAAGCTTTATTCGTTATCTGTAGATGATCATCCACTTATTTCCAAGACCGTTTTCAAAACGGATGATCCTGAAAATTTTATCTGTTCCCAGGTTATTGATGAAAATACCCAGGAACCGCAGCTGGAAAAAACCATAAAATGCTGGTATACCACGGACGAAAACGGGGAAAAATATGCCGCAATTGAATGCAGCTACCAGGAAGACGGTAAACTGGAACTTGCTGTTGACAAAACCTCTGATCCTGATAATGAACAAAACTGGGCCCATTATGATTATGATACCTTCCAGGATCTTCAGGACAAAATAGCAACAGATATCAGTTATTACAGAACAGCCAACCTGCTTCCTAAAGAGGCTTTTCAAAAATAACATTATCTTATTTAGCTACATCTATTACATTTATTCTATATAATGGCAGAGCATATGTGGGTTAGTATTATTGATTTTGATGGCGAAAGGTAAATGGGTACCCAATTTAAAAAATTAATTAACACTCCCCTATTTCTATATAAATAAAACCTTCATTGTTGTGAAGGTTTTTGTTTTTATTCTGGCATGAGCAGGATGCTGGCTAGCAAGAGCAAATATTTTACTGGATAAAAATATTGTCGCTAAAATTTTAGATATACAAAAACTAAAAGAGAACGATAGACAGCATGTCTTCGCTCTCCTTGGTGCGTTCCTTAAACAAACTAAACTGCAAAGCATTTTATAAACAACAAAGCCACCTAATCGGTGACTTTGTTGTATTAATACTATTTAGTATTTTGAATTAATGGAAAAAAATAAAAATAGAGTACAAATATTATTAGAGGTGTACACAAAATAATATTCCAAAAGCTTTTTTTAAAGATAAGAACCTTTATAAAAAGATAAGCTGATATAATTAAACCTATTAAATTCGCCGGAAAGCAAAAAAATAAATATATTTTTTTAGCTGTCCCACTATATGTATAAATCTCTCCAAAAACATCTATTAAAAGATAAATGAAAAAGTTAATAATAAATATTCCCAGTGGAATATAAGCCACTTTAAGTATTCTTATTTTTTCCATCCAACTTTGTTATAATTATATCCATTAGTAATTGCACGCTGATCCGCTTGTGAATCTTTCCCTTTCCCTGTTAAAATGCTACTTGTATTTGCTCCATTTTTCAAAACATCTAAAGGAGCTCCAATCATTTGGAAAGCCTTACCTGTCATGAAGTTACCCGCATCATATACATTATACAATGTATTTGTTCCTTCAAATCTTATGAAGCCACCCGTTCCATCCGGAGGAGTTGCACCACCACCTTGCGATGGAGGATAATTACCTCCTTCTTGCACAACTGCTCCCATATCTCCTGCAAAATCAAATTGCCCATGACCTAATGAGCCCATATACATCATCCAAGGAGCCATAATATATGATTGTTCACCAAATGCTTGAAGATATTGAGCAGTATCTTTTATATCTCCTATTCCTACTTGATTGAAACTATCCGCCATCTGTTGAGCTGAATATGGAGAGAATAACCTTATTCCAGCATCTTCTAGTTCGTAATCGTTCATTGTTCTTCCATATGAGGCAATAGCATCTAATTGCTCTTGATCAAATTTTGAATCATTAACGTTTAACTGGTTACCGTTTTCATCAACAACAGTATGAGGAATGCTTGGGTCTTGCACTTCAATTTGTGTTACATATCCTTGAGCATTGACTTTGATAATATCTTCATTTTGCCTCCCGTCAGGATCGATAAAACGAATCGGATTATTAAAGGCATAAGTATATGGACCCCATCTTCTTGATTTTTCTGCTAAAGGATCTGCCACGCCCCATCTTCCTAAGTCAGACATATACATCCTTGCCCCATAATCATACATACCTGTTTCCTGTAGCTCCTTTCCATTGTACTTATAATTAAAGTACCCTCCTAAAAGCCCTTTTCCCTGGCCAATATGGTTTAACCCGAACGGATAATAATTGTTAGTATCCGTCACTTGAGCAGCACCTGCGCTGTTTTTAGTATAGCTTACCTTCGCATTTCCAAGGTGATCCCTGTATTGGTAAATATAACGGTTTTCCTGAAAACTATAAAATCCTTCTGCCGTTGGTACAAAATCAAGACGCCATTCCCGAGTAATAACGCCCGGCTCAAGAATTTCCCCGGATTCCTTATAAGCCTCCTTTTCAAAAGCTACGCTTGTACGGCACACCATAGGCAAGGTTCAATAACTTCACTAAATTTGTACTGAAAACCATCCAGGTAATCGATAATATTATTAGTGGTTGATTGTCCCCTCCCGCCTCCTGAACTATTGAGTTTACGGAGTTTTACCCCATCTGCACGATAAAGGTATTGCAACCTGAAATTCTTAGTCCCGAAAAAAGGATCAGAGCTTATTTATCTTGTTCTATTTTCATATACAAAACAGAACAAGAAATCACCGCATTTGCAGTAGTTTTATTGTTATCACGGCACAAACGTAACGCTTACGCCAGCAGTGGGTAGCTGCACTGTAAAAATAAAAAGAGACCGTCTTACAACTCGTGAAAACGGCCTTTTTTAAAATTTTTCTGTATCACTATACGAAGAAGGTTTTCGTTTAAATGATTCTCAACCCATCAACTAGTTGTCATACACTTTCTTACTTTTATACATTCCAAAGTTTAAAAAAATGTTCAGGTAATACTTCCTTTATCTCAAAATGATTTTTAAAATAATCATAATCTAAATTTTCATCCATCCAATATCCTAATTCATTTCTTTCATTAGGCAACTTAAGTATAGGAACTTTATTTTCATCTAAACCAATTTCTCTTTTTACTTCGTACTTGTAATTCCAATCATTATACTCAAATTCTAATACCCAGTATTTTACGTTATCCTGTTCGTTAGGTTTATGTGGAAAAATTTTTCCCAATAATTTTCCTAAAATGCCAGATTTTTTTTGAGGATTAGTAGATTTTGGCATTACTTCTATTTCTATATATTTCTTCATTTTACCTCGTTCTTAAATGATAATGTCCTGCTTCTCTCAATCCTAAATTATCACTAACTGGCAAACTCGTACGCCTAATCATTTGATTAATTTTCTGCATTCCTGGACTTGGAATTTTATTTAAATGTATAGGGCTTGCTCCCCATTTAAAACCAACCGTTCCTTGGTCAAGAGTCTTACTAAATGTGTTACCTGGAGTTAATGAGAATTTATTATCTGCCCCTCTAAACCATTGATTAGCTGGGCCAGACATTTTAGCACTTAATCCTAAAGATACTACTCCTATTGCTGCACCAAAATAATTACATTCAGAAGCATCATTAATTGTTTGTGCAGTTCCCGCTATAAATCCTAAAGGTGGAACTACAGCGCTTGCTATTGCTGGCATTATAGGATTTGTATCGACCATTACAATATCGAAATTACTCTTACCTTGAAATGGGCTTGGAGAACTAATTGTTGCATCACCTGAAGAAGCATAATCCATCGGAACTGGTTCAGGACTTTGAGTTGTTAATGACCAACTTTTAGAATAGACTTCTCCATTATTATCATAAGAAGCCGCATAATGAGATGTTGTTGACGTAGTTCCGTCATCTCGTGTTTTTTGTCCTCTTACACTCCATACATCAGAATTTTTATAAACTTGAGATTCATAGCCAAGATCAGATTTTGCATTGGCATATCTTTGTGCATTTCTCCTTGCTCCAGACCAAGTAACTCTATGCCAGAAGCTATCAGGGTTTGGATTTTCTGGAATCATTCCAGTTGGGTCAATAAATCTAACAGGATTATTCATTGCATAGGTATATGGCGACCAGCTCGGCATTTTCTCTGCTAACGGATCGATAACCCCATCTTCCAATATCCGGCATGTAGAATCTTGCCCCATAATCATACATACCTGTCTCTTGCAGCTCCTTACCATTGTACTTGTAATTATAAGCTGAATTTCCTGTTAATACATTATAACCTTCATGCTTCAAGCCAAAGGGATAATAATTACTTTCTTCAATAACCTCTATTCCGGATTCGCTGTTCATATAACTTAATCGTACATTTCCTAAGTGATCCGTATAGTTGTAAATATACTTATTTTACAAAAACAGGCTGCTTTGAAAAGCAAACTGTTTATTTTTATTCTAGGCACAAGAAAGATGCTTATACCAGTTTGGGGAAAGTTTTCTAAAATTATTCAACTTTTTTTTTCTCAACTTTACTCGTTGGAATACTAAACTTCTCAAAAATTTCTTTTATTTTATTTTCTTCTTCTGGTAAAGAATAATTTATTAGATTCATTTTCATATCAAATAGAAGAAACCATTGATAAGGATCATTAGAAATGTTATCATTAGATGTGGTAAATTTTAAGTCAGAGTTGTTTGAAATAGATTTATTTATAATGGCTTTATTTAAAAAGTTAAGATCTTCAGGAGTATTACCCTTTAATAGTAAATTAAATTTTTTATACTTAAAGAAGGTTAAATTTTTAGCTTTAGGATTTATATTAATATCACTATTATTTTCCCTAGTGATGGTAATCATATATCCTTGATTCTCGTAATATAAACTTGATACATAAATTGATGATAAAGTTGGTGTAAAATTTTCATCATTATTTGTATAAATAAATGCATCAATAAAATTATTAATTTTATAATTTTTTGATATGCATGGAATTTGCGACCAACCTAACTGGGATATCAGAATCAGAACTAGTAATAATTTAGATAATGATATATAATGATGTACCAAAATAATTAAACAACTTTTGATTTAAAATTTTTGGCTGATATTAATTATTTGACATATACAAAAATACTCAAAAGCATTCGTCAAGAATGCTTTTTTATTTACGTAATAAGACAAATTAATTCAATCTCGTACGAAATATTTTCAAATATAAATTACGGTTTTCCACACTAAATAAGGTATTTAACATAATATAAATGATAATGTTAATTTATACAAAATTGAAGCAAGTAGAATACAAATTTTAACATAATCTGACAAATTTAACTATTAAAAAAATTTAAAAACCTTCTAGCAAGTCCAAATCTGTTATTAGCAGTTTCCATCTCATTATTATTCTCGTCTTCTTGTTGCACATGATAAATCTTAAGATAATTTAGAAACTCCTTTTTGATTTGTTTGTTAATATCTCTCATATTTTTGTACAAAGATACATTCACTACGGCTAATAAATAACTCTTTAGCTGATCCCCTATTTCAATTTGAAACTCTGAGTGCACTTTTTTACTGATATTTTCAGCTCTAAATTCTACATATTTTTTCTTACTTTCATTACTCAATAATGTAAAAATGCATTTATAGTCAAAACGAGATCGTAACTCTGGTGAAATTCTATTCTTGAAATCATCTTTTGAAATATTTGAAGTAAAAACAATAATAAAACCATTTAAATCTATTTCTTCACCCATAGAACTTGTCATCTTACCGCTTTCCAAAACTTCTAAAAAATAATTAAAAAGAGTGGAATTTGACTTTTCAAATTCATCGATTAACAGAAGTCCAATATCAGTTTCTCTAACTTTCATAAATATTTCTCCATCTTCACTGCCAATATATCCTCTTGCAGAACCAATTAGCGAACTTAGTGAAAACTCATTACTGTAGTTCCCGAAATTAATTTTTGCAAATTTCTTTTCTCCATTCAAGCAATTGAAAATATTTCGTGCAACTTCTGTTTTACCAACACCAGATTCACCCATTAAAAAGAAAGATAAAATCTTATGTTCACCTAGTTTATTAAAAATTCGAAATGTTCTTATTTGTTCCTCGAAATCATCTTTAAATTTTGCATGACCATATAATTTTGATCTAAAATTTTCAAAAAATTCAAATAATTCTGAATCAGTTAGGTCAATTATTTTTCTGTGTCTTTTTGAAATTATAGAATTCTCCCCAACAGGCGTTAAATTTCTTTCTTTTCTAATAAATATGTCTTTATCAACATTTTCAAAACTGTCAAATACAAAACGTAGTTCGTATTCTAGAGCTTCTCGTTTAGAAATATCACATATGAAAATTTGCATTTCGTTAAAACGACCACTTATCTCTTCAAATATTGACTGTATTTTGATGTATTCAGTCATTGCAGAAATATCGATTATTTCTGTTTCTGTATCTATTTCATCTATTAAAGAAACATTATGCAAAAATTTGGTAATGCTAATTATTGTAAAGCCTTCTACTTCCTTTGATTCCTTAAAATCATAATAGTCATCTTTTTCGTAAAATAATAAAGTCATTGTTAATATATTATCATTTAATATTTACATTTTGAATAATTGCCAATAAATCAATATAATAATATTCTTTCCCATCTCCTGAACTTGTAAAATTGAATGTTTGATTTTCCTCATTCGTTGTATAATGACTTTCTTCAATCTCAGAATCATCAGTAGTAGCAGTTGCTGTTGTTTGAAAAGTATTTTGAAGTTGTCCTAATTCTTGAAAATATTGGAAAGAATTTTTTAAATCATCGATTTTTATTTTTCCTTTATATAATCCAATTATAGAAACTTTTCCTACAAATAAATCGTCAACACTATAAGAACTTTCAAATTCACTCTCAAATGTTAATGGAATTTTTATTAATATGTTTTCATCGTTTTTTATTGCACCTTTAATTTTATATGCATAATCCTTAAACATTGAATTAAAAAGATTATTCATATCTAATCCATTTGTACCTGGAACGACTAAATCTTTCATAGCCCCACTATTCATAAATTTTACCATTCTTAATTCAGCTTCATTTTCCAAAGTTAGTTTTACATCATCAATTTTTATTAATTGTCCTTCAGAAACATTGTCAAAACCATTAAAATTGTTACAGTTTTTAACAACTTCATCTAGAATTACAGATTTCGTTGTTTTTATTTCAAAAGTTTCTAACACTTTTTTAGAACCAGAGCCTTTTATATTTCCACCAGCTTCAGCTTCACCAAGTTTAAAAATATCAAGAATATTAAATCCTAATTTTGTTTTTAAGTAAGCCTCTCCTTCAATACTTTTATCTTTTTCAACTGTCTGTCCAGCAAGAAGCATATTATTAAGCATCATTTTTATTTCGTAAACTTTAGGAAAATTTATATAGTAAATATTAAAAATCATTTTGTATACATTATATAATTTAAATAGTAATTTATTAAAGTGTTAATAGCACATTTTTAATTTGTAATTTATGAACAATGTTTGAATTAAGAAACTTAATTTTTGATTATTAGTGAACTGTATCAACTACTACATGCACTCAAAAAGTTTGTATATACAAAGTTGTATACATATTCTAAAATTCAATTATTATGAAATCATTAAAAGAATTCATCGCAGAAAATTTAGAAAGTCCAACTGTTCCCACTGTTCAAGAAAGCACTGAAAAAGAGGTTGATGAAAATGACAATCAACAACCAACTGTTCAAGAGGGTGAAAATAAGGAAACTGAAGAAAAATAACATTTAAACTTAAAAATTATGAATGTTAAAGAACTTTCTCTAACAGTTTTATTTAAAATAAAATTCTTATACAAAATACTTGTCTTTTTCGATTTTGTATGTAGATATAGACGATTACCAAAGTCCATTGCATTAACAGACAAAAGAGATTTGATAAGAATTAATGGATATTTATTTGGTTTTTATTCAAATTTTTGGATGCATGGTGAAACCCCAGTTGAAGATATTAAATGGACGGAAAGATAAAGACTCTATTTTGTTTCATCTAATATTCTGTTAGAGGGTTATTTAAATTTTCACAATTTAAATTATGCCATTCATTTTGTAAATTTATATTTAATTCATTATTTGGATTTGAATCTACATAATGATGATTGTCAATTTTACTTTCAGCAATTATTGAAATTGTAAAATAAAAATATTTACTGAGATTAGTAAATAGATAATCAACTAGCTTTTGTGAATCATGATTATTTTTGTAGTATAATATGAAAGTACTTTCATTAAAAGATTTAATCTCTTTTATTGGAGTGTTTCCTAAAACACATAAAAGATATCTTTTTGCTTCTTTATAATCTGTAAAATGTTTATCACATTTAATAGTATCGTAAGAACAATGATATTGTCTCATTGTTGTTGTTTTTTCGCAAAACTAACACTATAAAATTTCAAAAACAATCAGTGTTTTTACGGAAATCCGTATTGAGATTCTTTTTTTTATTTATAATAAACCCTCTATTTTAGAGGGTTTTGCGTTTTTCAGCCTTAAATCTTTTTTATATATTTGTATTATTAAAAATAAAAACCATTCCGAAAAAGGAATGTAAATAAATCGTGCTAATTGCATTATTGCTAACCTAAACTACCACAACGAAGTTTTCGAACTTCATCTTTAAAAGCAAATAATGTATATAAGGTACGCCATTTTGGCGTGGCTTGTATCATTGCTTTTAAGGGTGTGGTAGCCCTTGGTTAACGTGGTACAATGTCCACGCTTTATTTTTTAAGCATTTATTAACCAAAACTACCACAATGAAATTTGAATTCTCTACATTCAAAACAGTAGCATCATATTCTATTTTGATGTTAACAAATCTCTATTTATCAGGACAAACAAAATTTTCTTTTGATGATGAAATATTAAAAAAGTTTGATTACCAGACTTTAACTCCTGTTAAAGTTAAACAAGTAACCGATGGTTCAGAAAAAAGAAATGCTTACATGATTTCAATTAATGAACAAATTCCTATTTCCTCAGATGAATTAAAAGGCTCTTTTACTATTGTTTCAAATAAAATGGGTTTTCATGATCAAGATGTTTCGGGACATTTTCTTAAATATGAGCTAAGTGAAGAAGTCATAAAATATTATGATCTTCCTGAAAGTAATGTATTATTGGTAGAAAATGAAAACACCAAGAAACTTTATGTGATGGAATCAAGTTTTCTTAAAAACATCAATAAGGAAAAAGAAGAAAAACAAAAATATGAAGCTGATAGAGAAACTGTAAATCGATTTATGCAATCACTCGGCTATAAACCTTATCAAATAGGTGAAAACCTATATGTAAAAACTAAATATTATCGAATTTGGTGTACTATGGCTACACTTGAAGTCTTACAAAAAGATAAGGATTATTTGAAAAAAGTTGATAATTGGTTTGAACAACAACAATCTATACGAAAACAAATTATAGCAACCATTCCCAAATTCGACCACTATGTAAGATTGTATAGAATACAAAAAAATAGAATGTCAAAGACGGATATTTCTGCTTGGACTTCACTAACAAAATCTGCGAATGATCTAAATAAAAAACAAGTTGAGTTAACTGAAAGTTATGGGGATTAGTAGAGTTACATGACACAACAAATGCATATAATAAATCGGCTGACGAATTTATTGATTATCTGAGTGCTTCTAAAGGAGTATTAGGTTTTTAATGTTCATTGAATGTAGTTCTATATACATATTTAAAACTACATTTTTAACAATTTATAAATATGTTTTTTGTCATGTCAAAATATTGTTTAATTTTAAATAAGTAATTTTGCTTAATAATTAATAGTAATGGGAAAAATTTTTTTAGAAAAAAATATTATTATGATTGGTGATTTCAAACCGTCAAATTATGATAAATTATTTTTTATTAAAAATGAAATATTAAAAGAAGATGAAATTTTAGAAAGTAGTATATTTCTTCCTAATAGTTCATATATAGAAACAAACGAATATATAATAGATATTATTGATTTCAGAATTGCTATAACTTTTAAAAACAATGATTTAACAATTAAACAACTTAATATTGATAAATTTATTAATGATATATATGTCAAAAAATATGGATTTAATTTTAAATGGGCTCTTTTTATAGATGATATTATTACAGAATCAAAAAAATTATTTTATTTTAAAGAGAATAAATTAAATAATTTTTTTGATGATACTACTGCAGCATATGGGTATTATGTAAGTTCAGATTATGAGAATAGTAGATTACGATTAGAAGTTAATCCTATAGAGTTATTTTCAAAAATTGGTGAAAAAAGTAAAAATGCTTTACAATTCGATTTTAATTTTCACTTTAAAGATGATGATAGCTTTTCACAATCAATTGAAAAATTTGAATCTTTTGAAGAGTATGCTAAATTAATAATTAAGGAGTATGAATGATATTACTGAATTTGAATTAACTAATAATGAAACTTATTTCTCAAATAATGATAGCTATTTGAGCTTTGGTTTTATTGTTAATGATTTAACATTGACAAAAGTTACAAATTTACGATCTAATTTTATTAGACATGATTTTCAGTTGCCAATTTATGAGATTACCAGAAATTTTCATGAAAAAGAACAAATCTATATTACGGCTATTAGAAATTTATTAAAACAAAAAAGATATTTAAATCTGATGTATGAATTGTCTAATGAATATATTACTGAAGATGAGTTTAATGATGAATTAGAAAATAATGAAGACCAGTATCTAATAAAAACTGATAATAGGCTAGACTCAATAAATAAAATAAATAATTTATCTAGCGTCATTAGTAAAATTGATGTAGATTTCGATGAGGAAGATTTATTTGAAATTTTTTCCGTGTCAATATCTCTAAATTTGTTAAATCAAAAAAACACAATTAATTCTTCGAATGACTAAATTTGTACATAATAATTTTACTATTGAATGTGATTCCGCTGAAGTAATTTCAAGGAAAATTATGCCTGGTGTATATGTTGATTTTGAATCTATTGGTAAATGTTTAACATATAAATGTTCTAGAAATAGCGAAGCAACTATTCTTAAAGAGTTAGACCCTAAAGAACGAAAAATAAATGAATATTCAGCCCTTGATTTAAACTCAAAACTTGAATGTGAAAAGTTATTTGTAGCAATTGAAAGAAAAAAGCCTTATAGAATAACTAAAGTTAATCATTCACACAGACATAATGCTCAAACTTTTACTACAGATGCATTTACTTATGCTAAGATAACACAGCAATTAGTTAATATTCCCTTGCTTGATCCAGAGCAACCGATTTGTTTAATTGAAAACAAACAGAAGTAAGGTATAACTAACCTATCAGTTCCTCATACGTAATCCTCTCCGTAGCAGTTAGTAATGCAAGATTAAACCTATCACCTTCGGTATAGTTTTTCGTATTGTATCTAAAAGCAAACTCATCGCAATACTTTTGAAGATGTTTCGGACTTACAGAATGATAAATACCAAGAATTCCTCGTTTTAGTAAACTCCAGAATCCTTCAATACTATTTGTATGAAAGGAATCCTTAACATAAAGTCCTTCATTATGTGGAATCTTTTTGTGGGTATAGTATTTATGTAAACTGGAATAGCCTACCCAACCATCACTAACAACTATTGATCCTTCTTTAACCATATCTTTGATAACAGCTATAAGAGTTTTACCTTTTGTGTTTGGGACAATTTCTGTGGTTACAATTCCATTGCTTAAAAGACCAAATACAACAGTTTTTGTTTTGGTGCTTCGACCTTGAGTTTTTTCAGTCCTTTTTTCTTTGGACTTCTTCTGATTTTTTCCACCTACGAATGTTTCGTCCACTTGAGTAATACCATCAAATTTTCCAGTTCTATCAGGTTGAAATGCATTTCTAATTCTTGAAAGCATAAACCATGCAGTTTTTTGAGTTACATCAATATCCTTAGCCAATTGATGACTGCTAATTCCTTTTTTGTGAGACGAAAACAAATAAATTGCAAGAAACCACTTTTTGAACTTAATATTTGAATCCTCAAACATAGTTCCAATTCTAATGGTAAATCTTTCTCTGCAATCTTTGCATTTGTAAAGTCCTTTAAATCGACCACCTTGTTTTAATTTGTAATGATTTTCCCTAATACTTCCACAATGAGGACAAATAGGTTCTCCATTCCAACGTAATTCTTCAAAATATTCTCTGCATTTTTATTCTGTATCTAAAACCTCTATCATTTTGATTAGAGAGTTGAATTCAGGATTATAAGTGTTTGAATTTGAATAACTTATCATGTTTTATTGATATTATAAATTTAATAAAAAAGAGAACAATGCAGCAAAACATTTTTTTCGTTCTAGAAAAAATATTTTACTGCATGATTGTCAGCTTGTTAGAATCCCGAAGTGGTTTAATTAACTAAATGATTTAACAAATCAATTAATCGTAACAAAATGGATTTGATGTGGAGTAATGAAATCAAATAATCAAAAATTGTATTTGGAATGTTTTGAAATAATTCGAAGGGGTTTGAATCAATTTTATACAACAAACAAATACTATCTATGATTTTTTCTAAAAAATAATCAATGATTTTGTATTTAATAATTCTCAACAATTTGTTCAAAAAATTGTTATTTTCATTTTTTGAAAGTTCTTGCTTTTCTCTCATTAAGTCTCTCACGACACGAGAGATAATTGAAATTTTTTTATTAGACATAATTCTTATGATTAGAATTAATTCAACATTTTTCATGAAGAAAAAAATGAACTTTTGAAAAAACAAAAACAGGCTAATTTTAGCCTGTTTTTACTTCTATTACTAGATTTATGATGTAGTTAATTTTTGGAAAATTGAAATTATAGGAAACTCTTAAAATGAGTTAAAAATATACTTGAAAAGTTGTAAAAAATATAAATTATAATAATTTAACATAAAATTAATTAAATTGTTAAATTTTATTAACACTTAAAATACTATGCTTAACATAATATTTTTAAAAATTTTCTTTATTTTTGAAAAATAGGTTTCGAATCTGTTTATAGCAATATGCGAGATTAAATAATAAAAAATAGAATATTTATTATTTATTATAATTTAAAAAATGATAAGAATTTCGTAAATAATTATCATTATCTATTTTTTAAGTAATTAGTATATTAATAAGTAAAATAGTATTGGGATTTTTTTATTTGGTACATCATTATATATCATTATCTAATTTTACTCTTCGTAGTCCTTTGAAAATTTAACACCTTTCTGTTCTAAAATACTTTTTATATTCTTTGCTTTTTCTTGAGGCGATACTTGTATAACTTCATTTTTATAATTGAAAGTAAGCAACCACATACTAGTGTTATAAGAGAAAGGATAAGAAGCTAAGTTAAAGTTTTCGTAAGGAACCTCCTGTATATTCTTAAATGCATTTTTTAACATGATTGTTTCATCTAGTACTTCATCAATTATTATCCTATAATTATAAAGTTTATAGACTTTTGTATACTTAAAAACCAGACATTAATTCTGGATTCATAAAATATACGTTTAACCAATATTTGTTTTCCTTTTGTATTTTATTTGCACCAACTATTAATATATTGTCATTTGCATTTACGTAGTGCTCTTTGTTTTTGAAGTCAATATAACTTTCAATAACTTGCATTACTACTTTAGGATCAATCTTTTTATCTTGTGCTTTACAAGAAAATAGAATTAGTATAGTTCCTAAAATAAATATCATTTTTGTTTTCATAATTAATTTATTTTTCTGTTACTACCTGTATATGTTGCTGTTGAACCATTAAAATTAACATACCCTTTTCCTGGTGTTGGCCATTTCCAAGTACTATAGACATTGGTAGTTTTAAATATTGGATTTCTGCTTGATACATCAGCATCTACATAACCTCCCGTAATGATTTTATAAAAAATAGGATTATTATTATCAAATCTAACATTAAATCCTCCGGGGGCTATACTCTCTCCTAGCGGATGAGAATGATCAAAATCAACACTTTTGGTTTGGTTAATGAAGTGATTTCCATTTTCTCCTGCCAGATTTACATAGGGAATGGCAAAATAGGCACTAACACTTACATTAGTAACGTGGCTAGTAGTTATAACATTTGAGGAAAATCCATCTCCAAAATTAAATGTATCCTAGTAAATTCAACATTAGTATTTTCTGCTGCAAAGTCAAAAAATTGTTTAGCTGCATCATCATTTTGTATTTGTAGATATGTATAAATGTTACTTCCTTTTGAGCCTTCGTGTCCTGGTGTTTTAAAATTAATATCTTTAGCTTCTCCTATTTGTGAGTCTCCTGTAGGATCTTTTCTGTCACATTTGTACGGGCAATTTGAATAGATTTAGATTCATCTTCGTTGGTAATAGTATCATAGGCATTATTGTCTTTTGTTCTTTCTATGTTACCATTGTTAAAGATCTTAATCTTATCTTCTGCCTGCATTCCATCTGGGTCAATAAACCTCAAAGGATTATTAAAAGCGTAAGTATAAGGACTCCAACGTCTGGAAGTTTCCGCCAATGGATCGACAACACCCCATCTTCCCAGATCCGGCATATAGAATCTTGCTCCATAATCATGCATACCAGTCTCCTGCAGCTCCTTGCCATTGTACTTATAATTCTTATAAGTTCCTTGTCCAAAATAGGCATTACCAGTCTTTAAATAGTTCATACCAAATGGGTAATAATCATTAGCATCTGTAATTTCAAGAGCACCACCTGCGCTGTTTCTTCCAAAGCTCACTCTTACATTTCCTAAATGATCTTTATATTGGTAAATATAGCTACTTGTTAATATACTGCCACAAGAATTCTTTCATGTAGCAGTAAAAGTTGTACTTATAATTATTTTCTAGGATCACAGTCAATTACAGTATTATCAATATGTAATGCTTTTTTTGTTTCTTCTAACTCAGTTAAAATAGGATTGCAAAATTGTATAAGTTTATTCTCCCCATCATATTCAAATGTCCAATGGCGTGGAAAATCATATGTCGCATTTTTTTGATAATGAGGTACTGAAAATAAAGCCCCCTTAGATATATTTTTAAAATTTTTTGAAATAAATTCCTGTTGATTAGGTATATCTGTACCAATTATAATCCGATAGCCTTTATACTGAACCACATTCATATCCTTAGTTATTTCAGGACCTGGACAATTATAACAATTATCCAAAATATCAATCTGCATTTTACTTAAATCTTGATTTTTAATTATGCTTAACATCAAATACCTTTCTTTTGAATTAAAGCTACTTTTCCTATCAGAATAAAAATGGATATAACCATCAACAATTGCATTAATATTTATTTTATTTTTTACCTTATCTTTTTTTGTCTGTGAAGAAAAGCAACTGTAAAAAAATACTAAGCAAACTAATATTATTAGATTATTTTTCAAAATTTCCGTATGTCTCATTGTATTTAATATATTGTTTTAAAAGTGATGAATATACTCTTAATCTAACTGTTGGATTATTTTTTGCTGCATTTGTATCAGATATTACATCTTTAGCGGTCGCAAAAATATCATTAGATGGCATAAAAGTTTTTGTTTTACCATCATATCTCAAACCGCTTGGTGAATATCCTAGCTGAATTGGATGATTATGATCTTGTGATGTTAAAGTACTTGGATAAAACCAGTTTCCATTCACAGAAAAATTATCTACAAATCTTTTGGGATCAATAGGAGCACCAGACTCTAAGTGAAAAGTAGAGATAATAGAGAAAGTAGTATTATTTGATCCAGAATATGTTGAGTTTGCAGTTTCTATATTGGTGTTATTATAAAAATATTCTGCAACTTCTGAAGCTTTTGATTCATTATTAGCAAATCTTAATGTTGATATCTTATCACTTGTATGTCCGGTATTATCACGCATTTGGAACCCTAAGTGTGTGATTTTTAAATTTTCAGCTATATAACCTTTTTCACCAGCTTCAACCCCTCCATCATTGTCTGCTTTAAGATTTCCATCCTTATCAAAATTCTTTTCAGCATAAATAATATCTGTTTTAGATTCTGCCATCCAAGTAAGATTTCCAGATTTATCTAACTTATATATATCTGTACCCTGTCTTCCATCCGGATCAATAAACCTCAAAGGATTATTAAAAGCATAATTGTATGGTGACCATCTTCTCATTTTTTCCGCCAGTGGATCTACCACACCCCATCTTCCCAAGTCGGGCATATACATCCTCGCACCATAATCATACATTCCGGTCTCCTGTAGCTCCTTTCCATTGTACTTATAATTAAAGTACCCTCCTAAAAGCCCTTTTCCCTGGCCAATATGGTTTAACCCGAACGGATAATAATTGTTAGTATCCGTCACTTGAGCAGCACCTGCGCTGTTTTTAGCATAACTTACCCTCGCATTTCCAAGGTGATCCCTGTATTGGTAAATATAGCGGTTTTCCTGGAAACTATAAAATCCTTCTGCTGTTGGTACAAAATCAAGACGCCATTCCGGGGTAATAACGCCCGGCTCAAGAATTTCCCCGGATTCCTTATAAGCCTCCTTTTCAAAAGCTACACTTGTACGACACCATAGGCAAGGTTCAATAACTTCACGATATTTGTACTGGAAACCATCCAGGTAATCGGTAATAACATTAGTGGTTGATTGTCCTCTTCCTCCTCCTGAAGTATTGAGTTTACGAAGCTTTACCCCATCTGCACGATAAAGGTATTGCAACCTGAAATTCTTAGTCCCGAAAAAAGGATCAGTTTGGGTAATGGAATAGGCATCGGGTAAACTCAGGTAATTATAAGCAATATTCTGAATTCCTTTATCTTTTAAATTGAGCATATTCCCGTTCAGGTCATAATCTATGATATTATTTCCGCCTTCATAGCCGGTATCGTTCAGAGAATGTTCTATCACCTGGTTCAAACGGTTGCCGGTATAGTTATACTCCAAATCATCCACCACCGTGGAAGTGCTTCCCAACACCGGGAAAGCATTTCTTTTCAGGGTCATAATATTGCCATTCGTGTCATAGGTAAGATGTTCATTAAAGTTATTGTTGTATGGATTGGTGGCATTAGGCTCTGTATAGATACCATCCTTTAACCTGTTGAGGCCATCATAGGTATAGGAATATCTTTTTAAAACATCCTCTGAAGAGTTTCTCCAGTCTATTTCGGCAATATTCCCATTAAACCTGCCTGAAGCTAAATTGGTATACACAGGATTATGGTATTTGATTTCATAGCCAAACAATTTCCCATTCAGGTTGGCAGGATCATTGATCCTGGTCATCCAGCCCCTGATATTGTATGCATAATCAATACTCTGCAAGTTATTGCCTACTTTTTTATTGGTTAGCTGAGAAAGTTCATTATAGGTATTCTGGGCCAGAATCTCTTCAGGATTATTATCTACCTGGTGTCTGTGCACCAACAGCCTGTTTTGGGAATCATATTCAAAGTTTTCTGTAATAATCCTTTCTGTATCGGTATCCAGTCTCTTATGTCGGGTGACAACCTGTTGAGCAACGCCTGCAAAATCCAGTTTGGATTCTGTTTTGGTATAACCTCCCAAATGGTTGATGGAATGGGTTCCTATTACTCTTCCTTTTGTGTCATAATAGGTATAATTTTTCGTCCAGTTGTCATCTTCAATATTTTTCACCAGGCTCATGGTAGGAAGTCCTTTGGTGCTTCTTCCATCGGATGTTGACGTTTCTGTTAATACAGCAGTTCCCTGGATACTGGCAGGAAAAGAGGGATTAAAGCTGTACCCAGGGTAATTGTCATAATAGTTGACACTCAATATCGTAGAAATTTCATCGCCAAAGTTACCGTTGGTATAATAAACCGTCATTCCATTTTTAGTAAACCCTGTATTGCTTCTGCCTTCAATAATGATCCCGTTACCGACATTAGTTTGTCTTCCTACCCTGTCCCCTGCATCTAAAAGTCCTGTATAAGCAACTCTTCCCAGTGGATCATATTTGGTAATCAGCCATTTATTTTGAGCTCTCAGGGTAGCATCCTGGGATAAAATCAAACGATCGGCTCCATCATATACCATATATTCCCAACCTTTACCTGGAAGCTTCTTTTCTACAAGCCTGCCTTTCCCATCATAACGGTACTGATAGCACAAGTCGTTCAGCAAATCGTCCGTGATTGATTGATGAACAGCATTGGGAGGAATAACAAAGGCAAGTTGGTTGTATTCATTGTAAACATAATAAGTATCAATATTTTTTATCCCATCTGTTTTACGTACCAGCATAATTTGCCCCTGCCCATTTTTAAACTCTCGTGTTTCATTTCCATCTTCATCTTTTACTGTATTTTTATATAGTTGATTGGGAGCATAGGTTTGTGCTGATGATAAACTCAGAATACTTTTAGTCGCATTGTTTTCCCAGGTTGTGGAAGTAACAAATTGATAGACTTCATCAGATGCATTCGTTCCATATTCAAATTTCACAGGTTTACCAGCCCAGTCATTGCCCACCTGGATATGCTGCTGAATTCTATCTAAAGGTGAGTTTTCCAGCACTTTTTCTGAATAGATCTTTTCCCCACCATAGATGGATGAAGCATTTCCAAGAGGTGAAGCATAGATAGCTCCGTTCTGGGTTCCGGATTGGGGAACGGGCAGGTAATCTTTAACCTGTCTTCCAAACTGGTCATATTCAATATGGGTGACAACATCTTTTCCTGCAGGAGAGGCTTTTACGCCAACTACTTGTTTGGGTCTGCCAAGGCCATCAAAATACTGGACGGTTTCTGAAGATTTTGTGGCTGTTGTTCCGCTGTAATCAAGATAGGTTTTAGTCTGCACATAGTTTTCCGTATTGGGAAGTGGGGTAAGCTGGGCTTTTACATTTCCCAACAGCAATATTCCTACCGGGATAATTATCTTTTTCATCGTTTGTTAGTTTTTATAGTTGTATTTCATCTCCTTTAACACTTTTCCATTGGCATCAACCACTTTTTCCAATCGGCCTGCTGCATCATACATATAGCTCTCTCTGATTCCGGATGGCGGGGTGATGCTTCGAACTCCTACTAAAGGATCATAAGTGTAAGTGGTAACCTGGTAACCCAACAGGCTGTTTCTAAATGTATTGAAAGCATCCAACACATTGACTTCATCATTATTTGCTCCTGCTGCTGCATCTGTATTAGAAGCATTAACAATAGAATCAATTAATGACTGCTGGATATCTGACAGTTTAGCCCCTTCTATTTTGGCAATAGGCTGAGTCTGGTTATAGCCCCAGATGATTACTGTAGAGATTCCATCTTTTGTCGTGTACTGGAGTAAATTTCCTTTAGAGTCATATTGATTATAAGTAATATCGGTTGATGGATTATTCTGAAGATCATAGGACAATCCTGAACTTGGAAATAAATTAGAAGGATCATCATATTTGGTTTCTATATGAAATATTGTTTTACCATTGAAAATTTCTTTTTTTTCTAAAAGGTATTTATAAATATTTTTATCGAGTAGCTTGTTTAATAGTTTAGCTTGTGGATAGAAATAATAGGTTTCATAGACTCCTTTTTCAGTAGTTTCTTTAGTATAATCTACATTGAAATCAAACTTATTCACTTGTGTTTCTTTTGACGAAGTTATAAATCTGTTTTGAGGATAATAAAAAGTATTTGTGATGTTGTGTTTTTTGATATATATAGGATTGAGCTTTAAATACCCCGAAGGTTGCTCTACCATAATTGGGGTAGCAGATAAAGTCTGAGTAGTGTATTCATGACTCTCTGAAGCAATCATTTGGTTAGCTGAATCAAACATTTCTTTCTTTTTTAATAGTCCTCTATTGTTAAGGTCTTCCAGATAATCCAGTTCAGTAGAAGTTATGGCAGGATTTATATCATCCATTCCGATAAAGGTATATTTAGTGTATCCTCCATCTCGGTCAACTTCTTTTACATTTTTATAGATTATATTTCTGTTTAGCTCATATCCTCCATACATCGTTATAAAATCAGAACTTTTCTTAAAGCCGGTAAATAGAGAAGGTACACCACTGGAGCCATTGGGATCCATAAACTTCTCATAATAATAAGTTTTAGAATTAGAAGCTTTCACTGAAGACTCTGAATTAAAGGTTTCTATACTTCTGATTCTTACTCCATATTTACTCACATAGCTCTGAGGATGTTCAGCTTCTGTTCTTTCTGAAACGGATAAATAACCAACCCCGGTAGTATTTCCTCCAATAGTAATAGTATGAGGTCCTGCCCAACATACAGGCATATATATTCTCCCATAGCCATCTGCTGTCTGTATTAATGGTTGACCATCTACAAAAAAAGTGATATTGGGAATGGCCTCCGGATCAAGTAGAGGGTTGGGATCATAACCAATAACCTGGAAACAAAAAACAAGTTCTCTAAAGTCATCCTGCGGTTTTCCGGTAGATGTTACATTAAAAGTGAAAGTGCTATTTATTTTTGTATCAAAATCGAAAGAGGTAATAGGCTTAAAGTAATACGTTTCTTTTCCGCTTATATATCCCATTCCCGCCATCCAAGCTGGCGGATCAAATTGATTGGACTCAAAGTTAAATTTAACGTAACCTTTAGTAGGCAAAATCATTTTTGATAAGGTTCCGATTACTGAATATTTGGGGTTATCTATCCATTCTCTTATTGGCTCAGGGTCAGTAGGACATACATCAAAACCAAAATTAGGGGATGGGCCATAATACCTATCTGTTCCTGTTGTATTATAAACAAATGAACGAGTTTCTATTTCATTTCCCTGACTATTTCTTTTAATGATCTTATCAAGTGTTGTCGTAGTATAAGTTACTGTATTACCGTATTCATACTTATAATAGAAAAAGCCTCCATATTCTAAATTCACCTCCTGTATAAGTTTATTCTCTGTGTCTTTTAATTCTACTTTTTTTACACGATAGCAATCAGACATATTAGTAGTATTGGATTTGTATCTATTCTCAGGAAAATAATCATATTCAAGATTGATAACTCCATAATCTTTAGAAATAATTTTCTTAGGCTTATAATCAACCATAGAAAGTTGATATTCCGAATAAGGATATTCTGCATACTCAATCTTAACAATTTCCTGATTATCAACATCCAGTACTTTTGTTAAATAATATGCTCCTGTATAAGTCTCATTATAATAATTATCTAGTACCTTAACCGATTTGTTAAAAAAATATTGATTACCATATTCATCAGTGATCTTAAAATCTAAAATATCATAGAATTTGTTTGGCGAATTCGTAAATTCTATTTTTTCTTTTGAGGTTCCTAAATTCTGAACATTAATAATATTACCAGATTTTCTGAAAACAAATTTCCCGGACATTCCAAATGCATTAAAAAAGAATACATCATCAAACTGAAATAGATCCATATTCGTTTGGGGATTGTTAGCAGCTTTTTCATCCATAGCTCCAATGGTAACTTTGGAAATGGCATTATTTATATTCATCAGGCTCCATCCTAAACCAACATCTGAAGATTTTTGAAATCGTGCCGCATTTCTGACATGATAAGACATTCCCAGATTAATACTTACATTCTTATTTCTTGTAGGAAGATCAAAAACAGGTAAATCTATTTTTGGAATACCTGTTGAAAGATCAACAGGTGTATCCACATAAGTAGATAAATAAGAAAGAGTAGGTATTGGTTTGCTGAATTCCGTAGGATTATTTTGTGCTTTCAGGCATGTATAAAGTGTCAATAAAAGAAAAATAAGGTATTTTCTCATGAGTGTTTATTTTTTAATCAGTTTAGCATTGGCCGTTTTGTTAGTATCAGTCTTTATGGTCACCAGATAAGCTCCCTGGATCAAAGCCTGGGTATTGATCTTGGTTACTTTGTTTTTGGTCTTCATAGTTTGAAGCTGTCTCCCGCTCATATCATACAACAAAATCTCAGCTTCTTTAAATTGGGAGCCAATTTCTACATATGCATAGTCTGATACCGGGTTAGGATAAATCTTAATGTCATATTTTTCAATTAACTGATCAACCTGCTTGTCTCCCAATTTGACAATCTTCCAGTTTTCTTTTCCCAGCTCTTCTGCGCTGGTTCCTGCAAGGATAATAGATCCATCCCTGTTGAGCTTTAAATCCGAGAGCCTTTCCTCTCTTTGCCTCGATTCTCCTCCCACATGTTTCCGCCACTGCTCATTACCATTGCCATCCAGGTACAGCATCCAGAAAGTTTCATCATCCTTTTCAATCCTTCCTTCTGCCTGGGTATAGCCGCCCAATAAAATTCCTTTGGTAGATTTCCCGCTTCCTGCTTCCAACTCCCCACCTATCACACTCATCCCCATCAGAATATCCCGGTTTTTAAAGTTGTAGGCTTTTTGCCACTCTTCTTCTCCTCTCTCATTAAGGGCAATTAGCCAAAGGTCTGTTCCTTCATCTATTCCTACTGTTTTATTTCCTGATCTTTCCGATCTGGATTCTCCTCCGATGATATAGCCGCTGGAGGTCAATGCCAGGGTCCTCAAATGATCATCTCCTTTCCCTCCATAGTTCTTTTCCCATTCTACCTTTCCGGTTTTATCCAGTTTTATAATCCAGTAATCGCCTTCACCATAGTTGCTGCTGGTTTTTGGCATTTGGCTTCTGGCTACAGAGCCCGCAGTTTTGGAAGGTAAATCCGGAGTATTGGTTGTTGATTGACTGTTGCCCATATTAACAACTCCACTTCTGGAATAGATGCCTAACAAAGCGCCACCGTCTTTCGTGGGAATCATTTTTTCAACTTCGTCTAAACCTTTTCCTCCTAGAACAAGTTGCGAGAGTTCTTTCCCCTCTTTATCAAGTCTTACTATCCATACATCTTTGGAACCGTAACCCTTAGAAGAGCTTTGCACATTTCCCGCTACAAAAAAACCTGAATCGGTGGTTTGAATGACTGCCCTGGCTTCTTCATCGGAAGAACTTCCCAAAGTTTTCTGCCATAGCTCATCCCCGAATTCATTAATCCTGATCAGCCAGATATCAGAGCCTCCTTTGGAATCGTCCTTTTTATCCAGCCCTTTTCCGGAATAGGAGGTCCCGGCTAAAAGGAAGCCCCCATCCTGCGTGGTTACAGTGGCTGACAAATAATCATGGTTTTGCCCTGAGAAATACTTCTCCCAGGCCTGTTCTCCCTGCTGGTTTAATTTTACCAGATGAAAATCATAGCCGTTGTTCTGGCTGGCAGCATTTCCTGCTCCCTGCTTCGTGCTTCCCGCCTGAATACTGCTGCCTGTGATAAGGTACTGCTGGTCTATTGTAGTGGTCACCTGGCTTAAGAAATCCTGAGTTGAGGATTTGATGTCTTTCTGCCAAACCACTTCCTGGGCCGGTAAACCTAAGACTATACACAGGGTGAGGGTACTCATGTAGAGCTTTTTCATGTATTGTTGTTTTTAAAAGTTATTACTGGTTTAAATTTTACGAATTTAACAATTTTTAACACACCAAATCCTATGAAAGTGACTTAATATGAATGTTAAACTCTCACGAGACAAATGTATTGACGCTAAGCGACAAAAGCTGTCGCATTTTATTACAACTAAAAACAAAAAAGAGAAGCGTTTGCCTCTCTTTAATTTTATCTAAATTTCTTTTTCCTCAGCCAGAAGAACAATCCTCCCATTAACCCAATAATTGCCAGCGGAAGCAATAAATTCAGCCATTGCCAGTTTGTTTTTTCTTCGGTAATTCTATGGCGGTCCAGAAGTCTCTCTTCAATATTCCTGTTTCTCAATTCCATGAGGTTGCTGTCGTCCAGCAGGTAATCTAATGCGTTCCTCAGAAACTGTTCGTTTCCAAATTGTTCGTTGGTCAACAAATCTACTCCTAAAGGAAGTGGTTTCCCTTTGATTACTTTATTTCTTCCAACATCTCCGTCAGCAATAACGATCATTTTATTCTCAGGACTTGCTGCCCTGAAACCCGGATAAGACTTTCTTTCAATCCTGGAAGCATAGGCAGAATTAAACTTTCCTTCCAATGCTACCGCGAAAATTTTCGGTGTACTTGCTTTTTCCATCTGCCCAAGGCTGTCTACACTGGCGATTTCTTTTAAATCAACATAGTTAGGAACCTGTTTCAATAAAGTTCTTTCACTGGATTCAAAAAGTACTTTTGTTTTGATATTCTTTCTGCCGCCCAATGTATCAATAGAAGTAGGAAATTCAAATTTTACAGGATTAATATTTTTCGTAATCGGATTATTATTCTCTGCGATCCCGAGCGGGTAATAAGGCCAGGGTAAACTCGTGTATTGTGGATTACCACTCACCTCCCCGGTTACTAACCTTAATAAGGCAAACTTCTTAACATCTTTTACCAGCGCGGGGTTGATTCTGATTCCATAATTGAAAAAGAAATCGGTCATATTGATGTCAACAGGGAAAGGCATTACTTTTTTAGCTCTTGTCAATGTATCCATTTCAGCATTTACAGCATCAATCATCCAAAGTGTCTTCCCTCCATTCATAATATACTGGTCAAGGATTACCTTTTCATTATCGGTAAATGCTTTTCTGGGTTTTGCAATCACCAGGGCACTCATTTGTTTCAGTAAAGGAACATCTTCCAGTGAAAGTTCGGTCTGGTTCTTAGGAATAATAGGTCCCGCATCATAATTCTCCATGGCCAATTGTACAAATCCCTGAAACTCATCCGGATTCAATTCATCATGATTGACTAAAATTCCTATTTTCTTTCTTTTATCAGCTGCGATATTCTTAATGTTTGAAACCAGGCTGTATTCCAATCCTTCAATGGACCTTGTCAGCTGCTGATCAGCATCAATACCGGCCTGTTGTACCACCAGCGGAATAGAAACCCCATCAGCCTCGTATTTGATTACAGCATAGGGGAAAAGGGTAATCTGGGAAATTTTACCATCTTTAATATCAGGAAGAATAGACGGCTGCATTCCCATGGCCATCAAGGTATCCTGGGACATTTTTGTTTTGATAGGATCGATGAATTTAAAATCGATTTTTGGATTAATTTTTCTGAACTCTTCCAGCATAAATTTTGTTTCGCCCTGAAGCTGCTTAAAGCTTGCCGGGAAATCCCCTTCAAGATAGACCTCAACAGTCAAAGGTTTTTTAACAGACTCCAATACTTTGATGGTATTATCAGAAAGCGTATATCTCTTTTCTTTGGTTAAATCGAGTCTGCCTCCCGAATAAGCCAGGATAATAACCAGGGGAACGATAACAAATAAAAAAATTCCTAATGGAGATTTAACATTAATCTTCTTCATAGCTCTACTTCTTTTTGTTAATAAAATGATTGGACAATACTAATGAAGCTCCGATAACCAGAATAAAATAGGCTACATCTTTCAAATCAATAAGTCCTCTTGTAAAGCCTAAAAAATGCTGGTAGAAACCTATATTCTGAAGGATAAAATCTGCTCCCCCCAACAATTTATAACTAGCCAGTTGCTCAATACCAAAATACATGATAAAGCACATGAAAACACCCAGCAAATAAGCCATAATCTGGTTTTGTGACAATGAAGAAGCCAGGATTCCCACTCCGGAAAAGGCTGCAATTAAGATAACCAGCCCGATATAACTTCCGAATGTCATCCCCAGGTCAATATTTCCTTCCGGAACTCCCAGAACGTATACTGTATAAAGATAAATCAGAGAAGGAATAAGGCATAAAATCCCGACAATCCATACCGAAAGGAATTTACCGGTTACCAGCTCTGAAATCTTCAATGGCTGCGAAAAAAGCCAGTTTAAAGTTCCTGTCTGCTGTTCTTCAGCAAAAGTTTTCATGGAAAGTGCCGGAATAATAAACATCAACAGCCATGGAACTAAGACAAAATAGCTTTGCAGCGATGCCTGCCCGATTTCAAAAATATTGGAATCATTGTCGAAAAAGAACAAAAATAGTGTTGCGATAAGACTGAAAGCAGCAATAATAATCCATGCACTCCAGTTCCCAAAGTAACTCCAAAGTTCCTTCTTTAAAATTGCAATCATAGTTTTTTGTAAAAATGTAAAAGGTATCGTGTATCAAGGGTATACACTCTACTCCACAATTATTTGTTTTTTTTATTTTTATTAACGAGTTTCACTGTCATCATGATCAGAAATACAAGAACGAAAAATCCTGTAATTAATTGCCACCAATACTCAATTACCATGGATTTCAGAATAACGGTAAAGACCACGAGGAATAAAATAAATGTAGCAATTTCATTTGCCTGTCTCAATTTGATATTGGCAATCGGTAATGTATTTCCATGCAATATCTTCAGTTGAAGCACTTTTTTCCAGCACCAGTAATGATAAGCAGCCAACCCGATCAGGAAAGTCAGTTTCAGATGGAACCAGCCCATTTTCATCAGTCCAGGATTTAACAGGATCATTACCAGTCCGCATACTGCCATAATCACTCCGGCAGGTACAGTGATAATGTTCCACAGCCTCCTGGCCATAAAGGCGTACTGCTCCCTCAGAATTTTCTTTTTCTCTTCCGGGAATTCATCAGTATCCTTATAGTAAACAAAAATTCTTACGAGATAAAAAATTCCCGCAAAATAGCTTACCATAAAAATAATATGCAGCGCTTTGATTATTGTATAAAGCATTCAGAAAAAATTAAAAGCAAAGATAAGGTTTTATCTAATTGTTAAAAATAAAATTCTTTTGATCCGGAAAATATAACGGGAATTGCATTTTATATAAAAATATTTCGGCTCGGGGCAGCAAAGCTGCCCGAGCCGAAGATTATATTTTCATGAATGAGATCATCCCGTATTAAGAGATCACTCCTAATTCCTTCCCTACTTTTTCAAATGCGGCAATCGCTTTATCCAGATGCTCTTTTGTATGGGCAGCAGACAACTGTACCCTGATTCTCGCTTTTCCTTTAGGTACTACCGGATAGAAGAATCCGATGACATAAATTCCTTCATCCATAAGTCTTTCAGCCATTTTTTGTGAAAGTGGGGCATCGTAAAGCATTACCGGAACAATAGCGGCATCACCATCAGGAATATCAAAACCTTTGGCTTTCATTTCAGTTCTGAAATACGCTGCATTTTCCATTACTTTATCACGGAGAGAGGTGTCTTCAGAAATCATATCCAATACCTTCAAAGCAGCTCCTACAATACCGGGAGCCAGTGAGTTGGAGAATAAGTAAGGACGGGAACGCTGTCTCAGCATATCAATAATTTCCTTTTTACCGGAAGTAAACCCTCCAAGAGCCCCTCCTAAAGCTTTTCCTAAGGTAGAAGTAATAATATCTACTCTTCCCATTACTTCATTGGCCTCATGGGTTCCACGTCCTGTTTTACCGATAAATCCTGTTGCATGAGAATCATCCACCATTACCAGGGCATCGTATTTATCCGCAAGATCGCAAAGGCCTTTTAAATTAGCCACGATACCATCCATTGAGAAAACTCCGTCCGTTACGATAATTTTAAAACGATGATTCTTTTCAGAAGCCGCAATAAGCTGTGCTTCCAGATCTGCCATATCATTATTCTTATATCGATATCTGGCTGCCTTACAAAGGCGCACCCCGTCGATGATAGATGCATGGTTCAGTTCATCAGAAATAATAGCATCCTCTTCAGTAAATAAAGGTTCAAAAACACCACCATTAGCATCAAATGCAGCCGCATAAAGAATAGTATCTTCAAGTCCCAGGAAATCGGCAATCTTTTTTTCCAATTCCTTGTGAATATCCTGTGTTCCACAGATAAAACGTACAGATGACATCCCATATCCGTGAGAGTCAATCATATCCTGGGAAGCTTTCATTACTTCCGGATTGTTGGACAGTCCAAGATAATTATTGGCACAGAAGTTCAGAAGTTTCTTCCCGTTGGCTTCTATTTCTGCACTCTGCTGAGAAGTGATGATTCTTTCTCTTTTGTAAAGTCCGTCATTCTCAATATTCTGAAGCTCATTCTGTAAATGCTGAAGGTATTTTTCAGAGATCATTTTTCGTAATTTTTTAGATGTGCTAATTTAATAAAAAGGCGGTAAAATATGACCTTTTATCAGGTTAATTCTAAAAATTTGATTTGCTTCCGGTTTTTAACATAATTAGTCTACTAATTTAGTAGGATAATAAGTATATTTGTTTAAAATTTGGAAATATGAGATTAAAACCTATTCAGAAAGTGAGTCAGATAAGTTCAGGAAAATTTATCAGACAATATATGAAACCACGTCTTCCGGTTGTTCTTGAAGACTTTATAGATCCGGAAAGCCCTGCCTTTCAAAAATGGAATTATCAGTATTTCAAAGAAATTGCGGGAAATATTCCTGTTAATATATACGGGAGTGAACTTGATTCCCTGGACAGAGTCGCCAGCAATCCTATTGCACAAACTACATTCTCTGAATACCTGGACCTGATAAGTACTTCTCCTACCGAACACCGGCTTTTTTTATTTAATCTGCTGAATAGTAAACCGGAATTGAAAAATGACATTGTCTATAATGATGTGACTAATGGCAAAATATTAAAATGGCTACCATTTATGTTTTTTGGAGGAGAAGGCTCAGTGACAAGGAATCATATTGATATCGATATGTCCCATGTTTTTATTACTCAGTTCCAGGGAACCAAAAGGATATGGCTATTTCCCTGGGAACAATCGGATCTCATGTACAGGCTGCCCTATAATTTCCACAGCCTTGCCAATATTAAAAATCCAGATTATTCCGAATTTCCTGCACTGCTGTATCTGACAGGCTATGAAACACTTCTTCATCCCGGCGAAACGCTTTATATTCCTTCCGGATGGTGGCATTATATTCAATATGAAACCGGGGGATATTCTGTCTCTGTACGTGCTCTTCCATCTGCTTTTTCTGAAAAATGGCGTGGATTTAAAAACTTAGTGATCACCCGGAATTTTGACAATCTGATGCGGAGACTTCTCAAAGAAAAATGGTTTAAATACAAAACAAGAATTGCCCGGGAAAGGGGAACTAAAGCCGCTAAAAAACAAAGAAGCTTTCAAATATGAAAACTTCCTGTCTGTCTTTAATATATCGTTCTGTTCTGTTTTATCCTATTTTAATCACGGAACAGCACAGCCTACTGTTTAATGAATTTAATATTTTTCTCTTTGATCGTAAAGACATAGGCTCCGGGAACCAACTCATAAATCCCGATTGATTTTCCAGGTTTATAAATTCCCTCCTGCAATAATTTTCCATCTATTGCATGAATGGAAAATGCTGTTTCTTTGTGAACTCCTTTCAGATAAAGTTCATTTTTTGCAGGATTGGGATACAGACCGAAATTATCTTTCTCTGCTGAAGCTACGCTTAATGTATTATCCTGGCTTACGGTAGAATTCCTTTCAAGTATCTGATATTCATAATTAAACTGAACACTGGCTATAGGAAATGATATTGTTTCGGTAAAATACTGATCATTAGAGGTATTATTCAATACCAGATAAGCAGTCTGTCCGCCGGTTCCATTCACTTTTACAGGTAACGGCATATCAAAAAAGGTTACTACAGGGCTGCTTTGAGTCTGAGAAACCTTAAATACAGCCTGGTTTCCCGATTGTCTCCACTTTATAGTATAGGTAGGATAGCCCTCCCCGTAAATCCAGTCATTAAAAAATTCTGTAAAATCTTTCCCGGTAGACTGAAGCAGTGAAGCACTGAAATCGGAAGTTTTTACATAATTATAAGCAAGTGCCGGTCTTGCATGATAGTCTTTCAGTGCCTGATAGAAAGCTGTATCACCCAAAATCCATTTCAACATTCTCAAAACATAGGCTCCTTTGGCATAACTCAGCCTGCTGTCAAAGATTCTGTTGATACTCGAAAGTCCGTTATCAGGAACATAAGTGCTTCCTCCCGTACCGCTTGTTATATAATTGATCTCTCCTGACAGATAATTCATAAATTCAGAATTGGTCATCAGTAGTTTTTCATTGGCAAGATGCTCCCCAAAAGTAGCAAATCCTTCGTTGAGCCAGATATCATTCCACGCTCCGCACGTTACTTTATCACCAAACCATTGATGGGCAAGCTCATGGGCAATAAGTCCTCTTCCCCAGCTTCCTAATGAGGACATTGTCTGATGCTCCATACCACCGCCGTAAATATATTCCATGTGTCCATATTTTTCATTACGGAAAGGATAAGGTCCGAAATACGTTTCAAATGTATTCATTATTTGTTTGGTCCACTCAATATTAGCCATGCTGGTAGCATTGGTACTGGTAGACGGATAAATGTAATTCACAAACGGAAATGGGGGATTTCCGATTGTATCATTCAGTTTCACAAAATTGGTAATAGAAAGAGCAATCAGATAAGCAGGAGTAGGATACATTGTTCTCCAGAACGTAAGCTTCTGATTGTTGGAAAGAGATGTTTCAGACATCAGTTTTCCATTAGCAGCCACATTATATTGTGCAGGTGTAGTGATTTTAAAATCAAATCTATCGATTTTATCATTCAGGCTTTGTTTTGTAGGAAACCAGTCCTGAGCTCCATAGGGCTCATTTAAAGTGGAAAGAACCGGGGTACTTCCCTGGCTTCCTGTAGAGAAAGCATTATTATTGGTAGCGGGTGCTCCTGAATAATGAATGGTTAGAGAATCTACTGTATTGGCAGGAATAGAGGCTGGAAAATCAATTTTTATTTCTTTTGTAGGAAGCTGTTGAAAAGCAACATTGGCCCCGTGATATTGTACCTGGGAAACCGTCAGAGAGTTCGAAAGATCAAAATAGATACTTCCCATGTTTTGATTCGGTTTAAAATGGGAAGTTACCGAACCGGAAATATAATAAACTGCCGGATCTAAAGTAACATCCATCCTCTGGTACTGCAAATCGTAATTTAAAGTATTCGGATTAATATTATAAGCGACCATTTTACTGGCAAAGGATTTCATCTCCTTTTTAACCAATCCTTTCTTTTCGATGTTTTCATTGTTTTTTTGCCCATAAAACTGCTGACAAACCAACAGAACCAACAACAAAAGATAGATTTTTTTCATAATTAGAAATTTTATATCATTCAAATATAAAAAAAACCTTTTAATCATTGATTAAAAGGTTTTTATAATATATAAAAGATTTTTTAAAGATCCAGGGCAGGCGCCAGGATTTTCTCCATTCTTTTCTTCACCATATCTACAGATCCTGCGTAATTATTAACCATTAAAGAAAATACCAGTGTTTTACCGGAATTGGTTTTTAGATAACCGGCTAATGTTTTCACTTTATTTAAAGTTCCGGTTTTAGCAAAAACCTGTCCGTTTCCTTCTCCCAGGAACATTCTTTTCAATGTTCCGGACTGTCCTCCTACCGGTAAGGAAGTCAGATAAGATTTATAATATTTTTCATCCATTAAAGAAGTTAAAAACTTTACCTGAGAAATAGGAGTTACATTATTACTTCTTGAAAGTCCGCTTCCATCCATATAGTTCAGGCCATTCATATCAAAACCGATTTCTTTTAAATGTCCCGTCACTACCATTCTACCCGATTCTGACGTCTGATCACCCATTTTCTGGAATCCTACAGTTCTTAACAAGGCTTCAGCTAATGAATTATCGCTGTGTTGGTTCGTATAATAAATGATGTCACCCAAAGTCGGAGATTTGTAAGCGGCCAACATTTTTCTGTTTTCAGGAGTGGCGTCCGTCATTTTAGGAGTTACTTTTCCGGTGACAGGAATACCGCTCTTTACCAGGGTTGTCCTGAAAGAATTGGCCAGATACGCCGGAGCATCCGGAAGCTTCGTTGTTAAAATACCTTCTCCATCATACTTTTCGGCATATACCATTTGATTGGCATAAGGAGAAACATAAAAAAACTTTTTTTCTGAAGAGAATCCCCCTTTTTTTACAATTAATTTTTCATTGGCAGGATTAATTCCCCGGGTCGTACCTACAGGCAGATAGTAATTATTATTTTCTAGCCATACAACATTTTCCGGAAGCATTGAAATATTGCCTTTGAAAAGCGCTGTCTGAATAATAATATCACCGTTTACCTTCCTGATTCCTTCCCGCGTGAGGCCTCCCACAAAATCTGAAATAATATCCCTGTAAGACCATGCTCCTGCTTTATTGGTTCCTAAAGACGGATCACCACTTCCTATTACATACAGGTTTCCGTTTAAAACCCCATTTTCATCCACAGTTCCTGAATACTCCAGCTGGGTCATCCAACGGTAATTCTCCCCAAGCAAATGCATGGCTGTTTCTGTTGTTAGCAGCTTGGTAGTAGAAGCCGGGACTAACGGAGTATTCTCATTGTACGAAGAGATCACCTTCTTCGTTTTCGGATCATACACTACGAATCCCCAGTTTGCATTTTTCAGCACAGGATCCGCCATCATTGTGTTTACATTAATGTCTACGAGTTCTTTAGCCGACAACACAGTTTTCTCCACCACCGAACTTACGGGGGAAGGGAGATTTAAACTATTTTTTTGATTGTCGTAATTCTGAGAATAAAGAACCGTAGAAACGGTAGATTGAGCCAGGAAAAAACCAGAAGCCAACACCGCTGCACTTGAAATATATTTTCTGAAATTTACCATCTATCCTTTTTTTGTTCTATAGTTTGAGGTGATAAAAAATGATAAGTTAAATCATTCAATACAACATCAAACACTTAATCAACGTCCAAAAGTAGAAATTATTGTCATAAAACGGATCATAGCGCTCTTATAAAAGAGTGTAAATTTTGTTAAAACTTGTTAAAAATCCACAAAAACATCTTTTTTAATGCTTTGATATGCAGTGATTTCATCAAATTCTTTCAAACTTATCAAAACCATCTTCTTAAACCTGTCATAGTTTTTTCCACGGGGAAGTTTAAGCAGAATCTGGAATTGATATAAATTATTTAACCGGGCAATCGGGGCTCTTTCCGGGCCTAATATACAATCTTCGGGCAGGTATTTTCTTAAAATAGAACCCAGAAACTGAGAAGCACGATCTGCCTTATCTTCCTTTCTGTGTTTCAGCTCTATCATAATCAGTTTTGTAAATGGTGGATAATGGAATTTTTGCCGTTCCGTAAGGATATATTTATAAATTTTTGCCGGGTTATTCATCTTGATCAGCTGAAATACAGAATGATCAGGATTATAGGTCTGAATCAGGATTCTTCCTTTTCCGGAAACCCTTCCCGCTCTTCCGGAAACCTGGGTAATCAGCTGATAAGCTCTTTCTTCCGCCCGGAAATCCTGAACGTATAATAAGGAATCGGCCTTAGGAATTGCTACCAACTCAATATGATCAAAATCGAGTCCTTTAGAAATCATTTGTGTTCCTACCACGATGTCTGTTTCCCTTTCTTCAATTTTCTCATAAAGCTTTTCGTAAGCAAATTTCTTTCGCATGGAATCTACGTCCATTCTGTCCACTTCATTTTCTGGGAACAATTTGGAAACTTCTTCATGAATCTGTTCCACTCCTACTCCCCTTTCGTTCAGGTTTTCAGAGTTACATTTCGGGCAGATTCTTGGCTTTGAAGCCCTCTGGCCGCAGTAGTGGCATTTCATTTCATTTGCTGCCTTATGGTAGGTCATGACCACATCACAGTTTGAACAGTAATTCACATAACCACATGTTTCACATTCCACTACATTGGCATAACCACGACGGTTATGAAGAACAATAACCTGATTTTTCGCATCTACCGTTTTCTTAATTTCATCAATAAGTCTCAAAGAAAAGTTTCCCGAAACTTTTTTAGATTCCTGGGCTTCTTTGAAATTGATCAGCTCATATTCCGGTAAATTTACATTTCCGAATCTTTCATTCAGAAAAACATATCTCATTTTATCTTTTCTGGCTCTGTAGTAGCTTTCCACAGATGGAGTTGCCGATCCTAAAATGACTCCTGCATTATAGAAACCACCTAAAACCAGCGCTACATCTTTTGCATTGAAATAAGGGGAAGCTTCCTTTGGTTTGTAAGCCGAATCATGCTCTTCGTCCACGACAATTAACCCCAGGTTTTGATAAGGTAAAAACAAAGCATTCCGGGTGGCGATAAGGATGCGGATATCATTCTGTTTAATCCTTCTCCATACTTCCACCCTTTCAAAGTCAGTTAACTTCTGGTGATAGAAGCCAAGCTGCCTGCCGTATTTTTTTTCCAGTCTTTGGGTAATCTGTTTGGTAAGAGAAATTTCAGGAAGCAGGAATAAAACATTTTTCCCTTCCTGAATACATTCTTCTATTTTCTCTAAATAAATATGGGTTTTCCCGGATGATGTGACCCCGTGAAGCAGAACATTTTTTCCTTCTTCAAAGGCTTCGTCAATTTCGGATTTGGCTGTTTTTTGCTGCTCAGAGAGCGCTTCAAGTTCTTCTATCTCTCCTTCATAGCTTTCGATCCTGTCTTTCTGCATGTAATACTCCTCTACAAGCCCTTTATCCGCCAACGCTTTGAAATGAGAGCTGCCAAAATAACCATCTTCAAATAATTCTGCTTTTTTGATCTGAAGATCAGGATTTTCCGTCTGCTTCTCTAAAATAAAAAGAAACAGATCTTTTTGCTTAGGAGCTTTATTGAGTTTTAACAATATCTCCGTAAGGTTTTGAGTTCCCAGAACACTTTCGTGAATTCTTACGTAAGCAACTTCTTTTGCCTTATATTTTTCAGCTATTTTTTCATCAATTTCAATATATTGAAGATCAATCAGTGAATTGATGGTCTTAATGATTTCTTTTTTAGGAATAAATGCTTCAATATCCGTCAAATTGATCAGTTGTCGTACCTCCAATGCCTGAATCAGGTACATTTCGTTCACATCCAGATTCTCAAAATCAACGACAATTCCCGGTTTTAGTTTTAAATAGGTTTCACTTTCAAGTTTTAATGAGGACGGAAAAGCAAATCTGTAAATTTCCCCCAGACTGCACAGATAATAATCCGAAAGCCAGTTCCAGAAACGGATCTGTTCTTCCGGAAGAATGGGCTTTTCATCCAGAATACTGATAATTTCTTTGGCTACAAAGTTATCAGGAGTATTATCATGAAGTTCAAAAACGATTCCCGTATATATTTTTTTTCCTCCGAATGGCACCAGCACACGCATTCCGGGTTGGATATCGGAGATCAGCTCTTCAGGAACTTTATAGGTAAAAGATCCTTTTAAATTTAATGGTAAAACAATTTGAGCGTATTGCAAGGGAAATATTTAAAATGTAAAATTAAATTTTTCTTCAGAGAACTGCAACTTTTGAGAATTTTCGGTATTCCAACAATCTAATAATAGCTGGCTTATGATTATCCTGGCAAGATTAATCTTTCTACTACAATTTTTAAAAGAAAAACTCTGTAATTTCATACCATATGGCAGAGGTAAAGAAGCCTACGATAATGCTGACTCCGATGATAAGGTTGGTCAGTTTTGTATTCAGTCTGAACTGTTCAGCAATAATACTTGAAGTAACCAGGGTGGGCATTGCTGCCTCGAAGATCGTAATTTTCGCTACATTTCCCTTGATTCCCAACAATATTGCCAGTCCTAAAACTATTGCAGGAGCCAGGATCAGCTTGTAAAGCATCGACATAGACATTTGCGGGATAAGCTTTTTCCAGCCATTAAATTTCAGTTGCAACCCTACGGAAAACAGTGCCAAAGGACTCACTGTTGCAGCCAATTTATCAAAAAAAGGTTCAGCTGCTGTGAAGTCGATGAACTGTGAAAGTACCAATGCAGAAATACACCCTATTAATGGAGGAAAGGTAACCAAACGTTTTAAAATAAATGCAGCACTCACTTTTCCGGATTTGCTGCCTCCTTTTACAGCCGCAATGATTCCCAGGGTGGATAATGCAAAAAACATGGTTTGATCACAAATAATAGCGATACTCAGGAGGCTTTCACCATAAAAGGCACTGATCAAAGGAAATCCTATAAAAGAAGTATTACTATAGCCACTTGCAAGTTCCAGGGTGCTCCTTGACCGCCTTGAATATCCCCTGCTTCTACTGTAAAACATCATAAAAAAGAAACAGAAAACAGAAATCAAAAAAGTAGCTGCAACCGGAAAGAGCATTTCCGTTGTCCAGTGTACTTTAGGCAGATATTTAAATGAAACTGCCGGCAGAGCAAGATAAAGAATCCATGTATTGATTCCCTTATGGGCATCGGGGTGGATAGATTTTGTTGCTTTGAATACCATTCCTGCAATAATGCACACTGCAATCAGAACAAAATTCACCATAATTATAAAGAAATATACGGCAAATTTACGGCTGATTTTTGAGTTAGAAAGGTAAAATTTATATTTTTTTAGGTATAATTTCTTTCATTAACAGGTTACCGGAACATTACAGCGAACGGTTGTTTAAATTTCAACTTATTATTGACGAAAGCTACCGTGAAGGCAGCTTTCTTTTTTATTGTAATTTTTAGCAGATTTTTAATCCTTCATTCGATTTTTCAAATCTACTTCTGCTCCAAGAATCCTGACAACTTTAATTTCATTAACGCCTATAATTTGGTAAAAAATAATGTGCTTGTTAGAAAGAAATCCCAAAATTTCAATACCAAGTTCATGATAACTTTTACCAATCCTTGGATTTTCTGCAAGCATTTCACAGAAATAAATCAGTTCACTATAATATTTATCCGCCTGAAATTCTGACCAAAATTCATAGGTATATTCATAAATGGCTGAAAGATCTTCAACAGCCCTATTAGTCAATGAATACTTAGCCACCTATCTTCTCATTTTAGCTTTTAATGTCTCCAAATGTTTTTCCGGATTAAAGTTTTTTGCTGTTCCACTTTCAATACCTTCCTTAATCGCATTTTTAAGAAGTAGTATTTTATTTTCTTCTTCTTCTAATAATCTTAGCCCAGCACGAATTACTTCACTGGCATTTTTATATCTTCCTTCTGAAACTTTGTGATCTACAAAATCTTCAAAATAATCTCCTAAGGAAACTGATGTGTTACGTCCCATATTTTTCCACCTTAAAGTTCAATATATCAAAGTTACCAATTTTTGGTAATTCAATAAAATATATTGAGAATATTTTTTAATTCTCGCAGATTAGGCTGATTATGCAGATTTTTAATCTTGTAATTCTTGAGATCTGTAAAACTATCGAATTCTATTCCTCAATTCTTTAATGTATCCCAAAGACTCATTACCTCAACCTTTTCCAAAGGTTTTGAAAGGCTAATCTTCTTTGAAGTATTAGGCAGGAGATCAAAAAAGTTATCACTGAAATGAGTATCTCCCATCAAATAGACATCTTTTGCTAAGACATCGGTAGATATTTCAATTTCTGTCTGAGATATTTTCTTTATTCTAATGCTGGGTTTGGAAAGTTTTAAATCTTTTGGTTTTGAAAAGAAAAATAATTTCTCCGATTGTAATGAGCCATTTCCAACAGTAACTTTTAAAACAGCTTTTGATAAGTCAAATTTTGAAAAGGTTTCTTTTTTAATTTCCAGGTATTTCTTACCGGAATTAGCTAATAAGCTTTCTGTTGCTACAACTGACCAAAGAACTCTACCTTCAAAATCTACCAATTCTACCTTTGAATTAACTTCTACATCAGTAAGCAAATCATTGATACAATAAATATCATAATTTTCAGCAGTTTCTGAAACAGACAACAACACAGGTTCAAAACTTCTTTTTGCCTGATAATGGAACGCTTTCCAGTTCCCCAGATAATCAATGGATGACCACGAAACCACCGGCCAACAATCATTAAGCTGCCAATATAAGGTTCCCATATTATAAGGTCTCGATCGACGATGTGCTTCTATAGCAATCTGCATTCCTCTTGCCTGTAACAATTGGGAAACATAATTATATTTCACGAAATCGGCTGGAATCTGGTAATCCCTTTTCATATATTCGTTGATGATTTCCCAGCCTCTTCCATGTTTTTCATGGGCTTTAATTGTTGGATTTTGTAGGTTTAAATCCGGAATTCCGGAAAACATTGATTGTGTCGCTTCTAAAGTAGGCATTCCCTGAAAGCCATATTCGGACATAAAACGACCTACTTTTTCGTTATAAATTTCAAAAGGCTGTTCGCCCCACCAAACTCCCCAATAATGCGAATCTCCTTCTGTAAGACTTTCTTTATGTCCCCATCCGATTGAAGGTGAGCTTGGCCAATAGATATTTTTATCTGCGGTAAGGTTTTCCTCCAATGTTTTAGGAATCACATCATGAAACAGCTTTTTATAATCTTTCCAAACCTGTATGGAATCATTTTTTGAATATTTAAACTGTTTCTGGTACCCCCAGTTGACAATCGCTTCATCAATCTCGTTATTTCCACACCATAAAGCAATTGACGGATGATTCTGAAGCCTGTTGACCTGGTATTTTACTTCTTCTTTCACATTATTCAAAAATGCTTCATCTGCCGGATAAAAGCTTCCTGCAAACATAAAATCCTGCCATACCAGAATTCCATTTTCATCACAAGCCTTATAAAATTCATCATCTTCATAAATTCCGCCTCCCCAGATACGAATCATATTCATATTCGCTTCTTTGGAATCTTTAATGAGTTTATGGTATTTCTCTCTGGTTATTCTTGGTGAAAAGCTATCTGCCGGAATCCAGTTGGTTCCTTTGATATACAGTGGATTTCCATTCACTTTAAAATAAAAGGACTTTCCTTTTTCATCCTTCTCCTGAACCAGTTCAACGGTTCTTAAACCTATTTTCATTGCTTCATCAGACAGGGTCTGCGAGTCTTTTTTCAATGAAAATCTCATATCATATAAATGCGCTTCGCCCCACCCATTAGGCTGCCAAAGCTTAGGATTTTGAATCGCAAAAGGAATACTGATCTTATTGTGTCCTTTTTTTAGCTGAACGGTATTGGATTTATTATTGATAACCACCGTATATTTCCCTTCTTTATCTGCTAATATTGAAGTATGGATATTTAAATCGGCATTTTTATCAGATATACTTTTTTGTTCAATTTTTATATTTTCAAATTTTGCCCTGTTCCAAAACTCAAGTTTTACATCTTTCCAGATTCCGGCGGTCACCAACCTTGGGCCCCAATCCCATCCGAACTGATACTGGGCTTTTCTCACAAAACTTCTTGGTGATTCAGGCATCGTAAACGGCACTTTTTTAGCAAGTTCCTTTCCTGTATTGACTGCTGATTTAAATTTAATCTGCAACAGATCATCTCCTGGTCTAAGATATTGTTTTACAGGAACTTCCCATTTCCTGAACATATTATCTGTTTTTCTCAGCAATTTTCCGTTCAGGTAGATTTCCGAAAATGTATCCAATCCGTTAAAGACCAGATTTACATGATCATTCTTTAATTCTTTTGAGGATATGCTGAAACTGACCTGATAGTCCCAATCTTCATTTTCTATCCATTGCGCCTTTTTTTCATTTTCATCTTTGAAAGGATCCTGGATAATATTATTATTCATCAGATCCAGGTGAACCGTTCCCGGGACTTTCGCGGAAAGCCATTTATTTTCTTTTGAATGTTTAAATTGCCAGCTTTCTGAAGATAAGCTTCTTTCTGAAGACTGCGCAAAAGTGATATTCTGAACGAAAAGGAAAGCAAAAAGGATAGTTTTATTCATGAATAAGTTTGTTTACAATTCTATGGATTCCGTATTTAATAAGTTCGCTGTTAAAATTGATGAGAAGTCCTAACTTAATATCAGTTTGTTTAAGATAAGTCAATACCTGTGAATAAAAAACAGAATGTAGTTCCAATACAGATTTCACTTCTATAATCACTTTATCTTCTATGATCAAATCAATTTTATATGCATTTTCTATCGTTACGCCTTTGTACTTTAAAGGCAAAGATACTTGCTGTTTTACATTAAGCCCCAACATCTTTAATTCATAAGCCAAAGCAGTTTCATATGCATGTTCCAATAGACCAATTCCCAGGTTTTTATGAACTTCTATAGCGGCACCTATTATTTTGTAGGATAATTCGTTTTCTGTCATTCATTTGTGTGTTTTAATTTTCTTTATTTCTTTTTTTAAACGCAAAGATTATTTTTTATGATGTTATCGTTAAGGATGCTAAGAATTAATCAATTTAACAATTGATTTGATGAAGCGAACGTTTTTTCCTAGCTTAATCAGCAATATTGCCGCTTTCTTTGCCCACTTAATATCAAACATATTCTAATTTAGAACTTTGCGTTTAAGTTTATTTATTCTTTAACGCAAAGATTATTTTTTATGATGTTATATTTTGAGGAAGCTAAGAATTAATCAATTTAACAATTGATTTGATGAAGCGAACGTTTTATCATTAGCTTAATCAGCGGTATTGCCGCTTTCTTTGCCCACTTAATATCAAACATATTCTAATTTAGAACTTTGCGTTTAAGTTTATTTATTCTTTAACGCAAAGATTATTTTTTATGATGTTATATTTTGAGGAAGCTAAGAATTAATCAATTTAACAATTGATTTGATGAAGCGAACGTTTTATCATTAGCTTAATCAGCGGTATTGCCGCTTTCTTTGCCCACTTAATATCAAACAACTTTACGTTTAAATACGTTAATTTTCTATTTTTTACAATAATTTAATAAGTTTATCATAGCAATAAACGAGGAATCTCAATTATGCCAGATAAATTTCTCATTGCGGATGTAATGGGAAATTGATTGTGTATTATTTACTCTTCAAAGCCACGACCTCATCCGGATTGGCAAACGCTCCTCCATCAGTGATGGCAGAAGAATGGAAATAACCTGCTTTTGTTAATGTTCTTATTTCTTCAAGGTTTGAAGAACGAAGTCCGCCTCCTACAAGAATTTCTATTCTTCCATTGGAAAGCTCAACTAATTTTTTAAGATTCTCTTTCCCTTCTGATACGTTCATTTTCTGGCCTGAAGTAAGAATTGTTTTGAATCCACAATCAATTACTTTCTCCAAAGATTCTTCCAAGCCTTTAGCTCTGTCAAAAGCACGATGAAAAGTACAGGGAAGTGGTGCAGCCAACTCCACTAACGTTTTGTTTTGCTCTATATTCACTTCATCACTTTCATTCAGGATGCCCAATACAAAACCGTCAACGTTTAAAGATTTCAAACGAATCAAATCATTTTTCATCTGTTCAAATTCTGCATCTGAATACGTAAAATCTCCTCCTCTCGGACGGATCATCACAAAAACCGGAATATTCATTTTTTCTCTGAGCTGCCGGGTTATTTCAAAATCAGGAGTTGTTCCTCCTTCGCTCAGTCCGTCACATAATTCGATTCTGTCTGCTCCGTTTTCAAAAGCAATCATTGCTGATTCCGGATTAAAACATGCTATTTCTATTTTTGACATTTCTATTGTATACTTAATTAAACTTAGCCTCTTTCTGCCATACATCTGCAATAAGGAAAGAATTATTGTCTTTGATCACCGTTATTGTAACCGGATATTCTGCTTTGAACTTTTGATCAGAAAGAACAACATCAAATAAGAATTCATTTTCACTCTCTGTAAGTAATTTACAACTTGTAACTTTAACCTCATCCCAATCTTGTCCGCTTATTAAAAAACCGACCCCTATTCCTGCTTTCTGAACATCGAATGTTTTTCTCCATTTATCCTGAAATTCTTTTTCGGTAAGACTTCCATCAACTTCCATATCTACATTTATAGCATCTGTTTTATACTCATAATAATCTCTGGTGGTTATTTTCTGCATCACCTTATCCTGATTGGTATCTGCTTTAAAATAATCTCCGATGCTTTTTTCCAGCCATTTTTTTGCATTTTCAGCCTCATGAGCCTGAGGTTTTATTTCCTGTATGACTTTTTCTTGTGGCTGAGACTCAACCGGGGTGGTCATTTCCTTCTTTTCTTCCTTACATCCAATGATTAAAAATAAGGAAGCAATAATCATTCTTTTCATTGTTTTGTCTATAATCCATATGTTTCGGCTAAGCCAATATGGTATGATTCTTTTATAAAAAACGGGCTAAAGCCCATTTCTATTGATATTTTATTTTGTTACTTCAGGGCAAATTCCGGTTTTTCCAGACGGTTTCCTTTCTGATCATAAACGGCAAAGCTGAATCCGTCCTGAATACAATAAGCGCCATATTCTCCTTTTTTATTGATCGCAATAAAGCCCACCTGAATATCTTTAAGGTTTTTATTTCTTCTCTGATTGATTTTTACAATTCTCTCTACCGCTTCTTTACACGCCTCCTGTGGACTTCTGCCCTGTCTCATCAACTCTACCACAAGGTGAGTACCTACTGTTCTGATGACTTCTTCACCATGTCCGGTTGCGGTAGCCGCTCCTACTTCGTTATCTACGAATAAGCCGGCACCAATAATTGGAGAGTCACCTACCCTTCCATGCATTTTGAAAGCCATTCCACTGGTTGTACAGGCTCCGGAAAGGTTTCCCTGCGCATCTAAGGAAATCATTCCTATGGTGTCATGATTTTCAATATTGGCGATTGGCTTATATTGGCTTGTTTTCAGCCATTCTTTCCATTCTTTTTCTGATTCAGAAGTAAGAAGATTTTCTTTTTTAAAACCTTGTGATAAAGCAAATTGTAGCGCTCCATCTCCTACAAGCATCACATGAGGTGTTTTTTCCATTACAGCTCTGGCTACAGAGACAGGATTTTTAATATGTTCCAGACATGCCACTGAACCAATATTATAGTTTTCATCCATAATACAGGCATCCAGTGTCACTCTTCCATCTCTATCCGGACGGCCTCCATATCCTACACTCCTTTCCTTTGGATCCAACTCTACCAAACGGACTCCTTTTTCCACAGCATCTAAAGCTTTTCCTCCTTTTCCAAGAATCGTCCAGGCTTCTTCATTTGCCTTTAATCCGAAATTCCAGGTTGAAAGAACAATGGGTTTATTGGTGACAATATTATTTTCAGGCAATTCATTAGCCATTAATTCTAATGGATTTACCGCAAGCGCCAGAGAAGCTACGGCTGTTTTTTTGATAAAGTTTCGTCTGCTTTGCATATCAGGTTTATTAGGCTTACAAATTAGCAAATTTCCTGCTGGTAGAAAAGAAAAAAGACTGCAGATCATTTTCTACAGTCTTCTTGAATTCTTATCAATTATCAATGAGGCAGTTTGCCTCTGAAATATCCTTACCCGGGTTCCCGCAAAGGCGTTCATAAAGTAACGGACACTTCCAACTCCTGTTTTAATCTATGCAAAGAACGGCCCGGGGCATACAACCTGTACTATCCTCTATTAATTTTTAGAAGTAGGCCTTTATCGTATTTTTCAAGGAAGGTTAATTTACGCCAATTTCATCAACAAACAACCAGGCTTTTGAATCAGCTCCCGGGTTTCCTGCCGGAATTACCCCTGCATTCTCAATAAATACTTTCAGGTATTTTGCATTCTGTGTCCCCACATTCAGCCTGATTTTTCCTTTAGCATTTTGAATTTCTTCTTTTCCGATTTCTTTGATGAGTTTAAAGTTTTTATTGTCATCGGAAACAAAAATCTTCGCGGATTTGGCAAGATGAATCCAGCTTCCTTTATTGTCTAAAGTATTGAAATAGACTTCTGAGAAATTGGTTTTCTGCCCGAAATCTATGGTAGCCACTACATCTTTTCCATTAAAGCCTAACCATGTTTTTCCCAACTGTCTTGTATTCCCGATAATTCCATCTATAAGAGTAAATGGTCCACCAAAAGAATAATTTTCACTTGGCTGTTGTTCAAGGGTAATTTTCTTTCCTGTTGTTTTAGAAACTATAAATTCTTGAGTCGAAACAGCGCTTTTCAGCTGTCCATCTTCAAAATAAGCAGACTTAATTGTTAAAGAATTAGGAATAGAAACCGGAGACTGATAAGCCTTAGAATTAATAGTCGGTGTCGTTCCATTCAATGTATATCTGATACCGCTTGAATTCTGCGAGGTTGATAATTCATAGGCGATCCCTCCATTAGAAGGAACTACCTTTCCGGAAATATTATAAATGCTCTTGGCATAATTCACTCCCATTTTATCCAAAACTTTAAACTGACTGATGACCCTGTTTTCAAATTCTTTATAATTTTTAGGATCCGAGGTTCCCCATCCTACTTCAGAAAGAGCCATCAATCTTGGAAATATCATGTATTGTACCTGTTTAAAATCCAGAATATATTCCGTCCACAAATTCGCCTGAACACCCAGGATATATTTTGCCTGGTCTGCAGTGAGTTCGGAAGGAACAGGATTATAGGAATATACTTTATCCAATGGAGTAAATCCTCCGAAAGCATTCGGTTCTGATTGGGGATCACCCTGATAATGGTCAAAATAGCAATATGCCCCTGGTGTCATCACTGCGAAATGTTTTGCTTTTGCCGCTTCAATTCCGCCATTCACCCCTGTCCAGCTCATTACTGCAGCATTAGGTGCTAATCCGCCTTCAAGAATTTCATCCCAACCGATGATCTTTCGGCCTTTAGTGTTTACATATTTTTCAATTCTTTGGATAAAATAGCTTTGCAGGCCATGTTCATCCTTTAAATTATTCTTTTTAATCAAATCCTGGCAATGCGCACATTCTTTCCATCGTGTTTTCGGGCATTCATCACCTCCGATGTGAATATACTGTGATGGAAACAATTGAATAACCTCATCCAGAACATTTTCCAGGAATCTGAATGTTTCTTCTTTCGGACAGAACACATCATCAAAAACACCCCATTTCGTAGCGGATTCAAAAGGACCTTGGGTACAGGCCAGTTCAGGATAAGCTGACAATGCAGCCAAAGCATGGCCGGGCATTTCAATTTCCGGAACAACGGTAATATGTCTTTGCTGTGCGTATTTTATCACATCTTTGATCTGTTCCTGAGTATAAAAATAAGGTCCGTAAGGTTTTCCGTCAAAAGTATTATCTACATAGGCCCCAATCATGGATTCTTTACGTTTTGAACCAATCTGGGTCAGTTTCGGATATTTTTTAATCTCAATTCTCCATCCCTGATCATCCGTTAAATGCCAGTGAAAAGTATTCAGTTTGTACATAGCCAGATAATCGATATACTGCTTCACCTCATCTACTGTAAAGAAGTGGCGGCAAACATCCAGATGCATTCCGCGCCATGCAAATCTGGGCTGATCTTCGATTTTTATAGCAGGAAGTTTTTTATCTGTTTTATGATCTTCAAACAATTGGATCAAAGTCTGGAGAGCAAGGAAATATCCTTGACGGGTATAAGATTTTATATGAATCTGCTTTGGGGATATTTCTATTGAATAATACTCTTTTTTCTGTTCAGCATCCTTTGCAGAGGCCGGGGAAATTATAGAATTTGTTATATGAGCAATCTCTCCTTTTTGAGCATACCGAAGGGGTAATGAACTTTCTACACGTTTTCTGAGATATTCTGTTTCTTCTTTCGGCAAATCATGACTCAATAAAAGGGTTGCTGGAATGGTAAACTCACCTTTTAAAGTTTCAACTTTCTGAGGATAAGGAATCAGATTCAATTTATTTTGAGAAAAAGCGATGTTGGAAAGCAAAACAAAAAGTGCTAAAAAGATTCGGATCATTAGATGCGGTTAAGGTTTTAGCGAAGATAATTATTTTCTAAAACTTATTACCTTGTTTTAATCAATTAATATGGATTTATTTTTTCATTCCAATCATTACAGATCAATAAGGAACCATGAAGTGTTAATTTTTTTAATTTAGATTCAGGCAATATGTGTATTATTTTATTTTATGGTTTGGTTTTTGATAAGTGTAAGCCAGTCAAAAAAACAATTAATTTTTAAAATACAAATGAGAAAAAACATTTTATTAGCAGCCGGATTATTATTTTCTGTATCTACACAGGCACAGCTTTTAGATATGATAAAATCTACAGTAAAAGATAAAACCGGAGTAGATCTTAATGCTCCCGTAAAAACAAAAGGTACAGCTACACCCGCTACAACATCCCCTTCCGGCAATGTAAACACGTCATCTGCCAACCTGGGAAATCTTACCTCTTCACAGATTTCATCAGGGTTAAAGGAAGCCCTGAATATCGGGGTTACGGATGGAGTAAAAAAATTAGCTGTTACGGACGGTTTTTTCAAAAATGAAGCGGTAAAAATTTTAATGCCTGAAAAATTAAGAAAAATTGATGCTACCCTGCGTTCCATCGGAATGGGAAGCCTTGCTGACGAAGGGGTAAAATTGCTGAACAGGGCGGCTGAAGATGCTGTAACTGAAGCTGCTCCTATCTTCACCAATGCCATTACTTCGATGACTATTACGGATGCCAAAAATATTTTACTGGGCAGTAATAATGCCGCAACCCATTATTTACAAAGTAAAACACAAAGCCAGTTATTTACAGCTTTTCAGCCAAAGGTAAAAGCTTCCCTGGGAAAAGTAGGTGCTGATACCCTTTGGAAAAACCTGATTTCTAAATACAATACGTTTACCGGACAGTCTGTGACCACAGATCTTAACGAATACGTGACCACAGAAACCATCAACGGAGTTTTCAAAATGGTAGCCGACAAAGAAAGCGGAATCAGAAATACACCTGCTATGAGAACGACAAGTATCCTGCAGAAAGTTTTCGGTGCCCAGGACAGTAAATAAAGATTAGCAATCAGATTAGTATGACCGTAAAATTCACATACAAAAGCCTTGTCGACGACAAGGCTTGTTTGTTAAAGAGGACAGGCGAGAAGAAAATAATTACCAGTAACATTTACTATTCCACCTGATGAATAGTAGTAAGACCAGGGAACAGAGTTGGGTCCCGGCACCACAGCTTTATTTAGCCACCAGGATCTGCAGGCACTATTTGACAGGTAGGCAACATTCCCATAAGGAGCGGAAACATCTGCTATTTGCTCTGCTTCAGCCGCATTGCGGGGTAGCACGCCCGTTCTCCGGTTTACAACATAATAAGTATTTATCAGCATTTTTTTAGCCGGCATTACAGCCTTAGTCTTTTCATTTGTATGGGAATTCTTGTTATTTTCGCTGCTTACAGGTAAAGCATAACCTGTTGAGAAGACAAGCCCCAGAATAATTACCAGATGTTTCATAATGTTTGTATTTAGGTTATTTTTTGTGTTTTGAATCACGTTTTTGTTATTGTAAAATTGATCTTTAACTGATATCAAACAAAGTGGTATTTAGTAAGTGTAGGAAACAACCTCATATTTGTCTCTTTTGACTTAACAAGTGTCTGCAATATACCATAAGGGCTTCTCTGCAAACAGATGGCTTTCCTGCCAAAGGTACATTAGCAGACCTTCAAAAGAAAAGCAGTAAAGAATAAATCCTTACTGCTCTTAGTATATAATGTAAATTTTTAGAACCGTTTAAAACTGCATTTCAGGAATCTCTCCTTCAATGATCAGATCTGCTTCTGTTGCTTTGACGATATCTTCCACAGAGACTCCGGGAGCTCTTTCTACCAGTTTAAACCCTGCAGGAGTAACATCTAATACAGCTAATTCCGTAACGACTTTTTTCACACAATTTACTCCTGTTAAAGGAAGGGTACATTTTTTCAGAATTTTACTTTCTCCTGCTTTGTTCACGTGCATCATCGCCACGATAATATTTTCAGCAGAAGCCACCAGGTCCATAGCACCTCCCATTCCTTTTACCATTTTGCCCGGAATTTTCCAGTTGGCGATATCTCCGTTTTCCGAAACTTCCATTGCTCCAAGGATGGTAAGGTCTACTTTCTGGCCACGGATCATCCCGAAACTGAAAGCAGAATCAAAGAATGAGCCTCCATCTAAAATAGTAATAGTTTGTTTTCCTGCATTGATGATATCCGCATCTTCTTCTCCTTCGAAAGGAAAAGGCCCCATTCCCAGTACCCCGTTTTCACTCTGGAATTCTACGGAAATACCTTCCGGAACATAGTTGGCAACCAGGGTAGGAATGCCTATTCCCAGGTTTACATAATAACGATCTTTCAGTTCTTTTGAAATTCTTTTGGCAATTTGTTCTTTTGTAAGCATAATAAAAACTTAGACTGCAATTTAATTATTTTTCGGCTGAATACAAAGATATTTGTTGGGATCAATAATTAACACTGTTAGTTAAAATAATATCGTAATTTTGTTTCTTTATTTTAAATAGAATGAAAATACTTTTCAGATATCTTAAACCTTACCAGTGGCTGATTGTTATTTCTTTACTGCTGGCTACTATTAATCAGGTTTTTTCTTTATTTGCGCCGGCCATTACAGGGAATATTCTGGATCAGCTGGTTACTCGTCCTCATTTTTTTGACAAAGAGAAACTCTTAGCCAGGAATCTGCATGACTATTTATATGGGAACGGGGTTTACCATGGGGCTTTCTATTTTCTGGGATTGCTCATAGGAACAGCCATGGTCAGCAGGATTGCCAAAGCTTTCCAGGACTATGTGGTAAGTGTTATTACCCAAAAGTTCGGAGCAAAAATCTTTACAGACGGTTTGCAACATTCGATGGCCCTTCCCTATCAGGAATTTGAGGATCAGAGAAGTGGTGAAACCCTCTCCATTTTAACAAAAGTAAGGGAAGATTCCGTAAAATTCATCACCAATTTCATCAATATTTTCTTCGGAATCCTGGTGAGTATTATTTTCGTTTCCGTGTATGCGATCCGCTTGCATTGGTCGATCATGCCTGTATATATTTGCGGTGTTTTCCTGATTGCCTTTATCACCAATTTACTGAGCAAAAGGATAAAAGTTATTCAGAAAAATATTGTTACAGAAACCACTGCCTTAGCCGGAAGTACTACAGAGAGTTTAAGAAATATCGAGATTGTAAAAAGTCTGGGATTAACCAGGCAGGAGGTTATCCGTTTAAATAACAATACTTACAAAATCCTTGGTCTTGAGTTGAGAAAGGTTAAAAGTATCCGTTCTTTAAGTTTTATCCAGGGAACAATGGTTAATTTTCTTCAACAGATGATTACCCTTACCTTGTTATTATTAATCTTTAAAAATATTGTTACTCCCGGGCAGTACCTGTCTTTAATGTTTTACGGATTTTTCATTTTCGGGCCTATGCAGGAAATCGGGAATATTATTATTTCTTACCGTGAAGCTCAGGCATCTCTTAATAATTTTGATAATTTAATGCGAAAAAAGGTAGAAGAAAAGCCTGCTCACCCTAAACAAATCGGAGGTATTGAGGAATTGGAATTCAAACATGTCTCTTTTAAGCACCAATCAGCTCAATATAAAGCGCTGAACAATATTTCTTTTGATGTTAAAAATGGAGAAACAATAGCTTTTGTAGGTCCCAGCGGATCAGGGAAAAGCACACTGGTAAAGTTACTGGTAGGGCTTTACAGGCCTCAGGAAGGTAATATTTTTTACAATAAAGTGAATGGAAAAGAATTTGATTTTGATGAACTGAGGAATCAAATTGGTTTTGTTACCCAGGATACACAGCTGTTTGCAGGGACCATTAAAGAGAATCTTCTTTTTGTAAATCCGAAGGCTACAGAAGCGGAACTGGCTCTTGCTTTACAGAAATCCAGCTGTACTGCGCTCCTTGAAAGAGCTGAAAAAGGAATCGATACTGTTATCGGTGAGGGCGGCCTGAAGCTGAGTGGCGGGGAAAAGCAAAGAATTGCCATTGCAAGGGCACTGTTAAGAAAACCTCATCTATTGATTTTTGACGAAGCGACTTCTGCATTGGACAGTATCACTGAAGAGGAAATAACCACAACCATAAAAGACATTTCAAAAGAAAGAGAACAGATTACGGTTCTTATTGCCCACCGTTTAAGTACCATTATGCATGCTGATAAGATTTATGTTCTGGAACGCGGACAGGTCATAGAAACAGGTTCCCATAATGACCTGATTTCAGAGAAGGGATTATACTACGCTATGTGGCGACAACAGATCGGGGAAAGGAAAACGCTTACCCCGCAAACATAAAAAAAGCGCTGGATTGATTTTCAGCGCTTTTTTGTTTATTGTGAGTTTGTCGGGACCTTATTCTTTAGGCCTAACCGTTCTCTGCTCAATTCTTTTTTCAAATTTTTCCCCCTGGAAAATTCTCTGGACCATAATTCCCGGAATGTGAATTTCGTTAGGATCCAGTTCTCCTGGTTCTACCAGCTCTTCTACTTCGGCAATGGTAATTTTCCCTGCTCCTGCCATAGGATGATTAAAATTCCTGGCAGATCCTTTAAAGATAAGGTTTCCGGCATAATCTCCTTTCCAGGCTTTTACGATAGAAAAATCAGCATCAAAAGCATGTTCCAGAATATGAGGTTTTCCTTTAAACTCTTTCACTTCTTTTCCTTCAGCAACTTCAGTTCCATACCCTGCCGGTGTATAGAAAGCAGGAATCCCGGCCTGTGCGGCTCTGCATTTTTCGGCTAAAGTCCCCTGGGGTGTAAGTTCCACCTCCAGTTCACCTGAAAGCATTTGTCTTTCAAATTCTGCATTTTCTCCCACATATGACGAAATCATTTTTTTAATTTGTCTTTTATGAAGCAGCAATCCTAAGCCGAAATCATCCACTCCCGCATTATTTGAAATGCAAGTCAGATCTTTCACGTTGCTTTCTACCAAAGCATTAATTGAATTTTCAGGAATACCGCAAAGTCCAAACCCGCCAAGCATCAATGTCATTCCATCTTTAATGCCTTCGATGGCTTCCTTCGCATTTTTTACTCTTTTATCTATCATGAAATATTAGATTTTTCTGTTGGCTAAAATTAATAAATTTTCTGTTATCTGTGATGATTGGAAATAATCATGACTATATTGCTTTTTGGGCAGTTGTTTTTCAATATTTAAATCCATTACACTCAAACCATTATAAAAAAAATGAACAAGTCTGTTCATTTTTTTGTATACTTCTCGTCAATTTGATTTATATTTGGGGCTCCAAATTCTGAAATACAACCTGTTTTTATAGTCTTTGGATATATTGGTTTAAGCACAATTTCAATGTAAAATTATTTCTAAGCAATTGAGACTGCTATTTTTATGTTGACTTTCGGGCTTATGGTATATAAATTTAAATAAAGCATGAAAAAATTATTTACATCTGCATTCCTTGCCTTGGTGCTCAGCATCAATGCATATGGGCAGGAAAAGACTTATTTCGATGAAAACTGGGAAAAAACCACTCAAGACCAGATGGAATATTACCGGGAAACTACAGCCAAAGGAAAACTTACGCTTATTAAAGATTTTTATAAGGACGGAACTCTTCAAATGGAAGGTCTGGCTTCTGATACCACTCCCGGCAGTGAAGTTTTTGAGGGTAAAGTCACCTGGTACACCCCGGAAGGTAAAATAATGAATTATGCCACCTATTCTAATGGCAAGCAGGTAGGAACTTCCCAATCCTACGATGCAGCAGGGAGACTGATAGAAGAAATAACTTATAAAGCTGACGGCACTTTCAGCGGAAAAATGCTGAGTTATAAAGATCCGGAAAATGAATACTATTACAACAGCATTACAACCTATGAGAACTCTTTACCTTCCAAAACCATTGTCTATGATGAAGACATCAAGGGCATCAGGTATGAAACCATTCTGGGTAAAGACACCAATTATGAGACTAAATATTATGGTGAAAAAGGGAAATTTATAGGAAGTACATCTTCCGGCTCCGGTGAAACCCTGCTGGTAGATTACTATTATAATCCTATGAGAGTTTCTAAAATTGAGAAATATAAAAGTGACGGTACCGTAAAAGAGGGTATTATATATTCCAAGAACGGGAAGATTTTACAGGAGGAAAAAAAGAATAAAAAAGACGGATACAAAACCACTTATGATGAGTCCGGCAAAAAAATAGGCCACCTTATTTATCAATACGACAAAGAGAGTGACCTGCACAAGGTTATGGATGGTGAAGACTATGAACTAAGCTATGACTACTCCCACATTTCATCAGTAAATGTCTATAAGAATGGTTCGCTTATATTGAATAAGCTTTATGATGATAACGGAATACTGGTTTCAGAGAAGACATTAAAAGATGAAATTACCCAGGAGATTAAATATTACAGCCCGGAAGGAGCTTTAAAATCAACGGTCACCTATAAGGATGACATGCCTTATAACGGAATCTCTTATGAAGGGCTGGACGAAATTCAGTATAAGGATGGAGCGGCAGTCAGTCTCAGAAACTATTCTGAAAACAAAAAGCTTAAGTCTGAAAAAAAGCTTAACATTAAACAAGATGCTTATGAAGTAACAGTCTACGACCCTAAAGGAGCAATTGCCTATACTTTTACCCAACCTATCAGTGAGGATGCAGATCCTTATACTTTTACCGGACAGATTGTACAATATGTGAAAGGTAAACCGGGGAATAAAGCTGTAGTAAAAGCGAGTGTTCTTCAAAGCGGTAAAATCAGATTAAAAACCGAAAACGGAAGCAAGGAACTGGAACGCAGCGGAAAATGGATTTTGTTAAAAGTCTATAATGCCGAGGGAAAACTTATCCAAGATTCTAAAGTCCTGGCAGATGCTGTGGAAGATTCTTTTGCTGGTGAGAATCAGACTGCTATCCAGGAAGATCAGCTATATTATGACTTTGAATAATCACCAAATTATTTTTACGATAGGAAACAGTTTCATTTTTTTGAAGCTGTTTTTTTATGACAAATAAGAAAATTCTTATGCTGTGCAAATGCTTCGCTCCTGTAGATAATGACAAGGCTATTTCAAAGAAAAAAAGGGTGTTTCAAAATGTTGAAACACCCTTTATAATTTATTTCCTGTCGTTTATTGAATAATCAGTTTCAATGTAAATAATTTTCTACCATGTACCTTTACAAAGTATACTCCTTTGGGAAGATTTTCATTCACTAAAGAGAAACGCTGGTTATTGATATTCCTGGATACATAAAGTAGTTCTCCTGCTGCTGATACCAATTCAATTTTCTCAATCGGATAGTCACTTTTAATGAATCTAGGCTCTCCAGGCTTTGTTGGATTAGGATAAAGAATTACATTTTTTTCAGTACTGTTTGTTTCATCCGTACCTAAGCTCGATGAAGTTACCTGAAACTGGACCCTGTTTGAAACCTCCGTGTAAGAGTCATTGGTAAACATGACCATATAATAATTCCCTGGTGTGGTGGGTACGCCGTTTACATTTCCTGTGATCGTTTTGGTTCCCTGGGTAACACCATCAAAATAAGTATAAGAAACAAAGTTATCATCAGGAGTCTGAATATTCTGAGGATAGATTCCCAGCCAGTCTTTGATAATTCCCGGGGAATCCGTCCAAGACGCAGTGATATTTTCACCTAATGTATAAACAGGTTTATTGATCCATAACTCGGTGACAATATCTCCCACTTTAAAAAATACTTTATCCCCTATCCCGTTGTAACCATCCTCCAGCAAATACTGGGCATAATAATATCCTTTTGGAAGTCCCGTAAAATTAAGCGTTCCGGATGGAGTTGTTACATAGCTCCACTTTATAGATGCAGTGGTTCCCGGGGTTTGTCCCATTTTATAGATTCCAATCCAGTCTTTTTGAAGATTAGGGCCGTTGGTAAAGTTGATGGTAACCGTTCCTCCTACAGGATAGGTATCTGCTGTAGCCTGTAACTGAACTTTTGGTCCTACATAAAAGTTTTTTCTTGGAGTAATTTCCGTATATCCGTTGTTGGCAAAGAATCCTGCAAAATACTGTCCTTTGGCAGCCAGCCCATTGTTAAATGTTACCGTACCTGCTGTCTGGCCGTTGGTATAAATATATCCCTGGGAAGTTGTTGCAGTACCCGGAGTCTGGCCTTTTTTATAGATCCCTACCCAATCCTGCTGATTCCCTGGGCCTCCGGTGAAAGTTGCCGTTATCGGTTCATTTTGAGTATATTCAGTTTTATCTAAAGTAAATGTAGGATTTGAAACCACACTTCCCGTCACTTCAAACTGCTTCACATCACTCCATTCGCTCCACTCCAGATTTCTGTCCCTGTAGCGAACTTTTGCATAATAAGTCCCATTGGGAATAGAATTATTGGGCAAAACCGCTTTTGTAATATCTACTCCTGCATTTAAATTCTTGGTGACATCCGGGTTTCCGTTTCCGTCTTTTCCGAACCAGTTCTCATAATCACGGTACAATTCTTTTTCGATAACTGAAAAATCCGGGGCTTTACTGATAAGAAACTGGGTGGTATTTAAAAGTTCTCCATTGGAAGATGAAAAAGCACTTCCATTCAACATCAGAGGCAATGTGATTGGCCCGGAAAAAGTATTAATAATCGATGGTTTGGCTGGCTTTGGCTGGTTTTTATACCGGTGAAAAGAGTCGATCAGTTCATTGTTTTTCTTGGTATATTTTCCACCGATTGAGTAGCATTCTATATCCACTTTTCCTGTGGGAACATCTACTTCAACAATCTGGTACGTCCAGTCTGTCAGTGTTTTCTGAACATCATCAAAATCCTGCTCATTAGACATTCCCCAATACTGATCCCAGGCAGTACCTCCTGAAATAATCTGATAATTAGGGGTATTTTTCAGCTGTCCTCTGTGGTACAAATGGTGATGAGCTCCTACATGCATCAGGTATTTATCTGAGGTTACTAAAAGAGGAACGGCATTATTCCTTACCCATGTAGAAATATCCCCTACATATTGTTCGGCCTGGTAAGGTCTGTGGCTTAAAGAGATAATCCAGTCTACCGTAGGATCATTGTTGGCTTCGTTTAAGATCTGCTGAAGCCAGGTTTGCTGGGCTGAACCTGTATGTTCGGAGCTCAGGCTTATAAATAATACATTACCTGCCTGCTGGGCATAATAATTTTCATTTCCGGAAGTGATATTTTTATATTTGATCTCATCAATATAAAAGTGGGCATAATAGGAATTCATTCCCAGACTTCCGTAGGTTTCGTGATTTCCTACCGTTGTCTGAATCGGAAGATAGGGAGATAGTTTAATGTTCTTTTTAAAGTGGACATTTTCGTAATGATCCAGTGTACCCACGTCCACCTGATCCCCTACCATAAATGTAAGGGCAATATTATCCGAGGGATCGGCATTGGCACCAAATTTTTCTTTCAGCTTTTTAAAAGCATTCAGTGTAAGGCTGTCGTATCTCGGTTCTGCTTTGATTTGATTATCCCCCATGATCAGGAAACGGATTTTCCCATTAGCCGTTACCGGCTGTCCCGGTAGAGGAAGGGTTCTGAAATTATACACTGCTGATTCCTCCGTACCGGTTTTTATTTTGTAATAATACTTGGTATTAGGTTGCAGGTTTGTAATCTTTGCTGTGTGGTAATAATAGTTATTATTATATCCGGTATCAGAAAAAATGTTTGTTGTACCGGTTACAGTTACATTCAGATTCGATGGGGAATCACCATAGATCACAGTCGTTTCATTGTTGGAAGCGGTCTTCCAGTTAACGATCATGGAATTCGGAGTCGGATTTTGCAAATACGGAAACAAAACCTGGCCGAATGCCATCTGGACTGCGAAACAAAAAAAGAAGAAATAATGTTTCATAATAGCTTAATTTTAAAATAACATATATTTTTTAATCTGTAAATCAATAACTTAAAATCCACATCTCGATTTTTCACATCGGGTAAAAGTAGATGTCTCATATAAACTCAGTCTGATGGAATCTTAAAGAAACTGTTAATTTTTTAGCAAAATCAAAATGAAAAAATTATAGTTTTTAGCACATTAATTATTTGGTATATTCAAAAACAATTTTGTACATTTGCAACCTGTTATTCAACCTCTGACGAAAAACGTGTAAGTTGCTTAGCTTTAACATTTTATTTTATTAATAATGGATTTATTAAAGTACGTACAAGACAAGTACATTGCGAAAAAAGAATTCCCTGAATTCAAAGCAGGTGATACAATTACTGTGTATTACGAAATTAAAGAAGGACAAAAGACAAGAACTCAGTTCTTCAAAGGAACAGTTATCCAATTAAGAGGTACTGGTTCTACAAAAACTTTCACCATCAGAAAAATGAGTGGTGATGTAGGTGTAGAAAGAGTATTCCCTATCAACATGCCTGCGCTTCAAAAAATCGAAGTTGACAGAAAAGGTAGAGTTAGAAGAGCTAGAATCTACTACTTCAGAGACCTTAGAGGTAAAAAAGCGAGAATTAAGGACGCTGCTTACAAGAAGAAATAATTCAGACAACAATAAATGCAAAAAGAGGCTGTTTACATATGTAGACAGCCTCTTTTCTTATAGGCTGCTGCAAGAGTAGTAATGGATGTTGTAATGGCATTAAGTTTTAAAAATAGATTGCGTTTTGAGGTTGCCAATATCTGTGAATCCGGAGAGCTGGAAGAACACAGTTATTATGCATTTTTCATGAGATACTGCAAAGGCGTTGACCCGGTATGTTTTTTAAAAAAATCAATAAAAGCACTATCGGAAGAAAAATTTAAAATATAGGACACCTCTCCTATTGAATTTCCTTCTACCAGAAGTTCAATAGACCTCTGAAGGCGCCACTGCTGCCGCCATTCCTGATAAGATAAGCCGGTTTCTTTCTTAAATAGCCGGGTGATTGTTTTTTCACCAGTTCCAGTATCCTTCGCCAGGGTTTTCAGCATCGGTGGTACGGACAAACGTTGCGTCCATTCTTCTACCAACTTTTTAACACGTCTGTCTTCAGGCATTTTCAATTCCAGCTTTTCTTCAGGAGCCCTGCTGATTTCATCCCAGAAAACGCTCAAAAGGTTCTCCTGGGCGCTGTCAGGAGGAAGCCATTCCCAGAAACATACCCTTTCAATAATTTCCTTAAGTAAAGCATTTACATGCAACACTTTAAGATACGAACCCATATATTCTACAGCATAATCAGCATCGAAATAAATGGACCTATAGGATACAATATTCCTGAAATTCACCCGGTGAACTTCGTTTGGAGGAATCCACAGCATCCTGAACGGTGGTAAAACAAACTGCCGCCCGGAAGTGGTAACCGTCATACAACCTGATGGAGCATACAACAGCTGTGCCTTCGTGGTATGAAAATGGGATCCTGAATCATGCATCACCATATCTGAGGCTATTCCTATAACTTTTTCCTTATATGCATCTGCATCAAATTCTTCATTTTGATGAAGTAAAGCCATGTCCTATTTTTGATGTTTTTTGTTTTTATATCATTATAAATATACATCGAAATTTTAGAAACTTTGCAAGAAAAAAGAATGAAAAAAAACAATCCGCTTTGGCTTATGACCTTACTGGTAATGCTTCCTCAGTTTGCAGAAACCATTTACAGTCCTGTTTTACCCATGATACAAAAAGTTTTCCAGGTGAATGAAGGATCTGCAACGCTTACGATAAGCCTATACTTCATAGCATTTGCAGCAGGAGTAGCTTTCTGGGGAATACAATGCGACCGGATCGGAAGAAAAAAAGCCCTTCAGTACGGACTTCTTACTTACGGGACCGGCAGCATTACTGCTATACTTGCACCTGACTTCACTATTCTTCTTGCTGCGAGGGTAGTTTCTGCATTTGGAATTTCCGTAGGATCTATTGTAACCCAAACCATTTTGCGGGATACCTATGATAAAGGAAGCATCAGCAAGGTATTTTCATGGATAGGAATCGGGTTATCCATCAGCCCGGTTATCGGTATGCTTACGGGTTCTGTACTGGCTGCTGTCACAGGATATCAGGGTGTATTTATAAGTCTGTTTCTCTTGGCTGTTTTATTTTATATCCTGTCCGGAAAAAGGATTTCAGAAACCCATTATACTCAGAAAGAGATCAGTATGAAAACACTGGCCGGTTTGTTAAAACGGATGCTCAGGGATCATACAATCATCAGATCCTGTTTATTGATCATGGTTTTTAATGTTTTACTCTTTTCCTATTATTCACTGGCACCTTTTATTTTTAAAGAACAGCAATACTCATCCTACGCGTTCGGGTATAGTAGTTTTGTGTTGGCAGCAGGTACATTTGCAGGAGCACAGCTTAACAGGTATCTTCTATTAAAAAACGTCCCGTCATCATCTCTGGTAAAAATGAGTACGCTGGGAGCTTTTACTGCTTCCATTTTTGTCTGGGTTTTAACAGGAAAAGGGATCTTTTTTATAATTCCTTATTTCTTTATTGTGATGGCTTTCAGTATTGCTATTCCTAATATTTTAAGTACCGCACTCATACAATATAAAAAGGAAACGGGAAGTGCAGGAGCTTTACTGGGGCTCATTTATTATACAATGATAGGATCAGGATTGATCAGTATAGGATTTATTCAAAATCTGGGAATTTCCTGCCTGATCTTCTCAGGAATTGGAGTTCTTACCATATTGATGTTTAGAGAATGAGTGCATTTGGAATAATCATTTGCCTTTACCTTAGAAGGAAGCCGGAGGTATCTCCGGCTTCCTTCTTCCAAGCCCAGCTTATAAAACTCTATTTTATAAAGTCATATAATGTTTCAAAAAACTTCGGATAGACTTCAATATGAGGCAGATGCCCTACATTTTCAAGTTCTACCAGCTTTGATCCCGGGATCTCCTGTTGGGTTTTCTTTCCCAGCTCCTGGTACTGCCCCATTTTCGGCTGAAGTTCTTTTGGTGCCCTGTCTTTACCAATTGCTGTCCGGTCCCTGGTTCCGATAATCAGTAAGGTAGGTACTTTTATGTTTTTAAATTCATAGCAGACAGGCTGATTGTAAATCATATCAGAAGTCAGGGCCGCATCCCAAGCCACTTTGGGATAATCCTTATGGAGAGTCCATCCTGCAATAAGATCCAGCCATGGCTGGTATTCTTCTTTCCACTTGTTATCATAATAGAATTTCAGCTGATAATTTTTGTATGTTTCCGCAGTGTTTTTAAGCTCCGACTGGTAGGCCTGGTCGATAGTCTGATAGGATGCAAAAGTTTTATAATCTTCCAATCCTATCGGGTTTTCCAGGATCAGCTTTTCTACTTTATCCGGATAAAGTAAAGTAAATCTCGTTGCCACCATTCCACCCATGGAATGTCCTAAAACAATAGTTTTATCAATCTTCAGTTCATCCAGAATAGCTTTTGTATTTTCTGCCAACTGGGAAAAAGAAAACTGATAGCTGTGAGGTTTGGATGATTTCCCAAATCCTATCTGATCAGGAATAATAACCCGAAAACCTTTTGAAGCTAAATCTCTGGCCGTCCTTTCCCAATAAGCTCCGTTAAAGTTCTTCCCATGAAGAAGCATCATCGTTTTTCCGTTACTTTTCTGAGGTTTCACATCCATATAAGCCATTTTCAAATCGTTATCCTGAGATTTCAATGTGATAAAATGAACCTCATAGGGATATTGATAGTCTGATAATAAGGCGTCCAGGGGTCGTATCTGCGCAGAGATAAAACCGGTACCTGCCATAAACATGATAGCCATTACTGCATTTCTGAAATATTTCATGAGAATTTATTTTAGTTGTTTAAAATTAAAAAAACCGCTCCAAAAGGAACGGTTTTCAACTGTTATTTTTTAATTAAATATTAACTTGAGTTCCGATAAGAAAATTAGGTATAAAAGGCTGGAAGAAAGAGGCTGGAAGTTACTTTCAGTTATAATGACTGGCAGTCAACGACATCATTCATTTTATTGTAAAGAAAATAATCAATGGTTATTCTTTATAGCCTCCATGATTTCTCATCTTCCATCTCCCCAGCTTCAAATCTGATTAAGTCAGAAATCCTTATCCCGAACTGATGTTAAAATATTACTTTTTTAAGATAATTCTGCCATTTGGACTTCTTTTTCTTTCTTTGAAGGCAGGTTCATTAAAACAATAGCAAAAAGAATCAAAATGATCCCCACCCATTGTATTAAAAAGACTTTTTCGCCCAACAAAACGAAGGCCATGGTTACGGAAACCGGAAGTTCCAGAGAAGAAACAATACTTCCCAATCCTAAGCCCGCATTCGGGAAACCGATATTGAACAGAACCGGAGGAATAATAGTTCCAAACAAAGCTAAAATAATTCCATAGGTCCAGAAAATCGAATAATTAAAAGGATGAATGTGTTCTGTATTTTCTGTAAAATTCAGATACAATGATTTCAATCCCTCAAAATGCATAGGTCCTATCTGGGCAAAGAAAAGGAATGAAAAAACAACTACAGATCCTCCTGCCAGCATGATAAAACTTTTTCTGAAAACAGGTAAATGTGTCGCTATTGTATTGGAAGTAAACATCGTTAATGTATAGGAAGCGGCAGCCATCAATCCCCAGAAGACTCCGTGCCAATCCAGCTCTATTTCCATATTGATGAGGTTTGTAGCCAATACTGTTCCCAATAATACAATAATTACAGAAATTACTTTTCTGGCATTGGGTAATTTTTTGGTCAGAATACTTTCCACCACCACACTGAACCATACCGACTGCATCAGCAATACAATAGCAATGGAAACATTGATGTACTGAACAGCGATGTAATAGAATAAACTTGTTCCTCCCAATGAAGTCCCTGCAAGCATCAACATTCTGACTTCCCTGGAACTTGGTAATGATAGTTTTTGTTTTGTGGTTGCGGTTTGTATTAAATTCAGGATTAAAAGTCCTGCTAAACCTAACACAAACTGGGATGTGGTTACCTCTGAAGTTGTAAAACCGTCATGGTAAGCCATTTTAACAAATGTGGCCAACATACCATATATACTAGCTCCAATCCCGACAAATAAAACACCTTTTAGTATATTTTTCTTCTTCATAATTTTTTTTCAGCCTGCAAAGTTACAATATATAAATTAAAACTGTCTGAAACATTATGATGATAGATAAATAAAATTGCCACAAGTTTTGCTTGCGGCGATTTATACACTTCCTTATTGTTTTATTATTTTTTCTGAGTAAGTTTCATTTTTATCTGTTGTTACATTAACGATATAAATTCCTTCTTTGCGGGAGCTCAGATCTATCACTATTTCTTTTTCTCCACGAAGTACTTTATTATATACTGTATTTCCAACGAGATCTCTGATCTCCAATGTTCCCGATTTCATTTCTTTGTTCATCATTAATTTAAACAAACCAATAGTAGGATTTGGAGTCAGCCGGAAAGCCTTTTCCGTTACTGAAGACTTAAAACTTACAGGCTGTGGACAACTCATATCAATATCAAAGTCAAAATACGGATATTTATTCCAGCTATACACCGTATGGGTAGACGCATTTGAATTCATTTTTACCCTAAGCTTGTGCCAACCTGTTGAGCCTGCATTTATTGCCTCGGCAAAACTGTAAGAAGAATAGAAATGAATCTTGAAATAGTTTCCTGCCTCAAATACAGGATCAGAAACCACAGGATACACTTCACCCGTTTGCAAATTGATCATATCCACCTTAAGGCTCTGTAAAGTAGCACCAGATGGAAGATAATAATGCCCGGCAATAGTACCAGGCTGATATATACACTCTCCTGGCTCATAAACAAAATCTAAGGTTCCTCCATTATTAGAGTCACAAATACTTTCCGCAATATCCTTCCAATAATTAATTTCACCAGGCGCCATACGAAATCCAGTATCTCTATTAAAATATGACCTTGAATTACCATTACTTGGATCTCCAGGAATCGTTTCAAGTGGCCCGGAATATGGTCCAAAAGGACTCGAAATAGCTGCTGCTGCCTCAATAGCATCATTATTTGAATTCGCATGAATCAAAGTGAATCTTATTGAGTTTCCCGTCATAATATTCGTTTTAAACTCCATCACATTGGCAAATGCCTCATATGAATTATAATTTGATGCATAAACAGGATCTACAAGATAAGAATCAAGACTAGCTGAAGCTCGTTCTGCGTCAGTAAATACAATAACTCTTTCAGGCTTATTCCCATTTAGTGTTTTTTGGGGACTTATTATATCTGGATCCGGAATTCCCATTATTGCATTTTTGACCAATCCTAAAGATTGCTGTAAATGATCTCCAAAATCCAAACGGCGCTCAAAATTCTGAGCGGTAAAAAAATCGTTGGTATAATCAGACTCAATATAAATTAAAGGCTTATATATTCCGGTATCATGATCCAATATTCCGTTTCCATACTGTACTACAGCTACTTTGTTTTCAGGATTGCAAGCTAAAAGCTGTTCTATTAGCTTAATCACACCACGTCTCATCGCTTGATAATCTGTCTTAGTCATAGAACCTCCATTATCAACCATAATGATATAATTAGCCTGTGCACTAAAGGTACTCCATGACATCAATGCCATGAAGAAAAAGAAAAATGTTTTTTTCATAGTTAAAAGTTTTAAATTTAATTCTGTTAAAATAATATTTTCTCAACAAATAGTGATCTTAGTTTAAAATTTTAACTTTTAAATATTTAATAATTTAATATTTACTGTAATTCTGAAAAAAATAAAAACCACCTATTTGAAACCTTTAAGTTTTAATTATTTTCTGATAATCTTTTCTGAACAGATTTCGTTTTGATCTGTCGCTATATTATAAATCCAAACCTAACAGGTTTATAAAAACCTGTTAGGTTATTCATCTTTCCTTTATTTTGAGTGGATAGTGAAAAAACTTCTGAAAAACAAAAAAGCCGCTCAACTGAGCGGCTCTATATTAATCAATGGTTCAAAGATTATTTACCTTCTTCCATTTTTCTTTTCAACTCTGCTAATGCATCGATATCTCCAAGAGTAGATCTTTCTTCGTTGTTAGAAGAAGAAGATACGTTTCTGGAAGAAGCTTCTTTTACGTTTTTCTTCTCTTCATCTCTGAAGATACCTGTGTGAGATACTACTACTCTCTTGAATTCTTTGTTGAATTCGATTACTTTGAAATCAGCTTCTTCACCTTTCTTGATTTTAGATCCATCTTCTTTCTCTAATAATCTTGAAGGGCAGAACGCTTCAACCTCAGCATCTTCGAACTGTACAGAAGCTCCTTTATCGTGAACTTCTACCGCTTTACCAGCGTGGATAGTTCCTTCAGCATATTTAGTTTCGAATTTATCCCATGGGTTTTCAGTCAATTGCTTGTGACCTAGAGATAATCTTCTAGCCTGGATATCTAATTCAAGAACTACAACATCTAATTTATCACCTACTGCACAGAACTCAGACGGGTGCTTGATTTTCTTAGTCCAGGAAAGATCAGAGATGTAGATTAATCCGTCGATACCTTCTTCTAACTCTACGAATACACCAAAGTTAGTGAAGTTTCTTACAGTTCCTACATGCTGAGATCCTACAGGATACTTAGCTTCGATGTTCTCCCATGGATCTTTAGATAATTGCTTGATACCAAGAGAAATTTTTCTTTCTTCTCTGTCTAAAGTTAATACTTCAGCTTCAACTTCATCACCTACTTTTACGAAATCTCCGGCAGATCTTAAGTGAGTAGACCAAGACATTTCAGAAACGTGGATTAATCCTTCAACACCTGGAGCGATTTCTACGAATGCACCATAGTCAGCAAGAACTACTACTTTTCCTTTTACTTTGTCACCTACTTTTAAGTCAGCAGAAAGAGCATCCCAAGGATGAGCTTCTAATTGCTTCATACCTAACTGGATTCTTGTTTTCTCATCATCGAAATCAAGGATAACCACTTTTACAGTTTGTCCGTCCTCTAGGATTTCAGATGGGTGGTTCACTCTAGACCAAGAAAGGTCTGTAATGTGAATTAATCCATCTACACCACCTAGGTCAATGAATACCCCGTAAGAAGTGATGTTCTTAACAGTACCTTCAAGAACCTGACCTTTTTCAAGCTGAGCGATGATTTCTTTTTTCTGACCTTCGATATCTGCTTCGATCAATGCTTTGTGAGAAACTACTACGTTTTTGAACTCAGGGTTGATTTTCACCACTTTGAACTCCATAGTTTTTCCTACGAACTGATCGTAATCTTTAATTGGCTTAACGTCAATTTGAGAACCAGGTAAGAATGCTTCGATTCCGTGAACGTCAACGATCATCCCCCCTTTAGTTCTGGATTTAACAAAACCGTTAACGATTTCTCCAGTTTCGTGAAGTTCGTTTACTTTATCCCAAGCTTTAAGCGTTCTGGCTTTTCTGTGAGATAACTGTAATTGTCCAGTTTTGTCTTCTCTCTTGTCAACCATTACTTCTACTTCATCACCAACCTTAAGACCTTGGTTGTAACGGAATTCATTTAGAGAGATAACACCTTCAGATTTGAAGTTGATGTCTACGATAGCTTCTTTATCAGTTAATCTTACAACTTTACCAATAAGAACGTCATTGTCGTCCAAATTGTTTAATGATCCGTTGTAGATCTCTTCTAAATCGCTTTTCTCTTTTCTAGCATCAGCATCAAGACCAGATTCGAAAGAATCCCAGTCAAATTGTTCAGGTGCTACGTTTTGGTTTAATAATAATTCTGCTGAATTTGTCTCTTTTGACATATTCTAAAAAATTTGTATTCCTTCTCTTTCAACGGTCTTAACAAATGTGATTGAAAAATACGGAAGTAATTAATAATTAATATTTTACTTTCTCAGACCTTTACCACAAAAAGTGGGTGCAAAGATACTATATTTATTTGAGATAAGCAATAGTTATTCTGTTTCATACTTCCTCTTTAAAACACTGAATATCAATATTTACATCAAAAGATTAGATTTTTTTAATTTAAAAAAGGGAAAGTCACGGGATCAGTTCATCAGTGTTTCATCTAATGCCCTTTCAAATTCTTTTTCCGTTTCATGATTATAGAATGGTACCGCAGTTATCAAATATTGGTCTGTATGAAATGTAATGGTTTTCTTCTTCCCTCCCATTTCCCTTAAAAAATCTTCTTTCCATCTATCATAATCCAGCAGATGTGTTCCTTTCGGCTCTATAAAAACCTGGTAAGTCAGCTGTTTATCTTTCTTCTGGCTACAAAACAGGATAAAATCCGGCTCAAAAGCACGCCCCAGCTTATCAAAGATCTTAATTTCCCTTTCATTACGGATCAGATGAATGTTCTGAAACTTCTGATTCAACCCTTTGAAGCGCCTGGAAAACAATTCTACAAACCGTTTTTCTTCAATGGTCCCGTAATTGGCATTGTAAGCATACCAGGCTTCACCTGAAACCAAATGCTCCTGCCCTTCTGCCCTTTCACTACCTTTTGTAACCCTGATTTCTTTATCCCTGAAAACCTGATGGAGAGGCTGTGCCCGAAATGCAGAGCCTTCATAATCCGGAGTGTTATGTTTAATATCTGCTTCTATATTTTGCAGTAATCCATTCAGCGCCTGAAGGTAATCAAAATGCGAAATTTCCTGAAGACGGCTCCGGGTCCCGTAGAATATGATTTCCATACCTCCCAGATACTTCTCATCCTCTATAAAATCCTGGATGGATGCGATATGCGGAAAATAACGTGAAAGGTTATCAAAGTAATAAAACGGATTCCTGCTTAAGGCATATCTGACCACATGTTTCTGAATATCCTGAATCCTGACACCTTCAGACTTAATACCATCATCAAGTGGAACCGATTTTTCCAATTCAAAAAACACATTGGAAGTTTTCCCACTTCCTGAAGAAAGCTGGTAGCTGAACTTAGGCTTACTAATACCCAAATCTTTAAAAGACTTTATATGTGTAAGATTTTTGGGGATTTTTTTATTGGAAAAAACCACACCTTTTTTATAGAATTCAGAGGCCTTAAATGCTGCTTTCAGTTTTAGCTGTTTGGTTTCAAGGTTGGCTTCATCTTCATAGATCCCGGAGTCTACCAATGCTTTTTTAAGTTCGGAAATATAACGACTGTCTTCTTTGGTATGGTAATATAATTCCTCCAAGATTTTCAGATCATTTGAAATATCATTGTCATATTTCCTTACAAATTTATCATCTCCTTCTTTCACAGCGAAAGGATAATATCTTGCTCCACGGCCTATTAGCTGAGCTTCAGAAAGGGTGGTTTTTCCCGGGTTACCCTCTTTTCCATCACGGTCTTCGTATAACCTTACAATATCAAACAAATTGAGGACATCCCAGCCTTCATTGAGCTTCTGAACTGCAAATACAGCACGGATAGGGTTATTTTCGTCTTCCAGGGTGTTAAGCAGAATCTGATTTTTTTCCGCTTCGGAGTCATTATTGGCACTCAGGCAGTTTTCTTCCCTGAAATAAGCCTGTATCCGTTTTACTATTTCACTTTCTGATATATTGCTGGCTTCGAAAAACTCAAAAGCTTTTTGAACAACGGGAACCGCAGATGTTTTTCTGATCTTATCCACCATTGCTTCAGACAGATCCTCTATCAGCTTATGAAAATTTTCCTTATTCTGTTCAGATTCCCTGATGGTCTTTTTAGCTTTAAAAAGAATAACGGGTTTCAGATTAATATGATGAATGGTGGCCAGCTCCTGGCGGTACAAATTCAGAATCAAAGCCTGAATAATCCTTTCTTTTTCATCATACAGGGAGCGGACCAGATTGATTTCCTTGGAGAACTTATCATTCCTGAACTGGGCAAGGTCATACTTATAAATAACTTTATCTTTGTATTTCCCGGTAATTTCCCGGCTTTCATAATCTAGAGTTGCCGTAAATTCCAGCAGGATATTTTCAAAATCCTGGTGCAGGATCTGTAAAACGGTTTCTTCCCAGCTTCCAAACAGGTTGCCGCTTTTGGTACCACTGTTCAGGTGATGCGCCTCATCGGCAATCAGAACGATTTTCTTGTCCTGAAAATCCTCATAGGTAACACTATTTTCTTTGCTATTGTTTAAATCAATATGAAGCTGCTGGATGGTGGTAAATTTGATGTTGATATTTTCATGATCTGATTCATCAAAATTATCTATCTGCTTCAAAAAGACTTCTTTACCATTGATCACGATTTTATCCCGGAATAAATATTTGGAGGTCTGAGGATTAAGAAAATTATCCTTCGTTTTCTGAATAATATTATTGCTGTTAACAAAAAACAAAAAGTTACGGTATCCTTTTTCATAAAGATGGAGCATCAAGCCTCCCATGATCAAGGTTTTCCCGCTTCCTGTCGCCATATTATAAAGAAGGTGAAGAGGTTTCCCTGGTTTTCCTTCAAAATCTTCGTGTTCGGTATATAAATAGCGCCTGAATGCTTCTTCCTGATAAGGGCGAATCCCAAATCTCAGATTGTCAGTGATGCCGTTGGGTAAATCAAATTCCGCCAATGCCTTATGAGCAAACGGATTATTGAATATCTCGTGTAAAAATGTCATGATTTAGTTTTTAAGTTGATAAAATTCCTGAGTCACTTTTCGCTCTTCCGGAGTACATTCAAAGTTTTGATCGTTAAGAGAAGAGAGATTGACATAGAGCTGGTTCTTGTCGAGCAGTTCACAAAGGTGGTGCTTTTGTTCTTTAAGGCTTAATGCTTTAAAGTCTTCTATACATTGCTCCTGCCTTTGGATATCTACATTATAGTTGAGAAAAGATCTGGCTTTCATCTCTTCCCAGATGTGAAGAAGTGTTTCTTCATCTTTTGCCTTTTCTATTTTTTCTATAAAGGTTTGGTTGTATTTTTTGAGTTCGAGATAGGTATAATTAATTCCTTCGAATCTGTCCTTAATGATTTTATGCGTATTTTCAAGTTGCTCAACCAAAATAAACTGCCGGCTCAGATAATCCGAAACAAAACCTGTGGTTCCGCTTCCTGCAAAAAAGTCCAGTATAATATCATTTTTATTTGTATGAGCTTTGATAAATCTTTCTATAAGTTTATATGGCTTTTCAGTTAGATAGCCTGATCTTTTTTTACCATCCACTCTAATTCTTGCTGCAACAGCCATTTTCCACCAATTTTTGTCTTTGATTTTTGCATATTCATCATAGAGATTAGACATTTCTTCTACAAACTCCTCTTTATCTCTGCCCATTTCCCACCAATCCTCAGGGATTTTTCCCCTATCAGTGTATTCATTACTTACATTTATATTCATTTCATTGTTAAAACCACCAACGTGCACTTCTGATGACATCCGGACTTCATCTCCATTGAAAATCCAATCAGAATTAGACTTTGAATACCATAAAATATTATCATGTTTTCTGTTATATTGCTTCATTTTAGGAGATCCAGGTCCATGGTAGGCCCAAATTATTTCATTTCTAAAGTTTTCTCTATTGAAAACAGAATCCAATAAGACTTTTAAATAGTGTATTTCATTCCAATCCGCCTGAACTAGTATACTTCCATCATCTGTAAGTAAACTTTTTGCAACCTCTAGCCTATTTTTCATAAAAGTCAACCAAGTAGAATGATTAAAATTATCATTATAATTAAAAGAATCACCTCCGGTATTATACGGCGGATCTATATAAATCAGCTTCACCTTACCTGCAAATTCCTTTTTCAGAGAATGTAATGCTAACAGATTGTTTCCTTTGATAATCAGGTTATCGGTAATGGTTCCGTTTTCGTCACGGTTAAATCCGTCAAAAGAATGTTCACCATCCCGGTCAAACCGTTTGGCATTGGTTAATACTTTTGGATCAAGCAGTTCTGTGATTTCGTCCTGTGCCAGGGTTTCATTAAAAAAGATCTCTTCTCTTTTATCTTCTTCACGGCTTTGTCCGCCTTCAAGGATACAGTCTTTAAATGGCCAGACCAATGAGACTTCATTGCGTTGTTTCAGATGTTTACCATCAATCGTTAACCCTACTTTGTTTTTGAATTGGGTATAACTGTCATTCAGATAGTTTTTCTGCTCAAGAAACCGGATAAAAAGATTTTGTTTAAATACCCGGACATTTTTTACTTTCACAAAAAATTTTTCCTTCAGATCGGGATCATCCAACAGCAGCCCGATCAGTTCTTCATCAAAATTCTGTGCTTTATTCAGGACCACCCATTTTTTAATTTCTCCGTTATCGGAAACGTAATTAGGTTCTTTTTTAATCTGCCTTTCAAGGGTTTGATAAAGTTTCATGGTATTGTATTTTATTACCTCAAATCTATTATCAAAAACTGTCAGGACATTACGGTAAACCGTAAATAACAATGACAAGCCAAGATATGAGACTGCGGTAAGAGTCAAACTTTATATCATCATGGCCTTGAGTCACTCAACTATCAGCCATCCTAAAACTGTACTCCTGTAACCTATGGCCTAATTCACTACCTTTGCAGCATGGAACTACAATCAATTTATCAAAAACTGCAGATTCAGGATATGAATCAGATGCAGAAATCTACTTATAAAGCCTCTGAGGACCATACGGATATTGTCCTGCTTTCCCCTACTGGATCAGGAAAGACCCTTGCCTTTTTATTTCCGGTTCTCAGAAATCTGAAAAGGAATGTTCAGGGCGTGCAGGCATTGATCCTGGTTCCTGCCAGAGAACTGGCATTACAGATCGAGCAGGTTTTTAAAGCTATGGGTACGGATTTCAAAGTTTCCGTTTGCTATGGTGGTCATGATAAAAAAATTGAGGTCAACAATTTAATTGAAGCTCCGGCTGTTCTGATCGGAACTCCGGGAAGGGTCGCTTATCACATACGAAATAATAATTTTGATCCGGAAACCATTACAACATTGGTTCTGGATGAGTTTGACAAGGCATTGGAACTAGGGTTTCACGATGATATGGAGTTTATCATCAATTCATTGAAAGGCGTCTCACAAAGAATTCTTACTTCTGCAACCGTAATGGATGAAATTCCTGCATTTACAGGATTAAAAAAGGAGAAAATCATCAATTTCCTTAAAGAAAAGGAAGTAAAACCTGATATTCAGCTGAGAAAAGTAATGACAATTCCGGAAGAAAAACTGGATACCTTGTTCAACCTTGTCTGTAAAATCGGGAACAAAAGAACCCTGATATTCTGTAATCACCGTGACGCTGTAGACCGTATTTCGGAACTACTGCATCAGATGGGAATTGATAGGGAAACATTCCATGGCGGAATGGAGCAGGATGAAAGGGAGCGTGCTTTACTGAAATTCAGAAATGATTCCGCCAGAATTCTTATTACAACGGATCTTGCTGCTCGTGGACTTGATATTCCTGAAGTGGAATCTATTGTTCATTATCAGCTTCCTCCAAAAGAAGATGCTTTCATCCACAGAAATGGCCGTACCGCAAGAATGAACGCCAAAGGATTTGTCTATCTGATTATGACAGAAGAGGAAAATTTTCCATTCATTAAAAGCAATACCCCTGAAGAAAGTGTCGCCGGATTTACCAAAGTCCCGCAAAAAACGCCTTTCCAGACGATTTACATCAGTGCAGGAAAAAAAGACAAGGTCAATAAAGTGGATATTGCAGGCTATTTGCTTAAAAAAGGCGAATTACAAAAAGAAGAGGTGGGTATTATTGAGGTAAAAGATACGACTTCTTATGTAGCGGTTGCCAGAAATAAGGTGAATGCTGTTTTGAGAAAGCTTCAGAATGAAAAACTGAAGGGAAAAAAAGTGAAAATGGAGGTTGCTTATTAAGGCTTCAACTCGATAAACCATTGTTATTGTGAACGAAGTAAAACTATATCAATAGTTTGCAAACCACAAAAGTCACAAAAGATTTAAACATCTAAGTTATTTAAGTTAGAAAGCTTTGCAGATATAAAGTTCACATAAGTTTTTGAAAATCTCCGATTTTCATTGATGTGATACTGCTACAAATATTCAATTGAAGACGTAATCATTCCCCTTCTCCGGAGGGGTGGCAAAAGGTTTACAATATAGCAAAAGCGCTCAAAAGTCTCTTGAAACAAACTTTTGAGCGCTTTTTTATATTCCTTTATCATTTATTTTATCCCTCTCACTCTCGTCGGAAAAGTATACACCGATTTTGAGGCGGTTATGAATAAAACATTGTTATTTTCACCTCCGAAAGTCACATTGGATGTCCATTCTTCAGGAATGGAAATATGATACATCTTTTTTCCCTCACGGTTAAAAACATGCACCCCGTCACCGGTTAAATAAAGGTTCCCATGCTTATCCAACGTCATTCCATCTGATCCCATTTCACAAAAAAGCCTTTTCCCTGACAGCTTACCCTCTCCCAAAATGTCATAAACATAAGTTTTTCCGGCATCAATGTCTGAAACATATAATTTTTTCAGTTTTTCACTTCCTATGATTCCATTAGGCTGGGTAAAAGTTTCCAGCCTGGAAATCTTACCCTCCTTACTTCTGTAGTACAAACTTTTATGAAACAGTTCCTGCTTAAAATTGACCCAATAGTCTCTTTCATACAAAGGATCAGTAAAATACATGCCTCCAGAAGCATCATTCCATACATCGTTGGGGCCGTTTAGCCTCTTTCCTTCAAATCCTTTTGAAAGGACTTCCACCTTTTTATCTTTTGATATTTTCCAGATTTCCCCCTGATCGTCTGAACAGGTAATCAAATTATCATCTTTATCAAAATGGGTTCCGTTTGCCCTTCCCGTTTTATCTAAAAATTCAATGATCCGGTTGGTTTTCCAATCCCAAAAATAAATTTTATCATTGGGCTGGTCAGTGAAATAGACATTCCCTTCACTATCCGCGGATGGTCCTTCTGTAAAACTGAACTGATCGGAAACTTTTTCCGGCTTTACCCCTTCATAAAACATTTTGCTATAATTTACTGATTGACAGTTTACCAATGCGAAAACCAAACCAATCATTCCTATTTTACAGATATTCTTCATTCTTCATTTTTTAAACCTGCAATTTACAACATCAGTAACAGTTTTAAAGCTATTTTTTATTGTATTGAAGCAAAAACCGGAAGATCATTACAACCTGAAAAAGGCCAAAAGGAAGAATGGAGAATGAATTCATAATTCTATTTAAACAGACCAATATTCTTATACAACTGATCTAACAGGATAAACTGCAAACAAAAAGGACCAGCCGGTGCTGATCCTTTTGTTTATCAGATTTGAGGCCTGAGATGGAAGATGAAAGCCATAGTGCCCTAAGAATAACCATAATCTGTTTTATCCTCTTTACAATAATGAATGATGTCGTTGACCAGTCATTATACCTGAAGTAATTTTCAGCATCTTCTTCCAGCTTCCAGCCTTTATACTTAATTTCTTACGAACCCAGGTTATTTTATAATCAACTTGCTGTTGTATACTCCTTTTGAAGACTTAATGCTTATCATATACACTCCTTTCGGAACATTTACATTAAATTCTTTGGTATGGTTACCTTCACTTCTATAGTCTGTATTATAGATCAGTCTTCCGCTGGAATCAAACAGGGTTACTTTCATTTCTCCTTTTATATTCCGGGATTTCACAAAGAAGTTACCATCACTTGGGTTAGGATAAATTTTAATATCATCTGCCAATGGAGATACCACTTCTTTGGTTTCCAAAGTTTGGGTCTGCTGGGTACATACTTCAAGGGACCAACCTGTAATACTGCCTACACTTCCTGGTCTGTTATCCGATGCATACAGCTTCCATTCTCCCTGAGCTTTATGGCCTTTAAAAACATTCAAAGGTTCATTTGATTTAATTTGTCCCTGCACCGGTGATGCACAGGCTACAGCATTCCCCGTATCGCTAAATGAAGCTGTAATTCCTGAATTTCCGTTACACAACCTGTTCCAGATAAGTGCTGATGTACCTACCGGACTTTCAATACCTATTGCCAGATGTCTTATATTTGGATGTGTTACTGTAGGAGTCACCTTAATTTTAGTAATTGTTCCGGTATTGTTCACCATCAATGGAACATTAATTCTTGGGGCGGATATATTGGAACCTCCCGGTCCGTCAGGGATAGCTACCGCTGGCCCGCTATAAGTATAAGTAGTACAGTTCTCACCCATAACAACATAATCAATCACAAAGCTTGGGCTCACGGCATAATAGATATTTCCTACAGCTTCTATCATAATAAATGCATTCGCAGAAGTAGATCCTGCAGGAATCATAATCTGTTCATTGCCATCATTTGGTGTATTGGCAGCTATTGTGGTAAATGTCTGTCCACCATCTGTAGATAATTTGATATTAACATTTGCCGTATTAACCGGAGCCTGATTGGTATTAGCAACATCCCAGGTTATATTGGCCATATTTCCCGAGTTCAGCGACTGTCCGAATGTAGGTGCTGTTACCTGAAAAGGACCTGCTGCGGCATTCACGGTAACAACCATATCATCCTTATTTGTTTGGGGTGCTATAGGATTATTATTTCTTACCGTTAGCCTGAAATTCAGGTTTCTTGCCACACTGGAAACAGATTCCCAACGGGTTGATAAAGCACCTGCCAACACCTGATTAAACTCAGGTAAATATCTTACCGGTGTACTCCTGGGGGCAACAGATCTAAAGTTAGGACCCGCCGGCTTAGTTGGATACGCCAGGCTTGACACATCTGTTTCTGCATTAGTTGCCTGGTTCATTTGCTCCCATGTATAGGTATAGGAAGCTGTGTTTCCATCATTTGTTTTTCCTTTTAACAGGTAAGGTGTGGATTTCGGTATGGTATAATCGGCACCGGCATCTACGGTAGGAGCAGCAACTCCAAAAGGCGTTGTGGTACCACAGCTTACGCTGCTTATCCTGTTTTTAATTTCCGTCAGGTTATACGTATGGAAATAGTCATTAGAATTGTACTGAACATCAAAAACACCACCCATAATTCCTGTATAAGCCATAATAGTACTTCCACTTCCCGGCTCTACTTCCGAGGTTCCGCTACCGTTTAAATAATAAGTAAAAGTATGGTTAGCTCCCATCTGATGTCCCATTTCATGGGCAACATAATCAACGTCAAACTTATCTCCTTCAGGAAAGTTATGGGCTGTCCAGCCTCTTCCCGGCCGGCTTCCGCACAGTGCATCCAGATAAGCTGCCCCATTCGCATTTTTTTTGTCTAATAAATGCCCCATATCAAAGTTGGAAGCACTGATCACTGAGGTTATCCCGGTATTGGCATCATCCGGTCCGGCATTATCGGGATAAGGATCGCTGAGTTTATCCAGAAATATAATGGCATCATTATTATCTATTAAATTAAAATGCAAGGATAAATCTCTTTCAAAAACACCGTTTAGTCTCGTTAAGCTGGCGTTCATCGCAGCAAGAACCACCGCTTTTTTCTGGGCATCCGTTGCATTGGGTGAAGTACCTGCAGCGGCTAAATGATATTCTGCATACTCTCCGGTACAGGAAAGTGCCATCCTGAACACATTGAAACCTGCCGTTTTTTTATTTACAGCTTCGTTTTTTTTTTCCACAGGAGCATTTTTTTTCACTGCATCCATCGTAGAGCACTCGAAAGGCTCTTTCTCCTGTCCCCTTCTTGCATTGGAGTCAAAAACAGCGTAAACCATCCTGTCTTCCGTATAAGGTTCAATGAATTCAGATAACCCGGAACGGATAATCATGGATGAAAATCCTGTGGGAGACAAACTAAAACGTAAATAGGCGGTAGGATCTTCTATTCCTATCCCTACATACGACCGGATATCCGGAAATCTGGCTTGTAATCCCGGAGCCATATTGGAAGATTCCCAGACCTGGAACTCCTCCAGCCTTCCCTGAACATTGGGAACGGAAATAACAGTCCCTTTTGCATTGGAAAAACGCATGGGAGCATTTTTTAAACTTTGCTTTAGTGTATTGGCATCTAATGTATAAAGCCCCGCGAACTCCAGTTTTTCCTGGTTCTTTTTAACTTTCTGAGATCTCAGCTCTGTTCTTGTCCACTGTGAAAACCCCAAAAAGGGCACCATCAGTGCGAAAATAAAGAAATAACGTTTCATATCTTTGTATTTTTTTGTGTTTCACTAAGTTATATAAAAAAACATCAATCGCCTAATCTTTTCACGCTAATATGAATAAAATAATATGTTTATAATAAAAAAAGAGGTCATATCATTTTAAAACATATAGTACTTTAGCAAAATAAAAAGGGATTTGTTGTTTTTGAATAAAGCAAAATCAAAAGGATCTGCAGTTCCTCTGGCATGACATTTATATAGATTCGATCATATATTTGGATGGATCTTTAAAAAATTTTTATCTTTGAATTTTAGGAGTTGTAAAATGAAAATAAATTTACCTGACAAACTGTATTATTCTATTGGGGAAGTTGCGAAAGCCTTCGATGTAAACACTTCATTAATACGGTATTGGGAACAGGAATTCCCTATCATTAAGCCTAAAAAAAACAGGAAGGGCAATCGTTATTTCACTCCCGAAGACATTAAAAACCTGCAGATGATCTACCATCTGGTTAAAGAAAAGGGCTATACTTTGGATGGCGCCCGTGTGGCTTTAACTACCAACAGCAAAATTTCCGAAACCATCACTCTGATTGACAGGCTCGAGTTTGTAAAAGCAGAGCTTATCAAACTGAAAGAATCTCTTGGTGAAAGGGAAGCAGAATAAAAGCTTCCAATTCCGGAACTGTTTCCATCTCCTATGTGATTAAGCCCGAACGGATAGTATTATTGGTATTGATAATTTCAGGAGCATCTGCGCTGTTTTGAGGAAAACTTGCCCTTATATTTCCTAAATGGTCTTTATACTGATATATATTGTTTTTGAGAACTAAACCTCCACTAAGTTATGAGAGGTTAGATTTTTATTTACTCAATCCGGGAGACTTTGCAGAGCTGGGGTTCAACAAACCATTATTTTGAATTTTCAATTTCAAAACCGCTTGTTTTAAACTCATTATAAAAATCATCAAACAAAATATTATCTGAAAAATATTTCTCAAAGTTCTTAAATCCTTTTATTTTTAAAATTGGTGTTTTTTCTCTTTTTTTAATTGATGCGCTGATACTGATCAAACAATCTATAAATGAATTTATTTCGGTTCCAAAATATCCATATGAATTAAAAAAAGCTTTTCCAATTTCATAATATACATCCAAATCGGTTCTGACTTTTGAAAAGTCAATTTCTATAATCGGATTCGTATTATCTATTGTTTCTCTAACCCCATTCAATAGGAAACATCCTCTTAAGTAATAATACTTTTGCTTATCATTTAATTCATACCATTTTATTTTTTCCTTTTTGTAAGTGAGAAGTCTAAAATTATCTATATATCCCTGGTTATATATCCATAAAGGATCGTCAAGGACTCCTATTAAAATAATTTCTCTGTTTTTAATTAAAATATCCAAGGCATTAAAATAATAATCGTTTTTAAAAGTTTTAAGGCCTTTAAACGAAACTCTGATGACTATATCCTGCTTAGAGATTTCTCCGAATTGAAGATTAATAGACTTAATATCACCTCTTTTAATAACTATTTTGTCAAAATCTTTTTTACGAATGAGTTTTATATACTTCGTTGTAAATAACACTTTTTCTTCTAATACAAAATTTATTTCCATTTTACTGCTGAGCTTGTTGGTATTTGTATAATTTTATTATAATCATGATTGATAACTAATCCCCATCTTCCATCTGGATGTTGAACAATTCGACTGCTATTTAAATCCTACGGTACCTGGTACATCTTTTATTTGCCATTCTAATGCTCCATTCCATTTGGAGTTACGCTCTACTGTTTTTGTAATCCAAATAGTTGAAGCATTTTACTAATCAATAGATAATATCTTTAATATTTCAATTTCTCCAACAGGTGTTAGCCCTTCTGTAAACATTACTTTTTCTCCTACTTTAAATTTAGTACCCAAAAATTCTTTGGATAAGAAATTGATTTCTACTTCATCTTCTTCACCAGGCAAAAAAGATTTCTTATTATTTAATAATAGTATTCTTCCAGAAGTTAATCCTTTTCCCAAATCAAAAGTAGGTCTATAGCCACTAATAAAAGGGGTTTGTCTTACATCTTGATATAAGTTTAACTTTGCTCTAATTGTTATCATATTTTACTAATTTTATGTATTGGGCTATGATTTAACGGAATAATTAACTTAACATTTTGAAATAAATGCGATGGTATTACTTACAGTTTTAATTCCATCGGCTTCAAAGAATGTCGCTTGCTTCATAACACTTTGAGGAACTTTAGCTTTTATTATCGTGTTTGCTGTTCCATCCCATTTCCTGTTTCATATCCTGTACCAGATCTAAGACCATTACTAAACTATATCATCTAATTCTGCAGGAGAATCTGACCTATAAAGTCATTTCTGCTTTCTCAACAGCCAATTCAGCTTTTAATACATCAGCAGCAGCCATAGCTTCAGCTCTAATAATTCCCGGAGCCGCCTTCTCTTTTGTTAAAATACAGCTAAAGCAGCTAATCCCAGTGCCTGCGTCTGGTTTTCTGGAGAAATATTATTGGTAATTGCAATGCCCAAAACATCCCACCAGATGAGCTTCTCGCTCGTGCTATTTAAACATCTATTAAATTTACGTTTATTTACAAATAATAAAACAAAACCTTCACTACAAAGGTTTTTGTTTTTTATTCAGACACGAACTAGAAGCTCGCCAGCGGAAGGATGTTCAACAAACCATTATTTTGAATTTTCAATTTCAAAACCGCTTGCTTTAAATTCATTATAAAAATCATCAAACAAAATATTATATGAAAAATACTTTTCAAAATTCTTGAATTCTTTTATTTTTAAAACAGGCATTTTTTCTCTTTTTCTCATTGATTCATCAATATTAATCAAACAATCTCTGAAAGAATGGAATTCGGTCCCAAAATATCCATATGAATTAAAAAAAGCTTTTCCAATTTCATAATATACATCCAAATCGGTTCTGACTTTTGAAAAGTCAATTTCTATAATCGGATTCATATTATCTATAGATTTTCTTAATCCTCCTAGAAAATAGCATCCTCTTAAGTAATAATACTTTTGTTTATCGTTTAATTCATACCATTTTATTTTTTCCTTTTTGTCAGTGAGAAGTTTAAAATTATCTATATATCCCTGGTTATATATCCATAAAGGATCGTCAAGGATTCCTGTTAAAATAATTTCCCTGTTTTTAATTAAAATATCCAAGACATTAAAATAATAATCGTTTTTAAAAGTTTTAAGGCCTTTAAACGAAACTCTGATGACTATATCCCGCTTAGAGATCTCTCCGAATTGAAGATTAATAGACTTAATATCACCTCTTTTAACAACTATTTTGTCAAAATCTTTTTTACGAATGAGTTTTATATACTTCGTTATCAATAACACTTTTTCTTCTAATACAAAATTTATTTCCATTTTACTGCTGAGCTTGTTGGTATTTGTATAGTTTTTATAATCATGGTTGATAATTAATCTCATTTTCCATTTGGATGTGAACAATTCTACTTCCATTTAATGTAGTTCCAGGGATATCTTTTATTTTCCACTCCAAAACCCCGACCTATTCCTGACCTATTTTGAGTTATAGCTGGAATTCCAAGTTCACCCAAGCCTCCTGCAACCTTTGGTTCAATAAGTTTATACATTAGTTATAATTTTGTATTTGAAAATGAAGCTGATTATATTATGAATGAGGCTGCTTTTACGAAGCAGCCTCAAATATATCGAGGTATTTATTCCTCTTCAATCAATTCTAAAAATAGATCCTGTAAGTCCTCATTAATTTTTTTATCGTCATTTTCTACAGTTAGAATAAAATCCTGTTCTATCCCATCAGCGTAAGTTGTTCCATCCAATATTCCTAAAACATGTGATAACGTGTTAATTTCGACTATTTTCAAAAATTTCAAAAATATTTCTTTTTCTTCTCTTGAAAAATTAATATATATTGGCAAAATACCTTTCCAAACAGGATCTGTTGCTTCATTTGTTGTATCTAGTAAGCTTTGATATAATTCCAAATTCCCTTTAATTACATCTCTATTGAGAATTTTCACTAATTCTTCTGGTTTCATTTTATATTAATATATTTATTTTTTACTTAATAAATGCTTCTGGGTACATTGTTTTATTTGCCTGAATCAGATCTTGAAGTGCACTATTTGGGATACCCTGTGATCCATAGACACGTCTTAACTCAAAAATATCTCTCGCTAAAACTTGACGTGCATTTGTGAATCCTTTCGTGCTTCTTGAAACAATTCCATTTGGACCTAAGAACCTATGTCCTACTGCTGGGACGAGAATAGTTGGAGCTGTATTATGTTCATAGCCTGCTATAAATCTTTTCATTATTGCGCTTTGTCCTACATGATGCGCATCTAACCCTTTTTCAAGTCCTTTCATTTCCTTATATGCTCCTATCTTCCATATTTTACTTTCAGTATTTATGATTCCAGGAGCCGCCTTCCCTTTTGTTAAAATGACCGCTAAAGCCGCTAATCCCAGTGCCTGCGTCTAGTTTTCAGCAGAAATATTGTTGGCAATTGCAATACCCGCTGCATCCCACACACTGCTCATCATTTCTACTCCTCTGTCATTTCTTACCCATGACATTGGATCAAATGCTCTGCCTCCATTTGGCAAGAGCCCTGCAAGAGCCCGATCAAATGCCATCCCCATGGCAAAGATATTAGGAAAATAATTATCCCCTTTATTCCATGTGCTGATGTTCCCTTTTCCTGTTACCGTAACCGGAACTGTGAAATAAAATCCTCCTCCACCCAGCCGCGAACTTCTGGCTCATGCTATTTAACACTTTTTAATTTACATTTATTCCCCAATTATAAAACAAAACCTTCACTATTGCAAAGGTTTTTGTTTTTTATTCAGACACGAGCAAGATGATCGGCCAGCAGAGGGAAATATCCTCCGAAGAACTGGAATAAAATTGGATAATCTTTTATAAAACTCACGCTATTTTTCCAGCTCTTTTTTAATCATATTCAACCATTTTAATGCATCTTGAGAATTCTCAAAATAACGATTTGCTTCATCTCTAACATATTCCCAATGAACTTCTACATTATTAATCAAAGCAGGTAACTCTTTTTCTTTTACTATTTTCAATATCTTTTTAGAAGCTTCTGATTTATTACAGTCCGCAATGTAGTTTGAAACCACTTCTTTATCTGTCAAATTTTCAAAATCAGCATCTGGAAAATAGGCCCCAAAAAATTGAGTTAATTGTGGAAATTCACTTTCAAAATTCATATATATTATTTTTGTTTATTATCTTGGGAATGCGGTTAATATAAAATAACCTCCACTTCCATTTGACTTTAATATAACTCTAGCATTCGTCAAATCATTAACAACATTTGTTGTTCTCATAATTCCTCTACCAATATTTGTTGAACCAGAGTATTCTAACCTTAAGCTATTAGTCATTCCTGATCGCAACCAAGATTTGATAGCATCTCTATTACTTTTTATGGTTGAAGAAATAACAGATTCTGCTATTGCTTCGTTTGTAAAAGAACTTGCACCTGTAATTCCCTTTTGAGTAGCTAAACGGCTGATTAAATCTGCATCGGTTTTACCAACATGTCTTGCCAATGTATGTCCTAATGTAGATCCTTCATGATAAGCCAACCATCCTTCTGTTTTTATAATTCCAGGAGCCGCCTTCCCTTTTGTTAAAATGACCGCTAAAGCCGCTAATCCCAGTGCCTGCGTCTGGTTTTCAGCAGAAATATTGTTGGCAATTGCAATACCCACTGCATCCCACACACTGCTCATCATTTCTACTCCTCTGTCATTTCTTACCCATGACATTGGATCAAATGCTCTGCCTCCATTTGGCAAGAGCCCTGCAAGAGCCCGATCAAATGCCATCCCCATGGCAAAGATATTAGGAAAATAATTATCCCCTTTATTCCATGTGCTGATGTTCCCTTTTCCTGTTACCGTAACCGGAACTGTGAAATAAAATCCTCCTCCACCCAGCCGCGAACTTCTGGCTCATGCTATTTAACACTTTTTAATTTACATTTATTCCCCAATTATAAAAACAAAACCTTCACTATTGCAAAGGTTTTGCTTTTTATTCAGACACGAGCAAGATGATCGGCCAGCAGAGGGAAATATCCTCCGAAGAACTGGAATAAAATTGGATAATCTTTTATAAAACTCACGCTATTTTTCCAGCTCTTTTTTAATCATATTCAACCATTTTAATGCATCTTGAGAATTCTCAAAATATCTATTTGCCTCATCACCAACCTCTTCCCAATAATAATCAATATTGTTAATCAATTTTTCAATATCTTTTATTAATTGAATTATTTTCTGATAATTATCATATTTTTTATGTTTAGATACATATTCAGAAACAATTTCTTCATCTGTCAAATCTTCGAAATCTGCATCTGGAAAGTAAGCACCAAAAAATTGCACTAATCGTGGGAAATCTTTTTCAAAACTCATTTATACTTATTTTCTTGTTATTATTTTGGAAAAGCCGTTAATATAAAATAACCTCCCTTTCCATTTGATTTTAAGATAACTCTAGCATTCGTAAAATCATTAACAATGCCTGTTCTTCTCATTATTCCTCTACCAATATTTGTTGAACCTGTATATTCCAATCTTAAATTATCAATAACATTAGCACCTTTCAACCAAGATTTGATAGCATCTCTATTACTTTTTATGGTTGAAGAAATAACAGATTCTGCTATTGCTTCGTTTGTAAAAGAACTTGCACCTGTAATTCCCTTTTGAGTAGCTAAACGGCTGATTAAATCTGCATCGGTTTTACCAACATGTCTTGCCAATGTATGTCCTAATGTAGATCCTTCATGATAAGCCAACCATCCTTCTGTTTTTATAATTCCAGGAGCCGATTTCCCTTTTGTTAAAATAACAGCTAAAGCAGCTAATCCCAATGCCTGCGTCTGGTTTTCAGCAGAAATATTATTAGCTACTGCAATACCCAAAACATCCCACACACTGCTCATCATTTCTACTCCTCTGTCATTTCTTACCCATGACATTGGATCAAATGCTCTGCCTCCATTTGGGAAGAGCCCTGCAAGGGCCCGGTCAAATGCCATCCCCATGGCAAAGATATTAGGAAAATAATTATCCCCTTTATTCCATGTGCTGATGCTTCCTTTTCCTGTTACCGTAACCGGAACTGTGAAATAAAATCCTCCTCCACCTCCACCACCTTCATCAAGACCGGTAGTCATATGACTATATCCAAAATAATTGAGTGGGTTTCCGTCATAATCCATACTTCCTCCCCAATTATTGGTAAACCCTTTTCCGTTATTTGTCCAAACGGTCCCTGATGGGGAATTCCATACCTCGTCCATGAACGCCTGGGAAAGCATTCCATTAGGGTCAAAGAACATTGCCGGATTATTCATCACATAGGCATATGGACTAGCCATATGATAAGATTCTGAAAGGGCATCCATCCCAAACCATCTCCCCAGGTCCGGCATATACTGACGCCAGCCATAATCCAGATTTCCGCTACTCTGCAATTCCTTGCTGTTGTAAAGATATTTAAATTTATTGTTGGTTGTATCTCCTGTATTATATCCCGTATGCTTTAATCCAAAAGGGTAGTAATTATTTTCTTCTAATATCGTTGCTGTTCCGTTTGTATTTTTGGTGTAAGAGAGCCTTATATTGCCCAGGTGATCGGCATATTGATACACATACCGGTTGTTCATAAAATCAAAATAGCCTTCTTCATTAGCCAGGATTTTTGTGGTTAAAGTTCCACCCGTACTTTCATACTGGAACCCATCCAGATAATCCGTTACCTTTCCATTACTAAAAGCCTGTACCTTACTTCCGTCTGCCAGATAAACATAAGATATATTTTTTGAAGCATCTGTATTGGTGAAAGAAGAAGGCAGATTAAGATAATTGTATGCAATTTTTGTAATGCCTTTATCCAGATGACTGGTCATATTCCCGTTTCCGTCATAATCAATATTCTGACCTTGTCCGGCTCCTAATGGATAACCGCTTAATGCATTTCCACTTCCGCTCTCCTCTACATATGCCAAACGGTTTCCATTAAAATAAGTATACCTCAGGTCATCCATTACTTCGGCAGTTCCTCCCACAGCAGCACCGGTTCTATTGAGCGAGCTGATATTTCCATTCAGATCATAATTCATGACCTCACTGTACTCTTTGGAATAAGGATTCGTACTCACCTGATAAAAACCTGCCCTCAAACGGCTGGCTCCGTCATATACATAGCCATATCTTCTTAAAGGCTCATTGGTTCCATAGGCAGTTTTCCAATCTACCTCAGCTATACTTCCGTTATAATTAGGTTTTACCTTAAGTGAACTATAAGAGTTATTAGGGCTTTCTGCACCTTCTACTGTATTGTATTTTATTTTGTAGCTAAAGAGCTTATTCCCGAGATTGGCAATATTATCGGGGTTAATCCCGGTAAGCCATCCTCTGATATTATAAGTATAATCAATACTTTGAAGGCTATTTCCTACTTTTTTACTGATCACCTGCCCCAGGTCATTATAAATGTATTCTGAGATCAGTTCTTCCGGATTGTCATTAATCTGCTGGTAATGTTTCGACAGGTAGTTTTGAGAGCTGTACACAAACCTGTCTTTTACACTTACTTCTGTAGAAGAGGTGTTTCGGGAGTGATAGGTATACGTTTCCAGTGTTTTCCCCGAAAAATCCAGCACACCTTCTGTCCTTGTAAATCCTCCCAGGTGATTTTTACCATAAGTTCCTATGACTCTCCCTTGGGTATCGTACCAGATAAAGGCCGAAGACCAGCTGTCATTTTCTATATTTTTAACATAGCTTGCTGTAGGCAGGGTTTTAATACTTCTTATGGAAGACCAACCGTTAGAGGTTATTGGAGTGGGCATAGAACCTAATGTCACCTGGCTTTGGATCTGTGTGGGCAAAGCGGGAGATCCCGCAGGATATTCATCGTAATAATTGACACTAAGGACCGTCATACTTTCTGTAGGGAAAGCATTTTTTGTATAGTAGACATCAATGCCATTTAATGAAAAAGGAATAGTGCTTGTCGTTTCATTGTTATTGGGATTGGATGCCATATTATCCAGAGCAGCCTGCATTGATACTCTTGTTCCCGTATTGGCAAAGAACCCTGAGTAGGCCATTCTTCCCAAAGCATCATATTTGATAAACATCCAGCCTTTCTTCCCGAAATTATTAGTGGTGGTTCTAAGGTTACCATCCTGGGAAAGTACAGGCCTGTTCTGTTTGTCATAGACAACATATTCCCATTCTTTTCCCGGAAGCTTTTTTTCTGCCAGCCTGTTGTATTTGTCATATTTATACTGGTAGCATAATTGATCCAATACTGTGAAAAAATTGGGTGAAATTGATGCTCTCGGAGGAATAATAAGTGACAGGTTGCCAAATTCATCATATACATAATAGGTATCCAGGTTTTCTGTACCGCCTTCCGGTTTTTTGTTGATCTGCCTTACCAGGATCTTCTGGCCGTTTGTATTGGAATATGTATGAATTTCATGATCATCTTCATCTACAGATACTGTTTTGAGTAAGGTATTGGCGTTATAGTACCCACCTGTCGTATAACTATCATTCGGTGCCGGGGAAATAAAAACATCATTAATCTGATTGGAAGCATTCCATGCGGTGGTTGCTTTAAATCTTTTTACAGTACCAGCTTCGTTAGTTTGATAAACCATCTTTTGGGTATGGTTGCTGCTGATCTGCCAGTCTGCTCCAGGAGCTGCAGACTTTTCAATTCTCGCTAAAGGCGATTTTTCAATCTGTACTTCAGCATAGGCATTGGGAACCCCATAATAAGAATTTACGGTGTTTTCATTCGCATTGGGATTAAAAGCACCGTTTTGCGTATCTGCCGGTAATGGAAGATAAGACTTCGTCTGTCTTCCGTTATTATCATATACAGAAGGTACCACCAGGTCTTTTCCATTAGGTGATGCCTTAATCCCAATACTTTGTACAGGTCTTCCCAATCCATCAAAATATTGTACACTCTGGATCTGTTGGGCGCTGTTATTGGTAGCTGTTACTGGCTCCAGGTATGTCCTGCTATACGTATAGTTTTCCGATGATGTCAGATTCTGTGAATGGAATAGACCCACCATCAGAATCATTATAATTGTTACTATTTTTTTCATGATCTGTTTTTCAGGGTTGTGGTTTTAGATTATAGCGGAAATCTTTTACAATGTTCCCGTTGACATCAATGACCGATTTAAGTTTTCCATTCTGATCATATTGGTAGGATTGACGCATTCCGTTAGGAGCAGTTACCGTAGTCACACCCAACATAGGATCATAGGTATAAGTAGTCACCATAAATTTTTTAAGTCCTTCATGGGTTCTGTACTCATCTAATGATTTTAACAATACCTTTTCTGAAACCTCATCTACATCTTGGTTGGTAAGCGTATTAAAATCTATACCCGGTATACTATTAAGAACATCATAATTTGCTCCCTCCACCTGAATGATAGGCAACGTATTATTATACCCATATATAATAGCTGTAGTATTACCCCCTCCTCCGTTGGGATCAAGGTCTTTGGTAAATTGCTTCAGATTTCCTCTTTCATCATATAGGTCATATTTAATCAGAATCTTTTTGCTGTTATCATTCGGGTTGGTGCCCACTATTGAAGTAGGATATAAACTTCCGTTATCAAATTTTATATCTGTGGACGATATTATCTTTCCGTTGTTTATTTCTGTAGTACTCACCGCAACACCTCTCATATTGGCATTCCATAGGTGGGCATATTCATTCTCCTGCCCCTCAAGTACCTTATTGTTAGGATACTTCATCATTTTTTCATAGATGTTCCCATCTGACGAGGTATTTTTTATTTTTAAAAGCTGAAAAACCCAAAGGGAATTGTCAAACTCCAACTCCTTCTTACTCTCAATAACTTGTGATGAAATATGATTTTTCTCTATTTCTGTCACTTTTTTTACCATTCCGGGAATTGTATATCCTACATTTGAAAGAGTGGGTACTGTTCCTTTAAGATCTGCCAATTCATATGTATTTTCTGTACTCGCTACTTTTTGATCTAATGAATTGTATATCTCTGTTTTATCCAAAAGGCCTCCTTGTGTGAGGTTAAAATAATGTTTGACATTTACAAAATTTCCTTCTATTTGCTGAGGCGTTTCCGGGTAGTCTGCCGGAGTTTTAAATGAATAAACGGTATAACCATTATTATCTGTAGTTACTTTAACATTACTATATAGTACATAGGTTCCGTTTTCATTGGTAAAAACACTACCACTTGTATTTAAAGGGTCATTCAGCTTATTATAGGTATAGGTTATATTTTTTTCCGGTGCACTTTGTGAAGAAGATCCATAATACAGAATATTTTTGATACGCAGACCGGTTTCAGAATAATTGAGGTTGGCATAAGGCGGAGGATTGGTAACCAACTCGGAAATATCAATATTTCCTGAAATATCCACTCCTACCACTTCTATAATATGGGTACCAGGAGTTATTTCAAAAGATATTATCGCATTATAGCTATCTATTGTTCCTTCCTGTTTACAAACCGTGAAGGGAACAGCTCCGCCATTAATTTTAATATTGGCATTAAGTAAACCACCGGATCCTCCTATAATTGGTCCTATGGGGGTATTTCTTCCGGCATAGAATCTGAAATATATTCTTTTTTTCTGACCTGCAGTACCGGAAAGCTTCCATCTTATAAGATTAGCCGAACTTGTATTAAAGTCTAGCGAATTGTTATATTTTACATATTGAACATAAGGGTCTGTATATTCTGTCAAAGAATTCAGATACTCAGGGGTATTCATATCGGTAAAATATTCATTCGGCTCAAAAACGTATTCCTGAACCCCTCCCGTTGGAAGGGTTATTTTTTTTAATACACCGATTATTCTGTCTTTCGGAAATGAATTGCGAAAACCAGATTGTGGCACATCGCATGCATAGCCATCCGATATAAGCTCTTTAGCAGGTAAGCCTGTCTCATTATATTCAAATGCCGTTGTTTCTAATGGGCTACCATTCAGGTTGGCAGGATTCATTTTCCTGATCCTGGTAAGCAACCGTATATCTGCCGTCACATTGGAAAATTTATAGTAGGTATAATCAAAATTATACTGACTCAACGATCGTCCGTAATTATTCTGTAAAGCAATCTTTGAAATACTGTACGGATCGTTCATCGTTTTCTCAAGATTCTCATCAAATGTATAATCAATAGTAAGGTTTCCTATTCCTATTGCATTAATTTTTTTAAGCTTGCAGCTCTGGTACAGTACAGTGCTGGTTCCTGTAATATTTCTGAAATCTTTTCTGTACTCGTATGTAAGCAATTCTACATTATTTGGATTTTTAATACTACTCAGAAAATAAGCCGAGCGATACAGCTTGTTGCTTCCACTATATAAAGACTGGCTGTAATCATTGAATATATATTTATATCCTTTATCATCTGTAATGGTAAAGGAATCCACAATAAGGGTGGCCATATTATTATTTCTGGTAAAATCAATTTTAATATTATTTCCTGATAATTCTGTGATTTCAAAGCTGTCATCAGGTCTTCTATAAATCTTAAATTTACCCCCTTTTCCTGTAGGAAGGTTATAATAAAAAATATCGTCAAATTTATTTTTTTGATAATTAGTAGCACCTACATCACTGAACCGTTCGTCCAGTCCGTTAACTATTTTCCTTGAAATTATTCCCCCTCCTAATGCACTCCATCCTAAACCTGAATCATTCACGAACTCTGCTTCATTAACACTATTAGGATTATAAGATAATATTAGACGATCAGCAATATAGCTATCGCTTGAAGAAATTCCCGTTATAGGTATTTTAATATCCGGTACTCCTGTAGCCATTGCTACCGGTGTCTCCTGATAAGTTTCCATCGAAGATACTGAAGGTACGGGCTTAGGAAAATCCCCATAATTTAATTGTTGGGCTTTTACATGGGATAAAATACAAATGGTAATACCCAGTAAAATTTTTATACTTCTCATAATGTACTATTCTTTATCAGTTTAGCATTCGCCGTTTTATTAGTATCAGTCTTTATCGTCACCAGATAAGCCCCCTGGATCAAAGCCTGGGTATTCAACTTCGTGACTCTATTCTTCGTTTTCAAACTCTGAAGCTGTCTCCCACTCATATCATACAACAAAATCTCAGCTTCCTTGAAATCAAAGCCGATTTCTACATACGCATAGTCTGACACCGGGTTAGGATAAATCTTAATGTCAGATTTTTCAATTAACTGTTCAACCTGCTTGTCTCCCAATTTGACGATCTTCCAGTTTTCTTTTCCCAGTTCTTCTGCACTCGTTCCTGCCAGGATAATAGAACCATCCCTGTTAAGTTTCAAATCCGAGAGCCTTTCCTCTCTTTGCCTCGATTCTCCTCCCACATGTTTCCGCCACTGCTCATTACCATTGCCATCCAGGTACAGCATCCAGAAAGTTTCATCATCCTTTTCTATCCTTCCTTCTGCCTGGGTATAGCCGCCCAATAAAATTCCTTTGGTAGACTTCCCGCTTCCATCTTCCAGCTCCCCACCTATCACACTCATCCCCATCAGAATATCCCGGTTTTTAAAATTGTAAGACTTTTGCCACTCTTCTTCGCCTCTTTCATTAAGGGCAATTAGCCAAAGGTCTGTTCCTTCCTCTATTCCTACTGTTTTGTTCCCGGATCTTTCCGATCTGGATTCTCCTCCGATGATATAGCCGCTAGAGGTCAACGCCAAGGTCCTCAAATGATCATCCCCTTTGCCTCCATAGTTCTTTTCCCATTCTACCTTTCCGGTTTTATCCAGTTTTACAATCCAGTAGTCGCCCTCACCGAAATTGATGCTGGCTTTTGGCGTCTGGCTAATGGCTGTAGAGGTTGCAGATGACAAATTTCGGTTGGCAGATTGATCGATCGGAAGTTGAGTCCCTGGATTTTTTATTCCTGAATCGCGAACCTCGGAGCTTCTGGAATAGATGCCTAACAAAGCGCCACCGTCTTTCGTGGGAATCATTTTTTCAACTTCGTCTAAACCTTTTCCTCCTAGAACAAGTTGCGAGAGTTCTTTTCCCTCTTTATCAAGTCTTACTATCCATACATCTTTGGAACCATAACCTTTGGAAGAGTTTTGTCCATTTCCCGCTACAAAAAATCCTGAATCGGTGGTTTGAATCACTGCCCTGGCTTCTTCATCGGAAGAGCTTCCCAAAGTTTTCTGCCATAGCTCATCCCCGAATTCATTAATCCTGATCAGCCAGATATCAGAGCCTCCTTTGGAATCATCCTTTTTATCTAGTCCTTTTCCGGAATAGGAGGTCCCGGCTAAAAGGAAGCCCCCATCCTGTGTGGTTACAGTAGCTGACAAATAATCATGGTTTTGCCCTGAGAAATACTTCTCCCAGACCTGTTCTCCCTGCTGGTTTAATTTTACCAGATGGAAATCATAGCCATTGTTCTGGCTGGAAGCACTTCCTGTTCCCTGCTTCCTGCTTCCCGCCTAAATACTGCTGCCTGTGATAAGGTACTGCTGGTCTATTGTGGTGGTCACCTGGCTTAGGAAATCCTGCGTTGAGGATTTGATGTCTTTCTGCCAAACCACTTCCTGGGCCGACGCACTAAAAATTATGCATAAGGTAAATGCACTCATGTAGAATTTCTTCATACTCTGTGTTTTTACTAATTTATATTACTATTGATTGCGAATCTACTATTTTTTCATATTTCCCACAATGGTTGATTTATCTATATTTTTCAGATTGAATTTTATGTCAGTCTGCCTCATCTGTCTCTGTCACAAAAGTAAGGATGCAAAGCGACAGAACATGTCGTATTATTCAAGTATATGCTATGAAAACAGATACAATATGTCATGGGCTTCAGAAATTTAAAGTATAATGCTCTTTATGAAAATGAAATAATATGCTATAAAAAATGCATTCCCATTGTATGTTTTCAACAGGCCGGTTCAAATTACCTTTTATTCTTAATGAGTTTGATTTCAGCTATTGCACGGCTTTACTTTTATCAATAAGTTTACCTTATGATGAGAAAAAGCTATTTCCGGAAACTGGCCTGTATGGCCATGTTACTGACTATCCTATTAGCCTACCAGAACTACACGAGCAGGGGGAAAGAATCTTTTCCGGATGTAAAGTTTATTATGGCATCGTCCGGGGTCAACAGGTCAGATTTTGATCCTAATACATTAGATGAAACCCAATGGCAGAAACTTGGATTTTCTGAAAAACAGGTTTCCACCATTCTTAAATACAAGGAAATCGTAGGTGGACAATTTATTTCAAAACAGCAATTAAAGAAATGTTATGCAATTTCCGAAGAAAAGTTCGCTGAACTGAAACCTTATATTATTCTCCCTGAAGATGATAGAAAGGAAAAATCTTTATCGCGGACTTTTGAGAAGAAAACTATTACAATTCCGGGAAAATTCAACCCCGACCGGTTTTCGGCCAACGATTGGATAAAAATGGGATTCAGTGAAAGACAAGCAGCAGCTCTCTTAAAGTATAAAAATTACTTAGGGGGAAGCTTTATCAGTAAAGAAAAATTCAAAGAATGCTTTATCATTTCACCGGAAAATTATATCAGACTGGAACCATATCTGCAATTACCCGAAAAAGTTTCCGGAACTATTGCTGCCAGTCATGCTAAAAGTTCCAACATCCGCTACCGTCCTTTTGACCCGAATACTTTGAATGCGGATGGATGGAAAGCATTAGGTTTTTCAGAAAAACAAGCGACCACTATTATTAATTACCGTGACAGGAACTTGCGGGGAAGTTTTAAAAACCCTGAAGATCTTCAAAAGTGTTTCGTGATCTCTCCTGAAAAATTTGAGGAATTAAAACCATATATTACCATTACCATCAAAGAAGAGATCAGACGTCAGGAAACAGATTTTTCAAAGACGGATCTTAATACGATTAGTTTTAAGCAGCTGCTGGAATTCGGACTGGATGAAAGAAGTGCCGCTTCCATCATTGGTTTCAGAAGAAAACTCGGAGGATTTGTCAATAAACAACAAATACTGGATACCTATAATATTGATAAAGACCTTGTCCAAAAGCTCATTTCAATCTGTTTGCTGGATACATCGGGTGTTCAGAAATATACTTTGACAGATGCTCCTGAAGAATGGCTTAAAAACCATCCCTATTTCAAATATTCTGCTGACAAAATCATATTTTACAGAATTACGTATCCTGATGATAAAAAGATATGGAAGTTTCTAAAGCTAAAACCGGAATATGAGGAAAAAATGAGGTTATATATAAAGTAAGGGAATTAAAAGGCCGGAAGCCGGAAGGAAGAAACTGCAAATTATTTTCAGCTATAATTACTGGCAATTGCTCCGTAATTAAATACTTAAAAAAGATTAATACCGATGTATCCCATAACTTCCAACTTCCTGCTTCCAGCTTTTGCTCCAACCTCAAGTCAAACTTTCTGAAATTTTAATGATGCATATAATTGCTGGGGCCATTGGTTCCTTCAATGGATTCCGGCAGTATTCCATACCGGGCACGTAGATCTACTGTACCTAAGGTTTTTCCTGTATTGATATCAATAACATTAATAGTTCCGGAGTTTAAGTTGGGGATATTCAATAAGTTATTCTGAACAGCTACCACTTCCTTTCCGGATTTGGTTTTGAAGAAAGCCATATGGTGCGCCCCTTTATCCGCATTAAAGGTCTTCAAGAGTTTTAATTGAGGAAGATAACTCAGGTCAAAGACAAGCACTTTTCCCGGATCAGCAAAACTTACATACAATTTGTTTGTATCATCAATGTACATTTCAAGCGTCCATCCTAATCCCTGCGTGCTTCCGTCAAACACTTTAGTAAAAGCATCATATTTTTTGGTTGAAGCATTATACGGGGCGATCCAGATATCGCCTCCAAGCATTGTTGTAGCAAGAGCATATTGTGGAAATTTTCCACGGAGCAATAGAACCTCAACAGGAGCGGACATATCCGTCGGCGAATCTGCCACCTGGTAGGTTTCCTTCAATTCATAGGTATTCAGATCCAATAAAGTACAGGTATTCCCCATGCCGGTAGTAAGATCAGGATGAATGGTTGACGTTACCATCATTAACCCTTTTTCCTCATTAATCGAAATACCATGCGGATACATGATAAATTTATTGGGATTGGCCTGAATGGGTGCCTTAATAGTTTTGATGAGCTGGTTATTACTGGCATTGAAAACACCTATACTTCCATCTCTCGGGCCTCCTGCCCCACCCATGAAAGTCATAAAATACCTTCCGTCATTGGTGAAAAACAAGTTCTCTCCTACTGTATTCTCACCAGTATCAATAGGGGTGGCACCAAGCAGTTTAGGCTGTCCGTTTTTATCTTCCCCTGTTTTTACCTCATAGAGATAGCTGCCTCCCAATGCGGTTGTGAATAGCTTGTTCGCATTTTGATTATAGTAAAGATGATGAGGGAGTACTCCAACCCCTAATTCAAGCCTGCTGCTGATATGTCCAAAGTTGGGAGCCTCAGGATCCAGCTCTATGACGGCAATTCCATCCGGTAACCCGTTTAAACTTCTATAATCAATATAAAATGAAGAATCGTGGGGAAGATTAGGGTTATGATTGTCATTTTCACAATTGGTGAAAATTAACAAAACAGCAAATAATAAAACCGTGTTTAATTTTATTTTCATGATTTTTCACATTATGGTTATTACAATCATAAATATAATACATTTTGATGAAAAACAAAAAAATATTACACCAATAAGTGAAAAAATTATCAACAATAACAATCCCCTTTCCGGTTATTTATACCTGAAAGTATGAAAATAAAACGTTAAAGGCTATGATATGTCCTAGTCAATTGTTTTGGCAGAATCTACCAGTAAAGAGTTTAAAGTGGTAAGCTCTTCATCAGTCAGATCCCTCCATTTTCCAATGGGAAGATCCAGCTTAATGTTCATAATGCGGATTCTTTTCAGTTTTTTTACTTCATATCCAAGATACTCACACATTCTTCTGATCTGCCTGTTGAGCCCCTGAGTCAAAATAATCCTGAAATTCATTTCATCGATTTTTTCAACCTCACATTTCCGGGTTACCGTATCCAGAATAGGAACGCCGTTTCTCATTTTTTCCAGAAATCTTGGTGTAATCGGTTTGTCTACCCGCACCAGATATTCTTTTTCGTGATTATTCCTGGCCCTGAGGATTTTGTTGACAATATCGCCGTCACTCGTCAAGAGAATCAATCCTTCACTCGGTTTATCCAATCTTCCGATCGGAAAAATCCTTTTCGGATGATTGATATAATCCACGATGTTATTTTTTTCGCGCTTGGTATCCGTGGTACAGACAATTCCCACAGGCTTATTGAAAGCGATATATACCGGTTTATCCTGCGGTTCTCTGACAGGTTTTCCATCTACCTCCACCAGGTCCTCATCCGAAACCTTTGTTCCCAGCTCAGGAATCTTCCCGTTAATGGTAATCCTTCCTTCTTCCAGCAATTTATCAGCGGCCCTTCTTGAGCAGTATCCTACTTCTGATAGATATTTATTAATACGTGTCTTTTCCATTAGTCTCTTCCGTAAGCGGTATAATTTTTATTGCTGAAAATGGTGATCCCGTAACTCAATCCTATAAAGAAACCATCGGCTCCATATTTCAGCTTGTGTGATTCCAGAACAATTCCTCCTTCCTGGCTCAGACCTTTTGAATAGGAAACCTGCATCCCGATTCTTCCACCCCAGAATTCGGTATCTGATACGGCAGAATGGTTAAGTTGTTTTCCATAATTAAGATCAATATAGAAAGGGCGCTCTCCGGGCGAAAAAATAATTTTCGGCTGAATAACCCAGTATATCAAATGGTAATTATCCTGTACAAAACTATATTTAATTCCCGTTCCGACAGCAAAGTTAGGAAGAAAATTATACCCTCCAATAGCGGTAATCCCGTATGTAAATTTACCTAATACGGATTGGGTCTCAATATACTGCGAATGGGAAGGTTCAGATTTTTTATTAATATTAAAACCCAGGTTAAGAGATGGATTAAAATAAAAATCCATTTTTCGTTTCTTCTCTTCCTCATTTTGTGAAAAAACACAGATAAAAGCAAAGCAGGTGAAAAACAGGGATAAATTTATTTTCATAAGCTTTCAAATCTAAAATCATTATTCAAAAACTGATCTGTAGCATCTTCTATTTTATAGTCACCAATTTTAGTGCGCCTCAGCTGTGTTAAATATGCTCCTACCCCTAAGTCCCGGCCTATATCATGGGCAAGGCTTCTGATGTAAGTTCCTTTTGAGCAGCCTACTGTAAAGCTTACCAGCGGAAAGTTGATTTGAATATCTTTGATATAATGAATGGTGGTTTTTCTGGATTTCATTTCCACTTCCTCTCCTGCTCTTGCCAGATTATAAGCCCTTTCGCCATCTATTTTTATCGCAGAATACACCGGGGGTTTTTGTTCGATTTCTCCCACAAATTTTTCCAGGGTCTCTCTTACATCTTCTTCTGTAACCCCTGAAATATCCTGATGAAGAATTTCCGGTTTTTCAGTATCATAAGACTCTGTCTGTACACCGATCTTAATTTCCGTCCAGTATTCTTTGGGAGCGTCCTGGATTTCCGGAATATTTTTGGTGAATTTTCCACAGCATACAATAAGTAATCCTGTAGCTCTGGGATCTAACGTTCCCGCGTGACCTATTTTAAATTTTTTAGGAAGGTCAAACTCCCTTTTAAGTTTATATTTCATTTTATTGACAGCCTGAAAGGAAGTCCAGTCCAGGGGCTTATCCAATAAAAAAACATATCCGGATTTTAATTCTTCGGCTGTCATGAGTGGAAGTATGGGCTATTTCCCATTATTTAAAGAAATAAAAATAAATTAACAGAGCCACTCCAACAAAGATACGATACCATCCCCAAGGTTTGAAACCATATTTATTCAATACTCCGATGAATGCTTTGATCGCAATGAGAGCAACAATAAATGCTACGATATTTCCTACGATAAAGATCATAATATGATCCTGAGAAGCCATAATCATTTCGTAGCCTTTCTGCGGTGTAGCAGTTTCTTTTCCCCAGGTTTTAACAAAAACAGAATAAACGGTTACTGCCAGCATGGTAGGTACTGCCAGGAAAAAAGAAAATTCTGCTGCGGCTTTCCTGGTGAGCCCTTGGGCCATACCCCCAATGATAGAAGCTGCACTACGGCTGGTTCCCGGCATCATCGCAAGACACTGCCAGAATCCAATAGTCACCGCATTTCTTATGGTAATTCCTTTCTCGTCATCAATTTTAGGATTTTTGAACCATTTATCAGCAAAGAGCAGAACGATTCCTCCCAATACCAGCACGGAAGAAATAGCGATCTGATTCCCCAAAACAGCTTCAATTTTATCATCAAATAAATATCCCAGCACCAATGCCGGAACCACTGCAAAAGCCAGCTTAAAATAAAACTGAATATTATTTAAATCAAAAAACTTTTTCCAGTACGCTACCACCACTGATAGAATTGCCCCGAATTGAATAGAAACCTGGAACATCTTTAAAAATTCTGTTTCTTCCAGCCCCATCAGGCTTGCTGTAAATCCCATGTGTGCGGTAGAGGAAATGGGAAGGTATTCCGTAAGTCCTTCTACAATGGCAATAATAATTGCTTTGATTAAATCCATATTTTTTTTCAAAAATTAAAAGATTAAGAGATCCGGAAGTTTAGAATACTTCACTCTACCCTTCTCAATCTCTTAATCCCTAAATATAATTTGTATTATTTTCTTTTTAAAATAGCATATACTTCTATTGCAAAACCTATCACTACAAATAATGGTGCAATCCTGATCCTCCTGACGGAAAAAATATCATCATTCCATGAATTGGGATCAAATTTACCATCTACCGTATTGGCGTCAGGTCCCATCATCAGAAGAAAACCGACTACGATAAATGCCAGGCCGATCAGCATCCATTTAAAGTTCTGCCGTCCGAAATAGAATGTATTTTCCTGTGGGACTTCAGTTTCTTTCCCAAAGTCTGAAGCGGAAAATTTATTTGTTTTTTTGCTCATTGTTAAGAGTAATATAAGTCGTCAACGTTTGATCTCAGGAACCTCCATGTTGCAATAATGGTACTTAGAACAGTAATAAAAATTCCAACTCCAATCACCAGTAATACCAGCCACACATATTGTTGGTTATCCTGTACAAAGGCCGATCCAATCTGGTTGGTAAAATAATACCAGACACCAAATAATGCCAAAAGGCCTATCAAAGCTCCAATAGCTCCTAAAATTACAGCTTCAATAATGAAAGGCTTAAGGATGAATCTTCTTTTGGCCCCCACCAGCTGCATGGTTTTAATAATAAACCTCTTTGAGAATATTTTGAGGCGGATAGAGTTGTTAATCAATACCACAGCCAATACCAGAAATAAAATGGAAAATCCTAAAATCCATTTTAAAATTCTGCTCAGGTTATTGTACACATCCACCATCAGGGTACTATCATTTTTAACATCGATAATCCCCGGAACAGATTTGATTACTTTAATTGCTTCATCGATCTTTGCGGGATCCACATATTCAGGTTTTAAAGCAACTTCAATAGAAGAAGGGAAAATATTTTCTTCAAATAAAGCATCACTATCGATTCCCATACTCTTTTTGGCTTCCTTGGCAGCCATACTTCTTGAAATGTAGGTGGCTTTTTTTACAGGAGCTAACGTCTGTACCTTTTTAAAAGTTTCTTCCTCTAGTTTTGCAATTTTTACAGAATCTTTAGCATCATAATTTTCGTCAAAGTAAGCATTCACTACCAATTGTTCTTTGATATAGTCAGAATATTTCTGGGCATTGATTAAAATAAGCCCCATCAATCCTAACAAAAATAACACTAAGGCAATACTTACCACAACCGTAATATTGCTGGACCGAAGCCTTTTCTTGTTAAATTCATCTACAGATTTAGCCATTAATATTAAAATTTTTGGCTAAAATAGAAAAAAACTTCCGAAATTTGGGACGAAATAAAGAAAATCACTGTTAATAAAATCATAAAAAACTTTGAGTGTAAAAGCAAAAAAACATCTGGGTCAGCACTTTCTGACCGATGAAAACATCGCAAGAAAAATCGTTGAAGGTCTTAGTTTTGAGAACTATAATAATATTATGGAGGTAGGCCCTGGAATGGGGGTTCTTACCAAATATCTTATTGAAAAAGATCAGAATATTTACCTTGCAGAAATCGATACGGAGTCTATCGAATACCTGAAAAAGAATTATCCCAGGATTACAGAAGAAAGTTTTGTAGGAGATTTTTTGAAACAGGATTTCAATTTTATTAAAGATGGGCAGATGGCCATTATCGGTAATTTTCCTTATAATATTTCTTCACAGATTCTCTTTCAGATTGTAGATCATTATGAACTGATTCCGGAGATGGTGGGAATGTTTCAAAAGGAAGTTGCCGAACGGACGGCAGCCGTTCCCAGGACTAAAGATTACGGTATTCTTTCTGTACTGATCCAGGCTTACTATGATGTAACTTATCTGTTTACGGTTCATGAGAATGTTTTCAATCCGCCTCCGAAAGTAAAATCAGGAGTTATCAGGCTTCTCAGAAACCCTAAAGAAGGGCTGGCCGGTAATGAGATTCTTTTTAAACAAATTGTAAAGGCAGGATTCAACCAAAGGAGGAAAAAGCTTTCAAACGCCTTAAAAATCCTGAATATTCCTGAAGTTTTGAAAACCCATGAATTTATGGATAAAAGGGCTGAAGAACTTAGTGTCCTGGATTTTATCCGTTTTGCCAACCTATGGAAAGAAAATCAGTAAACCTGAATCCACAAATAAAAAACAGAGGCTTTCAAATGATTTGAAAGCCTCTGTTTTGTTATAGATCGTACTATTATTCCCTGTTTTTCAGCATAATCCATCCGGACCAGTTCATCTGAGCTTTTGATTTAGGGTAATCAAAATTAAACTTGTACCAGTACGTAGCTGTAGGCAATCTTTTTCCTCCTACTGTTCCGTCCCAAACCGGATTTTCTTTAGAGAACCTGAACATTTCCACCCCATATCTGTCATAGACAGAACCTGAAAAGTTATTGAAACGTCCAAGAGCTTTAAGGTCCAGAACATCATTAATTCCGTCCTCATTAGGGGTAATTACATTATTGATCTGTAAAGTAAAGAAATCAAGCGATCCCACGCAATGGGTTCCCACCCTTCTTACCAGAATAGTATAGTTTGTATTATCCAAAAGCCCTGAAAACACATTAGACTGCTGCCAGACAATTCCATTATCAATAGAATATTCCAGAGTGCTTGGCGTATTATTCATAGGAGGATTCTCCGCAGTAACCGTTAATGTTTTTTTGATACTTTCATAATTAAGGCCGGTGATATACGGAGTCGCCGCTCCCATTACTTTCACTGAAAATTGTTTTTTACAGAACCCGTTATCAATTTCCACGGTATAGATTCCCCATTGATCTACCTCTATTTTTTGTGTGGTAGCTCCGGTGCTCCAGGTATACTGATAATTAGGGCCGGCTCCGGCATCCAATGTAACCTTATCTCCCAGACACATTTCAACATCGGTAAGAGGTGACTTGATTTCAGGAGTAACTTCTATTCTGATGGTTGCAGGGTTTAATGATCGACAACCTTTTTCTCCGATAGCATATACCGTAAATGTTGTTGTCTGGTGCAGCGTTACAGTTTGTGTATCTCCTGTACCCGGGAAATTATTCCATAAATAGGTATTTCCTCCGCCGGCAGTAAGGGTAACAGACTCTCCCGGGCAAACTTTAATTCTGGAAGATTTTAGCTCTGCTGTAGGAGTAACTTCTTTAAGTAATTTCAGTTCTACCAATTTACTGCAGAAAGCTCCGTTCGAAACTACCACATAGATGATCTGTCCATCAGTTCCATTATAGTTTAATATGTTCTGAATGTTGTTATTATTTTGTGCTACTGCATCTGCCTGGTTTTCATAAAACTTAAATACCGCTCCCGGCGTCGGGCTTATGGTCTGCATGATTGTGCTGAAATCAAAGGTCGTAATATCCGGAGTGGTACAGAGGAGCAAGGTAGCATCCTGTGCCTGTGGAGTGGTTCCTCCGTGAATCTGTACAGAGGCTTTACCCGGGCACGGATTCCCCGGCACACTTACTTCAATGGTATATGTTCCGGGTTGAGTGGCTGTTATTACATTTGTAGTAGCACCTGGAACAGGCGTACCATTATAATACCATTGGTATAGCAAATTCGGATCACTTACAGAAGCAGTGATCACCTGAGGAACATTGTCACAGACATTAATATCGGAAGGCAATGTCGCCCCGCTCGGATCCAAAAGTTCTACTCCGATATTAAAAGAGCCTCCTTCCAGGAATACGGCAGAATCATAATTGGTATCACTATAGTCTGCAATCACCATTTTAAAGTGATATTCCTGTCCTGCTACCACCGTAGCTGTGGCCGTAAGCGGAACTGTTCTTCCGTTAAAATTAGTTTCAATATTCGCTGTGTTATAGCCTCCGAAATACTGTTCGTTCACAGCAGGGCAGTTTACAAATCCTGTAATGGCAGGGTGGATATTGGTAATACTTACCGGGCCCGCACCATTAGGCAGTACCGCCATATTGGTATAAGGTCCTCCGGAAGTAGGTCTGAGTAATATGGCAAAGGCATCCGCATAGCTACACGGATAAGAATCTGAATATTCTTCAGATGCCAGTATATAGTTAAACTTAATCTGAGAAGTCGTAGGAACAAAGTCAAATTCAAGCAATACGGCATCATTTAATCTGTTGGCCGCTACGCCTACAGCTTGCGCCAGATCTGCATCAGAACCTCCTCCATTGCTGTCTCCAAGGTGATCCTCAATGGTATTACCTCCTCTCCTTGCATATCCTGTAGAAAGTATAATCCCGTCCTTGAAGGGAAAATTAGTGGCGGCTTTGTGAAAATATCCCCATGCCCTGTCTGCTTCACCTACTGCCTGATTAGGAGTAATTTTTACATTGGATACACTGGGCGTCACACAGGTATTGGTTCCTGATGATATCAAAACATCTTTTACCAGTTTGTCTATAGTATAAGCCGTTTCAGCATACCCCGGAGCATTCACGTCAATAAAGGCTCCTGCTCTTCTGGAGGTAGCGCTGACTGCTTTTTCCTTAGGATTTTTTCTGGGGGGAAGGTCTTGTGAAAACAGAGAAGTCGAGACGACTAAAAAAAATAAATAAAGCGGTAGGTATCTTCTCATAATACTTTTGTTTAAACAAATTTAATTTTTTTTTAAACATATTACACACATATTTGATTTTTTTACATCAAAATAATAAAATTTTGAACTTTTATAACAAATTCGAATAAAAATAATCTAAAATTTTCTGATAATCCGGAAAAATCTCTGGCAGTAATACACTCATTTTTAACAAATTTATCATGTTATGACATCAATTCATAAAAATAGCTAGTGTTTTATTCTTAAAACCACAAAATCTTTCATTTCTGAAAGATTTTGTTAATTATTTTTTATTTAAAAAAGTATTTAGTTTCTATTTTTTAATAATATCCAGCCTGAACGCTGTTCCAGTTTCTTGCTTGCCGGATTCTCCCACTGCACCCTGTACCAGTAAGTAGCAGTAGGCAGGTTTAATCCTTTTAATGTTCCTCTCCATATCACATCCGATTTGGTTGCTTTGAACACTTCTGAACCATACCTGTCAAAAACAGAGGCAGCAAAATCCTTATAACCACTGATTCCCGTAAAATCTATAGTATCATTTATTCCATCCATATTAGGAGTAATAACATTACTGATTACCAATGTAAAATAATCCAGCGGTGTGCCGCATTTTGCATCTTTTACCCTTACCATCAGATGATACATCATATTATTGAGAACCCCATAGAATACATTAGATGGCTGCCATGTTGCTCCTCCGTCTATTGAATATTCCAAGATACCTCCTGTTGGATTACTTGCATAAAGGGTGAGGGTATTATTCTCAAACACAACATTGGTAAACTGGGGAAGTTCCGGGTTGATCAGTTGTGCCGAAAACGTTTTGGAACAAACCCCGTTACTGATGGTTACACTATAAGTTCCGGGAACATTTGTTGTGATGGTCTGAGTTGTAGCTCCTGTACTCCACAGGTAAGTGTAATTTGTTCCTGCACCCGCATCCAGAGTGGCATTATCTCCTGCACAGGCATACACATCCGTTAATGTGGAAACAATAGCAGGCACTACTTCTATAATAATGGTAGCAGGATTCACAGAGCTACATCCGTTTCCTCCCAATGCATATACTGAATACTGTGTAGTCACTGTAGGGGAAACTACCTGAGTATTTCCGTTTCCGGTAAGCCCTACCCAATTATAGGTAATACCACCGGTAGCAGTAAGGGTAACAGATTCTCCTGCACAAATTTTTGATTTGGAAGCAGCGATTCCCGCAACAGGAGGTCCCACCTCAACGGTAACGCTAGCCGGTGTTGCGGAAATACATCCATTAGCACCTACGGCATATACGGTATATACAGTGGTAGAGGTAGGCGAAACCACTTGAGTGTTTCCATTTCCGGTAAGCCCGTTACCCCAATTATAAGTTGCTCCCCCGGAAGCGGTTAAGGTTACTGATTCTCCCACACATATACGGGGCTGTGAGGAAACAAGCGCAGCAACAGGTGCTACCCTGTCTTCGTTTACTGTAACGCTTGAAGTATAAGTACAGCTTACATTACCTGGCTGAGAGACATTGGTAACGGTAAGGGTGTAAGTGCCTCCTGCATTGACTACAGGAGTAAGGGTATTTCCGCCAGACACTATATTTCCACCTGTTGTAGCCCATGTTATGGTAGATCCCGCAGGAATTACAGAAGCCGAAGCATTCAGGGTAATCTGCGGTGTTGTACAGGTAATGGTCTGTGGTGCAGCTATTGTTAATGTAGTGACAGCTGTTCTCAACAGCTGTAAAGAGACTACATAGCTACATCCTCCGTTGCTTACCAGAACATATATGGTTTGGTTACCCGGCGGCGAGTATGCTGTAGGATTGGCAATAAAGTTACCATTGGCAGCATTGGCATCAGCTTGATTGACATAATAAGTAAAAGTCAGCCCTGTTGAAGTAGAGATTTGTGTTTGTGCTTCTGTCAGGTCATATGTCAGGCCAGGCGCATAGCATTTATGCAATATTGCGTTTTGTGCGGTAAATGGTTGTGATACTTCTATAGTAATGGTTGCCGGATTTTGGGAAACGCATCCATTTGCTCCCACTGCTGTTACCGTATAGGTTGTTGTTGCTGTAGGGGAAACTGTTTGGGTATTTCCTGTTCCCGGAAGCCCCGTCCAGTTATATGTTGCTCCTCCGGATGCTGTTAAGGTCACAGATTCACCATTACAAATTTTAACTTTAGTGGCCGTAAGTCCTGTTGTCGGCGGAGCACTATCCCCTGTTACGGTAACCGTAGCAACAGCAGTACAGTTAAGATTTCCAGGCTGATATGTGTTTGATATCGTTAAAGTATAAGTTCCGGGAGCATTGATGACAGGGTTTAGGGTTGTTCCACCGGAAACAATATTCCCTCCCGTGGTTGTCCAGTTAAATGTAGCTCCGGCTGGATAAACGGAAGCAGAAGCATCCAGAGTAGTCTGTGAGTTGGCACAGGTCAGAGCTGTTGGAGGAGCGATAGAAGCTGTCATTTGCGGAGCTTTTATCAGTTGCAGTTCGGCTACTTTTGAGCAGAATCCGTTTTTCACCAAAACATATACGGTTTGTCCTCCCGGGCTTGGGTACGCTGTAGGATTGGGAATTGTATTGGTATTTCCGGCATTGGCATCTGCCAGCGTGGTATAATAGGCAAATGTAGCCCCGGCAGTTGTACTTATAGCGGCCTGTGCCGATGTTAAATTAAAGGTTGCATTCCCGGCGGTATAACAAGCTGTCAGGCTCGCGTTCTGAACTGTAGGGGAAGTACCGCCTACTACGGTAATAGTAGCTTCTCCCGGACATGTATTTCCCTGAACATACACTTTCACAGAATATACACCCGGCTGTGTTGCCGTGTAACTGGCGTTTGTGGCACCGTTAATCGGTGTATTATTCAAATACCATTGATAAGTAATATTGGCTCCCTGTACTGAAGCTGTAAAAGTCTGAGGTGCATTATCACACATATTTACAGAAGCCGGAAGCTGTACTCCGGCTGGATCCAGAATTTTCACTCCTATATCGAATGACCCCGCTTCCAGAAATACAGCAGAATCAAAGTTGGGATCCTGGTAATCTGCAAGGACCATTTTAAAATGATAGGTTTCCCCCGGAATTACGTTAGCCTTTGCTGTCAAAGGAATGGTACGGCCATCATAATTGGTTTCAATCTGCGGATTGTTAAACCCTCCAAAATAAGCTTCATTTACAGGTCCGCAACCGGTAGGTCCGGGAATAAACGGGTGAATATTGGTAACACTTACTGCACCTGCACCTCCCGGAAGTACTGCCAGATTAGTATAAGTAGGATCTCCGACCTTTTTTAACAATAAAGCAAAACCGTCTGTAATGGTACAGGGAAAACTCTGTTGATATTCTTTAGAAGCAAATAAATATTTGAATGTTATTTCAGTAGAAGCTGCCACAAAGTCAAACTCTATATAGGTAGCATTTTTCAGCTTATTATTAGGAATTCCCAGGGCAGTAGCAAGGTCTACATCTCCTCCGGATCCCAGATCATCACTTAAATTTAAATTAAATGAATTTCCTGCTTTATTAGCATATCCCGTAGAAAGAATAATCCCTTTACTGAAAGGAAAATTAGTAGTGGCTTTATTGAAATATCCCCAGCTTCTGTTCTGATCATTTGCAGGCAGATTGGGAGAAACAGTTACGTTACTTACATTGGAAGTGGCACATCCGCCTCCGGATATAAGAACATTTTTAACCAGTTGGGTAATATTATAACCAGATTCGGGATAGCCGGCTGCATTCACATCAATAAAATCCGTGGCTCTCCTTGATACAGAACCGTCAGGTTTGGCCACCTGTATTCTCTCTCTATCCTGAGAAAAGACAAAGTTCCCGATAAAGGCAAAAAATAAGATTAAAAATAAACTTCCTGTCCTCCTATTTAACATTTTATATTATTTTAAACAAAAATACTATTTTTTTTGATTGAAATTCAGCCTATCACAATTTACATTATTACTAACGCAAATTTATTTATTATAGAATATCAATTTTATTTCCACCAATATACTAAAAAAAGACCGACAAAACCGTCAGTCTTTTAACTAATATCTAAAAAAATCATTCTATATTTTTCAGCAATATCCAACCTGTTTTTACAGTGAGCTGCTTGCTGGCCGGATCTTCATAAGTCACCTGATACCAGTAGGATGCTGTAGGCAGTTTCTTACCCTGGAAATATCCATCCCAATAAGGCCTGATCTTTTCTGCCTTGAAAACTTCCCTTCCGTACCGGTCATACACCACTCCACTAAAATCCTTATAATCACTTACTCCTCTGAAATCAATAATATCATTGATGTTATCTCCATTCGGAGTAATTACATTTTTCATTACGAAAGTAAAGAATTCCAGGAATCCTACACAACTGGTGTATTTAACTCTTACACGGATGGAAATCACTTTATTTCTTGGAACATTACCGAATACATTGGAAGATTGCCATGTAATCCCGTTATCTATTGAATATTCCAGTATTCCGTTACTAGGATTACTGGCTGTTATAATCATGGTTCCGTTCTCGTTATAATCTACATTGGTAATTTCAGGAATGATTGCTTTTATAACCTCTGTTTTATATACATCAGAGCATACACCGTTACTGATTTTCACCGTATAAACTCCCGGAGTTCCTACAGAAATGCTCTGAGTGGTTTCTCCTGTACTCCATTCGTAGGTATAATCAGGTCCCGCGCCGGCATCCAGAACGATCTGGTCTCCCTGGCAAATATGGCCTCCCTTTAATTTGGAAACAATAGCGGGTACTACTTCAACGGTAACACTGGCCGGCTGTAAAGACTTGCATCCCTGTGCTCCGATTGCATACACTGTATAAGTAGTTGTCTGCGTTGGGCTCACTGTTCTTACCGGTGTTGTGGCTGAGCTGTTATTCCATTGATAGGTAACGCCTCCTGAAGCCGTTAATACCACTGACTCTCCTACACAAATTTTTAATTTTGTTGCATTAAGCACAGCTACCGGTGTTTCTTCCCTTCTTAAAGTTAATGTAGCAATCTTACTACAGAAAGCTCCGTTGGAAACAAGAACATATAAAATTTGTCCGTCTGTTCCGTTATAACTGGTCAGGTTGGTAATGAAATTATTATTTTGAGCCTGTGCATCAGCCTGAGTGGTATAAAAACGGAATACAGCTCCCGGAGTGGTACTGATCAGGGGTTTTGCATCTTCCAAATTAAAAGTATTCAGAGCCGGTGTTGCACAAAGCTTCATGGTGGCATCCTTTACAGTAGGGCTCGTTCCTCCCACAATAGTTATCGTTGCTTCTCCGGGACACTGGTTCCCGGGAATCATTACTTTTACGGTATAAACACCCGGCTGATTGGCTATATAAACGGCATTGGTAGCCCCGGGAATTGCCACATTGTCTTTATACCATTGGAAAGTCATTCCAGGAATGGCTGCTAACTGTGCTTTCAGTTGTTTAGGGGTATTATCACACATATTGATGCTGTTGGGCAGGGCAACCCCGTTTTCATCCACAATTTTAATCCCGATATCAAAAGAACCTCCTTCCAGGAACACTGCAGAATCGTGTCCCCTGTCCCTTGCATCCGCAAGAACCATTTTGAAATGGTAGGTCTGCCCCGGAATAACATCGGCAACAGCTGTTAACGGAACTGTTCTTCCAAAATAATTAATTCCAACATGGGGATTGTTCATTGCTCCGAAATAGGTGGCATTGATCGGGCCACAGCTAAATCCGTTTCCGGCAGGTACAATATTTGTAGCACTTACCGGGCCTGCACCATTGGGTAACACAGCAAGATTCGTATACGTAGGATCTCCTGCTTTCTTTAAGAGAAGGGCAAAAGCATCGGAGTATCCCGAGCATGGATAATTCGCATCATACTCTTCAGAAGCAAATATATAATTAAATTTTACCTGGGTAGAATTGGGAACAAAATCAAATTCAAGCGCTACTGCATCCAGCAGGGCATATGGAGGATTCGTTGCTGTAACAAGGTCCGGATCACTTCCCGTACCTACCTGTCCGCTAAGCAATCCGACATAGCTGTTCCCGGCCTGCCGTGCATAACCTGTTGTCAATACAATTCCATCTGTAAAAGGAAAACTGGCTGTTCCTTTATTGAAATATCCCCAAAACCTATCGTTATCTCCTACCGCGTGATTGGGAGAAACCGTGACGTTGGTTACGTTAGCAGTGGTACAATTGGTTCCTCCGTTAATCAGAATATTCTTTACCAATTGTTCGGCAGTATAGGTAGAACCTACATAAGGAGTTACGTTTACGTCTATAAATGCGCCTGCTCTGAGACTGGCTGCAGAAGGTTTCACTTTTTTGGACATTCTTCTGTCGGGTGCCGTCTGAGAAAACGCAGAAATAGAAATCAGTAAAAACGCAAAAAGAAAAAAGTAGCTTTTTACTCTATAGTTTAACATTTTAATTTCATTTGTCCAAATGTACCAAAAATTTCTAAACAAAATGATCTTTCTCAACCTAAAACCCACATTTAATCAATTTATTAATAATGAAAATTTCTTATTATTAAATTTTTCATAAAAAAAATTATGTATGAAAATTTTAAACCCAATGATATTTAATGCTAAAAAAAACAGATCAACCTATGCTGACCTGTCATACTTATATTATTTTTTTTAATTCTTTTTCAGCTGATCAATTTCATTCTGAAGCTGGGAAATAATGTCTTTCAGGGCTTTTATTTCATTTTTATTTGAGCTTACATTGCTTTTCAGCATTACGTTTCTGGCTCTTTCATTATGATCTTCCTCTTCTTCCTCTTCATTAATTTCCTCAAGGTCTTCCTGAATATCTTCAATATCTTCGTTGATTTCTTCAATATCCTCACTGATTTCTTCAATGTCTTCGCTTATTTCCTCGATATCCTCCTGGATGTCTTCGATATCTTCACTGATTTCTTCAATGTCTTCCTGGATATCTTCAATTTTTTCGTGGCTTTTATTGACTGACATCTGAATAAAAATGGCCAGATAAATAGCTTCTAAAGATAATACCGTAGTGAGAATCAGAAGCATTTTATCAAAATCAACAATATTCAGCATAGGAAGCAGAAAGGAGGTGATAAAAAGCAGCGTATGCACTATTAATGATTGAATAGACCCAATCCATGATGTAATGCTATCGGCTATTTTTTCAAGAACTTCCGTTTTTTCGTTGTATTTTTTCATCCTTTTATATTTTTACAAGAGTTCTTTGGTAACCCCTAGTCCAAACAGGGCAAAATCATATTTTGCCGGATCATTTTCATCCATTTTTCTAATGGCGATATCCAGTTCTTCCACCGTCTTCCAGTCATTCTGCGTTCTTGAAACCAATCCCAGTTTTCTGGAAATATTTCCGGTGTGTACATCTAAAGGGATGGACAGGTATCTGGGATCTATTTCTTTCCAGATTCCAAAATCTACTCCCCGCTTATCTTTACGTACCATCCACCTCAAAAACATTATAATCCTTTTGGCGGAAGAATTTTTGTACGGTGAGCTGATATGTTTATGACTTCTGTGTTTTTCGGCTTCCAGAAAATTATTCCTGAACCTTTCAATGGAATGCAGAAAATTATTTTCTCCTTCTTTTATTATAAACAGATTTTCCAGGCTTTCATTTTCCCTGTATATTCTATTGAACTGTTTGATAAAATAAACAAAGTCCTCTCCGTTAAAAGTCCTGTGAATGCTTTTATCCTGAACACTTTCCAGATCTTTCCCAGAATAATTCATTACAAAATCGTAAGGAGAATTTCCCATAATATCAAGGATTTTCTCTGCCGATCTGATAATAGCTTTTCTGTTTCCCCAGGAAATTGTTGCTGCCAGAAACCCGGCAATTTCTATATCCTGTTTTATAGAAAAGCGATGTGGAATCTGAATCGGATCATTTTCAATAAAACCAGGAGCATTATACTGATCTGCCTTTTCATCCAGGAAGTTTTTTAATTCTTCAAAATTCAGCATATCCATCTTAAATTTTTACACTTTCCAACGCCTTGGGCAAAAATGTATTCGGAAAAATGTTTCTTGCTTCATCTGTAAATACAGTCAAATCGGCATATCTGTTGGAAAAATGTCCCAGTATCAGTTTTCCCGCCTGTGCTTTCTGGGCAATCATTGCTGCCTCCAGCGCGGTGGAATGCCCTGTATAATCTGCCATTTCTTTCAGATCATGCAAAAATGTGGACTCATGATACAGCACCGTTACATTTTTAATAATTGGAATAATACTTTCGAGATAACGGGAATCACTGCAAAATGCATATGATACCGGTGGAGCGGGATCAATTGTTAAAATCTCATTTTTAAGTACATAGCCATCACTCAGAACAAAATCTTTTCCTGCTTTTATATGATGATAGTCACAGGTTTCTATTTCACTGTACTTGGCAATCTCTTTCATATTAAGATGCCTTTCTTTGGGTTTTTCCTTAAAAAGGTAACCGTTACAATAAATCCTGTGATCTAAGGGAATCGTATAGACTTCCACCCTGTTATCTTCATAAATTTTTTCTGAATACTCTTTGTCCAGTTCATGATACACTACTTCAAAACCGCGATGTGTTTCAGTAATCTGAAAAATGGTTTCGAGCATCTTTTTAATTCCTTTAGGCCCGTAAACATGCAACGGGTTTTCTCTTCCTAAAAGACGGAACGACGCAATAAGCCCGGGAAGCCCGAAGCAATGATCCCCGTGAAGATGGGAAATGAAAATATGGTTGATTTTTGAAAATCTTGCTTTTGCTTTTCTCAGCTGAACCTGGGTGCCTTCTCCACAATCAATCAGGAAGTGTCTTTCTTCCATTTCCAGCAGCTGTGCCGTAGGGGAAGAATTGATGGTCGGGATTGCTGAATTAAAACCTAATATCGTTAAATAAGTGCTCAAATCAATAGTTTATGATAACAAATGTACAACAGAAAATATAAATGGATAGTTGATCTATATAATTAAAATTAATCTGTCACTTTTAAAAAATCCATCAATAAGTCTAATGCCTGTTTACGGTGGCTGATTTTGTTTTTGTCTTCCGGATTCATTTCTGCAAAAGTTTTTTCATAGCCTTCAGGCACGAAAATAGGGTCATACCCGAATCCTTTAAGTCCTTTATTTTCAGTCAGCAAATTTCCATATACCCTTCCCTCAAAATATTGGGCCCCATTTTCATCATAATAGCATAAAACAGTAATAAAGTATGCTTTTCTGTTTTCTATCCCCTGCATTTCTTCCAACACTTTTTCAATGTTCCTGGCAAAATCATGATCTCCGGCATAACGGGCGGAGAATATTCCCGGTCTTCCGTCCAGTGCTTCCACTACCAAACCGCTGTCATCTCCCAGACTGGGAATTCCTGTTTTTTCAAAGCAATATTTTGCTTTAATCAGGGCATTGGCATGAAAAGAATCTCCATCCTCTACAATTTCTTCATGAATGTTATAATCCGTAAGGCTTTTCACCCTACAATCATGCCCCAGAATCTGCTGGATCTCTTCTTTTTTATGTTCGTTGTGAGTGGCTACTAATAATTCCATTTCTATATTCATTTTCAATTTTACTTTTTTTAATTCGGCTGGCTACATTTCAATGTAATGTACTTTGTATTTTTTCATAAACAGATAATAAAATAAAGAAAAAAGTACAAGCCCTATAGCTAATATCAACCATTCTGATACCTTAAAAGCTTGCGCAAAGCTTTCGTTTTTACCGTAAATAACCAATAATGAAAGGGTCAGATTATTAAATCCATGCAGTAACATCGGGATCAGCAGGGATTTTGTTTTATAATATACCAAACCCAGGACACATCCCAGCAATACAGCACTGATAAACTGCCATGGATTTCCGTGAACCACTCCAAAGATTACCGAAGCATATACAATAGCCTTCCATGGAGCAATACCTTTATTGATCAGTCCCTTCTGGATAATTCCCCTGAAGATAATTTCTTCAAAAACAGAAGCCATAACTACTGTCATAATAAGCATTACAACAGGGTCATCCGTCAGCTGATCCATAAGCCGTACAAAATACTCATAAAAGTCTCCCCAAAAAGGTCCCGTTGTAGGAATCTGAGCCGTAATAAATTCTGAAATAAACATCATCCCGGCCATCATAGGAAATACAAGAAGGTAAGTATAAAAATTAACAGAAGAGAAATTGAAATTCAGCTTCATATGGGTAGTACGCCTTACAATAAAAAAATCGAAAAATGCAATTGCCGTAAGAAATCCTACAGAATTAGCCACCATAAGGAACCATTCTTTGAGCTCCAGATTCTCCTTGAAAATCACTTTCCAAAAAGTACTGAATAGGGAAACGGCCATAGTTCCTACAAATAAACCCACCACTAAAGTAACAGCGCCTAACCACGTGAAGGTAAACTTCGGATATCTGCTATTTTCCATTCTTTTCTGTAAAAATTTATGGAAACAAAGATAATTTTTTTGATAGCTACAGACAACTAAAAAAGGAAATACTTAGATTGCCAAACTAAAATTACCCTGCTGCTTTCCATCGTTTAGTTTTAACGATTCTACCCACTGCTCTCCTATCTGGTAAGCATTGTCGCAATTTAAATTTGAAAACCTCACAAAAAATCACGATTTTTGCAACTTCAAAATACGATATGTCAGACTTAATCAAAGAAATACAAAAAAGAAAAACTTTTGGAATCATCTCTCACCCGGATGCAGGAAAGACAACCCTTACTGAAAAGCTACTTCTTTTCGGAGGGGCCATCCAGGAAGCGGGTGCGGTAAAATCCAATAAAATAAAAAAAGGAGCTACTTCCGACTTTATGGAAATTGAAAGACAGAGAGGGATCTCTGTAGCAACGTCCGTATTGGCTTTTGAATATAGAGATCACAAAATAAACATCCTTGATACTCCCGGGCACAAAGATTTTGCTGAGGATACCTACAGGACTTTAACGGCTGTAGATTCGGTAATTGTTGTTATTGACGTTGCAAAAGGGGTGGAAGAACAGACTGAAAAACTGGTTCAGGTATGCCGGATGAGAAACATTCCGATGCTGGTATTCATCAATAAGCTTGACCGTGAAGGTAAGGATGCCTTTGATCTGCTGGATGAAGTGGAACAAAAATTAGGCTTAACAGTTTGTCCGCTTTCTTTACCAATTGGTATGGGAAATGATTTTCAGGGAATTTATAATATCTGGGAAAACAATATTCAGTTATTTTTAGAAGAGAAAAAACAGAAAGTTGGAGATTCTATTAAGTTTGATGATATTAATGATCCTTCAATTGATGAAGTGATTGGTGAAAAAGCCGCTAATACTTTAAGGGAAGAACTGGACCTGGTCCAATCCGTTTACCCTGAATTCAATCGTGAAGATTATATGAAAGGTAATTTGCAGCCGGTTTTCTTCGGTTCTGCTTTAAATAATTTTGGAGTTCGTGAATTACTGGATGCCTTTATTGATATTGCTCCGATGCCACAGCCAAAAGAAAGTGATACCCGTCTGGTAAAGCCAGAAGAAAATGCTTTCACGGGGTTTGTTTTTAAAATCCATGCTAATATGGATCCTAAGCACAGGGACAGACTGGCTTTCGTGAAAATTGTTTCCGGAACATTCAAAAGAAATGAAAACTATCTGCTGGTAAGGGAAGGTAAAAAGATGAAATTCTCTTCGCCCAATGCGTTCTTTGCCGATAAAAAGGAGGTGGTAGAGGAAAGTTTTCCGGGGGATATTGTAGGTCTTCATGATACAGGAAGCTTCAGAATCGGTGATACGCTTACTGCCGGTGAAAAGCTTAGCTTTAAAGGGATTCCTAGCTTCTCTCCTGAACACTTCCGTTATATCAATAACAGTGATCCATTGAAAGCCAAACAACTGGCAAAAGGTATTGACCAGCTTATGGATGAAGGGGTTGCACAGCTATTTACCCTGGAAATGAACGGAAGAAAGATCATCGGTACCGTAGGGGCGCTTCAGTACGAAGTGATCCAGTACCGTCTTGAGCATGAATATGGTGCTAAATGTACTTATGAACCACTTTCCGTGCATAAGGCATGTTGGGTGGAAGCCGATGAAAAGTCAGAGGAATTCAAAGAATTTGCAAGATTAAAGCAGAGGTTTCTTGCCAGAGATAAGTATAATCAACTGGTATTCCTTGCTGATTCTTCGTTTACTATTCATATGACCCAGGAAAAATTCCCGAATGTGAAACTTCATTTTATCAGTGAATTCAGGGAAAACTAATTAAAAGTGAATTTGCGAAAGGGCAAATGTTAAAAGATATATCCGCGGAAATTGTTCTGCGGATTTTTTTTGATCATACTTAACCATCAAAAATTCAAAGAATTTTTGACATCCTCCGGAGAAAGGGAATTATCACATATTCAATTATGGTATTTGTTATTATTGGAATGTTCAAAATCTAATATCTGGTATAAAACATTTGTAAATCTCTTGTAAAACAAATACAAAATACTGAAAATAATACAGTTACAATTTTACGATTAGAATACATTTCATTTACAAGTGCTTAAGAAGCTTCATGACTAATTTTACTTCATCAAAAAATAATATTATGAAAAAGTTCATATTACTCATTGCTATTTCAGGTTCTTTTATTGCCTGTAAAAAAGGTGGGATTTCGCAATCTAAATTGGAAGAAGCTGCCAACAGTATAGACAGTACAGCTTCTGTTGCTTCAGACGCTATTGATAATGCCGGTAAAACAGCCAATAATGTCCTTGATTCTGCAAGTATCAGAATAAAAGATATTGAAGGAGCTAAAAATGATATTCAGGAGAAAATAGAAAGCACATCCAAAATGGTAGATTCTCTATCTGATAAAATTACATCTACAAAACTGGAGTCAAAAATTGAGAAAAAAGATTCTGCAGCGAAGCAATCTGAGAAGGTTGCGACAAACGTTCAAGCACCTAAAATGATTAAAGAAACCAAAATCATTTACAAAGAAAAACCTAAAAACGACAGCTATGAACTGAATATACCGAAAGATAAAATGGTAAAAACAGGCTATCTTGTGGTAAGAGCTGATAATGCTGAAACGGTAAAAGAAATCATCAGAGAAGAAGCCATCAAAAACAATGGATATGTTAAAAGTGAAAACCAGTCTTATATTGAACCGGCTAATCCACGTGATAAAAATCAAAAAGTTTACAGTTTGAATATCAAAGTTCCTATTCAGCATTTTGATGGATTAATGGAAGCTTTAAACAGCAATATTGGAGATATTGAAACCAGAGACATTCAGGTTACAGGACGTAATTATACAGATAACACCATCTGCAGCATTGATGTTAATATCACAGGTAAAACTGAAGCTGAAAAGGAACCTGATACTTTTGGCGGAAAATCATTAGCCGCTATTGAATCCGGCTGGGATGTGGTTACTTCCATCGTTCTTTTTCTTCTTCCCTTATGGCCGGTGTTTCTGGTTGGCGGTATTGGATACTATTTTTATAAAAAGAAGAAAAACAATAATATTCCTGATCAGGATTCTCACTAGAATTTCAAAATCCATCCTTGTGATGGATTTTTTATTTTAAGTCATAAATGGCACGGATTTTCACAGATCTTTTTATGTATAAGAGAATGGGAAGTTTTTAAGATAAGTTAAGATACAAAGCTATGATGTAAAAAAAACACAATTCATTACTTCCTTGTTACTTATTAAAATAGCCCGATAGTAACGGTTACCCCGCAGCATGATTAGACTCAGCCTGGCGCGAGGAGTATGAGTGGATAGCGGGAAAAGCTCCTAAAAAGAAAAGGCCTCCAAAACGGAAGCCTTTTAATTATTTCATGTTCACTACTTTGTCTACGACAAATTTTGTGTTTCCTCTCCAGGGAAGAGCGCCATTATATTCTTTGTAGTGCAGGTCAAAGGTTTTGCCACTGTTGGTTTCCAGTTGTTTGAAAACTTCAGGGTCATCTACAGAAAATTCGAACTCATAACTTGTAATGGTTCCTGTTTTTCCTTTCCCGAAACCCTCCTGAATCAGTTTACCTTCATAGGTTTTGAAGATATAGCCTTTTTTCATGGCATAGTTCAGATATCCGGACTTCACTCCTTCTCCGAAAACGAAGAAATACTTATACCATACAAATACTCCTAATAATAGCAGTACGACACCGAGGGTAATCCACAAAGATTTTTTCATAGGTAAGTGTGTTTTATTATATTTTTATTTTGCGATACTTCTTGAGATCACAATTTTCTGGATTTCAGAAGTTCCTTCATAGATCTGAGTGATCTTGGCATCTCTCATTAATCTTTCTACGTGGTATTCTTTCACGTATCCGTATCCGCCATGGATTTGTACAGCTTCAATAGTGGTATCCATTGCTACCTGAGAAGCATATAGTTTTGCCATCGCTCCGCTTTCAGAAATATCTTTTCCTGCATCTTTTTCACATGCTGCCTTGAAGCACAACATTCTTGCTGCAGTAATCTGAGTAGCCATATCAGCTAATTTGAAAGCAATCGCCTGATGGTTGATAATTTCAGTTTTGAACGCTTTTCTTGTCTTTGCATATTTCAATGCCAGTTCGTAAGCCCCGGAAGCAATTCCTAAAGCCTGGGAAGCGATCCCTATTCTACCTCCGTTCAGTACAGCCATTGCAAAATTGAAACCAAACCCGTCTGCTCCGATTCTGTTTTCCTTCGGAACTTTTACGTTATTGAAAATTAAAGAGTGGGTATCACTTCCTCTGATTCCCAATTTGTCTTCTTTGGGTCCTATTTCAAAACCTTCCCATCCTCTTTCTACGATGAAAGCGTTGATTCCTTTATGCTTTTTTTCAGGATCCGTTTGTGCAATTACAATATAATAAGAAGCCGTACCTCCATTGGTAATCCAGTTCTTGATCCCGTTCAAAAGGTAATAGTCTCCTTTATCTTCTGCGGTTGTTTTCTGAGATGTTGCATCAGAACCTGCTTCAGGCTCAGACAATGCAAAAGCTCCGATTACCTTTCCGCTTGCCAGAGGAGTAAGGTATTTTACTTTTTGCTCTTCAGAAGCAAATTTTTCAAGACCGGCACAAACCAATGAGTTGTTTACGGACATTACAACTGCTGCAGAAGCATCTATTTTTGCGATCTCCTCCATGGCCAAAACGTAAGACACACTGTCCATACCTGCACCCCCGTATTTTGGATCAACCATCATTCCTAAAAGTCCCATTTCTCCCATTTTCTTAACCTGTTCTGCAGGGAATTTCTGATCGCGGTCTCTTTCAATAACTCCAGGTAATAGTTCGTTTTGTGCAAAATCTCTTGCAGCCTGCTGAATCATCAGCTGTTCTTCCGATAAATTAAAGTCCATAAAAAAATTAATTAGATAGCCGTAAATTTACACTTTTTGAGCAAATAAGGAAAAAGAAATTAGAAACCGTAAAATGCAGAGGTTCTGATGCCACATATTATGGCACACATTGAACTTATTCCCAATTATTACAATCGGATGTCTACAATTAAAAAAAATGCTTATATTTAGATTTCTTTATAAATTACTTAAAAAATCATGACGATCAAGAGATTATTCGATATTCCACACTACGCTTTAGAAAAATATCCTAAAATGGATATGTTTGTGACGAAGTATCATGGTGAATGGAAAAAAACTTCTACCCAGGAGTTTATTAATGAGGGAAATAAGATATCCAGAGGACTATTAAAGCTAGGCATAAAACCGGGTGACAAGATCGCTCTGATCACTACCAATTCCCGTACAGAATGGGCTATAATGGATTTTGGGATTTCTCAGATAGGTGTGGTTTCCGTACCGGTTTATCCGAGTATTTCACCGGAAGATTATGAATTTATATTCAATAATGCCGAAATTCAATACTGTTTTGTTTCCGATAAAGACCTTCTCAACAAAGTGATGAAGGTGAAACATAATATTCCCAGCCTTCAGGGTATTTTCACTTTTGATAATGTAAGCGGAGCGGCTAACTGGAGAGAAATCCTGGATCTGGGAAAGGATGAATCCACACAGATTGAGGTGGAAGATCTTTCCAATGCCATTAATACCGAAGATCTCGCCACTATTATTTATACTTCAGGAACTACCGGAAGACCTAAGGGCGTTATGCTGACCCATAATAATATTGTATCCAATGTTTTGGGCTCCATTCCAAGAATTCCCAAGAAAAAAAGCCTGGATTATAAAGAAACCAGGGCATTGAGCTTCCTTCCTATTTGTCATATTTTCGAAAGGATGCTTTTTTACCTGTACCAGTATAACGGCTTTTCTCTTTATTTTGCCGAAAGTATCGAGAAAATGGGTGAAAACGTGAAAGAGGTGAAACCTCACTACATGACGGTAGTACCAAGATTGGTAGAAAAAGTATATGATAAGATTTACAATACAGGTTCTTCCGCTGGCGGATTGAAATCAAAAATATTCTTCTGGGCCCTCAATTTAATTACCAAAAAGAAAGAAATTTCAAAGCCTTCCGGATTGCAGGAAATCATTGCCGACAAACTGGTATTTTCAAAATGGAGAGAGGGACTGGGTGGTGAAATTATCACTTTGGTCTCAGGATCGGCTGCATTATCCACACGACTGAACCTGATGTTCCAGAATGCAGGAATTCCTATATTGGAAGGATATGGTTTAACGGAGACTTCACCGGTAATTTCAGTAAACAGTTTTGAAAAAATGAAAGTAGGAACTGTAGGAATTCCATTGGATAATTTAAAAGTAAAAATCCAGGAAGATGGTGAAATTACAGTAAAAGGGCCATCTGTTTTCAAGGGATACTTCAAAAATGAGGAAATGACCCGCGAAGCTTTCACCGAAGAGGGTTATTTTAAAACCGGAGATATCGGTCATATAGACAGTGACGGATTTTTACAGATTACCGACCGTAAAAAAGAAATGTTTAAAACTTCAGGCGGAAAATATATTGCCCCCCAGACTATTGAAAACCTTGCAAAAGCTTCTAAATTCATTGAACAGATCATGGTGGTAGGTGACGGTGAGAAAATGCCTTGCGCTTTGGTACAGCCGGATTTTGAATTTGCAAAGAGCTGGGCCATGAGGAATAATATAAGTATCGGCTCCACTCCTGAAGAGATAGCAAAAAGTGCTGAACTGAAACAAAGAATTGAAAAAGAGATTGACGGAATCAATGAACATTTGGGGAACTGGGAAAAAATCAAGAAAATTGAACTGACTCCTGAAGTATGGAGCATTGAAACCGGACTTCTGACCCCGACTCTTAAACTGAAAAGAAAAGCCGTAAAAGAGAAATTTATCGATCTTTACAATAAGATGTACGAACATCAGGAATAATAGAATACAGCCGCTTCATTTGAAGCGGCTTTTTTGTTGTTCCTGTTACTATGTTTAATTATATTTAAGCCTAAGATATTATTTGAATAATAATACAAAAAAAGCTGCTTCAGATTGAAACAGCTTTTCATATGAGTAAATCAATAATTAGAATTTAATTACAGATTTCATTTTTTCGTTTTCTTCCATTACCAACTCATCATCAACAAGGATTTTACCTGAATGCTCATCAATAATGATTTTCTTTCTCTGGGCAATTTCCATTTGCTTTTGAGGAGGAATCGTGAAGAATGACCCCTTAGGAGCTCCTCTCTCTAAACCTACTACTGCAAGACCGTTGATAGAGTTTGTTCTGATTCTGTTGTAAGAAGCCAGCAATCTTTCATCAATTTTAGCAGCAAATTCTTTAGACTGCTCCAGTAAGTATTCTTCTTCTTTTTGAGTTTCAGAAATAAGACCGTCCAGTTCTTCTTTTTTAAACTTCAGGTGATTTTTCAGATCCTCAATTTTTGCATTGAGTTCAGCCAGGGTTTCGTTTTTGTGAGCAATTTTAGCTCCGAATTCCTTAATTCTTTTTTCTGCAAGCTGAATTTCCAGATCCTGGAATTCAATCTCTTTGCTTAATGCTTCAAACTCTTTATTGTTTCTTACATTATCCTGCTGAGATTTGTATTTCTCAATTAAGGTTTTTGCATGGTTAATCACTTCATGCTTTGTTTTGATCTGATCTTCCTGATCTTTGATATCTGCATGAAATTTTTCAGCTCTTTTTTCAAGGCCTTCAATCTCAATTTCAAGATCTTCAACTTCAATTGGCAATTCTCCTCTAGTATTTCGGATTTCATCCAATCTTGAATCAATGATCTGTAAATCGTATAAAGCTCTTAATTTTTCTTCAACTGAAATATCGTTGGTTTTTGCCATATTTAAATGAAATAATTTACTGGGTTGGTTTTTTCAATAGATTTTGAAATTGCAAATGTACTAAATTTTTGTGATAAAATTTCAAATAATTGTTGGGTTACAAATTGTTCTGATTCATAGTGCCCTATATCACAGATCAGCATTTTAGACTCGGCTAAAAAATAATCGTGATATTTGATATCTCCGGTAAGATAAGCATCACATTTTTTAGAAAGTGCAGCTTTTATTCCACTGGCTCCGGAGCCTCCAAGTACTCCTACTCTTTTAATTTTTTTATCATTAAAGGAGGAATGTTTAATCACTTCAAGATTAAACTTTTCTTTCACCATTCTTAGGAAGTCTTTTTCTTCCATCGCTTCTTCCAGCTCACCATACATCCCCAATCCCGAATATTGATTTTCATTATCCAGATTATAAACCTGATAGGCCACTTCTTCATAAGGATGAGCTGATTTCATAGCTGCTATGATCCCTCCCTGTTTATAAGCTTCAAAAATCACAGAAATCATATCTTCATCAGCATTTTCACGGACATTTTGCTCTCCTGAGAATGGTTTAGACCCTTCTATAGGCCTGAAAGTACCATTCCCATTCAAAGTAAAGCTGCATTCATCGTAAAAGCCTATATTTCCTGCCCCCGCAGCAAAAAGAGATTCTTTTACCCGCTCAGAATAATCTTTTGGAACAAAAACCGTTAATTGTTTTAAGTTATTTTTTTTAGGCTGCAGTATCTGCTGGTCTTTTAATCCCAATGCATTACAAATTCCCCGGTTGACTCCAAAAAAGTCATTATCGAAAGCCGTATGAATGGCATAAATGGCAATTTTATTTTCAATAGCTTTTAAAACGGCTCTTTCTACATAATTTTTTCCCGTTAAAGATTTTAACCCTGAAAAAATAATAGGATGAAAACATACGATAAGATTACAATTCTTCTGAATAGCTTCATCCACCACATTTTCCAGCGCATCATGGCAAACCAGGATTCCGCTTACATTGCGGGACGGAATCCCACACAACAGTCCTACATTATCAAAATCTTCCGCCTGTTGTAAAGGAATACGCTGCTCTATTTCTGAAATTACTTCGCTTATTGTCATTTTATTCTGTATGTTTGCTACGAAAATAACGATAATTTGTTAATTTTAAAAAACATTAAAAATGGAAAGAGAGCATCATCTTGTTCCTGAAGATAAGCTATGGCAAAGATACCTTTTTAGGGTCATCTACCGTTCCGATACCAGGCTCGGAAAACTTTTCGACATCATTTTACTGTCTTTAATTCTTATCAGCACCGCTATCATTATGATGGAAAGTGTACCTCAGCTTGATAAAAGATTCCATTACACCTTCCTGATTCTTGAATGGATCATCTCCATTTTTTTCACTGCCGAATACTCTATGCGAATTGCTGTGATAAAGAATAAGAGACATTATATTTTCAGTTTTTTCGGAATTATAGATTTTCTTGCCCTGGTGCCTTTTTATCTTAGTTTTTTCTTTCCTATTACCAAATATTTTCTGATCTTCCGGATGCTGAGAATGCTGAGAATCTTCAGGATTTTCAACTTACTGGATTTTATGAACGATGGTTACCTCATCGTACGGGCATTGAAAAACAGTTCCAGGAAAATTTATATTTTTCTCCTGTTCCTGATTATCTTTTCAGTGATTGTCGGCTCTTTAATGTTTATGGTGGAAGGCGGAAGACCCGGATTTGAAACGATTCCACAATCTATCTATTGGGCGGTGGTTACCGTAACAACTGTGGGATATGGTGATGTATCTCCTATCACTCCTTTAGGAAAGTTTTTTGCAGTAGTATTAATGCTGGCCGGTTATTCCATCATTGCTGTTCCTACCGGAATAGTAACGGCAGAAATGCGAAATAAAAGACAAAACCTGGAAAAGGTATGTGACCGTTGCGGCAATGAAGATATTGATGATGACGCAAGGTACTGTAAACAGTGTGGCAAGAAATTAGCTTAATATCAGATATCGATTAATTATTTACTAAAACACCACAAAATCATGGAACCAAAAAAGAAAAACAAACCGAATAGTTTAGTGATTATTCTTTTTGTATTAATTGTACTGATGATTATCATTTATTTTATTCTAGTAATGTTCTTTCCAACCGTCTTTGACCTTATGAATACAGGAGATGTACAGCCAGTACCGGATAAGTGATATGTAATAAAAAAATGGGCGAATATTCCGCCCATTTTTTGGATTAAGTCTGTAGTTTTATTTTTTAATGGTTTTAATTACCTGCTTGGAACCATCTTTCATATGGAGTGTAATCAGGTAAATTCCGGCGCTCAAATCTCCTAAATAAAGAACCGGAACAGGCTGTTCAAAACTTTTTACCCGTTTTCCGGAAAGATCCGAAACCGAAATTGATCTGATCTGGTCAACTTTTGTAATATTCAGTATTTCCGTGAATGGATTAGGATGTATCTTAATATCATATTTCTCTTTGTTGATTTCAGAAACAGCCAATGAAGATTCTACGGTAAAATTATCTACAAAAAATTCATAATCTTCATCGTCATCAACAGTTCCGGACGAACCGTAAAAGGCAAATACAGTATTATTTCCTGTATAGGATGAAAGATCATAAGAATAGTTTGTAGAAGTATTAGACGGAGCATTAGCAGCATTCCATGTTTGGAGAACAGTCCAGCTGACTCCACCATTGACAGACACTAAAAACTGTACCGTGTCATCAGATCCCATTCCGGAAGGATTTGCATTGTTATAATCAGTAACACCATAATCGAACGATACTTTGTATCCTCCGGCTGACAAGTTGAAAGGGATGGTTTTCAGCCACCCTATCCTGTTTTCAGAATATACGTTCATTCTTACAGAGCTATTGCCGGCTCCTGAGTTCAGAAAATCTTTTTCATACCAATATTCATCAACTCCTGTAGGTCCGGTAGCCGGGGTTCCGTCAGAAGCCTGAGTCCAGCAATCAACCGGATATGTTGAGAAATCATTGGTATAAGTTGGGGTTGTGGCCGTACAAGGAGTATAAAATGTAAAGCCTAAAGACCACATGCTTTTATCTGAAGCACTGCACACGGACCGAACCCATACATAATAAAGAGTTGTTGGCGAAAGACTGGGTAACTGAGCTGAAGTAGCCTGGGCATTTACACTTCCGGTAGCTACAGCGGCTGGCAAAGGAGGAGTAGCTGATGTAGACAGATAATATTCATATCCCACCCCTACTGTACTTGCAGGAGCTGTCCATGAAATTTCAGCAGCATTTGATGCAAGGGAATTCAAAGTTAAAGCCGATGGTGCAAGACAGCTTGGAGCTGCTCCTATAACCACGGTATAATCGTGTGCTTCCCCATAGCCATCTATATTACACGGGACAGGATTTTCATCATATTTGTCTGCTACCCTCATCCGGTATGTTCCGGGAGTTACTGTAAGCGGAATGACAATTGTGCTGTTCGTAATTGAGCCATTGGTATCTTCAACGCTTATGGAAGATGCTACCAATTCGGTGGTTTCATCAAAGGTACCATCGTTATTAAAATCAATCCAGATCCTTACATATTCATTTTCATATCCATGAGTAATAGTGAAAGGATAAGCTACTCCGGCATTAAGGTTAATTGTTTGAGAGGTAAAATCTCCATAAGCGCCAGAGGAGCACCCCGTTCCGAGATGACTAAATCCTATTAAAGGGATTTCGAAATTGTCAATTTGATCTCCCTCATCACATCCATCTGAAAATTCAGGGATGCAATACGTTTGGCCAAAAGTCCAGGCCCAGATGGTTAAGAAACCAGCAAGTAAAAAATTTTTCATATAATATAATATTTGAATTGGTAAAAGCAAGTTACTAAAAATCAATTAAAAACATTAATAATTTCATATTAAAACACAATAAAGATTATTATATCAATTTAATCCATGTCTTTATTGTCTAAAAAATGGCCGGAATGAATTCCGGCCATCAGTTTCAGCTTTCGCTGTTAATCAGAAATTAAACACATTATTTTTTTATAGCTTTTATGGTTTGTTTAGATCCATCTTTCATATTCAATACTACCAGGTACATTCCTTGTCTCAGATCTTCCAAATGAAGTGCGGAAGAAGGGTTTTCTATTATTTTTGCCACTCTTCCGGAAGCATCAACAATAGAAACTGATTTTACCTTAGCTGCGTCTGAAATAGAAAGAACATCTGTAAACGGATTAGGATACGCTTTAATTTCATTCTTTTTCTTTTCAACCTCAGCCGTGGCAAGACCGGCACATCCTTGTGTAACAGAGACACTATAATTACCAATTCTGGCAGAAGTGTAACCTGTAAGCAATATATAATATGTAGTTCCTGCAACACCTGTAAATGTTAAGGTCGGAGCATTATTAAGAGTAACTGAACAACCTGAATCAGCATATCCTACTCCGGAAGTATCACTGAAGCAGGTAAGCGAACCGCAAGCACCGGTATACACTCTCAGGTAAGCATCATACTGTGTACCACAAGCATCTACAGTAATAGGCCCGTTCTCTGTAGCAGTTACCGTAAACCAAACACCTTTATAAGTTGCCGTTGTGCTTGAAGCACCGCAAGCTGAAGAAGGCAGAGTATCATCAGTAGCTAATGCATTTACTCCCTGTACTGTTCCGTTACAAGCAATTGCCGTAGCGGTATCGCATGTATCATTAGACACCGCAGAAGGTGTAGTGACAGCAATCTGGAAATTAGATGCTGTAGTTGCTGTACTGGTAGATGAGAATACTCTTACGTAATACGTTTGTCCCACAATAAGGTTTTGCAACAACACATTAGAGTTTCCATAATTACCGTCAAAGCAAGTCATAGCCGTTAAAGCACCACATGTTCCCGAATACACCTGTGTAGTTGTGGCATTATCAGTATATAAAACATGTACCAGGTGAGTGGAAGCTGTTGCTGTAAATGTATACCATACATCATCATTGATACCTGTTGCACTACATGTAGGAGCAGTAACACCAGTACTTTGAGTAGCACTTACCGTAGTACCGTTTACCGGGCTCATAACATTATTACTGCTTACTGTAAGAGAAGTAGCATTAGCACAGTCATCGTTTACAGGTGGCGGTGGCGGTGTGCCGATACAGATATTAAAGTTATTAGCATATAATGAAGTCCCATTGGTATTTGAGTTATAAACCCTCACATAATATATTTGTCCCGGAGTAAGTCCTGTAAGTGATGTATTGACTGTTGTACCACATTTAACACTTGTCAGGGTTCCGCATACCCCACTGAACACTTGAGTATATAAACTTGTAGATGAAGAGCTTCCTGCACTTACTACTCCTGAAAGCATAACAACATGATTGGCACTTGTTGCAGTAAATTTATACCAGACATCATCGTCTGCCGTACCGGTACAAGGGCTTACTGCCAGACCGGAATCCGTTGCTCCTAAAGTAGTTCCTGATGTTGGTGAAGCACAGGTTAAAGTTTGGCTAACCTGTAAATCCACAGCACCTGAACAATCGTCATTGGCAGGAGCTGCCGGAATCGTTCCTATACAAATATCAAATGTATTTGCATAAAAATTAGCTCCTGAGTTCGCTTCATAATTATAAACTCTCACATAGTAAGTCTGTCCCGGAGTAAGACCACTTAAAAGAGTAAGGTTGGTATTTGAGCTGATACATTTGGTGCTTACCAAAGCCCCGCAAGCTCCGCTGAATACCTGTGAATATAATGAAGTAGAAGATGATGTTCCTGCAGAAACAATATTTTTCAATTGTAAGGTATGGGTAGCAGCTGTCGCAGTAAATTTATACCAAACATCATCATCTGCCGTTCCTGAACATGTACCAAGAGCAACACCCGAACTGGTAGCTCCTACTGTGGTTCCGGACGTTACATTTCCGCAGTTCGTGTCCGGGTTTACTGTAACGGTTACAGCATTTGCACAATCATCGTTTACTGGCGGCGGCGGAGGTGTGCTTACACAAATATTGAAACTTGCATTGCCAGTAATCGAAGATGAATAAGTGTACACTCTTACATAATACGTTTCGCCAGGAGTAAGGCCGCTCACAATGTTCATTTCAGGATCAGAGCATAAAACACTTGTTAAAGTTCCGCAACTTCCGGACAGTACCTGGAAATACATGTCAGTAACCCCACTGGTGCTTCCTGTAGAAACAATATTGGATAAGGCAATGATATGACTGGCTGAAGTTGCTACAAACTTATACCACACATCATCATTTGGATTTCCGCTACAAGTTCCGGCTGCCATAGATTCTGTTGACCCCAGTGTGTTACCCGGAGTGCTGGCCGTACAGGCAAATGATGGGTTCACTGTTAAACTTACAGCACCGGAACAGTCATCGTTTGCCGGAGCTGCTACCGTAGTGGTAAAGTTCCTTTCTGTACAACCTGTCGATACAACACTTCCGTTGTACGCTGTTATGGTATAATAATATTGTGTTGTAGGACTTAGCTGTTGTGCAGCAGTAAGTGTATATGTAGTAACATTCCCTACATCGAAATTGTTGAGAATATTGTATGATCCCGGAGCAGTTCCGATATTCAACCTATAGCCCAATGCCCCACTGGAAGCAGACCATGAAAAGGTAGTTTTAACAGGAAGGCCTATCTGGGCAGTGGTAGGTGCACTCACGGCCGGGCAGCTCAATGTGCTTGCTGTTGTGAAGGATCTTTCGGCACATGCCGTGGAAGCACCTGCAGCATTCACAGCATACACGGTATAATAATACTGGGTGTTAAAGCTAAGCGAAGTGGTTAAAGTATAAGAAGTGGCAACTCCTACGTCCTGCATATTTAAAATATTTGATGCACCGGGTGTGGTCCCTATACTAATTTTATAGGAGGAAGCATAATTCACGGCACCCCAGGTAATTGTAGGTAATACAGAAACATTGGTTGCAGCTGCCGCCGGAGCAGATACGACAGGACAGCCAGGTGCCACCGCAGGCGTAAGTCCTAATAAAGTCATTACAGATTTTGTCGCAGTTCTTGCCCCTGTAGTTGGAGTTGCAGGATCAGGATTTGTTGCATCACTTCTCAGATAAAGTGATGTATTGGAAGTTCCCGAATACGTATAAAACCTGTTCGCTGTTCCGGTATAATCTGCGGTATTCTCATCAATTGCAATCAGAAGGTTATCTGTATTATTATAAGCAAAAGGTGAGCTGAAGTTTACAGTTACTTCTCCTCCTGCCGCACTTATCGTTCCGGCAAAAACCTGAGTCAAACCTGATACGGGAACCCAATCGGAATTACTTGAAAAAGAAGTTTTAGTAGTATGCCCTACATACACTACCCAATCAACTGATTTGGAAATATCAGCATTATTGGGAAGGTAGAATTTTAAACCGGTAATATTACCTGCAGCAACGGCATTAATATCATTTTTGGTTACAATCTGCTGGGTGTAGTTATATCCAAAGTTGACATCTATCGGAACATACCCAGTCTGGGTTGTTCCACTCCCCAGGGTTACCTGGGCATTTGTAATGAAAGCTATTAAAAATAGACATAATAGTAATAATCTCTTCATAAAATAATAAGTTAAAATTAGAAATATAAATGTAAATAAATTTCAACTTAAACCAAAAAATTATTAAAAATTAACAAACTAAAAACAATAAAATAAACATATTATTAATTAAAATTAAACAAATATTTAATTTTAATAATTTATCATCAATTGATGATTTTTTGTAAGATATTAAATTTCAGATAGTTAAGAAATTGAAATAAAAAATCAAATAAAAGCCGTTTGCCTATTTAACATAAAATAATAGTTGAAAAAATTCAGAAATTATAACAAAAAAAAGTGGCAAAAGCCACTTTTCCAGATATTTATATTTCATTTTTTAATTCAAATAAAACTCGTATTTATTTAATAATTGAATTTCTTTAATCAAATCTCCATTCAAATCTACCGAATGCTTCATCGACTGAACTTCGATATGGGAATCATCATCAATATTTTTAATAAAGAATTTTAATTTCTGATTTCCTTTATTCCGTTCCAGAACCGTCCTGAAAAATTCAAGGTCTTCCGGCCTTACATCCATTACATCCATCACCAGAGAAATACTTTTAGCAAATCTTTCAAAGGCTTCCTGGAGTTCTATTACGTCAACTACATTCACAAAAACCCTTCCGTCCTTCACCTGAGCAAATTTTATTTTAAAAATCACAAACCGTTGAACTTCCAGCTTTTCTTTCAATCTCATATAATCCCTGTCACCCAATCTGAAAGAATAAGATCCCGAATAATCTTCTAACGTAACAAAAGCCACTTTTTCACCGCTTCTAAAGCCATCCTGAACTCTATATTCGGTAATCAAGCCTGCAACAGTATATTCTTTACCGCCGCCTCCGTTTTCTCTTTCCTTTTGAAGTGTTTTCCAATCTTTCTTTTTTTCTTCAAACAATTCTTCCTGCTTATTGGAAAAAGCCTGTTCTTTATAAGCATCCACCTCATCAAGATTTAAAAACAGGAAGTTTCCTTTAGGCTCAGCTTTTTTAACAACTTCTTGTATTACCTCTTCCTCTCCCGCTGATAATTCATCGGAGACAATTTCGGAAAGATCAATTGTTTCATCTTGTACGTCCTGCTCTAAAACCGGAGCCTCATCAGTAATTGCTTTTTCTTCTTTATCCTTTTCAAGAACCGCCTTTTTAGAAAGCTGTCCCTGTATAAATTGAAACTGGTATTTAAACTCATCCAACGGGTGTGCGGAAAGGTAGAAACCGATAATTTCTTTTTCTTTATTAAGCTTGTGCATATTCGGCCATTCAGGGCAAGGGGCTAATTTCGGCTGTTCAATCTGTACTTCTTCGGCAAAGTCAGCAAACAGCGAATTTTCCATTTCATTTTTACTCTCCTGGAAGCTTTGTCCGTATCTGATCAATCTTTCAAGGTTTGTTTTTCCGCTCATATCGATATCAAAATACTGACCTCTATGGAAGGAACCTAATTCATCAAAAGCACCTGCCAGCACTAAACTTTCCGCTACTCTTTTATTCATTTGGGAAGGCAGAATCCTTTCAAAGAAATCATAGACATTTTTAAATCTTCCATTTTCCCTTTCTCTGGTAATAGCCTCACTTGGCCCTTCACCAATACCTTTTATAGCTCCCAGGCCAAAGCGGATTTGTCCTTTTTCGTTTACCGAAAATTTATATTGGGATTCATTTACATCCGGACCTAAAACATCCACTCCCATACTTTTACAGTCTTCCATGAACATAGTGATTGAATCCGTATTGTTAATGTTATTACTCATTACACTCGCCATATATTCTGCAGGATAATTGGCCTTCAGGAAAGCCGTCTGGTAAGCGATAAATGCATAACAAGTGGAGTGGGATTTATTAAAGGCATATTCTGCAAAGGCCTTCCAGTCGTTCCAGATTTTCTCCAGCCTTTCTTCGTTCAGGTTGTTCTTACGTCCTCCTTCAATAAATTTCGGGTACATTTTGTTAAGAACATCAATCTGCTTTTTACCCATAGCTTTTCTCAGGGTATCTGCCTCACCTTTTGTAAAATTCGCCAGCTTTTGAGACAGAAGCATTACCTGCTCCTGATATACGGTAATTCCGTAGGTTTCTTTTAAATACTCTTCGGTTTCAGGCAGGTCATAGACAATTTCTTCAATTCCATGCTTCCTGTTGATAAAGTTCGGGATGTATTTAATCGGACCGGGACGATACAATGCGTTCATGGCAATAAGATCGGCAAAAACCGTTGGTTTAAGCTCCCTCATATACTTCTGCATCCCGGGGCTTTCATATTGGAAAATCCCTATTGTTCTTCCTTCTTTAAACAGCTGGTAAGTCTTAGCATCATCCAATGGAATAAGATCCGGATCAATATCAATCCCATATCTTGCTTTCACCAGTTTCAAAGCGTCTTTGATAATCGTTAAGGTCCTCAGACCAAGAAAGTCCATTTTCAGAAGACCTGCACTTTCCGCCACCGAGTTATCAAATTGAGAAACCAGAATATCAGCATCTTTAGCAGCAATGGTTACCGGAACCAGATTACTCACATCTTCCGGGGTAATGATTACACCACAGGCATGAATTCCGGTATTCCTGATACAACCTTCCATTTTTTTCGCACTTGCAAGCACATCATGACGGGCATCACCAGGACTATCCAGAACATATCTCATTTCATCAACAAGCATCTGTTCCTCCGGTTTCAGTTTATCATATTTTGCCAAAGCTTTGGCGATATTCATTCCTGGTGTGGAAGGAATAAGCTTTGCAATATTATTGGTATCAGGGATTGGGACATCAAGCACCCTCCCTGCATCTTTAATAGCAGATTTACCTCCGAGAACAGAGTATGTTATAATCTGTGCTACCTGATTCTGGCCATATTTATCAATTACCCATTTGATAATTTTATCCCTTCCTTCATCATCAAAGTCAATATCAATATCAGGCATAGAAATCCTTTCCGGATTCAGGAATCTCTCAAAAAGGAGATCGTATTTAATAGGATCCACATTGGTAATCCCAATACAGTAAGCGACTGCAGATCCCGCGGCAGATCCCCTTCCCGGACCTACCCAAACTCCCATTTTACGGGCTTCATTACAAAAATCCTGTACAATAAGGAAATATCCCGGATATCCGGTATTAGCAATTACTTCCAATTCAAAGTCAAGTCGCTCCTTAATTTCTTCCGTGATTCCCGTATCCACATACCTTCGTTTTGCTCCTTCATAAGTCAAATGGGTAAGGTATGCCATTTCCCCTCTTTTTCCACCGTCTACCTCATCTTCTGCATGGATAAACTCTTCAGGAATATCAAATTTAGGAAGCAGCACATCTCTTTTTAACGTATAAGGCTTAAACTTTGCAAAAAATTCGTCATAGGCTTCAAATGCATCAGGATATGCCAGGAATGCTTCTTTAATCTCATCGGAATTTTTGATATAATACTCTCCTGTAGCAAGCCCCCTTCTTTTACCAAAACCTTTACCAACAGGAGTTGAAAGCTTTTCTCCGTCTTTGATACAACTTACAATATCCTGAATATTGGAGTCGTCTTTATTGGTATAGAATGTTTCATTCTGAGCTAAAATTTTAACGTCATATTTATCTGCAAAATATAGCAACACCTCATTCAGGTGTTCTTCTTCCGGCAGTTTGTGATTCTGAAGCTGTACATAGAAATCATCACCAAAGGTATCTTTCCACCATTTGAAAAGCTCTTCTCCTTTCTGCTCACCGGTATTCAGAATAGCATCCGGAATATCTCCGTGAATCCCTGAAGTCAAAGCAATGACCCCTTCTTTATACTGTGCTATCAGCTCACGGCTCACCCTGGGAACACCAAAATAAAATCCTTTCAGAAAACCAATGCTCGAAAGCTTTGCTAAATTTTTATATCCGTTAAAATCCTTAGCTAAAAGCACCACCTGTGTCCTTCTGTCGGGGTCATCTTTGGTAAATTGCTTCTGCTCATAACGGTCTGAAATGTAAAACTCACATCCCACAACAGGGATCAAGGGCTCTGAAACAGGCTCTGTTTCATTAAATTCTATACCATTCTCTTCTGCTTCCTGCTTTTTCGCTAAATATTCTTTATGCTTCTTTGCTCTGTCACCATTGGCCGCTTCTACTGCAGACACAAACTTAAAGGCGCCCATCATATTTCCCAGGTCCACCATTCCAACAGCCGGAAAATTCTCTTCAGTAGCTTTCCTGATCAGGTCATTAATGCTTGAAGTCGCCGTTAATGTTGAGAAAACACTATGGTTATCAAAATTGAAGTATTTACCAAGATCAATTTCATCAATACTTCCGAAATCCTGCTGTTTTTTCTTATTATGAAAATCGGCAACCTGTCTGCGGATAACAATATTGAAAGGTTTAATCGGATCCGGGTAAAGGCTTTTGAAATAACTCAGCTGATCTTCCGATATTTTCAGGACATCAGCCGGAACCACTCCAATTCTGACCATTTCGAAAAACGCTCTTGCTGTTGCATTTACGTCAGCTGCTGCGTTATGGGCCTCATCAAATTTATTTCCGTATAATTTTTCGTAAAGTTCCTCCAGTTTCGGGGGTTTAAATCTCCCTCCCTTTCCTCCGCCTAACTGGCAGAAGTCGGTTCCTAAGATCATAGTATCCGCTCTGGGCTTTTCCTGTAAATTGTCTTTTAAATTCTTTCTGTAGAATTCCGCCCCTACAATATTGTAATCAAACTCCACATTATGTCCTGAGACTACTCTGATCTTCTCAAGAGCCCTGGAAAATTCTTCCAATACTTCCTGGAGATCTCTACCTTCTTCATGGGCAATCTTCGTAGTAATCCCGTGAATCCTGGCGGCATTAAAGGGAATATCATACCCTTCAGGTTTTATTATATAATCCTGGTTTTCAACTAAATTCCCATCATCATCATGAATCTGCCATGCTATCTGGACCATTCTTGGCCAGTTATCCGAATCCGAAAGCGGTGCATTGAAATTTTTTGGTAAACCGGTTGTTTCTGTGTCAAAAATTAAATACATATAATTTTCTAACTTTTTATAGAAAGAGAATGTAAAGTTACTTCATTTTTTCTAAATATTACTTTATAGAAGCAATACAAACAATCAATAAAATTCCAAAAAAACAAAATATATGGAATTTAAAATTTAAATCTATATCAAGTGATAAATTATCGAATCTATATTTAAATAAGTAAATGAAAATAAAATATCCATCAAAATAATCAATAAATTAAATATTTTATATAAATTTGGATCATTACATTTTTTTATATTTTACTAACAACAATGAAGAAACATTTACTTTTGATCAGCACATTAGCCATTACGTTGATAAGTGCACAAAACAATGAGGCATTAAAAAGAGAGTTTGAAAGACAAAACAAAGAGAACAACGAAAGGTTTGACTCTTATGTTGCCAGGAGATATGGCAGTGACAGAAGCCCTGAAACACAAAAGCTAATACAGGAAATGAGAGCTAATCTTGCAGGTTTCAGCGGGGATGTTCCCAATTTTTATCAGACTGATGATCAAAATCAAATCTTCAACAATAACGTAGATGCCATAACAACCGCAGGAGGGATCACTGGACTTGCAACGGCATTTAAAGGAGAGGGAATCAAATATACTGTATTCGACGGTGGAAGGATATATGCTCCTCACATAGCTTTTAGCAACGCTCCCAACAGAATTACGAATATGGAGACAGACACCAATGAATACAGCAGCCATTCTACCGGTGTAGCCAGTATTCTTGGCGCTATGGACTCTCCGTTACAAACCAGAGACCAGAATGGAAATATCACGGGATCAGGAAACGCAAAAGGTATTGCCCTTAATTCAACAATGGATTCTTACAGATTCGCCCAGACGACTTTACCTTCAGGCTTAACTACAGACATCTTTGGCAAAATCCTGATTGCACAACCTAAAATTTCCAACCATTCGTATGGTGTAAATCCAGGGTGGACATACGGAACCACATCCAGCGGATATCCTTACAACGCATGGTATTGGAATGGCAATTATATTTCAGGAAATAATTATGACCTCATGGGAACTTATTATACTACTGATAAACAATATGATGCCATTGTATACAATAATCCTACTTATACCATTGTAAAATCAGCAGGTAATTACTTCGCCTATGGTCCGGGTTATAATGGCACAACGAGTAACGCTTATTATTTTACGTCAACCGGTGTTTCGCCTTATCCCGCCGGTGCTGCTCCTGCAGCGAATTGCTCACAGGGATATGATTGTATCGGCTATGGTTCTTTAGCAAAAAATATTATTGTTGTAGGGGCTACCAATGTAATCTCTTCCAACAATAACCGATATACCACATCAACCGATGTTGTAAAAGCAAGCTACAGCAACGCAGGGCCAAGAGACGACGGAGGTATCAAACCTGATATTTCCGCTCCCGGCACCAACATCTGGATGGCCTCTACAGCAGAGGACACCACAGGAAGCACAACCTGGCAAATCAATAGCGGAACATCAATGGCTGCTCCCCAGGTTGCAGGGATCATAGGCCTTTGGATGCAGATTTATAAATCATTATTCAATAATGCAGAGTTAAATGCAGCAGCCTCCAAAACGCTAATGGTACATTCCGCTCTTGAAGCCGGAAACATTGGCCCTGATCCTTGGTACGGATGGGGATTCATCAACGCCAAAAAAGGCGCTGAGCTGCTTGTAGGAAAATCCAACAATACAGTTATATTCAATAATGAGACCTTAAACAACGGTACAGTTAACACTAAAACAATTAAAGCTTCAGGAAGTGAACCTCTGAAAGTAACTTTATCATGGATTGATCCTGAGTTTACCGTCAGCAACCAATGGTCAGAATTATATAACAACAGAAATTCCAGACTGATTAACGATTTAGATGTAAGAATCATTAATACGACCACCAATACAACGTATTTCCCATGGAAACTGGATGCCAACAGTCCGATGACTCCGGCCACAAAAGGCGACAATATTGTAGACAATGTTGAACAGGTAGTCATAGATAACCCTACACCAGGCACTGTTTATCGCATTGAAGTTTCCCATAAGGCAACTTTAAAAAACAACGCTGTTCCGGCTGTGACTGCGCCACAAGATTATTCTATATTAATAACAGGCTTCAATGAAGTGCTGGGAACCCAGGAAACCGGATTCGGAGCACTAAATGGAATTGCAATCGCACCTAGCATTACAAAAGATATTACCCATATATTGAAAGCTCCCAAGAAGTCCACTTTCAGCATTTATGATCTTTCCGGCAAAAAACTGCAAAGCGGCACCATCAATAATGATAAAGAACCGGTAGATTTATCTTCTTATACAAAAGGAATCTATATCATTGAAATAAAAACAAATAAAGAAGTTATTTCTAAAAAAGTGATTAAAGAATAACCTTTAAATACACGGATTTTCTACAAAATACTAACAGTTGTTAGTATTTTGTTTTTTTATGTATATTTGCTTCCTATGGAAAATACACTTCACGAAAAAGTTTCTCAGGATATTTTGCTGAAAGCATACAATCATATGATGCTGGCTAAAGCAATGGCTGATATTTATGAAGAAAATAGAAATATCTGTAAATACGTTCATAGTACATCAAGAGGTCATGAAGCTATCCAATTGGCAACCGCATATCAATTGAAAAAAGAAGACTGGGTTTCTCCTTATTACAGAGATGAAAGTATTCTTTTAGGAATAGGTTTCGAGCCTTACCAACTCATGCTTCAGCTATTAGCCAAAGCCGAAGATCCTTTTTCGGGAGGAAGGTCTTACTATTCTCACCCTTCAAGCAGGGATGAAAATAAACCAAAGATTATTCATCAAAGTTCCGCTACAGGAATGCAGACTATCCCGACCACGGGAGTGGCACAGGGAATAAAATATATCCAGGAATTCAATCTTCAGAATTTTGAAAATAACCCGGTGGTGGTATGTAGCCTTGGGGATAATTCCGTAACGGAAGGGGAAGTAAGTGAAGCGTTACAATTTGCGGCATTGCATCAGCTCCCTATTATATTTCTGGTTCAGGATAACGAATGGGGAATTTCCGTTACCAAGGAAGAAGCCAGAACCTGCGACGCTTATGATTTTGTAGCAGGATTCACAGGATTAAGCAGAATGAGAGTGGACGGAACTGATTTCATAGAAAGCTTTGAAGTTATGAAAAAAGCCGTGGATTTTGTAAGAAATGAAAGAAAACCATTAGTAGTTTGCGCTAAAACGGTACTGATCGGCCACCATACTTCCGGAGTAAGAAGGGAATTCTATAGAGATGAAGAAGATTTAACCAGACACAGGGCAAAGGATCCGGGGGAAATCCTCAGAAAACAATTGCTGGAAGCCGGCATTGATGAAGATTTGTTAAAACAGATCACCAAAAAAGCACGTCTTGAGGCGGAAGAAGCTTTTGAACGAGCTAAAAAAGCAGAGGATCCAAAACCTGAAACAGTCATGCAGCACGTGTTCGCTCCTACTCCAATCACAGAAGAGACCGGAACCCGCGAACCTGCCAACGGAGAAAAGATCGTTATGGTGGATGCAGCCATTCATGCTATACAGGAACTGATGTGGAAGCACCCTGAAGCCTTACTTTACGGACAGGATGTGGGAGAAAGAATCGGAGGTGTTTTCCGTGAAACAGTAACATTAGGGAAAAAATTCGGAAACAAAAGAGTTTTCAACACTGCTATCCAGGAAGCCTATATCATTGGTTCTACAGCCGGAATGAGTGCCGTGGGGCTAAAACCTATCGTTGAAGTTCAGTTTGCAGATTATATTTATCCCGGAATCAATCAGCTGATCACGGAAATTTCGAAGTCCAGCTACTTAAGCGGCGGAAAGTTCCCGGTTAGCAATATTATCCGTGTTCCTATCGGAGCCTACGGCGGTGGCGGCCCTTATCACAGCGGAAGCGTAGAAAGTATTTTAGCCAACATCAAAGGAATTAAAATTGCTTATCCAAGTAATGCCGCTGATTTTAAAGGATTACTAAAAGCGGCTTATTATGATCCCAACCCGGTTATCATGCTGGAACATAAAGGGCTTTACTGGAGTAAAGTTCCGGGCACTGAAGATGCAAAAACCATAGAACCCGCAGAAGACTATATTCTTCCGTTTGGAAAAGGAAAAGTAATCATCGAAGCCGGCAAGGATGAGATCGAAAAAGGAAGGACTTTGCTCGTAGTAACTTATGGAATGGGAGTTTATTGGGCTAAAGAAGCGGCTAAACAATTCCAGGGAAGAGTTGAAGTAATCGATTTAAGGACTCTGATTCCACTGGATGAGGAACTTGTTTTTGAAAGAGTAAAAGCACATGGAAAATGTATTGTTCTGACAGAAGAACAGCTCAACAACTCTTTTGCAGAAGCATTCGCTCACCGTATTTCTAAAAATTGTTTCAGATATCTGGATGCCCCTGTTGAAGCAATGGGGTCTTTAGATGTACCTGCGGTTCCTATTAATCTCGTACTGGAAAAAGAAATGCTGCCTAATGCGGAGAAGCTTTCTAAAAAGATAGAAGAAATGCTGAAATATTAATTCTCAATAAATTTTAAACCTCTGAAAATTTTCAGAGGTTTTTTTGTGCATTTTTTTCACTATTTTTATTTAAGATTACAGACTCAAAAGCAGACTCTTACAATGCAGGAAAAGTTTAATAATTATTCAGCAGAAGTTGCCGGAAAGCAAACCGTAATACAGTTTGGTACTTATTTTGTCTGTACACGCAAAACACATCCATCTTTATGATCACAACCAAATATGTCAATTATAAGCAGGTTCTCAATCTATCCGGTGTACATCTTATTTTAATTTCTATCTGGTGTACCCTGATTGCCGTTCTATTTTATTTTTTCAACTGGCATTGGATGACTATCCCATGGGTTCCCGTAGCCCTGATCGGTACGGCAGAAGCATTTTTGGTCGGTTTTAAAAATAACCAGGCTTATGACAGGCTTTGGGAAGCCAGAAAAATATGGGGTGGAATTGTGAATTCCAGCCGTTCATTTGCTTCGATGGTGTATGCTTTTGACACTAAAAATGAAGAAATAGGCGTTTTTGACCTTGAAGACCGCAAAAAAAAGATTGTCAACCGTCATATTGCATGGCTATATACTTTCCGCGAGCAGCTGCTGATCCCTGCGGAATGGGAACACATCAGCAATACCCAAACGAAGTTCGGAAATATCAACCTGAGAAGAAACAGATTAATCAAAGCGGGATTTCCTGATTACGGAAGAGCTCCTATTTTCCTGCATAAATACCTTTCCGAAGAAGAATATGAGCTTAAGAATCACTATAAAAACTTTGCCACCTACCTGATTTCCCAACAGGCAAAAGATATCAATGAACTGAAAAACATGAATGCCATCACAGATTTCAATCAGACACAGCTTCAAAACAGCCTGAATGAATTTTACGGCTTCCAGGGACAGGCAGAAAGAATCAAAAAATTCCCTTCTCCAAGACAGTTTGCCAGTACTGCTTTTGTTTTTAATATTTTGTTTATTACCCTGCTTCCTCTAGGATTAGTGAATGAGTTTGCCAAGTTAGGAGACTGGGGAATCTGGACTTCCATCCCTTTCTGTATCATTATCGGATGGATCTACATCATCATGGAGCTGGTGGGGGATTATTCTGAGAATCCCTTTGCAGGACTTATGTTTGATGTTCCAATGCTTTCCATCTGCAGAACTATTGAAATAGATCTGCTTCAGATGGGTGGAGAAACCGATCTTCCTGATCCTATTTCCTCTAAAAACGGTGTATTGGTGTAATATTCAGGCGGACAACATGTGATGTCACTGTCCCGGAATCACTTTAAATTCAATTATAAAGTAATTGCAGTTGTATTTTTTACTTCAGAAATCATAAATGAACTCTGGGTACTTGCAATATGCTGAAGTGTAGTAAGCTTGCTTAACATAAAACTGCGGTAGTCTTCAATATCTTTTACTCCTATTTTTAAAATATAATCATAATCTCCGCTCACATGAAAGCATTCGGTAACTTCCTGGAGATTCATGACTTCTTTTTCAAACTGCAATACAAATTCTTTTTTATGTTGCGTCAGTTTAACATGACATAAAACCATAAAGTTTTTCCTGACCTTTTGCCTGTCTAACAATGCCACGTACTTTGAAATAATGCCTGCATTTTCCAGCTTTTTTATCCTCTCATAAACAGCAGTAACAGATAAACCCAGTTTTCCGGACAGTTCTTTGGTGGTTTGTTTGCAATCTTCCTGCAAAAAAAGAAGCAGTTTTTTATCAATTTCATCAAGTTCCATAGATAAATTTTTGGTGAATTCTTAATATTTTCGAAGATACCAAATATATTTTCTATATAAACAATATTTTACAGTTTTATATTCTAAATATTCAAATTTACATTGTAATAATTATGAAAATAATGCAAATTAGGCAGATAAAATAAAAACAATGTTTATGGAAAAATTTAATGCAGCCAACGAGATCCAGGACCTTCAGTACTTTGGTGAATTCGGGGGAGTAAATCCTTCTATTTCTGACAGCTCTACCTATACATTTCTTTCTGCCAAAACGATGTTCGATACTTTTGAAGGAAATGCAGAAGGATGTTATTTATATTCCAGACATTCATCTCCCATGAATCTTTATCTGGCCCAGGCTCTTGCCAAAATGGAAAATACGGAATCTGCCAATGTTACAGCATCAGGAATGGGGGCTATTACTTCTGTTTTAATGCAGCTTTGTAAAAGTGGAGATCATATTATTTCAAGCAGGACTATTTATGGTGGAACGTATGCTTTTCTTAAAAACTTTCTGCCCCAGTTCAATGTAGCCACTACTTTTGTGGACATCAACAACTTTGAGGTTATAGAAAATGCAATTACTCCGGATACAAAAGTTATCTATTGTGAAAGTGTAAGCAATCCGCTCCTTGAAGTGGCAGACCTCAGAAAGCTTTCAGAAATTTGTAAAAAACATGATTTGAAATTAGTGGTTGACAATACTTTTTCACCACTTTCTATCTCTCCTCAGCTATTCGGAGCAGATATTGTTATCCACAGTTTAACGAAATTCATTAACGGAAGCAGTGATACGGTGGGCGGAGTATACTGCGGCACACAGGCATTTATTGATGATACCAAAAATGTAAATTCCGGAGCATGCATGCTTCTAGGGCCTACTATGGACAGCCTGAGATCATCAAGTATTCTTAAAAATCTCAGAACACTGCATATCAGGATAAAACAGCATAGCCACAATGCCTTATATCTTGCTGAAAAATTTGAAAAAGATGGCTTAAAAGTATCCTATCCCGGATTACCGTCTCACAAGAATCATGAGCTAATGAAAAGCATGATTGATGAAGAATACGGATATGGAGGGTTACTGACCCTGGATGCCGGAACAACCGAAAAAGCCAATGAGCTGATGGAGCTGATGCAGGAAGCCAATCTCGGTTATCTGGCCGTAAGTCTCGGTTTTTATAAAACATTATTCTCATGCTCAGGAAAATCCACTTCCTCTGAAATCCCTGAAGATGAGCGTGCCGCTATAGGAATTTCTGACGGATTAATCAGATTCTCCATCGGTCTGGATCATGATATCAAAAGAACCTACCATAAAATGAAAGAATGTATGCTGAAAGTAGGTGTCCTCAACCATGAAAACATTTCTATATCTTAAATTTATTGTACAAGTAAGGCTGCCTCTAATATGAGCAGCCTTTTTGTTTTATTGCAATCCCGAACTGATATTTATATTGGGGTCTGAACATATCCGTGCAATCAGTAAAATAAGCAGGGATATGGTACTCTATTATTTTTTATAGTAATGATGAGGGAAAGCCTCTTCAGGTTTCATTCTGAAAACATTTAAAAGGATCCACGACTTTAAAAACCCGTAACCATAGGAAAACATCTGGATATAGGTAGAAATTACCGCCATTCCGGCAATGCTTATATTTTTAGTCAGTAACATTGCATGAAAAAATACCAGAAAGGTGTAAAGCCCGTAAAAAGCAAGGATAATTCCCCTGTGCAATAGAAAGTATTCAAAAAAGCCCATAATATATCCTAACATAAACAATGTAGGAAAAGCAAATGATATTTTTACATAGTTGGGATGTCTCTGGTTAAGAATAGGCCGTGCGCACCCAAACTGATACACCTGTCTGGAGAATTTTCCAAAATCTACCCTACGCTTATGATAGACTGCAATGTCATCAAAAAAAGCTGTTGTAAAGCCATTTTCCCAAAGCGTCATAGATAAATCCGGATCCTCTCCTATCCGCATTTCGGAAAAACCACCCACTTTTTCGAAAACTGCCTTTTTCACTCCCATATTGAAACTTCTGGGTTGAAACTTTGAAACAGCTTTCTTGCTTCCTCTGATGCCACCTGTTGTAAAAACCGATGTCATAGAATAGGAGATGGCTTTCTGCATCAGATTAAAGCCTTTATGAGCCTTATCAGCACCTCCGAATGCATCGCATGGAATCGTTAAAATGTCATTTTTAATATTTTCAATATAGTCTTTCTCAACAATTACATCACTGTCTACAAAAATCAGCCATTCATTAGCTGCTCTTGCTGCCCCGTAATTCCTTGTTAATCCCGGCCCTGAATTATCTTTTCTGAAATACTGAATATCTAGGATTCCTTCAAAATGATGAATGGTAGGCTTCAGATCAATCAGGGAACCATCATCTACAATAATGATTTCAAACTCTTTATCAGTCTGCTGAGTAAGGGAATTCAGCAACTCAAAAAGTTCGTCTTTTCGGTTGTAAATGGCAACAACAATGGAAATACTAGGCTTCAAATTTAAAATTTTTCAAAATTACTTATTCAGGCAACAAACTGCAAACAGTTTAACAGCTTCTTCGGAGAAATTAACTTTTATGTGAACCCAAATAAAAATGCCTGATTTAAAACAGATATATAATTACCTATGAAACAAAAAAAGTGATCAAACCATAAACAACTTAAAAGCATTTTTGAGAATCTTTAAAACAATAAAGTCAAATGCAGCGAATACCAGGAGCCACTGCACTTACTTTTTCTGTAAAACATCTGGATCTTTTGGATCCTCCTTTTTAGATTTTTCGTCATAATTCAGACTCTTTTTGTCAGAAGATGAACGTGAACCGGAGGTAAACAAATCCAGGATATCTAAAATGATGTCAAATACATCTAAAAAATTCCAGGACATCAGTTTATTGTTTTTAAATCCTACTTGTTATCCTCCAGTTTATGTACTTTTTTTGTCCCTTCGTACATTTCGTACTGTAAAAATCTTGTTTCCAGTTTCCCGTTGAAAAGTTTGATTTTTCTTGAAGGACGTAAACCGATCTTTTTCACAGCTTCCAGATCAGACGAAATCAACCATGCAAGTGTATTGGGATAATTTGTTTTAAAAGTATCTCCGATTTTTTTGTAGAAGTCATCATCATTGATAGCAATTCTCTCATCATATGGAGGGTTGAATACCATTAATAACGGGAAAAGTTCTTTTTTGGAATCAAAGAAATTCTGCTTTTTGATTTCAATGACATCCTCCATTTCTGCAGCTTCTACATTCATTCTTGCAGCATTCAGCATCCGTGCATCAATATCATACCCTACAATCTTTCCTTCAAATTGCCGTATCCTATTGATTCTAAACTTTTTAATTTTTGAGAATAATTCCGCGTCATAGTTTTTCCAGTTCTGAAATCCGAATCTCTTTCTGAAAATCTGGGCCGGAAGATCCATAGCGATCATTGCTGCTTCAATCAGTAATGTTCCCGAACCGCACATCGGATCAAGGAAATTACCTTTCCCATCCCAGCCTGCAAGCTGCAGCATTCCACTTGCCAGAACTTCGTTAATCGGTGCCTCCCCTTGTTCTCTTCTATACCCTCTCTTAAATAAAGGGTCTCCCGAAGAATCCAAAGAAATCATAACCAACTCCCTGTCTATATGAAGATGGAATTTCATATCCGGATTTCTCGTTTCAACATTAGGACGTCTTTTATACTTTTCCTGAAAATAATCCACAATGGCATCCTTCATTTTCAAAGTTACAAACTGTGAATGCTTGAAAGTTTCAGAATTCACCGTAGCATCAATGGAAAAAGACTGGTCCACATCCATAAATTCATCCCATTCAAACCTGAATAACCTGTCGTAAAACTGATGCTGATTAAACGCCTTAAATTCATGAATAGGCACCAATATTTTCAAGGCTGTCCTTGCAGAATAATTGATCTTATAAAGAAAACCAAGATCCCCTTCACAATTCACCGCCCTGTTTTTGATCTCTACCTTTCTTCCGCCTAGTTTTTTAATTTCTTCCGCAAGAATCTGCTCCAGGCCGAAGAATGTTTTGATCTGTATTTGTAGATTTTCTGTGTCCATAAATGATAATTAAAAGATTTAAAATAGTAATAATTAAAAGATTAGCTATTCAACGCATTGACCAATTGAATTTTTCAATCTCTTAATGTTGTAAAATACTTTGCTTTTAACCGCACAAATTTAGTTATTTTTGCATTATGGAATGGTTTGAATCTTGGTTTGATACCCCTTATTATCATCTTTTATATAGCAACAGAGACTATACTGAAGCCGAAAACTTCATCACAAAGCTTACTGCAGAGCTTCAGCTTCCGCCTCAGTCTAAAATCATAGATCTAGCCTGTGGTAAAGGGAGACACTCTGTTTTTCTTAACAAATTAGGCTACGATGTGCTTGGATTAGACCTTTCAAGACACAGTATTGAGTCTGATAAACAATTTGAAAATCAGACCCTGATTTTTGAAGTTCATGATATGAGAAACCCGATTGATGCAGATCCCATGGATGCTGTTTTCAATTTATTTACAAGTTTCGGATATTTTGACAGCGAAGATGATGATAAAAAAGTTTTTCAATCCGTTTATAATGTCTTAAAACCCGGCGGGTATTTTGTACTGGATTATCTGAATGAAGAATATGTGAGAAAGACATTGGTTCCTGAAACGGTAATCACCCGTGGGAATATTGACTTTAAGATTTTGAAAAAAATTGAAGGGAGGCATGTTATCAAAGATATCCGCTTTGAAGCAGACGGCAAACCTTTTCATTTCTTTGAAAGAGTAAAACTACACACGCTGGAAGAAATCCATGCATATGCTTCTGAATATGGTTTTGAAAGAATAAAAATATGGGGAGATTATCAGCTGAATGAATTTAATAAGGAAAACTCTCCACGGTGTATCAATTTATTTAAGAAAAAATAATGATAACAGTACTTTTACTGATCTTAAGTGTACTCGCAGGAGTATTCCTGGGAAAACACTTTGGTAAAAAGGAAAAACTGGCCAAAAATCTTTTGATTTTAAGTGCCGGTTTTTTGATTACAATATGTCTGAATGAAGTTTTCCCGCAAGTCTACACTGCTTCAGAAAGCAGCAGCCTTGGAGTATTTGTCATTGCCGGTGTTCTTTTGCAGATGATCCTGGAAGCCCTGACCAAAGGTTTTGAACATGGTCACTTTCATCATCATAATGATCACAATGTCCTTCCGGTAGCATTAATGATAGGGTTGTTTATTCATGCTTTTATCGAAGGAATCCCTCTTGCCAATGAGGAACATGAGATATCCCCTTATCTTTTAGGAATTGTATTTCACAACCTTCCTATTTCATTTATTTTAGGAGCATTTTTGTTCAATGGAAAAAAGGACTCCAAAAGCTCCTCATACCCTTCCTTGCTGATTATAGCTCTTTTTGCCTTAGCATCGCCGATGGGAATGCTGCTGGGGAATTATTTCAATCCGGATCTTCAGCCTTATTTTCTGGCTATTGTAGGAGGAATCTTTCTCCACATTTCATCAGTTATTATTTTTGAAAGCAATAAAAACCATAATATTGACTGGATTAAAATCGGATTGGTGGTCCTTGGAGTTTCGCTGGCATTAATAATGCATCTCTTCCATCATCATTAAAATACAATAAAAGCTCCGTTAATTCCGGAGCTTTTACTGTATAGATATTATTTATACCGAAATTAGAATTTCCATCCTAAGGTAAGGAAGAAATTATTTCGGTTATTCTTCACATCAGAAACAGCATATGCGTCACTTTGTACAATATTATTATCCGAGTAATATGCAGAGTCTATCTGATTGTTGAGAACTCCTCGCATAAAAGGATTACTATATTTGGAAGTAATGTTCTGGTATGAAGCATCAATATAGAATGACTTAAAGTCATAGCCAATACCGAACGAAACCAGGTTTCTGTTATTCAGCATAAGATTGCTGTAAGACTGGTCTCCCGTAGTTCCCGCATCATTATATCTGTTGATTGTAAGAGCATCAAAAGGACTGGAAACATAAGAATAACCGCCTCTCAGTCTAAACTGCTGTATTCTGTATTCAGCACCTACCCTCACTTCTGAAAGGTTTTTATAATTCTCTTTAAAGAAGTCATTCAATTCTCTTTCAGCCGGTCCATATACTTTATAGTCAGGTTTTGTAAGTCCTAATGTATAATCTACGTTCAATGAGAAGTTTTTGCTGGCTACAAATGCAGCACTTACTGTTGCTTTAAGCGGTGAAGTAAATTTTCTTCCTTCATAAGCTACCCCATCTCCTAAGCTTGAATCATTATAAAAAGTATAATCCCTGTCTATAGTCCAGAATGTCGGAGTTTCAAGAGATGCTCCCAACCTGAAGTTAGGACTTAGTTTCCCGATTACCCCTAATGAAGCTGAAAAACCTGAGGATCTTTCAAAATAAGGTGTATTCTGCTTACTGAAATACTCTAAAGAATTGTTCTGAAGAGACTGAAAAGCAGCAGTATCATACTGATCAATAGAAGCACTGAAAAAGTTCAGACCTGCCCCTACATAGAAACTATGATTGTAATTGGCACCTACACCAAAGCTCATTTTTGATAGATGTCCATATCTGTTATAGGCATGTCCTGCAAAAGAGGAACTTTTATTCGTATCAAAATCATAAATCAGGTTATTATTTCCTCCTGACTCTATATAATTATCAAGAGACTGATTAGAGTAATTGATACCAATGTTAATAAATTTCCAGGCAGTCTCCGTCATTAGAGGAAAAGCAATTATTCCCCCTACGTTTCCAAGATCGGTTTTCGTTTTATTATAATCTACTGTGGTACCAGCCCAAGAGCTGCTGTTCTTATTTCCCATAACAGATAAAGTTCCCGAAATCTCCCCTGAAATAGCAACTCCTAACCCTGCAGGGTTGGTAAGTAAAGAATTGGCATCACCTCCTAAAGCACCATTGGCACCTGCCATTGCATTAAACTTTGCAGAACCCACCATAGGAGAACCTGAGTAAACATCAACAGTATTTCTTATCACAGATACATCCTGTGCCTGCGCAAAAAATGCAGCAGAAACACTCATTAATACTAAAGATTTTTTTAACATTATTTTTTTATAGTTTATTGAGTTGAAAATTATCTGAAGCCACCGCTGCCACCGGATCTCATACCGCCTCCACCGCCGGAGCCGCCTCTAAAGCCTCCACCGCCGCCGGAATTGAAACCTCCGCTTGATCTGAAGCCTCCGGAATTACCATCTCTGAAACCTCCGTTATTATATCGCGGTTGGGATGGTTGCTGATAATTATAGTTAGGTCTTGTTTGCGGAACAGAATTACGGAATCCACCAGAATTACCACTTCGGAAACCTCCGGAATTACCATCTCTGAATCCACCAGAATTTCCATTTCTGAATCCACCGGAATTCCCCTGTCTGAAACCGCCATTTGAATTACCGTTTCTGAAACCTCCTGAGTTTCCATCTCTGAAACCTCCTGAACTTCCGTTTCTAAATCCTCCTGAATGGTCTCTGAACCCTGAACCGGTATTTGCTGTGTTTGTTCTGTATACAGCGCTTCCTATCCCCGGACTTCCAACAAAGCCTCCGCTGGCACCACTTCTTCTGTAGGTAGTTCTGTAACCGTTACCCCAGTAACCACCTCCCCAGTACGGGTACCCATAGTAACCGCCCCAGTAGGGATCATAGTAACCACCCCAGTAGCCACCCCAATAGGGATTACCCCAGCCAAAAGAGCCTCCCCAGCCCCAGCCGAATGATCCGCCCCAACCCCAGGACAGTCCAAGCCCCCAGCCCCAGCCGCGGTTCCAGCCCCAGTAAGGACTATATCCTCCGTACCAGCCCCAAGGATATCCCCAGCCCCAGGAATTATCGTAATAATTGGTTTGGAATCCTGCATAAAGTCCCCAATCAGAATCCGTTGCGTTCGTATTCCAATTAGTACCACTCCAGTCATTATATTTATTTTGCTGTTCTCTCGAATTTATCTGTGCATTCTGAATCACATTAGAATCCTGATAATAGTCATAGTATTCTCCTACTCTGTTTCCGCCATCATTGATGATCACTCCTTCAGGTAGCGTATCCTTGTTAGGGTCATAGTACACCCCGTCTGTCTCGCTATACCCTCCCATCTGAGCACCACAAGACATAAGCAATAATCCGCCTGATACAGCCAGAATCCCTTTGGATCTTAGCAGACCAAGCAAATTTTTATGTATATTTCTTTTCATGATAACGTAAAAATTTTTAATTTAAATTATATTTGCAATCTGTACCAAAAATGTACCAAATACAGGTAAAAAAAATCTATCAAAAATAGATTTTTATTTTTAGATAACAATAACGTCCAAAAGTTAAAAAAATTTTAAAAGATAATGGCAAAATTAACCTCAAGAAGCGAAGATTACAGCAAATGGTATAATGAGCTGGTGGTAAAAGCTGATTTAGCTGAAAATTCAGGAGTACGTGGATGCATGGTAATCAAACCGTATGGCTATGCAATCTGGGAAAAAATGCGTGATGAAATGGATAAAAAATTCAAGGAAACAGGTCACGTGAATGCATACTTCCCACTTTTTGTGCCCAAGAGCTTATTTGAGGCTGAGGAAAAAAATGCAGAAGGTTTTGCGAAAGAATGTGCTGTAGTTACCCACTACAGATTAAAAACCGATCCTGACAATCCTTCAAAACTGATTGTAGACCCTGATGCAAAGCTTGAGGAAGAGCTTATTGTAAGACCTACCTCTGAAGCAATCATCTGGAATACTTATAAAAACTGGATTCAATCCTATAGAGATTTACCTATATTGATCAACCAATGGGCGAACGTAGTACGTTGGGAAATGAGAACCCGTCTGTTCCTAAGGACAGCAGAATTCTTATGGCAGGAAGGACATACGGCACACGCTACAAGAGAAGAAGCTGTGGAAGAAGCTGAAAAAATGAACAAAGTATATGCTGATTTTGCTGAAAACTTTATGGCAATCCCTGTTATCCAGGGTCTTAAAACACCTTCTGAAAGGTTTGCCGGTGCTGATGAAACCTATTGTATTGAAGCATTAATGCAGGATGGAAAAGCTTTACAGGCAGGAACATCCCATTTCCTGGGGCAGAATTTCGCAAAAGCGTTTGACGTAAAATTCACCAATAAAGAAGGAAAAATAGAATATGCCTGGGCTACTTCATGGGGGACTTCTACCCGATTGATGGGAGCATTGATTATGACGCATTCTGATGATTTCGGATTGGTATTGCCTCCAACTTTAGCGCCGATCCAGGTGGTGATTGTTCCTATTTTCAAAGGGGAAGAACAACTGGAACAAATCAGTGAAGTTGCACTGGAAATCCAGGCTAAATTAAGAGCGAAAGGAATTTCTGTGAAATTTGATAACGATACCCAGAACAAACCAGGCTGGAAATTCGCTGAATACGAGTTGAAAGGAGTGCCTGTAAGAATCGCAATGGGACCAAGAGACCTCGAGAACAAATCTGTAGAAATTGCGAGAAGAGATAATCTTACCAAAGAAGTTCGTTCTATTGAGGGGATAGATGTATATATTGAAGAATTACTGCAAACTATCCAGAAAGACATTTATAACAAGGCCTTAAACTTCAGGAAAGACAACATTACAAAAGTTGACAGCTATGAGGAGTTTAAAAAAGTTCTGGAAGAAAAAGGAGGCTTTATTTATGCTCACTGGGATGGTACGGCTGAAGAGGAAGAACAGATCAAAGAGGAAACTAAGGCAACGATCAGATGTATTCCTTTGGATGATGATGTGGAAGAAGGTATTTCACTGATCTCCGGAAAACCTTCTAAGAGACGTGTGTTATTCGCAAAAGCGTATTAAAATTTTTAACGATTTAAAAAAACTTCGTTAAATTTTAAAGAAATATTCAAAAAAAAGTGGCATTTTGACAGATTTTTGTTTAAATTTATCACAACATTAATCTAAAAAAATTTATTATTATGTCTTTAAATGTCATTGATTTAATTAAAGGACAATTAGGTCCCGCTTTAGTAACACAAGCTGCATCACAATTTGGAGAAAGCGAATCTGGTATTTCTAAAGCAATTGGCGGCTTATTGCCTGCAGTAGTAGGTGGATTGGCCAATAACGCAGACAATCCTGGCGTTTTGGATGCTATCACGAAAGCCTCTTCAAGCGGGATTTTGGGGAATTTATTAGGAGGAACTTCCAATAGCCCTATTATCACCACTTTATTATCTTCAATTTTTGGAGACAAGATAGGCGGATTAGTGAACTCCATTGCCACTTTTTCAGGAATCAGCAATAATTCTGCAGGTTCTTTGTTAAATCTGGTGACCGGAGCTACGGTAGGCACTATCGGAAAATACGCTGCAGATAATAATCTCGGCCCATCAGGTATTTCCAGTCTACTGAATGACCAAAAAGGCATTGTCTCTTCGTTATTGCCGGCAGGTCTTTCTTTAGCTTCTTTTGGTTTAGGAGCTGAGAATTGGTTTGGACAGGCTAAGGAAAACGTTTCTTCAGTAGCATCCACGGCTAAAGATAATCTTGCCGAAGGTGTAGCTACAGCCAGGGAAAATGTTTCTGAAGGAGCCAGAGAAATAAGAGAACAATTTAATAATAATAACAATAATCAAGGCGGAGGTTCAATCTGGAAATGGTTGCTTCCGCTTTTATTATTGATTGCAGCTGCCTATTTCTTATGGAAGCAGTGCGACAAAAAACAAAATACCACTACTACCACTACATCAGCTGACTCAACAGGGATGGCTACAGACACGGCTACCGTTCAGACATCGACAGATACTACTGCTCCGACTACCGCACCGGCCAGAACTGATGAAAATATTGATCTTAACGGAGTAACTCTAAAAGGGTACAAAGGAGGAATGGAAGATCAGATGATTGCATTCCTGAAATCTGACGGATACAAAAACGCCGCTGATGATGCTGCCCTGAAAGATAAATGGTATGACTTTGACCATGTCAATTTCAAAATGGGAAGCGCTACAGAACTGGAAGCAGGTTCTCAGGGACAATTGGATAACCTGGTCGCTATTTTAAAAGCTTTCCCAGATGCAAAAATCAAAATCGGAGGCTATACAGATAAAACAGGTAACGAGGCTGCTAATGTTAAACTTTCCAAGGAAAGAGCTGAATACATCAAAGCTGCTTTAGTAAAAGCCGGAGTAGGCGCTCAGGTGCTTGAGGCTGAAGGATACGGAAGTAAATTTGCTAAAGTAGATGCAAAAGCTTCTGATGCTGAAAGAGCTTCTGACAGAAAAATGGCAGTAAGATTTGCAAAATAATCTTAGACTGAATAAATTAGATCCCGGAAAGTGATTTCCGGGATTTTTTTATCCCTTAATTTTTTTGTTTACATTTATTTAATTAAATTTGTTAGTCATTTCTAACATTCATGAATTTAAAATTAAAGAGCGCCTGGCGAAAAGATAAAACAGCCCATTCATTACCGGAAGTTTATTCTTCAATAAAAGTACCTAAAAAAGGTTCTTTCTGGAGAAAGTATCTGGCTTTTACGGGCCCCGGATTAATGATTGCTGTCGGCTATATGGATCCGGGGAACTGGGCAACCGATATTGCCGGCGGAGCACAGTTTGGATATACTTTGCTTTCGGTAATTCTTATTTCCAATATTTTCGCCATGGTTCTTCAGCATTTATCCCTGAAATTGGGAGTAGCTACTGAAAGGGACCTGGCACAAGCCTGTAGGGACCATTTTAGTCCTGCAACCAATTTTATCCTTTGGGTATTCTGTGAAATAGCCATTGCTGCCTGTGATCTCGCTGAGGTAATAGGATCGGCAATTGCCCTCAATCTGTTATTTCATATACCGCTCACCTGGGGTATTGTCATCACCACCATAGATGTACTGATTATTCTTTTGCTTCAGGCCAAAGGCTTCCGCTGGATTGAAAGCATTGTAGGCGGACTTATTTTCGTTATTCTCGCATGCTTTATTTATGAAATTATTATTTCCCAGCCTGCTTTTACTGAAATTCTGGGGGGATTAGTTCCTCAGAAAGAAATTATTCAGAATCCGGCCATGCTTTATATAGCCATCGGAATATTGGGGGCAACCGTTATGCCTCATAACCTGTACCTTCACAGCAGTATTATCCAAACCCGTGATTACACTCGTGACACAGAGGGAAAAAAAGAAGCTATAAAATTTGCTACTTTAGACAGTACGGTATCTCTGATGCTTGCTTTTTTCATCAATGGGGCCATTCTTATCCTGGCTGCTGCTACGTTCCATACCACCGGTAATGAGCATGTTGCAGATATTCATGACGCCTATAAAATGTTAACTCCTATTTTAGGAGCTTCAATGGCAAGTATTGCATTTGCTATTGCATTACTGGCATCAGGGCAAAATTCAACGCTTACCGGGACGCTTGCCGGGCAAATCGTAATGGAAGGATTCTTAAATATCCGGTTAAAACCTTGGTTGAGAAGGCTCATTACCAGACTTATTGCCGTTATTCCGGCCCTTATCGTGGCTATTCTTTATGGAGAACAGGGAACAACTGATTTATTGGTGCTGAGCCAGGTGATTTTATCCATGCAATTAAGTTTTGCGGTAGTCCCTTTGGTAATGTTTACCAATGATAAAGCTAAAATGGGAGAGTTTGTCAACAAACCATTTTTAAAAGTAGGTGCCTGGATCATTTCGGGGATCATCATTGTTCTGAATGTATATCTGCTATACCAGACATTAACGGGGGAACAATAAATGAGATCTAAATAATGGAAAAGCTGAAAATTACCACAGTAGTAACAAAATCACTTGACATTTACATTCAGCTTTTTACTTTCAATTCTACCCTCCCTCCTTTTTCTGCCTTAATGTCCTGATTTTTTTATTTGGCAGACTCTTTGTCAAACAATTGTGTAAATAAATATTGAATTATGGAAAATCAGGATATTAACGAAGAAAGCATCAATAATCAGGAAGAAAACAAAGTTCAGAACTCCACAACGTCTGAGGACAATGTGACAGATACTCCTTCTGCAGAAGACCTTTTGGCAGAAGAAAAGGACCGTTATATCAGATTATATGCCGAATTCGAAAACTATAAAAAAAGAACGGCAAAAGAAAAAATGGAATTCTTCCAATATGCCAATCAGGACATGATGGTATCTATGCTGGGTGTTTTGGATGATTTTGAAAGAGCATTAAAGGAAATCGCTAAAAATGGTAATCCGGCTGACTTACAGGGAGTAGAGTTAATCTACCAGAAATTTAAAAATAAACTTGGCGAAAAAGGGTTGAAAACCATGGAGGTAAAGGCAGGAGATAATTTCAATGTAGACTTCCACGAAGCCATTACCCAGATCCCTGCTCCGTCAGAAGATCTGAAAGGTAAAATTGTAGATGTTATTGAAACAGGATACACTTTAAATGATAAAGTAATCCGTTTTGCAAAGGTAGTAACAGGAAACTAGTATTATAAATGATAAATGATGAGTGATAATTGATGGATAATAATCCTTTATTACTTGAATTTTAATATCTTTTATCATTTATCAATCATCGATTATAGAATAGAAAGTCATGTCAAAAAGAGATTATTACGAGGTCCTCGAGATCAGCAAGTCTGCATCGGCCGACGAAATAAAAAAAGCATACCGAAAAATGGCCATTAAATATCACCCGGATAAAAATCCCGGGGATAAACAGGCTGAAGAAAAATTTAAAGAAGCTGCTGAAGCATATGAAGTATTAAGTGACGACCAGAAGCGCGCCAGATATGATCAGTTCGGTCATGCCGGATTGGGAGGAAATGGTGGTTTCGGAGGCGGAGGCTTCGGAGGCGGAATGAATATGGAAGACATTTTCAGCCAGTTCGGGGATATTTTCGGTGGTGGTTTCGGAGGCTTTGGAGGCGGCGGCGGCCGTCAGCAGGTGAAAGGTTCTAATTTAAGAATCAGAATCAAGCTGAACCTTGAGGAAATGGTAAACGGAACCCAGAAGACCATCAAAGTAAAAAAAATGAAGATGGCGGAAGGTGCCACATCAAAAACATGCCCTACCTGTAACGGTTCCGGTGTTCAGATTAAAGTAATGAACACGATGTTTGGCCAGATGCAGACTCAAACCACTTGTGGTACTTGTCAGGGAATCGGAAAGGTTGCTGATAAAATTCCTGCCGGTGCCAATGCACAGGGTCTTATCAAAGATGAAGAAGAAATCAGCATTAACATTCCTGCCGGTGCCAGAGACGGAATCCAGCTAAACGTGCGAGGAAAAGGAAATGATGCTCCATTTGGTGGAACTCCGGGTGACTTATTGGTTATCATTGAAGAAGAAGTAGATCCAACCATCAAAAGAGAAGGCGACAATCTTCACCAGGAATTATACGTATCTTTTGCTGAAGCAGCATTAGGAACTAAAAAAGAGGTTCCTACCGTAGGTGGAAAAGTAAAAATCACCGTTGACCCGGGAACACAATCCGGAAAGATTTTAAGGCTTGCCGGAAAAGGGCTGCCGAGCATCGACAGTTACGGAAAAGGAGATATGTTTATCCACATTAATGTATGGACTCCACAAAAGCTTACGAAGGAACAGAAAGATTTCTTTGAAAAGCAGATGTCCAGCGGGGAAATGGTTGCAGAACCTTCAGGCAAGGAAAAAACTTTTTTTGATAAAGTGAAAGATTTATTCAACTAATATAGAGGCCTTAGGGTCTCTTTTTATTTAAAAGTTATAAAAAAATATCCTGTACTTTTTCTGAGTACAGGATGTTTTTTTATTTCGATGTAAAATTCTATTTCTTCGTAGCTAATGAATATACTGCCTTCCCAACGGTAAAAACAGCTACTGCAGCCAGTCCGCCTATAATTCCGAAAGTAAATTCTTTAAGCATTGATGGCCAGGTTGGAAGCAAGTCATGCAGATAATGAATATTGTGTGAAAAAATACCTCCTGAAACCAGGATAAGGGCAATGGTTCCTACAATTCCCAATAATTTAATAATTACAGGTAATGCTTTTACCAGTAAATGACCCAGTTTTGAAAAGAAACCTTTATCATGACTTTTTCTGATTAGGCTAAAACCAGCATCATCCATTCTTACAATAAGGGCTACAATTCCATATACCCCTACAGTAGCTATAAATGACACGAAAGTTACCGTAAGAATCTGGGTTAATAGCGGATGATTCTCTTGAATTACCGTTCCCAAAGCGATAATCACAATTTCAATAGAAAGAATAAAATCTGTTCTGATAGCAGAATTGATTTTGGCTTTCTCGGACACTTCCGAGTTCTCTTCTATTTTACTTTCTTCTATAACTTCGTGCCCTTTTTTGGAACGATGAAATAGAAATTCAATGATTTTTTCCACTCCTTCAAAAGCCAGATATATTCCTCCCAAAATAAGGATTATTTCAATAGCCGGTTTGTAAAGCCAGTTCAACAGGAAAGCAATAGGAAGAATAATCAGCTTATTGATAAATGATCCTTTCGTAATAGCCCATAAAACCGGAATCTCTCTGGAAGAAAGAAAGCCCGTAGCTTTCTCTGCATTTACCGCTAAATCATCACCTAATATTCCTGCCGTTTTCTGTGTTGCTATTTTACTGGTAACGGCAACATCATCCATCAATGCTGCAATATCATCTAAAATTGCAAAAAAGCCTGATGCCATATTTTAATATTTTTTTAATCTCTGTTAAGTTCAGCAAAAATAAATATTAAAATCTATTTTTATTTATTTCTGGCTATTAATTTAAAATATTTTCGACGCAGTATGTGGATATGAGCAAAAGCCTACTTCTTTTTACTGATTTGACCTGATATTACGTGGCACCAATCATGTATTTGCTTTAGGATATTTTTATGTTATCCGGAATGATAACCGTTCTAAGGTAAAATGCTGGCTGAAAAGAGGGCCTATTTTTACTGCAGGATGATGATGCTGAAATCTCTTTTGTTTTCAAAAAAGGAGAAAATCTGATCCATAATCAATCGAATTTCAGTATATTTAATTAATGAAAAGACTCATTCTCAGGTATCATTTTTTCGCTATGGGATGCATCGGTTTCCTGTTGCAATCCTGCAATACGAAATTCAGAGTCTGGGTAGGCCCGGAAGGTCAGCAGAAAATTTATAATTTGAAATACGGTAAGCATAAAAGGCAGAAAATGGATATTTTTCTCCCTAAGAATTACCCGTCAGATTCACCTGTCCTTCTCATCGTGCATGGAGGTGCATGGACATTGGGGAAAAAAGAACACATGATCCAGATTCAGAAAATGCTTTTCAAGAATAATATTCCGAGCATTAACATGAACTACAGATTGGTATCCAGGAAAAAGAAAATAACCTATAAAGAGCAGCTTGACGATATAGCCCTGGCTATTGAGCAGTTTAATTCTTTAACCGAAAAGGCAGAGCTTCTCCCCAATAATTATATTATCCTTGGCGAAAGTGCCGGAGGACATCTGGCGCTGTTATATGGATATCAACATCCTGACCAGATTAAGAAAATCATTTCGTTAAGCGGGCCTACAGATTTTTACAGTCCTGACTACTTAAATTCCTTTTACTCCAGATATACATCACCTACCATTCAGAAAATGGTGGGAATTCCATTTGACCGTAAAAAGATTTCCGAAGCTTTTAAAGAAGCCAGTCCTATCGCCAATATTACTGATGTTCCTACCCTTTTATTCCAGGGAAATCAGGATATTTTGGTGAGCCAGCATCAGGGAATTGCCATGGATTCTGCGCTTACCCGACTGAATGTACCGCATAAGTTTGTCTTTATGGAAAGAACGGGCCATGTTCCAAGGATCTTCAATAAAAGAAAAAGAGACAGCATTATCTATCCGAATATTCTGGAATGGATAAAAAAATAGCCCGCTTTAAGCAGGCTATCTATATATTTTATATAACTTTTATTCAAAATCTTTGTTTTCGTATTTGGATAAATCATCCTTTTTACCGAACATAAATTTGATAATCACCGGAAGTGTTGTAATCAATACAATAACAATGATGATATACTCCAGCTTTTCTTTAAGATTGACACCAAACTGTTCCATAAATAATTTGTCCAGGTAGTGGCCTGCGAAGATCAAAATAAAAGACCATAGGACTGCTCCAATGACATTGTCTCTCAAAAATTCTTTTTTATCCATTTTTACAATACCCGCAACTATGGGAGTAAATGTTCTTACCACCGGTAAAAATCTTGCCATAATGATTGCCAGCGCACCATGTTTTTCAAAAAAATCATGCGCCTGGTACAGGTACTTTTTCTTAAAGAGCATAGAATCCGGTCTTTTATACAAAGCAGGACCCGTTTTTCTTCCAAAATAATATCCTACTTCATTTCCTATAATAGCTGCAATTGCTACTCCTGATGCTAAAAGGGTTGTATCCAAAAAATCGCTCCCTGTGGAGCCAAAAGTCTCTTTGATGATTTCAACGGCATAAATTCCCGAAACAAACAATAAAGAGTCTCCAGGTAGAAAAAATCCTACAAAAAGACCTGTTTCAGCAAAAACTATAAATAAAATAAGCCAAAACCCTCCCATTTTAATATAAAACTCCGGGTTTAATAAATCCTTCCAGCTATTGAAATCTTCCATATATATCGATGTACAACAAAAATAAGTCTAAAATGTCTGAAACAAAAATTAATTATAAGATTTTAACTAAAATCAGGCATGATATTTATAGGTTCAGGTCATCATCGGAAACGGCCGTTCCATCAGCCATTAGGAATGCTTTTAAAAACGGAGTGATATTACCATTCATTACAGCATCCACATCTGATGTTTCATGGCCTGAGCGTACATCTTTTACCAATTTATAAGGATGCATTACGTAATTCCTGATCTGGCTGCCCCATTCGATTTTCATTTTATTGGCTTCGATTTCATTTCTGGCTTTCATCCGCTCTTCCAGTTCCATTTCGTATAATCTTGAACGAAGGAGCTGCATGGCCTTTTCTTTATTCTGGAGCTGTGAGCGGGATTCCGAGTTTTCAATAATAATTCCTGTAGGTGCGTGGCGAAGACGTACAGCAGTTTCCACTTTGTTTACGTTCTGTCCTCCGGCTCCCGAAGCTCTCATTGTTTCAAAGCTGATATCAGCCGGGTTAATGTTGATCTCTATGGTATCATCTACCAATGGATAAACATATACGGAAACAAAGCTTGTGTGGCGTTTTGCATTGCTGTCAAACGGTGAAATCCTTACCAACCGGTGTACTCCGTTTTCTCCTTTCAGGTATCCGAAAGCATATTCTCCTTCAATCTCCAGGGTAACGGTTTTTACTCCTGCCACATCCCCTTCCTGGAAGTTCAGTTCACGGATTTTATAGCCTTGTTTTTCTGCCCACATGGTATACATTCTCATCAGCATAGAAGCCCAGTCACAGCTTTCCGTTCCTCCGGCCCCGGCAGTGATCTGAAGTACGGCAGAAAGCTCATCCCCTTCATTGGAAAGCATGTTTTTAAACTCCAGGTCTTCTATTTTTTCTACCAATAACGGAAAGGTTTCGTCCAATTCTTTTTCAGAATCGGGATCTTCTTTGGCAAAATCGGCTAGAACCTGCAAATCTTCAAACTGTGCCTGAATTTCATCATAGCTTTCCACCCATTTTTTCTTGGAGCGGAGCTGTTTTAAAAATGCTTCAGCTGCTTTAGGGTTATCCCAGAACTCAGGGGCTGCCGTTTTTTCATCATCATTGGCAATTTCTATTTTCTTTTTTTCAATCTGAAGGTATCTGTGTAAATCTTCAATCCTGGATTGAATTTCTTTTATCTGATCGCTGTTAATCACGAATTTTTCTTTTTGCAAAAATAAGGAATTCTTTGAGAGTAGAAAGAGATTGAATGAGGAGTTAGAGCCGGGATATAACTTCAAATAAAATTAAACTGAAAGTAACTTCCGGCTTTTTATATTTAATTTTCGAACTCCGTCAATTAGTAATTTTATATTCTATCGCTTCCCAGCTCTTTATTTTTCAAACTCCCAGCCTGAAACTTATCCTTTGTCTTCTTCTCCATTGTGCTGGAACCCAATCGCTCTTTGCGGTTTTTCCACCACTTTATAGGTTTCCAGCTCATTTCTCAGGGCCTGGATTCTAAACCGGAATTCATCCAGATTATTGATAATAACGTCTGCCAGAAAACGCGCTACCTGATCAAGATATTCCTCTGTGAGTTTTCCTGCAGCATCTCTTAATGCGGCATTGAGCAGATTCTGATCAATCTTAAGTTTTTCATTCCTGGTTCTCTGGTAAAGGTTTTTAATCCTTTTTTTCAGACTTTGTGTAAAATCGATCAGCATAGTATTGCTAAAAGCTTTCATTTTGGAAGATACATCATGCCAGAAGGGAACTTTATCCGCCTTATTGTTTTTGAGTATTTTATACAGTAAAGAGTCTTCTTCAAGTCCTTTTGTCATGGCATATAAAATAATTTCAGAACGTTCTCCGGCATTAGGAGGAAATATAGGAATCATCACATCAAACCTACCCGGTGCCAGCACTTCTTCATCAATTTCCGAAACAGAATTGGCAGAACCCACCATAAGAACTCCTTCTTTTTCAAATTTCCCTATATAATGAAGGATCAGTTCCTGCGCTTCAAGGTTACAGGATGCTATATCCGTTTCAGCTTTTCTCTGCATCATAATTTCATCAAAATCATCAAGGAAAAGCAGCATTTTATTTTCGCTCATCATCGAAACCAGAAAATCGTTGAAGTTGACTTCATTACCGTCAACCAAGGAAGTTCCCAGATAATGTTTTTTAACTTCTTTAAACTGGTAGCCTATGATTTCAGCAATTTTATTAGCCCAGAAAATTTTACCGCTTCCCGGTGGCCCATATACAATAATTCCGGCAGGTCTGTTGATCCCCCAGTCTTTTATCTGCTGTGGATTAAGGAAAGGCTCCAAAACTGAGGATATGTAAAAGAATAAGTCCCGGTAACCTATAAAGTCTCTTTTCTGCAAACTGGTTTTATGCCCGAAATAATCGTAGACAAACTGATAGTTTCCGCCCAATTTATTATCAATTCCATAGCTTGAAATGGAAGATTTAAAAAGTCCATTGTCAAAAATATTCGGGGTGTGATCCTTTATGGCTTTTTCAATCTTATCTTTGGGCTGATTAATCACCTCAGCAATCTGTTCCACTGTTTTGTTTTTATCCAGGTCTTTTTCATACAACCTTAAAAAATCTACATTTTCACGGGCAAATTTTTCAAAATCTCCTTTTACTTCAAAGTTAGTGCTGATACAATCCACCAGTTCAAGGTCAAAATCCTGTATAAATTGTTTAATGGCTTCTGCAGTAACCTGTAATTCTTCTGCAAGTTCAATTAATTTCATAAAGTCTTCATTAATTCAATCAAATTTAATGTATTTACTATTAAAAGTAAATTGATTTATGATAATTGTGTAACATTTTATAATTAATATAGACTACTACTATGTAAAACAAATTACATGGAAAAAATTTTATCCGTAAAGAATCTGACGAAAAAATTCAAAAGAGTGGTTGTTAACAACATTTCTTTTGATGTCGAAAAAGGTAATGTATATGGGCTCCTGGGCCCCAACGGAAGCGGAAAATCAACAACGTTCGGAATGCTTCTTTCCACCATTAATCCTACAAGTGGAGACTGGTATTGGTTTGGCAGGAAAGGAACAGATTCCGAAACTTTAAAGAAAATTGGAGCCATTATCGAGCAACCCAATTTTTATCCATACCTGAGTGCTGAAACCAACCTTAAAATTGTTGCTGAAATTAAGGGGACGCCGTATTCAAGAATTGAAGAGGTTTTACAAACGGTCAATTTATTTGAAAGGCGAAAAGATCCTTTTAGAACATATTCCCTGGGAATGAAGCAGCGCCTTGCCATTGCTTCGGCTATGCTGAACAATCCGGAAGTTCTGATTCTGGATGAACCCACAAACGGCCTGGATCCGGAAGGCATTATTCAGATCAGGGAGATCATTAACAATATTGCAAAACAAGGTATTACGATCATTATTGCCAGTCATCTTCTGGATGAAATTGAAAAAATATGCAGTCATGTTATTGTGCTAAAGGAAGGAAATTCCATCTATTGTGGAAGAGTGGATGAGATGACTTCCAATAATGGATATTTTGAGCTTAAGGCAGACAATAACACCTTGCTTTTAAACATACTGAACGAATTTCAATGGTTCACTTCCATCAAACAGGATGGGGATCTTATCAAGGCACAGATCCGTGATGACGCTTCAATTTCGGCATCTGCATTGAATCAAAAGCTGGTTGAAAAGGGAATTTTCCTATCCCATTTAACCAGGAAAAAACTGTCTCTTGAATCTCAATTCCTTGAACTTGTAAAAAACACAAATTAATCATGATCAAATTACTAAAACTGGAGTACTATAAAAACCTGAACTATAAGCCATTCAAAGTTTTTAGCATCCTTTATTTTGCTATTCTTATTGCCTTGCTTTTTATTGGATTGGTAGATTTTGACCTTTTTGGCGGCACCGTTAATTTAAAAGAGGAAGGCATCTATAATTTTCCTGAAATATGGAACTTTACCACATGGATTGTAGCTTTATTGAAAATTTTCCTGGGATTGATTATTGTATTCTCCATTTCACAGGAATTCAGCAACCGGATGTTTAAGCAGAATACTATTGACGGATTAAGCCGGAAAGAATTCATTACTTCAAAATTATTGACCATCAGTATTTTTACCATTACCTCTACTCTCATTGTATTTGGGATTACAATGTTTCTGGGATATCAATATTCAAAAACGACAGAATCTGCTAAAGTTTTCGGAGAGATTTTTTTCATTGGAAATTACTTTGTTAAACTGTTTACTTTCTTTTGTTTTCTACTGTTTCTTTCCGTTTTGCTGAGAAAATCAATTTTTGTATTCCTTGCTTTTTTTGTTTTCTGGATTGTGGAAAGCATTTTAACGGCTTTAGAAGTTTTTTATAAAGTAAAAGGAATGCAGGGCCCACAAAGAAACGAGGTGCTGCAACATGATTTTTTTATAACCCATCTTTTACCGTTGGAAAGTATGTCCAGCCTTATTCCTAATCCGATGATGCGATTAAATATGGCTAAAATGATGGGGGTAAAATATGAATTCCATTACCCTGCAGAAAGCCTTATCGCCTGTCTGGTCTGGAGTGCTGTTTTCATTTTCGGATCGTATTGGATTCTGAAAAAAAGAGATTGGTAAACTTTTCATAAACCATTACTAAAATTGTTTTTAAAGTGATTCGTTCCGGATCACTTTTTTTTGGTTTAAGTTTTTGAAGTATTATCAAAAAAAGACTGCCTGTTGGCAGCCTTTTTTTCATCTTACTTTTTATCTAACAACGGAAGGTATTTTCCGTACCCTTTTTTTTCCATTTCCGCTTTTGGAATAAATTTCAGTGAAGCACTGTTGATACAATAGCGGAGTCCTCCTTTGTCCTGCGGACCATCTGTAAAAACATGTCCAAGGTGGGCATCTCCTGTTTTGCTTCTTACCTCCACCCTGTCCATACCGTGAGAACGGTCCAGTTTTTCTTCAATCAGGCTTTTGGTAATAGGTTTTGAAAAGCTTGGCCATCCACAACCTGATTCGAATTTATCCGTTGAAACAAACAAAGGTTCTCCTGTTGTAATATCTACATAGATTCCTTCGCGGGTTTCATTCCAGTATTCATTTTGGAAAGGTCTTTCCGTACCATTTTCCTGGGTAACGTTGTACTGTTCTGCGGTAAGTTTTTCTTTTAAAATCTTTTTATCCTGTTTCTGATAGGTTGTTTCAGGAAGCGGGTTTGCTTTTTTGGCCATTTCAAAAAGACCGGGCTCAATATGACAATAGCCCCCCGGATTTTTATCCAGATAATCCTGGTGATAGTCCTCTGCTTTATAGAAGTTTTTCAAAGGAATGGTCTCCACCACTACCGGTTTACTATAGTTTTTTGCCAGTTTCTGAACTTCTCCTTTGATCACGGCTTCATCTTCTTTATTGGTAAAATAAATCCCGGTTCTGTATTGGTTCCCCCTGTCATTTCCCTGTTTGTCTATACTTGTAGGATCAATTGTCTTGAAATACAGATCAATCAGCAATTTCAGATCTACTTGTTCAGGATCATATTTCACTTTTACCGTTTCTGCAAAACCTGTGGTGTGACTTACTACTTCTTCATAGGTAGGATTTTGGGTATTACCGTTGGCATATCCTACTTCCGTTCCTACTACCCCACGAATCTGTTGGAAGAAATGTTCTGTACCCCAAAAACACCCTCCTGCAAAATAAACTTCTCTGACATTTTTATTATCCATAATTTCCTGATTTTCTTTTTCTTTTATTACTACTTTAGGTTTTGCATGTCTGAAAAACCCGGAGCCTGCAGCAAAGACTGCAATACCCAGAACTATCCCGAGTACTATTAATATATTTTTCATATCTAGCTTTTTATTCATTTTGTATTACTTTGAAATACCATCAATCCAAATCCTAAAAACATAAGATCTTTTAAGATGAAAAAATCTGTAACCGGAATTCCATCTACTATTTTCCATATTCCCGGCGTTGTAAACAGATAACTCAATGTTACCAGAAACGTTACAATCATCCCTATTCCGGCATATCTTTTCAGTACAGCAAATTTCGCACTAAATACCAACAGTAAGGCAATGATAATTTCTATCGTTCCGATCAGGTTTGACACTGTCTGAACACTCATTATTTTGTATACGAAAAAAGTTAGAAAATGGTTTTCAACCAAAGGCTTTATTGCAGCGGCTTCAGTAGGAGTAAATTTGAAGATACCAATCCAGAGCAGAATCAGGGCTGCGCCGAAAAGAGAAACATAATATCCTGATTTGTACGTTGAATGATTGGCAGATTCAGATGTTGTTGCGATCATGTGTTGTAAGATTTTGAATTATACTTATTGTTCAGAAGTATAGTCGGCAACGTTTCAAAATCCTGACAAAATTTTCTTAAAAATCTAATTTTTCGAACATTTTATTTTTAAAATCCTGAATATCAGATTCATTAATTTCACTTTCTCTTTTAGAAAAAATTTTTCGGAATATGTGATCCAAAAAAGCCAGTTTTTTATTATACATCCTGCACCATTTGCAAATTATCAGGTGTATACTGAGTTTTCTGTTCTCTCCGGCAGAAATAGATTGGGCATTGCGCTTTTCCATCAGTAAAGTAGCCTCACTACATGACAAAAAAAGCAGGTGTACAATTTTTTTTAACATTTCAGTCATTTATTATTTTGAAAACCAGTTCATCTCCAGACATTCTCTAAGCTGCATCCGGGCTCTTTGTAAGATCTTCCAAAGGTTAGTCGTAGAAACCTCTAATTCCTGACTCACTTCGGGTGCTTTTTTTTCTTCAATGTAGTACATTTTTAACAAAATTTTCCATCTGGAAGGCAATTCTTCGATACATTCTTCTAATGTTTTATTAAAATCTATATTATCTAGCAGCTCAGGTTCTCTGGCGGATACATCCCAGTCATTCAAAACATCATTATTTTTCCATGAGCCTGTTTCGTCAAAAAAGTGATCGAGTCTTACGTTCGGTTCTGATTTGTATTTTTTTCGGTAGAAATCAGCAATTTTCCGTTGTAAAATGGACATGAGCCAAGTCAGAGGCTGACTTTTTCCTTCAAAAGAATCATAAGAAGAAAATGCAGCAAGGAAAACTTCCTGGACTACATCCTGAGCATCTTCTTTATTGGAAAGCATATACACAGCTTTCTTCAAAAGCGGTGCAGAATACTGTTCTATCCAGCTTTTCAAAATCTCATTTTTCATCATTGCGAGTTAATTTAAACGAAGATAAGATTTTTTTAATTGTGCAGTTAAAGTGAGCAAAACTTGCTATAATTCATCAGTGTTATCTCCAACTTCATAAGCCTAACAGGTTTTGAAAGCATGTTAGGTTTAAATAGGCGAAAGAATCTGCTTACCAGGGTAAATTACCAGATCCATTAAAAACCATGATTCATTGTTTATGTCAACCATTTGATAAAATGGCTTGAAAATATCTAATATTTGATATAAAATCACCTAAAAACCTTAAATTTGCATCTTATCAAAATTTGATATTAAAAAAAGCAAAAGCAATACTATGACATCACAAGAGATACGTCAAAAATTTTTAGATTATTTTAAAAGTAAGGATCACCTTATTGTTCCTTCAGCTCCTATTGTGCTGAAAGACGACCCTACCCTTATGTTTTCCAACTCAGGAATGACGCAGTTCAAAGATTTTTTCTTAGGCTACAAAACACCTACCGCCCCTAGAATTGCCGATACACAGAAATGTCTGAGAGTTTCAGGAAAGCATAATGACCTGGATGATGTAGGTAGAGATACTTACCACCACACCATGTTCGAGATGTTAGGAAACTGGTCTTTTGGAGATTATTTTAAAAAAGAGGCTATTGCTTTTGCCTGGGAATTACTGACTGAAGTTTATGGAATTCCAAAAGAGAATTTATATGTAACTATTTTTGAAGGTGATGCTTCTGAAAATTTAGAGAGAGATCAGGATGCTTTTGATTTCTGGAAATCTCATATTGCTGAAGACCGGATCATCAATGGAAATAAAAAAGACAATTTCTGGGAAATGGGTGAAAGCGGACCTTGCGGCCCATGTTCAGAGATTCATATCGACCTGAGAACCCCTGAAGAAAAAGCAGCTGTTCCGGGGATTACCCTGGTAAATCAGGATCATCCACAAGTGGTGGAAGTATGGAACCTGGTTTTCATGGAATTCAACAGAAAAGCAGATAAGTCTTTAGAAAAACTTCCTGCCCAGCATGTGGATACGGGAATGGGCTTCGAGCGTTTATGTATGGCGCTTCAGGGAAAATCCTCCAACTATGATACGGATGTTTTCACTCCGTTGATTTCTAAAGTGGAAGAGCTTTCAGGTAAGAAATATACCGGTATCCTGGAGGATGAAAAAGATATTGCCATCCGTGTGGTGGTAGACCACATCAGGGCTGTTTCTTTTGCTATTGCTGATGGCCAGTTACCTTCTAACGGTGGTGCAGGATACGTTATCAGAAGAATCTTAAGAAGAGCTATTTCCTATGCTTACAGATTCCTTGGTATGAAAGAGCCTTTCCTTTATAAACTGGTTCCTGTACTTCAGGAACAAATGGGACAATTCTTCCCTGAAATTGAAAAACAGGGAAAATTAGTAGGCGAAGTCATCAAAAGTGAGGAAGAATCATTCTTAAAAACAATTGAAAACGGTCTGATCAGGGTAGAAAAGCTGATCCAGCAGACGATTGCCGGGAATTCAAAAATATTACCTAGCGAGGAAGTCTTTGAATTATATGATACCTATGGTTTTCCTGATGACCTGACGAGAATTATTGCTGAGGAAAAAGGGTTAACAATTGATGAGGCCGGATTTAAAGCTGAAATGGAAAAACAAAAACAACGTTCCAAGTCTGATTCTGCACAGAAAGTGTATGACTGGGTTGTTTTGGAAGAAAAGCCGGAAAACTTCGTAGGGTATGATCAGATTGAATCTGAAACCTATATTACAAGATACAGAAAAGTAGAAAACAAAGACGGGGAATTTTACCAGGTGGTATTAAGCAGCTCTCCATTCTACCCTGAAGGAGGTGGACAGGTTGGAGATAAAGGAGTTCTGGAAAATGCTTCTGAAAGCTTTGAAGTTTTAGAAACTAAAAAAGAAAACGGACTGATCATTTCTTTAATCAATGGTCTGCCTAAAGATGCAGGTGCTCTTTTCTATGCTAAAGTAAACGCTGCCGACAGAAAGAATTCTCAGGCGAACCACTCTGTAACGCACCTTTTACATGAAGCCTTAAGAGAAGTTTTAGGAACTCACGTAGAGCAAAAAGGATCTTATGTGGGACCGGATTATCTGCGTTTCGACTTTTCCCACTTCAATAAAATGACAGAGGAAGAACTAGCACTGATTGAAGAAAAAGTAAACAAAAAGATCAAAGAAAGCATTGCGTTACAGGAATTCAGAAGCATTCCTATTCAGGAGGCTCTGGACAAAGGGGCAATGGCTTTGTTTGGGGAAAAATATGGTGACAATGTGAGAATGATCCAGTTTGGAAGTTCCAAAGAACTTTGCGGGGGAACTCACGTTAAAAATACCAGCGAAATCGGTCATTTCAAAATTACTTCCGAAGGTTCTGCTGCGGCAGGAATCAGAAGGATTGAAGCGATTTCCGGTGATAAGTCTGAAGAATATTTCAACAATCTGGAAAAACAGATCATTGAACTTTCCCAGTTGTTAAAATCTAAGGATGTTGTAAGATCTATTGAAAAATTAATTGAAGAAAACACATCGTTAAAAGCTGAAGTGGATGCTCTTAAAAAAGAAAAGGCAAAAGGAGAAATCAGTGATTGGAAAAATGCTTACGAACAGAAAGGCAATAAGCAGCTTTTAGTCAAGAAAACTTCTTTGGATGCCGGTTCTGTGAAAGATATCGTATTCCAGCTGAAAAGAGAAATTCCGGCTTCTGTAACGGTCATTCTTTCTGATGCAGACGGAAAACCAATGATTACTGTAGGTGTGTCGGATGACCTTGCTGCAGATTATCAGGCCGGAGCTATTGTAAAAGATCTTGCTAAAGAAATTCAAGGTGGTGGTGGCGGAAATCCTGGTTTTGCCACTGCGGGAGGTAAAAACCTTGCAGGATTGGAAAATGCATACCAAAAAGCATTGAATATTTAAGATTACTATCATTAAGCATTTCAAAATCAGCGGTCTCATCTGACCGCTGATTTTTTTTTAAATACAAATGTAACCTTGGGTGTCCATGTGTCTTTACAACATCTTCGGAGCTTTGTTTATATACTAAAAATGATTTTTATTTATATTCATTCTAATTATTGATCTTATCTTAACAATCATCTCTTAATCTTAAACTATTTGTTTTGTCTTATTAAAACCCAGTTAATACTAGACCTTTAGTTTTGCCTTAATCGAAATTCAAAAAAACAATTATGAAAATTAACAAAACTATTGGTGCTTTATTATTTGCAACTGTCCTTTTTCAGGGCTGTAATGATGATAATAACGGTGACAGCAGCAACCCGGTTAATGATAAAATCAAGCTTGAAAACTTTTCTAAAGAACCGGCTTTCGTTTTTGGAATGCCCGGTTTTGAAAACCTGAATATCACCACCCTTATTTCAAGCTCCGATGTTCTTTCCGGATCTCCTGATTTTGTTTTCGGAGGTCAGCCGGACGGGATGGGAATTATGAAAGATCCGAACTCTGACGGATACCTGATGATCACTAATCATGAGATCAAGCAATCGGTATCAAGAGTATATTTAGATAAAACATTCAGACCTGTAAAAGGAGAATATATCCTTAACGGTACGGGAGGAATGACCAGGTTATGTTCTGCTACACTAGCTACTCCCGAGATTCATGGTTTCAGTGCTTTTCTTACAGCGGGTGAATCAGGAGAAGAAAGTATGGTTCATGCTTTAAATCCTTTAGCTCCGGTTTCCCAGGCTTCAGATAAAACAAGGGTAAAACCGGCTTTAGGAAAGGCATCTATGGAAAATGCAGTTCCGCTTCCTAAGGATGTGTCCAACGGGAAATCTTATATCATTATCGGGGAAGACCAATCTTATTCTTCTTCTCATCAGTCTGCCGGACAATTGATCATGTATGTTGCCAATACACAGGGAGATTTAGATAACGGGAAATTATACGCTTTGAAGAGAACCAACAATAATTATACAGAAACTGATATGACGAAAGGAAACAGTTATGATGTGGAGTTTGTTGAGATCCCAAATGCTAAAAACCTTACAGGAGCCCAGATCAACCAGGCCAACATCAATAATAATGCAATCCGCTTCTCAAGAGTTGAAGATGTTGACTACAGAAAAGGAGCAGGAAAAGGCAGGGAAATTTATTTTACGGCTACAGGAGAATCTTCTGACGGAATGAATCCGAAACCGGGTTTAACCATGTGGGGAAGGGTCTATAAGCTTGTGCTTAATGCCAATAATATGCTGACAGGAAAACTTGAAGTAGTTGCTGAAGGAGATTCCAATCCGGGACACAATCTTATCAATCCGGATAATTTATGTGTTACTGAAAACTATGTTTATATTCAGGAAGACGGGGATTCATATTACAAAGCGGCAGCCCATGATTCTTACATCTGGCAGCTGAATATTGCAACCAAACAATATAAACCGTGGCTGAACATGAAACACAACAGAAATGATGCTGCCTGGCAGACGGCTTATAACCAGTCCGGGGACCTACAGAAATTCGGTTCATGGGAATTTGGGGCCATGGTTGATATTTCAGATATCATTGGTGTTCCTAATACTTTTTCGGTAAATATCCATTCTCATACATGGCAATCGGATAAATTCAAAAATCCTGACGGATCGGGTATCAATACCAATAAAGAAGGAGGACAGATTGTTATTATCAGAAACGTAGAAAAATAATTTTAATTACTCCATAAAAATCAAAAGTATCAATAGAAAAACTTCTGTTGGTACTTTTTCATACCCATGAAAAAGCTTTCAAAATACCCTATTCTCCTGTTTTTATACTCTGCTATTGCTCTTTTTGTTCTTTCTTACTGTAAAAGTGACAAATATTCGCCTGTTTACGAAGATCTGGGTTCTGTAAAAAATGAAATTCTCAGAAACAATACTGAGTTTGAAAAACAGATCAAAGGGCTGATTGCACTCGTATCAAAAAATACGGATGAAAAGATCCTCCAGGAAAAATTTGAAGAGTTAAGGAAAACCTATAAAAAAATGGAATGGGCGGTAGAGTACTTTCTTCCCCACTCTGCCCGGTTTATCAATGGTCCTGCACTTCCCGAAATAGAAATGGATGAACATACCGAGATAGAAGCGGAAGGATTACAGGTGCTGGAAGAAATGCTTTATCCTTATGATAAAACCAATAAGGAAGAGGTGATAAGATTCCTGAATAAACTGATCAATAAAAGCAATACGATCAAAACTAATTTTGAAGCTATTACGGTCAGCAAAGACCAGGTTTTTGATGCCCTAAGGCTGGAAGTTTTCCGGATCTCAAGCTTAGGAATTTCGGGATTTGACACTCCGGTTTCAGGAACTTTTTTAAAAGAAATGCCTTATTCCCTCGAAGGAGTAAAGCAAACTTTACAGCAAATCTCCACAGAACAATCAAAAGATAAAGCCTTAAAAAGCATTATTTCAGAAATCAATTCAGCCATTGGCGTTTTGAAGAAAAACACAGATAAAAATACATTTGATTACGTCAATTTTATTCCTGATCATCTCAACAAAATAACATTCCTTCTCCTGGAATTCAAGAAACAGGAAAAGATCCCGGACGTGGAAGTGACTACTGCTTTGAATAAAAATGCACCTACTTTTTTTGCCATCAATGCATTCAATCCTGATGCTTTTACTCCCGGAAAAGAATATGCATATTCTGAAGAAAAGGCCGCCCTTGGCAAGAAACTTTTTAATGACAAGATCCTTTCCAATAACAACACCAGGAGCTGTGCTACCTGCCATATTCCTGAAAAAGCCTTTACTGACGGTCTCCCTAAATCCATGTCTCTGGAAAATTCAGAACTTTCCCGAAATGCTCCTTCCCTGAATTATGCTGGATTCCAGCATGGGCAGTTTTGGGATATGAGGAAAGATGACCTTGAGGGGCAAAGCTCTGATGTTATTTCCAATAAAGAAGAAATGCATGGTGACCTCAATCTGATCCTGGCAAAAATTAATCAGCATAAAGAATATCAATCAGCCTTTGAAAAGATCTACCACTCTCCGAAAACCGAAGTATGGCAGCTTCAGAATGTGCTGGCGAGCTATATCCGTTCATTAGCGGGATTCAATTCTGATTTTGACCATTATATGCGGGGGAATAAATCTGCCATGAATGAAAGCCAGAAGCGGGGATTCAATCTTTTTGTAGGAAAAGCGCAATGTGCCATTTGTCATTTTGTTCCCTTGTTTAACGGAACTGTCCCTCCTGTTTTCAAAAAAACAGAACAGGAAGTGCTTGGCGTGGCCGTCAATGGGGAAAACAAAACATTTGATGAAGATCCGGGAAGAGGAAAGTTTCATGAGACGGTGGCTTCATTACAGCATTCCTTTAAAACTCCAACGTTAAGAAACATCAATAAAACAGCACCTTACATGCACAACGGAGGCTATAAAACCCTGAGGGAAGTAATGGATTTTTATAACAAAGGTGGTGGAAAAGGTATAGGTTTTACAATTGAAAATCAAACCCTCTCCGATACTTCTTTACAACTTACCAACCAGGAAATTGACGATATCATTGAGTTTATGAAAGCTCTGGATGACAGATAAAAAACAGGGAGAAAAAAACTGAAAGTTATTTTCAGCAACAGGTGCCAAAGATAATTTACCAGCTATTTAAGCGGGTAATAATCTTCCCGCTCCCAGCTTCATGCTTCCAACCTTGTCCCACTTCTTCATTATCAGGTCAGATCAATGTTATACTCTGTTAAAAAACTTTTCCAAAACAATAAATATCATTAATTTTGACCTAGTTTTTTTACATGAAAAGGGGTTTACTGCTATTATTATTTTTGATATCTTTTCTGGGGTATTCACAATTAAAAATTAAAATTGTTGATGACGTCAGCCAAAAGCCTGTCCCCAATGCTAAAGTGTCTTGTGACAATAAGGTTCTCGGCTATACAAATGCTCAGGGTACTCTGGAATTTAAAGCTGCCTGTACAGCCATCACTATTGAAGCTGAATCTTATCAGAAAGAAACAGCCAATGTAGAAAGCAGTATGGAAATATCCCTGCTCAGAAAAACTTCAAAAACTACGGCTATTGAAGCAGTTGTCATCGAAGATAAAAGTGATCCCAGGGCTCTTGAAATTTTAAAGAAAGTAAATCAGCTATTTAAAGAAAATTCTCCGAAAAGCTTAGCTTCATATTCATACAAATCCTATGAGAAGATCTCTCTGGATATTGATGAGGACAGCATTTCCCAGTTCAAAGAATATTTTAATGATTTAAACATTTTCAAGAAAAAGAGAGAAAAAGATTCACTCAACAACATTACTGCAAGAAAAATCTTCGCTAAAAGTAAATTATTCCTTTGGGAAAGAGCCCAGGAATTCCTGTATTCTAAAAAATATGGTGAAAAAATTAATATCCTGGACAACAGAATTTCGGGTCTGAAACAACCCATCTATGAAATGATTGCCCTGCAGCAAAGTAACAGGGATGTTGTTCCTGAACAGATCAAACAGGAAAACAGGGGACTTTACCGTTATTTTCTTTCTGATACCGTTGAACTTGACGGAAGGAAAAATTTTGTCATCCGTTTCCGTGAAGTGAATTATAAAAACCCTGACAGAAAAAGAAAATACAATGGTGCCATCTATGTGGATACCGAAACCTTTGGAGTCAAAAAAATTGAAAATTTCAGTAAAAACAAAAACGACGGAATTATCACCAGTACCTGGATATTTTACAATAATAAATGGTTTCTTGCTCATGAGAAAGCAAAGCTTAAAATGGGTAAAATGGCCATGGATGACAAAGACCGTTTCAACAAAAAAGACAAAAAAAGCTTTGGCACCTACGCTTTCCTCACTTCAAAATACTTTGACTTCGAATCTCCGATTGAGGTAAGTTCTAAGGACTTCAAAGGCTATACTTTTTCCGTAAAGAGCATTGACGGGCATTCTCTGGAACATTACAGGACTGATCCGCTTACCGAAAGGGAACGCAATACCTATACAACGATTGACAGCTTAGGCAAAAAATATAAAATCGATAATAAAGCCCAGATACTCTCCGGTTTGCTGAATGGACAAATCAGGGTAGGCTCCGTAGATTTTGCAGTGGATGAAGTAGTTAATTACAACTCTTACGAAGGATTCAGATTAGGATTAAAAGCTAAGGTGAATGAAAATTTCAATCCTTATTTTTCTCCGGATTATTATTTTGCTTACGGGGTGAAAGACCGGAGATGGAAATATGGTATGGGAATAGACATCAAAACTACTCTGGAAAAGAATTCGTTTTTCAGATTTGATTTTTACGACGATGTAACGGCCTCCGGTGAATTTTACAGAAGACTCTGGAATTTTAAAATGAGAATGGCCAATTTTGGGAATAACCTTAATAATGACCGGTATTATCATTTTAAAGGAGCCTCGCTATCATACCTGAATGACGTAACCAACGGGCTTACCTTAGCTTTCGCCCTGAGAAGGAATATTGAGGAAGCGGAATTCGATTATCAGTTTAAAGATGAAGGTTCATCGTTTAAAAACTTCAATACGCTGTTTACCTTAAAATATTCCCCGAATTCTACCAATATTATGACTCCGCAGGGAAAATCCCTGATTGACCAGAAATACCCGGAATTGTATTTTAATTATGAACAGAGTTACAGGACTTTAGGTGGTAATTTCAATTACTCACGTTTTGATGCCCTTTTTGTTCACAACTTTAAAACCCCGCTTGGAATAACCGGATTCAGATTGTATGGAGGAATGGTATTCGGAGAGGCCCCGATCTGGAAAAACTTTACCATGAACGGACTGGCATCTCCCGGTAAAGATTTCAATTTCAACCTTACTTCATTCCTGGGATTTGCAACACTGGAAGGCGGAAAATACTACAATGATAAATTTGTGGCCTACTATTTCACCCACAAGCTACCATGGTATTTCAAAAGCTTTGGCCATAATGTTTCGAGTTTCGACTTTGTATTGCGGGGAACAATTGGAGATATGAAATATCCGGAGTACCATCAGTTCAGGTTCAAACCGCTCAACCATCTTTATCAGGAAGTCGGTCTGGAATGGAATAATTTCCTTTCGAGCTATTTCAATCTAGGGTTGTTTTACAGGGTAGGTTATTATACTACCCCTAATTTCAAACAAAATTTTGCCATCCAGTTTAAATTGAAATTTTTAGAATTTTAAGCTCTGATTTTTCCAGAGAAATAAAAAAGATCCAGTTTAAAACCATTTTTAAAATCAACGATAAAATATAATAAAATGCAGAAAATCGAAATAAAAGCAGAACAATTTTTTGAGTTATTAAAGTTGAAAGATACTTCCATGTGGGCAATTTTCTCACAAATGATCGACGGAAATGAAAAAGAAATCATTTTTTTAGATCATGAGGAAAAAATCCTTTTCAATTATATTTTACCTTCCACTACTGAAAAGCTGGAAGAAGACCGGAAAGAGTTTTCAAAACAATTTTCAGAAAAGTTGGCTAACTTTAATTAAAAATTTCTGATGAATAAACACTATATTTTTTCGCTGCTGAGTTTTCTTTTATTCAGTTTCGGAAATGCCCAAAACTATAAAAAACCTTTGGTTTCTGCCATTAAGGAGGCCGATCTGCGGAAAGATATGTATGAGCTTGCAGCAGACCAGTTCTGGGGAAGGGAAGCCGGCACACTGGATGAATTAAAAGTTTCGATGTGGCTTGCTGACAAAGCCAAAGAAGCCGGAATGCAACCTGCTGGTGATAATGGTACTTTTTTCCAGTTTTTTGAAATGTACAGGCATCAGATTACCCCCCAAAGCAGCCTGAAAATCGGAAATAATAATCTGAAGCTATGGAAAGATTTCCTTGTTGCGGAACCGGTGAATGCTTCTGTGGATGCAGAGGTGGTGTATGCCGGAAATACCGAACCTGAAGACCTATCCCAGCTCAATATCAAAGGAAAGGTTCTTGCTGTGAATGCTTCCGATAAAAATATCGAAAAGGAAATGACCCTTTTTATAAGAAGGTATCCCGGTTTTGTACGGACAAAATACTACAATAAAGCCTATGAACTGGGAGCAAAAGCCATTATCTTCATTACCGATGATATTTCTGAAAAAAGCTGGCCGGAAGTGCTTCCCCAGATGACAAGAGGCAGCTACGGAGTAGAAGGTTTGAGAGAAAAAATCACCAACAATATTCCTGTGCTGTGGATCAAAAAGGAAAATACAGATTGGGTAAAAAATAATCCGAAAGTTACCCTGACCCTGACCACCGAAACTTATAAATACCCTTCCGTTAATATCATTGGTAAAATAGAAGGAACCGATCCCGTCCTTAAAAATGAATATGTTTTGCTTAGCGGACACCAGGATCACGACGGAATCAGACATCCTGTAAAAAACGATACGATCTATAATGGCGCTGATGATAATGCCAGTACTTGTGTAGCCATGCTGGCAATGGCAAGAGCTTATAAAAAGCAGCCGGGTAAAAGAAGCATTCTGTTCGTTTTTCATGGTGCTGAAGAAAGAGGTTTACTGGGGTCGCGGTGGCATGCCGCCCATCCTGTAGTACCCAGGGAAAAAATTGTAGCCGTTCTGAATGGGGATATGATTGGAAGAAACAATAATGATGAAGCAGCTTTACTGGGAGGAAACGCTCCTCATAAAAATTCAGAAGAACTGGTAAAAATGGCGGAAGAGGCTAATAATGAAAGTACAAAATTTAAATACCTGAAGGATTGGGATTCCCCTAACCATGCTGAGTATTTTTATTTCAGAAGTGATCATCTTCCTTATGCTAAAATGGGTATCCCTGCTATCTTTTTCACCAGCGTACTTCATGACCAGTACCATACCCCACAGGATGAATCTGAAAACATCAACTACAAAAAACTGTATAAAATGACCGAATGGATGTACAGAACATCCTGGAAAGTAGCCAACGAGACCGGACGTCCGAAAGTTATAGCCAACTTTTCACTTGAACGATAAATAAAAAGCTTCACAAAAATTTGTGAAGCTTTTTCATCATTGTGTTTTCAGAATCAAAACTAAACTCACCGGATTGAAACTAAAAAATCATCGTAATCTATTTGATCAGCAAGACTGTTTAACAAAAATGTACTTTTATCTGGAAACAAAAGAATAAAAAGTAACTTCTGCTTCCAGTCTTCTATCCTAAATAAGAAGGTTCATTAAAGAAGGATCATTATTCAGGTAATTGACAAAAAAATCATATTTTTTCATTTTCTCAATCAATGGTGGGAAATCATTATTTTGTTTCAGGGCAATTCCTACAACGGCAATTCCTTTTTCTTTTGAGTTTTTCTGGGTATACTCAAAATAAGTGATGTCATCATCAGGTCCCAGAACATCCATTACAAAAGTTTTCAAAGCTCCGGGACGTTGTGGAAACCTGACCAGGAAGTAGTGCTTCAATCCTGCATATAAAAGGGCTTTCTCTTTAATCTCTTCCATACGGGTAATATCATTATTGCTTCCACTGATGATACATACTACATTTTTCCCCTGGATTTCTTCCTTATATTTATTCAGTACAGCCACAGAAAGCGCTCCTGCAGGCTCTACCACAATTGCATCTTTGTTGTACAACGAGAGGATGGTTTCGCACACCAGTCCTTCGTCTACAGTAGCCATATCGTATAATACATTCCGGCAAGAATTAAAAGTAAGATCTCCCACTTTCTGGACGGCTGCACCATCCACAAACCGGCTTATTTTTTCCAGAAGGACAGGTTTTCCTTTTTCCAGGGCTTTTTTCATGCTAGCTGCTGCCGAAGGTTCCACTCCTATGATTTTTGTTTCCGGAGACAATTCCTTAAATACCGAACATACTCCTGCAGCCAGGCCACCTCCTCCTACGGGTACAAAAAGATAATCTACAGGCCGGACAGCCTGTTCCAGTATTTCCAGGGCCACAGTAGCCTGTCCTTCTATGATGGCAGGATCATCAAAGGGATGAATAAACACCCTGCTATGATCCTGGCAAAACCTCATCGCAGCATCTTTAGCTTCATCAAAGGTATCTCCATACAGTACGACATCAATATAATGGCCGCCAAACATTTTCACCTGTTCCAGTTTTTGGCCGGGAGTAGGCAAAGGCATGAAAATAGTCCCTTTCACTTTCATCTTATTGCATGCGAAAGCTACTCCCTGGGCGTGATTTCCAGCACTTGCACAAACCACTCCTTTTTCAAGTTCTTTTGGGGGCATGGTAGCCATTTTATTATAAGCTCCCCTGATTTTATATGATCTTACCTGCTGAAGATCTTCCCTTTTAAAGCTGATATTGGCTTTGTAGAGATTAGAAAGATTATAATTAACGGCCAAAGGAGTTCTTACAATAACTCCTTTCAGCCTTTCCCCTGCCTGATAGACACCCTCCGGAACAGATGTTCCTATTTCCTCTTTCACCATTTTCCGTATATTAATTGTTTTCGGGTCTGAGGCTTCGGACGGTTTTGCCTGCCTGCCACATTTCGCTTTCTCTTAGCTCTGCGAGCTCAGCTTCTAATTTTTCCCTGTAATCCGGTTTGCTATTGCTGTCAATGGACCGCTGGGCTTCATTTCCCTTCGCTACATTGTCATAAAGTTCCTCAAACAAAGGAGAAGTAGCGTCTCTAAAACGTTTCCACCAGTCTAATGCCCCTCGCTGGGCAGTAGTACTGCAATTCGCATACATCCAATCCATTCCGTTCTCTGCAACCAATGGCATTAATGATTGCGTCAGCTCTTCTACGGTTTCATTAAACGCTTCGGAAGGGCTGTGTCCGTTTTTTCTCAAAACATCATACTGAGCTGCAAATATTCCCTGTACAGCGCCCATCAGCGTTCCTCTTTCCCCTGCCAGATCGCTGTATACTTCTTTCTTGAAATCCGTTTCAAATAAATATCCGCTTCCTATGGCAATTCCCAAAGCGGTTACTCTTTCTCTTGCTTTCCCCGTAGCGTCCTGGTACACGGCAAAGCTGCTGTTCAGCCCCCTATCCTGAAGAAACATTCTTCTCAACGAGGTTCCTGAACCTTTAGGGGCTACCAGGAAAACATCAACATCCGCAGGAGGAACAATTCCCGTGCGCTCATTAAACGTAATTCCGAAACCATGAGAAAAATACAAAGCTTTTCCCGGGCTAAGATGTTGTTTTACTTTAGGCCAGTATTCAATTTGTGCGGCATCACTTAACAGATAACAGATGATTGTTCCTTTCTCCAATGCCTCTTCAATTTCAAATAAAGTTTCTCCGGGAACAAATCCGTCTGCTACTGCTTTATCCCAGGATTTCGAGTTTTTCCTCTGTCCAACAATGACATTAATTCCGTTGTCTTTCTGGTTAAGAGCCTGACCAGGCCCCTGCACTCCATATCCGATTACGGCTACTACTTCATTTTTTAACACTTCCTGAGCTTTTTTCAGGGGAAACTCTTCTCTTGTTACTACGTTTTCTTCAACTCCGCCAAAATTCAATTTTGCCATCTTTCTTGATTTTAATTATTATATTATTTTTTTATGTAAGTTTTGTTTAAAACACTTAATTCTTTTAAGGTCAGGATCTCATACAACAAACAAGCTCACATAAGCCTGGCATCCATGAAACCTGCTATTTACTGTATCTTAAATGTTAATGTTTTTAGGGTTCTGCTAACAGTTTTATTTTTACATTTAACTGGCATATTCCATGGTTGTGAGATGGGGATTTTTATGATAATGAACCTCCAGTACATCTACCTGTTTCTCCATTTGCCGGGTAATCTTCTGAACCGATTCTTCCGTTTCCCTGATGACAATTACAAATTTTTTAATGCGCTCCATTTCGGAAGGACCTACATTGAAATTCACCATAGAAATCCTTCTTCTTGAAAAAATAGCATTGATCCTGCCGATCAAACCTAAATAATCTTCTGTATATGCCGTTATGGTATATTCTTTATGTTCTGTTCTCATTTTTTTCTTTTTTGTTTTAAACTTTATGCTGTAATACAATTTCCGAAACACTTTTCCCCTGGGGAATCATTGGAAACACATTGTGCTCTTTTCCTGTCATTACCTCCAGAAGAAAAGCTCCCTTATGATCAAGCATCTCATGAAGCGCCTCTTTCAGCTCTTCCCTCTGAGCTACTTTCCTTCCCTGAATTTCATATCCCTTTGCTACCTGAACAAAATCCGGACTCTGGATATCAACAGACGAATATCTTTCTTCATGAAACAGCTCCTGCCATTGCCTTACCATTCCCAGGTAACCATTATTAAGAATTAAAATTTTCACATCAGAATGGTACTGCATAATGGTTCCCAACTCCTGGATATTCATCTGCGCTCCTCCATCTCCCATTACTGCGATAACGGGGCGCTTGTTTACAGCATAGGCAGCTCCTATGGCAGCCGGAAGGCAAAATCCCATCGTTCCCAATCCCCCACTGGTAATATTAGTCCGGGGATGATTAAACCGGGAATATCTGCAGGTGATCATCTGATGCTGTCCTACATCGGTTACAATAATAGCCTCACCGGCTGTTATCTCATTAAGATACCGGATGACTTCTCCCATGGTAATCTCTCCCTCCAACGGATATAACTCTTTATTAATCAAGGTTGTACTTTCAATTTCAAAACACTCTTTAAATTTTTGATGCCAGGACCTGTATTGTTTTTCCTGTATCAGAAGAGTAAGCAGAGGTAATGTTTCCTTACAATTCCCAAGGACAGGCACATCTGCCTTTACATTCTTATTGATCTCAGCCTTATCAATATCCAGGTGAATAATTTTTGCCTGTTTAGCATATTCATCCAACCTTCCCGTAACACGGTCATCGAAACGCATTCCCACTGCAATCAGGACATCGCATTCATTGGTAAGGACATTGGGACCATAATTTCCGTGCATCCCTACCATCCCAACCGCCTGTGGATGATCCGTAGGGATTACCCCCATTCCCAATACCGTCCAGGCAACGGGAATCCCTGATTTTTCAGCAAATTCTAAAAATTCCTGTTCTGCTTTTCCCAGCATAATTCCCTGCCCGGCAATAATGAATGGTTTTCCCGCCCGGTTAATCATCTCAGCTGCCTGGCTGATTCTTTCCATATCCGGAACAGGATCCGGCTTATAGCTTCTCAGTGTATGGCAAGGCCTATAACCCTGATACAAAATATGCTGCAGCTGGGCATTTTTGGTAACATCAATCAATACCGGACCCGGACGGCCGGATTTTGCTATATAAAATGCTTTGGCTAAAACTTCAGGTAGCTCATGGGCATCTGCTACCTGGTAATTCCATTTGGTTACGGGACTTGTAATATTTATCACATCAATTTCCTGAAAGGCATCAGTTCCCAGCAGGTGCTCGAAAACCTGGCCTGTGATGCATACCAGAGGGGTATTATCCAGTAAAGCATCTGCCAGTCCTGTTACAAGATTTGTTGCTCCGGGTCCGCTGGTGGCCAGTACAACGCCTACTTCTCCTGATGCTCTTGCCAATCCCTGTGCTGCATGTACTGCTGCCTGCTCATGGCGTACCAGGATATGTTCAAGCTTTCCCTGGTAATCATAAAGGGCATCATAAATAGGGATAATGGCACCTCCGGGATATCCGAAAACCGTTTTAACACCTTCCTGCAGGAAGGATTCAAGGATGATCCTACTCCCGCTAAGCTCTCTTTCTGCTGATAAATTCAGATTCTCCATATATTTTATTAAGTGATTTCGTCTGTTACACAGCCTTCAGCGGCTGATGATACGGTCATTGCATATTTGTACAGCAGTCCTTTTTTCACCTTAAGATCAGGTTTCTGCCATCCTTTTTTTCTTTTTGTAATTTCTTCATCTGAAACCTTTAGCTGTATGGTATTGTTCACAGCATCTATTTCAATAAGATCATTGTCTTTCACAAAAGCTATCAGTCCGCCTTCGTGGGCTTCGGGAGTAATATGTCCCACTACAAAACCATGCGTTCCTCCACTAAAGCGACCATCGGTAATTAAAGCAACACTGCTTCCTAATCCGGCACCTATCAGGGCACTGGTGGGCTTCAGCATTTCCGGCATTCCCGGAGCTCCTTTGGGGCCTTCATGGCGGATAACAATTACATCTCCATGCTGTACGGTACCATCCTGAATTCCCCTGATCAGATTTTTCTCTCCGTCAAATACTCGGGCTTTTCCTACAAACCGCTCTCCTTCTTTACCGGTTATTTTGGCTACACTACCTTTTTCCGCAAGGTTTCCATATAATATTCTCAGGTGTCCTGTTTCTTTTACCGGTTCCGAGAGAGGTTTTATAATTTTTTGTTTTTCGAAATCCAGGCTGGGGATATCTTTCAGGTTTTCTGCCAGTGTCTTTCCGGTAACCGTCAGACAATCTCCATGTAGTAATCCCTGTTCCAGTAAATACTTCATTACAGCAGGTGTACCGCCATGTTCATGCAAATCCTGCATCAGGTACTTTCCGCTGGGTTTCAGATCTGCCAGTACCGGAGTACAGTCACTCATTTTTTGAAAATCATCCTGGGTTACAGAAACTCCTACACTTTTAGCCATTGCTATAAAATGGAGAACGGCGTTGGTACTTCCTCCGAGAATGATAATCAGGCGAAGGGCATTTTCAAATGCTTTCCGGGTCATAATATCTGATGGCTTAATATCCTTTTCCAGCAAAATTTTCAGATATTTTCCTGCTTCCAGGCATTCATTTTCTTTTTCTTTGCTTAGTGCAGGATTGGATGAAGAGTATGGCAGACTCATTCCCAATGCCTCTATTGCTGAAGCCATTGTATTGGCTGTATACATTCCGCCGCAGGCTCCGGCTCCGGGACAGGAATTTTTAATCACTCCATCAAAGTCTTCTTCTGAAATTTCCCCTGCAATCTTCTTTCCCAACGCCTCGAAAGCTGAAACAATATTGAGGGATTCTCCTTTATAGCATCCCGGAGCTATGGTTCCGCCATATACCATGATCGACGGTCTGTTCAGCCTGCCCATCGCGATAATGGTTCCGGGCATATTTTTATCACATCCCGGCAAAGCGATCACTCCATCATAATATTGAGCTTCGCAGATGGCTTCAATACTGTCTGCTATCACGTCACGGCTTACCAGGGAATACCGCATCCCGTCTGTTCCGTTGCTCATTCCGTCACTTACACCAATGGTATTGAAGATTAATCCAGCCAGTCCGTGATCCCAGGTTCCTCTTTTTACTACTTTAGCTAAATCATTCAGGTGCATATTGCATGTATTCCCGTCATATCCCATGCTGGCAATCCCGATCTGGGCTTTATGCATATCTTCTTCTGTAAAGCCTATCCCATACAACATTGCTTTTGCTGCGGGTTGTTCTCTGTTTTGGGTAAATGTTTTTGAATATTTATTTAACATATTATCCTTCTTTTTTTATTCTCATTTTTTTAATCCTGTTTACGGGTATTGTTATCCCTAAAATTCTGTTTGTGATGGAAAATCATACATTCAATCAATATTTCCAATCCCTAGCTCATCATATGCTTTAACAATAATCAGTTCTTTTTTAGTATTGAATTTATTTCCGGAAAACAATTTCCATCCTTCAATGGAATATTAAATATTTAATTTCCGGACTTATAAATGAAGCCTATGGTTTAATTCTGGTTCAAAACTACAGCTTGTAATATTTTTTTATTTTCAACATTTCTGAAAATTACAATATCCAATCGTTCAAAAAAGGATTACATTATACTGATAATCAATTATTTAAATAATTAAAATTTACAATGACAAAACTCTTACAAGTTTCAAATACGCCTGTTGGACTTTTCTGCTTGCTGTATCTTCCCAGTTTCTGGTAAAAGGAACATCATCCAGGGACTCCAGTGCAACGATTTCGGCAGCTGTACCACAGAAAAAGCCAGCATCAGCACCACGCATTTCCTCCGGCTTAAAAAATGTTTCTTTTACAGGAATACCAAGCTGATCGCAGATTTCCATAACCGTTTGCCTTGTGATACCCGGAAGGATGCTCCCTTTGTCCGGGGTGAATAAGACACCGTCTTTTTCATAGAAAACATTGGCTCCCGAACTCTCTGCAACATTTCCGTTTTCATCCAGTACCAAAGCTTCATCATAGCCTTTGTCCCTGGCATCCTGACAGGCCAGGATAGAATTCACATAATGTCCTCCTACTTTGGCTTCCACCTTAAAAGCTTTAGGATTAGGCCGCTGGAATTCTGAAGTCATGACCTTCATTTTATCAGCCAGATAACCGTTATTCCATTCCCAGGCGAGTAAAGAGAGATAAGACTTTTGCCCTTTTGAAAGGGACATATTGGGTGAGCAAGTAACTAACGGACGAATGTAAGCATCTGATAACCCGTTTCGTTCCAACAAATCGTAGGTAAGGCCAGTAAGTTCTTCCACCGAATAATCAAACGGAATATGCATTAGTTCGGCTGATCTTTTTAATCTTTCATAATGTTCTTTAGCCTTAAAAATTCTGGTTCCATGATCTGTACTGTAAGATTTTATTCCTTCAAAAACGGAATATCCGTAATGAAGAGATTGCCCGTAAAGATCCATCCCGGCTTCTTTTGCCTTCATAAAATTTCCATCAAAATAGATGACCGTGTCGTCGTTGTAATACATATTATAGTGGTTTAATAAATTAAAAATGAATAAAAAAAGCCCTCTCACGCTGTGAGAGGGCTCATATATGTACAGTCATACACATTCCTTCTCACAGACGCAAGGGAATAATAATGACGATAATAATTACTGCTAATATCTGAAACATAATTACTGTATAAAAGTTAAGACAAAAAAAGCCGTTTCAAAATGAAACGGCCTGTATATAATTTAAATTAAAATCTATTTTAAAATGCCGTTTCCTTACTGTTGTTAATGACAACAGCAATAATAGAAATGACAATATTTTTTTGATTTACAAAATTCATGTTGCAAATGTATAAACTTTTTAATTACTCACAAGTTTTTTTAACACTTTTTATTTTTTCTGCAAAAATCGCATGAGAGTTTCCCTGGCTTCAGCTACATCATGAACTCTTACAATCTTAGCGCCTTGTTCCAAAACTTTCATATGGAGTTTTTGTGTCTCTTCGTTGATATCCAAAGGAGATTTTCCAAGAGGTTTATAGATAAATGATTTTCTGGAAATTCCTATTAATAAAGGAAATCTTTCAAAACCAAGATATTCAACTTCATGAATCATTTTCATCTGGTCTTCAACTGTTTTTCCAAACCCGAAACCAGGGTCAAGGATGATATCTTTTACTCCCTTCTGTAAGAGATCATGTACCTTTTTGGAAAAATAGCGGTTAACTTCCAAAGTAATATCCTCAAATCTGATTTTATCATGCATGGTTTCATAGGACGGATTTATATGCATTAAAATGTAAGGAAGTTTTGTTTCTGCTGCTGTATCAAACATTTTTTCGTCATATTGCCCTCCTGAAATATCGTTGATTATATCAACTCCTTCGTTATATCCGAATCTTACTGTTTCAGCATAAAAAGTATCCAGGGAAATCAATATTTCCGGAAATTCTTTTTTAATCCGGGAGATGGTGTTTCCTATTCTTCTTATCTCTTCCCTGCTGCTTAAAAATTCAGCATGAGGGCGTGTAGACTGTGGTCCGATATCAATAATTTCTGCACCCTCTTTCACCAGTTTTTCTGCATGTTTCAACGCTGAATTCTCATTGTTGAATTTTCCACCATCGGAGAACGAATCCGGAGTCAGATTAAGGATTCCCATGATTTTCGGAATATCAAGTTGTACCAGCCTGCCATTACAGTTGATGGAATACGCAGGAGCATTTGAACGAGTTAGCATTTGAGTGTCTGACAGCATTAGGTTATAATAGGTGAATGTTTATGTACTGCAAAATTAAGAATTTGTACGATGTATTTCTGCACAACATATTTCAAGATCATCCACCATTTTATTTTTTCGCTTTGAAGCCTCATAATTATGGGAGGAAACTCGTCAGATATGCTCTCCTATTCCTATAACTCTAAAAATTTAAAAATCTAAAACCTAATTCGTATATTTGGAAGATTAAGAAATTTTATGCTAAAAACGTCAGTACAATTCGAGAAAATTATCAGTCAGTGCCGTGATCTTTTCAGTAAAAAGCTGCAGGATTATGGGGCAGCATGGAGGGTGTTGAGGCCCAGTTCCATTACGGACCAGATTTATATCAAAGTCAATAGAATCCGTACCCTTCAGATGACCGATAAAAAGATGGTGGATGAAAGTGAAGAAGATGAATTTATTGCCATTGTCAACTATTCTATTATCGGGCTTATCCAACTTGAGAAAGGCTTTTCCAATGATTTTAATGAAAATAAGGAGGAAATTTTAGTCCTTTACGATAAATATGCCAGCGAAGCAAAAGCTTTAATGGAAAGAAAAAATCATGATTATGGTGAGGCATGGAGAGATATGAGAATATCTTCCATTACTGATCTTATTTATCAAAAAGTATTGAGAACGAAACAGATTGAAGACAACCAGGGGCAGGCAATTGTTTCTGAAGGCCTGGATGCCAACTATTTCGATATGCTGAATTACGCTGTTTTCTGCCTGATCAAGTTCTCTGAAAAAGAAAACCAATTCGAACCCAAAACTATTTAATATGATCAAAGGTTTATTACGCTTTATTATTGCAGTTATTTTTATCCTGTCCGGCTTTGTAAAAGCTGTGGATCTGGTAGGTTTTTCTTTCAAAATGGAAGAATATTTTTCGCCTGCTGTTTTCAATATGCCATTTTTTGAAAAATTTGCGCTGCTGTTTTCAATTATTGTTGTTATGTTGGAACTTTTCCTTGGATTTATGCTGCTGCTTAAATTAAAGCTTAAATTTACCTTATCAGCCTTAATCGTGCTTTGTATTTTCTTTGGGTTCCTCACCTTCTATTCTGCTTACTTCAATGTAGTTACTGATTGCGGATGTTTTGGTGATGCTATTAAATTTACTCCATGGCAAAGCTTCATCAAGGATATTGTTCTTCTGGCCGGACTTATTATTTTGTTTATACTCTACAAAAAAGAATTCCGTAAAAAGGATTCATATGGATATAACAATGACAGAAAGGAATCTTCAGGGAAGTTTAAATATTATATTTTAGGGGCTTTTTCTCTTGTAATGATTTACATTATGACTCGGGGAATTATGCATGAGCCATTGATTGACTTCCGGGATTATAAAATTGGTACCAATCTGAAAACGGAAAAGGAAAAAATCAATAAAAATCCTTCCGAATATAAAACCTTCTATTCTCTTAAAAACCAGAAAACAGGAGAAGTTGTAAAGGTTAATCAGGATGATTACATCAAAGAGACCCAATATTGGGAAGAAGGCTCTCCATGGAAAATTGAGGAAGGGAAAAATGAATCTGTCCTTGTAAAAGAAGGTTACAAATCGGAGATTGTGAAATTCAAAATTGAAGATCCTTCGGGAGCGGAAATTACGGAATCAATTATTAATGCTCCCAAAGCTATCGTTGTATTCTCCTACCATCCTAAAGAGGTACCTGCTGACCTGCTTCAAAAAGTAGAGGCAAAAGTTAATGCCCAAAAAGGAGCACTGATCTATGGAGTTTCAACGGATCCGAACACCTTTAAAACCATCAAAAATGCAATGATGGACGGGACCGGTATTAAAACCATTGCGCGAAGTAACCCTTTTGTACTGATCCTGGAAAATGGAAAAATTGTAGATAAGCAACCTGCAAAAGATTATGTCAAATAGATGAAAGGTATGGAACAAAATTTTGAATATATTAATAAGAATTATATTACGGAAGAAAAATTATGCAGCATAACAGGCATCACAAAAGATGATCTATCAGGACTTATCCAAAATCAACTGGTTCCCGACGCTTCCTATACCGTTACCCGCAGTATAAAGATCACTTCTCCTCTTAAGGATGAATTTCAGAGTGAAATAGCAGAAAGGTACTTCAGCAAAAGCTGCATTTCAATAGTTGAAAAGAATAAGGAGTTAAAAGACAGCCGGCAATATAAGGCAGAATTTAAAGAAAAATTCAGCCAGCTTTTAATGCGCCATCCTGATAAGAATTTTGCTTATCACAATATTTTCAGCAATGAATCTCCGGACCAGGAAAAGCTCAATGAAGTTTTTGAAAGCGAATGGAATGCCTATTGTGAAGGAATATATGGAATCTGTACTCTGAACTCAACCGAGGAAGAAATTGTAAAAAAGGAAATTGCTGTAAAAAAACTGATGCAATTCAATACCGAATTTTCTCAAAAACCTCTTAATACAAACGAAATTGAAGAATTACTCAGGCTGAATGATGAATTCAATGAAGTGGCCAACCGATTTGCCCCTTATCAGAGAGATTCAAGCAGCAGAGGAAAATATCTTGATAAAATATTAGAAAACAATAATTTAGATTATTTAGTAAAGAAATATTAAAACAATTATGCAAAAATCAAATAAATCTATCGCCGGCTATCACCTGTTAATGATCCTTTCTTCCGTAGACGGAGAATTTGCCCCTGAAGAAGGAATGCTGGTACAACAATATTTAGCGGATGAATTTCCATTCCGAATGAATCTTGATAATGAGCTGGAAATCCTTGCTTTACTACAACCTGAGGAATGGAAAGATCATTTTGAATTTCACGCCAGATGTTTCCATGATGATTCTACGGAAGAGGAACGCGTAAAATTTGTAAAATTTGCGAAATCATTAATCAAAGCAGATCATAAAGTAACTGAGGAAGAACATACTTTTTATGTTCTTCTGAAAAATCTGTGGGGATTATAATCAGCCATCCCAAATCACTAAACTCTCTACCATGAAAAAAATTTATTTAGGATTATTAGTAATGAGTACAGCTACATTCCAGTCTCAGAAATTTCCGGATCTGAAAGCTCCTGTTGCAGAAAAGCAGGAACATATAAGGGATATACACGGTGATAAGGTCAATGATCCTTATTACTGGATGATTGATTATTTCAAAAAAGGAAGAGACTCTACTAAAGTCGTTGAGTATTTAAAGGCAGAAAACAAGTATTGGGAGGCCATGATGAAAGATACCGAGTCTTTCAGGGAAAAGCTTTTCCAGGAGATGAAAGCCAGAATCAAGGAAAAGGATGAATCTGTTCCTGTATTTAAAAACGGGTATTATTATTACAGCAGGACAGAAGCGGGAAAACAATATTTCAAGTACTGCAGAAAAAAAGGAAGCCTTACCGCACCGGAAGAAATTTTGCTGGACGTGGATCAACTGGCTGAAGGACATCCTTATTATTCCGCATCAGGATTCAGCATCAGCCCGGACAATACCAAAATGATCTATGGCGTGGATGACGTTTCAAGGAGGCAATATAAACTATTTTTAAAAGATTTGTCCACCGGGAAAACAACGGACCTTGGAATTAAAAATACTACAGGATCTGCAACATGGGCCAATGATAATAAAACCATCTTCTATACCTCTAAAAATCCTGAAACCCTCTTAACGGAAAAGATTTTCAGACACACTCTAGGAACGGATGCTGCTAAAGATGTTCTTGTGTACGAAGAAAAAGACAAAACCAATTATATTGGAGTTGGCAAATCCAAGAATCAGAAATTCATCATGATTGATTCGCAGTCTACCACTTCTTCTGAAACAAGATATCTGGACGCTGATGATCCCAACGGGACTTTCAAGGTTTTTCAGCCGAGAATGAAGGATGTCCTTTATGAAGTGACTCCATTGGAGGATAAATTTTTAATCACCACCAATAAGGATGCCCTTAATTTTAAGGTTGTGGAAGCCCCATTAAACAAAACAGAAGTTGAAAACTGGAAGGATTTTATTCCACACAGAAAAGATGTTCTGATACAGGGGATTTCTGAATTTAAGAATTACCTGGTATTCAGTGAAAGACAAAACGGTCTTTCCCAATTGGTGATTTATGACAGGAAAACGGGAAAAAAAGAATTTTTAAAGTTTGATGAACCTACATATACCGTATATCCATCCGGTAACCCTGAATACAATACAGACAACTTCCGTTTCGGCTATACTTCCATGATTACTCCCAGTTCACAATTTGAACAGGATTTAAAAACGGGAAAAAGAACCCTTTTGAAGCAGCAGGAAGTTCTGGGAGGTTATAATAGAACCAATTATACCACTGAAAGACTTTTTGCCACAGCGAAAGACGGAACCCGGATTCCTATTTCAATCGTTTACAAGAAAGGATTCAAAAAGGATGGTAACAGCCCGTTATTGCTGTATGCTTACGGCTCATACGGAAGTTCAATGGATGCTACATTCAACAGTAACAGGCTCAGTCTGCTGGACCGGGGCTTTGCCTATGCCATTGCCCATATCCGCGGAGGTCAGGAAATGGGAAGGCAGTGGTATGAAGACGGTAAAATGATGAAAAAGAAAAATACTTTTACTGATTTCATTGATGCCGGGGAATATCTGGTTAAAGAAAAATATACTTCTCCAAAACATTTGTATGCCCAAGGAGGAAGCGCCGGAGGCCTTTTAATGGGAGCAATAATCAATATGAGTCCTGATCTTTGGAATGGGGTAATCTCACAGGTCCCTTTTGTGGATGTTGTGAATACCATGCTGGATGCCAGTATTCCATTAACAACCAACGAGTATGATGAGTGGGGAAATCCCGGTAACAAAGAGGCTTATTTCTATATGAAGTCTTATTCTCCTTATGAAAATATAGAGAAAAAGAATTACCCCAATCTATTGGTAACAACAGGTCTGCATGATTCCCAGGTACAGTATTTTGAGCCGGCCAAATGGGTTGCCAAATTACGGGATATGAAAACCGACAACAATGTATTATTATTAAAAACCGATATGGATTATGGTCATGGCGGGGCTTCCGGAAGGTTTGATTACCTGAAGGATATTGCTTTGGTGTATGCGTTCATGTTTAAACTGGAAGGGATAAATCAGTAATATAAGAATATCAGCTCGCAGATTTTGCAGATTTCGCAGATTTTTCTAATGACAGAAAATGAAATTTCATATATCGTAAGAAAGTGTGTTTTCAATGTTTATAACCAATTAGGCCCTGGTTTACTTGAATCTGTATATCAAAAAATCCTGATTTATGAATTAGAAGAAAATGGCTTAGATGTTAAATCTGAGGTAATACTACCAGTATATTATGATAACAAAAAGTTTGATATTAATTTTAAAATTGACATCTTAGTAGAAGACAAAGTGATCTTAGAATTAAAATCAATAAAGGAGCTGGATAACGTTCATTATAAGCAGCTATACACTTATTTAAAGTTATCAAATAAAAAATTGGGACTGTTAATTAACTTTAATACTTCCAATATTTTAGACAATATAAAAAGAGTTGTAAATAACTTATAATGACAATTAATCTGCTCAATCAAACAAATCAGCGTGAGAAAATATTAAGTTCGCAGATTCATTAGAGTAAAAAATTAAAAGTAAAAATAAATCAATATAATAAATCTATGAGAAGAAAGATCGTAGCAGGAAACTGGAAAATGAACAAAAATGTAATTGATGCCCAACAATTGATGATTCAGTTACTAAGCTATAAAAACAATAATGCTACCAACTGCGAAGTGTGGATTGCTCCGCCTTCTTTATACCTGATGATGGCGAAAGACATTTTTGAAAATGATGAAATCGGGGTATTTTCCCAGGATATGAGCGAGCATGAAAGTGGTGCTTACACCGGAGAAATTTCTGCAGATATGCTGGAATCTATTGATGTAAACGGTTCATTGATCGGCCACTCTGAAAGAAGACAATATCACGGAGAAACAGATTCACACTGCAACAGAAAAATCAAGTTGGCATTAGACAAAGGGCTTACTCCTATCTATTGCAACGGAGAAACCCTTGAGCAAAGAAAAGCAGGGCAGCATCTGGAAGTCGTAAAAAACCAAACTGAAGTAGCTTTGTTTACTCTTTCGGCTGAAGAAATCAAAAAAGTAGTAATTGCTTACGAACCGGTTTGGGCAATCGGAACAGGAGAAACCGCAAGTCCGGAACAGGCTCAGGAAATCCATGCCCACATCAGAAATATTATTGCAACAAAATACGGACAGGAAGTAGCTGATGAAGTATCTATCCTGTATGGAGGTTCCGTAAAACCGGATAATGCCAAAGAAATATTTTCTCAGCCGGATATTGACGGTGGCCTTATTGGAGGGGCAGCATTAAAGCTGGAAGATTTCTCTAAAATTATTGAGGCATTCAATTAATTAATTTTACAGAACATTATATTTTTCCGGACCCTCTTTACTGATTGTAGAGAGGGTTCAATATGATATGTTTCGGCTAAAGCCAGTGGAATGCTATTTATCTTTAAACGGGCTAAAGCCCGTTTCATTGAACGGTGTACCAATTTTTTAACCAATAAAAACGGCGGAGATAATCCCCGCCGTTTTTCGTAAAAAAAATCTAATTATTGAATATCGACTACGTACATTGTTCCTTTATCTACCTTGCCTGTTTTAGGTAGTATTTTTGCTTTAGGGTTACCGTTTCCATCATCTACTACCCCGAAATCATCATCATTGAAAACAGCGAGTTTATTATTTCCTAAATAAACAATTCCTTCAAATTTATCATGTTCATATCCTAACCTGGCAACCAGATCTACAGCTAATGTTTTAGAAACCGTTTTAATCCCGGCGTTGGTAATTTCATCCCAACTACACTCTTCCAAAGCTTTATTATTGATTTTCATTCCGTCAACAGCGGCAATATCCGGTCCGTTTACATCTGTTGCTCCGCTCAGGTTTATTCTGTATACTTTTTTTATTCCGCCCTGTGACCCGAAGTTTCCGTCTCTCTCAATCACCAGGAATTCATTATTACTTATTGCAGTAATGTCACAAACTGAATCAGAGGCTCCCCCGTCCTGTTTATATAAAAATTGTCTGGTCTTCCCTGTAGCAATATCAAAAGTGACAATTCTGGTTAAGGTAGTATTTTTAGCCAAAGCCTTGCTTGGAACATGCATCATAGACTGCATGGCTCCCACTAAAGTAGTACCGTCAGGAGTTATACAAAGCCCTTCCATTCCCCTGTTGGCCCTTCTTTTTGCCAGCACAGCGGGAAGTTTTCTTGTTCCTGTATTAACGCCTATCGGACTTATTCTTTCTATCTCTACACCCTCTGCACTATAATGTACAATGTGAGGGCCATACTCATCGGAAACCCAGAAGGTACCGTCTGCTGCTGCAACAATACTTTCACTGTCGAGACCATAATTGTCTGTTCCCAGTACATTTCCTGAAGCATCGTAAGCCGTTTCACCTGTACTCCCCATTCCTACAGGGTTGGGTAGACCTGTGATAGGTTGTCCTGATGGATTTTTAAGCTTAATATATTTGATCACCTCAATATTTCCTTCGGCATTAATTTTAAAATGCATGATTGTTGGACTGAAATTGGGAGCCAAAAACTTTTTCCCGTTCAGGTAATCCGTATTAGGTCCTCTGTCTGTAATGACATAAAATTCCCCTTTTCTTGTAGGGTGTGCAGCCGCACCTGATCCAAAACCTCCATTAATGACATCCACACCATTTACCGTTGCTAATTTTGAAAAAGGAAACTCCTGAGGAAGTTTAGAGTAATTAATATCCTGGTTATGGGCAGTTTCGTCATCTTTGTTACAAGAAACCAATACCGTTAACATCAAAACAGATAATAGTAATCTTTTCATATTCACTTTTATGGCTGCGAAAGTATAAATCGATTGTAAATTAATCTTTAATTCAATGATAATTGTATTTTAACAATGAAACCTGTAAAATGAATTCAATATAAACAGCTATACCTGCCGTTAAATTTATAAAAACAAAACCATCGGTCACATTTTTTATTAATTTCAAAAAACACGTTATAGCTAAGAGCTTATAAAACACTTAATACACAAAAGATAAGTTATTTACCACACGTAAATCAGGAATTTATATGATATATTTGCAGCGTTTTAAGGTTGAACATAGTTCATTAATAGGGAATCAAGTGAGAATTTATTCAATGCTTGAGCTGTACCCGCAACTGTAGACTATTCCACCTATAGCATAAGATGCCACTGGATCCGGATCCGGGAAGGCCGCTATAGGATGTAAGCCAGGAGACCTGCCTTAATACAATTCAGAAGAATTTTTCTCTCTGAAAGTAAGTTTCGGGAATAAAACTTTAATTAATAATATCATGAAGAAAATCTATTTTCTTATTCTTGCATTTGTCATTTTTTTTGCAAATGCTCAAACTGAAGCCGTTTTAGTGCTTAATGAAGGTGGTGCCGGCAGTAATAATGCCGAAATATCGCTGATCTCCAATCAATCAGTTACCAATAACTATTTTAAAACCCACAACAATAATGCTGCATTGGGGGATACGGCACAGGACATTAAAATTTATGGTGACAGAATTTTTGTGGTCCTGAATATTTCCAATCAGATAAAAGTCATCAATAAGTCTGACTTTTCTTTGATCACCACAATCTCTGCCAATCTGGATAATCCGAGATATATTGCCTTCAGCGGAAACAAATTTTATGTAACCAACTGGGGAGGTTCCGGTTCTACAGAAAATTATGTAGCCGTTTATGACCTCAATACCTACACGCATGAAACCAATATTCCGGTTGGAAGCGGACCCGAAAAAATTTACAGCAAAGACAACAGATTATATGTTTTGCTAAAAGGAGGTTTTGGAATCAACCAATTTATGGATGTGATCAATACTTCTACCAATACAGTTGAATCCCAGGTAAACGTTGGTGATTTTCCACACAGCATTTTTGAAAAAGATCAGTTTCTTTATATCATGAGTTTCGGAAATCCCTACACCTCAAACTCTTCTGGAACATTTACAGTCTATAATACAGTAACTCAAAGTACCGTTTCAAGTACTGCATTTCCGGCAGGAACAAAACCTTCTTTTATGGATACAGACGGAACGAATATTTATTACATGAAAGATGCTTCAATCTATAAAACACCTATTGCAACACCGTCTTTTTCAACGACACCCATTGCAACGGCACCTATTACTGTAACCGGCTATGGTGCTGCTTACGGATTTAATATTGTCAACAATACGATTTATGTAGCTGATCCTAAAGGATATATTGCACCGGGAAAAATTTATACATATGATTTACAGGGAACCTTACAAAACACTTTCACAGTGACCATGCTGCCTAATCAAATCATTGCCTACAACAACAGTGCACCGCCGTCACTTTCAACAGTGGAAAATACAAAAGCTTCTAAATTGTCTTTATATCCCAATCCGGCAAACAGCAAATTCTTTGTACAAGGTTTAAACAGCGGAAATATTCAGGTGTATGATGCTAACGGAAGAAAGGTCATCAACGCACAATATACCCAAAACGGAATTGATATAAACACACTTCCTAAAGGTACTTATATTGTAAAAATTACCGATAAGAGCACTAACTTCACTGAAAAACTAATCATCAAATAAGAATCCGGATGCAAAAGATATTAAGTTTTATATGCAGTTTTATCGTAGTTTTTTGTTGCGCACAGTTTACTGCAAACGACATAAAGTTTTTCGTAGGAACAGGCTCTCAGACTGCCTATTTTGTAGCAGACTTTAAAGACGGAACCAATGACAGGTCTTATGCCTGGGGAGTGCGGTTCGATCCGGGGCAAAATATCACCGGACCTCAGATGCTTCAGATGATCAAAAATGCAGAACCCGCCTTTGATTATTTTCTGACCTTCAATAATGGTTTCCTTGATGAGCTAAGCTTCAATGATCATTCACAACAATCCGGGCCGGACTATTGGAGTTTATGGCGTGGGAATGATACCAACAGCTGGTCTGCCGTAGGGTGGATGAACAACGGGACCATCTCAGCCGGAAAATGGTATGGTGCTTCCTATGGGTTCAGCAATCCCACAGCAGAAGCGCCTTCTACTCCGCTTCCTGCCTATAGTTCCCTATGGTACAATTCGTCTCAGATTACCAATTGGATCGGTACAGGTTCTGATAAAAGCTTAGTGGTTATTGACTTCGGAACTGATAATTCTAACGGAAATGCTGATTCATTTGTTTTTGGAATTCAATATAACGGAACCATTACCGCAGAGCAGGCTTTACAATTGATTGATACCCAGGTAAGCACATTTAATTATACGTCAGCTGCCAATCAGGTTTCTTCTTTATCCCTGAATTCTTTTTCAGGCATCCCGAACGGGTCCAACTCCTGGAAATTATACAAAGGAACTAATTTGTCAAACTGGAAAATTCATAACGACCTTTCATCCATTACTTTACATAACGGTGAATGGCTTGGATTAAGTTTCGGACAGAGAAGGCCCTTTACGCCCACAGAAGCTCCTCAATCCACACTTGGAACTTCTTCTGTCAGTAAAAGAACAGTGGGTATCTATCCTAATCCTGCAACTGATTATATTCATATCAATACCCAGGAGAGTATGAAAGAAGTGAATATATATTCTTCTTCAGGCCAAAAAGTAATGACATCAGGGAATTCCAGGATTAATATTCAATCTTTAAGCCCGGGAATTTATTTTGTAGAAATTAAAACTTCAGGTCAGTCAGTTATCCGTAAGATTGTTAAAAAATAGAAAAGAGGCTGTCTCAAAAAATGGGACAGCCTCTTTCAATATAATCTCGGGATCAATTATTTTTTCTCTGTAGATCTCTGTAAAACTTCATCTACCATTCCATAGCCTTTAGCTTCTTCAGAAGTCATCCAGTAATCTCTGTCAGAAGATTTCTCAACCCACTCGTATGTTTGTCCTGAATGGTGAGCGATAATTTCATAAAGCTCCTGCTTTAGTTTCAGCATCTCTCTCAGGTTGATTTCCATATCAGAAGCCACTCCCTGGGCTCCGCCTGAAGGCTGGTGAATCATTACCCTTGAATGTTTAAGCGCAGAACGTTTCCCTTTCTCTCCGGCCACCAGTAATACAGCTCCCATGGAAGCGGCCATACCTGTACAGATTGTTGCTACATCAGGCTTAATGATCTGCATGGTGTCATAAATTCCTAATCCTGCATACACACTACCACCCGGCGAGTTGATATAAATCTGGATATCCTTTGACGGGTCGGCACTTTCCAGGAATAAGAGCTGAGCAGTAACGATGTTTGCCACCTGGTCATCAATTCCTGTTCCCAGGAAGATAATCCTGTCCATCATCAAACGGGAGAAAACGTCCATCTGAGCAACGTTCAGTCTTCTCTCTTCCATAATGTAAGGGGTAAGGTTCGTCGGACCATACATTCCCATATACTGATCGGTAACCAGACCGTTATTTCCTAAATGTTTTACAGAGAAATCTCTGAATTCCTTTTTAATGTCCATATTTCTATTATGTATTATTTTTTTAAACAAATATTCTCGGAATGTAAATTACAATATTTATTCCTAAAATTTTATCAGACTTTTTGTCACAGAATACAAAAACCTGTCTGTACATTATCTTCTTCTCCCCGCATAAATTCCTTTAATCGGCGAGTATTCGATGATATTGCTCAATCGTATGGAAGCTTGTTTCAGCAGGGTGATTTTTTTGATCAGATCAAAATATCTTACCTCATCCGTATTGCTGTACTGATCCAGTTCCCTGGCTGTTTCTTTGATGAGATAATCGATGTACCGGTATTTGTGCAATAAGATATCGCCCTTAACCTGATCTGCGACCTTATCCCCGTAATTAGGCGGATAAATATTCCTGGAAGCCCAGTTTTCAAGTTCATCTAACGGAATCAGGGCATCTACAACCTTCGTGGTAATTTCTTCATCCATAAAAGATACAAAAAAGTTTCCGCTTCTGAGCTCATCTTTCCGGATTCCTTCTTTTACCTGATTGATGATAATCTCATTTTCCTTGACTAAAAACTTGTACTGTTCTTCTTCAAAATGATGGAGGATCTCTTCAATAACCGTGATCTGGTACTCTTCATTGTTCTCATTTCTTCTTTTCAGTACAATATCTCCAAACATCAGCATATGGTCCACCAATTTATTTTCCATAAACAAAACATCATAGAGAAAAGGATCTTCTTTCTCGTGATCCACCGGAACAATCTCCATTTTCGGAGGCGTTTTTTCCTTCTGCTGCTGAACATGGTGGGTCTGGTTCTGGGTAATCTGCTTCTGGACATCAAGTTCATTGAAAAGGCTCTGCTCGGAAAGCCCGAATTTATTTGAAACTTCTTTCAGGTATACTTCCCTTTTCAGCGCATTTTGTACAAAAGAAACCGATTTTACAATATCACGTATGGCTTCTGCCTTTTTAATGGGATCATTTTCAACATCCCTAAGGAGGATTTCTGCTTTAAAGTCGATAAAATCCATCGCTTCATTTTCGATGTATTTTTCAACATAATCCTGCGGATGTTTTCTGGCAAAAGAGTCCGGATCATCTCCGTCAGGGAATAATAGCACCCTGATATTCATTCCCTCTGTCAGCAGCATATCAATGCTTCTGAAACTGGCTTTGATCCCGGCATTATCCCCATCGAAAAGAATGGTTACATTTTCTGTAAGCCTTTTGATCAATTTGATCTGCTCGGTAGTCAGTGAAGTTCCGGAACTTGCCACTACGTTTTCAATTCCGGACATATGAAGCGAAATCACATCCATATAACCTTCCACCAAAAGACAGGCATTCTTTCTTGAAATAGCCTGCTTACTTTGATTTAGCCCGTAGAGAACATTTGATTTATGATAGATCTCCGTCTCCGGTGAGTTGAGGTATTTCGCTGTTTTAACATTGCTTTTTAGAATCCGGGCACCAAATCCTAAAACTCTTCCTGAAAAACTGTGTATTGGGAAAATAACCCTTTCCCGGAACCTGTCTATTCCTGCAGGAGCATTTTCCGGAAAAATGGAAAGTCCGGATTTCTCCAGGATCTCTTTGGAATAGCCTTTTTCCAGAGCATATTCCGTAAAAGCATTTTTCTTTTCCGGGGAATATCCCAGCTGGAACTTTTTAATGATATCATCCCTAAGCTCACGCTCTTTGAAATAAGCCAGCCCGATACTTCTTCCCTCCTGGTCATCCCAAAGGATTTCCTGGAAGTAATTATTGGCTACTTCATGAATTTTATACAGCAGGTCCTTCTCTGTTTGGGCATTTTTTGCTTCTTCAGAAATTTCGCGCTGATCCTCTTCAATTTCAATCCCATATTTCTTGGCGGCATGACGAAGCGCCTCAGGATAAGTAAAGTTTTCAATTTCCATAAGGAAAGAGATTGCAGTACCTCCTTTTCCGGTAGAGAAATCTTTCCAGATCTGTTTACTGGCAGAAACGACAAAACTCGGAGTTTTTTCATCATGAAAAGGGCTGAGTCCTTTATAATTAGACCCTGCTCTTTTCAGCTGCACGTATTCTCCTACAATCTCTTCTACCCGTATTGTTGAAAAAATTTTATCTATCGTCTGCTTGGATATCATGCTGTAAAATTAAGTATTTTGCGTAGAACATGGAAGATTTTGGGTGGGAGAATTAAGCCGTCGGAGATGGTAAGGTGGTAAGCCGATTGCATTGTACTGATTATTTGACGGGCTAATCCATCATTATTGATATATTAATTTCCCTATGAACAACTTTGTTTGTTGTGGACTTCTCAAATTCTCAATTTCCCGCTTCTTAAATTTCATTATTTTTGCAATAAATTAGCTTATGCAGTTCACTATAAATAAAATTGAAGACTGGCAGGAAATTGTTGATACCATTATTCCTGAATTACAACACCATATATTTTTACTAAAAGGAAACCTGGGAGCAGGAAAAACTACTTTCACACAGTTTTTACTTAAAAAACTGGGAAGTGAAGATGAAGTCAGCTCTCCTACCTATTCTATTGTGAATGAATACAATACTCCGAAAGGAAAAGTATATCATTTTGACCTTTACCGCCTGAAAAACATTGAAGAAGTCTATGATATCGGGATAGAAGAATACCTTGATAATTTCTTTTTATGCATTATCGAGTGGCCTGAGGTTTATGAAGAGGAGCTGTACGGCCTTAAATACCACACAATGAACATTATGAACACGGGTGAAAGCAGAGAAATTTCATTCGAGTAAATATTATGTATCTTTGCTTACTAATTCAGTGTTAAAAAATAATCTGTAAGACATAATACAATTTAAGGATGAGCACAAATATTTTTACTCCTTTCACAGAAGAAGAATTGATGCCGAAAGAAGAAAAACTGGAGGTTATTAAGAAAGGAAAACAGTTCAGTATTGGGATTCCTAAAGAAACCTGTCTCAACGAAAGGAGAACCTGTATTACTCCTGACGCGGTACAAGTATTGGTAGAGCATGGCCATGAGATCATTATAGAATCAGGGGCCGGAGAAGGCTCATTTTTTACAGATTTACAGTATTCCGAATCGGGAGCCAGGATTACGACTGATCCTAAAGAAGCTTTCGGACAGGATCTGATCTTAAAAATAAACCCGCCTACACAAGAGGAGATTGATTATATGAAACCTAATACCTATCTGGTTTCTGCACTTCAGATCAATCTCAGGGATAAGGAATACTTTTTAAAACTTGCAGAGAAAAAAATAAATGCCATTGCTTTTGAATTTATTGTTGATGAATATAAACAGCTGGCGTTGGTAAGGCTCATCGGAGAAATTGCAGGAACCGTTTCTATTTTATATGCATCAGAATTATTAGCCTTATCAAATGGCTTAATGCTGGGAGGCATTACGGGAGTAAGACCTGCTGAAGTCGTAATTCTCGGGGCCGGGATCGTGGGTGAATTTGCGACAAAGGCAGCCATAGGTTTAGGAGCCAGCATAAAAGTTTTCGACAACTCTTTGTCTAAACTGAGAAGGCTTCACACTATGGTTGACAGCCGTGTGCCTACTTCCATTATTGATCCTAAGGAGCTCAGCAAAAGCCTGAGACGTGCCGACGTAGTCATCGGGGCGCTTCCAAGATTAAATATGACCCCTATTGTCACTGAGGATATGGTCATGAAAATGAAAAAGGGCAGCGTCATTATCGATATCACCATAGACAATGGTAAAGTAATCGAGACGTCAGAACTGACTACCATGGAAGATCCTTATATCATCAAACACGGGGTGATCCATTGCGGGCTTCCCAACCTTACCTCAAGAATGCCGAGAACCACTACAAAGGCTATTTCAAATTTCTTCCTTTCCTATATCCTGAATTATGACGAAGAGGGCGGATTTGAAAACATGCTGATCCGCAAAAATGAAATGAAGCAGAGCTTATATATGTACAAGGGCAGACATACCAAAAAGATCATCTGTGACCGTTTCGGCCTTACGTACCACGATATCAATCTTTTAATCTTCTAATGAAAAAACTGAAATTTTATGCCATAGGCTTCATTCCGGGGCTTTTGATTGTATTTTTTATTTTAAACAAAAAAGGAGCCAGCTGCAGCGGTTATTTACCCAACAGCCGCGTTATTGCTGAAACCCTGTCCAAGGAATTCACCTATTCCGATAACTTTAAAAATGAAATGTATACATACAGGATAGATGAGAAATTTATTAAAGACAGTATCATTACCAAAGGAAAAGTTGACTTTGACAGGAGCCATGCGCAAAAGAAACCATGCCCGGACTATCTTTTAACCTATCCTGAAAAGAATCCGAGATATGAAATCACTTTTGAAAAATGTGAGGAAAGTGTGACTTTAAACAGCCTCAAAAAGCTGAAATAATTTTCATCCTGTAACCTTATTGTATGGACGGCAATTACTACATGATTCATGATTATCTGATCTTCATTGGAGTTTTTGCCATTCTCTTTTTTCTGACTACAAGTATTTATCTGTTCAGCCAATATCAGAAGTTCAAGCAGAGAAATATCAGGCTGTCAGAAACCAACAGAATGATTGAGCAGCGGCTGAATGAAGTCCGGCTGGAACATATCGGCACCAAACTCAATCCGCATTTATTCAAAAACATTCTTAATTCAGTGCAGTCTCACGCTTATCAGACCTATATGTCCCTGGACAAACTGGCCAATGTTCTGGATTATATTTTATATGAAAGTAACAACAAATTTGTAAGCCCGAAGGAAGAATTGAATTTTGCCTTAAGCCTGATTGAAATAAACAAGATTAAAATAAATCCTCTTTTTGATTTCAGAATTAAATCCAGGATTAATAAGTCTGACGCTGTGTATGAGGAAAAAGTCTTTGCTCCGCTGATCTCTGTAGACCTGATTGAAAATGCTTTCAAACATACCGACTTTCTGGCCCAGGATTCTTTTATTTCCATTTATATGGAGCTTGAGAACGGAATTTTTACTATGAAAGTAAGCAATAAAGCTTCTTTGAAAAATATACTGGCAAAAGAGAAAAGCGGTTTCGGCAGCCAGTCTTTAGACCAAAGGCTCCAGATGATCTACAACACCCACTATCAGCTTGAAAAAAGTTCTAAAAACGGTATCTTCACCGCAGAATTAAAAATCAATTTAGGAGATTTCTATGATAAAATGCGTTATTCTCGATGATGAACTATTAGCCATCAGCTATTTAAAACTTCTATGCGAACAGATTGATGATGTAGAAGTCGTCAAAGCATTTAATGATCCTAAAGTCTTTCTGAGTGAAATTGATACCCTCGACTGCAATCTATGTGTATTGGACATTGAAATGCCCGGAATGACAGGACTTCAGGTGGCAGAACTGATTTCAGGTTCAAAAAAAATCATTTTCACAACAGCCTATAAAGAATATGCAGCAGAAGCTTTTGACCTGAATGTGGTGGATTATGTACGAAAACCTATCAGAAAAGAGCGGTTGATCCAGGCTTTTGAAAAAGCAAAGGAACAGATCAGTACTTCCCGGAAAAAGACCTTTATCGAATGGAACACCAATATTGGTAAAACCGTTATTCTGGCAGAACAGATTGCCTATATCAAAACCTCAGAGATCGACAGCCGTGATAAAGATATCATCCTGAATGACGGAACAATGATTGTGCTGAAAAACCTCAACTTCAAAAATCTCCTGGAGATGCTTCCGGCTAAAGACTTTGCCCAGGTCAATAAAAAAGAAATCATTTCCCTTTCTTCCATTAAGGTGTTTACTACCAACGAAATTATCACAACCCTTCCTGAAGGAGAACATTTTCTTAAACTTCAGATTGGAGAAGCCTATAAAAGTTCACTCATGGAGCTTTTTGGAAAATAGATTTTTCAAAGATTTCCAGTTTCATTACAGAAAGCATCCGCTTCATTACGCCCCTGTTTTTAAAACTCAGGGTCTGCTTATTTTTGCTATAATTAAATGATTACTAATGAAAATCTCCTTATGCTGCGGAACTTTATCCGGGACTGTGCTACCTGTCTTTATAGCCTAAATCCGGGGTCGAAACCAGAAAAAACCCGTCCCGGATATTCTTTCAAAGTACATTTTGTTACATTTTTTGAAACATTCATTACATTTTAAGAAAAACAGTATTTAACATAACTATATTCTTATCAATTTTGCAATAAAATATTGGAATCATGAATTGGGGAAAATACAGGAATTTAATTTTCTACATTACAACTATAGCCGTCTTTTCGTGCCTGATGTACTTCTTTATTGTGGAAGGGCAGACACTGGAAGTAAAGGAAAATATGATTGCCCAAACCAGTAGCGGTTCTACCTGGGAAAATTTCATGGAGTCTTTTAAAACCAATCTTCATCATCCATTGGCTTTATTACTGGCGCAGATTGTTACCATTATTCTGACGGCCCGGCTTTTCGGATGGATCTGTATGAAGATCAGGCAGCCTACCGTAATCGGGGAAATGATTGCAGGTATTGTATTGGGGCCTTCATTGGTGGGAATGTATTTCCCTGAATTTTCTGCATTTCTTTTTCCTAAAGAATCCCTGGGTAACCTGCAATTTCTCAGTCAGATCGGGCTTATTCTTTTCATGTACATTGTGGGCATGGAGCTGGACCTGAGCGTTCTAAGAAAAAAAGCTCACGACGCTGTGGTCATCAGCCATGCCAGTATCATTATCCCTTTTGCTTTGGGAATCGGTCTCTCTTATTTTATTTATCAGAAATTTGCGCCTGATGGTATTCAATTTACCTCTTTTGCTTTATTCATAGCCATATCCATGAGTATTACCGCTTTTCCGGTATTGGCAAGAATTGTACAGGAAAGGAATCTTCAGAAAACCAAGTTGGGAACTATTGTGATTACCTGTGCAGCGGCTGATGACATTACGGCATGGTGTATTCTGGCTGCTGTAATTGCCATTGTAAAAGCCGGTTCTTTTACCAGTTCCATTTATGTTATTCTTATGGCTATTGCTTATGTATTTTTAATGATTAAAATCGTAAGACCCTTCCTTAAAAGAATTGGTGATCTTCAGGCAGGAAAGAACAGCATCAGCAAACCTATGGTGGCCATTTTCTTCCTGACCCTGATCTTGTCATCTTATGCTACGGAAGTAATAGGAATCCATGCTTTGTTCGGGGCATTTATGGCAGGAGCTATTATGCCGGAAAACGCTAAGTTCCGTACCCTGTTTATTGACAAGGTAGAGGATGTGGCATTGGTACTTCTTCTCCCGCTGTTTTTCGTTTTTACGGGTTTGCGTACCCAGATCGGATTGCTGAATGATGGACAACTGTGGATGACGGCTGGGTTTATTATTTTAACGGCCGTTCTTGGTAAGTTTGCAGGCAGTGCCCTGACTGCCAGATTCGTCGGAATCAACTGGAAAGAAAGTTTAACGATCGGAGCCCTTATGAATACAAGAGGTTTAATGGAGCTTATTGTACTCAATATCGGCTATGACCTTGGTGTATTGGGACCCGAGATTTTTGCCATGCTGGTAATTATGGCATTATTTACCACTTTTATGACGGGGCCGGCCTTAGACTTTATTAATTTTATTTTTAAATCCAAAAAGGAAAACAATGAAGAGCTTTATGATAAAAATGATTCTAAATATCGTGTTCTCCTGTCTTTTGACAAACCTGAATCGGGAAGTACCCTGCTCAGGTTAGCCCATGACTTCACCCATAAAATGAATGGCAATAAAAGTATTACAGCCATGAATATTGCTCCGGTGGATGAAATGCACGCTTATGATATCAACGAATATGAAAATTCCCAGTTCCAGAACGTGATTGAGACATCGCATGAGCTGAAACTTGAAGTCACCACCCTTTTCAAAGCTTCTACCGATATAGAAAGCGACCTCACCAGCATTTCCAACAAAGGAAATTATGACCTCCTGTTGATCATGCTTGGAAAATCTATGTATGAAGGAAGCTTATTGGGAAGACTATTGGGCTTTACCACGAAAATCATCAATCCTGAGAAGCTTTTGAATACGGTAAAAGGGAAAGGAAATATTTTCAACAACTCTCCTTTTGATGATTTTACCCTGCAAATCCTGGATAAAACCAATATTCCTGTAGGAGTTTTGGTGGAAAAAGGTTTCAAAACCGCAGACAAGGTATTTGTACCCATTTTTAACCTCAGCGATTTTTATCTTCTTGAATACGCCAAAAGGTTAATCAACAATAACAATTCTCAGATCATTATTCTGGACGCTGCAGGCCAGATCCGTAATAATATTGAAGTAAAAGAGCTGATCAGGAGTATAGAACAGGTAGCTCCTAACCACATTACACTGTACAACGAAAAGAAAATTGAGAAAGAGTTCCTGAATGCACAGGATCTGATGCTCATCAGCAGTAAAAGCTGGAAAAATCTCATCGATACAAAAAGTTTATGGCTTTCTGATATTCCTTCCACATTAATTATTTCTAATCCATAAACCTGCCGATATTTCTATTTCTACCGAAGCTGTAAATATTATTCGTTGTCTGTAAAGAAAAAACGGGTATATTTATAGCTTCAATTTTTTTACAGGAATGCTGATTAACAGTGAAAATGGAAGTATTGAGCTGGAACCCTTTGCTACCCGGCTGTATAAAGGGATGCCACTCAATCAGCTGAAGGAGACTGATTTTTACAAAGTAAATTATCACAATATGTGGAATGTAAAAACCGGGTATTTTTGGTATTACTTTAAAACAACAGAGGTAAAGGTTACCAATTGTACCTCAGCCCATGTTTCTTTGAAGATAGATTGCACAGTCTCCATATGAATACATGGGAAAGCAGCGATACTAAAGATTGGAACGGGTGGACGGAAGAGAAGGAAATACAGGTTTTTCATCGCAATAACAGATTTCTGACACTTCTGTTGGGAATATCTCCCACTTGGAAAAGGAAAACACCCTATCCCGGTGTCTTTTTCAGGTTTTCCTGGGGTAATATATGGTCGGTTTATGATCCACGAAGTGCCAGCAGCCTGATGGGAATCAGCTATGATGAAAAAAATATTGCTAAAAATTAATAACCAAAAGAACAAGATTCTAATATGTGCCGATATGCTATGATGATTTACAAAAGTCATTACGCCTGTTTTAACTGTCAGAAAACATTCAAACGCCACACTTTAAAAGATGTGGACAGAAACGCTTCTGTTTCAGTGGACGCCAAATGTCCCGAATGTGGAAACCTGATGGCCAATATGGGGCTTGATTTTGAGTCCCCGGCAAAGAATGATGATAAACAATGGGCACATATCCGCAATCTGTACACCGTGGGCATCACCTTCCATTCCTGTGGTTGCTCCGGCCCCGGATATATTCCACAAGACCGTAAAGCCATTATTTCCTATCTGGAAAAAATCCGGGCGGAATATATGCGTGCTCTGGTATTCTGGAGATACCGTGTTGAACCTGAAAACAAGAAAGAACGGGAGCTTGAATATCAGAAAAATGGCGGACATTTAAGAGCCGTGAGCAACAATGCTTTCAGGGAAACCGTTACCAACCAGGAAGGAATCAACTACTGGATCAATAAAATTAAAGAATTGGAAGAACGTCTTACCTTAATCCGAAATTCAAAGCAATAATGGAACTGAGATCAGATATAGAGCCTGACCTGAAAACTGCGGAAAACCGCTATCCGGAAATTTTAAAGTTAATCCTGGATTATACATCCCATACAGACCTTGCCGGAGACAAAAACCTCATCAATTACCAGCATCTTGAAACGGCATTACATCAGATTACTCAAAAAGATATTTCCCGGTTCAGTATGGAATGGTGGGAGGAAGAAGGCGCTGAAGTATTGGCATTCCGTATTGCTTTACCTGATCCCGTAAAAATAAATGATCTGACTTCTGAGGAGCTGGAAGAAATTATATTCCGTATAGAAAGCCCGGTAATTATCAATAAAAACTGGGAAGATCAGACTTTTGAGGAACAGTTTTCATTATATCTGGATGACTATTACCGGAAATTTTTGAAATTGAATGGTAATCCTTATGGCTAAGCCAACTGAAGCATTCGCAGGAAAATATCCTGTGCCCCCTCTAAAAGTCCCTATCAATAAAAACAAAACATTTATCTTTACCAACCAGTCGAAAAACAGGACTGTAATTAATAATTCAGAATTTAAAACATACATTTCAATCTTCATGAAAAAATTGAGTTTCATCGCTCTTGCTTTGTTGCTGGTAACAGGATGCAAGAACGATCCAAAACAAACTATAAGCAAAACCACAGCTTCCGAAAAAAAAGACAGTAGCCTTGCAAAAGTTTCTGCTGCAGAATATAAGACTCCTGAAAACAAAGAAATACCTGCTCTGAAGGAATGTACAGAAAAGACCATTGAATATGGAAGTGAGCAGGAATGTTTTTTCCCGGAATCTACCATTAAAGAAGTATATCAAAAAACCATTAAAGAAAATGAAATAGAAAAGGCAGAACTGTTGCTTCCGGATTTGCCCGGACACACTGTAGAAAAAACAATCAATCAGGATGGCCTGGAATCTATCCACTACAAGGTGGCTCCGGAAAAAATTGAAATTGAATTCCTGTTTGCAGGCGGAGTGACCACTTTAGAACTGGAACAGCAGGGAGGTAAAGTGAAAAGAACCATTATTCACAGTGCCGATTAAATTTAGATAAGAAAATCTTCGGATTTCAAAAATATTTTATACCTTCGCTTTGTGAATTTTAATAAAGGAACATATTATTATAGAATTTTTAGCTCAGATCTGGGATAGGGATTCTTATGAATATAACTTAAAACCTCGTCCTGGACGGGGTTTTTTTATTATAAAAATTTAAAAAATGAAAATAAGTATTATAGGAGTAGGATTAATCGGAGGCTCGATGGCTTTAAAATTAAGGGAAAAAGGCATTGCCGATTTTGTTTATGGAATTGACCAGAACCAACAGCATATTAAAGAGGCTTTAGATTTAAAAATCATTGATGCAGAAGCCGATCTGCATCAGGGAATCAAAAACTCGGACCTGATCATCATGGCTATTCCGGTAGATGCAGCCAGAAAATTATTACCGGATGTTTTAAATCTTGTATCAGATCAACAAACCGTGATGGATGCCGGATCTACAAAGGCCGGAATTGTGGGCGCCGTCAAAGACCATCCGAAACGCTCAAGGTTTGTAGCCTTCCATCCGATGTGGGGGACAGAAAACAGCGGTCCAAAGTCTGCCATTTCCGAGAGCTTCTCCGGAAAAGCAGGAGTCATTTGTAATAAAGAAGAATCTGCTGAGGACGCATTGAATACCGTTGAAAAAATTGTGGCTGCCCTGGACATGCATCAGATTTATATGAATGCAGAAGACCACGACATCCATACCGCTTATATTTCACATATTTCACATATTACCTCTTATGCCCTGGCCAACACTGTCCTTGAAAAGGAACGTGAAGAAGAAACAATCTTCCAGCTGGCAAGTTCAGGATTTTCCAGTACTGTACGTCTGGCAAAATCCCATCCTGAAATGTGGGTACCGATCTTTAAACAGAATAAAGAAAATGTACTGGATGTTTTAAATGAACACATTACCCAGCTCAGAAAATTCAAATCCGCTTTGGAAAAAGAGAATTATGAATATCTTGAAGAGTTGATCACCAATGCCAACAGGATCAGGGGAATATTAAGATAAGACTAGAGAAAAACCCCCGGACCTGCGGTCCGGGGGTTTTGTATTGTTAAGAATATATCTCATTAGCACTCAGGAACATTCACGGCGATAGCCAGTCCCCCTTCGGAGGTTTCCTTAAAGCGGTCACTCATGGATTGTGCCGTTTCCCACATGGTCTGAATAACTTCATCTAATGTTACTTTTGCTTTGGAAGGATCACTTTCCAAAGCGATATTCGCGGCCGTGATTGCTTTGATAGCTCCCATTGTATTCCTTTCAATACAAGGAATCTGCACAAGTCCTTTGATAGGATCACAGGTCAGCCCAAGATGGTGTTCCATCGCTATTTCTGCAGCCATCAATACCTGACCTACATTGCCTCCCAGGATTTCCGTAAGACCGGCAGCTGCCATTGCTGAAGATACTCCTATTTCAGCCTGACAGCCTCCCATTGCAGCTGAAATGGTTGCATTTTTCTTGAATAACGTTCCGATTTCTCCTGCTACCAGAAGGAAACGTACAATATCATCATCACTTACAGCATCTGTAAAGGCCTGGGAATACATCAGAACTGCCGGAATCACACCACTGGCTCCATTGGTAGGGGCTGTAATGATTCTCCCGAAGCTTGCATTCTCTTCATTCACTGCCAGGGCAAAACACGCTATCCATTTATTGATATTCGTGAAGTTTTCCTCTGCATCTACAACAAGCCTGAACCATTCATCAATATTTTTATAAATCTTATCTCCTAAAAGCTTTTTGTTCAGCCCTGCTGCTCTTCTGGAAACATTCAGTCCTCCCGGAAGGATACCTTCTTTATTTACACCTTTATAAATACATTCTTTGATTTGCTGCCAGATGTAAAGCGCCTCCTGTCTCGTTTCTTCCTGCGTTCTCCAGCTTTCTTCATTAATTAAAATCAAATCCGAAATTTTGTTGAACCCTAATTTCTGGCAATATTTTGCAATATCTGATCCGTGATGGCAAGGATATAAGGTACGTATACAATGTTTTTGTATGGAATTTTTCTCCTGGCTGGCAATAAACCCTCCGCCTACGGAATAAAAATCCTGAACCAGCTCAGTTCCATCTTCAAAAACAGCCCTGAAAATCATTCCGTTAGGATGAAAATCAAGAGATTTCTGCATATTTAAAACAAGATGGTACCCGTAGACAAAAGGAATCTCCTTCTCACCTCCAAGGTTAATGATCTGGTTTCTTTTTATGTTTTCTATTTTCTCATCAATTTTTGATGTGTCAATAGTTTTAAAATCTTCACCATTCAGTCCCAGCATCCCGGCGATATCTGTTCCGTGTCCGATTCCGGTTTTAGCTAAAGAACCAAAAAACTCAAGGAAAACCTCTTTTACCTCTTCTATTGACCTCTCCCTTTTTATAATCCTGATGAATGCAGAAGCAGCATTCCATGGTCCCATCGTGTGCGAACTGGATGGTCCTATTCCAACTTTAATAATCTCAAAAACCGATATTGATTCCATAAATGATTCGTCATTTTCCTCAAAAACAAAGATACATGATAAATCTTAATAAAAAGCGTATTAGATGCTAGATTGATTAACTTTTATAACCATTACGGTGAGTTTATAATAAGTATTTGTGCAATTCGTCACAACTTTCATTTCTGGATCTCAATTAAAGCGCTCTCCATGCTGTGAAAGGTCAAGCCCTTTGTTTTCTGATTCTTCTGATACCCGTAACGGGATGATAGAATCTGTAATTTTATATAAAAGCAATGAACCGGAAAACGTAAAGACAGATACTAAAGCCAAAGCAATCATATGATGAAGAAAAACCTCTATTCCTCCATGAAGAAGACTTGCTTTCTCACCATGTGCAAAAACAGCCGTCAGGATCATTCCCATAATTCCTCCTACTCCATGGCATGCGAATACGTCCAGGGTATCATCGATCTTTTTTAAAGCCTTCCAATTGACCATCATATTGGAAACTATTGCTGAAATAAACCCTATAAAAAGACTTTCCTGAATGCTGACAAAACCACAGCCAGGAGTAATAGCCACCAATCCAACAACAGCACCGATACAGGCGCCCAGTGCTGATATACTTCTTCCATTGATTCTGTCGAAAAAAATCCATGTCATCATTGCGGAAGCGGAAGCAATTGTGGTGGTACCAAATGCTGACGCCGCGGAAGCAGAAGCACTTAATGCTGAACCGGCATTGAATCCAAACCATCCGAACCACAGCATCCCTGTTCCCAGGAGAACATAAGGAATGTTTGACGGCTCATGGTGGGGATTTTTCCGATTGCCTAATACCAAAGCCCCGGCTAACGCTGCAAACCCGGCACTCATATGCACTACAGTTCCTCCTGCAAAGTCTTTTACACCGAAATATGTATTCAGAAGACCATCAGGATGCCACACCATGTGACAAAGCGGCGTATAAATAAAAATACAGAATAGAATAATGAATAAAAGATAAGAGATAAAACGGACCCGCTCTGCAAAAGAGCCTGTAATAATGGCCGGGGTTATAACGGCAAATTTCATCTGGAATAGAGCAAACAGAATAAAAGGAATTGTAGAAGCCATCATCCGGTGCGGCAAACCTCCTACTCCTTTAAAAAACGGATAAGTCAGCGGATTTCCGATGATTCCATAATGTTTTCCGGAAATTGTAATTCCTAATGATTCCCCAAAAGATAATGAAAAACCTACAACAACCCACAGAATAGAGATGACCCCTAATGCAATAAAGCTTTGCAGCATAGTGGAAATTATATTTTTCCTTCCTACCATTCCCCCGTAAAAGAAAGAAAGCCCGGGCGTCATAAGAAGCACCAGACCTGCCGCCGCAAGAATCCAGGCAACATCTGCTCCTACAATTTTATCTTCACCAAGGAAATCTCCGGTAAAAGAATCCTCAGTAACGGAAGGATTCCAGAATAAACCACCGACTGCCACAAGACTGATTATACAGAAAGAGACAATCCACTTAAGTCCTGTTTTCATATAATTTACATTTAAACCCTATCAAATTTAAACATAAATACAATAAAAACATATTTTTATTACAAATACCCCTATAAAAATACTACCAAATAATAATATTTCTATTTATCATTGAATATTTCAGATAATATTTTGGAGACCTCTTTGTATTTGGTAGCTGGAAATAAATGGGTTCCTCCTTTAATGACATAATCGGGCTTTGAATAACGGATCGGAAATACAATATCCTTGTCTCCCAGGATCTGAATAACATTAGGATTTTCCTCAAACTTCCATTCAGCGACTTTTTCTACAGACCATTTCAGGTAATATGGATCTTTTACCCTGAAATACTGAAGGAGCCTGGGATTTTTAGGATCAAAAAGTTTTCTGAGGCTGGCGTATAAATTGGTGGCTTTATCATTAAATAACCCTACCGGAAGTAATCGTGGGATTTTGGTAACTTCTCCAGTTTTGATAAACCTGGATTTTTCTTTATCAGATTTTATGCTTCCCAGGATCACGACTTTTTCGGCAGGTTTCAGCCGGTTGATTTCCTGTACCATAATCCCGCCAAAAGAATACCCTAATAAACAGAACGGCTCCGAATCATCCACCTTTTCTGCCATTCTTTCCACGTACTTATGAAAAGGTTCATTTTTTTCCGGAATAAGCCAATCTATAAAAATCAATTCACAGTGCCTGGGAAACTCCAGTCTTTCAAGGACTTTAAAATCTGCTCCAAGACCGCTTACGATATAAATTTTCATAGGACTAATTTAAAAAAAATATCAAAACAGGCATTTAATAAAACCTATAGAATTTCAGATTGCATATGCTATGAACACTAACATTCTCTTTTATTGTAACGTTCAATTATTGATCATTTTTTTCATAAAAAAAGAACAGTCCATCTGAACTGCTCTTTCCATATCTATAGTATGTGTATACTCTTATTTCTTTTTCTTTACCGGAATCCTGTTATCATTATCCAAAGTCTCGGTAGAAACTTTAAATTGAATATCCATTTCATTTTTAATGAAATAATCTTTCAGCGAAGATTGATAGAATACTTTAAAATCCCTTCTGTTTAGGGAGAACTTTGCAGATTCAATCACTACCGTAAACTGAGTAACATAAACATTGGCAGGGAAAGAAATTGTTTTTCTCACCCCTTTAAGTGTAAGGTCTCCATATACGGTAGAATTATATTCACTGTTTGCTAAAGGAATAATTTTAGTCAAATGGAATTTGGCAACCGGGAATTTTTTCACTTCAAAAAAGTTGGTACTCTTCAGGTCATTAGTAAGCTTGATCTGGTCTTCATCAGAAACATCGCCCGCCATCAGGCTTCTCATATCTATTACAAACTCTCCGTCCACCAAAACAGTTTTATCAAAGTTGAATTTTCCACTCTTAAGCTTTACCGTTCCTGAATGGGATGAGGCTTCGGTTTTTACAACTTTGTATCCCCACCATCTGATCTCTGATGAAGTCACTTTTGAAACTTTATCAAATTTCTTTTGTGCAGAAACAAATGATATGCTTGCGCACACCATAGCAAACAATAGTAATCTTTTCATTCTTTTTTATTTACAATTCAACAAAAATAAAAAAAAGTGTAGAACTTCTACACTTTTAACAATCTTTTTTTGATTAATTTATTGAGCAGTCACCTTTACTACCATATCAATATCATCTTTCACAAAAACATCCTGCATAGTAGACTTGTATGCTACATCAAATTTCTGTCTGTCGAAAGAGAATTTGTTGGATACTAAACTTACTACTCCTTTGCTGTAAGCAATTTTTGCAGGGAAAGTAACTGGATTTGTTTTTCCTTTTACGGTAAGGTTTCCTGTTACTAAAGAATTATAGGTCTTATCGTTGTTTTTCTTTACACCGGTAATTTTGAAAGTAGCAGTCGGGTACTTCTCCACTTCAAAGAAATCACCGTTTTTAAGGTGCCCGTTTAATTTTTGCTGATATTCCCCTGTAAGGTCAGTTGCATTGATAGAAGTCATATCCAAAACAAAGCTTCCCCCTACTAATTGATTTCCTTTCATCACCATGTCTCCTGATTTTACTTTAATAGTTCCGTCATGAGAGCTTGCCTCAGATTTTGCTACTTTGTATCCCCACCAGTGAATATCAGATGCTACCACTTTTTTAGTCTGTCCGAAAGCTAAACCACCAGCTAACACTGCCAGTAAAAATATTTTTTTCATTGAATAGAATTGTTTATTTATTTTAACAACACAAAGGTAGCCAACTTACACAATAGATTTCATTGATGTATATCAAGAATTTCAATTATTTTTATGAATAATATCAGGTCATAAAAAAACTCCGGATAAACCGGAGTTTGTATGCTAATCTTGGTAGTAAGCCGTATAGAGCGCCACTCCTTTTAATGCGGTATGGTTTTGTTTCACCAGATATATCGGAATATTTTTCAGCATTTCTTCCATTTTGTCACTGATCTTGAATTTTTCATAGAATTTATCCTTATCAATGTATTGGATGACCAACTGAGGGATATCTCCTGCAATCAGCAGACCTCCGGTGGCTTTTAGCTTCAATGTCAGGTTATTTGCTTCTCTTGCTAAGAATTCAAGGAAAGTGTCCAATGCAATTTTACAGATCAATACATTTTCTTCTACAGCAGCCTTGTAAAGTTCTTCTGCGAAATTTCCGCCGGCAAGACGCTCTCCCAGCCATTCAGGCTCAGGATGTCTTTTTACGTCTCTTAAAAATCTATAGATATTAAACAATCCTGATTTTGAAAGTACATTTTCCAGCTTACAATTCCGTAGATATTATTCAGAAACTGGTAAAATTCAACTTCTACATTGGTTCTCGGTGAAAACTCAGAATGCCCTCCTTCTGTAGCAAAAGGCCTTAAATTTTTTCCGTCGAAGAAATACCCTGCTTCTCCAAGCCCGTTCCCCGGGGCAAGAATAGCCACATTTCCTTTTTCCAGGTGGCCACTGGTATAAATGGCTTCAAGATCATTATCTTCCAGAAGAGCCATTCCATAGGCAGAAGCTTCAAGGTCATTCAGCATATCTGCTTTCTCAAACCCGAAATCTTTTTTATACTCTTCGATATCTAAATTCCAGCCTAATCGTGCAGGGCTGCTTTTTCCGTTAAGAACCGGACCCGGCACGGCCATTCCCAGACGTTTTACATTTTCCAGCTGATTATCCTGAATAAACTTCCTTAAAATATCAGCAAAAGAAGAATATTCTTTGGTATTATATGTATTTTGGATTTTTATCTCAAGACCTTTGTTACCGGAAACAAAATAGCCCAAGATTGTGGTGTCTTCACGGAGACTTGCTCCAATGATAGAAACATTATCATTATTACTGTTCTCTACTCCTGGTAAATAAAGTGGAAATTTTGGATTCAGAATCATAACCTCAAATTTTACCAAATATAATAATTGTTTTTGTAAATCCTGCAGAGAAGAAAAAAACCTTTCCACTTTCGTGAAAAGGTTTGGTTAATAATTGTTTATATTAAATCTAACTACTTTCCTAATGGAATATTATAACCGAATCCAACTCCGATATTCCCCACATTATAGTCCTGTCCTGGCAAATCACCTTTTGTTCCTACAAAAACCTTCTGGTATTGTACGAAAAAGTTCCAGTCTCTGTTGTGGTATCCGATTTCCGGTTTCAGGTAAAATCCTCCGCCAGCTCTTTCCACATTCGTGTTGGAAGCCACCTGCTTGTCACCTACCAGGAATCCGTATCCTAAATCTGTCCCGAAATAGAAACCTGTCTGTTTAGGATAAATCCTGATTAAGGCAGCTACAGGAACCACTCCTACATCATTGTTTTTATAACCATTGTTTTCTTTTCCGAAATAATGAGTATATCCTGAAGCGATACCTAATCCAAATCCGGGAGTAATAAGGTTCTGATAAGCAACATCTACTCCAACGGCTGCAGAAAGGTTATCTGCGGGAACTGCTAAACCAACATTTGCGCCTACTTTGATCATATTGTTCATTTGTGCACTTTGAGCGCTTGCTATACCTGCTGTTAAAATTCCAGCCAGCACTATTGCCTGTTTAAACATTTTCATAACTCTAATTTTTAATTTTACTAAGCTAATAAGATGTAAAAATCGTGCCAAGCAAGGCTAATTGATTGTTTTTAACATTTACAGAAACCATAAACAAATGATTTCCAATGAATTATTTTTAACAAAATTTAAATGTTTGTTTAACAAAATTTATGTAAAAAGAATCTTAAAAAGTGAATTAAGGTAAAAATGAACCTTATATTTTAAAATGAAAATTAAATTTTTCAGGATATGACTTCTACTTTTATCTCTTATCAGCCCTCTTTGATACTATTAACAATTCTTAACCTGTTGTTATTTTAACCTTATTCCTATAAAGATATCAAAAAAATAAACCTATGGCTGATTCATTATTAAAAAACAAACATCTCCTTTGGCGTGCGGGCTTCGGTGTGGGAATCAATCAGGTTACCGACCTGAAAAATAATAACACCAGAACGCTCCTCAATGAATTATTTAAAGAAGATCCCTTTACGGAAATTACTTATGATACGCCTGATATAGATCCTGCAGCAGCTTATATGAACAGCTCATCCCCTGCCGATAAAAAAAAAGAAATGCAACGGATTAACAGGGAACAAAATAACGAGCTTAACCTCAATTTTCTGGATAAAATGGTCAACAGCAAAGAGCAAATGAGAGAAAAGATGGCCTTTTTCTGGCATGGACATTTTGCTTCCAGGGTGGTTAACCCCAGGTTCAACAAACAGCTTTTAAATACAATACGGAAAAATGCATTGGGAAATTTCAGGGACCTGCTCTTTGAAGTGAGCCAGGCCCCTGCCATGCTGGGCTTTCTCAATAACCAACAGAATAAAAAAGACCATCCTAATGAAAATTTTGCCCGGGAGGTTATGGAACTGTTTACCATGGGAAGAGGAAACTATACGGAAAAGGATGTCAGGGAAGCAGCCAGGGCTTTTACAGGCTGGGGATATGATAAAGAAGGAAATTTTAAAGAAAGAAAAAACCTGCATGATGAAGGCTCCAAAACTTTTTTAGGGAAGACAGGAAACTTTTCAGGCGCTGATATCCTTAATCTTATTCTGGAACAAAAAGCTACGTCCCGGTTCATTACCACCAAGGTGTATAAGTTTTTTGTCAATGAAAAAACAGACCAGGATATTATTGATACATTAAGCAATAATTTTTACAATTCCGGTTACGATATCAAAAAGCTTATGACTGGAATATTTTCCAGTACATGGTTTTACGACCAGAAAAACATTGGAAACCGGATAAAATCTCCTATAGAGCTGATGGCAGGAATCATGCGCATTCTTCCCATGCATATCCAGAATCCGGAAAACCTTATTGTATACCAAAAATTGCTGGGACAAATGTTGCTGTATCCTCCCAATGTATCGGGCTGGCCGAACGGAAGATCATGGATTGACAGTTCTACATTGATGCTGAGGCTCCAGGTTCCTCAGATCTGGTCCGGGCTCAGGCCGCTGGAATACAGCCCCCGGCAGGACGATGATATCGATATGGGGATGAAGTCTCCGGAAACAGCGTTGAACAAAAGTTTTAAAAACCCGAATATCACCATCGACTGGAATCGGGTAGAAAAAATTTTTGAAAATAAAAAGACTGAAGATTATCTTATTCAGAACACCCAGACACTAGACATCAATTCGGTAAAAAACTTCTCGGATAAAAGTACAAAAATGACCATTATCAATCTCATGTCTACCCCGGAATACCAGCTGATGTAAAATATAAATAACAGATCGCAGCTCTCCTGAATACTGCTTTATCATTATATGCAACCCAAAACCTTCAAACTATGTTAATTAAAAGAAGAGAATTCCTTAAAATAAGTTCGCTGGCCACCGCTTCCCTGTTGATGCCTAATTTTCTAAAAGCCATGGCATTGGATGATGCTCTGGGTCCAAGCCAGAATATACTGATCGTTCTTCAGTTTACAGGAGGAAATGATGGATTGAATACCATTATTCCCGCCAAAAATGATATTTATTTCAGGGAAAGAAAAACCCTGGCCATCCAGGATTCATTATCCCTTAGTGATGAAGCCGGTATCAATCCTTCCCTTTCCTATTTCAAAGAGCTTTTTGATAACGGAGAACTTTCTGTTATGAACAATGTGGGGTATCCCAACCCTGACAAATCCCATTTCCGGAGCATGGATATCTGGCAATCTGCAAGCCGGAGTGATGAATTTCTGGAAACAGGCTGGCTTGGCCGTTTTCTGGATGAGGAATGTTATCGTTGTGAACATCCCACCCAGGCCCTGGAAGTAGACGACATGCTCAGTCTCGCTCTCAAGGGAGAAAATAATAAAGCGTTTGCTTTTAAAGATCCTAAAAGACTGTATCAGACCAGCCAGGAAAAGTACTTTAAATCTCTTTATGATCACCATCATGATGATGAGACCGTATCTTATCTTTATCAGACACTCGGTTCCACTATCAATAATGCCGGTTATATTTTTGAAAAAAGCAAAGCAAAGAAAACAGAACAGGCCTATCCTAATTCTCAATTAGGAAAAGACTTCAAAACAGTGGCTTCTTTAATAAAATCCGACATTAATACCCAGGTGTATTACCTTTCTGTCGGAAGCTTTGATACGCACGTTAACCAGAATGAACGACAAAAGAAATTATTCAGCGATATTAATGAAGCTGTAAAGTCTTTTGTAGCCGATATGAAAAGTAATGGGCTGTTTAAAAACATCCTTCTGATGACTTTTTCCGAATTTGGCCGGCGTGTGGCCCAGAATGCCAGCAACGGTACCGATCATGGTACCGCCAATCAGATGTTTTTCATCAGCGGAAACCTTAAAAAGAAAGGTCTCTTAAATGCCCTTCCCGATCTCCGGAACCTCAACGAGGGTGACCTTGTGTATACTGAAGATTTCCGAAAAGTATATGCTACTATTTTAAAAAACTGGCTTAAAGCCGATTCTTCTAAAGTACTGGGATGGAAAAACGGGATCTATGACTTTATTTAAACCCATTGGCATAAAAATTTTTCGCCGGTGCCATGAAACAGTAAATTTATCGATATTGTTTTAATCCTTTTACGGAAAGAAAAAAAAGAATTTTTCTTTTCTGATTAATCCGTCCGTTTATCTTGGCTTGGAAATTGTATATATTTTATAAAATCACACTATGAAATCAAGAATATTTAAAGCACTAATTGCAATTATAGCACCACTGGCGATAGAATATATCGTAAAAAAAATATCTGAAAAGATAGACAAAAAAGTAGATGAAAAGGAAAAAGAAAAAAAGCAGATTACTGCATAAACGTAAAAGTAGTTAGATTTAAAATTAGTGAAAAGAGACAGCCCATAATGAGGCCGTCTCTTTTTCTTTTCTGAAATTGAAGAATACAAATTAATATTTACATTAATGGACATCCGGAATTTCAAGGTTCTGATAATTTTCAAACCCCATTTTGAATTTTTCCTCCATTCTTAATCGCAGCTTACGGGGTTTGTGAACGGTAAGAGCATCCCCGAAGCCCAGCAATAATCTTTCTAATTCAAAATTAATCTGCACACAGACTTTAAACAGGGTCCCCTGTTTTGTTTCATGTATAATTTCCTGGCTTTTATGTAAAGGCTTGGTTTTAATATAAGGAGCATTGGCTGCATCTACAAAGAAAACAACATTTCTTGGAGCCAATGAATCCGAGACAGTAACGCCTACAATATCTTTAAAATATTCATCGCCATCCAGTTCTTTATCTATATAAGAGAGACTCTCATCCACCTCGATGCTTTCCATCCTGTCCAGCGCAAGATTATACATTTTCTGTTTATAAAGGCAGATCAGAAACCAGCGGTTGTTATACTCCTTCAGCAACTGGGGATGAACGGTATATATATTGGACTCTCTTGCGGTAAAGCTTTTATAGAGGATTTTTAAAACCTTTTTATTGACGATACTTTCATAAAGAATATCAATATGCTCCAAACCTCTCAGCTGCTCATTTTTGTCCAGATGGATAATAGATTTCTGGCTGGTAGAATGAATAGAATCTTCCAGTTTCTGGATTACTCCATTCATTTCTTTAAACATCGAAAAATCTTTAAACTGTTTTAAAATCTGAATAGCATTGTTCATCGCCTTCAGGTCACTTTCGTTCACCGAAATATTATGAATACTATAGTCCGGATCGCTATAGCGGTAATATTTTCTTTCATATACCTCTATAGGAGCCTCGTACCCGAATTTTTCACTGCGCATATTCTGAAGATCGAGCTGGATTGTACGCTTGCTTACATAAGATTCTTTTCCCTCAAATTCAAATAAAGCTTCAGAACATTCATCAATAAGATCTTCCAGGGTATATTTCCGGTATTTGTTTTTCAGGCATTTATCTAATGTTTTATAGCGAATCAGGGCATTTTTATTGGATGACATGTGATTATTTCTCTTTCAGCGGGTCACTTTCAAAAATTACACCATCCCAACCAAATTCCATAAAGTTTCTGATATTCTGATGATCGTTTCCATTAGGGTGTTTTAATACGTCTTCCCTGTAAAATTCTCCGAAAAGATGCAGGGTCTGATCTTCAGGAAGTCCATAGTATGAAGCGAAGCCAAAAATCTTACATGATCCGCTGTTCTGCCCTTCTTCATTTCTGATATTTCCATTTTTAAATGCTGCCGGGGTAAAGTCAAAATGAGAATCAATATAAGCGATGACATCATGGAACTGAACGGTTTCAGGGAAATGCTTTACTTGTTCTAATAATTGCATAGGTGTTGATCTTATATGGTATTGTTTATCGTTAAAATCAGCAAATAATCTACTTTGCTTTATTTTTTGTAAAAATAATCAAAAAATAACAAACTACGCAAAACTATTGCGCAACAAGCTTTTTACTTTGCATCATCAAAAATGAAAACAAATGGAATTTAATGGAAATCACTTAATCGAATTGGGATATAGACCAGATAAATGGTTTAAAGATGCCATTACCTATATCAATGAAAATAATCTGGATGAGATTCAGGTCAAAGAGTATCTTGAACAGTTCAGGCAACCGGAACTTATCCCTCTTCATGAAACCGCTAAAGATTTTGTCATCAATATCAGAGCTGAACATGAATCTGAGCATGATAATGTGGAAAAGGTAATCAAAACAATGGAAGTCCTGATGAAAACCCCTACATTGATGGGGGGAGCAGTTATGCCGGATGCATGTCCTACAGGACCTGAAGGTCAGATCCCGGTAGGAGGTGTGGTCATTGCAAAAAATGCCATCCACCCGGGTTTCCATAGTGCAGATATCTGCTGTTCCGTTATGCTGACTGATTTTGGAAAAGCTGATCCTAAAGACGTTCTGGACGCCGCCCATTCAGTGACTCATTTCGGATACGGCGGAAGACCAAGAGGTGAACAGATGCCAATGTCTCAGGAGCTTATGGATGCCTTCAGGAAAAATGATTTTTTAAATGATGAAAAGCTGATCAGTATTGCGCGTTCACATATGGGAACACAGGGAGACGGGAATCATTTCCTGTTTGTAGGGATTTCCAGAAACACAGGAAATACCATGCTGGTTACCCATCATGGTTCCAGAGCTCCGGGTGCAGCTCTTTATGATAAAGGGATGAAAGTTGCAAACCGTTTCAGGAGAGATATTTCTCCGGAAACCCTGAAAGAAAATGCCTGGATTCCTTATGATACGGAAGAGGGACAATCCTATTGGGAGGCCCTTCAGCTGATAAGAAAATGGACCAAAGAGAATCATACTTCTATTCATGATGCCGTGCTGACCAGGCTTGATATGGTAAAAGAAAACAGGTATTGGAATGAACATAACTTTGTTTTCAAAGACGGGGATTTGTTTTATCACGCTAAAGGAGCTACTCCGCTGGATGATAAGTTTATGCCTGATATTACAGGGCCTAGATTGATTCCATTGAATATGGCAGAACCGGTATTAATTGTCCGGGGGACAACCAATGAGAGAAACCTTGGATTTGCTCCCCATGGTGCTGGAAGAAATTTCAGCAGAAGCCAGCATAAGAAGTCACTGGCTCATAAAACGACTGAGGAAATCTTCAATGAAGAAACGCAAGGACTTGATATCCGTTTCTATTCCAATGAAATTGATATTTCCGAACTGCCGAGTGCTTATAAAAGCGCAAAAAACGTAAGAGCACAGATTGAGGAATACGGATTGTGTGAAGTCCTGGATGAAGTAATGCCTTACGGATGCATTATGGCTGGTGATGTTCAGAAAAACGCACCATGGAAGAAAAAGAAGAAATATAGAAAAGCATAATATAATTCTGATTTTATATGAACCTTGCAGGCTCCTGAAAACCTGCTGAGTTATTAAAAATTATAGGTAAAAGGAATAGTTTTACCAGGATTTTTCAAATAGTATCCCGCCATTTAATTCAATTGAATGGCGTTTTTATTTTATGATCTCCGGTATTTCAGCAAATCTAATAATAAGTCTATCAAATATTTAAAAAAGTAATGATCTTTTTCTTTATATTTGCCGACCTTATTTATAAAACTAAAAACTTTAATCATGAAGAAAATATTTTTCATATTTCTATCAGTTCTTACACTCGCTTCATGCGGTTCGGACGGCAACAGAGATAATGACAATGGTACCAACAACAATGTCAATGCAGCGCCAAAAGTTGTAACGGGTACTCCTATTATCGCCAACGCAGAATTTAAATTTACAGGAACAGTCACTTCTGCCGGATCCGGATATTCAAAACGCGGGTTTTGCTGGAGTAAGAATATCAACCCTACCATTGGTAATTCCAAATATATTGAGGAGTATACCAATACTACAGGAGATTATCTTCTTATGGCAACATACAGTACAGATTTTGACAAATCAACTACGTATTATGTAAGGGCTTATGTTCAGGCTTATAATGGAGATGTTATTTACGGAGATAATGTATCGTTTGTTACACCTGCAAAAATGGACATTACATTTAAAATGGCCAAAAACGTGTACACAACCTCTGCTACCCTGGTTACAGAAAATATTGCCGTACATTATCTTGAAGCTTTCCTTCCTGATGAAAAAGGATTCTGCTACAGAACCAGTGCCGGCGTAGATATCACAAACGGACAAACCATTAAAATATCAAATCCGAATACGTATTCGGCATATGAACTGGAAGCGACAGCATTACAGCCCAACACTACCTATTACGTAAAATCTTATGTAAAAGAGGGAGCGCAGGTATATTATTCACCTGAAAAAACATTTAAAACTGCAGGAGCCATAGGAGCTTCGGGTGGATATGTTTTTTATGACAAAGGAGAATTTACAGATGGATGGAGATATCTTGAGGCTGCTCCTGCCAATCTCACTTATAACGGATCAGATAAAATCAAATGGGGGTGCCCGTTTGATGTTGTTAATCAGACCCAGGCAGTAATGGGATCAGGTCCTGCTAATACAGCAAGAATTATTTCCCAGTGTTCAGATGCAAACTGCGCGGCAAGGTTATGTGCTAATTATACTATAAACGGCCTCACAGGCTGGTTCTTGCCATCAGAAGAGGAATTAATGGCATTCTATAAAAGTTCCAAAAACGTCTACAATATTGCATCAAATCCATGGAATGATGTGTCACAAAAATACTACTGGAGCTCTACAGAAATGCCGGGCATCAATGAAGCCAGAATTCTGGATGGGTATGTGGGCCATATCTGGAATTATTCCAAAGATTACAACATGGTCAGGGTAAGGCCTTTCAGAAGGTTCTAAAAATACTTTATATTATGAAACCGCCGGTATGCCGGTGGTTTTTTATTTTAAGTGTTGAACAGTCTAACTATTTACTTTATAAACTGAAAATAACGATCCTTCTGCTTTAATAATTACCTTCTTTCCATAATCAATCTGTATGCTGAACATATTTTCGAGCGGAAATTGCAAAATTGACTGAAGTATCAGGCGGATGGCCCCTGCATGGGTAATAATCAGGACTTTCCCGGTATTCTTTTTCTTAATCAATTCATTCCAAAAGCTAAGCACACGGGTCTGCATTTCAAGCAAATTTTCTCCTCCCGAAGCTTTTACATTAACAAAGTCCTGATACCAGGGATTGATTTCTTCTTCAGGGATTTCAGTCCATTTTTTCAGCTCCCAGTTTCCGAAGTTCATCTCCCTCAACCGAGCATCTGTCGTATAATCAAATTTGAAATAATCAGCAAGAAGGCGGCACCGCAGCGAAGGACTTGAAATGACAAGATCAAACTCTTCATCCAGGTCAAGCTTTTCACAATCTTTAGTATAGTTTCCACGCAAAGGCATTTCAGCAAAACCATAACAGAGGTTTTCAGGATTATCTACAGCTGTATGCCGAATCAGATGAATTTCCATGCGATAATTGTTCCGAGATAAAATAAAACTTCGCACACCTGCTGTACCGACCCCAGGCAGTCTCCGGTATAGCCACCGATATGCTTTTTAAAATACCAGCCCATGCTCATCTTCCCCAAATAAGCGAGTGCGAAAGCCAGCACCAAGCGCCAGTCAGGGATCAGGACAAAAGAAATTAAAACACTGATAAAGCCAACCAGTAATGCCATCCCATCCAATGGTTTATTCGCCAAAGGTTTTGATTTGCTGACATCTATATCCGTCACATACTGGTGGGTATAAATCATCGTTCCTGAAATAAAACGGCTTGAAGTATGTGCCAGGATAACAATTGACAGAGTCTTCATCAGATCAACCGTTCCCAGAGCCTGAATACTGAAAAATTTCAAAGCAAACAACAGGATAATTCCAATGGTTCCGTAAGCTCCTACCCTGCTATCTTTCATAATGGTAAGAATTTTTTCTTTCCCGTATCCGCCTCCAAAGCTGTCGCACATATCTGTGAAGCCATCTTCGTGGAATGCCCCCGTCAGTAAAACACTACTAATCATCATTAGCACAATCCCTATTTCCAGGTTAAAAAGCTGCGTAAAAAGATAAAGAAATACCGCATTGATCAATCCGACCAATAATCCGACCCAGGCAAAATATTTTTGAGATTTATTCATGATTTCACCGGAATACGGAATGGTAAACGGAACCGGAATTCTGGTGAAAAACATTAATGCTGTCGCAAAGTAAATCAATTCATTCTTTATGGTTTTCATCTATTCTTTATTTGAAACATGGGCATCTTCAAAACTTGACATTTCATTCAGGAAATTAACAGCACTTTGAAGTAACGGATACGCCAGTGCACAGCCTGTTCCTTCTCCCAAACGCAAATTCAGATTGAGTAAAGCTTTCTGTCCCAGCAGTTCTATCAGCTGAAGATGGGCATTTTCATCGCTTACATGGCAGAAAATACAGTTATTAAGGATTTGAGAATTCTTTTTCCATGCAGTAGCAATCGCAATGGTTGCAATAAAACCGTCTACCATTATCAGCATATCCTGATGAAAGGCCTCTTCCATTGCACCGATCATCTGGGCAATTTCAAGCCCGCCAAAAGTCCTGGCAATTTCATCTGGAGCTGCTAGATCCGGATACTTTTCTATCGCCGCCGTTAAAATATTGATTTTATTCTGTAACTGATCATCATTCAACCCGGTACCACGCCCGATACAGCTCACTATAGGCAGGTTAAACAATTGACTCATCATCAGTGAAGAAGCGGAAGTATTCCCGATCCCCATCTCTCCAAAGCCAATAATATTACAACCACTTCCTGCAATTTCTCTCACTACCTGCCGGCCATTTTCAAGGGACTGAAGATATTCTTCAGAAGTCATGGCAGGTTCTTCTAGAATGTTACGACTGGATTTTCTTACTTTTTTATCTTGTAAAGGCAGTCCCTGAGGAAAATCAAAATTAACTCCGGCATCTACAATTGTAATTTCAATACCGTTTTGTTTACAGAAAACATTAATCGCTGCTCCACCACTCAAAAAATTCATCACCATCTGGTATGTTACTTCCTGCGGATAGGCACTCACTCCCGCTGTAGCAATTCCATGGTCGGCTGCAAAAACAACCATATGGGGTTTTACCAATCCGGGTGAAGTGGTCTTCTGAACCATTCCGATTTTGTGGGCCAGATATTCAAGCTGTCCCAATGCTCCTAAAGGTTTTGTTTTGAAATCAATTTTGTGCTGTAATTCTGATGATAACATGAATGTAAAATAGTTATGTGGATAGAGAAAGTGCAATATTAGTGAAATAGGGATTTTCATACAAAGGATTCATGGAAAATATGAAGGGAATAGATAGATAATCATAAACGAGAGACCTGAAGCTTAAAATACAATATTGCAATGCTACCTCTTACCTCTGGAACTTTCAGACCTTACAAAATATAAAATCTACGCAAAAACATCGCGCACTTTCATCATTACTTTGCATTATCAATAAAAAAAACAATGTCACCAACAATACTGAAAAAGATAAAAGAAGTAGAAGAAATACGGGGAGTAGAAGTACTTCTTGCCGTTGAATCCGGGAGCAGGGCGTGGGGTTTTGCTTCTCCTGACAGCGATTATGATATACGGTCCATATACCGGCATGAAAAAGACTGGTATCTTTCCCCATGGGATAAAGATGAAACGATAGAATTCATAACGGAAGATGATCTGGATGGTTCGGGATGGGATCTCCGCAAGACTTTTCATCTTTTACTGAAATCGAACGCAGCCTTATTGAGTTGGTTTTATTCTCCTGTCGTATACAAGGAAAACACAAAATTCACAGCGCTTTTCAGGCCATTGGCTGATGCCTGCTTTTCTCCGATAGCCGTTTCCTATCATTATTTAAGCATGAGTAAAAAATACCTTGAAGCCTGCAGAAGTGATGAAGTTAAATTAAAAAGTTATTTTTATTGCCTGAGAACCACACTCACTGGAAAATGGATCATAGAAAAAGGAACCGTTCCACCGGTTTTGTTCAGTGATCTGCTTGTTCTGACAGATGATACAATCAGGCGAAAAATAGAAGATCTCGTTGCTTTAAAAGCCACCAAAGGAGAATCTTACTATCATCCGAATGATTGGGCGTTGTTTGGTTTTCTTGAAAAAACAATCGCAGAGAACGAGAAAAAATCAAAGGGTCTTCCGGGAGGAAAAGCAGATAAGGCTGAGATGGAGAGAGTTTTCAGGGAGATCTTGGAGAAATGTTAATCTTAAAGTATATTATAAATTTGAATCCACTTAGAATATGACCATCCAAGACCTTAAAAACAACAACCTCCTCCTCTTTGAAGCCATCTCCGGAAGCCGCGCTTTCGGGCTGGCGACGGAAAATTCAGATACAGATATCCGTGGGGTATATTATCTGCCGAAAGAAGATTTCTTTGGGTTGAATTATATTCAGCAGATTTCCAATGAAACGAATGATATTACCTATTATGAAATCGGGAGATTTGTGGAACTGCTTCAGAAGAATAATCCTAATATTCTGGAAATCCTGGCAAGTCCGGAGGATTGTATTCTTTACCAACATCCGCTGATGGATCTGTTGAAAACCGAGGACTTTTTATCTAAAGTATGCAAAGACAGCTTTGCAGGCTATGCCATTTCGCAGATAAAAAAAGCCAAAGGACTCAACAAAAAGATTCTCAATCCTATTGAAAAGGAAAGGAAGTCTATCCTGGATTTTTGTTTCGTTCTTGAAGGCCAGGGTTCCGTTCCTTTGAAAAAGTGGCTTTCAGCATATGGAAAGGTTCAGGAAAAATGCGGATTAACAAATATTGACCATACCAAGGGCATGTATGCTGTATTTTATGATGAATCAGGGACGTTGGGTTATAAAGGAGTTATTCAGAATGAAGAGGCCAATCAAGTTTCTGTATCATCTGTTCCTAAAGACGAAAAACCTGTTTCCTACGTGTTCTGCAATCTGGATGCCTACTCTGTTTACTGCAAAGACTACAGGGAATACTGGAAATGGGTAGCGGAGCGTAATGAAGACCGTTACAATGTCAATCAGAAGCACGGACAGAATTATGACAGCAAGAATATGATGCATACCATCCGGCTGCTGCAATCCTGTGAACAGATTTTTAAAACCCGATCATTGACTGTTCGTGTAGAAAATCGCGACGAACTGTTGGATATCAAAGCTGGGAACCAGTCCTATGAAGATATTATGCAAAAGGCAGAAAAACTGATACAATCTATAGAAAACCATTATTCTGTTTCCAGCCTGCCTGATTATCCTGATTTAGAAAAAACAACAAAGACTCTGGTCCGGATAAGAGAAAAGCTTTACGGAAATCATGATAACTATAAATAAGAGTGATGGATTGTGAGACTGAAAATTTCATCACTCTTATTCACAACTCTTTTCCATTCATTTCTTCGAAGCCTTTGCCATGGGGTTATAATCAAGACATATTTTGATCCAGTATTCAAAATCATCCGGCTTTTGAAATCCGGCAGGTTCTACATAGCAGTATCCTTTGAGTTGCTTCCCTTTCATGATCATCGGCAGAAATCCTTTCTTTTCCGAAACCTCTTCTTCCAACTCCGGATCATAGCGGCACATAAGATTCTCATGACTGATGCTGATACACATCTTTCCATTCACAAGAAAAGACAGTCCGCTGAACATTTTCTTTTCTTCAATTTCTATATTATTTTCCACCAAGAGTCGTTCCCGTACGCGGTCGGCAAGTTCAGTACTGTAAGCCATGATTTCAATTTTTATTATTTAAAATTACTTAAAAACTGTGATTATCACGCTATTCCGACCAGTTTATTGATAATTTTGAATCGAGAAAAATAAATTTTTATTTAAATTAATTATTGTTTTACGATAATTAATTATACATTTGCAATATCAATTAATGATCATGACATGAACCAGACCAGAATTATTTCAAAGATTTTATTTTATATCTGCTGTATTCTTTCGGTAGGCTATTTAATCACTTTTGTATACTCCATTCTTTGTTTAGCTACGGATTTTTCTGTTGTTCCGTACAAAGACGGACAATACCTTCACATCAATTATCCGTTTACGGAAAGTCCTTTTCTGAATATTGAAAACAATCATCCGTACATTATGTTTTCATTTCTTCTGGTTTTAATTTCCTATGGAATTTTTTTCTGGCTTTCTGCCGGAGTTTTCAGGGTATTCTTCCGCGACAAATTATTTACGAAAAAAAATATAGGTCAACTTAAGAGATTTTACCTGTATAATATTTTCATTCCCCTTCCCCTGGTTATTATCGCGAGTTTCTTTGTGGAAGTGGAAAGTATTATATGGGGACTGGTGTTTATTCACTTTATGCTTGGAATTTTCTGCCTGTTTCTTGCCAATATTTTTAAACAAGGGCTACATTTGCAAAACGAACAAGATCTATTTATATAAAATGCCGATTATAGTCAACTTGGATGTAATGCTTGCCAAAAGAAAGATGCAGAGTAAAGAATTGGCAGAAAAACTGGGAATTACTCCCGTCAATCTTTCCATCCTGAAAACCGGAAAAGCCAAAGGAGTACGTTTCGATACCCTTGAGGCCATCTGCAAAATCCTGGAATGCCAGCCCGGAGATATTCTTGAATTTAAAGAATAGCCGGCTACGGAGCGAAGCCAAGTATTAAGAGTTAAAATTTCCCATTACTTCCAGCTTCCAGCCCACTAACTTCTAACTTCAAAAAACAGCTGTCGAAAGACCGCCTGTCATTGTATTACCCAAACTCAAAATTATGAATACATTATCTGTTAACCAGCTCAGCCTCACTTATCCTAATGGACATCAAGCTATTCAGAACATTTCACTGGAGATCAAAAACGGAATGTTCGGCCTGCTTGGTCCTAATGGAGCGGGTAAATCATCTTTAATGAAAACCATTGTAGGCCTCCGGAAACCTACTTCCGGGAATATCATCTTTAACGGAACGGATGTTACCCAGAATCCAGATTATATCAAAAAACATTTGGGGTTTCTGCCTCAGGATTTCGGGGTTTACCCTAGGGTTTCTGCATATGATCTGCTGGAACATATCGCAGTATTGAAGGGTGTTTCAGACAAGAATCAGCGGAAAAATCAGATTATAAATCTACTGGAGAAGGTCAACCTTGCAGATTTCAGGAATAAAGAGGTTCATACCTTCTCCGGGGGAATGAAGCAGCGATTCGGAGTGGCGCAGGCTTTATTGGGTGCACCCAAGATCATCATCGTAGATGAACCTACGGCCGGTCTAGATCCTGAGGAACGCAACCGTTTCAATGCTTTGCTGAATGACATCAGCCGGGATGTTATTGTGATCCTTTCCACCCATCTGGTGGAAGATGTAAGAAACCTTTGCTCGGAAATGGCTGTTATGAATCATGGTAAGATCCTTATACAAGGCAGCCCGGGAGCATTAATTGCAGAACTGGAAAACAAAATATGGTCTAAACCTATCGATAAAAATGAGCTGAAACAGTATACTTTACACTATGATATTATCAGCCAGCAGCTAATTGAAAGAGCACTGCATATCACCGTTTTTTCTCAGGAATATCCCAAAGGTTTCTATTCTGTACAACCTTTATTGGAACATGTTTACTTTCATACTCTAACTCAAAAACCTTAGTCATGAACACTATATTTTTATTTGAGGCCGGACGCCATATAAAGCACCGGTCCGGGTACCTGATTGCCTTAGCCTTAACAGGAATAGGTATCTTTTGCGGCAGCCGGTTTAATCTTACCGTTGGAGAAGGTATTTTTTTAAACTCACCTTATACCATTGGTTTTATGACCGGACTACTCAGCATTTCGCTCATCTTTCCCGGAGTCATTTATGCTTTACAGCTGCTTTTCAAGGAAGCTGATAGCCGGTTCGATTTACTGATGTTCTCATTTCCGGTCGATAAAAAATCTTATCTGACCGGAAAATTCTGTTCGTATTATGTACAACTTTTTTTAAGTTTCTTTTTTCTTATGACTGGTTTTATGACTGGACAGGCAATGCGGACAGGAAGCGAAATGCAGGATGGATTCCAAGTGGTGTATTACTTATATCCTTTGCTGGTTTTCGGTCTGTTCAATACTTTTTTCATCAGCAGTTTGTTGTTTTTTGTATCTTTCATCATCAGGAAAAAATTACTCGTTGTTGTAACCGGTTTATTCTTGTATGTATTGTACATGGTTGTCCTGCTATTTTCCAATTCTCCTTTTATGGCAGGAAGCATGCCTCAGTCATTGGAAGCACAGCAACTTTCGGCATGGCTTGATCCTTTCGGCATTTCCTCTTATTTTATGGATGCCAAAGTGTTTTCCGTTCATCAGAAGAACACACAAATTGTACCTTTTACGCATTATTTATTGTTCAACAGGCTTATGTTCTCTGGAATATCAGTTATTTTCCTGCTGCTTTCCTTCAGACTGTTCTCATTTTCCCATATTTCAAAAAGAAAAATAAAAAAAGAGCCTCAGCGCTATTCTTCACCTGTGATTTCTTCGGAGGAATACAAGGTTGCATTCCCAATTTTCAATAGAAAATCTTCCGTTCAGGCCATCCTGTCATTTGCAAAAACCGACCTGATTTATTTATTTAAAACCGTTACTATTCCTGCTGTCACCATCCTCCTGCTATTCTTCATAGGAATGGAAATGTATGCCGAAATTGAGAAAGGGATCCGCCTGCCTCAAAAATACGCCAGTTCAGGACTGATGGCAACCACCATTTCTGAAAACTTCCATATATTGGGTATATTGGTCGTGGTTTATTTTCTCAACGACCTGTATTGGAGGAGTCACTCATCCGGCTTTTTCCTTATTGAAAAAAGTACTTTTTTCTCAAAAGCAAAATGGGCAGGTCATTGTATTTCCATGAGTATCCTGCTGTTTTTTTTCACGGGGATTTCAATTATTGAAGGAATCGTTTTCCAGACTGTTTACGGGTATGGGCATCTGGACTGGAATGCTTATCTCGGAGTATTTATCTTTAATACTTTTCCATTGATCTTGTTTACCAGCCTGATACTGTTGATCAATGACCTTATAAAAAACAAGTTTATTGCTTTGGGCATATCTGTTGTATCTTCATTTGTATTCGCCGGCCCTGCTTCCCAAATGTTATTTTCTTATCCGCTTTTAAGAATATTTTCAGATTTCAGAGGCAGTTACAGTGATTTTAATGGGTACGGAACCTACGAAGAGGCTTTTTTACAAAGGCTTTTATTTGGTGTCGGTATCATGGCTGTGTTATGGCTGGCTGTTCTTTTCATAAAAACTAAAAAGCTCTCTGTTATTCAATATTCCGTTTGTTTTCTTCTCTTATTTTCAGGGATCTATTCAGGATCACTTTTTATGAAAGGGTATATCCCAAAAAATGAAGAAAGTTCCGTTTTGCATGCTGCGCAATATGAAAAAAAATTCCGGCAATATGAACATCTGCCACAACCTGACATCACCGGTGTAACTACTGAAATTAAACTCTATCCATCTGAGAACACGTATGAAATCACGGGAAAATACCTCCTGAAAAATCAAACAGAAAGTCCTGTCAGTAAAATCCTGATCAATTTTAATAAAGATCTGCGATTGAAATCTGCAATTTTTAAATACGGATCAGAAATTATTCCAATTGCCGAAAATACGGCTGAGATTTCATTAAACCAGCCAATGGCTCCAGAAACTGAAGCTGTCCTTGATTTTGAATTGTCTTACCAATGGTTTGCCGTTAACGGTCACCAATCTTTCAATGCTATTATAGAAAACGGTTCATTTGCAAGAATCAGCAGGTATTATCCGGGCATCGGATACCAGAAAGGAGAAGAAATACAGGATGAGCAAAAAAGGAAAGAATACCGGCTCGGAAAGCTTGAGCCATTACAGAGTCCCGAAAATCCGGCAGTATTTAAAAAAGATTTTATTACATTGGATATGACCCTTTCTACAGAGGGCAATCAAACAGCTGTGGGTACCGGAGATCTTATAAAAAGCTGGAGTACAGCAGGAAGGAACTATTCCCGATATTACGCGAAAAATATCCCTTTCCGGTTTGCCTTTTCATCCGCAGTATATCAGATTCAGAAAGTAAATTACAAGGGAATCCTGATCAACATTCTGTATCATAAAAATCATGGTGAAAATGTAGAGCATCTTATTCAGAATGCAAAACTCACCCTGGATTATTGCCAGCAGAATTTTGGGCAATACCCTTTCAGTACCATTACTTTCGCAGAAATTTCATCATTTACCAGAGGTTTTGCGGCTACAGCGTACCCATCAGTCATCTTTATGCCTGAAGATATGATATTCCATGCCAACATTCATGCTGATAAAGAACAGGATGTCATCAATGAACTCGCGGGCCACGAACTCTCCCATCTGTGGTGGGGCAACAGCCAGATAGACCCTGATCACCGTGAAGGCTCCGTAATGCTTACAGAAACTCTCGCCATGTATACAGAAATGATGCTTTACAAAAAAATGCATGGTAAAGAAAAAATGACGGACAGAATCCGCGTACATCAGCAAATCTATGACAATGAAAAAGGATTATCTGAAAATGTTCCTATTTACAGGGCTACCGGGAAAGTTCCCCATATTTCATACTCTAAAGGTGCTGTTGCTATGGTAAAATTAAGTGAACTTATTGGGGAGGAAAAAGTAAATCTGGCTTTAAGGAATTTCCTAAGCAACAACCGGTACCCTAAAAAGCCGGGTTCTCTGGATCTTCTCAAAGAGTTTTATCATGTATCTCCTCCGGGAATGCGGCCACAAATCGACGGATTATTTAAAGTGATTGAAAATACAGCTCCCTCTTATTCTCTAAAAGGCCCATCTGTAAAGGAAAAAATCAATGATCCTATTGGCAGTTTTTAAATTATTTTAAAAAAAATTTCAGGGTAGTGTAACAAAGGTATATTGATGGTCAACCAATTAATTGATATATCAATAATTGATTTATCATTTTAATGATATCATGGAAAAACTAAATTCAATTATATTCTACAATATCGATAAAGCCATAAGGGCCTATAGAAACTATGCACAACGTCAGCTAAAGGCAAACGGTTTTACGATAACCATAGATCAATGGCTTATCATCAAGGCTATTCTGGAAAACCCGGGAATTACCCAGAATGAGATTGGTGATCTGGTATTTAAAGATAATGCTTCTGTAACCAGAATCATTGATATCATGGTAAAGTCAGAATATATTATACGACACGTACACCCTGAAGACCGTAGGAAAACCAATTTAAAAGTGACAGAATCCGGAAAGGAAATCATAGAAAAGGTTCAGAATATTGTTGAAAAAAACAGAAAAACGGCTTTAGAGGGGATTAGTAAAAAAGAGCTGGAAGTGATGTATTCCGCTTTGCTTAAAATTTCAGAAAACTGTCTCAATTCAAAAAAATAAAACACTATGGCCAGAATATTTTCATTTCTGCTGATCTGGATGTTCCTGTTCAGCAGTTATTTGTCAGCACAAACTATGCAGGGCTTGTCCTTGTCAGGCACTATTTCCTCTGAGAAAACAGAGCAGATGGAAATCAATTTATTCGACTCTGAACAGAAACTTATTAAAACAGAAATTGCAGATGCCAACGGAAAGTTCAGTTTCAATGACCTGAAGCCCGGAACTTACCGGTTAAAGATTAACAGAAACGGCTCTGAAATCTATCATTCTGACAATATTGCATTGGCAGGCAATACCAGCCTCCCTCCTATTGACCTGAAAATAAAATCAATTGAAGGAGTAACCATTACAAAGACCAGGCCCCTGATTGAAAGACAGGACGGAAAAATGATTATGAATGTCGAAAACAGTATTGCCAGTACAGGAAACTCAGCTTTTGAAGTGCTGGAAAAGGCACCGGGAGTCAACATTGATTCCAATGATAATATCAGCCTCAGGGGAAAAGGAAACCTGCTCATCCAGATTGATGGTAAAAATACACCAATGACCGGAAGTGATCTCGCCAATTATCTGAAAGGGCTTCCTTCATCCTCTATAGGAACAGGAAAGTATGTGAAGAACAATAACAGCTTCAGCATTAATCACAGGAATAAAAAGTTCAATATATTCGGAAATTACAGTTTTGCCTACAGGGAGCTTTACAACCACCTGATCCTGGATAGAAATTTTTATAACAATAATAATTTTGAAAAAGCTTATTTACAGGATAATTATCTAAAGTTTGGCATTAAAAGTCATGTGGCAAAAGCCGGAATGGACTATTATATGAATGATAAAAATGTGCTGGGCTTTTCTTTAGGCCTGGTCACCAGCAGGCTTAATCTGGATGGTGATAACAACAATATAACACTGAACAACAACCGCATTCCTGAAAGTACTTTCAATACACTGAGTACCACAAAAAATGACTGGGATAATTTTTCGGTGAACCTGAACCATAAATATGCTCTTGATTCTTTAGGATCGGAACTGACTACAGATTTTGATTATATTAATTATACCAATTCCTCGCTTCAAAATTTTGAAACAAAAACCCACCTGATATCTGAAAATTCTGACAGGCTTGATATTTTAAAAGGTGATATCAATGGAAAATTAAATATTTATTCATTAAAATCTGATCTCGCTAAAAATTTAAAAAATGACTGGAAACTGGAAGGAGGAATTAAGACCAGCTTTGTAAAAAACGACAGTGATCTGAAGTTTTTCAATTTAGACGCCGGAAATCCGGTTTTTGATCCTTCAAAGAGCAATCATTTTATTTATGAAGAAAATATTAATGCCATCTATGGAAATGTCTCCAAAAAATGGGAAAAATTAAAAATGACAGCCGGTTTAAGAGTAGAGAATACCAACATAAAAGGAACACAGCTTGCTACGAATCAGGTTAATAAACAAAATTATACGCAATTATTTCCAAGTGCTGTTTTCTCTTATGACCTGACGGATAAAAGCAACCTGGAAATCAATTTCAGCAGAAGGATCACAAGACCCAGTTATATGCAGCTGAACCCGTTTAAGTTCTATCTGGATCCTACCACTTCCAAAACCGGAAATCCTGACCTGAGCCCACAAACCATGATGAATTATGAAATTACCTATAGCTTAAGCAATAAATATTTCTTTACATTAAGCTACAGTAAAACCAGTGACAATATTACGGATGTCATCAAGCCTGTTATAGAAGATGGTAAAAATGTGACCGTACAAACTATTGAAAACCTCAGCTCGGTCTCTAACTACGGCCTTTACCTGATCGCTCCTGTAAAAGTGACCCAATGGTGGGACATGAATAACAATGCCAATTTTTATTATGCGACTTACACCGGAAATGTTTCTGAAACCCAGATCAACAACAAAGGAAATTTTAATTTCAATATCAACAGCATCAACTCCTTCAAATTAGGAAATGGATTCACAGCAGAAGTCACAGGCAATTACAGAACCCGGGAAATTTATGCCTATATGGACGTAAGACCCATCTGGTACCTGAATATAGGAGCCCAGAAGAAATTTAAAAATAACAGCATCCTGAAGCTTGCATTCAACGATGTATTTTTCTCCAGTAACCCTAAAGCACAAACTGTTTTTAATAATTATGTAGAAAATTTTGTTGTGAAAAGGGACTCCCGTGTGGTGACACTTTCCTACACTTATAACTTTGGTTCTTCTAAAAACGGACAGCCGAGAAAAACCGGGGGAGCTGAGGATTTAAAACAAAGAATCGGAAGCTGAAATAAAGACTGTTGAAGATGCAAGGGAGCATATACAATTAAAAGAGAAAAAATAAACCCTGACCTATAAAGCATTTAATGTTATCACAGGTAAAAACCTTCTGGTTGCACTTTTCAACCCTATACAAACAAAAAATCCCTCAAAATGAGGGATTTTTCATATCTAAGAATATTTCTTATGCTTCTGTAGTAGGCGTCTGGTTTTCTGCAGGTTTTCCGCCTTGTGGTCTTCCTTGTCCTTCAGCTTTCGGTTTACCTTCCGGTTTTGGAGGTCTTGGCAAAAGAACTTTACGGGAAAGCTTCATTTTCTTACGGTCATCATACCCCATGAATTTTACTTCTACTTCATCACCTTCAGCGTATGGAACCTTATCAAGGCGCTTCCATTCAATTTCTGAAATGTGCAGAAGTCCTTCAGTACCTTTGGCAATGGCCACAAAAGCTCCAAAATCCATCACTTTCACTACCTTACCTTTGTATACTTCACCTACAACCGGTACGAAGGTAATCTCATTGATCTTAGCGATCGCAGCATTGATTTTCTCCCTGTCTGTTCCGGCAATTTCAATACGTCCGATTTCTCCGATTTCTTCAATTGAAACAACCGTATCCGTATCTTTCTGTAGCTGTTGAATAATTTTTCCACCAGGCCCGATTACCGCTCCAATGAAGTCTTTTGCAATCTCCATTATTACCATCTTCGGAGCATGAGGCTTCACATCCGGTCTTGGCTGGGCAATAGTTTCTGTGATTTTATTAAGGATGTGTAATCTTCCGTCTTTAGCCTGCATTAAAGCCTTTTCCATGATATCCATAGAAAGTCCCTGGATTTTAATATCCATCTGACAAGCTGTGATACCGTCTGCTGTACCGGTTACTTTGAAGTCCATATCTCCAAGGTGGTCTTCATCACCTAAGATATCTGAAAGTACAGTCCATTTTCCTGATTTTTTATCCGTAATCAATCCCATTGCAATCCCTGAAACAGGTTTTGTAATCTGAACTCCGGCATCCATTAATGCCAATGTTCCGGCACAAACAGTTGCCATTGAAGAGGAACCGTTTGATTCCAGGATATCGGAAACAATTCTGATGGTATATGGGTTTTCCTGGGGAATTACTGCTGTTAAAGCTCTTTGTGCCAGGTTTCCGTGTCCTACCTCTCTTCTTGATGTACCTCTTAAAGGTCTTGCTTCACCAGTTGAGAACGGAGGGAAATTATAATGCAGGAAGAATCTCTCGTCGTGCTGCGTGATTACGCTGTCGATCATGTTGGCATCTTTTACAGAGCCTAATGTTACGGCAGTCAGAGACTGGGTTTCCCCTCTTGTAAAGATTGCTGAACCGTGAGCTCCCGGAAGATAGTCAATCTCTGACCAGATCGGACGGATCGTTTGCGGATCACGACCATCAAGACGGATATTGTCTTCAAGGATCATCTGACGCATAGCTTCTTTCTCTACGTCGTGGTAATATACTTTAACGAAAGGAGTCACTCTTGCCAATTCTTCTTCATCTTCAGCATACTGGGCTAAAAATTCCTCAAGAACTGCTTTGAACTTCTCTCCTCTTTCTTCTTTATTGGATGGAGTTTTTGCTACTTCATACACTTTGTTGTAGCATTCATTCCATACTTTTTCACGAATGGCTTCGTCATGCTCTTCGTGGCTGTATTCTCTTTTAGGGAAAGATTTTCCTACTTTTGCAGCTAATCTCTCCTGGGCTTCAATCTGTTTTTTGATTTCTGCATGAGCAAAATTGATTGCCTCCAGCATTTCCTGCTCGGAGATTTCTTTCATCTCACCTTCTACCATTACGATGGAGTCTTTAGTAGCTCCCACCATAATATCGATATCTGCTTTTAATAAATTTTCATAACTTGGGTTTACAGATAGCTCTCCGTCTATTTTTATTACCCTGGCTTCAGACATTGGTCCATTGAAAGGAATATCTGTAATGGCGATGGCCGCAGAAGCTGCCAGACCGGCTAATGCTTCAGGCATCACCTCTTTGTCATAAGAGATCAGTGAGATCATCACCTGTACTTCCGCATGGAAATCTTCAGGGAAAAGCGGACGCAATACCCTGTCTACCAATCTCATAGTAAGCACTTCATCATCAGATGGTTTTGCTTCTCTACGGAAGAAATTCCCTGGAATTCTTCCTCCCGCATAGAACTTTTCCCTGTAATCTACTGTTAATGGTAAAAAGTCTACTCCGGGATTTGCTTCTTTATTGGCTACAACAGTTGCTAAAAGCATTGTCCCACCACATTTAACAACTACGGATCCGTCAGCCTGCTTAGCCAGCTTCCCCGTTTCAATCGTGATTTCCCTGCCATCTGCAAGGGTAACCGTTTCTGTAAACGCTTGAGGTATACTCATAAATTTTCGTCTTTATACTCCGTATTGAGTATGATTAATATTTAAACTCTTTAAATTTTCGTTTGCAAAGGTACTATATAATAATGAAATATTAAATTTTTCGTTTGTATAAATAAGGTATCGGATTATAAAATTATGTCTGTCGGCAAATGAAAGATTCAACTTAATTCAGAACTTATTCATTATTATTGGCAAAAAATGAAAATTGTTTTTTCATAAATTGTCCTAAAAAATCATTGCTTTTTTGTATTATTGTCTCAAAAAAAGAAAATAATATCTGACAGATAAAACTGGAAAACAATTGCAAAACAACAAACCTATCTCTTATATTTGCCTTACTTCACAAAATAATATGCTGCAGGCAAAAAATTAAGGTATCCTTATCGAAGAAAGGGCCCCTTTTATATTAAATAAATGTTTATGAATAAAGAAGTACAATCACAAAGCAGGAATTATACGGTTCCATTGATCACCATCACCCTGCTTTTTTTTATGTGGGGATTCATTACCTGTATGAATGATATTCTGATCCCTTATCTGAAACAACTTTTCAAACTGACTTTTTTTGAATCCATGCTGGTACAGTTCTGCTTTTTCGGAGCTTACTTTATCGGTTCCCTGGTTTATTTCCTTATTTCCATTTCCAAAGGTGACCCTATCAATAAAGTGGGATATAAAAAAGGAATTCTTTTCGGGATTGTATTGGCAGCTTTCGGCTGTATCCTGTTTTATCCGGCAGCCACTTTCTCTTATTATCCTTTGTTTTTAGGTGCATTGTTTATTCTGGGATTAGGTTTCACTGTTTTGCAGATCACAGCCAATGCGTATGTTTCATTGCTGGGTTCAGAAGAATCAGCATCCAGCCGCTTAAATATGACACAGGCTTTCAACGCTTTCGGAACTACGATTGCGCCCGTATTGGGAGGACACTTAATTTTTGAATTATTTTCGGAACCGGACGGAACATTCAGTGCGGTGGCAACAAGAATACCTTATTTAATCTTCGCTGCCATCCTCCTGTTGGTAGGTTTATTAATTTCAAGAGTGAAGCTTCCTTCGTTTCAAATGGAAACTGAAGAAACACTCCAAGGATGGGGAGCATTGAAATTTAATCACCTGAAATTCGGAGTCTTTACCATGTTTTGTTACGTTGGAGGTGAGGTGGCAGTAGGAAGTTTTATTATCAGTTTCCTTGAAGAAACCATGAAATTCAATGAAGCGATCAGTAAAAATTATCTTTCATTATATTGGGGAGGTGCAATGATCGGACGTTTCCTTGGAGCTATTTCATTAAACCAATCGATGAGCCAGGCTAAAAAAGCAGTTTTTATGCTAGGAGCTGCCACATTGGTTTTCCTTGTGATTTTCAGCATTGTTAACCTTAGTTTTGCCCAAATAAGCTTTTTCCTGGTATTTATATTACTGAACTTTGCAGCATTCTTTGTGGGGAAAGCGGCTCCGGCAAGAACTCTTTCCATTTTTGCCGCAATTAATGTTATCCTGCTGATTTCAACTATGGTTAATCATGGGGAAATGGCCATGTACAGTGTTTTGGGAATCGGAATTTTCAATTCAATCATGTTTTCCAATATCTACACTTTGGCGATTTCAGGACTGGGGAAATATACAAGTCAGGGCTCATCCCTGGTTGTGATGGCAATTTTAGGAGGAGCTATCGTTCCTATTCTTCAGGGGTATCTTGCAGACCAGTTCGGAGTACAGCAGTCATTTATCATCCCGGTGTTCTGTTATCTTGTGATTCTTATTTTCGGAGCTTACTGCACCAAATTTCTGGGGCATGTAGAAAGCACTGAAGCGAAATCAGGACATTAACCTCTATATAAAATAATTTAAACAGGCTGTTTCATTTCCGGAACAGCCTGTTATATTTTCACGACTTTATCTTATGGGCAAGCAATAAAAATTCTCATTTTTAAATCATAAGCACATCGTTAATCACAAAATATTATTTCATTCTTGCACTCTTACACATACAGGCGCCTGCACTTTTAGAAGCATTCTGATCCTAAACTCTTGGCCTTGTATGTAACTTTCTTCCCGAAATTCCGACTTAATTTATATAATCATTAAATTCCTTATTCTGATGAAGTTTCAGTTACAACTTGAATACGCAGCCTTTTTAATCCTTGGAATTCTAGCTTTTGCACAAACGGGATACTCCTGGTGGTGGTTTGCAGGACTTTTCCTTGCTCCTGATATTTCCATGCTGGGATATACGATTAATAATAAAGCAGGTGCCTTTTGTTATAACCTGTTTCACCATTTAGGAATTGCTATTGTTGTTTATCTTGCCGGCACGGTGCTCGCACTCCCTTATTTACAGATGATCGGAGCTATTTTATTTTCGCATTCCGCATTTGACAGAATATTAGGATATGGTTTGAAATATCCGGATAGTTTTCAGAATACGCATTTGGGAAAAATTGGTAAAAAAGCGGAATAAGTTGGAGAACATACAGATAAGTGCAAAACTGGAGACTTTGTCGCCCTCTTTGCTTATAAAAAATAAAGCAACTCCTTTCGAAGTTGCTTTGTTTTTGAAAATCTTTATAGATTATTTTCTTAAACCTAGTTCAGCGATGATCGCTCTATATCTGGCGATATCTTTATTTTTAAGGTAATCTAGTAATCTTTTTCTTTTACCTACCAGCTTAACCAAAGATTTTTCAGTGTTGAAATCTTTATGGTTGCTCTTTAAGTGAGCAGAAAGATGGTTGATTCTGAAAGTGAAAAGTGCAATTTGTCCTTCAGCACTTCCTGTGTCTTGTGCAGATTTTCCGTGTTTTGCGAAAATTTCCTGCTTTTTTTCTGTTGTTAAGTACATTCCAATATTGTTTAATGATTATTATGTAACGGGTGCAAAATTACGACTATTTTTTGATTTTGCAAACATTATGATTTCATAAATTAAAATTGATAGAAAAAAATGTTAAAAAATTCTTAATAAATTGTATGTAATCCAACAAAAAGGCAGTAGTTTTGCATTCGAATTACAAATGAAAAAAATTATATTCTTTACAGCAGTTATCACTTTTTTATTGACAGGCGTTACTTTGGTAAAAGCACAGAGGAATGCTGAGGACAAAATAAAAAAAGTTTTATACTTCAATCCTGAGGTAGAGCCTGATATTGATGAAATAAAAGAGCCTACCAATAATGCCTTCTTTGATGCTGTAACTGATAATTTCAGCGGGAGAAAAAACAAAATGCTCCGGGCTGAAGTTCAGGTTCCTTTTGACAGCATAGATAAACAAACCATTATGGATTACTGTGTGAATAACGATGCCGATTTTGCAATTGTTTCTAAAGTACGTTATTTCAAAGTAGGTCTCGGGAAATATGTCTTTTCTAATCAGGTTGTGGTGAGCATGAAGCTTTTTAGTGCTGATGGGAATCTCGTTACGGAAACAGACCATGACACTTACAGAAAAAATATGCGTTTGCTGGGATCAACTGTGAATTCCGTTAAGATAGGTACCGATGGTGCCATAAGAGGAATTATAAAAAAACTGAGGAAATTAAAACCTGCAGAGGCAGAGCTTTAATTAAACTGTAAAATTTATTTGAAAATTTGCTTCTCGATCTATTTTCATAATTATCCTTTCATTTCACACCGCTTTTACCATTCATCCATTATTAGGAAGTCTTTTACAGCTCGTTTTATACTGTATTTATAACCGATTATAATAGTTCCGGCTTCAAAACAGAAGCATGCTTTACCGTTAATTTGTCATTCGCTGCATTTCCTTTTACACTACTCTATTTTTCTAAATATCTCCAAAACATCTATAAAATACTGACTACCAACGCAATATTTTCACCAAAATAGGAATAATTGAAAAATATTTGTTATTTTAGTGAAACATTAAAATCTAAATCCTATGAAAAATTTAAAGAAAATCAGCAGAGAAGCAGCAAAACACATTAACGGAGGTGTTATTGCCAGATGCAGCATCACCCGTCCATGCACTGTTGGATGGTGTTGTGATGGAATTTGCAGTCCACAAATGTGCCCATTGGAATAATGGTAACACATTCCATTACCTGTCTTATCATTACTGAATAAGCAGCAGAGAAAAGGCAAAGCAAATTAACAGGATGTAGTGATTCCAACCCATGTGCTGCCGGATGGTGTTGCTATGGAATTTGTTCACCGTTCATCTGTCTGGAATAAGTAAAACTTAACAAACCTATAAAATCAAATCACATGAAAAATTTAAAGAAACTCAGTAGAGAAAAAGCAAAGCAAATTAACGGGGGACTGATTGAAAGATGCAGTGAAACCAGACCATGTTTTATCGGAATCTGCTGCAGGGGCGTCTGTATGGAATATGCCTGTATTGAAGACTAGGAAATATTTTTAATCTTACTTAAAATTAGTCACCATGTCAGCTACAACGTTCAAAAAGCTTAGCAGAAAAGAGCAAAAAGAAATCAAAGGAAGCCTTCAGGCCAGAAAATGCAGAACCACCGAACCCCAATGTGATCCCGGTGAATGCTGTACCGGAGGGTTTTGCCTTCCCTCTCCCGTAATACAATGTGAGCCTATTTTGGAATAATGGGCCTGCATGCATTTTAAAATTTAATTTTTCAACATCCGCTCCGGCGGGTGTTTTTCTTTATTACACAGCTTCAGACTTTAATTAATCCTTAAATTTACCAGTTTATTGGCCAGTCTTAAAAATTTGAATTATTTTTGCATATCCTAAAATTTCACGTTTTGAACTCTAGAGACGAACTTATCTTCAACCCTGCCGATATTGCCGAAACTCTCAGTGAACTTCCAGCTGATGAGAGGCTACTCGCGTTCCTGAAGGTTCCGAAAGAGTACAAAGCCGAAGTTTTCTCCCATCTTGATCCGGATTTTCAGGAAGATACCATCAGGAGTATCGGAAGCGATGATGTTTCTGAAATTCTTAATGCGATGACACCGGATGACAGGACTGCCCTTTTTGAGGATTTTCCGGATGAGCTGATTAAATATTCCATCAATCATCTTAACCCACAGGAAAGAAGGATTGCTTTAAAACTTTTAGGGTATAATTCGGATTCTATTGCCCGTCTGATGACCCCCTACTATATCCAGATCCGTAAGGAATGGACGGTAAAGCGGTGTCTCCAGCAAATTAAAAAAGTAGGTAAGAAGGTAGAAACCATGAATTACCTGTATGTAGTGGATGAAAGAAACCGGCTGATTGATGACCTCGCCATCGGAACTTTACTTCTTGAAGAAGAGGACACCCTGGTTTCCGATATTACAGACAATCATTTTGTGGCGATTACCACAACGACTTCAAAAGAGGATGCAGTTACTTATTTTGAAAAATATGACCGTGGCGCACTCCCTATTATTACAGAGGCCGGTGTTCTGGTAGGAATTGTAACAATAGATGACATCCTCGACCAAATTGAGCAGCAAAATACAGAGGACATCCAGAAATTCGGGGGGTTGGAAGCCTTAGATCTCCCCTATACCCAAACTTCCTGGACGGAAATGATCAAGAAAAGAGCTACATGGCTTATTATTCTTTTTGTATCAGAAATGCTGACAGCATCTGCCATGGGATATTTTGATAAAGAAATTGAGAAAGCGGTTGTTCTTGCCCTGTTTGTTCCTTTAATTATTTCCAGTGGTGGGAATTCAGGCTCACAGGCAGCTACATTGATTATCCGTGCTATGGCCCTTCAGGAAATCAGCCTTAAGGACTGGTGGTACGTGATGAGAAAAGAAATTATTTCCGGACTGTGCCTGGGAGCTATTTTAGGGATCATTGGCTTTATCAGGATTATGCTTTGGCAAAAAATAGGCCTTTTCGATTATGGCCAATATTGGGTATATGTAGGTTTAAGTGTTTCCGTATCACTGATTGCCATTGTATTATGGGGAACCTTATCCGGATCGATGATTCCGTTTGTTTTAAAGAAATTAAAACTCGATCCTGCTACATCTTCTGCCCCTTTCGTTGCCACCCTGGTAGATGTTACCGGACTTATCATCTATTTTACGGTAGCGGGACTTTTCTTAACCGGAAAACTTTTGTAATTTTAGGCATCATCTTACTATGCCAATATGAAAATTGTTTCACTTGTCCCCTCTATTACTGAGGCTTTATTTGATCTTGGATTAACCGGACATGAGGTTGTAGGCCGGACTAAATTCTGCATACATCCCAAAGATAAAGTAAAAAACGTAACGATTGTCGGAGGAACCAAGAACATCAATATTGAAAAAATCAAAGCTTTACAACCGGATCTTATCCTTGCCAACAAGGAGGAAAATGTAAAAGAGCAGGTGGAAGCTTTAATGAATGACTTCAAGGTTATGGTAACCAACGTAGAAACAATAGAAGATAATTATTATCTGCTTAAGAACCTTGGAAAGCTGATTGGAAGGGAGGAAAGAGCACAATTGTTCAATCTCAAAATCTATGATGTCCTTAATCAGGCAAAGCTTGATACAAGTATAAAAACAGCTTATCTTATCTGGAAAAACCCTTATATGTCGGTTGGTTCAGACACATTCATTCACAGGATTTTATCTGAAACCGGTTTTGAAAATATTTTTAAAGATAAAACCCGCTATCCTGAAATTACTCCTGAGGATCTTGCAGAAGCTGATCTTATTATGCTATCTTCCGAACCGTTTCCATTTAAAGAAAAACATATTGAAGAGCTAAAAGTCTTTTATCCTGATAAAAAGATAATGATTGTAGATGGTGAAGCATTCTCCTGGTATGGAACGCATATCGCGAAATGTGAAAACTATTTTAAAGAATTGCTGACGGAGGTACAGGCAATGCAAGACTGACTTTGCTACCACAACATAAGTAATACCCAGACTATTTTTAAAACTTTAATGAGCTCTGCTTGCTTTATGATATATTTTTGGGTACATTGAGCTGCATTAAACTAAAGCACATGTCCGGTACAGTTATATTATCTGAAGGCGTAGAATTTGACCACGTTATACAAGAAGTTTCAAAATACATTCACCTGTATGTAATGGCATTCGGAAAGAATGAACGGAGCATTACCCGCATAGATAAACGTGAAAACATGTATGGCGGTAACGGAACCGTATATATGATACAGATGTTCGGTCACCAGGAACTGGCTAATAACCGGCTGGCGGCTTACATGGTATTATTGAAAAAAGGCGATGAATCCGGATTTCATACCCATAATGAAAGAAATGAAGAGGAATTATATGTTGTGGTACATGGAACCGGGGAATACCGGGAAAGAACGGGGATACAAGGTCCTGTGCGTAAAAAAACCCTTCAAAAGGGAGACATTACCGCCATTAGTTCTATTGGTTACCATTCTATTGAAAACACAGGGGATGAACCGTTAATACTGTTTGTCATTACCACTTATAATCCATAATAAGTAACCGTAATTCTAAGATTTCTATTTGAATACCTCATTTTTTCAATAGTGACAAAAAAACTCCAGCTGTAAAAGCCGGAGTCTATATGATGTATTGCTGAAATTCAATTATAAAATTTTTGAAACTTCATTACATAACCATTCCAATAGTTCGCGATCTTCATCTGTAAAAGGATCTATGGTATGGGAATCAATATCAATCTGGCCAATGTTTTTCCCATCTTTGAATATCGGGACCACAATTTCAGCTTTGGTATCAATGGAACAACTCAGGTAATTGCTTTCTTCGTTTACATCGGGAACAACAAAGGTTTCATTGGAAACGGCAACCTGGCCACAAATTCCTTTTCCATAAGGGATAATGGTGTGGTCTGTAGGGGCTCCCACATAGGGTCCCAGGATCAGTTCATCTTTATCCCCATTTTTAAAGTAAAAGCCTGTCCAGTTGAAATAAGAAATTTCCTGGTCCAGCAGGTGGCAAACTTTTTCAAGTTTTTCTTCTGTATTATGTTTGGGACTTTCAAGAATAGAGGAAAGTCTTTTTTTTAATTCTGACATTATTTAATATTTTTAAGAGAATTGTTTAAATGAAAGTTCTTCTTTGTAACCAAACATTCCACGTTCTTTGATCATTTCTGCAACGCCTTCCGGAACCTGGGTCTCCCATCCTTTAACGCAGCATGCAATTTTTCTTAATATTTCCCGTGAGTAAATTTCTAAGAACTCCGGATTATAATTCGTAATATCTACAATACGATTATTACGTTTGAAATATTTATACAATTCTTTCAGGTTTTCCTCTACTTTAAGATTTGAAGAATCCAGCAACAGATGGGTTTCAGGATCTTTATAAGGATACAGATACACCCTCATACCGTTTCGGAAAAATTTCCCGAATGCTTCAAGAATTCCTCCGGATAAATCTTTATAGTATTTTTCGTCAAATACCATCAATAGATTATTGACCCCCATGGCAACTCCAATGTCTCCTCCTGTGTAGGAAGCAAAGTAATCAATCAGCCTGTAATATTCCGAGAAGTTTGAAATAATAACCGTATATCCTAATTTCCCGAGAATATCTACTCTATCCAGGAAGTCTCTTTCATCAATATCACCATCTGCCCTCAGGTTGGAAATTGTGATTTCAATAAGAACTTCCGTTTCTTCATGGGTGCAGGTGGCATCTTTTAAAAACATATCCAGACCGTTCTGAAGCATATCAATATTCACTTTCGTTACCGGCCTGAAACTTCCCCGCACCGCAAAAATATTTTTCTTATACAGTACATCTGCAGGAAGCATGTTGTTTCCCTGGGAATTAAAAATAACGGCATCGGTCATACCATTTTTTACCAGTTGAAGAGACATCAGCCTGTTATCTACATATTCAAATGCAGGACCGCTGAAATCAATCATATCAATTTCCAGGTTGTCTTTTGCTATATCATCATATAAAGATTCAACAAGGGTTCTCGGATTGTCAAAATAATGAAAGGCTCCGAAAATAAGGTTCACTCCCAGGTTTCCTAACGTTTCCTGCTGTAAGGTGGCATCATTTTCCTTGAATTTCACATGGATAACAATCTCGTTGTAATCTTCATTTTCTTTGGTTTGGAAACGGATTCCTACCCAACCGTGGCCTTTTACTGTTTTGTCAAAGTTAATCGTGGTAACGGTATTGGCATAGGAAAAGAACTTTCTGTCCGGATTATTATCCCTTGAAATTCTTTCTTCGATCAATGCAACTTCATAACGAAGCATTTTACGAAGTCTGTTTTGGGTAACGTACCTGTTTTTTACTTCTTTTCCGTAGATGGCATCACTAAAATCTTTGTCGTAAGCAGACATCGCCTTAGCAATTGTACCGGAAGCTCCCCCTGCTCTAAAAAAGTGGCGAACAGTCTCCTGCCCTGCTCCAATTTCTGCGAAAGTACCATAAATAGTAGGATCTAGATTAATTGTTAATGCTTTTTGCTTAGGAGTTAGTTTCTGATACATTAGGACATGAAATTTTTTGTAAATTTACCAAAATTAAACCAACCTCAAAACAAAATGAAGTTGAAATTTTTAGGAACCGGTACTTCGCAAGGTGTGCCCGTTATTGGCTGTACATGCGAAGTGTGTACTTCTGAAAATCCCAAAGACAAACGTTTACGCTCTTCCGTGATGGTCACTACGGAGGAAAATAAAAAAATATTGATCGACTGCGGCCCTGACTTCAGACAGCAAATGCTTAGCAACCATGAGCATACCGTAGATATTACCCTGATCACTCATGAACATAATGATCATGTCATCGGACTGGATGATATGCGACCCCTGATTTTTAAAAGCGGCAAAGACGTCCCGCTTTACTGCTACCACAGAGTGGCCCATGAAATTAAAAACCGCTTTCCCTATGCTTTTGCAGATGTAAGGTACCCCGGAGCTCCTGCCTTTGAACTTCATGAAATTGAAAATAAGCCATTCACTGTTTTGGATACAGAAATCACTCCTGTTGAAGTGATTCATTATAAAATCTCTGTCTTCGGATATAAATTTAAAAAGCTGGCCTATATTACGGATGCGGGTTTCATTTCAGAAAAAGAAAAGGAAAAACTGAAGGGTCTGGATGTATTGATTTTAAACTGTATCAGAAAATTTGATCCGCACCCTGCTCATTTTATTCTTCCGGATGTTATTAAATTATTTGAAGAACTACAACCTGAGAAATTATTTCTAACCCACATCAGTCATCACCTTGGCCTGCATGATATTGAGGATAAGCAGCTTCCACCCGGAATCCACCTTGCCTACGATGGTTTAGAGATTAATTTCTAATTTTTTTTATTCAAAAAACTTTTGAATATTAATAAAAATTTCTATATTTGCACACCGATTCAAAACAAGGTATATACTTGCCCAGGTGGCGGAATTGGTAGACGCGCTGGTCTCAAACACCAGTTCTTAGGAGTACCGGTTCGATCCCGGTCCTGGGTACAAAAAACCTCTGAAATCTTTTGATTTTCAGAGGTTTTTGATTTTCCAGACTTCTTAATTAATCTCCCTTGACTATTATAAATACTAATTTCCTCTACCATTTTATTAAGGTGTAGATACTCACCGTTTTTAATTGGATTAGGATAAATTGAAAGCTGAACTGACTTAGTGCTTTCATTAACTCCTAAAGTTGAAAAACATGTCCAGGTCAAATCATCAATTGCAATTCGCTGTCCTGTATTGGGGTTCAAAATTTTAATTACAAAATCACCGGTTACATTCAGATTATCAATAGTCGTTGTAGTTGCAATGGAGCTGCAGGGTATTGTTGCAACCTCAATATTATTTATTTCCAATATTAGTTCCCCAGGATTTCCGGCAATTTTAGCTGTGTAGTTACGGTGTAATCCATAACTATAAATCTTCTATTGGGTGATATGCTTAAAATTTGACCTCCTGAATAATTGGAATTATCATAGCCTTGTATTTTATACTTCTTACCTCTTTTCAAAATAAATGGGTTTTGATACATATTGAATTCTTTATTGTATTCATTAAACCCTAATTTATAAGATTTTGATACCGAAATAATGGGTAATCTCTTTCCCGTTTGAGAAAAAGCAAAACCTGCGATAAAAAATATAAATACTGTAAAAAGATTTTTCATTATTTTATCCTTTCCTCAACATACCTGGGAATTTTATTAAGATCTTTCTTTTGAGCTTTCATTAAAGAAAGATATTGTTTATAATTCTTTTTTGCAGCTTCTTTATTCCCGGTCGCCCAATAACTATCTGCGATATTAAGATATGTTACCACCCTATCCGGATATTTCTTAATTATTTTCTCAAGTATTTGAATTGATATTGAGGGATTAACATTTCCAAGATTAAATGCAAAATCATTGAGTTTAGTAATGTTATGTGACGAAATAATTATATAATCCAACCAACTTTTATTAGCTACCCAATCATAATAATTAAACTTCATTCCTGGAAGATCTGTGTTATCTAACACTATTGTGACACTGTCATCAGCTTCAACTGAAAAGTAACTCTCTCTGTATTTAGCAAGATAAAAATTGTCTTTTGAAAACTGTAATGTAAAATCTATAACAGAGTATTTATCCGAGGCAAAAGGGGCAATACAAGTGGTATATGAAAGCAGATTATTCTTAAATTTCAGATTATCAATATTCATATCAGATTTGCCACTGCATTCTTTACAAGGTAGAATAACGTCATTTTCATAAGTAAATGTTTTATTTTTATTATTAAAAACAATCAGAAGTTTTCTTCGAGTAAGGTCTTCTGGTTGTTGTTTACTTTTAGTATTTTCTAATGTTAAAATATATAAATCATCACGGACACCGTCATTGTTAAAATCATTATGGAGCTGGGTTACAATTTCATTTGATTTTAATAAAGATTCTAATCGAGAAGTTTGAGAATTACAACTTATTCCTAAAAATAAAAGTAATAAAAAAATTTTATTGATCATCTTTAAATATTTTAACCGTTCTATCAAAAGCATCTCTTCTGTTGCTATATGATTTTGTAGAATAATTCTATAACTTCTTTGAAAATATATTTTTTTTAAAATAGAATCCTGTTAAAATTAGGAATAATGAAAATAAACCCTCAAAACTAATTATTTATTTTACGATAATAAATTTATCTTCATAAGATTCTGTTGAAGAGTTATCTTTTATAGAAGTAATTATTTTTTCAATTTTTTGGTCATCATTATAATAGTAGCTTCTTTTATAATTAAAAGAATTATCCTGATATTTCGCTTCTAATTCTATTTCTTCCAGGCTATTTTCTTTGACTCTTATTTTAGCTGATGCTATAACTGCGCTACTCGGCCAATAGGGAAATTCATTATTTGATGGAAGTATAAAATCACAATTATTAAATCCAACTTTTGATTGTTTACAATTTTTCTCAATAATATTTTTTATTTCCCAGTCTTTCTTGATAAAATTAAGGTTATTTACGGGGACCTCATCTATTGAAAAAGCATTTTCTGAGGCAATAATATCCGAAAGCTTAGTATAATAATTAATATACTTAATATTTCCTGTAGGTAATCTTTTTTTCTCCTTATCATTATACTTAAATTCATTTACAATTAAATCATTTTTATTTTGAACAAACGCTAAAGAGTCACTCTTTATTGAATTACCATACACTCTTGCATATTCTTTATTATCAGAATGAAAATAGTAGCTAATTTTAATATCATTGTTGCTCGAATAAACTACTTTATAATCGTTTTTCTGAGACATGCAACTGGTATAAAAAAACAACAAAATAAGATATAGATTATTTCTTTTCATTGGGTTTCTTTTTTCTGGTTTTTAATTCTTTCCAAAAAATAGTTCCTAAATATACTGCTCTTGATTCAAGTGCTATTGTATTCATTGTAGAATACTTATTTTTAGGGTTTTTGCCAGGGGTATACTTTTCTCTTGGTGCATTGAAAGGTGCTCCTAGTCTCTCTACTCCGGTTTTCCATTTACTATAATGCTCTTCTGAAATTGACCAACCCATCGTATTCATATGAATTTCGAATTTTCCTGAAGAAAATCTGTCATCTCCAATTGGAAATGCAGCTTGTTCTGCTCCATCCCACATTGTTGCTCCGTTGCTAGGATCGTCATCTGTAGTTAGCGAACTAATAATAGCAGATAAAGCTAACTGCATTTTTGTATTATTTCTTTTTATAATTTTTGTATTTCTAAATAAAATCGCCTGTTGGCTGCTAATACCGTAAGCAACTTTATTTATTTTATGGACCGATGCTATAGCAAACATTTCTAACTCAAGTTCTCGTTCAATACCAATATTATTTCTATACGCTGAACTTTCACCATATATTGTAGACGCTTTTTCTACAAATTTTGTATGGGAAATATTTATTCCTTTATCTTTCAGTAAATTCGACTCTTTATTTATTAAAGACCACTTTTTTTCCTTTTTAGCCTTATCATATTCCTCGTGATTAGATAAATAAACTTTACCACTATTTTCCAATCCTCCCAAATAAAATCCATCCCTAGAATAATAAATATATTCTATATCCTGTTCCGGCACCGGCGCTCCCTTCGCATCAATACTTTCCGGAATATTTACCTGTCCGGAGGTTACAAATTCTATTTTTCCTGTTTCGGGCGGTACATTTCCCGGCATTTTGCCTGTTCCCGGTAAAGTGGATTTTTTTAACAATACATAATTATCCTGAACTTTTGCAGTTCCAAAATCCTGCCAGTCTGTGAGGGAAATCATCTGAAAACCATCATCAAAAATAAAATTAGGTATCTGTTTTTCTACTACAGTTCCTGTAAGCTTATCCTGCGTGGTCGGTACATTATTCAGCACTTTAAATGTTCCCATATGAGCATTGAATTTTATTTTAGCACCATCTATGGCCAATAATAAACCTTCTTCAGCTTTATCTTTCTCTTCATTTTCCGCACGTTTGCCGTCTATTTTCTGGCTATTGGCCGCCTTCATTTTATCATTATCCTGTGCTGTATTTTGAGTCTGAGTTTCGGGAGAAGTATTTTCTCCATCACGTTTTACCCTGTCCATACCAATGAATGTTTTAAATGATAATTGTGTTTCCTGATTTCTATAAATCCTTCTTCATAGTGATTCTTTTTACATACAAACAATCCTCTGAAATGTTCGACACCTGATCCTTCGAGGTTTTCTGCTGAGATTTTCAAAGTCACTGTATCTCCATTTTTTACAGGAGTCATTATTTCTGTAAAGCCTTCGGAAGATTCTCTTTTCATTTTGGTGTCAAAGGAATTGAATAGACCGTTAAAAAGAAGTCCAAACATATTATAACCTCCCAGGAATCCAATAAGCTTATCTTCATCCTCCAGTAAATTGGTGACCTGACCAAAATACCTGTCCATCACATCTCCTTTATGACTTTTGGATAATTCTTCCTGTATTTGTACCCATCTTAGCCGAAGGGATAACAGATTATCTACTGTCATTATATTTCCTTCTTCATCCGCCTTACATTTCAGTTCATCAAATAAATAGCTTATCTTTTTTATCAGTTTCCCCATGGCGTTTTCATCATCCGAAAAATCAAAGTCTACTATTAAAACCTGAAACTGATGCAGCTCCTTTACTTTTCCGAAATAATATACCTCAACTTGTCTTGCATAGCTTTTCGTGGTAAAATAAACCGGATTTTTCTGTTCTGTAACTATTGTTTCCAGCCTGTATGTTTTCTGATGAAGATTTTGCAGTATACTAACCATTATTTATTCCGGATATATTCTTCTTTGATAATCATTATTGGGGTCCATCCCCATCCAGTCTCTGTTGGCAGACCAGTGAAGATACTGATTACGGATAATCCTCAGTAACGTCTGAGGATGATAGCCGGTAACGGTAACTCCTTGCAACGTGGTGGCTTTAATTTTATTACCATTTTCATCCAGTATTTCATCAGGTACCGGTTCTGATGTAGGTTCCGGTTCCGGATTTAATAGCCTTTCTCTTGCTCTTTCCTGCTTTTCCTTCTCAAATTCTTCATCTGTTTTAAAGTTCCATTTTCCTTCACCCTCAAAGACGTAGCCATGCAGGAGATCTTTTGCAGAAGGCAGGTACTGATCATGCTCTATGGAATAGCTTGTCTCTGTTTTCATGATCAACTGATGATCATACAAATTAACCCCATGTTCTTCCATGAAATGAAGCGGAATATAGCTGTATTCTTTCCTCAAAAAACGGGTTCCTGTAATTTTACGGTATACCCCTCCCATTGTTATTACATTGAGAAAACTGTTATTAATCTCAATTTGCTCCTCGTCGTACCAATGCTCATCTATCAATTGCTGTCTCCGCTTATTTAAAAACCATAAAGGTTTATGGTTAGAAGTTTCTATTTCGTCCACCACTTCCATCCCGTTTTCATAAGCTCCACCAACATCACAATGAACTCCCGGAAATTCTTTTTCGATACTGCCGGGGAACCGTGTCAATGAAAAGTTTTCCCGGTGCTCATTAGCTGCTGTAAAATGAACGGCTTTAAAATAAGATCCGGGGTTCAGCAACTGTAACTGTTCCACATCGTCTCCGAAATTGTATTTAGGCCCTAAGGCAGAATGTTTCATTCCTTCCCACCCTACACGCCTGATTCCTCCCATATCACCATATTCTTCATACGACGATACGGTATCATAGACTCCAATAAAACGAACATCCAGATCCAGATTGTCTAATTCCTCTTTTGTCAGGATATCCTTACTGAGAAGATAATATCCCAGAAAACCAAATCTCGGAAGCTTCCCATTTATAACATATTGCGGGTCTACTTCAGTATTGTCCTTATCCACCCAGATATCTCCGTATTCAGGAACCATAACCGGGCCTTCAGGAGAGTTAACCTGGTTATACCCCACAATTTTCCTTGATTTTCTGATCTCAACATCTTTGGTTCTTTTATTCCCGTTGATCTCATAAGCAAAATTTCTTGCGGCGGCAGCTCCTCGACTAAATCCAAAGGTGTCAATGGTAATTTTTGTTATTCTTATTTTACCGTTTGCCGCAGAAGTAAGTTTTTTAATTCTGTCAGCAGCCATTTCACATCCTTTTCTTACTTTTCCCCTCACTCCTGTTTTACCGGAGCCGTACTGGAATCCGTCATCTACATCCCTGCTGTTATCAAGGGTACCAATACCTTCCACATAGACGCCATAATTATATTGTTCGCAGCATTTATACATTCTTGCAACATTGGTATAATCATTACTAAAACTGTTATCTACTCCCTGTTTATCCAGCCATGCCCGATGACTCGCCTTAAGGTAGCGTTCATATTCAGAATCGGTATCTGATATTTCTTTATTTTTAAGTTTTTTATATTCTTTTTCCTGTAAGGCCCTTGTATCTTCAATTGCCTTTTCCTTTTTTAGTATGGTCTCTTTATCATCAGTGCTTTCTATCTGATTCTTGCCATCCCTGTACTTGGCTCTTAATTCGGTATTTTTCAGATTGTTCAAAGTACCATCAAAAAACACTCCTATTTCCACATGCAGCTCATCCACAGGAGGTTTAGCAGTGCCGGTGTTGTATACGAAAGTTTTTCCCATAGCTTTTGTTTTTAGAAAACTTCTATTTTATCTGCTTTTATAAAGGCTTCTTTTCCGTTTTCTCCCTTTACTTTTATCGTAAAGTAGCTGTTCGCCTCATTTACCTTAACAATAATATCAGCCCTGGTTGAACCAGGATCATCACCAAACACAACCTTAAAAGCTTCGAAACCTGATTCTTCATTCAGGTCGCAATTTGCTCCATACACTTTATTATCCGCACCTATATAATCAAAAATAATGCTTTTTGGAATTGCCCTCTGTTGATTTTCAGCCAATATGCCTGTTGCAGTGTCAAACTGTTCTTTTTCTCCATTAATTGCAAATATTTTAACATTTATTGATGGATTGAGCCTGGCATTTCCCGGAAGCTCAAAGACCGGTTTCCAGCTGTACCGTATTCTATAGGTATCCCACAAACCGAACGGAATAGGCTTGTCTTTATTTTTTTCCCGTATCTCTGCAGGAATAACCTTACCATTATTGAATACTTCATTGAGATAATCTTTCCGCCAAAAACGGTTTTCATGGCTGTCCAGCTTAGCGATTTCGGATTCAGGGATCGTTACTTTTTTACCTTGATACCTTCCTATTTCTTTCTGGACTCCTACACCTGCCACCCATACGACAACTACACCTCCGGGAGCCATTCCCACACCGATTTCATCAAAGTTTAAATGCTTGTTTTTACCGCTTCTTCCCTTTGTATCATATCCTTTTCCAAAATACTCTTTAATTATAGCGATATCAATAGGAGTATCAATCATGTAAAACTGGTTTTCCATATAAGACATCCAGATAAAATCAAGCCGGGAAGGAAGGCTTTTAAAACCATTCCCCATCCCATGGTTAATAGCTCCCCAATCATTTCTTCCCGGAACTATGCCAAAGCCTAAGCTTACCCATTCCCCACCTTCACACTCTATTCCGCCTTTGTATACTTCCATCGGAAATCCTAAAGGAGCAGACGTCCCTTCAGTCCATTCATATTTTGTCATAGTTTCAGTTTTTTTATAGTCTTTTTTCTCCTGACACGAAATCTGGATAAAAAACAGAAGGCTAACTAGATATTTCGTTATATTATTCATTATTAAAACCTTAACATAAATCATCACCTCTGCTATGGTGCATGATTTATTTTTAATATTCTTTTTACGGTGTAATTCCGTTCCGTTTACCTCATTTATGAACAGATTTGAGGAACCAGAATCAGTAATATCACAGATATGATGATAAAAACGGTACAGCCTGAATATACACAGAACAGCATAAAATCATCTATGGTCTTCTTTTGCCGTCGATCTGCTATTATAAACGGCAGAAAAAACAATATAGGCAAAAATGCTCCGCAAAGCCATACTGCAATCCATCCGCAATCTCCATGACTATATCTTGTAAGATCCAGGATACCTAATGTAATGATACCGGTGAGTATTACAGAAAATATACTTGAAAATAGCGCAATCAATATTTTTTTCAGCATATTATCCTTTATTCACTTTAGCATCTATTTTCCCCAGCACCTTGGCCACCCCCGAGCTTTGTAATACAATATCACCATTTTTTGCTTTATGGGTAGTGGTAGAAGTAGTTTCTTTTAAATCACCAGTAACATTGACTGTTTTATTTTCATTAACGGTCTGTTTATAATTCCTGGACGTAAACCTGTGATCATTGATAACATTGATGGCATTATCATTTCCCACGCTTGTTTTCATATCTTTTCCTACATTAATGTTGAGGTCTTCTCCCGCATTGAATGTCATATTTTTAGGGGCAGTCACTACAATATTACCTTTTCCGTCCATAAAATAATTATTTCCGCTGGGATCTATAATGTTGACACTTCCTTCCGCGTCATTCATCAAAATCCTGATGCCACTCCGGGTCTGTATGGATTTCAAATGGTTATCCACGCCGCCTCCCAAAGCTGTTCCTCCGTGAAACATTCCACCCATTACAAACGGACGGTCCGGATGATTATGAACAAATCCCACCATCACCTGATCTCCTACTTCCGGTATCGCTACATAGCCTCTGTTTTGGGTAATCTGATCTGTTCCTCCCGCATCGGGGGCCATCATCCGTATAAAATTGGTATGATCATTCAGCTGCCAGTCGAATCTTACCGTTACCCTACCTTGTCCCAAAGGATCTGTATTTGATATTACCGTGGCAATTTGTGGCTGTGCAATGGGAACAATAAATTCCGGAGTGGGAATATATCCCGTATCTGACGCAATTGCTTCAAATCTTCCCTGATAGCGTCCTAAGGTGTCCACTTCGTGTATCACCTCTGTCATCATCAGTTTGGTAAAATAAGCGGTTTGATTGCTGTCCGTTTTCCGCATTTTTATATCTGCCACACAACCGGGGTATAAAAAAGGAATGGTGGTTCCACCTGAAACGGTAAAAACTTCTACGGCTCTGCTTCCTGAAGTACTGGTCTGAGAGATAACCACATCCATATCCGTTGCCGCTTTTATAGGGGCTACCTGTAATGAGGGTGTTTTGAATATCCCATCATTATTTTTATAGGCTGTTTTCGCCAGATTTCCCACATGCTTTATCGGTGTTTCTCCGGAAACAAGCTTTGTATTGGAGCTGCTGTTATATCCATAAAAACTCGGTTTGATGTGTACGGCTTTCAATTCGACATTCACATCGGAAACGTTACTCCCATAGATCAGTTCCAGGGCTTTATTTTGTGGAGGCATATTTCCAAAATGCAATATTTCCCCATCATAATAAAACTGTTCTCCGTAGGCTTCTGCCATCCTGCAAAGGTAATTGTAATGGGTTTCATTATACTGGGCGCTGTATAGAATCTGGGAAGCTGCCTTAGCATTAACTTTTACATCAAACTTACCGCTGTCAATTCCCTGTTTAATAACTTCTGTGGCAATAATCCCCATATTTACGGGCTGGTTCCCGCCAAAACTCTGGGTGTGGGGAGCAGCGTCCAATAAAATAGTGGGACTGTAACCTTTCAGCACAATATTTCCGAGACTGTGATTTTCCTGACTGAATCCTACTTTTGTAATGACTCCCACAAAAGTTCTTTCAGGAGTTCCTTCCACATTTTTATATTTAAAAACTACAGTCAGTCGCTTGCCTAAAAACTGCTGAGCTTCTTCCAAATCGTAGTTTTGTACTCCTTCTAATGTGTCATGTGCCAGTGTAAGTTCAAATTCATGATGTTTTCTTACACTCTGCTCCAGACGAAAATGCCTGAAGTGCCTGATGATCCTGCCTTCAATTACAATATCCAGTTTTACTACACGGTTGATCCCGGGAATATGATTCTCCGAAATCATATCAGAATTTGAGATATTTTTATTCATATCAGATAAGGTGTTTTTTAAAGGTTCTTACCTTAAAAAATAAACGAACCTTTCATAAGTGATGAGTTTCATAACACAAAATTCACAAGCTTCTTATATTTAAAAGTAAATAGTCATGAAAGTATTATTTAAAACCATTGAATTATCGGTAGAAATAATAGCGGATAAAAAAACAGAACAGCATCCTTCAGGATGTACTATTCTGTTTTGTCTATTTAAATTAAAAAAATAAAAATTCTTACGCTGTAGGCCAGGCTCCAAAGTAGGACGAAGTTCCCAGATCGATCTGCTCTGCACTTACAATAAAACTGATGTACATACTGTTTTCATCTATAGCATCAAAATCTACTTCATGGTGGATTACATAGCCATTGTTCCATTTTAGGGTTGTCAATGTTCCTTCTTCGTGGGATTTATTGAATACTACTTCTCCTACTGTAGGTTTATATTTACCGTTAAGGAGGCTTTCCAGTATATCAGATTTTTCTGTAGCTTCTACTGTGATTTTGATAAGAGCATTGGAAGGATCCGATGCTACTCTTCCGGATACATCTGTAGCACGGGATACACTGTAATTAAGTTTTAACAGCTTTTGCCCTTCGCCATTGTTGAATTTTAATATTCCTCTTGAATTTCGTTCTGCCATGATTGTAAATTTTAATCGTTATTATTTTGTGATTTGATGTGGTATGTCACCAAATTTAGAAGTATTTGCAATATAAAAAGAATATTTCAATGCAAATATGGAAAAGTGTAGTATTTCTACGACTAACAGTTGTTAGGGTTTTTACTTATTGTAAATCAAAATATTACATAATGAAAGATCTCGAATCCTATTTTATTTCCGTTGGGTATTATGCTACATTTATTCCAAAAAGATGTCCTACCAGCGCTGTAATTCCCATTGCTACCGTTCCCCAGAAGCAGATTCTCAACATGGCAATTCCAATGGGAGCTCCTCCGGCTTTGGCTGAAATTGCGCCTAAAAGCATCAGGAATATTATAGAAAATCCATACTGGAAATATACCATTTGAGTGATAGGAGCCAACAAAGAAACGATAAAGGGCAATAAGGCTCCCACAGCAAATGATCCGAATGAAGCCATGGCAGCTTGTAAAGGTTTGGCCTGTGTAATCTCATTAATTCCTAATTCGTCACGGGCATGGGCTTCCAATGCATTATGCTCTGTAAGTTCAATAGCAACCTGCATGGCGGTTTCTTTACTACAACCTCTTTTTTCATAAACTTTGGCGAGCTCCCTGAGCTCTATTTCCGGCATTTCTTCAAGTTCACGCTTTTCCCGCATTAGATCTGCCTTTTCCGTGTCTTCCTGTGAACTTACGGAAACATATTCACCGGCTGCCATAGACATGGCACCTGCAATCATTCCTGCCAGGGCGGCAAGGATGATGATATGGCGCTCGGGCTCTGCTGCTGCAACTCCAATAACAATACTTGTAGTGGATAACAATCCGTCATTGGCTCCCAAAACTGCTGCCCGAAGCCAGCCAACCCTGTTTACATAATGTTTCTCTAGCTGATGATGCATATTAATCGGTTTCTGTGTTGATATGGTAATTAAAGTTATGAAATGTTTTTTCAAGAATCATTTTAAATTACCTGACTTTTAAAGCCTTTCTATCAATAACACTTCTGTTTACATAATAAAAAAAGACCGCCAATACATTATCAGCGGTCTGTTATTAAACTAAGGAATATCCATTATCTTGTGGTATACCCTCCATTGGCAAAAATAGTCTGTCCGGTGATCCACCAGCCGTCTGTTACCAGGAACTCAACCAATGGGGCAATGTCCTTGATATCAGTAAGTCCTCCTAATGCCGATGCAGATTTATGATAGGCCACAGCATCATCAGTTTCCTGTCCGTAAAAGAAAGGAGTGTCCATTGGTCCCGGCGCTACGGCAGTCACAGAAATACCTCTTGCACCAAATTCTTTGGATGCAGCTCTCGTAAAATGCTCTACAGGTGCTTTTGCTCCGGCATAGGTAGAATACAATCCCGTATAGGCTGCCAGTAAAGAAGTAACAATGGTGCAGATCCTGCCATGATCATTCAGTTTTTTACCGGCCTCCTGTAAAAAGAAATAGGCTGACTTTGAGTTTACATTGAACATGGTATCATATTCGGCTTCTGTAGTTTCTGCAAAAGGTTTCTTCAATACCATTCCTACCGTATTGATGGCAATATCGATTCCTCCGAACCGCGAAATAGTTTCATCAAAAAAACGGGTAAGATTTTCCACTTTGGTAAGATCTCCCTGAAACAGGAAAGCTTCAGCCCCTAAAGCCTGCACTTCGGCAAGTGTTTTTTCACTTTCAGCCTTAGAACTATCGCTATTGTAATGAATGGCTAGTTTTGCTCCTTTTGCTGCAAAATCTTTACTTAATAAACCACCAAGGTTTTTCCCTCCTCCGGCAATTAAAATCACTTTTCCCTTTACATCTTGTGTTGACATTTTCTTTATTTTTTTAAGATTAATAAAACAAAGGTGGGCAATAAAAGTCATCTCAGTATGGTGAATTTTTCGGATTTTATTTTTTAGCCTTCAGGTTGTATTTTATTGCATAAATTTATTCTTATTCAAATATGGCAAAAAAAAAATGGCTATCAATATCTTGCTATTTATCAGATCAATATCTTCCAAAAAGGTTGTAAAAACGTGTGACTTATCGACAACATTCCAATGTTCATGGGCTTTAGGCACAGCATTTGCTGATTTCAAAGCCATATTAACACCACATCATCTATAATATATTTTTCCATATCCCCAGCCGCTGGGGATTTTTTTATATGTCCTTTACGGTGACATTGCTCATCATGTTATTTTTCTATCAACAGTATTTCTGATTATCAATCATTTAATCAGGATTATTCATTTTATTATTGTATATTTGCCTATTATTAGGTCATATACTACTTTGTTTTCAGCTTCGGCCTGGGTATCTTTTATTCAGTCTCTGCTTTTAAAGCAACCCTATTTTAACTTTAGTTCTTCTAAGAATATTACTTGTCGGAATTTTAAAGCTCTGGATGATTGGGAAATCCAAAACAGGATGCAGATGTGCACTACTGTCAGGGCTTACAACAAATAAACCGGCCAATACAAAATATAGAAACTAAATACTAAAAATAATTTATGGCAGATTCTTTTTCTAAAAAGGAAAATTTCAAGAAAAAAATTCAAAAGCAAAAAGAAAAGGCGTTAAGACGCGAAGAACGTAAAACGAACAACAACAAAGGTAAAGACCTGGAGGATGTATTCATGTATGTAGATGAATTCGGAAGATTAACTTCTACCCCTCCTGAAGACAGACAGGAAGTAAACCTTGATGAAATTCAGTTGGGAGCAGCTCCTATTGCTGAGGAGGATCCAAGAAAAACCGGAATCATTACCTTCCACAGTGAAAAAGGGTATGGATTCATTACTGAGGACCATACAAAGGAGAATATCTTTTTCCACAACAACAACTGTGCTGAGCTGGTAAAAAAAGGAAATAAGGTATCTTTCGAAAAAGAGAAATCTCCAAAAGGGTTTTCCGCAGTTAATATTCAGATAATCAAATAATTATCGATAACCTATAAAATAAAAGCCACCTTTTCAGGTGGCTTTCTTCGTACATAATCCCTGGTTTTCAAACCAGAAACTATCCTGTACTTATTACTCCAGTTTTCCACCCAGCGCCTTAAATAAAAGGACATTATTCCGGGTATTCTGATGTTGAAATTGTAATAAATCCAGCTCCGCAGTCAATTTGCTTTTCTGGGAGTTTATCAATTCAAAATAATTGGCGTAGCCGGTAAGATACAAATCATTGGAAACCTCAACTCCACGGTCCAGGAAGCTGACTTCTTCCGATTTTAACTTCAAAACACGCTCATATATTCTGGTTTGTTTTAAAATAGACTGAAGCTCGTTAAATGCCGTGGTAATACTCTTCTGATAATTCAGAAAAGCAATTTCCTGTTCTTTACTGGCCACCTTAAATTCGTATTTCAGTTGGCCTTTATTAAATACAGGAACCATCAACCCACCTAACAGCTGCCCTGCCAGTGAACCGGGCCTGAAAAAGGTTTCAACGGAAAAAGAATTAAGTCCAATGCCGGCTCCAATATCGATTTTCGGATAAAATGCTGCTCTGGCTGCTTTAGCATCAGCCTGGGAGGCTTCCAGTACATAATAATTGGCTGCTACATCAGGGCGCGAATGGATTACTGCTTCTACATTAATATTCTTATTTAAAATATCCATATTGGTGGGCATCAATGTATTTCCACGCTTTACACTCCCTCCATAGCTTCCTGTAAGTGTGGTAATTGCCTGCTCAACAGTTACAATTTCAACTTTAATATGTTCTATCTCAGCAAGCCAGTTGTTGTTTTGCGCTTTAAACTGCTGCACAGCAAGCTCCGTTGCTTTTCCTACTTCACGCTGTGCCAAAACAATTTCAAATGCTCTCTGCTGAAGGGTATAGTTCTTTTGGTAAATGGCAAGCCGATTATCCAAAGCCACCAGCTGATAATACAAATTGGCAATATCTGTAAAAAGTTCTACCTGCAGCAAGCGTAGCCCTTCTGCAGAAGCTAGATATTTTTTCTGGGCGGCAATTCTCTTATTTTTCAGTTTTCCCCAGGCATCAATTTCCCAGCTGCTTCTTGCGCCCAGCCAATAATTCGGAGTAACATTCCTGTTGATTTTTTGTTCCTCAGTAATATTGGGTGAAAGGTTTGTATCATAGTTCCCTACTCCTTCCATGGTATATTTCCCGTACCGGGTTCCGGAAACTTCTGCGCCAACTTCAAGAGAAGGCAAAAGATCCATTTTAGATCGCTGGAGAAAGCTATTGGCAATTTCTACTCTTTGCTGTGCGATCTGAAAATCGGGATTTGCCTGTACCACCTTATCAAAAAGCTCCAGCAGGTGGACATCTGTAAAATACGCTTTCAGATTCAGCTGCTGAAATTCATCTGTATTTACATCTTTCTCGTTTTTAACAATTTCTTCCGGGAGCTTCCGGGCTTTTTTCAGATCAGCTACTTTTGGGACAGCACATGACATCAGGCTCAATACAGCTACGCCATACCATATATTTCTATGATTTAATCTTCTCATCTTTCTTTTTATTTTCAAGTTTTGCAAAGAATATATACAAGCCAGGGATAATCACTAATCCGAAAACAGTTCCGATCAGCATTCCTCCTGCTGCTGCAGTACCGATGGAACGGTTTCCTACCGCTCCGGCTCCTGAGGCAATACAAAGCGGAATAAGTCCGGCTACAAATGCAAATGACGTCATTAAAATAGGTCTCAGACGCTGTCTCGCTCCCTCAATGGCAGCAGGGACAATATCAAATCCTTGTTTATTTCTTGCAACGGCAAATTCCACGATCAGAATTGCATTTTTGGCCAAAAGTCCGATGAGCATTACCAAAGCCACCTGTGCGTAGATGTTATTATCCAGGCCTGCCAGTACTAATGCTATATAGGAACCGAAAATTCCTGTAGGAAGGCTTAATAATACAGGCATCGGGAGCAGGAAACTTTCGTATTGTGCTGCCAGTAAAAGATATACAAACAGAAGGCAGATCAAAAAGATATAAATGGTCTGATTTCCGGATAGAATTTCTTCTCTTGTCATTCCTGACCATTCTATATCGAAGCCTCTCGGAAGGGTTTCTTTGGCTACCCGCTCTACTGCTGCAATAGCATCTCCGGAGCTATAACCATCCGCGGGCTCCCCATTAATCATCGCTGACATATACATATTGTACCTCGTTAATACTTCAGGTCCGTATACTTTTTCTATGGTAATAAATGTAGAGAACGGAACCATTTCACCTTTATCATTCTTCAAATACAGGTTCAGAATACTTTCAGGGGTATCCCTGTGCTCCGGACTTGCCTGAACCATAACTTTATACATCTGGCTGAAACGGATAAAATTGGTCGCATAGTAAGAACCCAGCATGGTTTGTAAAGTAGACATCGCATTTTCTACGGAAATTCCCTTTTTTGCGGCCATATCATAATCTACATTGATCATGTATTGAGGGAAAGTAGCATCAAAACTGGTGAAGCTATTTTGTAATTCAGGCGCTTCATTAAGTTTTTTCACGAAATCTTTGGTAATCTTATCTGTATTTTCGATGGTACCTCCGGTTCTGTCTAATAAACGCAGTTCAAAACCACTTGTATTTCCGAATCCCGGAACCGTGGGCGGTGCAAAGATCTCAATCTGAGCATCTGCAATAGATTTGGTTTTTTCGGAAAGTTCAGCTATGAGCTCATTTACTGAAATACTTCTCTGTTTCCAGTCTTTAAGGTTAATCATAGCCATTCCATAAGATGAACCTGCAATTTCTGTTACAATACTGTATCCCGCAAGGGTGGTTACATTTTCAACGCCTTCTATCTTTTTGGCAATAACCGTTACTTCATCCAGTACCTTTTCCGTTCTTTCTACTGTTGCTCCCTGTGGGGTGGTAACACTTACATATACCATTCCCTGGTCTTCCATAGGAATAAACCCTGTCGGTAAAAATTTACCCGTCACGAAAGTCAGTGCAATAAATAGAAACAATAGACCAAAAGTGACAGTAGTTTTTGTCGCAAATTTTGATAAAGTCCCTACATATCCGTTGGTAAGTCTGTCAAAACCGGTATTAAAACTCTGGAAAAACCTGTCAACTACCGTTTTCTTTTTGTTATGATCATGAGGTTTTAAAATAATTGCACAGAGTGCAGGGGTAAGTGTCAATGCATTTACTCCTGAGATGACAATACTTATAGCTAATGTCAGTGAAAACTGACGGTAAAATACGCCTACAGGGCCATCAAGAAAAGCAACCGGGATAAATACGGCAGACATTACAATGGTAATAGCCACTACTGCACCTGCAATTTCTTTGGTGGCGCTGATGGTAGCATCCAGGGCATTCATTCCTTCTTCCATCTTTACATGGACGGCTTCAACGACAACAATGGCGTTATCCACTACAATTCCTATGGCCAGAACCAAAGCAAACAAAGTCAAAAGGTTAACAGAGAAATCCAGCATATTCATAAAAGCAAAAGTTCCTACTAGTGCCACCGGAACAGCCAGTACGGGGATCAACGTTGAGCGCCAGTCCTGCAGGAAAATAAACACCACTATTCCCACCAGGATAAAAGCTTCGATCAGGGTTGTCAATACAGCACTGATAGAGGCATCGAGGAATCTGGAAACATCGTACGCCATATTGTACTCCATACCGGGAGGAAAGGAAGTTACTTTTAATTCTTCCATTTTTGCCTTTACGCTTTCGATAACCTCTGAGGCATTGGAACCGGGACGTTGTTTCATCATAATAGATGCTGAGGGTCTTCCATCCGTTTTGGAAACCATTCCATAGTTCATTGCCCCGAATTCTACTTTGGCAATATCTTTCAGTTTTAAAATAGTTCCGTCCACATCAGACCTGATTGGGACTTCTTCATATTGTTTGGGTTCAAAAAATTTACCTTTATACTTAATGACGTATTGTAACTGACTGGAAGTTTTTCCTGACGTTTCCCCTACTTTTCCAGGGGCGGCCGAAATATTTTGTTTCTGCAATGAGCTGATCACCTCATCTGCTGAAATTGAATAAGCTGCCATTTTCTGCGGATCCAGCCATACCCTCATCGAGTATTCTTTCTGGCCCATAATTTCTGCACGCCCTACTCCGTCAATACGTTTCAGCTCCTGAAGAACATTAATATCTGTAAAATTATAGATAAACTGCTCATCCTGGCTAGGATCCGTACTGGTGATATTCAGGTACATCAGCATACTGTTGACCTCTTTTTCAGTCGTTACCCCGGCCCGGATCACTTCTTCAGGGAGTTCATCAAGAATAGTTGTCACCCTGTTCTGAACATTTACTGCCGCCACATCGGGGTCGGTTCCTACTTCAAAGAATACCTGAATTAAAGTAAGACCATCATTTGAAGTTACCGTAGACATATAGGTCATTCCCGGAACTCCATTAATGGCACGTTCCAAAGGAAGAGCTACTGCATTGGCCGATACTTCAGCATTAGCTCCTGTATATTTTGCCGTTACGGTTACTGAAGGAGGGACGATATCGGGAAACTGGGTAATCGGCATCTTCAGTAATGCCATAATTCCCAGGAGTACAAATAATATGGAAATAACCAACGAAAGTACCTTTCGTCTTATAAACATTTCTACCATGGTAAGTTGATTTAAAGATTAGGAAAGGTTAATACTTCTTTTTGACGGTAATCATATCTCCGTCTTTCAGTGACTGGGTTCCTTCATAAACAATTAAATCTCCTTTTTTAAGACCACTTTCCACCAGGTAAGAATCTCTCAGTGTTGTCCCGATCTTAATATTGGTCATTTTGACCTTATTCTGCTTATTCACCACAAAAACATAGGTTTTATCCTGAATGGAGAAAGTGGATTTCTGAGGAATCAGGATAGCATTGGCCTGGTGCTCGGAAATGATAAGCTTTCCGGATGTTCCATGTTTGATCAGGCGGTCCGGATTAGGAAACAGTGCCTTATAACGAATAGAACCCGTAGTGCGGTCGATTTCTCCTTCCGCCGTCTTCAGGGCTCCGTTAAACTGGTAATTCACCCCATTCGGTAAGGTAAGCTCGATCTTTTGATGGTTTCCGATTTTATCATTGGCTAAAAGCTCAAAATATAAGTTTTCCGGAATGGAAAAGTAGGCATAGACTTCATTCAATTGAGACAAGGTCGTCAGTAAAGTTCCGTTTTCCACCAAACTTCCGTCTTTATGGGGAATAACGTCTATAACCCCATCAAAAGGGGCGGTAATCCTGGTAAAGCTTATTTTTTGTAATACGGCTTTTTTCTCTGCTTCGGCGAAGGCATGTTTTGCTTTTGCTGAAGACAATTTTGCTTTTACCATTTCCAGTTCGTTATTCGCCACAAACTTTTTGGCATGGAGACTCTGAATCTGCTTAAGTTCTACTTCTGCAATACGAACATCTGCTTCAGTCTGTTTGAGAGCAGCATTCGCTTTCAAAAGTTCCATCTGTAATTCGGCATCATTAATTTTAAATAAGGCCTGTCCCTGGTGTACGAATTGCCCTTCATTAACATAAATCTGCTGTATAATTCCTCCGATTCTGGAGCGTATTTCCACATTCTTTTTTGCCTGGATATCGGTTACAAACTGGTTGCTGACCAATGTATCTTTTTCTTTGATTTCCAGAATGGGAACTTCTTTTTCTTTTTGGCTGTTTTTGTTCTTGGCTTTACTGCATGACACAGCGAATAATATTGCAAGACTGCAAATTATTACATTTTTCAAATACATTTTTTAAATGTTTAAGTTATAAATTTTCGTAAAAAATAGCGGATATTCAATAACTTAAGCTAAAACAACTGGAAGAGATGAAGAAACGACCTGACGCCGCAGATAATGGAAAGCGCAATATCCGGAAGCGTGATTTTCGGTGTCAGTTTTAAGATTTCTGAAAAGTCTCCGACGGCCTGATCATCCTTACGTGCTGAGTATTTCACGATTTTTGAAGCCGCAGGTAAAGCATGAGTATTCATGTCTGCTTCCTCATAAACATCTAAAAGGTGGATGTTATTTACGTGCGGAAGATGAGGAATATTTTGTAATGATTTTTCTGCCCAATTCGAATTGAATAGGGTGAAAAGCAACATTACATACAATAAGAAAAATGACCTCAGACCTGCCATGTCAATCAGAATACTTAGTTTTAGTAAAAAACAGTGGTTTGCAAAAATAAGAATTTTTGATGGATTTTAGCTCCACGATTTGTTAAAAAAACTTAAAGAATGTAGAAATAACAGGCATTTTTCACCATGAAATTTCTCAAAGATTAAAAATTTTCTCTTATGAAAACATTAAAACATCTGCACATTAAGAGATTTGTCAAAGTGACTGTTTAAACAATTTACCCAGTACCCGAAAACGATAATCAAAAATATATTCCAGTTTTTTTCTGACAAAAAGGCCGTGGGCTATTTCTCCAATAAAACCCATAGGAAGCTCATATTCTATTGTGTCTTTCATCAGGACTCCATGTTCGTTAGGAAAAAATTCATGATGGTGTTTCCAGAGTTTATAGGGACCCTTTCTTTGAAAATCGGTAAAGCTTTTCTGAAAATCAACATGGATAATTTCTGTCTGCCATTTCATTTTAATTCCAAACAACGGAGAGATATAATAATCGATAAGCATTCCTTCATGGATACGATCATCATCCAGTTCTGTGAGGACAATGAATCCCATATCTTCCGGAGTAATTTGGGAAAGGTTATTCGCGGATGAAAAGAATTTCCAGGCAGTTTCAAGATCACAGCTTAATTGCTGTTCACGGCAAAGTATATGTTTCATTTTTATTTTCAATTATATATCCACATGAGAACCGGTTTCTTTGAATTCTGAATCATAGGGTCAACTTCTTTCATCGCATTGTTTGATATGGTTGGACAACCCCATCCTTCCGGAGAGCCCTTAGGAAAGGTTTCTTCGTCGCTCATCATATCCCATGAATGGAAAACAATATATCTTGCCAATGCATTATCATTTGTTTCTTCAAGGCCGTGCATCAGGTATTTTACATTAATTCCCCATTCACTATATCCCCTTCCCTGCAGTTTGTATTTTCCCAGTGATGAAAGGTGGCTGCCATCCTCGTTACTAAATTCCGGATGATCTCTGGAATCGTCTTTACTCCAGGAGTTGCTTCCACATCCGTGGCCTACAAGATATTTTTTTGAAATACGTTTATTTTTAAAATCCCATATAAAAAAGCGTTTTACCCCTGAATGAAGGCTCATATCAATCAAAATACAGAAATCAGTATTAAAATCCTTCGTCGTACAGAACTTCAATGCCTCATCTGCTTTGCTTTTTAATGCAGACAGATCTGCTTCCGGCTTCCTTTCAATGGCTGTTTCAGAAATAATATCATTACCACTTATTTCTTTTTTTTCCTGGACACAGGCGCAAATCAAAAAAACTGCAAAAAGCAAATAAAGTCTTTTCATATTCTACTTATAGTGCTGAAAAATTCCAAAATCAGTAGGAGTCCAGAGTGCCGCTTTCTGACCTGCTGCTTTCAAAGCATTATTGGTCCATGTATTGCATGTATACAAAAAGCTGTAGGTTCCTTTGGCATCATAAAATGCATCATTATCACCGTAAACAGCATCGGTAGGAATCAGCATAAAGTTTCCATTCCGGTCTCTGTCAAACTTATCTTCGACAAATTTAACCAGTTTTTCATATTGACCTCTGCTGATCATAATCATCTTACAGTCATCCCCTTCTTTCATGTTTGTATAATATGTACAATGCATTGCGGATTCACTCAGCCAAAATGCAGCTTTCACAGCTGTTGAAAATTTAAGATCAGCCCACGTAGGCGTATCAAGGTAGAATCCTTTATCTCCCCATCCTATTCCTATATACTGATAATCCGTTCTTTTGGATTTGGTATTGGCAAAAGGAATTTTCAGGCTCCAGTCCTGAAGATCATTCTTCACGGGCATTACAATATCGGTATGTACCCCATTGGTATAAATATAGACCGGAATCTCCTTTTTTTGTCCGTCGTCTTTCGCTGAAACGGGGATATAAGGGATCAGTAATCCCAGAAGCACATAAATGATTACTATTCCCAAAATGATCCCTACAATTTTTAAAATATATAATAATGCACTTTTCACGGTCATGTTTTAATAAAATTTAATCTGTAATTTTCTATAAAAGTATTTGTTTTAATCGAAAAAATGACTATATTTAGTTACGAAATATTCACAAATATGCGTAAAAACACCAAGTCACAGAAAAGATTTAAAATAAGAGTAAAAACGGCTCCAAAAAGAATACAAAAAAGACGTTGATTTTCGGTGAGATTTAATCTCCTGAAAGTCAATTTTTCTTTTTAGGGAAAGGCTTTTAAGAACTTATTGAAAAAAATCTTCACCCTCCTTAGAGTAGAAATCTTAAGGAATGGGCTGATTATCTGCTTTTGTTCGGAACTTCACTAATTCCGGAAAAGGAATTGTCACCAAAAATCTCAACTAAGATTTGATTGAGGATTGCTCTAAAAATTCAATATTTCTTTTCAATCCTGCAAACTTAGTCCTTTTTACAGGTGATTTTCTGAAGATTTCTGAAAAAATTTCCTGGGTAAGCTCTTTCCATTCTCCTTTTTTAAAGTTTTTCAAAGCTTCATTAGGCTTAAACCTGCTTTGCTGATGAGGGGCGGAAAATCTGTTCCAGGGGCATACATCCTGGCAGATATCACATCCAAACATCCAGTCTTCCATTTTATCTTTAAAATAACCGGGAATGTCGTTTTTCAATTCTATAGTTGCATAGGAAATACAGCGGCTTCCATCGATAATTTTTTCAGAAACAATAGCATCTGTGGGGCAGGCATCAATACATTTCCGGCAGGTTCCGCAGTGATCTGTTGTTTCATGATCAGGAATAAGCTCCAGATCACAGATAATTTCTGCCAGGAAATAAAAGGATCCGTTTTGTTTGGTAATCAGATTGGCATTTTTCCCTACCCAGCCTATTCCTGATTTCCTTGCCCAGCTTCTTTCTAAAACAGGAGCCGAGTCTACAAAAACCCTGAATCCGAATTCGCCGATCTCATCCTGAAGTTCTGCCACCATTTCACGAAGAATTTCTTTGATCACTTCATGATAATCCTCTGCATAAGCATATTTTGAGATTTTATAATTTTCAAGAACGGGCAGCTTTTCTTCGGGGAAATAATTATAAGACAGTGAAATTACAGATTTGGAGCCTTCCACCAGCAGCCTGGGATCTAATCTTTTGTCAAAATGGTTTTCCATATACTTCATTTCTCCGTTGAAGTTATTTTTAAGCCATTGCTCAAGACGCGGTGCATCTTCTTCCAAAAAGTCTGCTTTAGAAATACCACAGTTCTGAAACCCAAAACTTTTTGCTTTGGATTTAATCAGTAAAGAATATTTTTCAGCGGTTGGATTCATAATTTCACAGTGCAAAACTAAGATTATTTTATAAATCTGCAGCTTTTAAAATAATCCTATATTGGGATATACTCTGTTCTAAAGTAAATTCATAGAAAATTTCAAAAAAAAATTACGTACTTTCGTCTTAATTTAATTTTTAAATAAACAACTATGTCTTTAATAGAAGTAATACAATCCGGAAATTATGAATTGATCGACGTTCGCGAGCCTATGGAGCTTGAAATGGACGGAAGCATAGAGGGAGCAAAGAATATTCCTCTGGGTGAGGTAGAAGATAGAAAAGATGAGATTCTATCAATTGAGAAACCAGTGATTTTATTCTGCAGAAGTGGAAACAGAAGCGGAAAAGCATTGGAGTATTTAAACGCTCAGGGATTGAAAGACGGTTATAACGGTGGAGGCTGGGCCGAGCTGAAAGCTGTTTTGGAAGCGAATAAGGGAACTTTTTAAAAGTTCCTTTTTTTATCTTTTGCCATGGTAAATTTAAAAAATCAGTTTGAACAACTTTGCTTTCCTTTTACTAAAGATCAGGATCTGATCAGCAGATTATGGAAGGAAATTGAAACAAAGTACACTGAAAAAAACAGATATTACCATAACCTTCTGCATCTTGAAAATATGTTCCGGGAACTTGAAACCGTAAAAAATGATATTTCGGATTACCTTACCGTTTCTTTCTCTGTATTCTATCATGATATTATTTATAACGCCACTTCTCAGTCCAACGAAGAGAACAGTGCTATAACTGCAGAATCAAGACTCCGGGAACTTGGAGTGAATGAATCTGAAATAAAAATTATTTCAACACAAATTATAGCAACCAAGCAGCATTTGCTGTCTGAAAATCATGATCTCAATTATTTGCTGGATGCCGATCTTTCAATTCTTGGAAAAGACTTTGGAATCTACCTGGATTATACCCGAAAGATCCGTAAAGAATATTCTATTTATCCCGACCTGCTTTACAAGCGCGGACGAAAAAAGGTTCTCAAACATTTTCTTGAACTTGAGAGCATCTTTAAAACAGCCTATTTTAAAGAAAAATACGAAGCGCAGGCCAAAGAAAATATAGCTACGGAACTTAAGTTGTTATAATTAAAGCAGTTTCTCTTTCCAGGACTAAATATTAAGATCCGAACACGGACGTGAACCATCCTTACTGAAAGACGTCAAAAATAATATCATTTTAGCTAATTACTACATCAGGAATTTTTACTGATAAAATCCGCAGCTTTTTCCAAGACCTGTTCAGGTGCTTCTTTATGAGGGGTATGGCCAATTCCGGGAATGATATATTTTTCAGCACTTCCGCTTACCTGGGAAATGGTTTTTTCTACCTGGTCCAATGTACCATATTCATCGGCTTCTCCCTGAATAAATAGCAATGGACAGGTGATATTTTTCAAAAGATATTCAATATTCCAGTTTCTGTAATCGTCCCGGGTCCAGGTTTCTGTCCAGGCTTTAAAGAGGGTTTCCACTTTATCTCCGTGGTATTTTTGTAAACGTTCCGGAAGATTGGTAGTTTTATAAGCTTCCCAGGCAGCATACACTCCTTTTAAGGTCACTTCTTCCACAAAGATATGCCCGGCTTCACAAATGATCGCCTCTACCTTTTCCGGGTATTTTGCAGCGGTAATTAAAGCAATAGTTCCGCCGTCACTGTGCCCGAAAAGGATTGCGTTATCAATATCTAGCCTGATGAGGAGGTCATTCAAAAGATCTGCTTCCAGTTCCATATAATTAACCGGTCTTTCGTGGGTGGGCATAGGATAAGATCTTCCATAACCTAAACGATCATACACAAGGACGTTACAATTTGTTGCATCAGACAATTCAGCCGGAAAATCCCTCCACAGTTGGACAGATCCCAAAGAATCGTGTAAGAAAACAATTGTTGGTCTGTTTTCGAATGAATAGTTGTGTTCTGTATATAGTTTCTTACCCTTTACTTCTATTATTCTTCCTCCCATTGATTCAAAATTCTAAAAGGCAGGCATTTTTGTTTCTTCAAATTCTTTCAGCAGACGGTTAAAAACTGTTTCCACCGGAAGAATATCATCGATTAAAGCAGAAACCTGGCCTATTTCCAGTTCTCCTTCTTCCATATCTCCTTCAAACATTCCCCGTTTAGCTCTGGCTCTGCCCAATGAAGCAATTAAGGCATCTTTATCTCTTCCGCTCTGATAGATTTCTTCCAATTCGTTGAAAAATTTATTTTTGACCATTCTTACCGGTGCCAGTTCTTTGAGTGTAAGATGGGTATCTCCTTCCTGTAATTGTGTAATTTTCTTTTTCCAGTTCTCATGGGCACTGGCTTCTGTAGTTGCCGCAAAACGGGAACCAATCTGCACTCCATCTGCTCCCAATATCATGGCAGCTTTCATTTGTGAGCCTAAAGCAATGCCTCCGGCAGCAATAAGAGGTTTGGTGGTATGTTTTTTAACATTAGGAATCAGGCAGAAAGTTGTAGTCTCATCTCTACCGTTATGTCCTCCGGCTTCAAACCCCTCGGCAACAATAGCGTCTACTCCTGCCTCTTCGCATTTGATGGCAAATTTGGTAGAAGAAACCACATGGGCTACTTTTATTCCTTCTTTTTGCAAAGATTCCGTATAGGTTTTGGGATTACCTGCCGATGTAAATACAATTTTAACTCCTTCTTCCAAAATAATCTGAATGATCTCTTCAATATTGGGATACAGCATAGGGACATTTACCCCGAAAGGCTTATCTGTTGCCTGTTTACACTTTTGAATATTTTCTCTTAAGATATCCGGATACATACTTCCTGCTCCTATTAATCCCAATCCGCCACAATTAGAAACGGCTGAGGCCAGCCTCCATCCGGAATGCCAGATCATACCGGCCTGAATAACAGGATATTTTATTTCAAAAAGCTGTGTAATTCTGTTTTGGCTTGTCTGCATATCATGAAGTTTTTTCGCAGAGTTGAAATCTATAAAATTGCTCATGTGTAAAAATACTAAAAACAACGATTGGGAAGAAAAAATAATGAAAATTTCAGTCAGAAATGAGAAACAGAAATCTGAATAAAAGCCTCATTGTGGGAGTTGATGAAATAGGCTTGCAGAATCATTTAACAGTATGAATAAGCTTGGTTTCACACACAAAAAAACCTTCAGGAGTTCTGAAGGCTTATCTGTTTATTTTTTGATTGATTCTTTTTTCCAGTTGGACTTAAATTTACAGTTATCATACCGTCCGTCTATGGAAATAAAGGTTGTCGGCAATTTGGAGTTGACGAATTTTTCAACCATTTCATTTTTCTTTTTATTCAGCGCCATTTGTTTAATTCTGCTGAAATCTGTTTCCAGAGTAATCTGATGGGAAGGGATTACATCATCCATTCTGATGATTTTTACCACTTTTCTTCTGTTATCTTCATCTTCAAAAGCTGTGGTGATATCTCCTTTGTTTAACCCTGCCAGCTCATAGCTGATCGTTCCCGGAATACTTTCTCTTTCAATTTTATCAGAGCCGTCTCCTCCAGGAATTACCCCTGCGTTGAATTTGGTTCTTTTATCATCTGAGAATTTGAAAGCGGCATCTTTAAATGTCATTTTACCGTTTAAAACCAGACCTCTGATGCTATCTAATTTTGCTTTTGCTGTTTTAATCTCATCTTCCGTTGGAGTAGCTTTCAGCAAGATATGTCTTGCATCATATACTTTCCCGGACTTTTTCACCAGCTGAATAATATGGTACCCGAAATCCGATTCTACAGGATCAGAGATTTCATTTTCCTGAAGGTTTAATGCTGCAGCCTCAAACGGCTTTACCATCTGCCCTTTGTTGATGTTTTTATACAGACCTCCATTGGAAGCTGATCCCTCATCTTCAGAATAGATTCTTGCCTGGCTTTCGAAACTTTCTCCTCCCAGAATATCCTGCTTGATCTTTTTCAATCTGTTGATTAAATCTTGCTTGTGAGCTTCGGTCAACTTAGGATACATCATGATCTGCGCTAAGGTTACCTCATCTTTTACCTGCGGCAACTGCATTTTATACATATTATAAAAGTCTGTAACTTCATTCGGAGTTACATCTGCTTTATCCGTTACCCTCTGGTATTTTGCCTGTCCGTAATACTGGTCTGTATCGATCTTTTCGATCGCATTCTTCATTTCATAAGCATTTCTGAACTTATAAGCGGCAAGCATTGTTTTTTCATCCGGAAATTGAGAAAGCAACTGACGGTATTTTGCATTAGCCTGTTCTTTGATTGCAGCAGAACGGTTTTCAATTAACGTATCTTTTTTTGCTTCATATACAAGAAGTTTATTGCTGATCAGGTTTTCCAGGAATTCACATTTGTCTGTATCGGAAGCTCCCTGCTGTTTTGCATAATTCATCTGTTCATTCACATCAGATTCCAAAACAATTTCATCCCCAATAACAGCAGCAATACCATCCACTAAATCTCCTTGTTTAAGCTGGGCGTTCATCATATGGGAAGAGAATACCATCATGAAGATCCCAAGAAGAAAAGTGATTTTTAGTTTATTTGTCATTTTACTATTTTAACAAGTTGCAAATTTAGAATTCTTAACGAATTTCACTCAATTTTTTATTATAAATATTTCTTAAAAAGACTTATTTACTGCAGTTCAACATCAAATGTTGTCAATTCTTTGAATTGTCTCAATCTGCTGAACATATCTGATTCATTTACTTCCTGGATTCTTTCTGTTCCGAATTTTTCTACGGTAAATGAAGCCATTGCAGACCCTACGATCAAAGCAGATTTCATAGTATCGAAATCTATTTTCCCTTTTTTGGCAAGATAAGCGGCAAACCCACCGGCAAAGGTATCTCCTGCTCCTGTAGGATCAAAAACATCTTCTAACGGAAGTGCAGGGATCGCAAATACTTTGTTATCATGGAAAAGTAAAGCTCCGTGCTCTCCTTTTTTAATGATCACATACTCAGGACCCATTGTATGGATTTTTTTAGCTGCTTTTACTAAGGAATATTCTCCTGAAAGCTGTCTTGCTTCTTCATCATTAATGGTAATCACATCGGTTTTGGCAATCATATCCATCAATATATCCCATGCAGAATCCATCCAGAAATTCATTGTATCAAGGATAACCAGTTTAGGACGGTTATTCATTTTTTCAAGTACGGACAACTGAACACCCGGGTGTAGGTTTCCAAGTAATAAGATTTCAGCGTCCTGCATTGAATCCGGAATCTTAGGGTCAAAATTTTCCAGCACATTTACTTCTGTGGCTAATGTATCTCTGGTGTTCAGGTCATTATGGTATTTACCAGACCAGAAGAATGTTTTTCCTTCTTTTACGATTTCAATTCCTTCAATATTTACCTCTCTGTCTGTGAACATATCAAGATGTTCCTGTGGGAAATCTCCTCCTACTACAGAAACGATACCAGATTTAACGCCTAGAATAGATGAAGTAATTCCAATATAAGTGGCAGCTCCACCTAAAATTTTATCCGTCTTACCAAATGGCGTTTCGATTGCATCAAATGCAACACTTCCTACAACTAAAAGTTTCATATATTTTTCAATGTATATTAAAAGTAATTATTTTTTCCATTCAAAAGAATCCAGCAGGTGTTTCATATCGTTTTTGATATAGTTCACTGCAGGAGCTAAAGAATCCGGTTTAGGCCTGGAATTAAAGTATAAGTAAGCAGTTACAAAATGTTTTGTACTGTCTGTAATGTAAAACTGAAGGTTGGAAGCACTCTGTCCTTTAAGTTCATAGAAGTTTCCATACACTTTCTTTTCCGGATATTCAAAAGATTTAGTGTCTATAGCACTGGCTTTAATGGTGTGCTCATATACCATTTTCTCTGCTTCCTTAATATGTTCTGCAAAGTCATTCTGTATCGGATAATACGTAACGAAAACCTTGGCTTTCATTTCAGGATAATTCAGATAGAACCAGCAAGGTTTTTTGGCCGGGCTTATTGAAGCAAAATCTGAATATTCAAAAGTATAGGCACAATTGTTTTCAAACTTCTGGTATTTCGGAACCGGATATTCCAAACGCAGTTCACCGTAAGGTTTCGGAACCGGATCTTTTCCACATGAGATTAAAAGCAGTGATACAAAAATAAAAATGACTTTTTTTATCATTTTGCAAAAGTACAAATTAGATTTCAGATTTCAGAAGACAAATTTCAGTCTTTCAGAGAGTTTTGAATGTAATTTTCCAAAGGCTTTGGAAATGATTTTTCATGAGAGGCTTCAAAGTTGGTAATCAGGTATTGATTTTCAGTGATAAAATCATTCCAGATCTTTTCCGAGGTAACTTCAACATTAAATATTTCAATGCTTAAGTTCTTATGGGTAAGCTTATGACTGATTATTTTTGAGCCGGTAATAAAAGTTTTCATTGTCTCAGGGAGGAAAGACGGGAATTCAAATAATTTTTTCCAGATAAAGTCATCTTTTCTCTGGCGGATCAGAAATTCCCCGTTTCTATGAACAAAATAATACGTCAAAGACAGGTCTTCTGCCTTTACTTTCTTCGTTTTTACCGGATAGGCTGAAATTTTCTGCAATGAAAAAGCCAGACAATCTTCATGGACCGGACATTCTCCACAAAGAGGGTTTTTGGGTTTACAGATTTCAGAGCCGAGATCCATCATCGCCTGGTTGAAATCCCCCACATTATCGGGCATCACTAAAGTTGCCAGTTCTGAAAAATAAGCAAAAGCCTTTGCGTTGGAAATATCAAAATCATCAGCAAACAGGCGACTTAGAACGCGGTAAAAGTTTCCGTCAACTGCAGGAATCTTTCCGCCAAAACAAATACTCGAAATCGCTGCAGCCGTATATTTGCCTACGCCTTTTAATTTCAAAATTTCTTCATATTCTGCAGGAAAAATTCCCTGATAATCATTCATAATCTGCCGGGCAGCTTTATGAATATTAATTGCCCTGGAATAATAGCCCAATCCTTTCCAATGTAACAAAACTTCATTTTCCTCAGCTTCAGCTAAGGTTTTTACATCCGGAAACCTTTTAATAAAGTTGTTGTAATGATTAAGGCCCTGGTTAATCCTTGTCTGCTGAAATACAATTTCACAGATCCAGATTTTATATGGGTCTTTAGTCTGTCTGAAAGGTAAATCCCTGGCATTATTCCTATACCATTCCAAAAGCCTGTTTCCTATATGAAGAAAGCTTGTGACTGTTTTATTTTTTTCCAAAAAGCTTAGTCTGTTTAATTCATTGAAGAGTTTATTTCTCTTCATCCATGTACATTATTCAATGCTGCAAAGATAAGCTTATTCTTTTTCTTTTGCCCCTTAGACACAATCTGTTTATAAACAAACAGGATTTCAATAATATTTATTATACACTACAATCCACAGAAGCAAAGTCTATAATCGTCAAATACCATTTCCCATTTATATAAGTCATATAAAAAATAAAAGTTCCGGCTTTACTGTTTACCGTCACTCTTCTGCTTTTAAATTCTATTTTTTTAAACTCTGCTCTATCTTTCTCTAATTCGCTTTTCTTCTTCTGATCAGGCTTTTCACCAATAATATCCTGAAAATGCTTAATAAAGAGACTAACAGACTCTGAAAGTGTATGGAATTTATTTTCAGAAGCGATGAAAATCCCCTGCTTCGTAATCTTGTCACATTCAAAATAAGACTGTTCCGAAAATTCTACTTTATTTAAATTCAAATTTCCTGTTTTATATTCTTCCAGAAATAACTGATAAGGATTCCCCACTGATTCTGCCATTCCTTTTTCCAAACATTTTTTATCAAGACATATCTTTTGGACTTTAGACCAGCTATTATTAGGCCCCAGAGTGGTAATAAGTATAAGACCTGTGTTTTTATTTATTAACCGGTTAAACTTTTCCGAATCTTTTTGATTGTAAGTTTCCACCACTTTTTTTACAAACTGTTCTATTACTTTATTTTGCCCGTGTAAAGAACCACAACCAGAAAAAAGAATGGATGTAAGAAATATCAATAACAGATTTTTCATAAGCATTCGTTTAATAGTGGAAAAATAGCATCTTTAACAACCTGTCCTTCCCCAGCAGTTTTTGACTGTATTTCTTCATGGGTAAAAATATTTTCTTTTTTTAAATTATACTTTTTCATCAGAGTAGCAACAATACATTTCACAGATTTTATCTGTGCTTCTGTCAATTTATCCCAATAAATATCTTCAACAGCCCATTTCCCATCAATTTTCCTTTCTCCTTTGAAGGGCTTTGTTAGTTTAATTGAAGCCGGATCTTTTATTTTTGTATCATACACTGTATATAAGTCCTTCCCTACTTTATAGTAAGCCATTCCCACCACTTCTATTCCGATAGAATTTTCAGTTTGGATTTCTAAACGACTGGTTCTTGCAGTCTGATTCATAATGTGATTGGAATACTGATCCAGTTTGATCGGTTGGAATATCTCACCATCCACACCATATGTTCCTTCAACATAAAAATGAGTTCCTTTTGAATGTGCAATAGCTCCTGAAATTGAAGATCCAATAGTTCGATGCAGAACAATTGCAATAACTTTCCGGATACCAATATTTCCTTTTACTTTACTGCCTGTTTTTGTATAAACAACATTGGGGCCTTTTAATAATTCTTTGTCTATTGAGTAAATATTACACTCACAATATTTCAATTCAAACCATTTTCCGTTTTCATCAAGCCAGTAATTGGTTTTGGAAGATTTCCGGGAATCGTTTTCATGATCTTTCGCATTTCGTCCGGTATAAGTAATATTTACTCCTGGATTATGTTTATCAGCATCCACCAATAAACAGGTATATATTTTTTTATCTTTGGTCTTATTGATTTTATTTCCCCAGTTTTCAATGTCTTTTTTATCTGAAGAAGGCTGGAGTTTAACTTTGTAGATGGCCTTTCCCTGTTTATCCACAATTGCAGTGAGTAAGCCTTGTGTATCTTTATCATCCTGAAGTAAATCTACTACAGAAAAGTTTTTACCGTCCAGGATCCCATCACGGTCCAACAGATTCACTTCTATTTTTTTACCGGTTAAGCCTATTGTTTCAACAATAATATACACTGTATCGCCTACAGAAGCCGAATTGATCTGGACATATTTATTGTCTTCAAATTTAGCAACATAAGCATTCAGGACCATAGCATTGCCCATATTCATCGGCTTTCTTTTGATCTCAGACCACGTTTCAAAACTAACTCCTACCATATCTTTGTGTTTTTTAAGTCAGATCCAAAAGAATAATCTTCCGGATACTCATACTTTCACTTATAACGAGAAGCTTGTTTTTTTCATATATATTTTGAAATGAATCCGTTAAAAATTATTCTTTCTTCACAGAATATACGGGTGCTGCCCTCAGCCATTGGTACTTAAGGTTTTGCTTGTCTTTTACAATAAAGCGGTATCCTTCAAGCTTTTTCAGATAAACATACATAGAATCTCCCTTCTTCAGTTTCAATCTTTGGTTAGATAAAAACTGAAGCGGATATTCCACTACTGAATCTCTGACGGTCTTCAAAACTTTTCCGGAACTTATTTTATAAATAAAAAACGGTTTTCCCCGACCTTTTGAACTGTCTGCCAGTTTCACTCCGGAACTTGCTATCACCAGCTCACTACCATCAAAACACTCATCTTCATTCATGATATAAGCTTTTCCTGCCTGATGCTCATCAGCAAAAAGATCATTTTTATAATGACCGGGACTTTGATATTTCTTTTCACAGCTGGACAAAAACACCATTAATAATGCAGGGAGAACAATGGTAAGTTTTTTTTTCATATTAATATTCATAAGTATTGGTAGAAAAAAACCGATGTAAAATTGCATCGGTTTTTTATATTTTAAATATGTTTTTTTTATTCCTGTGCGTATTCTGCATCCCATTCGTTACCATCATCTCCTTTGTGTCCGTCTAATTTAATAACGAAGCTTTTTGTAGGGAAATAAGGCGTCATACGAATGTCAAGCCATACTCTGTCTTTGTTTACTCTATCCTGCTCAAAACGAACAATTTTAAACTTTTCAATAAGTTTATCCGGTCCTTTGATATTATCCAGGAAGGTTACGATCTGTCTTCTAAGATCATCTTCATTTTTAGCATTCCAGTTTTCGAAGGCTCTTCTGTTCAGGAAGTCTAATAAAACTTTGGTTACGTAATCGAATACACGAACTACTGAATACGTCTGAAGACCAATATTGTCTCCTGTAAATAATGTTTTCGCAGAGAAAGCCATAATTTTTCCGTATTCATTTACCATTGGAACGAGACCCATTTTTTCTAACTGCGAAATTTCACTTTTCTTCAATTCGAATTTTACAGCGTCTACTTCGTTGATGTTACCATGTTTTTTACCGGCCGCTACCTGAGACATTAATGTCTTATGGATTTTACCGGCTAATGAGGTGGAAGGTGGAAGTTCTACATTTTCCTCTTCGCCTACTTCTTCAGCTTTTCCTCTTCCTACCAGCCAGTTACATGTCATAATCACATTACTTCTGTGAAGCTCGCCTCCTGTAAGGTTTGCTGAGTGGAATAAGTCTACTACGTCATCCGGTTTATCAAGGTTAGCAAAGTCTGTAACCATCATTACTTTATTCTCGTTACAGATTTTGGCCCATTTCTCAATCACTTTATTGGATCCTAAATATCCTGGTATGGCAAGGATTGAATAGTTATCCCTAAGGTCCAGACGGTCATAGTAATTTTTGAATTCTTCAGCGATGGCATCAATGAACAAAGGGTTATCCAGATCCGAAACCTGCTCAAGGCTTGCATTCACAATGCTTACGTTATCCACTTTGTCCAGTTCTGTATTTTTATAGAATTGGGCTACTGTTCTATAGTTGGTTTCCAGCAAACGTACAGCATCCAGTGTATTCTTCAGGTTTTTCTTTAGATTCTGATCTGCCTGTTGAGCTTTGCTTTTACATGTTTCTGCCATTTTATCTGCAGATTCATTCCCTTCCAAAAGACTTACCCAAAGGTTGATTTTTTGAAGAAGTTCTTTTCTTTCGTCTGCTTTATTGCTATCGTTAAGGAAGATTTCTTTTCTTGCCTTTCTTGTAGGGTTCATATTGGCGATTCCGTCTACAACGGATTCAACAAAGCCAAAGCCTCCCATTTTATTGAGTTCCGCAAGCGGGTTACCTTTCGGTTGCCCTGAATGTTGCTGCTGTCCCTGCTGCTGACTTTCTTGCGCCTGTAATTTACTATCCATGATTTAATGTAAAGTCTTTAATTATTTTCAAGTTCTTGTGCCACTTCTTTCAATACTTCTATGAACGCCGCTCTTGTCTGATCGTTCTCCAGCATATTGCGTAGAATTTTATTTGTTTTCAGCTGACGTACAATTTTGTTGTACTGCTCCTGCTCCATACTCAGTTGCTGCAGATAATCTGATTTCTGAGTAAGGCTTTTGGGAGTAAAGTCTCCAAGATTTTGAAAACGGAATTCCTCTTCCACCACACTTCCGTCTTCTGTTTCATGCTGTACCGACACTGAAGGCTGAAAATGTTTGAAAACGTCTTCCACTGTTTTTAATCCTGTTACAATTTCAGGGGTATAAGATTCTTCTGTTGTAAGCTGGCTTACTATCAGTGATTTATTTTCCTGTATTTCCTGAATAGCTTCATTAGCGTCTACTTTTACCTCGTTTCCGCCAACTCCATAATTAAACATTGCCATATTATTATTATTTTGAGATTTCTTATTCTGGTTTGGATCTGTTTCTGAGTAATTTACCGATGGGTCAAATAAATTACCAATCCAACGTTTAAATTTAAAAAAAAACTGTAACATACAAAATTTTGTCAAGATTTTTCTTGATTTATTTAAATTTATCTACAATTATTCAACATAAAACCAAAGCCTTACGATGTCACTAAGCTATGAAAAATAAAATAATTTAAGAAAAAATAAAACTTTCGTTTGATTTATTCTATATAAAAAGTATCACATGAATGTTAAAATAAGAATTCCTCAAATCTTACAAAAAATATTCTTTATATTTAAAGAAAGTGAATTGTGTGATGAAAGATGTAAAAATAGCGTTTAGAAAACCCATATTTCCAATTTCGGAGGAATTACAGCAATATCTGGAAAAATATAACAGAACGACCAAGATCCAATTTTTGTACGAAGACCTTCTCAGATTTAGTGACAGCGTGAATATTCTCGATAAAGACGGCAAAGATACTTTGTGGCTTGGCGTGATGTACCCTGAACATGAGTTTAAAGAAATAGAGGCTAGTTTAAATAAGATTTATACGCTCCTACATTCTGACGGAGATACCGCTACTCTACCCTATCTGAAAGTGGATACAATTGACTTTTGTACTTTTGGAAATTCTAAGCCATTTCGGGTTCGGGTGAGAAATATCCTGAATGATAACTATACCAATTTTTATATTAAACAGGCGGATGCTTCCCGCATCTACGGACTGGAACTTGAGGACCTGCTTTCTCCCAACAGAATTAACTTCCTGATTTATAAAAACACCTTAATAGAAGAGCATATTTTAGGAATCCCCGGAGATATTTTTATTCAGAAACATATGCTCAACTGTACGGAACTGGAAAAAGCACAGATTTCCAAGGAGTTTGTGAAATTCAATGAGCGCTGCCTTATAGGGCTCCTTGGTGACATGCGATCTTATAATTACGTTGTTATTCCTATACATGACTTCGACCAGGTTATTTACAGAATCCGTCCTATTGATTTTGATCAGCAAACGTATGAAGGGAATCTGAAGGTCTATCTTCCCCAATATTTCAAGGAAAACAACCCAATGGTCAATATGGTACTTGAAAAACTGAAGCCCAGTTCTATAGAGCAATACCGTAAGGAAGTACGTTCTCAAATCGTAAAAAGAGTGACCAGCAGCAAAAACCGATTCGATGAACTCATTTCTATTATGAAAAAAGACAATATCGCGCCGGAAACGAATGTCGTAGAACTTAAGACGACTTTACAGAAATTCACCTACGATATCAATTTCAAGTATTGTAAAACGATGGGAGACATTATAGAAACCGGAATAAAGTTTGTCCTCCGGAATTATAAAAAAGAATATTAAAAAAGAATCCATCTCAACTTAACGCGAGACGGATTCTTTCTTTTCTAACAATTTTTGGTAAGGCTACCAAATTTTTATTCTGTCCTGAGGAGCTTTATACATTTTATCTCCCGGTTTGATGTCAAATGCTTTGATAAATGCATCCTGATTCACCAACGGGCCGAATGCCCTGAATACTCCCGGGGAATGTGGGTCTGTTTTTACCTGATTGGTCATATACTGATCGGTGGCTTTTGTTCTCCAGACGGTTGCCCAGCTCATGAAGAATCTCTGGTCCTGGGTAAATCCGCTGATTTTCCCCGGGTTGCCTTTATCTTTCAGGTACATCTGAAGGGCATCATAAGCTACAGCCACGCCTCCCAGGTCTCCGATATTCTCTCCACTTGTAAACTTACCATTTACAAAGCTTCCCTTTACAGGCTCATAAGCACTATATTGTGCCGCTAACTGCCCTACTTTTGCATCAAAGTTTTTACGATCGGCATCCGTCCACCAGTTATTCAGGTTTCCATCTCCATCGAAACGGGAGCCACTGTCATCAAAACCATGGGAAATTTCATGTCCGATTACCGCTCCAATCCCCCCAAAATTCACAGCAGCATCTGCTTTAGGATTATAAAAAGGAGGCTGAAGGATTGCAGCCGGGAATACAATTTCATTATTTGATCCGCTATAGTATGCATTTACCGTTTGTGGTGTCATTCCCCATTCTGTTTTATCAACCGGCTTTCCTACCTTATCCAGGCTTCTCTGATATTGCCAGGCTGATACATTCTGAAGATTGGAATATAAGGTAGCCCCTTGTTTTGGTGCCTCCACCTGTAGTTTGGAATAATCTTTCCATTTATCCGGATAAGCAATTTTCACTGTAAACTTAGACAGTTTCTCCTGTGCTTTTACTTTCGTTTCAGGAGACATCCAATCTATATTGGCAATATGTGTTTTGAATGATTTTAATAAATAGTCAATATAGGTTTCCATCTGCTGTTTGGCTTCAGGAGTAAAATATTTCTCTACATATAATTTTCCGAAAGCCTCTCCCAAAACACCGTTTACAAGGGAAAGCCCTCTTTTGTTCATAGGACGCTGCTCTTTCTGTCCCTGCAGGTATTTTGAATAGAAATCAAACCTGATCTGTTCCAATCCATCATCAAGATTACTCGCATTTCCATTAATAACATGATATTTTAAATAATCTTTTAATAAAGGAAGGTTTTTCTGGGTAAGGAACTGATCCATATTCTGATAATACTTCAATTCTCCGATAATTACCCTGTCCGTATTTACTCCTGCGTCTTTCAGGTATTGGGCAAGATTAATATTTTTGACCAATCCAGACAGTTCTGAAACATTTTTAGGGTTATATCTCAGATTAGCATCCCTGTTCTGCTCAAGGGTCAGCAGATAGTTAGCCAGTTGTTTTTCAAAATCCACTACATTTTGGGCCGCCTGTGTTGAGTTTTTATATCCTAAAACACCAAATAGTTTTCCAACATATGACTGGTATTCTGCCAACGTTTTTGTATTGGCTTCATTGACTTTCTGATAGTAGTCTCTTCCCAAACCAAGATCAGGGCCTCCAAGATATACTGCATTCATTTTAGAGTTTTTCATATCTGCCCCTACTCTCCAGCCATAAAAAGAGTTGTCTCCTAATTTTGTAGCTTCCAAAAGGTATTTCTGAAGATCATTAAGGCTTTTAATAGCATCAATCTTTGCCAAATCTCCTTTGATGGGTGCTAAGCCCTCTGCATTTCTCTTATTGGTATCCATAAAAGAAGCATACAGGTTTTGAATTTTCTGACCTTCAGATCCTGCAGGATAAGATTCCGTTAAAATTTTATTTAATATATCCAGAGAAGCATCATCTACATTTTCTCTCAATGCATTGAAAGATCCCCAGCTTGCCTTGTCGGAAGGAATCTGGGTAGTTTTCACCCAATTTCCGTTTACATAGCTAAAAAAGTCATCCTGCGGACGGACATTGGTATCCATGTAGGACAGGTTGATCCCCTCGTCTTTTATTTCTTCTTTCACCGGCTTTTCAACAGCTGCTGCAGCTTCTGCTTTTACATCTGCGCCTGCAGTTTTTGCCGTACCACACGAATTCAGAAATACAATACCCGAAAGGGCAAGTATCCCAATATTTAGCTTTTTCATTAAAGATAATTTTTGATTTAACACAAACGTATCAAATATACAAACTTTAATGATAAGTGATGAAGGATAATTGGAAAATGATGGAAAGTATTCAGTAATGGTGTTCCGGAATACGGAAGACAGGGACAGGTTCAGGACAATATTTTTCTTGTAACCGATAAAATAATATTGGATTTTCAGGTTTTGGGTAGACCATCCCCGAAAACAAAAAACCGCCCATTGCTGAGCGGTTTATATATTTTACCAGATTTTGATTCTGTCTTCCGGAGCTTTGTAAAGTTTATCTCCTTTTTTCACATCAAATGCTTTATAGAAAGCATCAACATTGATTAACGGTCCAAAGCTTCTGAAATATCCAGGAGAATGTGGGTCTGTTTTCACCTGGTTAATCATATATTTTTCACTGGATAACGTTCTCCAAACGGTTGCCCAGCTTAAGAAGAATCTCTGATCCTGGGTAAATCCGCTGATCTTACCCGGGTTTCCTTTATCTTTCAGGTACATCTGAAGGGCATCGTAAGCAATATTCACTCCACCTAAATCGGCGATGTTTTCACCGTTTGTGAATGTTCCGTTTACGAAAGTTCCTTTTACCGGCTCATATTTGTCGTATTGAGAGGCTAAAGCTTTTGTTGCTTTTTCAAAATTCGCCTTATCCTCCGGAGTCCACCAGTCTACCAGGTTACCATCAGCATCAAACTGAGCTCCTGAATCATCAAATCCATGGCTCATTTCGTGACCGATAACAGCCCCGATACCACCGAAGTTTACGGCTGCATCAGCCTTAGGATTGAAAAATGGCGGCTGAAGAATGGCTGCAGGGAATACAATCTCGTTATTTACCGGATTGTAATAAGCATTTACCGTTTGTGGAGTCATTCCCCATTCTGTTTTATCAACCGGTTTTCCGATTTTAGCCAGGTCTTTATTATACTGCCACTCTGAAACATTCTGAAGATTCTGGTATAGTGTGCCTCCTTTTGCTTCAGAAATAATGTTCAGCTTAGAATAGTCTTTCCATTTATCCGGATAGGCTACTTTTACGGTGAATTTATTCAATTTCTGCATCGCCTTTTCCTTCGTTGTAGCAGACATCCAGGCTAAGTTATTGATATGAACGGCAAAACTTTTCTTCAGGTAATCAATCAGTTCCACCATTTGAGCTTTAGCTTCTGCCGGGAAATATTTCTCTACATATAATTTTCCGAAAGCTTCACCCAGGTTTCTGTTGATCAATTCAAAGCCTCTCTTATTCAGGGCTCTTTGTTCCTGCTGGCCTCTTAAGTATTTTCCATAAAAAGCAAATTTCATGTCTCCCAGTTTCTCACTCAGGTAAGAAGCACTTCCGTTGATCATGTGGAATTTAAGATAATCCTTAATTACAGGAAGGTTCTGAGCACTTACTAATTTATCAAAGTTTTTATAATAGCCAAGTTCTCCAATGATTACCCTATCTGTATTCACACCCACTTTTTTAAGGTATCCCGGAATATCAACTCCTTTTACCAGCGTTGACAATTCTGCCATTGTCTGAGGGTTGTACTGAAGGGTGTTGTCACGGCTCTGCTCGTTTGTCAGATAAGTTTGTGCAATGCTTTTTTCGTAATTAACGATACCTTTTGCTGCTTCATCAGCATTTTTGTATCCCAGTTCTTTTAACATGGAAGCTACATATTTCTGATATTCTGCAATTGCTTCCGTATTTTTTTCGTTTACTTTCTGGTAATAATCTCTTCCTAATCCTAAAGAGGCATTTCCTAAATAAACAGCGTTCATTTTAGAATCTTTAAGGTCTGCATCAATTCCCCATCCGTAAAAAACATTTTCTCCTTCCTTCGTTACAGAAGCCAGGTAGTTTTGAAGATCAGCAAGGTTTTTGATGGCGTCAATTTTATTCAGATTTTCCTGGATAGGCTTAATTCCGTCAGCATTTCTTTTCTCCACATTCATGAAGGTTGCATATAAATCCTGGATCTTCTTGCCTTCGCTTCCGTCAGCGAATTTATCTTTCAAAAGGGAGTTCAGGATCGTCATTGAATTGTTATCCGTATCCTCCGCCAGTTTATTAAAGCTTCCCCAGGTCGGCTTATCAGATGGAATTTTGGCTGTTTTCATCCAGGTTCCACTCACATAATTATAAAAGTCATCCTGTGGACGTACTGAAGTATCCATCAAGCTAAGGTCTAAGCCTTTATCTGTGTTGTTCACTGCTACTTTAGCAGCTTTAGCCTGTGCACTCATGGTATTCTGAGAGCAGATCCCTGCTATTAAAAACAAAGAAAGCGTTATTTTTTTCATTATGATAACAATTTATACAATATGTATGATTTATTTACTATTTGTTACTTTTATGAAAACAAATTTAAACAAATAACGTCAGAGTATCATAAGAATTTAAGCGGGTCCGAAGCCGGAGAATGAGGCTGGAAGTAACTTTTAGCTGACCATTACCAAGAGTAAAGGTAAAAAAGGTTGTGGCAGTCATTTTTATGACATTCATGACTTCCACCTTCCATCTCCCATCACCCATCTTTTAATTTTCTCAACTAACTCTGATTACATATTAGAAGCTGCTATCTCTTTTACATTACCTGTCCTTTTCAGGAATCCCCAGGACTGCATTTCGCCTTTCAATGCTTTTCTTAAACTTTTAAACAATACAATATACATCAGCCATCTGTACCCGAATCTCTGTGGAACAACATATATCAGATTAACCCATTTCTCCCGCTGCATAATAAATGCAACCAGTGCCAAAGAAGCATCTACCAGAAGAAAAATCAGATAATAGGTAAATATTTTACTTCCATTTCCGGATAAGATTCCAAAAAACATGATAAGATCTGCCAATGGAGAAAAAAACGGAATAATGTATTGAAATAATAAGATATTAGGCATTGCCCAAAGGCCCAATCCTTTATGTTTCGGACTCAGGAAAGTCTGTTTTTGCTTCCAGAACATCTGCATAATTCCATAGGTCCACCGGAAGCGCTGTTTTAAGAACTGTTTTACAGTTTCCGGAGCTTCTGTTACTGCTACGGCCCGGTTTTCATTGGCAACAGTATATCCTGCTTTTAAGATTTTCACAGTAATATCACAATCTTCAGCCAGTGTATCTGAAGAATATCCGCCCGCTTCCATAATCACTGATCTTCTGAATGCACCGATAGCACCCGGAATTACTGTTATGGCATTGATATGAGCGTAAGCCAGCCTGTCAAAATTCTGACTGGTCGTATACTCTATAGCCTGCCATTTTGTAAGCCAGTTTACTGTGTTTCCTACTTTTACATTTCCTGCTACCGCTGCAATTTTTTCTTCAGGGCGGGCATTTAAAAATCGGGCAATCAGATATTTTACGGCATCCTGCTGCAATTTGGTATCAGCATCTATACACACCACATATTCTGCATCAGTTTGGGAAATTCCAAAATTTAAAGCCGTTGCTTTTCCACCATTGGTTTTGGTAAAAATCTCCAGCTTAGGATGATTGGGAAATGCTTCTTTGGCTTTATCATATGTGGTGTCAGTACTTCCGTCATCTACCATGATGATATTAAAATTCGGGTAAGTCTGTTTTAACAGGTTGTTCAGGGATGATACAATATTGACTTCTTCGTTATAGGCAGGAACAATGATGGAAACTTTCGGGTATGATTTCAGAACGGGAAAACCTTCATGTTTCCTTTCATTCTTTTTTTCCTTAAAAGCCCAGTAGGCCATCAACAATAATCTTATCAACCCCAATATAATAAAGATGGTAAACAGCGCAACGAGAAAACGGCTAACCCCATAAATAATGGTCGCCAAAACCAGATTAAGCTGCATCACATAGTAGGATCTTGTTTTAGGTACTTCCGGCATCAGTTCATTTTTTGTCTTATGCAGGATACTGGTAAGATTGGTAAAGTGATATCCTTGTTTCTGAAGCATTGGAATTAAAGTTTTCAGGGCTTTCACGGTTTCCTCCCTGGTTTCTCCTCCGGCATCATGAAGCAGGATAATATTTCCTCTCTGCTGTTTAATTCCGGCCATTATCCGTTTTACAATTTTATCAGATGTAATTCCGGGCTGCCAGTCTTCCGGGTCAATATTTTCTCCGATATCCAGATAATTTTGCTTTCTTGCCAGTGCTACCGGAATAATCTCTTCGGAAGTGGTGGGTTCTGAGTCGGCATTATAAGGAGCCCGGAAAAGAATGGTGCTGTGTCCTGTTACACATTCTATCAGGAGTCTGGTCAGTTTTAATTCCAGCAAAGCTCTTTCCGGGCTTACTTTAGCTACATTCTCATGGGTAAAGGTATGGTTTCCTATTTCATGACCTTCACGATAGATTCTTTTAACTAACGGAAGGTTTTTCTCAGCATTTAACCCTACTAAAAAGAAGGCTGCCGGAACATGATATTTAGACAGTACATCCAGAATCTGCGGGGTATAGATTTCATCCGGTCCGTCATCAAATGTCAGTACCAGCTCTTTTTGAGGAGCTCCTCCATATTTTTTCACTTCATAGGAGCTGGGATAGGTAATATAATTTTCATCTGTAATGATCTTTTCTTTAGAATCAATTTCCAGTGCTATTTTTCCGTCATGAGGAGTATTCAGTACATCCAGCACTTCACCGTCACCGATGTAATCCACCATGGTTTGTCCTTTGACATTTTCCAATGTTTGGAGATTGAGTTTTGAAAGTCCGGTAAACGTAAGGGCTTTGTCATAAAAATTCCAGATCCTGCTGTCTTCACTTCCCAATCTCCACAAGGCTGTTCCCGCCAGCGGGTATTCTGATGAAAATCGCATCGTATTGAAAATAGAAGCAGCATCGTTAAAAAATACGGTATGGGTATTATTTTTAGAATCCGTGTACGAATAATTCAGATTAAAGGTATTATCATCAAAATTGATTATTGCTTTACTGGCGCTTGCTTTTGTAATAGCCTGCATATAAGTCACGGAAGCATTGTCATCTTTATTGGAGCTCCAATCGTATCCATACGCCCCCAATCCCAGGATAATTTTCTGTGGTGAGGTTTGCTTTACAATTTTCCCGGTTTGCTCTTCTATCCATTTTTGGGAAGAAACCGGACCGGCATCACTTCCTGCCGAATATTCATCATAGGCCATCAGAACAAAGTAATCTACATAAGGATCCAGTTTTCGGATATTATAGTCATCATTATCCGTCATGATATCCATAGTCACCAGCATATTGTTCTGTCTGAATGTTTCTGAAAGCTCTTTCATAAAGGCAATCAGGTTTTCGTCAGAATCCAGATTCATATCCTCAAAGTCAATATTAATACCTTTGAAATGATATTTTTGGCACTGCCGGGTAATTTTCTGAATAAGATTCATTCTCTTCTGCGGATCTGTAAGTACTTTTCTTAATCCTTCGGAACGGAATTCCCTATCAAAATTATTACTCAAAATAGGCATGGTTGCCACTCCTGTTCTCCGGATCACTTTATATCCTTCCGGATCAACATTCGTTTTCAGATTTCCTGTTTTGGGATCCAAAAAGAACCATTCGGGAAAAACAAGATTAACATGTCTGACATTCCGTTTTAACGACATTAAAGATTGGGGATCCCACGCTACGTAGAAGGCAGAACGGATCCCTCCCGGAAATTGTGCCCAGTTTCTGTTTTGATTTTTAAATCTTTCGACCCTTGCCTTTTCAATCTTGGCCAGGCTGGTATGCATCGTTTTTTCAGAAATAAAGCTTCTGAATCCTTTATATTCTCTCGAAATTTTATTTTCCTGAAGATAAGGTTTATTGGCAGTGATTATAGCTTTGTAATCTTCTTTAAAAGGAATTTCAGGACTTTTGTCCAGAGCCATCATCAGCCCTAAAGCGAGAAAAAGCAGTAATCCGGTAAAAATAAAGATACGGCTTCCCCATTGTACGCTCTTCCAGCGTTTTTTGCTGTTGGTCTGAAAGATCTGTTTGGAATTTTCCACTTTTATGAACTTTTTGATGAATTATTTTCAAAAAGCGTGAAAAACCCTATAAAAATTAATTAAAAAAAAATTAAAAATATCCTTTCCTGGTATTACCCGCTGATCAAAAGCCCTACGAGATCCTGAATCACTTTCTGGGAAACAAAATCCATAAAATCAACTCTCTCCAGGTGGGGAAGATACAATTTGGAAGTTACTTCTTTTTCATTGACCCTTATCGTATAGAAAACCGTTCCTACTTCTTTACCGTCCTCACCTTTTCCGGGGCCTGCCACTCCCGTAGTGGATAAAGAAATGTGGGAATCAAATAGTTCCTGACAGCCTTTCGCCATTTCCTGTGCTACCTGTTCGCTCACGACAGTAAACTGATCTACCGTTTCCTGGGAAACATTTAAAATTTTCACCTTTTTCTCTGTAGCATAAGCTACTACCCCTCCCAGAAAATGTTTTGAACTTCCCGGGACCGAAGTTATCATTTTGGCCAGTTCACCACCGGTACAGCTTTCTGCCGTAGCAATTGTCATTTGTTTTTCGGTAAGCATTTCAGCCAGAATCTGTTCTATCTTATCTTCTGAAGTTGCAATAACATGGCCTTTTACCAAAGGCAATAGCTTCTGGATTTCGTCTTCTGTCTGCTGTTTCAAAATTGTTTCATTATCTCCGGAAGCTGTAAGTCTCAGCTTCACACGGGTTCCGACCGGAAGATAGGATAATGCCAGGTTCCCGGGAAGAGCAAGTTCCCAGTCTTCAATGATATCTGCGAGAATACTTTCAGGAATTCCTACAACAGAAACAATCCGTGTATGAATATAATGAAGGCTGAACCTCCCTTGCAAATAAGGAATAATCTGATCTTTGATTAAAGGTTTTACTTCATAGGGAACTCCCGGAAGGCTAAAAGACAGCTTTCCGTTCTGCTCCATCATCATGCAGGGTGCTGTCCCGTAATGGTTTTGAAAGACCACGGACTTTGCTGGAACAAATGCCTGTTCCCTGTTTCTCTCCAGAATATCAGCGCGTCCCCTTCTTTCCATATAACCTTTCAAATGATTAAAAGTGACCTCATCCAAAGCAATTTCGTCATCGAAAAACTCTGCCAGCGCTTTTTTCGTTTTGTCATCTCTTGTAGGCCCCAGTCCTCCGGTTGTAATGACCAGGTCTCCTGTTTCAAAAGCAATCTTTAACGTATTTTTAATGGTTTCGATTTCATCTGAAATTGTGAAAATCTGAATAACTTTTATTCCTATATTTTTGAGCTCGGCAGCAATAAAATTAGAGTTGGTATCTATCGTATTTCCGGAAAGGATTTCATCACCGATGGTGATCAGAACAGCTTTTTCCATATTCTATCTTCGAAAAAAATCTTTTTACAAATGACGGAAAATTCTTGGTGACGGGCAATATAAATTGATTTTTTCTATTTTTGACGAAAATTGTTTATAAGTATGTCTAAATATGATGATGCCTCATGGCATTACGGGGGTGATTTCCCCGAAGGACTTCCTGAGAAAAACGGTGCCACCCATACAGGAATGTTCCTAAACTGGTGTATTCATAATGATCTGATTTCTGATCAGCTGAAAGAAGATAGTGCGGAGGAAATTGAAAAATTAAAACGAAGGGAAATTACCGGGGCAGAATTCGTGATGGATTCTTGTGACGGAAAGTTTTCCGAGTATGACCTGAATGATCTGGGGAACAGTTTTGCAAAAGATTATTATGCTGATGACACAGATTTTGGGAATAGATTCAGTTCATTTGCAGACGACTATGTCAATCTTTTTGATACCAAAGCGGAAGAAAATGATTATGAATATGAAACGTTTTATCATATCGAAGACACTTACGAAAATTATGATCTGATGAAGCAGGTTATTGATTATCGGTTTGAGGAGTGGAAGGAATATGTTGGAAGCTAAAGCAAATATCAAAAAGGTTAATGGGTAAAGCTTGCAATACGCTGATTAACCTTTTTGAGATTTCTATCTGTTTACTGATTATGCTTCACCCAGATGAGTTCATCCGTGTTATATCCTATTTTCCTTGCTTTTTCCAGAAACCTTTGTCTGATACTTTCGGGAAGGACTGTTGTACGGGAGAGAATCCAGAGATATTTTAAACTGCTTCCCACTACCAGCGCATACTGATATTCGTCATCGATATCTATCACATTATATCCTGCCCAAAAGGGTTTGAAAAACGAAACTTTTAAACGGGCTTCCGTAGGGTCTTTTACAAATTTTGCTTCTCCTATGGAAGTATTCCAGACTTTTTTTACATAGTCATAGCCTTTATTTTTTACCTGGACCGTTCCATTGGAATTTTCAGAATATTCGGCTGTGACATTATCCATATTTTTCTCAAAACGGTAATCAAAGCGGGCAATTTCGTACCATTTTCCAAGGTATTTTTTGATATCAAAGTTCTTTACAGCTACCGCTCCTCTGGGAATTCCTACAGAATATGAACTAAAGATGACGAGCCCCAGCGCCCCCAGTGAGACGGGAACTATAATTTTATGAAAAGTTTTCATAACAGAAATATTTGTATGGTTATCCTGAAACGTCAAAAATAATGCCTTTAACCTGTTAAGAAACAATAAATTCAAGAGAATACTTTCAAAAAGTTATCTTTAAAACTGCCGGAAACTTCAATCTCCGTATCATCAGACAACATGACAGTTCCGCTTTTATGGTAAGATTTCACAAAAGTTGTATTGATAATATGGGAACGATGGACCCTCACAAAAGGGTTTTCCAGTAAATCATCAAAATGTTTCAAAAAGCGGCATACCATCTTCTTTGAGCCGTCGGTAAGGTAAACCTGAGTAAAGTTTCCATCTGCCTGAAGCCTGACAATATCTTCTGTTTTCACTACATCAAATCCCTGCAAAGTAGGCAGGATAAGCTGTTGCTTTTCAGGTTTTAATTTCAGGTTTTCAAGCAGTATTTTATTGCGGTTAAGTTCTTCTTTTTTCTCAAGGCTTTCCATTACTTTATTAACAGCCAGAATAAGTTCCTGGATATCGATAGGTTTCAAAATATAGTAACTGGCAGATTTATTTAAAGCCTGTAGTGAATATTGTGAAAATGCAGTAATAAATATCGTTTCATAGGAGAAATCCCTGGTGGCTTCCAGCACATCAAAAGCATTCCCGAATGGCATTTCTACATCGAGGAAAACCAATTGTGGCTGTTGTTCCGCAATCAGGGGTACAGCTTCTTTGATATTTTCTGCTTCTCCCAGGATCTCCACCTGTGGACAATACTTTGTAAGGTAGCTTCTTAAGACTTCCCTGGCGATGACTTCATCGTCTACAATTACAGCTTTTATTTTCATTGAATAATAGGTTGCAGATGCAAATTAGGAATATTTACCCAACCATGCAATCTGCCATTCCTGTACTTTATAGGTTCATTGTAATGGTAACCAAAACACCATTGCCCATTTCTTTATCCTTTACAGAACAGCTAATTTCTTTTTTATAAAGATCATTCAGCAATTGTATTCTTTCCAGCGTATTTTTCATTCCTCTTCCTTCCCTTGTCTTTTGGTGCCGGGTTTTCTGTTTTTTGCTTTCTTCTATTCCTATTCCGTTGTCTTCAATGATGACTTTTAGGTTTTGTCCGCTTTTTTCAAAATTTAGTTTCAGAAGTCCTTTTTCTTTCCTGTAGCGTAGCCCATGCCAGATTGCATTTTCCAAAAACGGCTGTACAAGCATACCCGGAACCTGCAGATTCTGCATATTCAGGCTTTCATCCACCTTTATTTCATAATCAAACTTATCGGCAAAACGTGTTTTTTCGAGGGCGAGATAATTCTGAAGAAGGTCAAGTTCCTGTTGAAAAGGAATAAAGTCTTCGGTTGAATTTTCCATCACACCGCGCATCAGCTTGGAAAATTTGGTCAGATACTGATTGGCTTCCAATTCATTATTGGTTGCTATAAAATGATTGACACTGTTGAGGCTATTAAAAATAAAATGGGGGTTCATCTCCCGACGTAGCGATTGTAAAGCTATTTTTTTATTTTTAACCCGTACCTTTTTCAGGGTTCTGAAAATAATAACCATCAAGCCTGTTAACAGAATTAAAGCCCCGATTAATCCGTAATTAAAAACATTTTTCTTCCGGATAAGCTCATCTTTCAATTGCTTTTCCTTTTCCAGCTGAGCGATTCTTTGTTCTGTATCTTCAAGAATTTTGTTATCTACAAGGCTTCTGTCTTTAGAAACGAGATCAGGTAACTTACCCAGAAAATCCCTGTACAGCTGAACTGAGGCATCTGTATTTCCTGAGATTGCGTACAGGCTATCCAGCTTTTTCACGCTTTTCTGTGCTTCGAGGGTATGGCCTTTTTCCAAAGCAATTCCGTAGGCATTCTTTAATAATCCTAATGCTTCTTCAGGATCATTTTTTTTAATGTAGATATCTGCCAGTTCCTGAATCTGATTGACCTTTTCCTGAGAGTTTTCTTTGACAAAGTCTTCTTTCAATACTTTTTTTTTGGCTTCAATGGCTTTATCAAAATTTTTATTTTCAATATAGAGATTAGCCAGTTTCTGATTAATTTCCAATGCCTGCTGAGGGGCTTCTTTTTTAGAAATTTTATAGGCATTATTCAGGTTTTCTTCAGCTTTGGAAACATCTTTTTGCTGAATATTCACCTCAGCAAGCTGGCTGTAACTGTCCGCCAGAACGGCCGGTTCATTTTCTTTTTTACTCAGATTAATATTATTCTGAATAGCTTCCGCCCTTTGTTCCGATGTGGGAGAAGAGAGCCTTGCCACATCGTTGGAATTAACGGCTTTACTTTTGGCGCTATATCCCATCTCCGCCGCCATACTGTAATTGCTGATGGCAGGAGTTATTTTATTTTGTTTTTCCTGAGCCTGAGCCAGTCTTCGGGTAACAGATTCCAGATTCTTCTTATCGTTGAGGTTTTGATAAATCACCTTGGCTTTGATCAGAAATTCTTCACTTTTAGCATAATTTCCCTGTCTATAGTAATCATTGGCCATACTTACATAGGCATCGGCAACTCCTTTATTATCATTTTTATCAACTGCTTTTTTCAGCTTTGAAGCGGATTTTAATACCTTGGAAACCCTTGTGCTATCCTGGGCAGGAAGGAAATTTCCTGCTGCCAGTATTGATATGATGAATATTTTAAAAACTAATTTCACGGATTTCAGATCTTTACTGCAAAGTAACTAAAACTTTATGTATACTCTTCCATTGTTTACCAAGTGGAATCCGGAATTCACCAAGTTATCCCATCACTGATTTATTTATAAAACAAGTATAAAAACATTATTATCCATCTCAATAGTGCTTTTCATTATCTTTGTCTTCTTACCTCACTTAATAGAAACCATGAAAAAATTTCTTTTTATTACTGTTTTTGTTTTATGCATCACCGGTATCCAGGCTCAGATGTATATCGAAAATGTAACGGTTGCAGATGTAATCCATAAAAAATTGATCCCTGCACAAACCGTTGTCATCACCAATGGTATTATTACAGCTGTAAAATCCGGAAAACAGGTGAAAGTTCCCCGGAACTCTACGATTATCAACGGGGAAGGAAAGTATCTGATCCCGGGAATGACAGACTCCCATATTCATTTTTTCCAGAGTGGCGGAATCTATACCAGACCGGATGCTCTTGATCTCAGGAAGCATGTGCCCTATGAAGAGGAGATTAAATGGGGGCATCAAAATATGGAAAATTTTCTTCAACATTATTTAAGGGCGGGAATAACTTCTGTTATTGATCCCGGTGCTACCTATAATTTTCTTTTACTTCGTGATGCTTTGAAAAAGAAACAAAACCTACCCTCCGTTTATATGGCAGGTCCCCTTATTACAACCTATGAGCCGGAAGTATTTAAAAATCTTGGTAAAGATGAACCATTTAAACTTTCTCTAACTGTTGAAGAAGCCAGGAAATATGTGCAGGAACAACTTCCCTACCATCCTGATTTTATCAAGATATGGTATATCGTATCAGGGGCAAATCCTCAGGAAAAGAAAGAGAAAGCAAAAAAGCTTGAGCCAGTCATCAAAGCAGCTATTGAAGAAGCCCATAAAAATAATCTGAAAGTGGCGGTACATGCTACCGAACGCTTTACTGCTGAAACAGCTGTATTAAACGGGGCCGATTATTTGGTTCATGATATAGAGGATGAAGTGGTTTCCGATGATTTTGTAAAGCTATTACAATCTAAAAAAATAATATTATGCCCTACTTTGACTGTATCGGAAAACTATTATGATACCTACGGGCAAAAAAAACATTATAATACCTACGAACTGGAAACCGCCAATTCTAAAAGTATTGGTTCGATATATGATCTGAAACACCTGGAAGCCACATCTGATTCTACCTGGATCAAAAAATACAAAACAAGGTTCAATTCTCCTCAGATAAGCTCTTACGTTTCTAAGGTTGATTCTATCAGAAAAGTGAATCTTAAAAAGCTGTCAGACGGTGGAGTGACTATTGCTGCCGGAACAGATGCGGGCAATATCGGAACACAGCATGCTTCTTCTTTCCTGGAAGAGCTTAAAGCCATGAAGGAAAGCGGAATGAACAATTGGCAAATCCTACAGTCAGCAACAATTAATCCTACAAAAATTCTTAATAAAGATTCTCAATATGGAAGTATTGAAAAAGGGAAAATTGCAGATCTTGTCCTGTTAAAAGCCAATCCTATTGAAGACCTGGATCATCTTACACAGGTTGATATGGTATTCAAAAACGGACAGCCCCAGGATCCTTCCAGTATTCTGAAAATGACTCCCGAAAGCCTTGTACAGCAACAGGTTAATGCTTACAATGCAAGAAATATTGATGCTTTTCTGGAGCCTTACGCCGAAGATGTTGAGATCTATTCGTTTCCCAGCACATTGCTAAGCAAAGGAAAAGAGCAAATGAGAAAAACGTATACAAACCTCTTCAACAAGGCTCCTGACCTGCATTGTGAAATTAAACAGAGAATTGTAAACCTTAACACTGTGATTGATAAAGAAAGTGTTTCCGGAATGCGGCCTGGTCAGAAAGTTGAAGCCACTGCCATTTATGAATTTAAAAATAATAAAATTTCAAAGGTTTATTTCCTGTATTAAAGCAGAATTATTAAAAAACAACTATTCATCTTTGCAGATGGATCAATAAATGCCAGGGCAATTCTTTTCAGGATTGCCTTTTTTAATATCCACCAAGTCAAAACTCCATTTCACCAAGTCTTCTGATTTCCGGTTTCGGAACTGGGTAATTTTACTTCAGAATTTAAAAACAGGAAATTATGAAATTGAAACATTTTTTATTGATCGGAGTTTTAACCCTGGGAAGTTTTATCAACGCACAGGAAGTAAAGAAAAACGCAATTGAAGTAACCGGTGTCGCCGAAATGGAAGTAGAACCGGATGAAATTACCTTCAGCATCGGAATAAAAGCAGATAACAAAAATGATCTGGCAGACAACGAAAAGAAATTATTTGAGACTTTGAAAAATGCAGGTGTAAAAAATGAAGACATCAAATTTAAATCAATGTACCAGAATCTTTACTCTAAAACAGTAAAGTTTACCAAAAACTTTCAGTTTAAAGCCAATGCAAAATCCAACATCAGCAAAATTTTTGAGGATTTGAACCAAAAATGGGTAAGCAGCCTGAACATTTCCGAAGTGAATAATACTAAAATAGCAGATTTCAGAAAAACAGTTAAAATCAATGCTCTGAAAGCCGCAAAGGAAAAAGCTGATTATCTATTGGAAAGTATGGGCAAGAAAACAGGGAGTGTCATTGAAATTGTAGAAATAGAAGATTATACCAGTGATATGGTAATGCCCGTTGCTTACAAAGGAAGAATGAGCAATGTACAAATGGAAATGGCGGACACACCGGTAGATTATTCTTTTGACAATATTGAAAATATCAAACTGAAATACAGTATCAAAACGAGATACGAAATCCTTTAAAAAAGCAGATGTGAGAAGACAGCCTCCCGGGCTGTTTTCCTTTTTAAAACCGTGAAACTGCCACTCCACCAAGTCTTTAAATTTTCAGACTGAAACAAGGGTAATTTTATTTTAGAAATAAACCTTAAAAAAAAATACAATGACAACTTTAAAAATTTTAACTCTTGCTGCAAGTACATTTTTAGTAAGCACAGGAACTTCTTCAGAGATACGTTGCTCAGAAAGCATTACAAAAAACACTACAATTCCGGTACAAAAAGCTTCTTTGTTTCCTGTAAATACCATTGCAAAGGACAATAAAATTCAAGTGGCACTGCTGCTTGACACTTCCAACAGTATGGATGGTCTTATTGATCAGGCAAAGTCCAGGCTCTGGAATATCGTTAATACGCTGACCACTTTAAAATATAATGGCCAGGCTCCTCAGGTAGAAATTGCCCTTTATGAATATGGAAATGACGGAATCCGCGATGAAAATTATATCAGGCAGGTTACTCCTCTCACCCAGGACCTGGATCTGGTATCTGAAAAATTATTTGCTTTGAGGACCAATGGTGGCAGTGAATATTGCGGAGCTGTAATCCGGGATGCCTCTGCGAATCTCAACTGGGATGGCAATGAGAAAAGCATGAAGCTTATTTATATTGCCGGTAACGAACCTTTTAACCAGGGAAGGATAAATTATAAGGAGGTAATTTCAAAGGCAAAAGATAAAAACATTTATACCAACACTATTTTCTGCGGAAGCCGGGAAGAAGGAATTCAAAGTTTCTGGCAGAATGGAGCTGTAATAGGGGGTGGAAAATATTTCAATATCGACAGTGACAGAAAAGTAATGTATATTGAAACGCCTTATGATATCAGGATTTCAGAATGCAATGCAAAATTGAACGACACCTATATTTATTATGGAAGTCATGGTTCTGAATATAAACTTAAACAGATTGCCCAGGACAAAAATGCAGCTATACAATCTGCCTCGAATTTTGTAGAAAGAACGGTTTCCAAATCTAAAAAGAATGCCTATAAGAACGAACACTGGGATCTGGTGGACAAAGCCGAAAAAGATGCCGGCTTTATAGCCACCGTAAAGGAAAGTGAGCTTCCTGATGAGCTGAAGGGCAAAAGCAGGGAAGAAATTAAAAAAACAATTTCCTTAAAATCTGCAGAACGTGATAAAATTCAGAAAGAAATTGAAGAATTGTCCAGGAAACGTCAGTCCTATATTGATACCGAAATGAAAAAAAGAGGAACAAATGATTCTGACGATCTGGGGAAAGCGATTGAAAGTTCTATTATGGATTTGGCTAAGAAAAACGGATATAGCCTGTAAAAACAACAGGAGTTATAGCAAAGGACGGATTTCAGGTTTCGGCTAAAGCCGTTGAATCAGAATGTATTATTGGTAAGCGGGCTAAAGCCCGCTGCTATTGAATAATTCCCGCGAATTTGCAGATTATTTCAAGAATCAAACTTACAACATTTATTTTCCGCAGAATACAATTGATTATCAGATTCTTATAACAAGCGGGCTAAAGCCCGCTCTATTGATTTAGAATAGGGTTGGGTAATTTACCAAACAGGATTATCTGCCAAATTTAAAATACCGGGACAAGGGATGTTTCTTATTTTGCATGAATAAGGAAGACATTTCCATTCCTGTTACTGAAAAAGTAATTCCATTTCCCCCGAAACCTAATACAAAGTAGGAGTTTCTGAATTTTTTATGTTCCCCGATATAAGGTAGCCCGTCTTCGGTTTCCCCAAAAGTCCCGGCCCATACAAAATCGGTATAGAAATGATAATCCGGTTTTATTTTTTTCAGGGCTTTAATGATTTCTTTTTCTTTTTTGTCTAATAGAATATCTCTCTTTTCAGCTCCGTAAAAATCTTCATCTCCTCCGCCAACCAGCAGCCTTCCATCATCGGTAGTTCGCATATAAAGGTAAGGGTCATCCGTATTCCACACCAGCAGATTATCTAAATTCCCGGAAGGGTCATTTTCTATTTCAGAAACTATCGCATAAGTACTTTTCAGATTAACAAAATTTTCTTTCAACAGATTTTTGCTTTCATATCCTATACAATAGATTATTTTCTTTGCTTTAATCTGAAAACCACTATCCATAACGGCAATATTAAATCCTTTATGATATTCTACTTTCAACATTTCAGTCTTATCAAAAATCTTTAATCCTTTTTTAGCATTATACATGAGTAACTCATGGGCAAACCTGAATGCATCAATGCTTCCTCCCTGGGCGGAAAGAATTCCACCATAGGTATTTTCAATACCGAATTGATCTGAAATCTGCTCGGCACTTAACCATTTTACTTTAAAACCGGCTTTTTTTCTGGCTTCAAATTCTTTTGTAAGCCATTGTACATCTTTCTTTTTGGAAGCAAAATACAAAGATTTTTTCCGTGTAAAGCCGGCGTCTGATTTTATTCTTTGGGATATTTGGGATATTGTATCAATAGCCCGGGAGCAGGCTTCATAACTTCGTATAGCACCTTTCTCTCCTATTTTGTCTATCAACTCAAAAAGAGGAATATCTATTTCGTACTGCAACATAGAAGTGGTAGCCGAAGTACTGCCATTGCTGATTTCCCGTTTATCAATAAGAATTGTATGATAACCATCTTCCACCATCTGATGAGCAATAAGGCTCCCGGTAATCCCTCCTCCAATAATTAAAACTTCACATTCTTCATTAGCTTTCAGCGAGGGATATGAGGTTATCAATCCATTTTTTAAAAGCCAGAAAGGTTCATTTGATTTCAGATTCATATTACTTTTTTACATTAAAAATAGAAATATTTATGACTATTTTAACGATTATATTTCATTATATGGTGTAATTATTGTTGGCACTTACAACTAAACCACCATAAAATATTTACTATGATAACAATTATTCCAGAAGCTCCGGAAAATGTTGCAGCATTCAATGCAACGGGAGAAGTAACGAGAGAAGATTTTGAAAAACTGGTAATTCCGCGTGTCAAAGAGAAAGTAGACCAATTTGGTGAGCTGAATTACTTATTGTATTTGGATACTGATCTGGATAAATTCACCATAGGTGCATGGCTTCAAGATGCTCTTTTAGGTCTAAAGAACCTGACAAACTGGAATCGTACAGCCATTGTCACAGATAAAGAAGGTGTGCAGGATTTCACAGATATCTTCAGTGTCCTGATGCCGGGAGAGTTCAAATCCTTTCCTAAAGAAAATTTATACAATGCCCTATACTGGTGTAAGAATGGGAATGAGGTAGAGGCATAGATTATGGATACAAAAAAGACTGCACTTTCAGATGCAGTCTTTTTTATGTCTTGTGGATTGTATTATACAGCTTTCTTCCAACGCTTTGCTGATTTATACAAACCATAAGCACAGATTTATTGATCACATGAAACACATTCCTGTATTTCCTTTTCATCCGGAGTGCCTGTTCCATACAAATACATATATCTCACACTGATTACAAATCCTATAAAGGTCATTCCTACTCCTACTAATGAAGGATAATTGTAAGGTAATCCGTATTCTAAAGGAATTCCCCCCAGAAAGGCGCCCATAGCATTAGCAATATTAAAGCCGGCTTGCATAAAAGCAGCCGCCATCATTTCACTTTTGGGTGCTGCTTTCATCATCATAATATTGATGGGTGCTGCAATAGACATTGATAATGCCCCGCACATAAACGTTAATACAAAAGCAATATTCTTATGGTCGGAAAGAAAAAATACACCGCCTAAAGCAATCATCATCAGGAAAATCAGGAGAACACATGTTTTCTCCGGCCCCAGTTTATCCGAAACAATACCTCCTGCAAGATTACCCACAACCATTCCTGCTCCGGCAAGAACCATGACATACGCCATCTGACTGCCCGGAACTCCTGAAATGACGGTCATCAGGGGAGTAATATAACTTAACCATGTAAAAAGTCCTCCGAAACCGATTGCTGTAATCGCAAGGACCAGCCAGGATTGCTTATTTTTCAAAAATTTCAGTTCTTCCAGGAAATGGGTATTCTGGTTAGATTCCATCGCCGGAAGCCATAATTTTAAGAACAATAAAGCCAAAACTCCAATCACCGCTACAATGGCAAAATACAGTCTCCAATGATAGGTATGTCCGATATAAGTCACCAAAGGGACCATAGCCAGATTCGCTACTGTGAGACCGGTAAACATCATGGATATATAAAACGCTTCCTTCCCTTTTCCTGCCATTTTGGAGGCCACCACAGTTCCTACTCCGAAAAACGCTCCGTGAGGGAGCCCGGACATAAACCGGATGATCATCATTGTGGTGTAATTAGGAGCAATTGCAGAAAGCCCGTTAAATAAAGTAAATAAAATCATAAATGCAATCAATACTTTTTTAGGTGGGAATTTCACTGAATATCCGATAAGTATAGGAGCTCCTATGACCACTCCCATCGCATAGGCAGAAATTAAATGCCCCGCCTGCGGAATGGTAATCTGTAATGTTTTTGCTATATCAGGTAGTAACCCCATTACGGTGAATTCCGTCGTTCCGATTCCTAAGCCACCGATTGCCAGTGGTATTATTCTTTTATCAATCTTCATTGTATCTAAGTCTTTTAGCTGAATTAAATGATTTCATCTTTACTATGAAAGTGCAAAAATCGAAAGAAAGATTGAATTTCACTTCTTTTAAAATGATAAATATTTGCTCTTTATTAACCTTTTTATTTAATTTTAAATCCTTAAACAATCAAAAGAGAACAAAATGAAAATCCAGAAAGAAATTATTGAGTTTGAAAAAGGGAAATCTTTCAAGATTTTTTCGCCTTCTTTAAAAAACTGCTTTTTCTGGCATTATCATCCTGAAATAGAACTGGTCTATGTGGAAGCTTTAAATGGGATCCGCCATGTAGGGAAAGATATTTCCGGCTTTACGGAAAGTGACCTGCTGCTTATTGGTTCCAACGTTCCCCATCTTAATTTCGATTACGGTATACAAACTGAATGCAAGCAACTGGTATTACAAATGCGGGAAAATTTTCTCCAGGATATCATTCTTCCTGTACCCGAATTTGAAAATATTAAACGGCTTTTGGAAAAATCTTATTTGGGTCTCTCATTTTTTGGAGAAACCAAGCATATTGTAATCGAAAAACTTGCCCTCATTAAAGAAAAAAATTCTTTTGAATCCCTGGTAGGGCTGATTGAAATTTTACAGATTCTCGCAGATTCTTCCGAGGTAAAGGAACTTAACCAGGAAGACACAAGGGTTAAGTGGTTCCTGAACGATAAGATCAGAATGGGTACTATCTATGATTACATTCATGAGAACTATGATAAAAAACCGGACGTTAATGAAATTGCAAAAATAGTGAGCTTAAGTACTCCTGCTTTTTGCCGGTATTTTAAGAAACAAACCAATATGACTTTCACAGATTTTGTGAATAATTACAGGATTAATCAGGCTAAGATATTTCTGCTGAAGGATTATTCCGTTACAGAAGTTTGTTTCCAGGTCGGGTTTGAAAGTCTTTCTTATTTTAATAAGCTTTTCAAACAACATACAGGAGAAACGCCTTCAGAATTTAAGAAAAAGCATTTTAAAGCCATTGAGATTAACGGACGGATAGGATTTATCACCCGTGAATCTTCCTGTAACCGGTAATGAGAGCAAAATCCCTCCTGTTGGTAATCATCTGGATGCAATAAAAAAAACCGCTCATTGCTGAACGGTTTATATTTTTAGTGAATATGTTTTTCTGCGTGGTACGAACTTCTCACAAGAGGTGAGCTTTCCACATGTCTGAAGCCCAGACTTCTTGCAAAGTCTCCAAACTCATCAAATTCTTCCGGCGTAATGAATTTTTTCACAGGAAGATGCTTTTTGGTAGGTTGCAGGTATTGCCCAAGGGTAATAACATCCACATTGGCATTTCTGATATCTTCAATTGTCTGGAAAACCTCATCTCTGGTTTCCCCGAGACCAAGCATTACTCCTGTCTTTGTTCTTCTCTGCCCAGCTTCTTTTAAATATCTCAGTACTTCAAGGCTTCTTTCGTATTTTGCCTGAATTCTTACTTCTCTGGTCAAACGTTTTACCGTTTCCATATTATGGGAGATTACCTCCGGTGCTACTTCTACCAGCCTGTCAAGATGTTTGGTAATTCCCTGAAAATCCGGAATTAGTGTTTCCATAGTAGTTCCGGGTGAGATTCTCCTTACGGCATTCACAGTTTCTCCCCAGAGAATAGATCCCATATCTTTCAGATCATCGCGGTCTACAGAGGTAAGAACTGCATGCTTGATCTTCATTAATTTGATGGAGCGGGCTACTTTTTCAGGTTCATCCCAATTTACGTCAAGTGGTTTTCCGGTTTTCACGCCACAGAATCCACAGCTTCGGGTACAGATATTTCCCAAAATCATAAAGGTAGCCGTACCTTCACCCCAGCATTCTCCCATATTCGGGCAGCTTCCGCTTTGGCAAATGGTATTTAATTTATATTTGTCAACCAAGGTTCTCAGCTCTCTGTAATTCTTTCCGGTAGGAAGTTTTACTCGGATCCATTTTGGTTTTTGAACGGTAGTGTCTTGAACTGAATTTTCCATTTCTAAAATTGAAGTTCAAAGTTAAGGATTTTTTAATGGAAACCATCAACCGGAAAAATTGATGAAACTTATAATCCGGTATCAGTGCCATCAAATATCTAAATTTATTAGTAAAAAGAATATATTATCCTTCTTTATATATTTTGTTTGTATAAAAGGACCGTGGAATATTTGTCTAGTTGTCCTCAAATTCATTATTTTTCAGGAGTTCTGCAAGCACTTTCTTTGCACGCATGACCCTTACTTTGGTATTAGCCACTGAAATTCCCAGTTCTTCAGCAATTTCTTTGATACTTTTTTCTTCAAAAAACCTTAGTTTGATGATATCCTGATAATTAGCATCCAATGATTCAATGGTTTTGATGATTTTTTTCTGTTCTTCATCAGAGATCATCAATTCTTCAGGTGATTTTGCATATTGGTTTTTAACTTCACCGAGGTTTTCAACAGGGTCTTCATTTTCACGGTTCTTTTTCCGCCAGAAATCGATGACGGTATTCTGGGCTATTGTTAAAACCCAGGTTTTAAATTGAAAATGCGGATCAAACATATCCAGCTTGGACAATACTTTAGAAAAAACATTGACGGTAATTTCATCGGCATCATTTTCATCTCTTACTTTTTTCATCACAAAAGAGAAAACATCCACCCAAAAAATATTAATGAGTTTAGTCTGGGCTTTCTGATCTTTGTCTTTGGCCTTTTGGATGAGCAGAAATAGCTGTTCGTCGTTCATTAATAACAAATATAGGGTATTTAAAGTAAATTGCAAAGGTAAAAAGACAAGATACCGGGAAAGCTTAAACTGAGTTTTGTACTGTTATTTTGTGGTTTTGCTGTTTTACGATTTTAGTTTTGTCTTTTTCTCTTCCTTATGAATTTACTATCTTTGCCACTTAAAATTTTAAAGAAAAAATCAATGAATTCCTTTATAGAAGAACTAAAATGGCGTGGTCTGTTTGCCGATATGATGCCCGGAACCGATGAACAACTGAATAAAGAGGTAACTACTGCATATATTGGTTTTGATCCTACAGCCGATTCTTTACATATCGGAAGTCTTATCCAGATCAAGATTTTAGCTCACTTCCAGCAGCATGGGCACAAACCTATTGCTTTGGTGGGAGGTGCTACGGGAATGATCGGTGATCCTTCAGGAAAATCTGCGGAGAGAAATCTTCTGGATGAAGAAACCCTTTTACACTATGTTGATTGTCTTAAAAACCAGCTTTCAAAATTTTTGAATTTTGATGGTAATGAGCCTAATAAAGCTGAATTAGTAAATAATTATGACTGGATGAAAAATATTTCTTTCCTTGATTTTGCTAAAAATATCGGGAAGAATATCACCGTCAATTACATGATGGCTAAAGATTCCGTAAAAAAAAGGTTTTCAGGAGAAGGAGGTGCAGATGGAATGAGCTTTACTGAATTTACTTATCAGCTGATCCAGGGATATGATTTCCTGCATTTATATCAGAACAATAATGTAAAACTTCAGATGGGAGGTTCTGACCAATGGGGAAATATTACTACAGGAACAGAATTGATCCGTAGAAAAGCTCAAGGAGAAGCTTTTGCATTAACAGTTCCTTTGATTACAAAAGCAGATGGCTCCAAATTCGGGAAATCTGAAAGCGGGGAAAACTACTGGCTGGATAAGAAGAAAACTTCACCTTATAAATTTTACCAGTTCTGGCTTAATGCTACGGATGAGGATGCTGAAAGATTTATTAAGTTCTATACATTCCTGGGGAAAGAAGAAATTGAAACTTTAATAGAAGAACATAAAACGGCTCCGCATGAAAGAAAGCTGCAGAAAAAACTGGCTGAAGAAGTAACGGTTTGGGTTCATGGCAGAGAAGAATATGAAAAAGCACTGAAAGCTTCTGAAATTCTGTTCGGCCGTTCTACAGCAGAAGATCTTGTTAACCTGGATGAGGAAACTTTCCTTGAAGTTTTTGATGGCGTTCCACAAAAAGAAATTGCCAGAGCAGATGTATTAGGAGTCAATATCATTGATCTGCTTTCTGAAAAATCAGGGTTTTTAAAGTCTAAAAGTGAAGCTCAAAGAGAAATTAAGGGAAATGCTATTTCTGTCAACAAGCAAAAAGTAAATGATACTTATACAGCTAATGAGACAGATCTTATCGATGGTAAATTCCTTCTGCTTCAAAAGGGTAAAAAAAGCTATTTTATTGTAAAGGTTCAATAGGATCAGCTTTCTTCTCTATATAAAACAAAAACTGCTTTTTTAAAAGGCAGTTTTTAATTTTAGGAAAGCAATATCACGCACAAAAAGCCGTGAAAGGATTCACGGCTCCTGAGAAAGCTATCATTTTTTAAAAAGCTATAACGATCGTTATCGGCTGTTATAAAAAGCTCTGAAAAAACTGTATTGTATTGAGAATAATTTTGTTTACTGTGTTGTGTCTTTACCCTCAGGATATTCTTTGTTTTAGAATTTGTAGGTAAGACCTGCTTTTCCTCCTGATGCTACAGTACCTCCGCCCAACTCTACATGGAATGCAAGGTTGTTTGTAAAAAAGTATCTTCCTCCTACTTGTCCCGCAAAGCCTACTCCTGAAGACTTCCCGTCAAAATAGTCATAATCTGATCCGTTGTATTTGTATGAAAAAGAATTATAGGCCAGTGTAGCTCCCGCATATACATCCCACTTGTTAGGAATTTTAAGCAAGGTGTTAAAATGATAATTTCCGTTGAGGCCTGCCCCAAACCAGGATCCTTTGATATCTCCAGTATATTTCTTTGTTGCATAGCTTCCTTCGATACCTACTGTAATGTCATTATGAACAGCATAATCTACTCCAACAGATACCGGAGTTCCCCAGCCGTTTGCCACTCCTATGCCAACATTGATCTGAGCTTCCCCTTTCTGTATTCTTTGTGCATTCATACTTGCGAAAAGGGAAATCAGACCCAATATAAAGATTCTCTTTTTCATTCGATAAATAAGTTTTTATGTTTATTGTTTCTATATCACAAAATTATTTCACAATTCCATAGAACACAATCCTAAAAAAAATGTATTTTTTTCTACTGATTTTTAGGTATTTCCGGTATTTGCATTTTTAATTATATTCACAGTTAATAAAAAAACTTAACCTATATTGAAATTAAACTGATGAAGAGACTTGGCTGCATTTTATTGATCCTCATCCATTTCACCTTACAGGCGCAAGGTCTCTTTCCGCTCAATGAAAAAAGATATGTGGACAGTCTGCGGATCAGTATCAGTAATAATGCCAACAGCGTTGCCAAAGCGGACACCTACTTTCTGCTTTCAAATTTCTACAAGAATACGGATACTGTGATGAGCAGAAAATATCTGGAGATAGGAAAAAGGCTTGGGGGAAAAGACAGTTTTACCACTGCTCAATACTATTATTATGAGGGACAATATTACCAGGATTTCAACAAAGAAAAGGCAGCAGCAGCTTACCGGAAAGCTATAGAAGCTCTGTCAAAAATAAAAAATAAAAAATCCGATTTTTATATTGCATTATGCTGGTACAGCTACGGAGTTGTACAAAAAAATAAAGAAGGTTATCCGTTTTTAATCAAAACCATGCTTGAAAAAAGCATTCCTGTTGCCGAAAAATATGGTGACAGTAAAGTGCTTGGTTTTTTATATACCCAGCTGGCCCTTATGCTTACTTATAATGCAGAATTTGAAAAAGCACAGATTTATAATGCTAAAGCAGTTACTATGCTGGAAAAAGAGGCTCCTCATTCCGCAGAATTATTGTATGCTTATCTTAATACCAACAGTAATTATTGCTATCAGGCAAAATGCAGTTCAGGAAAACAATTTTTAGACAAAGCCGGAAACATGGTTTTACCTTATCCCGATTCTTCTTCAAATACTTTTTACTACTACAATAAAGCGCTATACTTTATAGGCATGCAAAAACATGAAGATGCGTTACGAACTATAGAAAAAGGGTTGTTTTATGCTAAAAAATTTAATCAGAGGCTGCAAATGCAGATGTTCTATTTTCACAAGTATGATATTTTTAAAAAATCAAAAAGATATGCGGAAGCTAAAAGCCTTCTGGAGGAAATTTTAAAGGAAAAAACCCTCGGGCAGGATCTCAATAACAGAAAAACTATTTACAGCCATTTATCCGGTATTAACGAAATCATGGGAAATCCAAGTGAGGCATTGTTATGGGAAAAGAAATACTCACAATTAAATGACAGTTTAAATGCCGAGAATGTAAAACTTGAAATCAATAAACTGGAAACTAAATTCAACACTTCTGAAAAAGAGAAGAAAATAGCATTCCTTAGTGCGGAGAAAAATCAGAAACAAATGGAAGTCAATAAAAAAAATTATTATCTGTGGGTATTAAGCCTTGCTTTGTTATCATTCACAGGTCTTTTAATTTTCTTATTTATTATTTACAGAAACAACAAAAAGTTATCTGAACAGAAAGAGATCAATCTTCAGCAAAAAATTAAAGATATTAAACAAAAGGAAGAGCTTGCCCTCACAAAAGCTATTTTAGAGGGTGAAGAAAGGGAACGTGAACGGGTGGCCAAAGACCTGCATGATGGCCTTGGAGGTATGCTGGCAGGTGTTAAAATCAATTTATCAACATGGTCTTCCACTCATCTAAACCCGGACCTGCATCGGGACTTTTATAAAATTTTAGGCCAGCTGGACAATTCTGTAAGTGAACTTCGCCATGTTGCCAGAAATCTGATGCCCGAATCTTTGCTCAATTTTGGGTTGGAAATCGCTTTGCGTGATCTTTGTGAGTTCTACACCAGGAAAGATCTTGAAATTGACTTCCAGGCTATTGATATTGATAAAGAGTTACCTTTAAACACCCAGCTCAATATTTATAGAATTGTACAGGAACTATTGGCCAATGCCATAAAACATGCTGAAGCCACCAATATTTTGTTACAATGTTCCCAATCTCAGGAAAACTTCTTTATCACCATTGAAGACAACGGAAAGGGATTTGAAAATAGCAAAGTACAGAATAACAAAAGTATGGGCCTCCGGAATCTGAAAAACAGAGTGGATTATATGAAAGGAACAATGGAAGTAAGCTCAGACAGTCAGGGTACAACGATTAATATAGAGCTCAATATACATGGGGAATAAAAAGGGACTTCAAAAGAATGTTATTCCGTATATTCCCGGAAGCGATTGGCTCTCCTGAAGGTACCCAGATCATTGAAACGTACTCCATATTTCCGTAATATATTCTGTGCCTTCTTACGGCCGATATGACGTACATAAAAGGTTTCATTCACTACAAAATGATGGATACTGTGCGTCCAGCCAAAAAAGAAGCAGAACAGCTGCATGGGAAAAGTCCACCAGACATTGAGTACCTGTGTTTGTTCAATGACATTCCCTTCTTCCACATCCCCGAAATAGTGCATATTGGAGGTTATAAAATGCAAACAAAACTGGCGCAACAGGTTAGGAAGAAGAATGGTATAAATAACCACATTGAGGCTATCCAGCATACTATCGATATAATACGGAAAACTGAAAGCTGTCATGAATTTTATATTGATCCAAACCAATAGCTGATCTGCAAAAAAGAGATACAGTATAACATGGGCAAAAACGGTTACGGGGATAATGCTTAAAAATGTGATCCGTTTCAATGTGGCAGAAGTTTCCATTTTAAGGTTACCGTTTTTCACTTCCCGGTCCATATCATGGTACATACGATGAAGACGGAACAGGCCTCCCAGAACGATATCAGGAGTTGTGATCAACCTTTTGAAAGACCAACGCTCACCATTGGTGACACTACGTTCCTCTACATCATGCAGTGTCCCTGAAAATTTATGATGATGGTAATGTAATGTGCGCCTGATCCAGGGATTAACCGTTAATGGACGTAAGATCCAGACGCTGAAAAGCATCAAATGATGCACAGGTTTTTGTTTTTTAAAATAAAGCCAATGGATAAGGTCATGCTCAATCTCATGAAGAATTCCCATGAAAAAAGCATTAACAACAATCATAAGCCAGGTGGGAATAACAGCCTTGTACCAGCCAACAGATGTCACCATAATAGCCGTAACAGCAATTAAAAATATCGCCAGTCCTATACCATTCTGCTTTTTTAATAAAGGGTATGCTTCTTTAAGCTGTTCATAGGATTGATTAATCTCTTTCCTGATCAACCGTGATGTTTCCTGATGTTTCACTTCCGTGTGATTTTTCCATAAAAATAAAAATTTTTCAATAAATATCTATTTAAAAATAAATTAAATTGTTATGACTATCATATTAATAAATATATATGAATAAAAAACACAAAATAATTAAGGCTTCCGTCGGTTTAAAGCGAACATCGGCGCCGGGATAAATCCCCGCGCCGATGTTTTATTCTGAAAATGATCTGATATTAAAATGTATAGCTTGCAGAAGCTGATAAAATCTCACCACTGGAAGTTCCTTCTTTTTTTAGTTCTCCATCCACCCAGATCTGAACTTTTAAGGTAGAAGATGCATTTGCTCCCATTGCGTTGACTGCTACATTAGCATTATAGGAGCCCGGCTCAGAAGTTATTTCAGGACTTGACCAGGTTGTTCCGCTAAGACTTGTTGCTGTTGTAGGATTTCCATCTATTCCGTACACCGCCATATCAATATTGCTTCCCGAAGATGCAATGGCTTTAAAAACTACCTTATGGCTTTTTCCTGCAGGGCCATTATCATCATCTTTGCTGCAGGATGACACAAACCCGATAAACATTGTTGTCAACAATACTACAAACATACCTCTCAGTAGCTGACTCTTTCTCATTTTTCTCATAAACTTTCTGTTTAAATTTTTAGTGATTTTATTGAATATTCTATGAACTGTGACTTGTCGGTGCAAAGCTATAGGAATCATAAACCCTAATCAATCCTCAAAAATCTGTATTTTTTTTCTACCGGAATTCAGGTATTTTTTATGCTGTTTTTTTTAATTAAATTGAGCAGTTAAAATTTTTTCACAGAACTGATACAGAATGAAGAGATTCCTGATCCTATTAAGCATACTGCTGTCTTTAAGCCTGTCTTCACAGCAGATCATCCCCCTTGACGAGAAATCTTATTCAGACAGCCTGCAAAACATTATAAAAAATACAGCTCCCAACACTTCAAAAGTGAATGCCTGTTTTCTTCTATCAAATTATTACAGAAACAGAGATAGTCTTTTAAGCAAAAAATACCTGGAAACCGGGAAAGCATTCATAAAAAACAGTCCTTTTCTTTCCGCCAAATATCACTATTACGAAGGACAGTATAACCTTGACCGTAATAAAAAGAAAGCAGCTGCATCTTACCTGAAAGCCATTAAAGAATTAGCAGAATTCAGAAATGAAGAATCGGAATTTATGCAGTCTCTGGCCTGGTACAACTATGCAGTAACCCAAAAAGATAAAGAAGGATATCCCTTTCTGGTAAAAACTATTCTTGAAAAGAGCATCCCACTGATCAAGAAGTATGAAACCAGCAAAAACCTGGGTTTTTTATATACTCAGCTGGCCATTATTCTTACGTATAATGCTGAGTTTGCCAAGGCAGAAAACTACAATAATAAAGCATTAGGAATTCTGGAAAAAAATGCACCCCATTCTGCAGAACTATTGTATGCCTACCTGAATTCTACCAGCAATTTTTGCTATCAGGCTAAAGGAGATGAGGCTAAAAAATTTTTAGATAAAGCTGAAAAGCTCATTACGCCCTACCCGGAATCTTCAGCTAATGCATCCTATTACTACGCTAAAACACTTTATTGTATCACCAAACAAAAAAACGCGGAGGCATTACCCGTTATAGACAAAGGAATTTTCTATGCTAAAAAATTTAATCAGAATCTGTTGGCTCAGATGTTTTACTTCAATAAATATGATATTTTAAAAAAATTAAAAAAATATAATGAAGCTAAAAACACATTAGAAGATGTTTTGGCTGAAAAAACGCTCGCTGTAGATCTTAACAACAGGAAAACAATTTACAAACAACTTTCCGTACTTAATGAAGAGATGGGAAATGCCAAGGAGGCCCTGGCATGGGAACAAAAATATTCTACACTCAACGACAGCTTAAATACCGAAAACGTAAAGCTTGAAATCAATAAAATTGAATCGAAATTCAATGCTGCTGAAAAAGAAAGAAAAATAGCACTCCTTAATGCTGAAAAAAATCAAAAAGACCTGGAGGTCAGCAGGAAAAATTCCTATCTCTGGGGATTAAGCCTTATTTTATTACTTGTTTTAAGTCTTTTGATTTTCCTCTTTATTATTTTTAGAAAAAACAAAAAAATATCTGAGCAAAAAATAAATGATATTAAGCAAAAAGAAGAATTATCACTCACCAGGGCTATTCTGGATGGAGAAGAGAGGGAAAGGGAACGTATTGCAAGAGATCTTCATGACGGCCTCGGCGGTATGCTGGCAGGCGTTAAAATCAATTTTTCCACCTGGTCTTCCTGCCATCTGCATCCCGAAAAGCACAGTGATTTTTACAGGATTCTGGGGCAACTGGATAATTCTGTGAGTGAGCTTCGCCATGTCGCCAGAAATTTAATGCCCGAATCTTTACTTAATTTCGGGCTGGAAACCGCTTTGAGTGATCTTTGTGAATTTTATACCCGGAAAGATCTTACTATTGATTTTCAGGCTATGAATATCAATAAAAAGTTACCTTTGAACATTCAGCTCAATATTTATAGAATCGTTCAGGAATTATTGGCCAATGCCATAAAACATGCTGATGCCAGTAACATATTATTGCAATGTTCTCAAACCGGAGACAACTTCTTTATCACTATTGAAGACGACGGAAAAGGATTTGGAAACAGCAAAGAACAAAATCCTAAAAGTATGGGTCTTCGCAATCTGAAAAACAGGGTGGATTATATGAAAGGAATCATGGAAATCAATTCAGACAGCCAGGGCACAACGATTAATATAGAACTCAATACCCATGGAGAATAGTAAAATCAATATTGTTGTCGTAGACGATCATCCTATTGTCATTGAAGGATTGAAAATGATGCTTAACAGCCAGCCTCATTTCAATGTTTCCGAAAGCTTTACTTCCGGATCGGAAATTATCAGTTTTATCAAGTCCAATAAAGTAGATATTATTCTTTTGGATATTACCCTGCCTGATGTAAACGGTACTGAACTCTGCAGAGAGATCAAGAAAATATCGCCGGATATTTCAGTCATTATGTTTAGCAATCGCTCAGAAAGAAGCATTATCATGCAATCTATACAAAACGGGGCCAGCGGGTATATTCTGAAAAACACTTCTATCGATGAGCTGGCAGTATGTATCAAAGGGGCACTCTCGGGAAATATTGTATTCTGTAATGAAACAAAGCAAATCATCAGCCGCCCTTCTCCCACTGATCTACCGGTGCCAAGGCTAACCAAAAGGGAAAAGCAAATCCTTCAAATGGTAGCACAAGGGAAAACGAGTGTTCTCATTGCTGAAGAGCTGTTTTTAAGCCCTCTTACTGTGGACACCCACCGTAAGAATCTGCTTCAGAAATTTCAGGCCAAAAATTCTACGGAACTTATCAATCGTGCATTACAGCAACGGCTGATAGATGAATAAAAAAACCGCTGGTTGCAGCGGTTTTTTATATTTTATCAATTTAAATTTACAATTCCAGGAAACTGTAATCAATAGAAGCCACTAAGGTTCCTTTTCCAACTTTCTTATCGGTTTTGACAATAGAACCGTCAATCCAAAGATTAATGATCAGTTCTGAGTCTGTATCCGGAAGTTCAGCGTTGGCATCAAGATTAAGCTGTGCCTGGCTGGAATTCACAAAAAATTCTCCACTTGTCCATGGTGAGTTTAAAGGTGTCTGCAGCGTATTGTACATGGTATTCTGGGAAGTTCCCACCTGAGTCACAATGGTTTTAATAACTCCACCTGCAGATGTTTTCACTTCGAATTGAACCAAATGATCCTGAAACTCCTCATCGTCATCTTTTTTACAAGAATTCACAACGGTAATTACAGAAAATAATAAGACGAATAAAAAAGAAAGTCTAAGTAAACTTTTTGAATTGTAAAATTGCTTCATTTCTCCAAATAGATTTTTTAATGTTTCAAATATAAGTTTTTTATTAATATAAAAATAACTTTCATGAAAATTTTCCAACAAAGATTTACAAATAATATCAAATCAATAAAAATAAAAATATCCCCATTCTCTATAAAAACACAGGATAAAGAAATAATTGTTAAACAAACAACACCTCCTGCCGAACCTCCTTGCATGGTTAATAAAACGGGAAGGCTGACAATGTGATTTATTAATTATATTTGCTGTATGAATTTAGATTATCTAGTAAGAGAACCGGAAAATATAACATCCAACACTCCTGTTCTTTTTATGCTGCATGGCTATGGCAGTAATGAACAGGACCTTTTCAGTTTTAGGGAAACTTTACCTAATGACTGGCTTATCATAAGCTTCAGAGCTCCGAAAAACACACAGTTTGAGGGGTATTCCTGGTACGATATAGATTTTAATACGCCTGATAACTTTATTGATGTTACCCAGGCAAAGGAATCGCTGAACGCGGTACTTGAAAGTATTTTAAAAATCATCAATCATTATGGCCTCACAGAAAGCAAAGTTCACTTATGTGGATTCAGTCAGGGAGGTATACTGTGTTACGCATTGGCGTTAAAGCACCCTGAATTATTTAATAATGTAGCCTGTTTAAGCGCTTATCCGGAGGAAAAAATTCTTGACGGAATTGTAAAGGATAAAAAGAAACTTGAGAGGCTCCGCTTTTTTGTTTCACATGGTACAGATGATGCCGTTATTCCACTTGAATGGGGAAGAAAAGCTGCAGAACTGCTTTATGACCTCAACTGCTATTTTACTTTCAGAGAGTATATGAGCGGACATGGGGTTAATCAAAAGAATTATATGGACCTCATGGACTTTTTCACAAAGTAGCTTTATCAATTTTAAATATTTTCAACAAAAAACGAAGCTTATTGCAGTTTATACAAACATTCCTGTATTTGGAATGTTTTTTTATTCTCCGTAAGGATAAATTCAGTAAATTCAGTAAATGAAATTAAAGCTTTTTTTACTGGGATTATTTTTAAGCATTTTTGTAAATGCACAAAATTCTTTTGAGCTGATTAATACCAAAAAAGCAGTTATTCCTTTTCAATTCATTAATAACCTTATTTTTATTCCGGTTAACGTGAATGGTGCCGAACTTACTTTTTTGCTGGATACAGGCGTTGCGGAAACCATTCTTTTCAGTCTTGATAATAAAGAGATCAGATTACAAAATGTAGAAAAAGTAAAATTCTCCGGTCTTGGCGGAAATGTAAGTATAGATGGCTTCAAATCAGATCACAATATAGCCCGTATAGGGAAATCTCTGGTCAATAATTCAATGTCTATCTATCTGATTATTGATGAAAGCTTCAACATCTCTTCTCATGTCGGAATTCCTGTCAATGGGATTATAGGCTATCATTTTTTTAAAAATCACCCTGTTTCAATAAATTATACCTCAAAAAAGATAACAATATATGAAAGCACCGAACTTTTAAGCAGTAAACTTAAAAGGTATGAAGAGCTTCCTATGAGTATTGAAAAATATAAACCCTATCTCTATGCAGACGTAGAAATGACTAATGAAAGAAAAAGCTCAAAACTCCTGATTGACCTTGGGAACAGTGATGCGATATGGCTCTTCCCTGCCCTTATCAAAAATTTCGTGTACAACAGACCTAATATTGATGATTTTATCGGACGCGGATTCAATGGAGATATTTATGGGAAAAGAAGCAGAATTCATAATTTTTATTTGGGTGATTTTAGATTTGAGAAACCCCTTACTGCTATGCCGGATGAGTTTTCTATTCAGCATGTCAATCTGGTAGAAGGCAGAAAAGGCTCTATAGGAGGAGAAATTATGCGCAGGTTTACCACTGTTTTCGATTATGCCAATGAAAAACTATATCTGAGAAAAAACAAAAACTTTGATGACCCGTTCCATTTTAATATGAGTGGACTGGACTTTAAACAGGACGGACTGGAATGGAAGGAAGATATTGTAAAGATTGAAACCAAAAAAACGGCCCTCACCGGCAATGAAGTATATACAGATTCTTTTCAATACAAATTTAGCTTAAAGCCCGTATTCTTAATCGCAGGGGTAAGAAAAGATTCTCCGGCTTACCATGCCGGGCTGAAAAAAGAGGATAAAATTATCAGCATTAACGGAACTCTGGCCTCGAATATGACAATGGAAAAAATACTAGAGCTTATGAAATCTTATGAAGGACGCAACATTACTATGGTAATTGAACGGAAAAATGAAAAATTAACCTTACATTTCACATTAGAAGATCCCATTCCTTATCAAGAATAAAGTATGAAAACGGAAGAAAGCACAATAGATAAAATAAGAACCCGGCCGAGATTTAAGATGCTCACCCATCTTACCAAAGAAGAATATGCTGAAAATCTGAAAAAGTATCTTGCGGAACATAAAGGAGAATTTACAGGTAACATCAATAAGGAAGTTGCTACAATCTGGGTAGAAACGGCAAATGATAACTACTGGAAACCACGCCTTTCCTTGCGGGTGGAAATTGAAGATGAGCATACCACCATCCGGGGAGTCTTTGGTCCCAGCTCTGCAGTCTGGACCTTTTTTATGTTTCTTTATTTTTCTTTTTCTATTTTATGGATGACTTTCTTCACCATGTACTATGTGGAAAAGCAAATAAAAAGCGCCGAATACCCCTGGGCATTGAGCGCTTCTTTTGTAATGTTATTTTTTATTCTCCTTACTTATCTGGCTGCGAGATTCGGGCAGCACAAAGGAAAAGAAGAAATGCTTAAGCTCAGGAAATTTGCTGAAGAATCCACTTTACAATTTGAAAAAAAAATTAGTTAGTCACAGGCTTTGCAGTCTGCTCACTCTGAATGGGTGTAGCCATTGCTTTAGCCGTTTTAATGGAATCTACTACTTTTTCCCTGTTGGCTTGTTCTTTCAGCATTTTGGGAACTTCCGGCTCCAATAGTTTTGTCAGCTCTTCCACAGAAATATTATTGGCGTTCGGGTCATTTAAAAGTTTTCTCCATGGTTTTCTTCCTCCCCAGTTATAATCCCCGAATACCATAACTGCCGTACCTCTGGCTTTTGTAGTAGCACCTCCCGGATTCAGGATCCAGGTATCTGCATATGAATACAGCCATTGTGCATCTTTTCTCAGCAGTCTTAAACAAGAATGGGAAGCAGGATATCCGGGTAGGGTATATTCATGCCATCCGATTCCTCCTATATTGTGAATATTAAAGTTATAAGGTAGTTTCCATTCGCTGCTGACGGTGGAAATGGATAATTTCTTTTTCCAGTTTGCAAAAGTAAGGCCTCTCGTTGTCTGGGCTGATTTTTTTCCCATACTTGTGGGCCCCCATTTTATAAGGCTTCCGTTAGAATACACTCCAAATGCCTGTATAGGATATGAAAAAATCACAAATTTCTTCACCCCGCTTAATATATCCAGCTGCATGGGAAACGGCGAATACGCCATCAGGGTTGTATCTATTTTCGCAGGAACGACAAGGGTATCGGAATTCCATTTGCTTTTAGAATCTAATCTATTGAGAGCAAGAATCGCCGCACGTTCCTTCTCATTATACTTTTTACTAAATTCAGCATATACGGAATCTCTGATTTTCTTATCCTTCGGAATAACAAACGCATTATAAAAACCATTCTCCTGTATAACAGGCGGAACAGATTCTTTCTTCACTACAGGTACGGAGTCTTTCTTTACTGTATCTTTTTCTTCTTCAGGAGATTCTGATGCAGTAACTGTATCTTTAAAAGTATCGCTTATTTTCTCTATTTCTTTTTTACATGAAACCAGAAATATTGCACATAAACAGGTATAAATAAAAGTTTTTTTCACAGATATGTTCTTCATAAATAAAATTGGCCATCTAGTTTGGCTACCCAGTACAAATATCAGACCTAAAATTGAATCATAAAAGACATTCTTTAAAATACCGTAAAAAAACGGTAATAACGATATCTTTTACAGTAATTTATTAGTCTTTGCATAGGCAAGAGCTTCGGCAATATTATTTACTCCAATCTTTTCAAAGAGTTTTTTTCTGTGAAATTTCACCGTATCTGCTGTGATAAAAAGTTTACCGGCAATTTCATTGATGGTCATTCCACTGGCATACAGACTTAAAATTTCAAACTCTCTGGATGACAGCTTTATTTTTTCGTTTTTTTCCCATTTTTCTTCTATCAAATCATATTTCCAGACTTCATCCGCTCCTTCTTTACTGAGAACTACATTTCCGGACATACTATTGCTGGAGAGAGAAACCACACATAATGCTTTCCAGACCTGTCCTTCTTCTGTCAGGAACATGGGTGTAAGCTTATGATTCACAAGGATCAGATTATTTTTACTATTGATCAGGTTAAAATCGTAGGAAATGGAATACATTTTTCTCTCTTCCACCGGAATGGTTTCATAAAATCCAAACCCTGCTTCATTGATCTTAATCAGCATTTCTACATCTTCAGGCTTAACATTCTGAAAGTAAAAAGCATATCCCAACTCTTTTACTTCTTCTGAAGTTTTTCCACATAAAAAAAGCGGATTATCAGAAACATATTCAAATCCGCGGGTTTGATAATTAATGACATACAGACTCTGATAAGTAGTCCTGGAAAGAGCTTTTATCGCTTCCAGATAATCCCCGGACTGGCTGAAATCAATATCTGCATCGCGACTGACTTCATTTTTATCATTAAAAAACCTGTTTATTTCTTCCATAATGTTATAAGCACCACTATACTACTACACGAAAAGGTAGTTTTAGCTTTACTATCACAAATCTACACAAAAGTGTAGTAATTTTCAAAGCAATGTGATATACTTTTGCAAAAAGATTTGCATGATTGTACCTTTTTGAGCTATTATGATCAAATGTACTCAAAACAGTTTTAATAAGGCAGTGGAAGAGTTCATTTCAATATAATAAATAACCATGATATAAAGAAGCTGCATAAATAACCGGTTAAAGTTAAATAAATTCCGTCATGAAGTTTTTATCGTAATCAACTCAGACATGAGTTTTCATTCAGATTAGGAATATTGCATGCGACTACCGAATTGAGCAGCGTTTAAAGATCAGTTTATTTTGAGCAGCACATTCATCCCTGTTCGAAAAATCACAAACTGAACGAACACCATATCGCTGATCTTTCTTATTACTGTCTTCCGGCAGTAATTTTTTTTGGATTAAATTCAAAATAAAAATACTTTAAAGCAAAGGCTGACATTAAGATCAGCCTTTGTTTACTTATTGCTCATTGTAAAATAAATTTACAATATGTGGAACGTCTTTCAACTTAATTTCAATATTTTCTCAGTAATTCTTTATGCCCCTTTGTGTTGAATAATCACCAGATAAGCAAGAAGATAATATTATTTCAAAATGCACAGCAGGTTATTATTGTGTTGCTTTTATCATCGCATTGGTTATCTGTTCTTCTTTTTCTCTGGCATACGTAGAATCATACTCACCCATTATATCAAATAAATATTGGTAAAAAGGTGTGATTCTCTGTACATCTTCAGGTTTATTGATTGCTTTTTCCTTCATTTGCAGTCCCTTAATAAATACATTGAACTTTTTGTCAATCGGTTCTATAGAACGTACGAGATAAGCATATCCTTTATCTTTTTGTCCTAATTTATTAAATGCATTGGTTACGGCTGCAACTACCATAGAATATTCCATTGGTTTAGCCCGCATCTGTTTTCTGAGATATTTCTGGTCAGAAGGATCAAGACTTAGATAATAATCATATTCCTTAAAGATATCTTTTTGGAGATCCTCTGCCATTTTCACTGCTTTGGTTTCCTGACCTACAAGAATATATCCATATACTATAGAGCTTAGTGAGCGGGGATCATTATATTTTTCAGTCGGAATTTCTTTAACAGCAAGGTCAAGGAGCTCAGTTGCTTTTTCCTTCTGCCCTGTCATGGCCAAAGCTTCTGCAGCCCTGCTTACAGAGGTTCTATAGCCAATAATATTAGAAGTTGCTGTTTCGTCGTAATGAATATTTTTGTTTTTAAAATTTCCCCATTTGTAGTTTTTCACAATATTATATAATGAATTTCCATCTACCCGTCCCATTTCACCACCGCTCCCCGCAGGGGTGCTTATAGGAACCAAACGGTATGTAAAACCATCAAATTGCAGGTAATTGTCAAGGTAAAAAATATTTTCACTGTCATAAATTCCTCCTGAAGAGAAGTTTATAGGACGTTTCCAGTCAAAATTAGCAAGCATGTCCAGCATCATAAGATTATTCTTATACATAGTACTTCCTTTATAATCAATTATGATCTGGTTTGCTGCGATTGCCACGTCAGAAACACTCATAATTCCTGCATTTACAGCATTTTGCTTATTAACCGGAAGAATAAATTTAGACACTGGAAGGAAGTTGTATTTTTCATATCGTTCTTCTCCGAAAATCATTTTCAGGATCTCATCTTTCTCAGGGGATTTATATTTAATAAAATTCACTGCTTCCTTCAAAGTCATTGAATCCTGAGTAAGATATTTTCTAAATTGCTGAAGTTCAGTTTCAGGAGCTCCCTGTTCTTTAAGATTTGCAAAAATACCTTCCCAATCCTCTTTCTTTACCAGATAGATCTGATCATTTACTCCATCTTTATAATCTTCACGGGTTAATTGCCCCGGGATAGGCATTGAATTATAGGTTTTGCGTTTTACCTGATCTATATTCCATGGCGTTGCAAGCAGTGTAAAGTTTACTGTTTTTACATCATCCCTGAATCTTTCTGTTTCCTGAATTGCCCATACCGGGAAAGTATCATTATCTCCGTATAAAAAGACAATATCATTTTTAGGCAGTGATTTCAGGAATGAATAAGCATAATCATAAGCTGCGGATTTATGGCTGCGGTCATGTGCCGTATAATTCTGGAAGCCCATCATAAAAGGAATTCCTAACAATACAACTCCCAATGCAATATTAGCACCGGCGGATTTGATTTTAGACTGTAAGAACCATAATAAAGCTCCTGCTCCCAATCCGATCCAAATGGCAAAAGCATAGAATGACCCCACCATAGCGTAATCTCTTTCTCTTACTTCAAAAGGTTTTATTCCTGTATAAAAAACAATCCCTACACTGGTCGTAATGAACAGCGCCAGTATTGCATAAAAACGGTTAAAATCTCTATTGAGCTGGAAAAAGAAACCAATCAGACCTAAAATAAGGGGTAGAAAAAAGAAGGCAACCGTACTTTCATTTTTGAATTTTGCAGGCATTTTATCCTGATTTCCCCACATTGCATTATCGATAAACGGAATTCCCGAAATCCAGTTCCCATTAGTAATTTCCATATGTCCTTCCAGATCATTCTGCCTTCCTACAAAATTCCACATAAGATATCTCACAAAATAATATCCGTTTTGAAAGCTGATGAAATACTCCATATTCTGGGCAAAAGATGGTCTCTGAACATTAATTAGGTTGTAAGGTTTTACTTTTAAATAATCTGAAGCCGTGATTGTTTTATCTTCATACTTTGCTCTTAATTCATCAAATATTTTTTTGGCTTCAGGGTTATCTGCAATGTCCTCGTTACCATAATTGAATGTAAAATCCGGAGCACCATACATTGATATATAATTAGCCATGACATCCTTATCTTCATTGAACATTCTAGGCATTAAGCTTACCTGAGACTTACTGAAAACATAGTTAAAACGGTCTCCGATTTTCCTGTACGTTCCGGTTTTTTCATCTTTTTCAAAGATTTCCCCGGTTTTCTGTGTTTTAAAACTTCCGTCTTCATTTTTCTCAATCCCATTCGCATCAAGGAATGCAGTATAGTTTTGCCCGTAAATGGTAGGCCAGTCTCCATACTGCTCTCTGTTATAATAATCCAGCATACCAATGGCGGTATCAGGATCATTAAGGTTCATTGGCGGATTGGCATTTGCCCTGATAGGAATTACGACCCAGCATGAAAAACCAATCATCATATAAACAATGGACAATGTAATCGTCTGGTATATACCTTTTTTAGTTTTCCTTGCATATTTGATCAGGAAATAACAGATCGCTACCATTAAAATAAATGCTGCAATAGTTCCTGAATGGAAAGGCAGCCCCAACCCGTTTACAAAGAATATTTCCAGTTTACCAAACAGGGTCATGATCAGCGGGAAAATACCTTTAAATACGATAGCCAGTATAAGCAGTGTAATAAGGTTCGCCCAGATAAAGTTTTTCCAGGTAAATGTATAGTTTCGAGCATAATAGATCAGGCAGACTGCAGGGATTACCAGCATACACATCATGTGTACTCCTACGGAAAGACCTATGATATAAAATATCAGAATAAGCCAGCGCTCATTATCTTTTTCTTTATATTCATTTTCCCATTTGGTGATGAGCCATAGCAGCAACGCAATAAACATACTCGCCATAGCATACACTTCCCCTTCTACAGCAGAAAACCAGAATGTATCTGAAAATGTGAAGCAGAGTGATCCTATTACTCCTGCGAAAAGAATAGCGGTCTGCTGGCCTTTGGAAATATCTTCAAATTCTTTTTTTAACAGATCTCTAAGTATATGAGTAATGGTCCAGAATAAAAATAGTATGGTAAATGCACTGCACAGTGCTGACACCATATTAATCACAATGGAGTAATTAGCCTCATTTCCGAAAGCAAATATACTGGCAACAGCTCCTACGATCTGAAAAAGTGCTGCTCCGGGAGCATGGGTTACTTCCAGCTTCACTGCAGAAGATATGTATTCTCCACAATCCCAGAAACTCAAATAATGTTCTATAGTAGATAGATACGTGATAAGAGCAATACTGAACATTACCCATCCTAAAACGGTATTCCATTTTTTAAAAGACCAATTCTTCATTTATAAATTAATTTCTGATAAAAATTCCTGAATCAAAATATTTATTTAACTTCCTGTTATCTGATTTCCTACTAATGTTTTTAATAAAACCGGATCTGAAATTAAATATATGCCGATCGCTAAATTCTCAAAGATACTTTTTTTTTCAAACTATTTTTAAAAATAAAATATTTCCAAGCTCTCTTAATAACCGCAAAAGAATTTTGTGTTTGGGAATAATTCAGCAATAAACTATTTTGGAAAAATTGTATTCTTTATGGACACTATATCAATGCAGCAGCAGAATCTTTTAATGCTAAAATCAAAAACTTCGGAATGCAGCCCAGAAGGGTAAAAGATAAATCGCTTTTTCTATTTAGGTTGACTAAACTTTTGCCTGGCCCCCGGATTTTGGACCAGGAGCAAAGTTAGGGACATAATAAACTGGGTCTGAATATAAAAAATTCTGTTCATTATTGATTAGCGTCAAAATTATTGAGATCGTTTTTCACGCAAAGTTTTAAAAAATAATGTCTATTTCAAGTAGGCAAAGAAGGCAGCATAGCTGCTGGCTAAGCGCATGCAAAGTCTTCGCTTCATCAGAAGCAATTAAAAATCGATTCATTTCTTAGCTTACTTAAAATAAAGAGTATCAAAAAGAAACCTTTACGTGAATTTTAAAAATTAAATAGATCTAAATATTACAAGACCACAACTTTTGCGTTTGATCCCCCCTTTTGTTAGCGACTTTTTGGAACAGCTATAAAAACAAAAAATGCTGTAAAACATCTATTTTACAGCATCTTATACTATTCTGATATAGTAGTTGCGATCCGGACGGGACTCGAACCCGCGACCTCCGCCGTGACAGGGCGGCATTCTAACCAGCTGAACTACCGGATCAATTTTTTTAAAGAAATTGAGAAAACTTCTGCGATCCGGACGGGACTCGAACCCGCGACCTCCGCCGTGACAGGGCGGCATTCTAACCAGCTGAACTACCGGATCAATTTTTTAAAGAAATTGAGAAAACTCTGCGATCCGGACGGGACTCGAACCCGCGACCTCCGCCGTGACAGGGCGGCATTCTAACCAGCTGAACTACCGGATCAATTTTTTAAAGAAATTGAGAAAACTCTGCGATCCGGACGGGACTCGAACCCGCGACCTCCGCCGTGACAGGGCGGCATTCTAACCAACTGAACTACCGGATCAAATTATTAAAGAACTTCGTTTCTTTTTCGTGGTTGCAAAATTACATCTTTTTTTATTCCCTGCAAATTATTTTCAAAAAAAATACCCCCCAGCAATGGAAGGTATTCATTATCAAACTTATTTTTTTACAGGTGAGCGCTTAATTTTTCAGCGATTACCTCTTTTGGTGCTACACCTACTAATTTATCTACTACTTCTCCGTTCTTGAAGATAAGAACTGTAGGGATATTTCTGATGCCATATTGCATTGAAATTTCCTGGTTGTTGTCTACATCCACTTTTCCTACTACTGCTTTTCCTTCAAAATCTGATGCCACTTCTTCGATGATAGGACCTAAAGTTCTGCAAGGTCCGCACCATACCGCCCAGAAGTCTACTAATACAGGTTTATCTGATTTTAAAACCGTATCCTGAAATGAGCTGTCCGTAATTTCTAAAGCCATTTTTGTTTCTTTTATTTTAAATTAATATTATTTCTGTTTTTTTCTTATTGAGTATTCAAAATTACGACTTTTACATCATAAGACTATCTATGCTCAACATTAGTTTTTTCTATAGCCATATCGCTCGAAATTTCTTTTAGCGCATTTACTAATGCATCAATATCCGATTTGGTCGTCATATGGCTGAAAGAGATACGCAATGGCGTACAGTGATCCATTTCATCCTCAGAAAGCACCATCATCATTACCATTGAAGGTTTTGACGCTCCTGATGAACATGCGCTTCCCTGCGAAATTGCAATTCCTTTCATATCCAGCTGAAGTCCTATCAATGGATTTTTGTAAGGCAGTAACGCACTTAAAACTGTATAAAGACTGTTTTCCTTTTCAGCACTTCTTCCATTGAACTTAATTCCTTCAATTTCTGCAGAAAGCCTTTCAATTGCGTAATCTTTGATATCCTGCATATGTTGGGTATACTCCTCCATATGATTCAGAGAAAGCTCCAATGCTTTTCCCAGCCCTACAATACCGCAGACATTTTCAGTTCCAGCTCTAAGACTTCTTTCCTGAGGTCCGCCGGTAATAATGCCTTTTAAACCTGTTGCTTTTCTGATAAAGGCAAAGCCAGCCCCTTTTGGCCCGTGAAACTTATGAGCGCTACAGGATGCAAAATCTACAGGGATATCAGAGAAATCCAGGTTCATATGAGCCATCGTCTGTACCGTATCCGAGTGGAAAAACGCATTATGCTCTTTACATAGCTGGGCAACCTTTTTAAGATTGATTATATTTCCTATTTCATTGTTGGCATGCATTAAGCTTACCAGAGTTTTTTTATCTGATGCTTTTAAAAGCTCTTCTAATTTAGCAAGATCAATATCTCCTTTTTCGTTCGGGCGGATATAGTTTACCTCTACTCCTTTTCGGTTTTTCATGTCCAGAATACTTTCCGACACACATTTATGTTCCAGTGGAGAACTGATAATCCTTTCTACTCCCAGATGTTCTACAGATGATTTAATGATCATATTATTGGACTCTGTCCCACAGGAGGTAAAAATGATTTCAGCAGGAGTTACATGAAGATAGTCTGCAACCTGCCTTCTTACATTCTCGATAAGTATTTTTGCTTCCTGTCCAAAGCTATGAGTTGAAGACGGATTTCCGAAATTCATCTTCATGGTCCCCACCATTGCATCTATTACTTCATCTGCAAGAGGTGTGGTTGCGGCATTATCTAAATATATTTTATCCATTATTATTTTGAATATTTTAATTCTACGGAGGTAAATTGGTAATCTGCAGGAACTGTAAAAATAAACCAGGGGTTGGAAATCACCTGAATTTCCATTCCACCAGAGGGTGCTCCGGCCGGAACTTCTACATATAAAATTTTATTTTTCACAGATACACTTTTGATCTCTTCAATGGTGTGGCTTCCTGATCTGAAGGTTCCCAGATTGTATAAAACAACTTTTTTATTTTTAGGAAATTGCGGATATTTGATATAAGATCCATCTCCTTCCGGACCTATAATGCCAAAACTTCCTTTAATTGTATTTCGGAAATCTTTTTCATCTTTTATTATTCTAAAACCCATCTGGTCTGTGCCACCTTGTGCTTCAGAAACAAGAATTTCAGCATTATTCTGCGTACCCGCCAATGTGTGGGAAGGTGTACTTGTACAGCTTATCAGAATTGCAGTCCATACGATTAACAGGCTTTTCATTTTTTTCACTTTTATCAGCCAAAATTAATGAAAAAATTGGTAATGTCCCTCATTTGCCCATTTCAACATTGGACGATCACCCGAAGTATCACCAAATGCGATAATTTTATCATACTTGGAATTGTTGATTTCTTCTTTTATTCTTATCAGTTTTTCTTTTCCGTTACAGTTTTTACCAATAAAGTTTCCTGTGAAAACCCCGTTTTTAAACTCTGCCCGGGTAGAAACCAGCTGCATTTGGAGTTCTTCAGCGAAGGGTTTTACCCAGATATCCAGCGAAGCAGTAACCAATAAACTCTGTATATTATTCCTATCGATATTTTTTATAAAGTCTAAAGCATTCTCCCTGACAATTTTAGGATAGTGCTGCTCGAAAAACTGTTTAGATTTCAGTTCGATCTTTTCCTGAGTCTGCCCTTTAAGAATAGACCCTATAAAACTTTTTTTCACTTTCTCTGTTTCCGCCAATTTAAGCTTCAGCAAAATAAAAAGAGGAACATGTTTCAAAAATTGTATCCGGTATTTTGTAGAATCATAAAACTTAAGATACATAAACATGGTATCTTTATAAGTAAGGGTCCCGTCAAAATCAAAACAATACAATTTTTTCATTTTTCAAAGCTTTAATTTTTTAAATATAAATTCAGGGATATTCCTGATTATCATCATGATAATACTCCAAACCGGCAAAACATATGCCACATTTCTCTGCTTTTTAAAAGCTCTGTAAATACAGGCGGCAGCTTGTTTAGGAGTAGCAGTCAGTTTAGGATTCAGTGGTAGCCCCTCCGTCATTTTGGTCGCCATAAATCCTGGCTTTATGGTCAGAACATGTACTTTTTTATCAAAAAGATAATTCCTCAGCCCACTTAAATAGGCCGTAAAAGCCGCTTTTGCACTTCCGTAGATAAAATTACTTTGCCTGCCCCGGTCTCCTGCCACTGAAGAAAGCCCGATGATGGTACCTGATCTTTTGCTTTCAAACCGATGGGCAAAATAATTCATTACGGGAACCAGCTTTGAATAATTAATGTCAATAATACGCTCAGTATTCTTATTATCATATAGTCCTTCCTCTGTCCCTTCTCCTAAATATCCTACGGCGCAAAATAATACATTTGAATTGATATTATCAAATCTATTATAATCAATTTCTTTCATCAGGTCCAGTTCTATGACTTCAGACTGCTGCAGAAACTTTACATCAATATGTCTTGCAAACCTTTCTGTAGTCTCTTTATTTGAGGTAAAAAGATAGATTTTTTCAAACTTTTCTCCTTCCTGAAGGGCTTTTTCTACAAATGCCTGAGCCACTTCGGATGTACTTCCCAGAACTATCATTATGAGTTGTTGTTTATAATTCTTTTGTGCTGTAAAGACACAAATTTAGAATTTTGAATATTTTTCAGATAATTGGTAAGCGAAGACCTGCTCATGCTGTCTTTGGTAAGATAAATTCTTCCCCCAAACTCCTGAACAATACTATCCAGCTGATCCACCAGTTTTTTCAGTTTTGAATTGACTTTGAAGTCCAGCGCCAGTGTATATCCTTCCACAGGAAATGAATTGTAAGCCTGTGGATTGTTTTTTCCAAATAATTTTAAAACAGCCAGGAATGAACCATTACCGCTTTTGGCTATGGTTTCAAGAATCCTCTTCATTCCTTCTTTTCCTGCTTCTTTAGGAATTACCATCTGATACTGGATAAATCCGGATTTTCCATAGATTTTATTCCAATCATTAATAACATCCAATGGATAAAAAAATGTTTCATAATCGGTAAAATTTTTCACTTCTTTTTTGGATTGCTTTTTATAGTACAACCAATTGAATATTTTTACCGTCAGGGCATTCAATACAAATCCCGGAAAATAAAAAGGTACAGTAGGCTGAAGTTTTTTCTTTAGCCGTAAAGGCATTTTTCCCAATCTCTGGGGAAGCTCATGCTGGAAAGCGTGTTCTCCCCTCATCAGTATACTCCTTCCGATATTTTTACCTTTCTGAAGGCAGTCAATCCACGCCACCGTATAGGTCCAGCTTTCACTTTCATCAAATAATCTGAAAATCTCATCCAGGTTATCTGCTTTAATACTTTCCTGACGGATATAAGCTGATTCTATATTTTTAAGCTTAAATTTTGCCGTGAGAATAATTCCCGTGAGTCCCATCCCTCCAATCGTTGCCCAGAATTTTTCTGAATTTTCTTCCCGGGAACAGGTTATTATTTCTCCGTTCTCCGTCATCAGTTTAAATTCCAGGACATATTCTGAAAAGCAGCCTTCGGCATGATGGTTTTTTCCATGAACATCAGAAGCAATAGCACCTCCAATTGAAATGAATTTGGTACCGGGTGTTACATATAAAAAATATCCTTGCGGAACCGCTATTTCAAGTACATCCGAAAGAAGTACCCCGGACTCGCATTCTATAATCCCGTTTAAGCGGTCAAAACTGATGAATTTATTTAGCTTTTTAGTAGAAAATATTGTTTCTCCTAAGGAAGCATCTCCATAGCACCTTCCATTTCCTCTTGCAATCACCTCATTATGGCTGAGTACAAATTCTTTTATTTTTTTGAAGCTGTCCTCAGATCTCATTTCTTTTTCTACTACCGGGTAATTCCCCCAGTTGGTAACTTTCTGTGTGAAATTCGGCTTCATTTTTTAAAGTAAATTTGAATTAAAAATGCAGCTACCCAAAGCAATAATGTAACCTGAATGTAACGATCTCTATATACTATTTTTGTAGGAGATTCTGTCCTGTTATACACCAGCGTCTGCTGCAAATACCTCAGCAGGGCAAAAACAACAAAAACCACAGTGTAAAACACTCTTGTGTGGAACCTTGCCTGAACTTCCGGAGATAATGTAAACATCAGGTAACATATAATAGCGAGCGTAACCGAAATAGACAATGCAATATCTGCAAACTGAACGTTATAACCATCCAATGCCCTCCTGGTCTTCCCGGAAACCTGGGCATTGATAAGCTCCCCTCTCCTTTTCCCGATAGCCAGCACCAATGCCAGAACAAAAGTCAGTAAAATAGCCCATTGAGAAATACTGATCCCGGTAATATATCCTCCTGCCAAAACCCGTAATACAAATCCTATGGCGATAATGAAAATATCAATAATCGGAACATGTTTCAGCCTGAATGTATAGGCAAGATTCATCACAACATAAAAAGCAATAATGGCTCCGAATTTCCATAAATACTGATGAAAATAAAGCTGGGCAAAAAATACAAGGGCAATATCTGCAATAACAAGTGTAAAGAGAATTCCTATAGCTTTTGACTTTGAAATGACACCACTTGCCAACGGCCGTCTTCTTTTTTCCGGATGCTTTTTATCCGCTTCAATATCATTATAATCGTTCAGAATATATACTACACTTGCAGCAAGTGAGAAAATAATAAATGCAAAAATACTCTTGGTGAGCAGATCTATATTAGTAATATTACCTGAAAAAAACAGAGGGACAAATACAAAGAGGTTTTTCACCCATTGCTCCACGCGGAGCAGTTTTAAATATTTCTTCATTTATGCTATTTCTTGCGAAATCTTATTTATTTTAATTGCTATCAGAAACCTCATAGTTTTTGTGTTATACTTATGATGTTTCATTACAAAAATAATGAATTCAAAATTGACAGCATAAAAATACAAAAAAAACCGCCGGGGCGGTCTTTTACGAAAATATTTATATGTTAAAATTAATTACTGCCCTTGTTTGGCATCATTAATCATTTTCTCATTGGCTGTAATAGCAAATTCCACTCTTCTGTTTTTAGCTCTTCCTTCATCAGTATCGTTGCTTGCAACCGGCATGTTTTCACCTTCACCCTTGGTGAACATTCTGCTTCCGGCAATTCCTTTTCCTACTAAGTAAGATTTTACGGCATCCGCTCTTCTTTGGGAAAGTGCCATATTGTAAGCATCTTTACCTACACTATCTGTATGTCCGTAAATATTAATATTGGTATCAGGGTTATCGCTCAATACCTTAGCCAGTTTATCCAGGTTACCCTGAGCAACGGAAGTAAGGTTTGAAGAGTCAAATGCAAAGTTGACAATACTTTCATTCATGGTTACTTTAATACCGTCTCCCACTCTTTCTACCTGAGCTCCCGGTAAAGTTTCTTTAATGTCTCTGGCCTGCTTATCCATTTTGTTACCGATAACATTACCTGCAACCCCACCGATAATTCCTCCTAATACAGCACCAATAGCACCATTACCTCCTTTGCCTACATTATTTCCAAGAATACCTCCAAGTACTGCACCAGAAGCTGCTCCTACTGCTGTACCTCTTTGTTGGTGATTGGAATTCTGAACCGCTTCACAGCTTGTCAATAATAATGCTGATGACAAGAAAAGGGCACTCACATATGTTTTAGTAAATTTCATTTTTTTATCTTTTATGTTATAAATTATTTCATTCCTGTTCTGTGGAAGTTGTAAACAACTTTTACGCTTCCTCCTTCAAAAGGAACATCTTGTTGAAGAGAGAACTGATCTGTAGTCTGATTGATTACTGTAAGAGTATACCCTGCTGTATTTTGTTTGGCTTTAGTACCTGCAGCAATTTTCTTAAACATAAACGTATCACCGTTTTTTATTTCAAATTTGATAGGCTGTGTAATGGCCGGACAATTTCCTCCTCCATTTAAAGTATATGCTCCTGTCCAGTTATTAGGAATCAGTCTCCAGTGGCTTCCCACGAAACACTGGGCATCTGCACCTTCATCAAAAGGTTTAATTTTATATCCTTTTTCGTAATCTACGCTCACAATCTGCCAGTCTCCTTTTAATTTAAGGAATTCTGCTCTTTGATTTTGAGATGTAGCCGCTTTATTCACGGAGGAACAAGACACTGCAAAAAGTGATGTTCCTAACATCCCTGCAAGTAGTAACTTTTTCATTTTGTTGTTTATTATTTTGTTATTATAAAGTTACAAAAAACCGTGCCAAAATTGAAAATAAAAAATAAAAAGTCCGAAAAAATTCGGACTTTTTATGGTTTCTCCTTAAACACAGGAAGATAAATTATTTTTTAACAGCCTTTTTTACGGATTTGACTTCATTGGTCATACGTCTCGAAGCTTTTTTACCTGTACTGTTGGACGTCTTACCATTATAAAAATTAGTATAGGCATATTCTGCTGCTTTTTTCAGGTCAATAACACCTCCAGCCTGGGAATAATCTGCAAATCCGTTTTCTGTATTGGAGTTGCTGGATTTTACAAGAGCTTCAATAATCTGATAAGGTTTAAGCTCAGGCATGTAAGCAAGCAATATTGCAGCACCACCCGCTACCACCGGGGATGCCATAGATGTTCCCTGAAGGTATTTGTATTCATTTTTAGGAACGGTAGAATAAATTTCTTCTCCCGGAGCAAAAACGTTCACCATTTTCTTGTTATAATTGGAGAAATCTGCTCTCAATGCATTATTTTTATTGGTACTTGCCCCTACTACAAGAACATTACTTACAAACGGTTTTTCATCGGTAGCATTTTTGAAATTGGTAGGAAATGCCAAATGCTCTGCAACATCTTCATTTTCATTACCCGCGGCTTTTACTAAAAGCACTCCTTTATCTTCCGCATATTTAAAAGCATCCCATACAACGTTTTTACCTGGTGAAACCGGCTTACCAAAGCTCATATTTAAAATTTTAGCCCCATTATCCACAGCATATCTGATAGCATTGGCAACATCTTTATCTCTTTCATCACCGTTAGGCACTGTTCTTACAGACATGATCTTGGCTACTTTGGAAGCTACCCCATATTGGACTTCTTTTCCTTGCGGAAGTCCGGCGATAATGCCTGCCACATGGGTTCCGTGTTCGGCATCAGGTCCTTCATAATGATTATTTCCATAATTCTTCTCAGAATAATCATCATAATTATCTCCTACAATTTCTTTTCTGGTGTCATAACTCAGATCGTATTGCTTAGCCTGTGGTGCATAATAATCAATAGCCTCCTTCATCTGCTCTTTAATAGCTTTTTCAAATTCCTCAGATGATTTCCCCTGAAATTCCGGACTTTGAGAGACCTGAGCTAAAATATTTAAAGCAATGGCATCTTTCTGGTCCGTAGGTGCTTTTATTGCTGAAATATTCTGGGCAGTTACTGATTTCCCGCCTAACAACTTCACCATATTAGGAACCAGCTCATTGATCATAGAATAAGTTTTGAAGTTTTGCTTGGCTTCCATGCTTTTTTTATTGAAAAGCTCTTTCGCCTTCATATACATCGCAAATTCTTCCGGCATTTTAGCCTGGTTGGCTTTGTTCTTTACCGAGTCATCACCTTCAAAAACAGATTGATATTTAGCAACTACTCTTGTTACTTCCATATTATCAATATCAACATCCCCGTTTTTTCCTCCTATAAAGTTCCATCCGTGTACATCATCGATATATCCGTTTCCATCATCATCTTTGCCATTTCCCGGAACTTCATTAGGATTGGACCAAATATTTTTCACCAATCCCGGGTGATCTACCTGCACTCCACTGTCCAGCACCCCAACGACTACGGTTTTCGGCTTTAATCCTTTTGATTCCAGATATTTGTATGCATTTTCTGTATTTACCCCATATACTTTAGTAGCGGAAAAGTCTTTATGATACCAGGTCATCAGATCTTTGTCTTCTTTCGGATCTGTATTTTTTCCTTTAGCTTCCTGCGCGTAAGAGAAACTAAAACCCGCTAAAAAAACAGCGGCTAACAATACCTTTTTCATTCGTATATTTTTATTATTATTTATAAGTCGAATAACGCCACATCTCATAGCTCTTGACCGTCAATTGAGCACAGGCGTTTCATATATTGATATTTTATTTTATTAAATCATGTCATCGCCCTTCTTGGATTATACATACAGGAAATTCCGTGCGATTTCATCTTTCTATAATTGTTTAACATTTTTTATATAAGTAAGAGATTCAGGGCCTTTGTTACATATAAGGTCCAGAACTGATAAATCTTTCAAAAATCCGAACTTATCAGAGAATGTCTGGTAATATTCCTCCATTTCAAATTCCGAAGGAAGTTTTGCGGAGAATTTTTCCCTTAAATTGACGCATTCAGGATTTTTGATATACTCTTCATTCAAAGACTGTGCCTTTTCTGTTTTTAATATCTGTTGGATAATTTCAAGCCCCTTAAGGTTAAAATCCAAAAGAAATTTTTCTTTCAGATCAAAAATTTTCCTGAATTTGTCTTCATAGTATTCGAAATAGGGAGAACTCTGATATGCCGTTTTAATTGATTTCCAATGAAGGGTTCTCCAATCTTCACGATAGGAAATCTCAATATCTTTCATTTCCCTTTTTCCATTATGATGAATAGGGATTATCAAAGAAAGTTTCCCGTTCGCACCATAAATATTGGCTCTGTTTCTATAGGTCTGTTTTGGAAAGTTTTCAAACTGTTCCAGCGTAATTTCATTCTCAGCATTCAAAAACACTGAAAACCATGAAACCGGGGGCATATAAAATACCGGCAATAATACATTCTTCATATTCATAATGCAAAAATGAAGTATTTTTTCAAATACTTCATTCTATTTTAAGTTTAATTTTATTTTATAATTCGTCTTCTGTCTTTTTCTTTCTGAATAATTTCACAAAGTATTCCCATCCGAAAAACAGGATCAGGATCATAGCTGCAATCCACCAGTAAGATGTTTTGTTGGCTTCTCCTGTATTGGTAGCTTTGAACATTCTGTCCCAACGGATCTTGAATGGTGCCTGATATGTGGAACTACCGTCTTTGAAAGCTCCCTGAAGGCTCATCCAGGTAAACATGGGCTTTCCTACGATATTCTCTTCCGGTACGAAACCAAAGAATCTGGCATCTAAAGAAGCATCTCTATTATCTCCCACCATCATATAATAGTCCTGCTGGATAGTATATTGAGTAGCTTCTTTTCCATTAATGAAAATTTTTCCGTTTTTATTTTCGAGACTGTTGTGCTCATATTCAGAAATAATCCATTGATACATTGGAAGTGTTTCGGCATTAATTGCCACGACATCACCTTTTTTAGGAATTCTAACCGGTCCGTACCAGTCCTGATTCCATGGTTTGTTGATCGGGAAAATAGATTGGGTTGTATCGATTTTTGTTTTGGCTTCGTCTCTATAATATACTGCAGCTTCTCCTTTTGGTGAGACTTCTTCTTTCATATCAATCACCTGAGGAAGTTCTTTGATTTCTTTCGCAGTTTTATCCGTCAGGCCCTGAAAAGCGTAAAGATATCCTTTATCAGTCTGTACTTCCTGAACAGGTAAGAAACCATATGTATTGTACAATGTCGGGATATCCAGTTGGCTTCCCGTATTTACAATATATCTATGCTGTACCTCCTGATCCCCTAAAACAGTTTCCGGTTTGCCATTGACGAAAAGTCTTCCGGCTCTCATTTCAAAAGTATCACCCGCAGTCGCTACACATCTTTTTACATAAGGATCTTTTCGATCGATCGCGGTATGTACGGAATCCTGAGGATAGTTAAAAACAACCACATCATTTTTCTGAGGCTTATTAAATTGTAATATTCTGGTGTAAGGCAGTTTCACTCCATCTACATAAGATTTCGGATCATCCTTAGGATTTCCTTTCTGTCCTGTATCCATAATTGTTCCCTGAAGGAAAGGAATGGCTAACGGACGCATCGGAAGTCTGTACCCATAGCTCCATTTATTAACGAAAAGGAAGTCTCCTACCAGTAATGTTCTTTCCATAGATCCTGTAGGAATTCCGAACGGCTGTGTGATAAAAACATGAATGATGGTAGCAAAAACAACTGCAAAAGTAATAGAGCCAAAAAATGTATCTTTCTTTTTTGCATTTTTCTCTTCATCGGTAAGAAACAGTTCGTTTGAACTTTCGTCTTCAAGTTCTGTATCTTTAGCATAGTTTACAACAGCCATATAGATAAACGGCAGGATTACCGTAAGAAACTGGTCTTTGAAAAGGGTCTTTCCAAACTTCTTCATTAAATAAAGATGAAAGACAGACATCATGATAGGTCCCACTATCGGAAGATAAGACAGAACTGCCCACCATTTCGGATGTTTGGTTTCTTTCAGAATAATGAAATAATTATAGAAAGGTATAAATGCAAATAAAGGGCTATAACCCATTTTTTTGAACAGCTTCCATGTTGAAATCCCCATTAATACGGATAAAATGAGAACATATACTGTATAAGTTAAAAAATAATTCATAAATTTTTTGTGCCTATTCTAGATATAAATGATGAGTAATAAATGATACAGCGTTGCTATGTACAATTTACCATTCATCATTTCCTGTTATTGGTATGCAATTTAAAGAATTTGTTACAAATTAAAGCCCTAAAACATCTTTCATTCCGAAGTTTCCTTTTTTGTCTTTAATCCATTCGGCTGCCACTACAGCTCCCAATGCAAATCCGTTTCTGTTGAAAGCGGTATGTTTGATTTCGATTTCGTCTACTTCACTTCTGTAGAAAACGCTGTGTGTCCCCGGAACTTCATCTTCCCGTACGGCAAAAATCCCAAGCTGGTTACCTTGTGTTTCTTCCAGTTTCCAGGCTTCAAACTTCGGATTATTATTGATAATTCCTTCCGCAATGGAAATAGCGGTTCCACTAGGTGCGTCTTTTTTATGGATATGGTGAATTTCTTCCAGCTGACAGGAATATTCATCCACGTTTTTCATTAAATCAGCAAGCTTTTCATTAAGAGCAAAAAACAGGTTTACTCCCAAACTAAAATTTGAGCCATACAGGAATGCTGTATTATTTTCAACCGTCAGTCTTTCAATTTCAGCTTTTTTCTCCAGCCACCCTGTCGTCCCGCAGATCACCGGGATATTATTTTCAAGACAAGCTTTAATGTTATCAAATGCAACTTCCGGCAGGGAGAACTCAATTACAACATCCGGATTATTAAGATTTTCAGCAGTTGGGGTTTCCTTCAGGCGGGCAACTACTTCATGACCTCTTTTCTGTGCGATCTCATCAATGATCTTACCCATTTTGCCGTAGCCAACTAATGCTATTCTCATATATTCTTTGTATTTCTGTGATCCTAATTATTGCTTAGGATATATTTATTTTTAATGACTCGAAAGGTTCAGCCCTATAGTGCTATGATTTATATTTAAAATCTATAACTTAAACTTAGTCCTGTTTTAGGAGGGTCATAGCCATATTGATCCTGGATAACCGCGGGTTTAAAAGTAAGATCCGGGTCATGGCGGCTTTCGTAAAGGTGAGCGTCCACTACTGCATCTACAATATTCAGAATATAGATTAATCCCGTAATGGCAATCGCATAGTCTCTTTGCCTTTTTGCCCTGTCCTGGGCATTTCCCAATGCTCTTTTGTCCAACCAGGGATGGCTGTCTACGAACTCATTAGGGGTACCATTCAATTTAGCGACATAATATTCGCGGTATTTTTTGTACTGATTGTCATTCCAGACTGCAATACCTACTCCTGCTCCTACGGCTCCCCATACGATGGGAATTTTCCAGTATTTTTTGTTATAATACTGTCCTAATCCCGGTAAAACTGCAGAATATAATCCTGCTCTGGTAGGATTCAATTTTATTGTTTTTCTTGTGGGGCCATTGGCTTTTTCAAGGTCGGCAATAATTTTAGATTCTGTTTTCCCAGGTTTCACTGCCGGCACTTCTTCTTTTGGAAGATCAGGTACACGAACAGTATCAGCAGGACTGACTTGTGAATAAGCCAGTGCAGTGATGCATAGGAAAAATGTGAAAAGTATGTTCTTCATTATTTAATGTGAGACAAAATATACTCCAGTTCTTCTTCGTTTTTGAAGTCCAGGACAATTTTACCTTTTTTACCGTTTCCAGAGGCTTTGATCTCTACTTTTACGTCCAGAATATCAGCAATGGTCTTCTGGGCTCTTTTATAATTATTGGAAAGCTCTGCTTTTGCTTTTTTTGCTGCGGGAGATTTTGGGTTTTTCAAGGCAGCTGCAGCCTGTTCTGCCTGGCGAACGTTTAATTTTTCTTTAACGATCAGTTCAAACAGCACCTGCTGGTCTTCTTCATTTTCCAAACTGATAATGGCTCTTCCGTGTCCTGCGGAAATCTCACCACTTCTGATCGCATTCTGGATATCCGGATTTAACCTCAATAACCTGATTGAGTTTGTAATCGTACTTCTGTCCTTTCCTATCCTCTGGCTCAGGTTTTCCTGGGTAAGCCCTATTTCTTCCAAAAGTCTATGATAGGTAAGTGCAATTTCTATTGCATCAAGATCTTCTCTCTGAATGTTTTCAACAAGAGCCATCTCCAGAAGTTCCTGATCGTTTACCAAACGGATATAGGCGGGAATCGTTGTTAAACCGGCAATTTTTGTTGCCCTGTAACGTCTTTCCCCGGATATGATTTCAAACTTTTCGCCATCTTTTCTCAGGGTAATCGGTTGGATTACTCCTAAGTTTTTGATTGACTGTGCCAGTTCGTTTAATGCTTTTTCATCAAAATAAGTTCTCGGCTGCGTTGGATTCGGATAGATATCTTCAAGGGCTACTTCTACGATATTCCCCACAAACTTATCTGCACCTTCATCGGTAGCCGAATTGATACTCGCTTTCGATTCTGCACTTAAAATGGCTCCCAAGCCACGCCCCATAGCTCTTTTTTTGTCCTTCATAGATATAATTGATAAATGATGTTTGACGGGTGACGCTCAGCATTCACCCATTGGCCATTTATTATTAATTTAATTCTTTACTAAATTTTCGTTCTTCAAAAGAACTTCTTCAGCGAGCTGAATGTATTGAACCGCTCCTTTGCTTTCGGCATCATAATTCAGAATGCTTTCCCCGAAGCTCGGTGCTTCGCTCAGTCTTACGTTTCTGCTGATAATGGTTTCAAAAACCATTTCAGGGAAATGTAAATTCACTTCTTCCACGACCTGATTGGATAGTCTTAACCTGCTGTCGTACATGGTAAGAAGAAGACCTTCTATTCCAAGATCTTTATTATGAATCTTCTGAACATTTTTAACGGTATTCAACAATTTCCCCAATCCCTCCAATGCAAAGTATTCACACTGAATCGGAATGATTACGGAGTCTGCAGCCGTTAGTGCATTTACCGTAATAAGACCTAAACTCGGTGCACAATCGATGATGATATAGTCATAATCGTCTCTTACGCTTGCCAATGCTTTTTTCAGCATATACTCACGATCTTCTTTATCTACCAATTCAATTTCAGCCGCTACCAGGTCTATATGTGACGGAATAATATCCAGATTCGGAGTAGCAGTCCTTTTGATACAAACTCTAGTATCTGCACTGTGCTCCAGCAGGTTATATGTAGAATACTGAACATCTTCCACACCCAGCCCCGAAGTAGCGTTAGCCTGGGGGTCAGCGTCAATGATTAATATTCTTTTTTCCAATACTCCTAATGCTGCTGCCAAATTTACAGCGGTAGTAGTCTTTCCGACTCCTCCTTTTTGATTAGCAATACCTATGATTTTTGCCATTGTTAGAACTTTAAGTTTCAAAAATACACTTTTTTCTTTGCTCCCAATGAATGCCTAAAAGCAAAATCGAGTTAAAATATTGTTAATAAGCAATTTAACAATTAAAAAAATTATCCACAAAAAAAAATCTTTGTGGATAACTATTTAAAATATCTTTTTAGGGATTAATTCTCAAACTTCATGGAAATCGGAAATTTAAAATAGCTTCTTACGAATTCCCCTTTTTTATTTTTTGCAGGTGTCCATTTTCCTTTAATGGATCTGATGGTTCTGATCGCTTCATTGTTAAAATCCGCGTTAGCACCGTTAGCTTTGATTCCTGAAATGGTACCATCCATTTCCACAATAAAAGTAATGGTAGTTTTCATGACATCATCTGATTCAAAACCTGATCCATCAAAGCTGTTCATCACTTTATTTCTGAATGCATCTATTCCACCTGTAAAACTGGCTTCGGAACCCAGTTCTCCGGGTTCAGCAATTTTATTTTTATCTACTGCAGGCTCCGGAATTGTTGGCGGTGCCGTATTAACTACCGGACCTGTTGCCACAGGTATTGTTGTAGGTACATGTGTATTGGGCGCTACCACATCTCCTTTAAAATTATTTACTAATCCAGCTACAGCGTCATCAGGGACAGGATCCTTCTTCACGTTATCCTGAGCATCTCGTGATGGTATAGGAGGTATACTGTTATATGTTTTCACATCAGGTGGAGCAACAGGCTGTACAGGTTTGATAATTTTTACAGGTGGCTTTATTTCTGGTGGTTCTACTATTTTAATAATTCTCCTGCCATCATCATGAGGTCTGTGATCTACTACATCTGTTTTAAATGCAGAGATTACGAATGGCGTAATCGACACAGCCGCCATTAAGCTGGCTCCGATAAAAAGTGCTTTGGTTAATATTCTATCTGATTCGTTTCTTAATACATAGGCACCATATTCTTTATTGCGGTGCTCAAAAAGAACTTCGTTGAAGCGAAATTCCTGGTTTTGGTTCTGGTGTTTCATCACTATACTATTTAAACTGTTAAAAAGCGATTATTAGTTTCATTAGTTCTTATCGATAAGCAATGTTTCAATATCAAAATATCTGCCATAATTTTGTCAAAACAGCAGTATTTTAAAAAAAATTATGACAATATCTAAAATTTAACATTTTAAAATAGAAAATTGCCAACAGAAACCCGCCTGGTTCCCTAAAAAAATAACTGAATTAAATAACACCAGTCCGGGATGAAATTCTGATTTAATCAGATTGGAAGATGGAAGATGGAAGTCATAGCCCCATAAAGAATAACTATTCATGGTAGCGCTGGGTACCGGTCATTATAGCCTTTATACTTAATTTTCTTAATCCGGACTCAGGTTAAATAAGCAACAGAAGAATGATTAGCGGCAATAATAATCCTATAGAATTAATAATAATCAGCACAACCGAACTCATTTTTGTTTTCCGGTAGCTTTTACCTGCAAAATAAATAGCACTTGTACTCAATATTAAGCTGCAGACCATAAACAATACAATCAGAAAGTCCGAGGCCTGGTTTATGGGAATATCTTCATAAACAGCCAATAAAACGGCATAGGCAATTGTGAACGCTAAACTTATAAAGATGTTTTTCTGAAGCTCTTCAGATATATGATGACTTTCCATGGATAAAAATTATGCTTAAATATAGGAATATTCATAATATCAACCCCGTTTTAATAAAATAAACTGTCCGTTATATAGATTTCCTAAACGCTAATGCATTTCAGCATATTGTGGAATAGCTATAGAAAAAGACTACCAAAAATGATAGTCTTTTTAATATGTATCGTGAATGTTACTAGAACAATTCTTTTCTGATAATGTTCTGGCTTCTTTCAGGTCCTACAGAAACAAGATATACATTGATTCCCAGGTATTTCTCTATAAATTCAATATATTTCTGGGCGTTTTCAGGAAGCTCATCATAGCTTCTTGCTTTTGTAATGTCTTCTTTCCAACCCGGTAAATCCTGGTAAATTGGTTCGTAGTCATATAATTTTGTAGTAGAAGAAGTAAAATAATCAATGATTTTTCCGTCTTCTGTTTTGTAATGGGTAACGATCTTAAGGTTTTCAATTCCTGTAAGAACGTCTAATTTTGTAATTACCAGGTTATTGATTCCGTTAATCATACAAGCATGCTTTAAAGACACAAGGTCCAGCCAGCCTGTTCTTCTTGGTCTTCCTGTGGTAGCCCCGAATTCTCCACCGATCTGTCTGATTTTTTCACCCAGCTCGTTGTCTAGCTCAGATGGAAAAGGACCGTTTCCAACTCTTGTACAATACGCTTTTGCTACTCCGATAAGATTCTGAAGTGAAGTTGGCGGCACTCCTGCCCCCGTACAAACACCTCCTGTAGACGGAGAGGATGAAGTCACATATGGATAAGTACCGAAATCGATATCCAGCATTAATGCCTGAGCTCCCTCAAACAGCACATTTTTACCTTCGTGGATCGCTTCATTCAGTTCTAATTCAGTATCAACGATTCTGTCTTGCAGTTGTTTTCCGATTTCCAAAAATTCATTGTAGATCTCTTCAACATCCAAAACAGGTTTTCCGTAATATTTTTCGAAAAGAGAGTTTTTAACTTTCAGGTTTTTCTCAATTTTTTCTCTTAAAATCTCAGGGTTTAAAAGGTCTACCATTCTGATTCCTACTCTTGCTATTTTGTCTTCATAGCAAGGTCCGATTCCTTTTTTGGTGGTACCGATCTGAGTTCCTCCGTGTTCCTCTTCACGGTAAGTATCCAAAAGGATGTGGTAAGGCATGATGACATGCGCTCTTCTGCTGATAAAAATGTGATCTGTTCTCAAGCCTTTGCTTTCAATCTGATTCACTTCTTTAATGAAAGATTTAGGGTTTACCACTACTCCGTTCGCAATGATACATTTCCCTTTGCATTGAAGAACTCCTGAAGGAAGAAGGTGTAGAACGAATTTTTCATCACCCACATAAACCGTGTGACCAGCGTTGTCTCCTCCCTGGAAACGCACCACATAGTCCGATTTTGCCGATAAAACATCCGTGATTTTTCCTTTGCCTTCATCTCCATACTGAAGACCTACAACTACATAAGTTGACATATTTTACTTTTGTTTTAAGATTCGTGCAAAATTACTTTTAAAAAAAATGACGGCCAAATTATAGTGTAAATTTATTTGCGGTTGGGATGAAAATCATGAGATTAAGCTTAAAAATTCTGAGATTAATTCATTTATCAATAAACATTAATTTTTTAACAAAAATTTTTAATCAATATAAAAACCGGCGAGCCCATTTTTTATATAAGATATTAGAGTTAAATGTTTTATTCCTATCTTTGGGTATCATCTGAAATAGGAAATCGCATGGCCACAACACAAAAATCAGCATACCTATCTTCCGACCTAAGCAACAGGTCAAAGCTCTACTACACGTTATTTTCTCCTGAGAACATCCCTCTTAAAGCTACTCTTCTGATTGTTCATGGTATGCAGGAACACAGTGGAAGGTATGCTGAGATTGCGGAATATTTTGCAGGCCTTGGAGTCGCTGTACTGACGTATGATCACCTGGGACACGGAAGGTCCGTAAGGGAAAAAAGGCATATGGGTTTCTTTCAGCTCCATAAACCTGATAAAAGGCTTATTTCAGACGCAGAAATGATGAATGAATATCTGAGCGAACAGTACCCGGATGTTCCCCATTTTATTCTCGGGCATTCTATGGGATCTTTTATCACCCGATGTCTTCTTCAAAAAGCAAACAACCAATTTACAGGGGCTATTATTACAGGCACCGGAGGCCCATTACCAGGGATCGGTTTATTAAAAGGCTATTTATCATTAGCAAATATCATTGCTCCCCGCCATCGTACTGTATTAAATTCTGTTTTTACAATGGTTAACAATAAGCATTTCAGGAAAGAAAAAAATTACAACAGTACAAGCTGGCTTAGCCTGAACCCGGTTAACAGGGAACATTTTGCTAAGGATGAGCTTTGCGGGGTTCCGTTTTCAAACAATGCCTTTTATACTTTATTTACGATTTACAAAAGGGCAACTTCCAGAAACTGGGCTGCCACTATCCCCCTCTCCTTTCCTTTTTTGTTTGTAAGCGGACAGGATGATCCGATTGGTGATTTCGGTAAAGGCGTAATGCTAACTATTGATCATTTAAAGCATGACGGCTTTAAGGATATAGAATATACAATCTATCCGGAAATGCGTCATGAAATTTTAAATGAAGAAATACGGGAAGACGTTTTGACCGGGATTCATGAATGGATATTCAGACACTGTGGTTAATTTCCGGCTTATTGTAGTTTAGTAAAAGAGCGATCAAGGCTGATCTTATAATTAATCTGCCTTGATCTGTGTGAAATTTCTAATTTAATACCACTTCCCTGTCTATACCGATTTCCTGCAGGAAAACCTCATCATGTGAAATCACCAGCAGTGTGCCATGATAATCTTTAATAGACTGGGTCAGAATCTCCACGTTCTGCAAATCGAGGTTATTGGTGGGCTCATCAAGAATAATCATATCCGGAGCTTTATTGCTGATGGAAAGACCGCACAAAAGTAACCGTAAACGCTCCCCTCCACTCAATACTCCGGCTGTTTTTTCCCAGGTATCTTTACCAAACAAAAACCTTGATAATAAAGTTTTGACTTCAGATTCCGGCATTGCATTATCATTAAAAGTCTGAACAAACTCGTAAATCGTAGAGTTATGGTTAATCAAAGAATATTCCTGATCGATGTAAATACTGTTGAATTCTGATGTTCTGACATTTCCCGTAAAAGGTGCAATATTTTTCAACAAGAGCTTTATCAGGGTTGTTTTACCGGATCCGTTTGAACCTTTAATACAGATCCTGTCCCCACTCCGGATTTCAAGGCTGAGATTCTCTTTCCAGAGTTTTTCTTTTCCATAACTGAAATTGAGATTCTCAGCTGTTATTAAAATTTTGCCTGAATGCAGATTGGAATCATTAAAATTCACTTTCATCTGCTCAAAATTTTTCAGGGATGAGCGAAGATCACGAAGGTCTCCCGAAATACCACTGATTTTCTCTGTATGCACACTTTTTAATTTTGATGTATTTTTTTCTGCGTTATTCCTGAGGGTATTCATCATAATCCGTGCAACCCCGGATTTTTCTTGCTTTTGTTTTCCCCTCGCATCCAGTTTCTGCTTACGTTCCAGAGTTTCCCGTTCTTTTTCTTTTGCTTTCTTTAAAGCCTTTTCCTTTGCATGGATGTCATGATGCAAGGCTTCTTCTTCTATCTCTTTTTGCTCTGCATAAAAATCAAAGTTGCCTCCATAGGCTGAAATTCCCTGGTTGCTTAGTTCAAATATGGTATCAACAAGGTTCAGTAAAGTCCTGTCATGACTTACAATCATAATCGTAGCACTGGTTTTACCGATCAGGTCATATAATAATTTCCTACCTTCATTATCCAGATGGTTGGTGGGTTCATCCAGGATAATAATGTCCGGTTGGTTAATCTGAATTCCGGCCAGGAAAACTTTGGTTTTTTGCCCTCCGCTTAGCTCTCCAAGCTTTTGAGTCAGTTTAAAATTCTGAAGTCCCCAGTACTGTAAAGCATTCTGGCAGCGTTCTTCAATCTCCCAGTCATCATTTAAAATTTCGAAATATTCTTCATCTACCTCTCCGTTTGTTATTTTAAGAAGTGCATGCAGCTTTTGGTCTATCCTTAGACATTCTGCTATTGTAAAATGATTAAAATTCCCGAACATCTGCGGAACATAGAAAATATCTCCCTGAATATTAATATTTCCGCTTAACGGTTGTATTTCATCCGCTATTATTTTCAGCAGGGTAGATTTTCCCATGCCATTATTCCCTACCAAAGCAGATTTGGTTTGAGACGGTATTGTTACATTGATATGATTAAATAGTAGATCTCCTCCCGGAAACCCAAAGGATATATTTTGCAGTAAAATCATGATTTCTTTCTTAAGAATGGTTAAACACCAGTAGCATCTGGGCTACCGTTTTATTGAATCTGAAAGAAATTATATCCTACATGTCTGTATTTTGGGGTTTTGAAAGAACAAATATAGTACAAATCCGGGATTAAACACAAAAAGATTTTAATCAAAAATCAAAAATCCGTAACTTTGCCTCCTACTAAAATTTTTTATGGAAAGTATTAAAGTTCACGACAAAACTTTTGTTCCTTATCTGAAGGACGCCGAAATTCAGGAGATTGTCAAAGAGACCGCGTTAAGGATTTATGAAGATTACAAAGATGAAGTTCCTGTTTTCATTGGTGTTTTGAATGGAGTGGTCATGTTCTTCTCAGACCTTTTAAAATATTACCCGGGTGAATGTGAAATCGCTTTCATTCAAATGAGTTCTTATGTAGGAACTGAATCTACAGGGATTGTGTACCAGAAAATGGAACTGACCAAAGATGTGAAGGACCGTCATATCATTCTTGTAGAAGATATTGTTGATACCGGAAATACGGTTGAAAGTCTTTTCAAATATTTTAAAGAAACACAGCGTCCTAAATCTGTAAAACTGGCAAGTTTCTTACTGAAACCGGAGATTTACAAAAAGGACTTCAAACTGGATTATATCGGGAAGGAAATTCCTAATAAGTTTGTTCTTGGGTATGGATTGGATTATGATGAACTGGGAAGAAATTTACCTAATCTGTATCAATTAGCAGACGGACAGATCAACCATTAAAAATGGCTATTAGCTTCTAGCTTCTGGCTATTAGCTTTTCAATAAATATCTAAAAAAGTAATTATTAACTAAACAAAAGCTAAAAGCAAGAAAGCAGGCAGACAAAAGCCGGAAGCCTAATGCCGATTGCCGGAAGCGAATCAACATTATGATAAACATTGTTCTGTTTGGCCCTCCAGGAAGTGGAAAAGGAACTCAAGCACAAAATCTAATCGAGAAATTCAATTTAAAGCAGGTTTCAACCGGTGATCTTTTCAGATACAACATGAAAAATGATACGGAGCTTGGAAAACTGGCTAAATCTTACATCGATAAAGGAGAATTGGTTCCGGATCAGGTGACAACAGATATGCTGATTGACGAGATCAGAAAACCTACAGATACCAATGGTTTTATTTTTGACGGATATCCGAGAACAACGGCTCAGACGGAAGCTCTGGAAAAAATCGTTAAAGAAGAACTGAATGATGAGATTGATATCTGTCTTGCTTTGGTGGTAGAGGACAAAATCCTGGTTGAAAGACTTTTAAAAAGAGGAGAAACCAGCGGAAGGACTGATGACAGCAATGTAGAGATCATCGAAAACAGAATTAAAGAATATTATGCTAAAACAGCAGAAGTAGCCGAACTATACAAGCAGCAAGGTAAATATGTAGAGGTAAACGGTGTAGGAGAAATTGATGAAATTTCACAAAAGCTTTTTGCTGAAGTAGAAAAAATCAAATAAGGATTTAGGATTTAGGGATTAGGATTTAGCATAGTTAAATATCTATTCCCTAATCCCTGAGGCCTAAACCCTAAAAATTATGTCAAACTTTGTAGATTACGTAAAGATTCATTGTAAAAGCGGACACGGAGGTGCAGGTTCTGCCCACCTTCGCCGTGAAAAATATATTCCGAAGGGAGGTCCTGACGGCGGCGACGGAGGTCGTGGTGGTCATATCATCATGAGAGGAAATGGCAATGAATGGACTTTACTTCCCCTCCGGTACACCCGTCACGTAAAAGCTGAACGTGGTGAGAACGGTGGAAAAAACCAGCTGACCGGTGCTTTCGGTGCTGATGTTTATATTGATGTTCCTGTAGGAACGATTGCCAAAAATGAAGAAGGTGAAATCATCGGTGAAATTCTGGAAGACGGACAGGAAATTATCCTGATGCATGGTGGAAAAGGCGGTTTAGGAAATGAGCATTTCAAATCCTCTACCAATCAAACTCCAAGATATGCACAGCCAGGTCTTCCGGGTGAAGAAGGTTATATTGTTTTTGAGCTTAAAATTTTGGCAGATGTAGGATTGGTCGGATTCCCTAATGCAGGAAAGTCTACCCTTTTGTCAGCTGTTTCTGCAGCAAAGCCTAAAATTGCAGATTATGCTTTTACCACCCTTACTCCTAATCTTGGAATTGTAGATTACAGAAATTACAAATCATTTGTAATGGCTGATATTCCGGGAATTATCGAAGGAGCAGCAGAAGGTAAAGGCTTAGGGCACAGATTCCTGAGGCATATCGAAAGAAACTCGATCCTGTTGTTTTTGATCCCGGCAGATTCTGAAGATCATTTTCAGGAATTTAAGATCCTTGAGAATGAATTGAAGGAATATAACCCTGAATTGCTGGATAAAGATTTTATTATTTCCATCTCAAAATCTGATCTTCTGGATGATGAGCTTAAAAAGGAAATTGCAGCAGAATTCCCAGAGAACAAACAGCCCCTGTTTTTTTCCGGAGTTACCGGAGAAGGTTTGGTGGAACTGAAAGACGCCATCTGGAAACAATTACACGGATAGTAAAAAACTTCCTGTTACAATATACAACCCCGGACAGCTTCTCCGGGGTTTCTTTTTTATTATGATCTTTTGGAATAATTATTGAGCGATTTTCTAAAATCTGAACTATGAAATATTTACTAGGCCTTTGTGCATTTATATTATTATTTTCATGTACTGTTCAAAAGAACAATACTAAATATTCTAAAATTGAATATGAAGCGACTCCCTGTTTCGGGTTCTGCCCTGTCTTCAAAATGACTATCAGCCCGGACAGAACTGCTGTTTTTGAAGCCGAACATTTTAACTTCAATGATCATCCTTCAAAAGATGAGTTTTCAAAACCCCGTGAAGGAACCTTTAAAGGAACGATCAAAGAAGCGGATTATAACCAGCTGATCGGATTGCTGGATGCATTGGATGTAAAAAGTTTACATGACAAGTATGGAAAGAGAGAGATCACGGATCTGCCGACTTCTTATCTAAGAATTGACTTTGCAGACGGGACTTCAAAAAATATAGAAGATTACGGAAAACAAGGAAGCGAAAAACTTTCCGAGGTATACAAATTTTTTGAAAATTTACGAAAAAGCCAACAGTGGACCCGGGTAAAATAAAGCTTTTCAAATTTTAGATTATCTTTGTAAAACAATTCCTTCTCTACAGAGGGAATTTTCTTATAAAAACTATAGCCATATAACTCAAAGAACAATCATGAAAAAGAACATTTTTTTTACATTACTATTGGCCGTATCAGGTATTCTGACCGCTCAAAACTCATCTGTGAGTTTTGGAGTTAAAGGAGGGTATACATTGTCCAATATGAAATTTTTTGATGAAAAACTGGGCTCAAAGTCCTATTTCTATGCAGGTATTCTGACAGAACAGCCTGTATCCTCTCAACTGGCGATACAGGCCGAGTTATTGTATACACAATTAGGGGGAAAAGATTCATATCCCTGGACCGAACAGGTGGGTACAGAAATTGTTGAAGTGGGAAACATGGATTTTACGTATCAGTTCCATCAGATCCAGGTTCCTGTTTCTGTAAAGTATTATTTCATTCCTGATTTATCTGCTTCTGTGGGGATGAACCTGGGATTCAATATTTCTACGAAACTTACGACTGTCAACCCTTATGCTGGTGAATACAAAGGTAACTCCAACGGAGCAAAAACATTAAACCTCTTTCCTTTTGTTGGGGCAGAGTATAAGATCAGCTCCAGTTTTTTTGTTGATGCCAGGTATAATTTCAATTTTATCGAAGTGAGTAAAAAAAATACCGTTCCTACCAAGATTGGTTTTTTACAGGCAGGTGTGGGATACAGGTTTAAATAATATTTATTTGAAAGTAAAGCAGCCGGAGGGAATAAAAAACTTTTAATTTTTTTTAGATTACCTTTGCAAAAAGTAATTCTTTCAGACGGAAAGAATTTTTTATTTAATTTTAAAATAATTTATTTGAATTTTACAGACCTACACTTAATAGAACCTATTGCAAAAGCAATTCAGGAACAGGGATATACCCAACCTACTCCCATTCAGGAAAGATCTATTCCTGAGATTTTAGAAGGCAGAGATTTTTTAGGCTGTGCGCAGACCGGAACAGGAAAGACTGCGGCCTTTTCCATTCCTATTCTACAGAATTTATCAAAGAATAAAGTAAGCAATCATCATATTAAAGCTTTAATTCTTACTCCCACCCGCGAACTGGCGATCCAGATTGAGGAAAACATCAATGCTTACGGAAAGTATCTTCCTTTAAAGCAGCTTGTTATTTTTGGAGGAGTAAAGCAGGGAAACCAGGAGGCCGCATTGAAAAAAGGAGTTGATATTCTGGTGGCTACTCCCGGAAGACTTCTTGATTTTATTGCCCAGGGAATTATCAGCCTGAAAAATCTTGAAATATTTGTTCTTGATGAAGCAGACAGGATGCTTGATATGGGCTTTGTACACGATGTTAAAAGAATCATTAAGCTTTTGCCACAGAAAAGACAGACTTTGTTTTTCTCGGCAACTATGCCGGGGGAAATTCAGAAACTGGCAAATTCTATCCTGAATAATCCTGTGAAAGTAGAGGTTACTCCCGTTTCTTCTACCGCGGATACCATTAAACAATCCGTGTACTTTGTAGAAAAAGAAAACAAACTGAACTTACTTGTTCATATTCTTAAAAACGACATTTCAGATTCTGTATTGGTTTTTTCAAGAACAAAGCATGGCGCGGATAAGATTGCCCGAAAACTTCAGAAAGACAATATTTCTGCAGAAGCCATTCATGGAAATAAATCCCAGAATGCCAGACAGAATGCCCTGAATAATTTTAAATCAGGAAAAACCAGGGTTCTTGTTGCTACAGATATTGCTGCCAGGGGGATTGATATTGATGAATTAAAATTTGTTATTAATTTTGAACTCTCCGATGTTTCAGAAACTTATGTACACCGGATCGGAAGAACGGGAAGAGCAGGGGCTGAAGGGAATTCCATTTCTTTCGTTGACGGGCTTGACCTTCTTAATTTAAAGAATACGGAAAAGCTTATCGGAAAAAAAATCCCGGTGATTAAAAACCACCCGTTCCACACGGATGATCTTGTGGCTCAGAAAAGAGATTCCAACAACAAACCGGTACCCGCCGGAGCAGAAAAAAAGCCTTCTCAGAAGCCTTCAGGATCACGACCTAAAAAAAGTAAAAACAGTTCATCTGCTACCCCATCACTCGGTTATAAAAAGCCCAAGAATAAGAATTTTACCAGAAAAAAATAACAAAAAAGTTTCTCAATGATGAGAAACTTTTTTTATCCTATATCTTTAAAAAAGAAATTTTATCCTGTATATACTGCAACAAATATTCTTCTGAATTTCCGGAACTGTCATATTGGATATGAAGGTAAAAAACAATGAAAAAGAGAATCATGATCATCAGTAACGGAGTATTGAACCTTCCTTCTATTGAAACGGTCTTCTGATCATTATCCGGCATCGCTGCAATAATCAGGACCATGAGTAATACTGAATAGATATGGTTCCATCTGAACCAGTCTGCCCCCAAGAAATAAAGCGGAGATACCCATAGTAAAGAAATCAGGGTAAAGATTTTGAAGGCCTTAAGTTTTTGAGGTATATATTTTTTCACAAAAATAAAAAACAAAAGCACCATCAATATAAGTTCCGCCCCAAACAGAATATAAGACTGATAAGCCTCAATCATTGATTTTCTTTCCTCAACTACATTATAGGTGAAAATATTAAATGTACCCAACTCTATTCCCCGCTGCTTCAAAAGCTCCAGGCTTTGCCCCTGGTTAATTTCCCCACCGTAGAAGAACAGTATTAACATTACTGCCGTAGAAGTTACAAACAGGCCTCCCAGGTATTTAAAATCTATCTTATTGGTTTTTACTATAGAGGCTGCCATTAGAAAGGGTAAATAAAAATAAAACAGCTCATGTAAAAACAGTCCTATGATAAATCCTATAAAAAGCACATATTTTTTCAGCCCGGTTATTCTTCCGGTGACAAAATACACCATCAGGGCAATTACAATAATTTCTTTCCTGCCCGAGTTAAAAATACTTACGGGAATAAATAAGAGGCATAATGGTGAACATGCCAGTATCAGGATATCCCAGTTTACTTTTTTGGAGATGACCAGACGGATGAAAAAGTAAAAAATAATGATAAAAAATAATGACTGGATAAAAAATATCTGTGTATTCAGCGGAATCCCGAAACTGTCCTGAATGAAGAATAAAATACTTCCGGATAAGCCTCTCCTTTTAAACCCACCGTCTTCATAATTGATCAACCAGTCCGAAACCGTCCAGCCAAGCTCAGGAAGATGCGATTTAATATACAATTGAACGATACAATAGGCTAAAACAATGATAAGAAATCCTGTATAACCATAAAATTGTATATCTTTTGATATCTTTATCATATATTCTTCTTTACCCTTCAATTTATCATTTTCCTATCACTAATAAAAATGATGGTTATCCATTACATTACTTTGCAGCAAATAAGGCCTGTGCATTTTCTGTGGTGATTCTGTCTATTTCAGAAAAGTCTTTTCCGTAAATGTTAACGAGTTTTCCGGCTACCAGATCAAGATATGAACTTTCGTTTCTTTTTCCCCTGTGCGGAACCGGAGCCAGGTATGGCGAATCTGTTTCCAGCACAATTTTTTCTAAAGGAATTTCGTGTAAAAACTGATCAATTTTTCCGTTTTTAAAGGTCACTACTCCACCGATTCCCAGGATAAAATTCAGATCAATAGCATGTTTTGCCTGTTCCAGGTTTCCTGAAAAGCAATGGAAGATTCCTCTCAGTTTCGGATGTTTTTTCCTCTCCAGGACCTCGAAGGTTTCATCAAAGCTTTCTCTGGTATGAATCACAATCGGAAGGTCTTTTTCTATGGCCCAGTCAATTTGCTGTTCAAATGCTTTGACCTGGATGTCTAAAGTGGTTTTATCCCAATAAAGATCTATCCCGATTTCACCTATTGCAGGAAAATGCCTCTGTTCAAGGTAATTCTTTACAATTTCCAGTTCTTTTTCCCAGGATTCGGGTTTTACATAGCAAGGATGTAATCCCATCATTGAAAAAACCTGTCCCGGATATTCCGCTTCCAGTTCCAACATTTTTTCATGGGATTCTGAATCAATTGCCGGAAGGTAAAACTTAGCAATTCCCTTATCTAAGGCTCTCTGAATGGTTTCTTTTCTGTCTTCATCAAATTCTTCCGCGTATAAATGGGTATGTGTATCAATCATTATTGTATCGTTTTAGCAGGTCTTCATAAGGGTTTTCAAGGTTCAACAGCATTCCGAAGGCCGGCTCTGTCTTTATACCCTGTTTCTTCAGTTCTATTATTTTCTGTTTAAATTCTTCTCCTTTCTCCTGGAGTATCCTGTATTCGGTGATCATATGCCGGTATGCATTCTGTTGGGTAACAGGTTTGTTCTGTCCAAAAATTTCAATGGGGAATTCTTCCAGCATAAAGTTCAGGACAATACTTGGTATCCCGTTTACCACAATATTTTCAACCTTAATTTCTGTTTCAACTGGAATCAGTTTACTGAACATGATATCATCTAAAAAATCTTCCTCAAACCTAAGGTCTACTTCACAGATAATGTCAAGGTCGCTTCCTTCGATATCAATTTCAATAGGAACAGTTCCTGCCAGCACCGGAGAATAGCTACTCAATTTTTCAAAAACTTTATACCGGGTAAGAACTTCAAACGCTCTTTTCTGCCTTTTATTTCCTTCTTTCAAATAGTCAATCTTTGTAAAATCAATCATTTGAAAAAATTTTATGTTTTACTTTTTTACGCTGATTCTCTATTCTCTGTTCGAGTTTTTCCCGAAACTCAATAAATTTCGGATCTTTTTTATCACTGGTTTTATGTTCCAGGGCTTTTATGATTTTAAAATTTTCTTTAATAAAATCTTTGGTTTCGTCTGAGAAGTAAGAGTTTCCAAATTTGTCAAAAATATAATTAACGGCCTGGGTGCTTGGATGAATCATATCTTCCTTATAGAAACGGTAATCCCGGAGGTCATCCATCAAAATTTCATATACCGGAAGGTAGTGGCAATCATCAAACATGGAAATGGATTCATGAATAGCTGTAATCAATTTGGATTTGCTGAGCTGATTTTCTACCATTCCATCTTTGGTATGCCGGACCGGCGAAACACTAAATAATATCTGCACTCCCTCTTTACAGATATCTTTAAGATCTAAAATCGTATTGTAAATAGAGTTCGTAAGCTCCTGGTGAGAGAGCAGTCTTTTAGAGAAAAACTTCTGCGGGATTTTATGGCAGTTCGCCACCAGTTTTTTCCTGGGTAGAAATTCATAAATAAATGATGTTCCGTACGTCACAATAATCCAGTCGGCCTCCTGAAGAAAAGCATTTCCCGCTTCAATGGCCCCATTAATCTTATCTAAGGTCTGATGGATGTACCGGGTATCAAAATGGGTATGATGGTCCAAAGAGATGTATTCGTCATTGTAAGTGATCAAATCTTCTTCTTGATAAAATGCTGAATCATGAAGAACCCTGACTTCATGATGAATCGAAAAAGGATTAAAAATTGTTCCGAAGGGATTATTAAGGGTCTGAAGCTGCCCCTGCTGCAGCAGATCTGTCATTTCAGAGGCAAAACATGATCCTATCGAAAATATTTTATCTTCGATCTCAATCTTTTTTTGAGATGCAGGAATATCAACTTCGGTTCTGAATTTCATTGTATGAATCTCGAGGTGACAGGACAGGCTTCAGTACATATTGCTCCTGCTGCCCATCCCTTCTCTAATATTTAGCTTTCTCTTCTCAATAAATAATTGGCCAGTTCAATGAAAGGTTTTTTCTTTTCTTCGGGAATATCAATTTTCTTAAGGTAGCTCTGCCCGATTTCATTATGCTTTTCAATTAAACGAAGCGCTTTTTCATCTACTTTTGTTCTTCTGAAGATCTTTTCAACACCGTAGATTTTATCGATATTATCGGTCTTTTTGGAATACCAGTAGTCTAATTCCTTTCTTTCCTCATCCGTAGCATGCTCTCTTGCCAACAGGTACAGAACTGTTTTTTTGTTTTCGTAGATATCTCCGGCATGCTTTTTCCCGAATTGCGCCTGATCTCCGAATACATCAAGATAGTCATCCATGATCTGGAAGGCAATTCCAATGTGTTTTCCGAAGTTGAAAATTGCTTTGGCATCTTTAAAATCCGCCCTTGCAATTAAAGCCCCGATCTCGAAAGAGGAAGCGCTTAACACTCCGGTTTTATAGGTAATCATTCTGATGTAATCATCAAAGGTAACGTTCTCCTGGGTCTCAAAATTGATATCATACTGCTGCCCTTCACATAACAGAAGCCCTGTATGGGTAAAAATTCTGATACATGCTTTAAAAATTTCCGGCTCAAGGTCTTCAAAAAACTTATACGCTTTCAGCATCAACCCGTCTCCTGAAAGGATCCCTACATTAATTCCGTGTAAAGTATGGATGGTAGGTTTATTTCTTCTTAGCGGTGCCTCATCCATAATATCATCATGGATCAGCGTGAAGTTATGGAAAAATTCAATTGCCAATGCAGGTTTTATTGCCTGCTTCAGATCTCCGCCAAACAGATCACATGCCATCAGCACCATAATAGGACGAAGACGTTTCCCTCCATGGGAAATAATGTAATTCATCGGATCATACAGCTCCGTAGGTTTATCTTTAAAAGTGTATTTATCAATGGCGTCGCCAACAATCTGCTGGTATCTGTCTAAAAATTCCATAAAATCTTATAATTTGAACAAAAATACGATTTTTCGAGGCTTTATAAAAACAAAAACCTTATCGTTTCAATCCGGCTTTTGAAGTTGTGGTTTAACGGAGGATACATTATTCATTAGAATAATTGGTCTTCACAAAAACTAATTTTACTAGATTACTACAGATGCCTTATAAATGTTCTTTTTTTTAAAAAAATTTCTGAGTTGAGGATTACTGTTTTTATTAAGACATATTTCTAAATCATATTTTTCATTTTTTTGTATTAAAACTCTCTCTCGCTAGTAATTCTAATGGTTAATTTCTACATTACTTTAAAGCAGAAAACTATTATCAGTATATTTAATGATAATAATAAGTAATAAATAATAATATTACTTTTAGTTTTCTTTATTAAAAAAATATTTAAAATTATTGATATTCCAAAATAAAAATATGTTAACAATTTAATTTCAGGAAAATTTATATTAAAAATTACTTTCAAATTGTAAGATAAATTTTGGACAGACACCTTATAAAATATTCGTAATAACCAAAAAATTAATATAGATATTGAATGGTAGAATTTAATTTTCATTTTTTATCTATTTACAATTTGTCCTCCACTTAAATACCGATGAGTAGATATATCGTAGATGCTCATTTTAGTATATCCACCACTTGCCCCAATAACGACATTAACATTTACTGTCACGCTTCTACTATTACCCGGATTTTTACTGAGAGAGAGTTGAAAGAAATTATTTTAAATCAAAACTATTCCATTTTGTATTAAAAGTTATACTGTCAACTTCTATCGCTGAAAATCTACTAATAAAATCATCATACAATAATTCATTATCGGTCCAAAAACCATAGTTCTTTTTATATGGCATTTTTAAAATCACATTATCATTTTCGTCTAATCCTATTTCTCTGTTAGGAATATTCTCTTCATCAAATTCTACTAGCCAATATTTAACATCATCTATCTTATTTTCGAAATCAGGATTACTTACAGGTAAAATTATTTTAAGTGTTCTACTGACTATTTTCTGAAAAAAATTACTTCCTTTCTTATTAGCTCTAATAGGCAAATTAAATTTTAAATATTTCATATTCTCTATTTCTTCCACCAATGAAAATGTCCCGGATCTTTAACTCTCCAATTATTTCCAGGTAGTTTGGTTTGTCTAAATGTTTTATTCCAATTTTGCAAAGTAGTATTTCCAATTTTTTTCCAATGTTTTCCTCCTGCACCCCATCTAGTACTATAGGTTTTAAAACCTCCTTCTATACTATATGATGAACCTGTTCTAATCCATTGTTTCAATCCTCCTGTCGCTCGATTAAAATTACTGATCAAATACTTTCCTCCCAATCCTATTCCTTTTAAAGCCAATCCTCCCCCAATTTGAGTTATAGCAACGTCAAAACTTGGGTCATATAGAGCTGGACTTTGCAACTGGTTATGCATTCTATATCCATAACCTTCGTGATTTCCGTACGGACTATAAGTATGTTTTACTTCTGTGCTTTCTAATATTACATAAACATCCTCTCCTCCAAATTGAGTTTTTCGTAGAATATAATCTGTCTTATCTCCACCAACATCATTTATTTTCTTACCATTTTCATCGTAACCATTATCCGGCTGCATATCTTCCAAATGCGCCAAATGATTAAACATTGTTACTATCAATCCTTGCCCCGCACCCATCCAGAAGTTTCCACCTCCCAATACAGAACCAATACCACCGCTTATTGCACCATTAAACAGAGCAAAGCCGTCACTCCTTAATATGTTGTTTTCTCCTACATTGCTTGTTGCTAAGTCTAATAGATCACTCGAAGCACTTGCGAATGCACCACTTAACGCGCCACTCCAAAACTTTCCGCCCTGTACATAATATAAAACTCCTTGTGTAATAGCATGTGCTCCTGCCCTCCAAAGTTTCCGACTTTGGAAAATTCTTTTAAAATTACTATTATTTATTAGCTCAAAGTCTGGAGACTTTGCAAAGCGGGGAGTCTCTTATCTAATTTAATATTCACGCCAAAATCTCGTGTTCCTCCGCTTTCCGAAACCGTAGCAAAACCTTTTTGAACATCTGCCGTAGCTAGTCGTGCTAATACCTTCACTAACAGCATCATTAAACAAAGTAAAGCCATCCTCTTAATCATCAAAAAGCTGCTATAGACTTTATTTTCAAAAAAACCGCATCGTCCTGAAACTCAAGCAAATAACTCTAATAAACTCTGTATTATGAGGTTTCTAGCATTTGTTTTTTTATAATCTTCCATTTATTATCAATTTTTTTTAAAAAATAAATATCTGTTTTTCCTCCATTCTTTTTTATGCTCATATCATTTTCTTGTACTATTATAAATGCTTTTTCTTTTTTTTCATTAATAAATAAGTTACAAAATTGCAATTCAACATATTCTTTATAGTTTATCTGCGTTTGCTTTGTTACTAATTCTAAACTGTAACTATTCATATCAACTGAGAGATTATCAATATTAAAAGATACATATTTTGAGTTTTTATCTATATTGTAGCCTTCATTATTTATCAAATTAAAGTAATCTTGTTGACAGTTTTCACTTAAGTTAAAGCCTTCTATGTCAATTATATTTTTACAGTTTTCAATAATAAAATTTTCATCACTAACTTTTTTTCTTACAATGAAATGAACTTTATTTTTAGTAGTTATTCCATATGAATTATTAATAAATTCATTAATATTTTCATTAATAATTTCTCTTCCTATTTTCACATTTGTATCTTCATTATAACAAGAAAAAAATGTAAAAAACAGAAGAATAGAAAATAATATTTTAAAATTTCCAATTATATTTAACTGACATCTCATATGCATTACTTTTAAATATCTCATTACCAAATGTTCTAAGTTCCCAATAGCTTCCATAATCAGATTTACCCCATTTATTATTAGGAGCAAAAGAAGGAAGTATAAGACTTGCTCTCCCCCAGTGTACAAATTCATGCAGTACAGTTGTTGCTAATAAGAATGAAGTAGCATTTATCGTACTTTGCAAGGAAGCATATCTAATCCTTTAACAAGGCTAGCAGAAATATAACTTACACGCCCATATTTGCTACTATATCCCGATTCTCCATATCTGTGTGATTTTGAGAAATTTTTTAATAAAATTACTTGCCCTTCAGTGTTTTTAACATCCATATAACTTAGTATCTTAGCCTTATCCGCTCCTGAATCTATAGAGAGTTGTTCTAATATTTGGGGATTATCCTTAAGATAATCTGGCAAGCTAGAAAGAACCTCATAAAATCTAGGATGCTTCTTTTTAATTGCCTCTAATGATTGTTGTCTAGATATTTGTTGATGCATCAAATAATTAAACGATGTCACAATAAGTCCTTGCCCCGCACCCACCCAGAAGTTTCCACCTCCCAATACAGAGCCAATACCACCGCTTACTACAATATTAATTTAAGATTACCTACTGAATTGCTCCTGCTAATAGTTTTAAGATATTAGATACTTTAATAAAGTCATAACTAAGAACTTCTCTACCATTATTTACTTTTTGTAAAAACTCCCAATCTTCAGCTATACTTCCAATTGTAATATCTTTCGGCTCCTCATATACATTAAATAATTCTTCAAAGGGAATATTCCAATATAAATCCTTATCTAAAAGAAAAGAATTCTTTTGAGACTTATCTAATTCATTAATCAAAGCATAAAGAATTTTTTTTAAATCATTTTTTCCGATTTCAATTTTATTATTTTCCATTGAGTATACTATTTAAACTTTTGTGGAATGTTTTTAAATTGTTCTTCTTTATCCCAATTTTTAGGCTTTTCCTTTGGTTCAAACCAATTAGCACCTTCACTTATCCACTTTTCTCTATATTGTTTTGTTGATTTGATTGTGTAATCCTCATTACCAAACTCTACACCACAACAGGGGCAAATCTCGTAAGTAGGGCAATTACCATCTTCTCCCCATGGTAATGTGTCAAGATATAATCCGCAAACTCTGCAATTGTGATTGTTCATTTCTGTATTTATTAATTTATTTATTGTCCTAACCAATATTTCATACCATCAGTAGGTCTAAAAATAGTCCTTGGAACCCCTGACGCATTCATAACCCCAAATGTATTTGTTTTCGGATGATATTTTAAGATATCTCCATTAGCTCTTGTTTTTATTAGAGTACCTGCTGGGGATTTGTGCATAAACTTCCAAGCTCCTTTTACATATTGTTTGGCATTTAAAAATTCTGGAAATTCTGCTCCATGTTTCTTCCAATGCCCAAAAGCATTTTTTATAGAACTCATTTTATTTGTTGATGTCCAAAGTTTAGTACCTGACTTAGCAATTTGAGATAATGATTTTAAGCCACCGCCTGGTCCAATAGGTACATCACCAGTTATAGGTTTTATTTCATGCCATTCACCAAACGAATAGTAATAAGTCTTTCGTCCATTAATTATAGGCGATTTCTCCCAAGTCCAGAATTCTTTGTCAAATATTGTATAATCATTCTCGGTATAAGTCTGCCAATTTTTGGCATTTTTAGGACAGGTAGGGCAATCGCCATCATTATTATCTTCTATAACAGTAGTTTCTTTATGTGCTAAGTAATTAAAAGCTGTCACAATTAATCCTTGCCCCGCACCCATCCAGAAGTTTCCACCTCCAAGCACAGAACCAATACCACCGCTTACTGCACCATTAAATAATGCAAAACCGTCACTCCTTAAAATATTATTAGCTCCTGAATTATCTGTTGCCATACCTAGCAAATCTCCCGAAATACTGGCAAAAGCTCCACTTAGTGCTCCGCTCCAGAAGTTTCCCCCTTGTACTATGGAAAAAATACCTTGCGTAAGAGCATGTGCCCCTGCTCTGGTTACAATGGTTCCCCATTTACCAAGTGCTTCTGCTACAGAAGCTATTTTAAATACATCTCCTATCGCTCCGGCTATTCCAGCACTTGCGTATGACATCGCAAGACTTCCTACAAAACGGGCACCATTAAACGGAGTCTGTGTATAATACATGGTAAAAAACTCCGAAACTACAGCTGCTATGATAGGAACAAACCAGACAAATTCCCCATTTGGATCATTGTACATTAGCGGATTGTTGAATACATACCCATACTTGTTATAGTTTTGGGTATTATAAGGATCCTGTATATTTTCATCTGCATTTAAAAATCTTCTTAACAACGGATCATACAATCTACCGTTCATGTGGATGATTCCCACCTCTGCAAAATGCTCATGACTGGTATAGCCTCTGTCTATTAATAACGAAGCAGTATCAATAATATTCTTATCGGTAATAATCGCTCCGTTTCCTATTTGCAGATGGGTAAAATTACCCCAGGCATCAAAGTGCCTTTGCTCCAATTTATTGCCAGCTTCATCACTGATGGCTAAAATACTTCCTATATAATCTTTATGTAAAAATTTATAAGAACCGCTGCTCTCCGTAAAGTTCTTTAAATATACAATATTAGATTCATAAGGTGTTCCGCCGATGTACAAAATATGCTTTTCCTTTCCGGTCGTATTGTCTTTTACGATTTCATAGCTTCCATCTTCACTGTAATATTTTGTGAATTTACCTTCTCCATCCGTATTGAAGTTTCCTCCATAGGTCACTCTTTGCCTCATCGAGGTTAAGCCATACTGGAAAGCTGCATCTCCTTTCTCACCATCAATAAAAACAGGATCATTATTTTCATTATAAGCAATGCTTTGGATCAGGTCATTGTTGTAATGCTGGGTTCCTGCGGCATTTAAGGTCATTCCTGTCGGCTGGTAAATCTTTGCAGAGTTTTCATACTTCATGGTTCCTACCTGATCGTTCTCCATGATCCTTCCTTTTACATCATAAATGTTTCGGTTGGTTGCAGGTTTAATACCTGTTACCGGATTGGTCCAGTTCACCAGACGATTGTTGTCGTCATAATCAAATGATTCAACAATATTAAAATCTCCTCCCGTCGTTCTGCTTTTCAGCTCATTCTTTATCGCATCAAATGAGTAAGAAAGCTGAAGGATACCTGGTTTTGCCGTTGAAGAATGGTTGACATTGGTTAAGAAACCATTGGGATCATAGGTATTGTTGATATCTGCTGCCCCTAATTTTGATTTCAATACCTGTCCTTTGGCATTGGTTTCCAGAAGTGTCCATAATACTTTTCCGGATGTTTTATCTTTTACCTGATACAATTCACCATTCCAGGCACTGTATACGTTTTCTATCTGTATCCTGGTAAGGACTCCCGAAGAATACAATTGTTTTTCGTAAGAAATCACTCTTCCTTTATCATCATAGGTAATTCCTTTTTGAATAAAATATTTACCATTGCTATTTTCAGATGATGATAATAATCTTCCTTGTGGGTCATAAGAAACATTATTACTATATGGCTGCCCTTTGGAGGTTCCTGATTTAGCAATAACTCTTCCTTTATTATCATAAGTATAAGAAATCGTTTTATTGGTGGCCTGTCCTCCGTCTGTGGTAGAAAGCTCTTTCCGGGAAATTAATTGCCCTAAATTATTATAGGTAAACTCTTTAGTCCCCTTAGGGCTGATAATTTTCTTCGGCTGGCCAAATCCGTCATATTCATATTTATACAATCCGTTAGATGGATCATTGAATTCTGATTTTCTGCCCCAAGCATCATATTTTGTGGTGACAATATTTTCAGCATACTGTGCTTTTATCTGTTCTCCTGCTGCATTGTAAGAGAATTGTATCGTTCCGCCTTTATCGGTTGAGGAAACTACGTTTCCTAATGCATCGGTGGTTTTCGAGGTGGTTCTTCCGTAGCCGTTGAGCTCTTTAACCGTTGTAGTCAGTCCTGAAACGGAGGTTTCCATCTGCTTGCCATTGAATGTAGTAGCGGTTACCCTTGCCGGAAATACGGAGTCATTATATGTCATCACATTCCATTGGCTCGCGCTCTGACCTTCAAAATAAGGTTCGGATTCCTTAATTTTCCTGCCTAATACATCATATTGGGTTTCCTGGGATACAAATTGCCCCTGACCGAAGGCCTTAGTGGAAGCCTTATATTCCTGCCCCAGTTTATTGGTGTATTTTTTTGAAATATCACCATCAGGGTCATACTGGGTGACAATAATATTGGAGTTACTGTCTCTTTCATACCGATAAGTGGTTGTACCTTCCAGATTGGACCTGGATGTTAACATCTTACCCCATGGATCATAGGTATTAACGAGAGTATTTCCTAAAGGATCGGTCTGCGTTTTAACCTGTCCCCAATCATTGTATTCAATATTGGTCTCTAATCCTAAATTATCTGTTTTTTTAATAACAAATCTTCCTTTAGGGTCATACAAGGATCCGATGGTTTGGGTTTGGGAATCCACACTATTGCTGATTACCTTTTGGGTAATATTCCCGAAGCCATCATAATCATAAGTTTCCAATAAATAGCCGGTGTTATCCCTATTCCAGGTTTTTAAAGTTTTTAATAAATTGTTTTCATACGTGTATTCTTCTTTTGCAGATTTGGTATCACCATAAGCCTGAACTGTTTCTGTTTTTACTTTGGGTTTACCAATACTATAATCAGTTCCTGGGATAAGGTTAGATGGGTAATATTCTAATTCTGATATTGATACAGCAACCCCGTCATTAACTACTGTTACAGATTTATTAGGAAGATATATTTCATTATACTGCTCAACAGTATGAACTGTTTTTATGTTTTTTAAAAAGTCTTTTGATGTCGTTATATAAGGATTAACCGCAAGAACTATTTTGGGTTTATCTGCATCCAAAACACTTGTAACTATATTTCCATTAAGCAGCTTATCAATTTTATAATCATACTGTTTGAATGATAATAATTGCAAATTATTTAATGAAATGTCGGCTGGGAAAATCTTGTTCTCATCAGTTGTTCTGATAGACCAGTCTTTATATGGCAAAGCTTCATTCAGTGGATTAATTTCTGAACCTGTCCAGATTTTTGTATTTTCAAAGCCATTAGCAAAAAATGTAGATCTTGCTGCTTGCCTGAAACCAATAATTCCTCTGCCATGTAAATTGCCAATCAAATCTCTGTACCTAAACTCCTGCCTTCTTTGATCTTGAATTAATTTCGAAACTACATAATAATTAAGATTTTCTTTAATATTAACATAAGGATAACTTACAGCATTAGTATCTAAATAAGATTTGTAAATATTACCCTCATTAATCAAAGGTGAATATTCTATATCCGTTTTTATTCCCCCTTGGGTAATAGATTTTATTCTTGATATCTTATCAAGCTTACTTCCCAGGTTCCATGTGATAAGTTTTGTCTTATGAATAATTGCAAAATCAGTATTTAACTGTGAAAGACGGAAAGAACCTAACAATGGTAAATAATGCTCTCCATATTTAGAATAATTAATATCCTCATCATCATCATCTCCCCAAGAGGTTGCTTCTTTAGTACCAATACTATATGCATTGGTTAATATAGGCTTACCTTCATTATCAACTCCGTCATTTCTTAAATAAATAAATCCATAGCTTGAATCCGGATTGTTAATAGCCCATTCCCTGAACCATACTTCTGATTGGAAAAGAAGAAAATCACTTTTGCCATCTTTATTCAAATCAGGTGCGAAATAGTTCCTTATTGTATTTCTTCGTTTAGTAGGAGCTCCTGTATGTTGAGGTTGGTATAAAGCTAAATTTGAATAATAATATTCTATTACACCTTTACCTGTGGAAATAAACATTTTCCAATCTGATGAATCTTCAGCGATAGGAGACATTACATCAGTTTTACCATCACCATTAAAATCACCAAGTAAAGCAACTCCTCTGACAGAAATTTGTGCCGGTGATTGCACTTTCAGCTCAAATTCTTTTGTAACAGCATTTAAAGAATAAACTTTTGTACCACTGATAAGGCTGATTAGATCTGTTTTACCATCACCATCAAAATCCCCTATTGGGACGGGTTTATAATAATGTGGTGAAGTAAATAAATATTGCCCTGTATATTTGCTATAATCACTTAAAGGTAGATTTATTTTTTTTAAAGTATTAGTTAACGGGTCAAAATAAAAATCAAAAACTTCGTAGCCTATATCTGCTGCTCCTTGAAGCTCAGGGTAGCCATTCCAATCATATCCCCATATTTCTTCCTTTACTACTTTTAATGTAGATATAATAAATTCAGATATTCCATCTCCGTTGAAATCCCCCTCTAAAAACTTATATGGAGAATTATTCGCAACTAAAGGGTTGGATGGACTGTATGTAGGTGTATATCCTTCGGTACTGTTAAAACTATAGGAAGAAAAATCCAATTCTTTGGCAGTAATTTCTTCAAAGTTACTCCCATTAAAATCATAAATTCTTAATCGTGTTTTACCATCAGGTTCACTGGAAGATAATGTATAGAGAGCATCTTTTGGAATAAGATTGCCATTTTTTAAAAAAGTTCCTCTGGATATTGGATTTCCGGTATATTGTACTGTAAAAAATGTGGAATTTCCGTCAAGCCTGCTAAGCATTAATGTAGTTCCTTTTATAAAATCTAATTTACCATCACCATTAAAGTCTCCTGAAATAACGCCCTCTCCATATATCTCATCGAATCTACTGTTATTATTAAAGAAGTTTGACGAAGCAGGATCTTGTTCATTTTCAAAAAGCACTGGATTAGTCGCTTCATTAGCAGAATTATATTCTGTGATTTTATTGACAAATTTATATTTTGTATCATTGTCAGCATATTCTATTCCATACCTTTTAAACTGGCTTCCATTCGAGTTTACCTTAATTTCTTTTAACAAATTATCCTGAGTAAAAGCAATACCACTGACATAAGATTTTTCGACCAGATCTCTTGCTGTATAAGTAAACAGGATTTCATTAAAATCCGGCTTGTTAAGTACCTCATTTCCTCCCCATGTTATGGAAGTTAATACCACCACATTATTTTGCTGGCGGTAGCTATAATGAATGACATTTCCCTGGGCATCCCTCCATTTTACAATATTATATTCCAAAGGGGTAGTCACTTCCGGATTATCCCTGAAACCCGATTTGTATGCACCATACCAAGCCTGTGATCCATCCTCAAAAGTAACTTCAAATTGTGCCGGATTAGAGAGCGGCCCTATCCCTGAGGATTTTATTTTAATATTAGAATACTTTTCAGTGACATACTCAGCATCCTTTCCATATTCTCCGGATTTGAGAATTAGTCTCTGCCCATTGAAGCTGTAATAATCTGAATAGTCTAACTGAACCCCTTTAACTTCCCCATCTTTTTCAATAGTCTTTCCTATTCTTGAAATGGCAGTTATTCCCGACAGATTCCAGCCATATCCTGCAATTCCGTTTCCGGAACCACTGGTATACACAAGGTTAACCTGTGGAGCCACATTTTTTACACCCGGAGGCAAAGCAATGGGTAAGGTAAATTGTAATTGGCCGCTGCCATTTACTTCTATATTTCCTTTCGTATCATGGAAGCTCTGGCCTGCGGGAGCAGAGGTTCCACTTGGATTATCGGCTCCGGCATTGGAATCCGTTGGCCCTCCACCAGGGTTCTCTGTCGCGGGACCTAGTTTTGCAATAAACGGATTGGAGGTACCGGATTTTGCAATAAATCCTCGTGCCAGCATCACTGCACGTGGATCCTGAACCGTCCGTGTAGTGGTCTCCGGCTGGTTAAGTATCGTCTGTGAAAACCCCAGCACTGAACATAAGGATAATATAAATGATAAAAATAATTTCATATAGAATTATTTGTTATTGTATTAATGATAATTGATAAATAAAGATGGGCAGAAAAACAATCTCGTGCATTGGGAGATCTTGTACTCTTTAAATTGTTCCTTGTTTCTTATCTTTTCGTAACATTTCTGCCAAAGACTCTTCCGTCCTTCAGGGTAAAACGCAAAATATAAACACCCCAATCATAGCCGGTCATATTGATCTTAACCTGACGGTTTAACCCGGGAATATTTTGTTGCTGGAATTTCCAATGAACAGTACTATGCTGGTAGAGTGAAACAGATTCTATCAGGCTGTCCACCTCTTCAGTCCAGTCGATGGTTAAATAGTCGTTCACCGGAACCGGATATAACCTGATTTGTTTCCAGAATGCTTTTTCATCTATGGCAGGTGTCTGTGATGCGGCAATACTTGTTTTTGCCTGTTGCTGTACTTTTACCTCCTTAGAAATTAGGTCTTCAGCTTTTTTGGCCGCCGTATTGGTTCCCTTGTATCGCTGATTTCCGGCTTCATCGTATTTAAAATAGACTTCAGTTTGTGAATAGCCAAGAAATCCAACCAACAAAGAAAATACAGAAAATAGTTTTTTCTTCATATTGTGTTATTTTTGAGTGGATAAAAGTTTCTGAACCTGCTGTTCCAGTTTCTCAATTTTTTCAGACTGGGATTTTAATTGCTTATTCTGTTCAATGGAATAAAGCGTAAGCTCTTCAATTTTTTCGAGGAGTTTAGTATTCATTTCCCCTAAATTAATTCCCTCTTTCTCCACTTCCTGAGCAGAAGGAATATTCGGCAAATGTCCTTTTTCTGAAATATGCTGCTCTACCTCTTCCAAAGAACGGAGCTTATATTCTTTTTTAAATACATAATCCGCCCAGCCACCAGGGCCTGCCTCTACTTTTACTTTCTCTGCCTTTATTCCGTCTTTTACAAAGAGTCTGTAATCATTACAATCGCTGCAGACGAATCCCGGTGTAGGATCTACCCCGCCCATAAAAATTTTACCATTGGTTCTCACGGTAAATACCGATTTGGGCCAATCCCCGTCAAATGAAGGGGTGGAAAGCGTCAACAGCCCTACATCATTAGGCTGATAATGGTCGTATTTAATCCATACCAAATCAAGTCCCGGATCCAGTTTGGGGGCTGCATTACTTATCTGGAGACCATCACTGTTGATATTAGACCTGAACTGGGCCCTTCCATATACCTGAAAAGGAACATACGGGTCATCAGGAATTCCTCCAATAGCCATATTTCCGGCTGAGTTAATCCTCAGCCTTTCAATGTTCTTAGTCTTAATAACCAAATCCTGATTATCTGTTGTTCCTATAAAGTTGTTCGATGAGCTTGTTCCTGAATTTCCGGTAATATTCCAGCTTTGAGCAGAAACGGCAGAAGCCGAAAGAGCAAAAATAAATAATAGTGTTCGTTTCATATAGTGTTCGTGTAAAAACTTGTTGAGACTGAATAGTCAAAATATCTCTATTCTATAGTGAATTGTGTTTTTTTAAAATTTAATCATTTCAGTATGGCAAAGATAATAAAAGCGGCTATTAAAAAACACATAAAAACCTTTTACAGCAAGCATTTTACAAAGATATTAAGCTTCATAAAATATCATAAATAAGAATCATAAAAAACAAGCATTTCATTACTTAATAAATAACAATTAGGTGAAAAAAATAAATTCCAAATTCGGATAGTTTCAAAAGTAGGAGCTAAAGTAAGCTAAGGAAATCGCTGAATAAGCTGGAGAGATATATGTACGCTGATCAAAAATTTCTTGTTGATGTTGCCATCCTGGTATATAACAAAAAAACTTTGCCCAACCGGACAAAGTTTTATATGCTTAAGTGATTTTTGTATATTAAGAAAAGAATGTTACCAGAAGGTAGGTAATCCCCGCTACAATGGCAGAAATAGGAATTGTTAATACCCAAGCCCAAAGTAAGCTTACCGTAATTCCCCATCTCACGGCGGAAACCCTTTTTGTTAATCCTACCCCGATGATAGAACCTGTAATCGTATGTGTTGTAGATACAGGGATACCAAAGTGGTCTGTGATAAATAAAGTAATAGCTCCTGCCGTTTCTGCACTCACCCCTTCCAATGAAGTTACTTTTGTAATCTTGGTACCCATTGTTTTGATGATCTTCCAGCCTCCACTCATCGTTCCTAAACCAATAGCAAGGAAAGATACCAGAGGTACCCAAAGGTAATGTTCAGCAAAGAAGTCAAAACGTTCTGCAGCAGGGATATTCAGATAAACCGGGTCCTGAAGCATCTCAACGTGGTAATAAATTAATGCAGCACCAATGATACCCATTACTTTCTGTGCATCATTCAAACCGTGCCCTAAGCTGAATAAAGCTGAAGATGCCAGCTGTAATCTTTTGAAAGACTGATCTGCTTTATGCGGGTTTGATTTTTTGTAAAGGTGTACGATAATCAGGGTGATAATAATAGAGATGATCATCCCTATAATCGGAGCCATGAAGATGAATAAGAAGATCGGAATCACTTTATCAAATTTCACCACACTCTGATGGGTTACCTGGCTAAAAGCTTCCTTAACAGTTTCCCACGTCCCAAGCGCCGGCTGTGCCGCTGCCACGTCGTGGTAATCCATCATAAAGGCATGCATCAATGCAGCTCCCAGAAACCCTCCGATTAATGTATGTGAAGATGATGAAGGAATACCAAACCACCAGGTCAGAAGGTTCCATGCAATTGCAGCCACAAGACCGGAAAAGATGACCTCAAGGGTGATAAAATTCTCGTTAACGGTTTTGGCAATTGTATTACCAATTTTAAATTCTCCAATAATATAGGCAGCAATAAAGAAAGCTGCAAAGTTCCAGAGCGCTGCCCAAAGTACAGCCTGGAATGGAGTTAAAACTTTTGTAGAAACTATAGTTGCAATTGAGTTGGCAGCATCATGAAAACCATTGATATAATCAAAAATCAGGGCCAGCGCAATAATAACTACAAGTAAAATCGGAAATTCCATTTTTTGCTATGTATTATTTATGCGTATTTAATCATGATGTTCTCAATGGTATTCGCAACATCTTCTGCTTTATCAGTTACAACTTCAAGATAGTTCAATACAGATGAAACTTTAATGATATTGATAGCATCATTAGTTTCAAACAATTCTACCATAGAATTTGAAAGCAGGTCATCTGCAATATTTTCAATAGAGTTTACTTTAATACAAGCCTCTTTCACCTGCTCCATGTTTTTGAAGCCTTTAAGGTTTTTCATTGCATTCTGAATTTCAAGACATGCCTTGTGGATCAATAAAGAGAAATCCGAATAAGCCTTCATCTCAGGAGATTTATATAAGAAAATATACTTTGTAGAGGCGTAAATATAATCTGCGATATCGTCTAATCCTGTTGCCAGAGTGTGAATATCTTCACGGTCAAAAGGTGTAATAAAGTTTTTTCCCAGTTCTACGAAAATCTCGTGAGTAAGTTCATCATTTTTATGCTCAAAATCGCTCATTTTTTTCAACATGGAATCATCATTAAGGTCGAAATCCTTGATTCCTGTGTTGAATTCTTCAGACATTGCAACTAGATTTTCAGTTACCTTTTCAAAAAGTACAAAGAAGATTTTATCTTTTGGTTGAAAAGCGTGGAAAATATTACCAATTCCCATTTTTTAGTATTTATAATTCGTGTGCAAATTTCTTAAAAAAGGATTGTACCTGAAACTATCTAACATTAAGTTTTGTTAACATTCGCCTAACCTCTGATTATCAAACAAAAAAACCGGCACTGGTGCCGGTTTTATATGGTATAAGCAAGACTTAGTTGGCTACTTCAGCCCTCATGTCTTTTCCTTTAAATTTCATAGATTGAATATTGCTTAAAACATTGTCTTTAAACGATTTTTCAACCTCAAAGAAGGAGAATTTCTCCAGGATTTCAATATCACCGATTTCAGCTCTTTTCTTACTCTTTCCTCCGGCAGTAGCTTTATTGATAATATCTAAAACATCAAGTTTCTTCAAATGGTCTTTCTTTCCAAGATTGAAGAAGAATCTTACCATATTTTCATCTCTTCTTCTTGGCTTTCCGCCACGTTCCCGATCTCTTCCACGATCCCTGTCTCTTCCCCTGTCCCTGTCGCGACCACGATCTCTTCTGGAATAATCATCATCCCTGGTGCTTAATTTCTGCTCAGCAAGGTCATGCTTATCTTTGTAATATAAAGCAAGGTCTTTCAACTGGAATTGCAGCAACTGATGTACCAGTTCTTCTTTGGTAAAGTTACTCAGATCCGGGATTAAACTGTCATCAAATTCAAAAAGATCTTCATGTTCCGTGAATAGCTTTTCAAAAACTCCTCCTACCTGAGCTTTAATAATCTGGTCACCTGTAGGAATAGTTCTTTCGTTAATCTCAATTTTCGTAGCAGATTTGATTTGCTTCAGTTTTCTGCTTTCTTCAGGCTTGATCAAAGCCATAGAAATACCATCTTTTCCTGCTCTACCTGTTCTTCCGCTTCGGTGAACGAATACTTCAGGATCATCAGGCAGGGAGTAGTGGATAACGTGAGTCAGAGAATTGACATCCAGACCTCTAGCGGCAACGTCTGTCGCTACAAGGATATCAATATTTTTCAATCTGAACTTCTTCATTACCGTATCTCTCTGCGCCTGGGAAAGATCCCCGTGAAGGGCGTCAGCAGCATAGCCGTTCTGCATTAAGAAATCAGCTACTTCCTGGGTTTCCATTCTCGTTCTGCAGAAGATGATGGAATACTGGTTAGGGTTAGCATCAATTAATCGCTTTAATGCTTCTTTTTTCTGGCGGTATCCTACCACATAATATTCATGAGTAATGTTCTTTTTCACTTCATTGATAGAACCTACTGAAATACGGTGTGGTTTGGTAAGATAGTTTTTGGAAATCCTTTCCACTTCTTTATTCATCGTAGCAGAGAATAAGAAGGTTTGTTTCGTTTCCGGAGTTTCACTTAGAATGGTCTCCAATTCATCTTTGAAACCCATTGAAAGCATTTCATCAGCCTCGTCTAATACCAACCAATGAATAGCAGAAAAATCAAGCGCCTTTCTGTTGATAAGATCAATTACTCTTCCCGGAGTTCCCACAATGATTTGTGGCTTATCCTTTAAAGATCTCATTTGCTCTACAATACTACTTCCACCATAAACCGCAGTAGTTTTGATGTCTTTCATATACTTAGAGTAATTCTTTATGTCTTTAGCAATCTGAAGACATAATTCCCGTGTCGGACAAAGCACCAATAATTGGATTTTGCGACTCGTATCGTCAATCATATCCAAAATCGGAAGCGAAAACGCTGCTGTTTTGCCTGTCCCTGTCTGCGCAAGTGCGATCAAATCGCGAATATCTGAAAGAATAAAAGGGATAGTCTGTTTTTGGATTTCTGTTGGGCTTTCGTAACCCATTTCGCCAATCGCCTTAAGAATATCAGGACTTAAATTGGTTTCCGTAAATAAATTCATTAACTATTTTAAAATTTTTGCAAAGATACAATAAATATTTGATTTGTTTTTGAACAAAGTTTTAAATTTATAAACTTAAATTCAGAATCTTTTAATATATCTTTAATTTTTTGAAAATTAAATCTAAAAAAACAAGCCTTACATTAAGAACTTATTAAACATTAGTTTTTTTTATTAAATTGGATTAATTTTTTCTCAATTATTTATGAATTTTCAAAAATAAAATCATCAAATGCTTTTTTCTCCTTTTAATATCCCGGCTAATTATGTAAATTTGACTATCTCTATACACACGGAAAATTAACAGCCGATCAAGAATATTAACAAAGCTAAACAACCATCCAAATATGTCAGCAAGCATTTCTCCTAAAACATTTGATTTTTTAAAAAAGTTAGATAAAAATAATAACCGTGAATGGTTTAATGAAAATAAATTTTTATACACCGAAGCTCAGGGAAATGTTATTGCTTTTCTGGATGATCTGATTAAAGAAATGTCCGGTTTTGATGAAGAACTTGCAAAAATCGACAGCAAAAAAGCACTTTTCAGGATCTACCGTGACACCAGGTTTTCAAAAGACAAAATTCCCTACAAAACTAATTTCGGAGCTTCTTTGGGAATGGGAAAAGGAAGCCAGAAAGGCGGTTATTACCTGCATATGGAGCCCGGTAAATCTTTTTTGGCTGGCGGAATTTATATGCCTGAATCATCTGTTCTGAAAGAGGTCCGTAAAGAAATATCATTATATGGAGATGATTTTCTCAAAATACTGAATAATAAAGAGTTTAAAAAATACTTTCCGGAACTTGACCAGGATGATAAGCTTAAAAAAATTCCTCAAGGTTTTGAAAAAGAAGATCCTATGGCAGAATATTTAAAACTAAAGAATTTCATTGTACTATATCGCTTAAAAGATGAAGAGGTTCTGGATAAAAACGCAGTGAAAAATATGGCAAAAATCTTTAAACTAATGAAGCCTTTCAATGATTTCCTGAATGCTCCTTTTTTTGATTAAACTATATAATAACCCACACAGATGTTTGTGAATATTTTTACTCACAGACAGTCCAGGTATAGCTCATCACAAAAATCTCTGATTTTTAATGCTTCTAACTTAAAAAACTGAAGTGTCTAAAAGCTTTGTGCCTTTTGTGGTTTTAATTGTAACCACAGATAACACGAATTAACACAGATGTTTACGGATAATTTTTTGATTGCTGCTGATACCGCAGATTTACAAAAATCTTTGATTTTTAAACTTTTGTGCTCTTTTCAACGCAATACTTTTAACTTAAAAAACTAAGGTGTCTAAAAACTTTTGTGACTTTTGTGGTTTTAATCATAACCACAGATGACACTGATTTTCACAGATGTTTACGGATAATTTTTTGCATGGTTTATAATTAATCGTTTTGTAGTTGATGGAAAATATATTTCTTTTAAAAAACACCATAAACACTAACAGCTGATTTTCAAGCTATTATATTTAACATTTTTTAAGATAAGTTTTACATTTTTGTTTATCTTTGCTGTTCGTCAAAAAGCTAAGGATGTCTTTATACCAGAAAATTGCAGAGAAACTACAATATATAAGTCCGGATTTTTATAAAAAAAGATATTTTAAAAACTTAAATAATCTTAATAAGAGTAACTTTTCGGAACGCAATGTAGAACCGGAACTGGTATGGATCAAGGAATACCTTCCCAAAAACGCTGTAATACTGGACATTGGAGCAAACGTAGGAACTTTTCTTTATCAACTGGAAAATAAACTGGATCATGAGCATATTTATGCTTTTGAACCCAATAAAAAACTTTACCGAAGATTAAAAAGACTGTTCCCTGCCATGAGGATTCTTCCTTTAGCCCTTTCTGATGAAAATATGACCGCTGAATTTAAAGTTCCTGTTATCAATGGAAAAACCATTGCCTCCCGGGGAACCCTGAACACTTCTTATAAGGAAAAAGGCGAAGAAAAAAGCTATACCGAAAAAGTAAAAGTGATTAAACTGGATGACTGGGCAGCATTAGAACACTTCAGCAAACTGGATTTTATCAAAATAGATGTTGAAGGAAATGAAATCAAGACGCTCCTGGGAGCTAAAGAAACCATCAGGCAATTCCTTCCGACATTAATGGTTGAGATGGAACAAAGACACCACCAGACACCAATATGGAATGAAATTTCTGAAGTAAAAAGCTGGGGATATGAAGCCAGGTATCTGAACAGAAACAGCTTCACACTGGAAGCTCTTACAGAAGAGATCCTATCACAAAATACAAACGACGAAAAAAATAAAACGCAGTACATCAACAATATTATTTTTATACCTAAAAAACCTTAAAACAACTTTATGAGCGTAGTAGCGAGACAAGGCTTCAAATATTCCATTATCGGTTATATTGGTTTTTTGCTGGGCACGGTTTCCGCAATATTCATTTTTCCGAATGATTTTGAATTTTATGGAAAGCTTCGCTATAGTATGCAAACGGCGGAAATGCTGGTTCCGTTTGTTGTTTTCGGAATTTCTTATGCCAATGTAAAGTTTTTTCATTCTTTACAGAAAGAGGGTAAAAATCAGAACATGCTTTCATTATCGCTTGTTACAGTTTTGATTAACTTTCTTATATTTTGCGCCATCTTTTTTATTCTCCCCTACTTTTATCCAAAGTTTCTTCATTCGCAGGCCTGGAAAATAAAAAAAATTATCCTGCCTCTTATTTTAATCTTATCACTCTGTGCTATTTTCAATAAATACACTTCCAATTATAAAAGAATTGTTGTCTCCAATATCTTTGACAATCTCTTGCCTAAAATAGCCAATTTAGGAGCATTTTGCCTTTTCTTTTATTTTTCACTGTCACAAAATATAGCCCTTGCCTTCTTCTTCGGAATATTTACGCTGATGCTTGCCGGCTATATATATTACACCAATAAACTTGAGAAAATCAAGTTTGATATCAGTACGGATTATTTTAAGAAAAATAATTTCTGGAAAGAGTTTCTCAACTATAGTTTTTTTGGATTTTTAGGTACGTTTGGAAATTATCTTGCGATTAACAGCTTTATGATCGGAGAATTTATGGGAATGGAAGAAAATGGTATATACTCCGTTTTATATGCTCTTATCTCATTGATTTCAATTCCCCAATTGGGACTATTCAATATTTCAGCTCCTATCATCAGTAAGCATCTTGCTGATGGTGATATGGAAGGACTGGATAAATTTCATAAAAAAACATCCTTAACTTTATATTTTCTAGGCGCTGTTTTATTCTCCTGCATTATGGTGGGATTCCCCTATCTTACGCAATTCATGCCGAAAAACGGAACCATGCTCAGAGAATATGAGCCTGTTGTCTGGATTTGGGGCTCCGCAGTCTTAATTGACCTTGCTACAGGATTCAACGGAAACATTATTTCCCTTTCAAAATATTACAGATTCAATATTCTGATCATGCTTTTATTGGCAGGATTAACGATTGGCCTGAATTATTATTTTATCAAAAACACGAATCTGAAGCTTATTGGAATTGCCATGTCAACAGCTATTTCCCTCACCATTTATAATGTGATTAAAATAGCATTCAATTATATTGTATTTAAAGTTTCGCCGTTGACGATTGAAATGATCTTCGTTTCCATCATCTGTACATTAGCCATCACGGTAGCTATTGTTCTTCCTAATTTTGACAATAACTTCATCAACCTGGTCTATAAACCTGCTGTAGTTTTGGCATTGATCTATATCGGAAATTATTTTACCAGAATATTCCCGATAGAAGATTATCTGAATATGACGTTTATTAAAAGTATTTTTAAATTTAAATAACGTCATTTCGGGATAAGAATTTCTGACTTAATCAGATTGAAGATGAGAGATGGAAGATAAGAAAAATGCCAGATTTAACGTTAAGCAGTAATAAGACTGTTTAAAAGTTTCTCTAATCTTTTCTGTATATCTTCCCTGTTATAGTGTTGTTGAAAATCAAAATGCATACTGGATAGCTCATCCAATAGTTCAGGAATATTTTCTTTTTCAGGAATAATAAATTCCAGTTTTGAGGGATAATTCTTAGGAAAAATGGCTAGTTTCCCATAAGCAATAGCATCACCCAGGTTTCCCGTCATTTTGGTAAGTCCGTAAATTTCCTGTAAGCTGAAAAATTCTGTTTCCTGCTGGATCGGACACCACAAAACATCTGCTTTTTGCATCCATTTTTCAAAGTCCCCTGAAGAAACTCTCTCAGAAAAATAAGTGATATGGATGTTCTCCGGCAACTTCCCGGAAAGGTTTTTCAATTGTTTTAGTTCATTATCTTTAGCCTTTCCCAGAAATACAAATTCATAGTTTTTATCTGATTGTATTTTCTGAATGGTTTTAAAAATATAATCATAATCCCTCCTCTTCTGTGATACACCACCCGGAATAACCACTGTCAGGTCGTTATTTTCAGGTTTTATATAATCCTTTGTATAAAACAGAGGCAGAAACCGATGTCTTTCCGAAGTTAATGCTTCATCCAGCACCAAAAGAAATTTCGATTGCTGGTATACTTTGGGAGCATACAACAATCCTTCTTTCCACCATAATTTAAGTCTGTAAATGATATCCCCCTTAAAAATACTTTTCAGCAGGCCGGAATTTGAAGCCCTTGTAAAATTCAGATTATGAGTGATAATTGCGGTATTATACTTTTTTACAATGGTTAAAAAGGTATTGAAAAAGCGATGGACTGTTCCGATAATAATGAGATCATATTCTTTTTCCTTTAACTGATCCGGAATCATCGAGCTGTCAGATAAAAATACAGTTTCCTCATCGTGATGGATTTGATCTGTAACTTTTTTTGAAAAATAATAGTCTACAGTAATGTTTTCGCTACCTCTCATAATATCCATGAAAGCCCGGGCAATCTCGGCGTGAGTATCTATTTCTATGTAGGCTATTTTTTTCACTGAATTCAATCTGTTGTTTATAGGATTTGGCTAAAGCCAATGGATATTTTATGTTTTATTAAGCGGGCTAAAGCCCGCTGTATTGATGAATATTAGTCTTATATCATTCTATATCTTCAGCCATTTTTTCTTGAGCATTTTCCAACGCTGGTCGTTGATGACTTTTTGTTCTTCTTTTGTTATTTTCAGTTCCAGTTTCCTGGATTTACAGTGTTCATAGGAGCTGATAATATCAAAGAAAAATGAGAGGGACTTACTTTTCATCGCTTCTTTTGAAGAAGCAATATAGGCCATCAATCTGTTCAGTCCCAAAAAGTAAAAATACCTGCCATAGTAATCGGCCGGTTTTATGGTATAATCTGCTCCTTTTATTTTCATCAATTTAACATGCAGCTGAGGGAGAACAATTTCTTTCCAACCCTTATTTTTTAAGAGTATCGCATCAATATTATCCCAGCCTAATGTTTCTCTTAAACCTCCCATCTGGAGAAAGCATTCTTTCCGGTAAGCTTTCATTGGACCTCTTACATGGTGCTTGTTGGAATTACCCTCGTACACCCAGTTTCCCTCTTTTTCCACATATAATAATCCTCCTACCAATCCATATTCCGGATTATTGATAAAAGCATTTTCTACAGCCTGCAAATAGTTTTCAGGAAGGATAATATCTGCATCAAATTTACAGATGATATCAAAGTTATCGATAGCCTGTGTCTGGAGCCCGCTTTTAAAAGCATGAACTACTTTGGATCCTGGCTGATGCTCGGATTTCTGAAGCGTAATGGTCTCAAAACGTGCATCACTGGCGGTATACCTCCTGATCACTTCAGATGTTTTATCTGTGGAGCCGTCATTAACGACCACCACTTTAAAGTCTTTCTGACTTTGCTGCAGTAAAGAATCCAGGGTGAATGAAAGGTTAGTTTCTTCGTTATGTGCAGGAATTATGATTAAAAACCTCACGAATTATAGTATAAATGATGATGAATAAGTGATAAAATGATCACAGATAGAGGATCATTTATCACTTATTGTTTTTTATTATTTATTATGTGGTTTCAGCATATTTTTCGGATCGAGAATTTCGTCCAGTTTCTCCTGAGAAAGAATTCCTCTCTCCAAAACAAGATTGTAAACACTTTTACCTGTTTCCAATGCCTCTTTAGCAATTTGCGTAGATTGCTTGTAACCGATATAAGGGTTAAGTGCTGTTACGATACCAATGCTGTGCTTCACCATATTCAGGCACACTTCCTTGTTGGCAGTAATTCCTACCACACATTTATCACGAAGGGTATCTAAAGCATTGCAAAGGAAATTGATATTTTCCATGATAGCGTGGGAAAGTACCGGTTCCATCACATTAAGCTGTAGCTGTCCGGCTTCCGCAGCAAAAGTCACGGTAAGGTCATTTCCTATTACTTTAAAACAAACCTGATTTACTACTTCCGGGATAACAGGGTTAACTTTCCCCGGCATAATTGATGATCCCGGCTGCATAGGAGGAAGATTAATTTCAAAAAGTCCGGCTCTTGGTCCTGAAGAAAGCAATCTTAAATCGTTACAGATTTTAGATAATTTCACGGCAAGACGTTTCATTGCTGAAGAATAGATAACATATGAACCTGTATCCGGTGTAGCTTCTACCAGGTCCGGCGCTGAAACAATCGGGAAGCCTGTTATCTGAGCTAAGTTTTTAGCACAAAGAGCAGCATATCCTACCGGGGCATTCAGTCCTGTTCCGATAGCTGTAGCCCCCATATTAACTTCCACAAAAAGACTGGCATTGTTATTCAATTTGGAAATATCTTCTTCCAATGTCGCGGCATATGCTTCAAATTCCTGTCCCAACGTCATCGGAACAGCATCCTGAAGTTGTGTACGCCCCATTTTGATGACATCCTGGAATTCCTGACCTTTTGCACGGAAAGCCGCTATAATTTTCTCAAGTCTTTCTACCAGGCCGATATTCATCTGCAGCAATCCCATTTTGATCGCTGTAGGATAAGCATCATTCGTGGACTGGGAAAGGTTTATGTGGTCATTAGGTGAGCAAAACTCATATTCTCCTTTATTTTTACCAAGTTTTTCCAATACAATATTGGCAATTACTTCATTGGCATTCATATTAATTGAAGTCCCTGCACCCCCCTGGATCATATCTACCGGAAACTGGTCATGATATTTCCCTGCTACAATTTCATCACATGCTTCTGCGATTTTAAAATACAGGTTTTCATCAAGAAGTCCCAATTCATAATTGGTTTTTGCGGCTGCTTTTTTTACAAAAGCCAGGCCTTTGATAAAATCCGGATATGAAGACAAAAGCTGTCCTGAAATTTTGAAGTTGTCTATCGCTCTTTGCGTCTGAACCCCATAATAAGCATCTATCGGAACATTCAACTCCCCCAATAGATCACTTTCTTTTCTGAAATTTTCCATTACAGATATTTTACTATTTTTTTGATCGTATAAAGATAGCAAAAACGCATCTACCGATGCGCTTTTAATTCAATTATTTTATTGGGTATTTCTGGTTTAAAGCCTGTAGTATTGCCCATGTTTCAGCATCCATAATTCCGCTGTAATTCTGAGGGCGGAAATGGTATTGGAAAGCCTCAATGGTTTTCTTGGTTGCATCATCCCATTGTCCGCTAGGATCTACCCCATATCCAAATTTCTGCAATGCAGTCTGAATAAGGAAAATAAAGGATGGTTCATTATATCTTGTAGTGAAATCCAACTGTGCCAAATCAAAGAAGTTTTGTTTTGTTGCTTCATCATACCACATTCCTATCTGATACTCGTCATACAATTTCTTCCAGGGGAACATTGGCCCCGGATCTTGTTTCCTTGTAGGGGCAATATCTGCATGAGCAAGAACATTCGTGGCAGGAATCTGGTATCTTATAATAATATCTTTCGCTAAAGCAGCTACTTTTCTCACCTGCTCATCGCTGAAGGCCGCGAATATCCTCTTCCCGGATCCATCCGTAGTGTAACCGGTATTTACAATTTCGATTCCTATAGAAGTATCATTAAGATTCTTATCGTTTCTCCATGAGCTTACCCCTGCATGATAAGATCTTTTGTTTTCATCTACCAGCTGGTAGATTTCATTGTCTCCGGTATTATTAACCAGGTAATGAGCGCTTACCGCCTGCTGTGTAAGAACAGTAATCGACTTATCATCCGGGAGTGCTGTATAATGTAATATTAAGTAACGCTGTCTGAAGTTTTGTGCAATGGCAGGAAAATAGGTTTTTACTACTTTATATCCGGCAGGTTTAGCCGAAACAATTGAACCGTAACTTGCCGTATTATCATTTTTAGTAGGGTCTGCTATATTAGTGGTAAAAAACTCAACTCCATGATCGGAAATAATTTTCGGTTTCGGAGGTTCGGGAGTTGCAGGTTTAACTGCTGGTTTTGCCTGTACCACGGGGGTTTTCGGTTTGTATGTATTTTTTTTCACATTCGGTTGGGAAGTACATGAAAAAACACATGTGCTTAATCCGATGATATATAATGTTTTACGCATCAGTTTGGTTTTTGGATGATTTATTACTTCAAAAATACGCAAATTTTTCTTGAATTTTATTTGGTAAATAAAGAAATCTGTTCTATATTTGCACTCGCAATAACAGAACAACGATCATTAAAAAATAAACAAATAAGGAGGGTTGCCGGAGTGGTTAACGGAGCAGTTTGCTAAACTGTCGACGCGAAAGTGTCGCAAGGGTTCGAATCCCTTACCCTCCGCTCTCTTAATATATTCGGGGCGTAGCGTAGTCCGGTCATCGCGCCTGGTTTGGGACCAGGAGGTCGCAGGTTCGAATCCTGCCGCCCCGACTTTTTAATGAGCTTATACATTAAGCAAATCAACGTTTAAGGGTGCGTAGCTCAGCTGGATAGAGCATCTGCCTTCTAAGCAGACGGTCAAAGGTTCGAATCCTTTCGCGCTCACTTAATGACACCATTAGGACAATTTAGGCCAAATGGTGTCATTTTATTTATAAATACCCATCAATCAGCCTATTTAATTTATTTTACCCCCTTTTTCTTTATTTTCTAAAACAAAATATCTCTTTAAAAAAACAAATATTTTATTCTTTTTCAGTTTGTTTTGAAGCTAAAACTCTTTAAAAACATAATAAACCAAACAGGATTCGAACTTTCTATACAAAATTAAAAAACTGAAAAACAACCATTTAACATAAATTTACCGAGTCTTTATCTCCTGTCATAAAACTGTTATCCATTAGTCTTCAACAACATTTTAATAGTTAATTCTGAGAATTAAGAATAGATAAATCCTGCAAATTGGCTATTTGCAGGATTTTTTATATAACGATTATGTTTTCTTTTCGAAAGCTTACCTAATTATTTTTTAAACAAAGCTTTTTTAAGCGCTAGCGCACCTTGTTCTGATGAAAACTTTACTGCTTCAATATGATCTAACGGATTTAAGAGTCCATAATCATGGATAAATCCGTTATAGGTCTCGATAGTCGTTGGAACGCCAGCCTCATCTAGTTTTCTTGCATATGCCAAACCTTCATCGAAGAGAATATCATTTTCGGCCAGCTGAACCAATGCAGGCGGAAGGCCTTTAAGTTTTTCTAAGGGTGCATTGAATGGGGTAGCATAATATTCCTTGCGCTTTTCGACATCAGGGAGATAGTTATTCCACATCCATTTCATTAATGGAGCTGTAAGGAATCGTTCTTCAGCATATTTTTGCCAGGATTCACGAGAAAAATCTGCATCAGTTACAGGCCACAATAACAATTGAAATTTTATTTCAGGGCCTCCTTTATCTTTCGCCATTAGGCAGAGGACCGCAGTCATATTTCCGCCGACACTGTTTCCGGCAGCCGCCATATTTTTACCATCAACACCAATTTCAGCACCATTTTCTGATACCCACTTTGTAGCTGCATATATCTGATTGATTGCAACTGGATATTGTGCTTCCGGTGAAGGTGTATAATCTGTAAATACGGCAGCGGCACCACTATGGACAACTAAATCCCTGACCAATCTTCTATGGGTTGGATAATCACCCAATACCCATCCACCGCCATGCGTAAACATGAACACCGGAAGGTTCTCGGAAGAAGCATTGGCAGGTTTTACAATATGGATATTTACCGTAATTCCATCCTGCGTAATTTCCCTTTTATCTTCAGTAATACCTGAATAATCTACCTCAACAGAATTTTGCGCATCAACCAAAACCTGTCTGGCTTCCTGTGGAGTCAATGTTTCTAGTGGTTTACCACCGCTATTATTCAAACCCTTCAAAAATTCCCTGATACCTGAAAGGATCTGCGGATCGCTCTCAGCTTTAATGTTGTTTGCCATAATTAATATGTTTATGATTTAAAAATGAATATAATGTTCCTTTCGAGTCATTTAATTCTTTATTTTTCAAGTTCTTTAATAACCACCTTGGCCATTTCCTTTGAACTGAATGGATTTTGACCTGTAATCAGATTACCATCCACAACAACGTTAGATGTCATTGGAATAAAGGCTTTCTTGAGATCTGCACCGCGCTCCTTAATAGCAGCTTCCAAATTGAATGGTACTTCCCGCTTTCTTCTGGCAATAGTTTCTTCAAACCAGTCAAATCCGGTCATTGATTTTGCTTTGATCAGATATTCACCATTACTAAGCTTAACATTTAATAATCCACCAACTCCATGACAGATCGCAGCGACTTTCTTTTCTTTTTCAAACTGATTCCTAACCATTGATTGTATAGTAGAGTCATCTGGAAAATCGTACATTGTACCATGCCCCCCAGCTAAATAGATCAGATCATATTCTTGTTGAGTAAGCTCAGATAGTTTTTCACTATTTGCAAGCAATAACCGAAAGTCATCCTCATTCCAATATTGTTCAGAAATTTTATCTAGTGTAAAGTGTTTTAGACTTTCGGGATCTACAGGAATGTTACCACCTTGAGGACTTGCAATGGTAATATCATAACCTTTCTCTTTAGCCGCATGATAGATATGAGTGAGTTCACTAAGCCACAAACCGGTTTTCAGATTACCACTTGCATACATACCTATATTGGTTACTATAATTAAGATTTTCATCATGCCCCTATTTTTTCTTTTAATAGTACAAAGTTGATAAGAAACCATTACCTGGGAGTAGCCTAATTACGGGTAGTTGTAACCGAATCTCTGTATTTAAAAGTTTTTAAATACAGCACCTTAATTTAATGATGATCTGAATTTCAGTGGAGAAAGTGATGTTCGGCTTTTAAAAAGGCGGTGAAAGGATTGCGGATGTTCAAATCCAAGCTGATAAGCAATTTCAGAGACCGACATTGAGGTAGTAGAAAGTAATTCTTTTGCTTTTTCGATCAATCGGTTCTGGATATGCTGCTGTGTGGTTTGCCCTGTTTGCACTCTTAACATATCACTCAGATAATTTGCACTCAGATGTAATTGATCAGCAATGAAGTGAACTGAGGGTATACCGTTAATTGTTAACTTATCATTTTTGAAATAATCATCCAATAATAGCTCCAGCTTTGAAAGAAGGTCACTATTCACTTTCTTTCTGGTCAAAAATTGGCGGTTATAATAACGATCACAATATTTTAACAGAAGATCAAGGTTAGAAACAAGTAGGTCTTGTGTAAAGGAATCCATGTTGATATCAATTTCCTGTTCAACATTCGCTATTATATCAAAAATAGTTTTCTCTTCCTTTTCAGAAAGATGCAATGCTTCATTCGCGGTATAGGAAAAATAACCATATTCTTTAATATCGGATGCCAGTCCATATCCATGAAGGAAATCCGGATGTACCACCAAAACAAAACCTTTTACTCCATTGAGGAGTATATCATCAAACTGAAGGACCTGATGTGGGGCAATAAAATACATAATACCCTCATTAAAATCATAATATTGCTGGCCATACCGGCATTTTCCACCAGCACAGTCTTTTTTTAAAGCAATAACATAAAAATCAGTGGTTATGGCACTAAGAATAGCCTCCGATTCCAGTTTAACATCATCAAAATTAAATACACTGATCAGCGGATTAGCGGGTTTCTTTAACCCCAAGAACTTATGAAGTGTACTTATTGATGATACTTTTTCCGGAGTTTTCATATGCTGATTTTCAGATTTGTACATGACTAATTTACTTAATTATTTTGTTTCCTGAAAGCTGTTCATCTTTTATTATGCTGATCCCTTGTTTATATGTTGTGACCTGAAAATCCGGAAATTTCTTTCTGAATTTTGAATCGTCAAATATATTGTCATGTTCATACCTGGGAAGAAGCTCCAGTAATTCCTTTACACTTTTGTTAAAAAATGAGCCTATTTTGAACATCAATTTGGGAACAACAGAATATTTCAGGTCTCTGCTGTAAATTCCTGAAGCCATTCGGATAAACTCTTTATAGGTAGGATGGCTTTTATCTACCGGCAGATGCCAGGTCTGACCGAATGCGTCAGGAGTATTTCCGATCAAAGCAGTGGCGCGGCTCGCATCGGGAGTCCATATCAGGCTTCTTTTCTTGTTTGCACTCAATGGAACTTTCAGCTTTTTGCCTTCTTTGATATTGTTAAAAATCAAGGTATTGGTAATGCTCTGCGTTTTGCGAGGGCCGTAAAATTCCGGGGCACGACAGATCACGGCTTCAAGTTCACCGGATTCGATTTCCTTCAGCACCATTTCGGCCATTTTTCTTCTGACTCTTCCTTTTCTTCCCACAGGTGAAAAAGCAGTTTCTTCTGTCAATATGCGATCATCCTGAGGATACATATACGTATTATCAAAGAATACGAGTTTTGTATGGTTAATCTTGCAGGCATCAATTACATTACGAAGGATAAGCGGAAACTGTTTCTCCCAGAGATCAGAACTGATCGGAAGGCCTAATGTGAAATAAGCAATTTCACTGCCTTTTACCGCCTCGATTGCTTTTTCGCGAATTGATAAATCTGCCGAAAAGACTTCGTCCGTATCATTTACTTTTTTTGCATCTCTACTGACAATTCGTATAGATGAAGTAAAATTTCTTTTGAGTTCTCTTGCGAGCTCTTCACCAATCTGACCGTTGGCTCCTAGTATCGTTTGCATTTCTTTTGCTTTTTAAATTATTATACAAAGTTCAGCAACCAGCCTAAAAACAGAGTATCTGAATTAACGAAAGTTGTAACAGAATCTCTGTTATTTATTAACAGCAATCAACTCAAATAGGAACAGTTTGGAAAAAATAGAACTGAAATAATTGCTGTAGTCCTTACAGAATCCTATTTCTTTAAATAATTCAAGTTGCTAAAAATCAACAAAATACCCTTAAAACCCAATTAAGATCAGCAACCAAAGAGTTCGAGGATAATCCTGTCAAATTCACAAAAAACCTCATCATTTTTTGGTGAGGTTTTTTGTTGTTTTATAATTTACCATCTATTAACAATACTCAAGGATAGAATATCCCGATTATGATCGGGACGGATAAAGGCTCTAACCTTCTGCGGTCACAGAGCATTACTGCATTTAGCCACAAATTGCTCAAACTTCTGATCTGTATTTCGCAAAACTGGTCCGTGACCGAAGCAGATAACGGAAGGGTTCAGCTCTGCCAGCTTTTGGAGCGATTTAATGTTACGCCGCTGATCCGAGGTGAACATATTTGGAGGAAGCCGCAGACCAGTTGCTGTAGTAAGCAGGTTCATATTGGTTGCTGCATCTCCGATGATCAGCACTCCATCCCGTTCACGGAATAAAGAAATATGACCAGGTGAATGTCCGGGAGTCTCTATCACCCGAAAGTTTCCGATCCTATCGTTTTCAACAATTGTCTGATCGACTTTATGACCCTGCCCTGCCCAGTATTTTTGCTGAAGCTTTGCCACCCAATGATCCGGAGTTGGATAATCGTTGGTTACCATACCTGTTTCGGCTCTGAAAACTTCGTTGGGATGGCAGAGTAAAGGAATCCTGAACTCTGCGCAAATCTGGTCACTGCAACCCTGATGGTCTGCATGCGCATGCGTCAATACATGTTGATGAACAGCAATTTTCTCATTAACTTTCCTTATAGTGGTATATGAGCTCCGTATTCCGGAGTCTACCAATACACCTTCGATAATATAGCAGTTGATACTGTTTCGTGGCATCAGTGGAATCTGGAATACTTCGGGAGCAATTTGACGTAACATAGCTTTTTTGCGCAAATCTACATTACTTATCTGGTCTGCATAAGGACATTTGTCCTATAACACGTTGGGTTTATGTATTTGTCCCTTTGCCCGTGTAAGTGATCGCGGCGTGATACCCAGGTATGATGCCAGATCCTGTGTTGTTATCCGCTGAACAAGCATCGGTTGGCTGGATAGAACATGGCGGTATTTATCCACAGCCGGCTTATTATTGTAATTCAGCAGATAACGTTCCTTTTGGATATACTCTTGCTCCATGATCGATTTTATCACGCCATTCCAGGCGGTTACCTGAGCAAGAAGATGCTGATAGTCCGGGTAATTTATCCTGTAAATTATACTATCTTCTATAGCCCTGATACTTCTTCCGGACTTTTCCTGCGTCACAAACTCCTGAAACGAGGTGGCAAATTCATTTTCAAACTTGAAGCAGGTAATATTTTCCTTTCCTTCTTCGTCGGTATTGTATGCTTTTACTGCGCCATTAGTGATAAATCCGATATAACGGCAGATTTCATTCTCATGAATAAAAAAATCTCCTTTTTTTAAGCGGACCGGCTTGAAAAACTGTGCAGAAAAGTTGATTTCCTCTGCTGTTAGTCCTCCTGTTGAGGATAGATAATTTTCAAATACGTCAGTCATTCACAATCTTTTTCGTCTTTTATTTTCATCTTAATCGTCTATGGTTTACATATCCAATCTATCAATTATTGTACACAAAAACTTTCATGCTGAGATTTGTTTATTTCTTACGTCATGAGTATCGTTTTGATAAAACATCCTAATAACAAATGCACAAAAGCTGTATGAAGGATTTTCACATTATTCAGATGATCTCTTTTGCTTTTCCATTCGCTTTAAAAGCTTCATTTTTTTTGCTTCCTGCTTCTCTTTTTATTTTCCTGTATTCCCAGGGAGCAATCGCCTGATTATCCTGCCAGAGGCCTATTTTTTTCTGTTGGGCTTTTTCCTGCAGTTTTCCCAGGGAAGCATCATTAGAATAAAAGAAATACCACCATCCCATTCCTGCTTTTATCAATTCTTTTGAGAGATATTTGCCATTGTCGTAATACACTTTGGCAATAGAGCGTCCATAACGGTCTTTATCCGTTTCAATAAAATTAATAGTTTTACCAAATACCTGTCCTGATGTGTATTGCTTAGCATTTTTCCCGAATGCCTGTCCTTTTTCAGGACAATCTACCTCGGCGAGTCTCAGTTTCTTTTGTTGATTACCTTTTAGAAGAATTGTGATAGTATCTCCATCTGAAATTTTTATTACTTTTCCACTGGTTTGGGAGAACGTCAGTACTGGAAGAAGTAAACACACAAGCATTAATCGTTTCATGGGGTAAAGATAAGTTAAAAAAAGTCTTAACATTTATATTTTACAACCATAATATACTTTTACTTAAAATTAAGAAAACAGACTTTTTCTTTCAAAATGCTTATTCTACTTTTTTCACTTTTATATAAAAATTAGGATCAGTATTTATTTCTGTAATGTTATTATTTTTCAGCTGAAAGGTTTGCCATGAAACTGTCGGGAATAGCCAATCATCTGACCCATCTATTTTTACCGGCATAAAAAATCCATCGATACAATTGGTAAACCGATATCTCAATTCGTTATTTTTGATTGAATATTCCAGCTCGGGAATCTGCGTTGTCCGGAGATATTGGTTAAATAGTGGTTTAAAGTTCATCCCAGATTTTGTAATAATATAATCTTCAATCTCTTGTGTTGATGTTACCTTATGATAAAAACTGGCAGTAACCCCCTGCAAAATTTTACGGAACTTCTCATCATCATTCATTATTGTTTTAATCATATGGATTACAGCCCAGCCTTTAATATAATTATCTGAGCTACTATCTTCATTAATTCCATACCTGCCAATAATCGGTTTTTCGTTGTCTATTCCCTTATATCTTGCAACCAGAAATTCCTCTCCCGCTTTTCTCCCGCATAAGTCTGCAATAACCAGTTCTTCGGCAAGCCCCGCAAAGCCCTCCTGTATCCAGCGATCCGCAATATCGGAAGCGGTTATACTGTTTCCAAACCATTCATGTGCCGTCTCATGAACAATCAATCGGTCTGTTTTTTTCCCCCATCCTGTTTTAGAAATATCTTTTCCTTTAAAAGTTCCTTTTGTATAATTATTGCCATAGGCAATAGCACTCTGATGTTCCATTCCGATATAAGGCGCCTCCACTATTTTAAATCCGTCTTCATAAAATGGATACGGCCCAAACCATCGTTCCAGGGATTTCATTGTCTGAACAGCCTCAGGAATCATATGATCAAGCGCTTTTTGCCTGTTGTAATCGAGAATCCAGTAACTCATATCCAGCTTCCCTTTCCTACCCTGGTAAGTCTGACTGATATTTACATAATTTCCGGCATAAAATGATATTCCATAATGATTGATAGGATTAACAACTTTCCAGGTATATTTTGCCGTTCTGTCAGAAGATAATTTTTTGCCTACCCATCTTCCATTCCCAACCGCTGTCATGTCTGCAGGAACAATGATGGAAATGGAAGCACCCTCATCAGGCTCATCATATAACATATTTTTGCATGGATACCATAAACTGGCTCCTTTATACTGACAAGCCACCGATATCCATGGACGGTTTAAGGAATCTTTTGCCCAAACCATTCCTCCATCCCAGGGTGGTGATACCGATTCAACAGGCTTCCCGGAATAGTAAATATTTAATTCATAGCTTTTACTCTTACTATGTTTTGGCAAGGAAATATACCATATATTGCCTTTATTATGGAAAGTTAATTTTTTATTATCCTGAAAAGCACTATCTATGGTCAAGGGCTTCACTAAATCAATCTGCATCATTTTGGAGTTTCCTCCTGAAAGTGTTTTATACTTTATTTTATTATTTCCTGTAAGCGTTTTAGTTGGATAATCAGGCTTCACGGTAATATCATAATGCAGTAAATCCCACCATGCTTTTTCAGGAGTAACAGATCCTACTAAAGAATCCTCTCTTGTCGGTTGCTGCGCAACAATAGCAACAGAGACCAAAAAAATAAAACTAAAAAATATTCTAAACATAAGAAAATGTTTTTATAAAGCTCTCAATTTCAATATTTAATAAACAAATATAAAAATTACGTGGTTTAAAATTCAAAATTTAGCCAGAGTTACTCCCAAACACCTTTTTATCATCAAATATCGGCAGATCTTCTAAGAGCTTAACTCTGCAACAGCAATATCTTCCATCTTTCTTTAAAGTTGCCTTTATTGGTTTTTACGTTTCATCCATTATCTCTTTTATCATCAAATCAAAGAATGTTAAAAAAATAAAAATTTTATTTCCATCATTACAACAGCATAAGTGAATGGTTTTTAAATGACTAAGACCTGTCAAAAAATTTTCATGAAAAATTAATTAAAAATTATTCCGGATTTTATTTTTTTATTTCAAAAAGTATTGTACCTTTGCAACCGCAAAAACGAAGTAAAATTCGTTATTGATGACCTCCTCGGGGCGTAGCGTAGTCCGGTCATCGCGCCTGGTTTGGGACCAGGAGGTCGCAGGTTCGAATCCTGCCGCCCCGACTTTTTTCAAAATTTTAAGGGTGCGTAGCTCAGCTGGATAGAGCATCTGCCTTCTAAGCAGACGGTCAAAGGTTCGAATCCTTTCGCGCTCACAAAAACCTCATCATTTATGGTGAGGTTTCTTGTTTTTCGTTTATATCCTATTTTAACGGATCAATCAGTCTCAAAAATTAGAGACATAATAAATTGGGTCTGAATATAAAAAATTCTGTTCATTATTGATTAACGTCAAATTTATTGAGATCGTTTTTCACGCAAAGTTTAAAAAAAATAATGTTCTATTTCAAGTAGACAAAGAAGGCAGCGTAGCTGCTGACTAAGCGCATGCAAAGTGTTCGCTTCATCAGAATCGATTAAGATCGATTCATTTCTTAGCTTACTTAAAATGAAGAGTAGTCAAAAGATCTTTGCGTGAATTTTAAAAATTAAATAGATCTAAATATTATATGCCCCCAACTTTTCCGCTTGATCCACCATTCTTTATACAATAAAAAAGCCTAAGAAACGAGTTCTTAGACTTTTGAAACATTCATTATCAACATTTGAGATTCAACGATTTTCAATCCATAATGTATTAATTCCACAACCTAAAAGGTTTACCCTCTTTTACATTTCTGAATTTATTTATCCCTGCTTTACCTCCTTGGGATGGCTTGCTTGTGAAGTTCTTATTCTTCATACAAGACATCGATGATTCTGTCATGTACATAACTTAAGTTTTCATGGTGTGTTTTTACCCCTGGTTAATAATTTCACTGCAAGAAACAAATATTCAGGGAGATTTCCTCAACTGGTTTACAATTCGTATCCCTACATTTACAATTCGCTTTACATCGCTTATATTTTATCCCGCATCAGGTAAAAATCACCATATTATTTTTCAAAAACAACAGGGATATGCAAAGTAACACATCGCCCTCCGGCCTCTGAAACAGAGGTTTCCACACTTGCTTTTTTCCCCAATAACAAAATACGTTCATTACTGATTGCCCCGGATAAAGAACGGTGGGATGTTTTAGACACTTTTTGTAATTTACCTGTATCGGCAATACGTATGACAAGAATATCTTTTTGAAGTTCAAAAACAACGGAAATAAGAGCCTTATCACTGTCAATATTAATCCCGTGTACAATAGCATTTTCCACATAAGGCTGTACAAGCATCGGAGGCACCATTATCGCACCAAGATCCTGTTCCTCAGGATATTGCAGCTCGTAAGAAAATCCGTGATCATACCGCATCTGCTGCAACCTGAGATAGTTATCCAGTGTTTCAATTTCTTCATCAAGAGGCACATATTGCTGTCGGCTTAGTTCTAAGCTGCTTCGTAAAAGCCTGCTAAACCGGTTCAGATACTGAATTGCAGCATCTTTCTGATCCAGACGTACAAAGCTTTGTACTGCAGCCAGGGTATTAAAGATAAAATGAGGTTCCATCTGCGTCCGTAATAATTGCTGCTGCAGTAATAACCTTTCTCTTTCCTGGCTTTTCCTGCGCTGCTGGTAATAATAATACAGGAAGCAAATCAGTCCTAAAAGCAGGACAACAATCAAAACTACAACAATAAGCCATAACCGGTTTTGTTGTAATTCCAATTGATTGATCTGAATGTCTTCATTCAGCATCCGGATGGATTTATCTTTGGCCTGAATCTGATACAAAGCGTTCATTTCAGCAATTGCCCGGGTATTTTTATTTTGAAAATACTGCTGTTGTAAAGATCTGATAGTGTCTAATTCTTTTGCCGCTTTTTTATAGTCACCTTTCAGGTCATACAGCTTTGCAAGGTCTGTCCTGTATATAATGACATTACTGGTATCTATTTTATCCTTATAGGCAGATAATACTTTGTTAGCCTCCGCTAATGCTGCCCGGGCACTGTCTCCTTTTTTCATTTCAATAAAAATAGCTCCTATATTGGCATGAGCTAAAAACATATTATTGACAACAGATGGGGCTTTATCTCTCTCAAAGATCTTTTCTTCCTCTATTTTCATTAATTTTTGGTAGTGAAGCAGGGAGTCGTTTTTGCCGCTATTTTCGAAAAAGTTAATTTTACTGTTGTAATAGTATTTTTTTTGATAAGCTTCCGGATTTTTTTTATGTAAGGTCTCCAATTTTTCCAGATATACTTTAATACTGTCACCAGGCATCTTTTGTAAGGCCAGAATATGAATAATCTGCACCAATGCTCTTTGGCGGTTCACATGCCCCTCCGGCAGGCTATCTACTAATTTAAGAGCAGCCAGGTTCATTTCTTTTGCCAATCCATAATCATATAAATATCTATTACTCTGGGCTGCGGAGAGCAACATACTGGTTTTTGCTTCTGCCGATAGTTTTAATCCTGCATCCGAACGAATAATAGCTGCCGCCTTATTATAATAAAAGGCTGCCTGGTGTTCTTTTCCATTGGCCATCAGAATATTCCCCATTCCGTTATATACCAACGCTTTATCCGGTAAATTATCTTTAGTAGATTCAATAAGCGTAAGTGCCTTTTCAATATAATATTCAACAGAGTCTTTTCCCAACATGGCATGCATCCTTGCCAGGCCGTAATTTACCCTTGTTGATAAAACCGTGTCCCGCTGCACTTGTTCATTACGCTCAAAGCTTCGCCAGGCAGCCAGCAGGGAGTCTTTATTTTGTGGAGATAATTTTGCCTCACTCAGTTTTTTAATAGGTTCGGCAAGGGGAGATTCATTGTTTTCAGTTTTTTGTGATTTTTTACAATACATCAGAGTAAACAAGGCAATCACGAGCCCAAAATAAGAAAGATAACGATACATCTATTTAATGGATAATAAGTTAAGTATATAGCTTTTTCGACGGGAGGAAACAGGTATCTGTTCTTCGTTCTGTAAGATCAGATATTCTGAACGGATCACGCCTGTAATCTGGCTCCGGTTAACAAGGTAAGATTGGTGACTTCTTAAAAAGTAAGGGGAAGGTAACAAATCTTCATAATATTTAAGGGGTTTTGAAACCAGCTCATTTCTACCATTTTTCAAATGAAAATAAGTATAGGGACCATCTCCTTTACAGTACAAAATATCCTGGACATTGATCATCCGCATATTATTGAGTGAATTCAGTACAATTTGTTGTGGTAACGCCTGCTGATCTGCAAATGTATTACGAACCAATTCTAGCTGTTTGGCATATTGAAGATTTTTCTCCTGCTTTTGCCTGTAGCGGTCCAGGGCTTCCCTGAGCTCCTGCTGATCTATAGGTTTCAATAAATAATCCAGCGCACCATATTTAATCGCTTTTATTGCAAATTGATTATAAGCTGTAATAAAGATGATGTTTTCAGGAACAGGAGATAAGTTTTTTAAAACATCGAAGGCTGTCCCGTCAACCAGTTGAATATCCATCAGCACCACATCCACCTCCTTCTCCTGCAGCAATCTAACTGCACCGGCAACATGATGAGCCAGGCCTAAGATTTCCAAATCCGGTTCATTACGCAACAAAAAGATAATCTCGTTGCATACGGCAGGCTCATCTTCTATAATTGCAACCTTTATCATTGGCATTTTATTATTCTTTTGTAAAAATATTAATTCTGATCAGAATTCAATGTTTTTTTATACAGTAATATTCACATCCGTAGGATATTTTACAATTACATTCTATGAAGTAATAAAAATCCTAGAGAATCATGAAGAATAGTTCATACGCTTCATTGTATAAAAACTCCGTTTCATCAGCTTATTTTGCCGGATCAGCTCAGGTTTTGTTTTGATAAGCAGCAATTCATCCTACATTTACATCGTAAACAAGCCGGCAATTACTCAAAGTTAGTTTTAATTATTTTTTAAGGAAATATTGATCAAGCATCAATAAAGATCTTTTTGTGCACTTTAATTCCTTGTAGCCATTGATTGGCTCAACTATACACTTAATCATGTTTGGTAGGATTGGTTTTTCCAATCCTATTTTTATGTATAAAAACAAAATTGAGAAGCAATATCATAGAATTTACACCATACAAAAGCCCTTACAAATCTTGCAAGGGCTATTTTAATATAAGCTGCCTGATCTGACAGTTAGTTGTAGCAGAAAATGATTATTTTTCCACCTTTAAATTTATTTTACCTGAATAACAGTCTTCTTTTAAAGGCTGAGCTTTAAAATTCCTTATTTTAGTTGTATTACGTTCATCCAGGTATTCCCTGATCAATAACGGATCATTATGCACTTTTATCATCATCCGGTATACATCATTTTTAAGGGCATATCCTACTCCATTTTCGAAATAAGGATTATAATCATATAATGCAAAATCTATATCGGTACTGACTATAACAGATTCCCCGGGTTTTATAAAAACAATATTATCATTAATGTACTTTGCCCGTACTACCCAGTTTAAGGGTTGGGATCTAAAATAAAGATCTTTGTATTTTTTCACAGCCTCTGTACTGTCATTCTTAATCCTGAGTTCCTGCTGGCTCCTTTTATTAAATTCATCAGGCGTAAACTGCGGAACAGATTTAAAGTTCGTGAGCTTAAGAGGACTTTCAGCATTTTTGCTTTGAAAAAGAAGCAACCTTGGATTAAAAATCATCTGATCTTTCGGTATCTCCGCACCTTCCTTATCAAAAATATACTCGTCAGGATTCCCAAAAACTCCAAAGCTTTTTTTACCAAGAATCAAATAAACATAATCACTGGATGTATTGAGCAGCTTATAACGTATTGAAACGGGATGATACCCATCATCATTCTTATAAACGACATTCTGGTTTAAAAGCTCAACAGTTACCTGTTGAGCTTTAATGCAGTTTATATTAATTATTACAAAAAGCAGGATGATTTTATTTCTTGCCTGCCCAATAAGCGTTAACATATTCATTGTATAATCTCATTAATGACCTTGTTGAAAAGCCGTTATCCATTAAAAAGCACTCCTGGATACCATTCAAAGCCACTTCATTCCAATAGCGTGCACCCTCTGCAACATTCTTAGTGGCAAATGCCGCCTGGTACTCATTAAATCCATACTTATCATTGATAATGTTCCAGTTTATTCTTTTCCCGTCAAGCATCTGATTCAACATCTTGTCATAGATTCCCGAAGTTAGGAAAAAATGGTGATTAAGTTCATGGAAAAGTGTAATGGCATAATCCAGTACTGTTTTGTTAAAATCTGCATTACAGTTTAACATCACTTTACCGCCTTCGTAACTTCCATAAACGCTTCTTCTTGTCCATTCCTCTACGATAGTTACCCCTCCTTTAATATTAAGCCTTTTAAATTCAGGTACTTTAGTCACCAGTAATTCAGGATCTTGTGAGGTTGCACCGCGATCCGGATCTATATCTGCACTTTCAAGGTAAGATCTTATGGTTGATTTCTTGCCAAGGCTGTGGAAATAGTGATTTAACCCTGCAACCACGCCTCCTACCAGTGCTCCCTGCCAGAAATTTCCTCCTGTAAGCTCAGCTCCGATACCTCCCATTACGGCTCCTGACAAAACCATACCTTCTGCACTTTTTGCAAAACTTCCTGCTACTTCCTTAAAGATTGTAGCTCCCATACTTCCCAGGAACCCTGAAATCATACCAGCCTGGTGTGTTCCTCCCTGCATAAGGGACAATGTTCCCTGCGCAATACCATGTGCTGTAGCCTGAAGGAATGCCGATCCCACTTTACCGATACTTGCCGCAAATTGCGTTGCCGCCCCGGCCGTGGTGGTAAATATACTGCCTATACCATAGGTGACAGCTCCGGAAAGGGCTCCAAAAAACTCTGCTTTGAAATAACCTAACAGCGTAAATTTCTGTCCGGTGATAATCGTATTGATAATATAACTGGCTGTACCTACCATCGCTCCGATAACGATAGCCGCTACAAAAGCCTCTGTAATCCCGAAAATATATTCTCCACTCGGATCACTGAACAGCAAAGGATTATTGAATACATAACCATATTTGTTATAATTCTGTGTATTGTAAGGATCCTGGATATTTTCATCAGCATTCAGGAATCTTCTTAATAACGGATCATACAATCTTCCGTTCATATGAATAATCCCCACTTCTGAAAAATATTCGTGGCTTGTATACCCACGTTCAACCACCATTAAGCCTTTCTGGATATATTCGTTGATTGAATTTTTGTCTGTAGTAACAACTCCTGTTCCCACTTTCAGATGAGTCAGGTTCCCCCACGCATCAAAATGTCGCTGTTCCAGCCTTTTACCATCTTCATCGCTTATAGCAAGGATGCTTCCCAAGTAATCTTTGTGTAAAAATTTATATGTTCCAACAGCTTCATTATATCCTTTGATAAGCACAATATTACTTTCATAAGGACTTCCCCCGATATAGATCATATATTTTTCCTTTTTATCGCTGTTACTCCTGATGACTTCAAAACTACCGTCTTCACTATAGAATTTCTTATATCTGCCATCCTGGCTCGGACTAAAGTTTCCTCCATAGTTGACTACCTGGCGCATAGAAGTCAGCCCATACTGGAAAGAGACATCTCCTTTAATACCATTAATATAAGTAGGATCATTATTTTCATTATAATTGATATACTGAATCAGGTCATTGTTATAATTCTGGACTCCTGCTGAATTCAGGTTTGCGCTGGTTGCCTGATAGATTTTGCTGCCATCTTCATAATTGATGGTTCCTACCTGATCATTTTCCATAATCCTTCCCTTTGCATCATAAACATTGGTAGAATTTTGTCCTGTTTTAGGGTTTGTCCAGGATATCAGACGATTGTTATCATCATAGCTGAAGGTTTCCGTAATATTAAAATCACCTCCCGTAGTTCTGGTTTTCAGCTCATTTTTAATCGCATCAAAAGTATAGCCTACCTGAAGTATTCCGGATTGACCGGCAGACGAATGGTTGGTGCTTGACAGGAAACCGTTGGTATCATACATATTAGTAATCGTAGTCTCTCCTAATTTGGATAAAATAGCCTGTCCGGATGCATTTGTATCCTGCAATTCCCACAGAATCTTATCTGTACGTTTATCTCTCAAACGATACAATTCACCGTTCCATGCATTGTATTCATTGATAATATTGGCTTCAACAACAACAGTTCCTGAAGTGATTGTTTTTACATATGATTTTACTTTGGATCTATCATTATAGAAAATATTCTTTGTAAAACGTTTTCCATTACTGTTTTCTACAGTAGAGGAAACTCTTCCCTGGGGATCATATGTTGTTGTTACTGAATAGTTTCTTCCATTGGATGAACCTGCTCTTGAAACCAGCCTTCCTTTGGTATCATATTCAAAAGTAATGGTTTTGGTGGTTGAAGCTCCACCATCGGAAGACAGTTCTGTCTGTGTTACCAGCTGCCCTAAAGCATTGTAAACATATTGTTTGGTTCCTTTCGGACTGGTGATCTTCAGAATTTGTCCAAAGCCATTATACTCATATTTGTAGGTTCCGTTAGATGGATCAGTAAATTCTGATCGTCTTCCCCAGGCATCATATTTTGTAATTACTTTATTGGTATCATAAGCTGCTTCAATCTGTTCATCGGCAGCGTTATACTTAAACTGAATCACACCTCCTTTATCAGTGGAAGAAACAACATTTCCAATAGCATCTGTTGTTTTAGAAACCGTTCTTCCATATCCATTAACTTCCTTAACCGTTGTGGTAAATCCGGAAACAGAGGTAATACTTTCTTTACCATTGAAGGATATTGCTGTAATTTTGGCAGGGAAGAAATTATCATCATAAGACATGGTGTTGGTCTGGGTAGGACTCTGCCCTTCAAAATACGGCTGGGTTTCGAAAATCTTTCTACCCAATGCATCATATCCTATATCTTTGGTAACATATTTACTTACTCCAAATGCTTTGGCTGTTGATTTATAATTTTGTCCAATTGCATTGGTATAAGTCATTTTTTCATTCCCGTCAGGAGAAGTTTCTTTTACCCTGATTCCCATCCCCAACGCCAGTTTGTCATAAGTATAAGTGGTAGCACCCGAAAGACTTGAAGCCATCGTAAGGATTTTACCCCAATTGTCATAAACATTCAAAATAATATTCCCAGACGGATCAGTCTGCTGCGTCATCTGCCCCCAGTCATTATAGATCATATTGGTTTCCAGTCCCAGATTATCTATTGTCTTAATGATGAAACGGCCTTTATCATCGTAAGCACTCTGGGTAGTCTGAACCTGTGAATCCACGCTATTGGAAACTACTTTTTTAGTAACATTCCCAAAACCATCATATTCATAACTTTCCTGAAGATATCCTGAATTATCCCTGTTCCAGTTTTTAGCAGTCTTTATCAGGTTGTTTTCATAAGTGAATTCTTCCTTACCGGATTTGGTATCGTTATAAGCCTGAACAATATTGTTCTTTGATTTTATTCTGCCTATATAGTAATCTGCATTTACACCTCCCGGATTGTTATAATAATCAAATTCGGCTGTTTTAATGGAATATCCGTTATTGATATTGGAGATTGTCCGGGCCGGTAAATAATAACTTCCATATTCTGTAGTGTTAACAGTAACCGTATTGGTTAAGAAATCCTTTGTTCTGGACAGATTTACAACCGAGGAGGTCACAATTTTTGCTTTGTCATCCGGTGCTACCGAAGTCACAACCTGTCCGTTTAAGATTTTATCTGTCGTATAGGAAGTGCTCTTGAGCGCCAGCAGCTCGGTATTCGTTTCCGAAAGATTAGCCGGGAAGATTTTAGCCTCGTCGTTGGTTCTTATTGTCCATTCTTTGACAGGAACAGATTCATTAAGAGGATCTACTTCTGCTCCCATCCACAATTTAGCAGCTTCAAGACCAGGGGCAAACCAGGTGGATTTTGCAAACTGCCTGAATCCAATCACTCCTCTTCCATGGAAATGGGAAAGCATTCCCCTGTATCTGAAATCCTGATATAAGATAGAGGTAGGACTAACCTGAATCAGCTGAGAAACAACAGAAGACTGCGGAACTTTCTCTAATTCTATATACGGATAAGGTTCTGTTTTAATTGGTTTATAAAAAACAGGATCAGTTGTTGAATTGAGTTCTTTATATAAAATATTGGTAACCACTTCTCCTTGCTTAATCTGCGTTACTCTCGCAATGGTTGGCAGGAAAGTATAGTTATAATGAAGGACATAATTATAATCACATTCTGCTCCCTGACAATCTACAGGTTTACCGGTAAGGATGATCTGCTGGTTCTCCCTGTTAAGGCTTAAGGTACTGAACGGGATAACCTTTTCATTATACCCTTTAAGCCAATATTTGGCACGGAAGAAACTGATTCCGCTATTGGTATCTATCGGTACCGTATTCTCCGTATTTATAGCCATAGGGATATTTACCCCAGGGAACGGTGAATGTGTTGGATTATAAATAATACTTTTATTAGAGCTTCCTGCCAGTTTATTAACAGAATAAACAGCAACACTTACATTGGTCCATTCCTGGTCGCGGTGGGCATTCCATTCGTGGTCGTACAACAGTACATTGGAAACCAGGATTTCCGTTTTTCCATCACCATCCAGATCACTGGTCTGGTATTGGAACATTCTCAGCATTCCATAGGTACATCCGCTTTCATAAAAAGTATTATGGACACCCGATGTTAAAGTTTCTGTTCCGGCTTGATAAAGAATGAAATTATTCAGATAATATTTATTAAACTTTTTTCCATCTGAAATATACAGGTCCCAGTTGTAAGATTTGTTAGCCTGCGGTACCAGGATATCCATTTTAGAGTCTCCATTAAAGTCTCCGAATAGCATGGCAGTATATACCGTTCCTACAAAATTCTGCCCTGCAAAATTACCTACATTCACATTAGAGTAATTGTAAGCAAGGTCTCTTTTGATATTGAAAACACTGCTAAATTGAGAATTAGTCTGCATTATAATTTCCTGGATCCCATCCCCGTTCAGGTCGGCAAACTTGATCGGGCTATTAGCATTTCCCACTGTAGCACTAAACTGATAGACACTCTGTGGCATTCCCAGATTCTGCTCAAGATCCAGCAATATATAGGAGGTATACAGCTTTAATGTCTGCCCCGGGGCTATATTATCCGGCTCTTCCTCCACAGGGGGCACACCGGACTCCGTATTGGTACCATCTATATGAGGTTCCACATCTTCTCCCATTGTTCCGGGCGTTTCGTCCACAGGAGTATCCTGACTGACGGTTCTGGTAATTATTCCCGGATCAAGCGGATCTCCATTACTGCAAAGCTGGCTTATCCTGAATTTAAGCACCAGTTCAGAGATCCCATCTCCATTATAATCATAACTCAATGCTTCACTGATAGCCGGAACAGACGGGTTATTACAACCAAATCCGCCTTCGTCAAGGTAAGGAGCAAAAGAATCATAATCAATGGTTTTAGAGTATTCAAAAACCAGCTGCTGATTAGGAATATCGATAGAGTATACCTGGAATTCATAATCTTTTTTATAGGATACACTCGTAGCTTTAGGTACAGGAATGACAAGCCCTACTTTATTTTTAACGTAATTGTCTTTCTTAAAAGTAACCGGAACAGCGTTTTTGAAATCATTTGCAGTAAACTTCGAAGCGTCATACTGCAAAGAAATGGCGTTTACTCCAAGATACACGGAACTTCTGTAATTGATAACTCCTGCAGACACAAATTCAATATAGTCTGCAATACCATCCATATTGAAATCTGCATACTTCTTCGTATTAAAGTTATTGACGTTATACTGGCTCGAAGTTTCTTCAGAACCCGTAGAATTGGAGGCATATCCAAAAGTAACAGGATTGGAAGCCTCATTGGCAGCATTATATTCTGTAATCTTATCTACGAATTCATAACTTGTTCCATTATCTATATAATTGATCACATATTTTTTAAACTGTGCCAGGTTTGCTTTCACTGTCACATCTTTCAGGATTTTCTGCTGAATGTGTAAAACTCCCTGGTGATAGGCTGTTTCCTTTTGCGCCCTGTCAATATAATTAAACTCTATGGAGTTAAAATGGGGCTTGCCCAGCACTTCATTTCCTCCCCATTTTATGCTTTTAATGAGGGTGATATTACTGTTGTTAAGTTCGGCATGGTCGTATTCATAAGAAATATAATTTCCTTTAGTATCTCTCCATTTTATGATGTTATACTGCAGGTCTGTGGTTGCGGCAGGATTATTGGGAATATTACCAAACCATGCCTGGGAACCGTCTTCAAAATTCACTTCCCAGTATAATGGTCCGCTCCAGGGTTTCCCGGCAACTGCACCATAGGATTTTATTCTCAGGTTGGAATACTTTTCGGTTACATACTCAGCACCGTCTTTTCCGTATTCACCGGATTTAAGGATCAGCCGCTGTCCGTTAAAACTATACAAATCCGTATAATCCGATTGAATTCCTATGATTTCATTGTTTTTTTCTATATTTTTATTTACTCTTGCTATGGCTGTGATTCCTCCGATGTTCCATCCGTATCCGGCAACACCGTTTCCTGAACCACTGGCATACAAAAGATTCACCTGGGGAGCTACACTTTTTACCCCCGGCGGAAGGGCTATGGGTAAAGTAAATTGCAGCTGTCCACCATTGTTGACCTCTATATTTCCTTTGGTATCGTGAAATTCATTAAACTGAACTTCTGTTTTATTTGTAGTCACCGGCAGGTCAAAAACCTGCCCTGATATGGGGATTTTCTTTCCAATGGCATCCGGGGAAAACTTGCCGGACTTTGAAGCAGATTTACCGGATTTAAGCTTAGAACCGACATATTTACCGTTCTGAGCATAAATCTGTACAGCCCATATTGATAAAATGAAAAGTAATATCTTTCTCATATATGGATCTATTTTAATTGAATTGTTAATGATTAAAGAGTGAAAAGATGTTTAGATTTTCGTAATGTTCTTACTTAGTCTTCTTCCATCTTTGAGTGTGAAGGTGAGAATATATACTCCCATGTACTGTTTAGACATATCAATCTGAACTTTTCTGTCTAATGAAGAAATCCTTGCATTTTGGAATACCCAATGGATGGTACTTTGCTCATACAAGCCAATATCAGCAATAAGGTCATTTACCTTTTCGTTCCAGGTGATTGTTAAAACATCTTTTACCGGAACGGGGTACACATTGATGTGGCTCCAAAACTGACTTTCAGACATTGTATTATTCTGAGTCTCCTGAAGCGTTGCCAGTTCAGCTTTTACTTCAGGTATTTCATCGTCTTTAGGCGCCACCCTGCTAAAAATTAAAGGTAAGTCTCCCCGGTAAATTTGATTTCCCGCCTCATCATGGGAAAAATAAGCTTTAGCCTGGGGCTGAGGAATGATCTGGCCAATAGCCATAGGGCTCATGGTCACTGCCAGAATTTGCAATAACGGAATTTTCATGTTTATTAGTTTTTAAATAAATTTTCAAATCAAAATTAACGTTTTTTATGATATATAGAAATTTTATTTATATTTTTTATTATATTTTCAATAATCCCTTATTTCATGCGGTTTTCCAACTATACAATCTTAAAAAAAATTACAAATATTCCCTTTTTAAATAAAAATAATTAATAAAAACTGTCATCAAGAAAACATATTCATTATAATAAATTAAAATCAATTAATTTTTTCAACAAAAAAACCACTATGATAATTTTAGTGGTTTTTGTTATTCATTAAAAGTCGAAATGTAATTCTTCAATTATTATTTTAGCTTATAAGAATTTCCATCCCAAAGATAAATTTTAGAGGAACGTTTCTTTTTTTCACGGTCTTTATCATCTTTTTCCATCTCTTCCGTTTTAAAAATAAAAGCATTGGGAATTCCCCCTTTATCATTAGGAAAAATGTACTCTTCGCTATGATAAAACACATCTGCATCTCCAACATTCATCAACTGAGGCAGCGCAATTAATTTTTTATCTTTAAAGAGGATATACTGATCATAGCTTGCAATCCCACACGCTTCTCCGGAAACCATTGCTTTCAGTGTCAGTTCAACATTCTGCAGCTTATGATTGCTTTCAATATCGAAGGTTGCATAGCTCAGCTCTTCCTCTCTTCCTGTATCAAAATATACCTCATCAAGCAGCATATTTCCTTGCATCACTTTCACTCCGGCTATATTTTGCTTTTCGGTAGTATTCAATTCCTTGCTTTTTTTATCTATCGTTTTTGAGAGTCCAAAAAGGAAATCATAACCATTTTTATTACGGTACCCTACACAAAGGTTTCCACCCCAAACATATCCTTCAGAAGTTACCCCTCCTTTCTGATAAGAGATTTTATACCAGTTGGCCCTTCTTTCCCCCAACTTTAAAATCTTTTCTTCTTTTTTAAGGATCATTACCTGCGAATTAGTCTGCAATGAATCTGCAATTTGCGCACTCACATCAGGCTCCTTTCTCACCCTTGTCCAGTCCGTAAAAACCTTTTGGTTTTTATTTTCCTCAAAACCAAAAATTCCATTTGCATACACTTCATTTTCCTGCGCTGTAAAAAACTGCAGTGTCAGTAAAAATAAAGCCGTCCATAAAGCCTTCATCATTGTATTTATTATTTTTCAAGCAGCAGGCTTACCCACTCTTCACGCTGCAGCTGTTTTTTAAGTTCAAGACCGTTTTCTTTACACACCTCCAGGATATCATCTACATCAAAGAAACATAGCCCGGAAAGCAATAATTGTCCCCCTTCATTCAATACGGAAACATACGCCGGAATATCGGAAATCAAGATATTTCTATTGATATTAGCCAAAATAATATCGTAGTTTTCTTTTCCTAAATTTTCAGCAGTACCCTGTTCAATATCCAGCCCTACATTATTCCTGGCCGCATTTTCTTTGGAATTCTCTACAGACCACTCATCAATATCAATTGCTTTGGTATCTCCTGCTCCCTGCTGTTTTGCATAAATTGCCAATACAGAAGTTCCGCATCCCATATCCAATACCTTCTTTCCATGGAAATCAATATCCATCATCTGCTGGATCATCAAATGAGTAGTAGGATGATGTCCCGTTCCGAAAGACATTTTAGGCTGAATAATAATTTCATGCATTCCCGGTACAGATTCATGGAACTCTGCTCTGATCAATACTTTATCATCAATATTGATAGGCTCAAAATTCTTTTCCCATTCTTCGTTCCAGTTGATATTAGGCATTTCTTCGAAAGAATATTCAATCTTTACATTTTCATTCCCGAAAAGAGGCAATGCCTTCAATGCTTCTTCATTAAATAAGTCCGTCTGAATATATCCTAAAATTCCGTCAATTTCTTCTGTAAAACTATCGAAGCCTATTTCTATAAGCTCTGCCATTAATATTTCACTCCAGGGTTGTAATGGGGAAATTTTGAAATTGAATTCTAAATAATTTTGCATGTGTATAATTTGCTGCAAAAATACTAATGTTATTATTGTTAAAAAAATGGAAGGGGTAAGTTTTGGCTAAAGCCGAAGGATTTTTATTTTTTGGTTGAATTGTGCATGGATATTTTGTAATCTAAAAGCTAATTGCTTAAAGGCTTTATCTTGTTGTTTATTTTTTTTAACCACAGATGACACGGATGTTCACAGATGTTTGAGGATATTTTTTTGTTTATAAATGGCAGATAACGGACTATAAAAATCTTTGATTTTTAAACTTTTGTACTCTTCTCGACGCAATGATTTTAGCTTAAAAAACTAAAGTGTTAAAAACTTTTGTGACTTTTGGTTGAATTGTTAGCTACAGATGATACTTTTTAGCTAAAACCCATAAATAAAGCGGGCTAAAGCCCGCTTCCTCTGAATTATCTGTTTAATGGCTTGTCAATTTTTTACCAATTTTAAATTTAAATTTGAAATTATGGATTAGTAGAGAAAATAGACCCATTAGCGATCAGCGCTCTCCTGTTCATTTTCAAAATATCCCTCACCCATTCTGCAAAGTCTTCAGGTTGTAATACTTTATCAGGATTTCCATCTGTAAGACCTCCCTGGATACTCATATCGGAAGCAATCGTACTTGGTGTCAAGGTAATGACACGGATATTTTGTTTTCTCCATTCCGCCATCATCGATTGTGATAAAGAAATTACAGCTGCCTTAGATGCTGCATACGCTGACATATTAGGCCCTCCTTTCAATCCTGCAGTAGATGCTACATTTACAATATCTCCTTCTCCTTTTGCCTTCATGAATGGATATACCGCCTTTGCTGCATAATACACTCCGAACAAATTAGTTTTGATCACCTGTTCCCAGGTTTCAGAGGGCATTTCTTCTAATGTTCCGAAATCTCCGATCCCTGCATTATTGATTAGGATATCTACTCCGCCAAGCATTTCAGCCAAGGTGTTAATACCTGCCTTTACAGCAGCTTCATTATCAATATTGAAAACCGCATATGCAGCATTGACGCCCAATTTCTGGATTTCATCAACTGTATTTTTAAGGTTTTCCTCGTTTCTTCCCGTGATCGCTACATTCACTCCTTCATTGGCCAAAGCTAAAGCAACCGCTTTACCTAATCCTCGTCCACCACCTGTTACGATGGCATTTTTTCCGTTTATATTCATAGTAGTAATACTTTTCGTGGTACAAAGTTACAAAAGAACATTTGTACAGAGCAGCAGAATATCAATTTTAATAATTTTTTACCTTCATCTGCTCATACTAATTTTTATTAAATTTGACGGAATAGAAAAGCCGGTTCCCACTGAACCGGCTTCAAAATCTAAAAAAAGTATAGTAAAAAATTAAAAAGCTTAAGGAATCTGAATAGAATTCTGAACATCAAATTCTTCTGAAGCGGAATATTGATTTCCATACATATCAGTTGCTCTCACGTCTATTGTATGTTTTCCCAAAGCAAGTTTTTTCGGAAAGCCTGCTTCCCAGATATGTTTTGACATTTCAGGGTTGGAAGGTCTTCTGCCTGCTAAAATATTCTCTGTAGTATCCCATTTGAAAACAGAAAGTGCAAAATTCGGATCTATGGTCTCGTCGTATTCCATTTCCTCCCATTTTCCATTATCTATTCTGTATTCTACTTTATCTTTTTTGCTTCCCATGAAGAAATTAGCCAATATTTTTGCTGATGTTTTTGATGGAAAAGGAATTACTTTCGGGATATATAGTTTGATTTGATAATCTTCAGGTTTTCCGGCTGTTTTATACTTTACTTTATACTGGTTATCTGTAAAACTGATAAAAGAATATCCTTTGGCTGTTCCGTCTCTCATTGTTGAAGTAGGAAGTCCCGCTTCATCAGGTGTTCCCGAATACCAGTCTCCACATGTAGTTCCCACATTATACTCATGCAGCTCTTTCATCCCTTGCCAGCCTTCTTTTTTACCATAAAAAATCTGTTGCTGAATATGGGTATGGGCAGACAATACCAATACATTCTGAAAAGGGCTCAGGAAATCGAATAATTTCTGACGATCCGCATTCCGGAAGTTATCCTCATTTTTATGTTCCAAAGGAATATGAAAGGAGACAACAATCAGCTTATTTTTGTCTACCAGTTTCAGATCATTTTCAATAAACTGAAGCTGATCTTCACGGAATCCTCCCCAATACCCTTTACCATCTCTCGGATCCGGATATAAAATATCGTCTAAAATAATAAAATGGACATTTCCATAATTGAAAGAATAATTGGCAGGACCGAAATTCGACTCAAAGGTTTCATCCGAAAGATGATCCTCTTTCGCATCGTAGTTCATATCATGGTTTCCCATTACATTATACCAAGGTAGCCCTATTTCTTTCATTACATCAGCATAAGGTTTCTGTAAGCTCAGGTTATCTCCTACCAGGTCTCCCAAACTGATCCCCAACACTGCATTTTTCTTCGTATTTTTAACCTCATTCACAATTCCTCTTTTGAAGTAATCCAGTTCTTTTTCAGTATAAGGCTGTGGATCTCCAAAGACAAGGATGTCAAAGTTTTTATTTTCATTTTGTTTATACAGTGGGAAATTCACTTCTTTAGGAAGTTCTCCTGTCGGGGCTGTTCCTTTGTATTTGAAATCTGACGGCGACCCCTTTGGTTTGTGATGATAATAAAACTGAGGCAGATTATTACCGTTTAAAGCGGTTTGGTACCCGGAAGGCTTGATCACAAAAATAGTCTGATCTTCCTGAACAGGAAGGCTATATCTTCCGTTTTTATCCGTTAAAACAACCTGAACTCCATTAGAGACTGCAACTCCTTCAATTCCTTTTTCGCGGTTTTCTTTTTTTTGGTTTTTGTTGCTGTCTTCATATACATATCCGGAAACGGAAGACTGGGAGAATGCCATCGCAGATAACAGCATACATGGCATCAAAAATTTTATAGTTGTACTCATTTTTTATCTTTTTATTTTATTCTTATTTATTCCACCACATTTTAACATTGATATTGTCTCCACCCATCTGCTGAACTGCTGCCTGATAGTTGGCCGTATTCAATACTTTAGGATTAGGCGGATACATTAGCCTTTGAGGAAGATTTCCGTTATTAAGCAATCCTCCGTTGTTTGGAAGTTCCGGGAAGCCCGTTCTTCTTTTTTCAAACCATTGCTGCTGATCTACGAAGAAAAGGGAAATATACTTCTGCAACATAATCCTTTTCATATCCGGTTGGTAAGCCACATTCTGATTATCAAAATAATTCGCAGGAACTACTGCTCCCCATTGTTCAACAGCAGCCTTCACTCCATTTTCATAGAAAGTCTTTGCATTTCCGGTAATAATTCCTTTCAGGGCCAGCTCTGCCAGGGTAAACTGAAGTTCAGCATAAGGGTAAATAAAGATTTTCAGTGGTGCCTTGGCCAGGTTTTGATTAAGATTCGAAGGCTGGTAATTAAACACTGTTCCGAAAGGATAGCCAGATGGCGCACCCATATATCCTATATTAACATTATTAAGGTCTCTCGCCTGTGAGAAAAACATGGGTATACGCGGATCATTATTGGCTTTTAAAGCTTGTAAAAAGAAGTCTGAAGCCGCTCTTCCGGTGGTAAAATCCTGTGGTCTTGCAATAGGTGGCATCAAGGGCGAAACGCCTGAAATATCCAGCTTGGTCCCATCTGCATTGCTTTGAAATATGGGATAAACGATGGGATTATTTACAATCTCCTGAATCCTTTCCTTAACGTTTACTTCTCCATCCCTGTTTAAAATCCTTGTTAAGAGCCTCAAAGAAAGAGAATTACAAAACTTTTTCCAATTGGTAATTCCGTTAGCATCCGTATCAGCCTTATAAAACAGGTCGCCTCCGGAAAGGGTTTTATTGGTAACAAAAAGGGCGTTTGCAGCTTTTAAATCATCCAGCAGACCTATATAAATATCTTTTTGTTTGTCAAATTTAGGTTGTAAAATCCCGTTATCCAGCTGTGAAGCCTCAGAATAGGGAACATCTCCGTATGTATCGGTAAGATTGGAATAAATCCATGCATTCAGCACCATTGAAATTGCCTGATAGTTTTTGTCACCTTCAGAAATTGCTGCTTTTTTAAGGTCATCAACCTGCTTTAGCCACCGGTAAGAATTATTCCAGAAACCGGTTCCGGTATTTTCTGTAATATAATATCGGCTCAATGAATTCCCTTCGTTAGGGAAGTCCAAAGAAACCTGCATGATATCAAAAGTAAAGTCATTCGCTCTGTTATACCCTACCGAAGCCATATTATACTGTATCGGGATCAGTAAAGAGCTGGCAACAGGTTCATTGATACGGCTTGTATCTTTATTGATTTCTTCAAGGCTTCTGTCGCATGAAACAGCAGTACTCACCAGAGCCAGGAATGAACATATATAGATTAATTTTTTCATTTTTTCTGATTTTAGAATTTAACATTTAACTGAATCCCGACTGTTCTGGCAGTGGGTAACTGTCCCATTTCAACACCCGGGGTAATCGTAGAATCATCAAGGGTAGCTGCTTCCGGATCAAATAGCGGGAACTTGGTCCACATCCAAAGATTTCTTCCGAATAAAGCCAGGTTAATATCCGTCACCTTTAAAGATTCCGTTACTGATTTCGGGAAAGAGTAAGAGATTCTCGCGTCTCTTAACTTAATGAATGATGTGTCAAATGAATTGGTTTCCACATTGGCCCGTCTGTAATAATCACCGTAATAGGTAGAAACAGGAATTCCTTTTGTATTCGGCGAAAAAGTACCGTCAGGATTTTGAACAACTCCCTGCCCCACTATCAGCCCGCCCGGATTATCTCTTCCTGCAAGGGTATGAGTGAGCTTTCCTTGTTCAGACATCTTGTGATGAGACTGCGAATATGCCATCCCTTTGTACTGTCCGTCAAATGAGAAGCTAACTGTGAAATTTTTATATCTGAATTCGTTCTGAAGCCCCGCTCTCCATTTCGGATAGGCATTTCCTATTTTTTTAACTTCCGTAGGTTTGGCCGTCAGACCATCGGTTCCATAAATCACCTGCCCATCAGGTGAATACATCAACCCGTAACCATACATATCCCCCAGGGAACCTCCTACCACTGCATTATAATACACCACACCCCCAACGCTGGCCATTGTATAAGGCTGCCCCTGGAATTCATCCGGAAGAGAAAGAATTTTATTCCTGTTCATAGACCAGTTGGCATTGATGTTCCATGAGAAACTTTTGTTCTTGACCGGATAAGCGCTCAACGTCAATTCAATTCCTCTGTTTCTTAGCTCCCCGGAATTGATGATTCTTTTATTATATCCCGTTTCATACAGCACAGGAATTACAATAGACTGGTTTTTAGAATTGATCTGATATGCTGTAAAGTTGAAGGTCAGCCTGTTTTTTAACATCGTAAAATCCATTCCTCCTTCGATATTGGTAATCATTTCAGGTTTGAGATCCGGATTAGGATATAGTAACGGAGACTCTACAGATCCTGAAAACACGCTGTTTTCATAATACTTGTCAAGCATATAATTATAAGTATCATTTCCTACTTTCGACCATGATAGTCTTAACTTCCAGAAGTTTAAATCATTGGATTTTATTTTAAAAATATCAGATAAAATAAAGGATGATGAAACGGATGGATAGAAATATGACCGGTTATGTCTCGGAAGCGTACTGCTCCAGTCATTTCTTGCCGTTACATCTACAAATACCATATCTTTATAACTGAAATTGGCCAGGGCATACATACTGTTTACCTGAGTATCGTTAGGTTTCGGAAGCCTGTTATCTAAAGATGCCGCATTGGAAAGCTGGTAAAGTCCCGCCTTATTAAGCCCGATAGCCCTGTAATCACTGATTGTAGATTCGTAATATCTGATACTTCCTCCGGCTGAAGCTGTTACTCCAAAGTCCCCGAACCTGTTCTTGTAAGTAAATAAGATATCATTGTTGAGATCCATATATCTGATATATTGCTCCCTGTAGTAGCCTTTCAGATAATTGGCCGAGCTCCAGGGTCTTCTTTGAGTACGTACCTCATTACTCCACTCCAATCCGGATTTGTAATAAACATCAAAGTTTTTTGCCAGCTGGTAACTGATATTGATATTTCCGGTAAGGATTTTTTTATTGGTAGAATTTAAATTTTCATAAGCAATCAGGTAAGGGTTATCAATATAAGAACTGAAAGGGTGGATCTGATCTACCTGTTCCTGGCCTTTTTTCCAGATTGGCTTATACCATTCAAGGTCCACATTCGGGTTTTGGAAGATCATGAAATACGAGATAGACTGGTTATTATAACCCGTTGCAGGGAGGTTATCACTTGTTGTCTGGCTGAAGTTGACCTTAGTTCCGATTTTTAATTTACTGCTCAGCTTGTGATCTAATGATACCGATGCATTTAGTCTGTTAAACCCTGTATTAGGCATCATCCATTCGTTTTTCAAATAGGAAAGGGATGTTCTGAATGATGTGTTTTCATTAGAATGGTCTACGGATAAACTGTTTGAATAGGTAGCTCCTGTCCGCCAGAAATCCTTGATGTTATTTTTATAAGGTTTCCAGAGCTGCCTTGTCAGGCTCTGCCCTTCTATGGCAGGATCGTACTGGAAATAATACTGTCCGTCAAATTTGGGCCCGAAAGCGCTACTGGTAGAACCTGTATTAACGCCATCCGGGGAAGCTCCATAGGAATAGTAATAATTCCCGTTTTTATCTTTCTGCTGGGTACCTTGTCCGTATTCATACTGATAATCCGGCCATTTCAATACGGTATCATAGCTCGAATAGGAATTTAAGGTAATCTGAATTTTTCCTTTTTTGGTTTTTCCTGATTTCGTAGTAATCATAATAGCTCCTCTGGAGCCCCGGGAACCATATAATGCAGACGCAGAAGGCCCCTTAAGGATGGATACGCTTTCAATATCCTCAGGATTGATACTGTTGAAACTATCCCCGTAATCAATAGGTAAATCTCCTCCGGAGCCCGCTCCGTAAGCACTGGTCCCGGTTCCGGTTTTCTTATCACTCAAAGGAACACCATCCACCACAATCAGTGCACCATTATTCCCCATATTCATAGAAATATCTCCACGAAGGGTAATCCTGCTCGTACCAAGAGGTCCTGCCCCCGCGGTCTGGATTTTCAAGCCGGCAACTTTACCTTCCAGCGCTTGTGCCCAGTTGTTATTCTGAGTCTGCAAAATCTCACCTGATTTGATCGTTTGGGTAGAATACCCTAAAGACTTGTCTTGCCTTTTGATTCCCAAAGCAGTTACCACTACCTCATCAAGTCCTTTAATAGTGTCTTTTTTAGCTTTTTGCTGAGCTGTCAGGTTGACGCTGATTAATCCTAACAGCGACAAAACCAACAACTTTTGTGTCTCTTTACGCATATCCTTTTTGTTTGCGCAAAATTAAAACGACATTATGAGTATGGTTTTAACAACATTTTAACGTTTATTAAATGTTTATTGAATAGTATATTAAATATTCTTTAACAATATTAGTCATTACACTGATTAACAAACACTTAAGGAATTAATAATTTTTAACACTATTTCCAATGTTTGTTTATTAGTGTATCTTTATTGTCTTGCTCTGAGATAATAATTGAAATATAAGTAAAAATACCTAGCTGATTCTGGTAAGAGCAGATCCTTTATGAGCGGCAATATGATCCGTTTTATCACTTTTGATTTCATATTGCGGATCACTTTCAGTTGCATGGTGCGTATATCCTTTATAATCAAAATTTTTAGTATGAATTTTGATTATGGTTCCGGATACTTTTCCCGCTTCTGAGTTCCAGCTTACTTTATCTCCTATTTTGAATTTTGCTGCCATATCATTATCATTTAAGTGATTACCAATCTTTTTTTAAAACACAGAATTTAGCTATTCATAAAGTTACAACAATTAATGGTTTAGAATTATGATCCTGGTAAGTTTGTTGGCCTTTACAAAAAAAGCCCGCCCCTGGAAGGACGGACTCTGGAAAATTATTGGTTTTATTTACGTATTTCTACTTATTTTTCAGCTGTTCAGGGATATTGGTGGTTACAAATCCTATTCCCTGTTTTTTCAGCTCATCGTATACCGCAACATCATTTACCGTCCATGAATTTGTGATAAGTCCTAATGTTTTAGCCTCAGAAATCCAGGTAGGATTTTTCTGGAAAACACTGTAGTGATAATCCATTCCGTCCAACCCTTCTTTTTTGATCTGCTCCGGAGATAATTCTCCATTCAGGTATTGTACCTTAAATGTTGGCGCAACTTTCTTAATCTCTTTGCAGATATTTAAGCTGAAAGAAATAAACTCACTTTGAGATTCCAGCTTCATATCCTTAATCATTTTTATGGTTTTGCGGGTGATTTCATTTTCCAGTTCCGGGGTTTTAGCCGGTTTGATCTCAACAATCAATTTTACGGATGAATCTTTCTTTCCTTGTTTCAAATACTCTTTTAAAGTAGGAAACTTTTCTCCGTTTGATAATTTCAGTGCTTCTAATTCCTTGAAAGAAGTTTCAGAGATTTCCATATTCCCATGATGTTCATCATGATTGATCACCAATATCCCGTCTTTTGTCATTCTCACATCAAACTCTGATCCGTAGACTTTCAGCTTCTGAGCATTTTCCAAAGACTTGATTGAGTTTTCCGTTGTAGGAGGCTGCGCCTGGAAATATCCTCTGTGGGCGATAATCTGGGTTTGTGCTTTCATTAAAACTGTACTTACAACTGCTAAACCTAAGATAAAATTTTTCATAATACAAATTAATAATTAAAACAAAGTCCTAAGACTTTTTGATAAAGGTAATTATTTTAAAAAGTTTTTAACCCCAAAAGACACAAAAGTTTAATTTTTATAACCTGAGCTCAGAATAATGAATCTAATCTGGAAGCTGGAGATAGAAACCGGAAATTTCTATTAATCAGGAGCTTCCTGATCTGATCCTACAAATTCTATATCCGGACTCGTTAATTTTGGTATCATAACTTTGTGCCTTTGCGGTTCAGATAATACTATTAAAAAGTATACTTTGCCCCGATCTGGACCTGGTATGGATTTCCTGATAAAGGTGCTAAGCCGCTTGTATTCTTTTCATATTCAAACTGTCTGGTCGCCTGGTTAAACCCTGTGATTCTGTACAGGGACATATTTCCGTAAGACTTATTAACTCCCCATTCTTTATTCAGCAAGTTGGCCACGTTGAAAATATCTACTGAAAGCTCAAAAGCGCCTACTTTATCAAACTTTATTTTCTTGGCAATACGTACGTCCCAAACTCCATAGAATCCGTTCTTACCCCCATTACGCTCTGCAATTTGATTGTTATAATCAGTAATATAGTTTTTCAGGGCTTTGCCTACTTCCGGATCATTTAAAAGCGGCTGGGTAAGATTAGGGAAGATATAAGCCAGATCATTTGAATCAACAAAATCACCATTGATATTTCCTCCCGCAGTTACTGAAAAACGTGTTCCTCCGATTCCTGAATATCTTATTCCAAGTGTAAATCCTGCGATCGTTGGCGAGTTACCATAAATGACCACTTTATTTCGGAACTGGTTATCAGAATACGTCATTCTTAGGTTTCTCGGATCACTTTGGATCATCGTGGAGAGGGTTGCGGAATTAGCTACGTTTCCGTTGTATGAAGTATTGTCTTTGATGTCCGACCATGTATAACTTGCCGTGATCTCACCGTCTTTCCAGTAACGATAGCTGGTATCCACTACAAACGAGAACTGATTTACTTTACCATCACTTACCAACTCCAATACCCTTCCGAAATTCTTATTGATTCTTCCTTCTTTCCAGTCTACTTTTGCCCCGTCTATTGCTGAAGTCGGAACGAATACCCCTCTTCCACCTTCATTATCCAATGTAAACACCGGATTGGTATACATATTTCTGTCGTAGTAATAGTAGTTGTTTCTTCCTAAAGCCATATAGGCTGCCAATCCTGCCCTGAATCTTTCATTAAAGAAGTGGGTATAGGAAATGTTCGCTTTGTAGACGATTGGAATTTTAGCATCTTTTCCTGTATAATTGATTGTAGGAATCTGTTTCTGGGAAAGTGCAGGAACCGTATTATAATCATTTCTATAACTGTTGAAATCGGGAACCGGAACATCTGTACCGGTCACATCTACAGTAGCCAGGTGTTTTCCGTCGAATACAAGGTTATTGATGATCATATAATTGTTGATATCTGAAGAGAAGATCCCTGCTCCGAACTTTAAGAAATCTTTATTCTGCTCATTAATATTCCAGTCAAACTGGAATCTTGGCTGGATCACAAATGATTTGATCTTGTTATCCGTTCTGATTCCCATTTCATCATACAACTTTTGATTGAATTCCGCTTTCGGATACCCTCCGTAATCTAATCGTAAACCTGCCATTAAATCAAGTCCTTTGGCAACTTTAGTCTGGAACTGCCCGTAAACACCGATATTCCAGATATTGGACCTTACCGACGGATCATCTACTAAAGGCACTTCCCTGTAAAACCTGTAAGGGGCAAGATGATCGAAGTTATAAAGGTTACTGTCATATTTTTTCGGATCTTCCCTGAAATAGAATTTTCCGTTCACCTCACTTCCGTACACAGATTTTGAAGTAGTGTACATTAAATCTGCACCGAAAGTGTATTTTACTTTATCTGTGTTGTAGTATAAATTGTCTACAATCTGGAATACATTATTTCTAAAACTTTCCTGTGCGAAACGATGTCCACCGATCTGGATATTGGTTGCCCCTATTCCGGGAGTAACAATATTTTCAACAATAGCCCTAGGTACAGGCTTACCCAGTTCATTATTTTGATAACTATCCTGGAAAGTATATAAATACTGGGCTTTCAGTTCATTGGTTAAATTAGGCTTCAGATTGGATCTTAAAGTCAGTAATAAACTGTTATCAAGGTTTTTATCATTTCCGTAAGATTCAAAGAAATTGATATTGGTATTATCTCCAAGTCCGTTTTTATTAAGATCGGAGGTGAAATTGTTTCTTAACGTCAGTAAGTGCTTTTCATTGATCTGCCAGTCTAAACGTAAAAAGGCAGCATCTGAATTTCTTACCTTATCGAAACTTCCGAACTGCGGACTATTGCCTACTCCATATTTTGACCGGGCAATATCCAGAAACTTATTAAGGGTTTCATTGGTTATATTGAATCTTTTCTCATCCTCCTGAGATCTGATGTCTGCAATAATCAATGGTCTTGAATCCAGCTGATGATCCCATGCTACGAAGAAATGCAATTTATTTTTAATGATCGGACCACCCAATGAAAAACCAAACTGGGAAGTAGAGAAGTCATTCTGCCTCTTGTTTCCCCTGATATCATACGGGCTGGAAAGCCAGTTGGTTCTTAAGTATTCCCAGGCACTTCCTGAAAATTTGTTTGTTCCCGATTTGGTAACAGCACTTACCGTTCCACCGCCACTTCTTCCGAGCGTAACATCATATTGGTTGGTAGTAATCTTGAATTCACGTACCGCTTCAATGGAGATTGAAAAAGGCGCCCCGCTCCGGCTGGTAGTAGATCCTGCAGAAGTTGGGTTTTTTGCTGTCATCCCGTCAATGGTGAAGTTGGTAGAAGATCCCAGCTGCCCGGACAGGTTTCCTCCTTTTCCGCTCAAAGGAGATAATTCCGTAAGATTGGTAAAGTTTCTCCCGTTTACAGGAAGCATACTGATATTCTTGGCTGAAATAGCTGTAGCTGCTCCTAAGTTTCCGATTTTATTTTTAAGGTTTCCGGTAATTTTTACTTCTTCAATATGCTTTTCACCACCCAAATCCATGTTTACGGTAACCTGATCACCAAAGTTGACATTGTAGCCTTCTTTTTTATCATCATTTACAATCACCGTATAAGGACCACCCAGAGGGATTTCTTTAAAGATATATTCACCTTTGGAGTTGGTCTCCGTTTCAGTTCTGAACCCGGTAGATTCATTTACAATGGTTACTTTCACTTTTTCCTGGGCTGTACTTCCAGGCCCGGTAACTTTTCCTACAATAGAAGCCTGTGTAGTCTGTGCATAAGCCATTGTTCCAAGCCCTAAAAACAATAATCCCAATACAATCTTTACTTTTTTCATTTCCTCAAATTAGATGTGCAAAGGTATTTGGACTTTAAGAGCTGTTTGTTTAAGGGAGTTTTAACATTTTTTTAATTAAATTGAAACATCATGTTAATTTATTCTTAACCTGCTGTTTATTCCATAGACAACCAGTTCGTTGAGGTGTATTACGTATTGTTAATTTTCCTGGGCTATTTAATTGTGTTATTTTTTAAATGAAATTATTCACGCAGATCCGTAAATCTTTTAAAGTCTGTAAAATTTATACGGTCAAAAAGGCGTTAATACTCAGCTAAGAGGTGATATTGTACCCTGCTGAATGAAATGGCCGTACCAGCGAAAATACTCGGGAAATATCCATGGTAATTCCTTGGATATTCTTAGTGTTTTAAAATTTTCATGTCGACTTTATATTACTTTAATTATTTTTGCTCAAAAGATAGAAAAGCAATGTCTGAAAACATTCAACAAAAGATAGAACAGCTTCGTAAAGAGCTTCACCAGCACAATGAAAACTATTATCTTCTGGATACGCCTACCATCTCTGATTATGAGTTTGATATGCTTCTGCAGGAACTTCAGGACCTGGAAGCCAAGCACCCGGAATTTTATGATGAAAACTCCCCTACAATGCGTGTGGGTGGTGGAATCACAAAGGTTTTCCCTACCATTCAGCATAAATTCAGAATGTATTCCCTCGATAATTCATATGATTTTGATGATCTGGAAGACTGGGAAAAGAGAATCATCAAGACCATTGAAGGTCCGGTAGAGTTTGTTGCTGAACTAAAATATGACGGAGCTTCTATTTCCATTCTTTATGAAAACGGAAAACTGACGCAGGCGGTTACCCGCGGCGACGGTTTTCAGGGAGATGAAATCACTCCTAATGTCCGTACCATTTCGGATATTCCTTTGACTTTAAAAGGTGATTTTCCTTCTCATTTTTTTATGCGTGGAGAAATTTACCTGACCAGAAAGAATTTTGACAAAATCAATAAACTCCGGGAAGAGGATGGATTAGATCCTTTTATGAATCCCAGAAATACAGCCAGCGGAAGTTTAAAAATGCAGGACAGTGCTGAGGTAAGAAAACGTGGTTTATCTTCTGTGCTCTATCAGTTTATCTCTGACGAAACTCCGGCAGACTCCCACTGGGAGCTGCTTCAGAAAGCCCATAGCTGGGGCTTCAAAACCTCCCAGCAGGCCAAGTTATGCAGAACCCTTGATGAAGTGAAGGAGTTTATTACTTTCTGGGATACGGAACGGCATACCCTTCCTTTTGAAATCGATGGAATTGTTTTAAAAGTTAATTCTTTACAGCAGCAAAGACAGCTTGGATATACGGCTAAGTCTCCCCGTTGGGCAATGGCTTATAAATTCAAAGCAGAAAAGGTAGAAACAGAACTTCAAAGTGTTTCTTACCAGGTAGGGCGAACAGGAGCTATTACTCCGGTAGCCAATCTTAAACCGGTCTTGCTTGCCGGAACCATTGTCAAAAGGGCTTCCCTTCACAATGAAGATATTATCAAAAAACTGGATCTTCACGAACATGATTTTGTATATGTAGAAAAAGGCGGTGAGATTATTCCTAAAATTGTTGGAGTCAATACAGAAAAAAGAACGGAAGAAAGCAAGGAAATAGAATATATTAAACATTGTCCCGAATGTGGTACAGAGCTGGTAAAAATTGAAGACCAGGCGATCCACTTCTGCCCTAATGAACTTCATTGCCCACCACAGGTAGTAGGAAGAATGATCCATTATGTTTCCAGAAAGGCTTTAAATATTGAAAATCTGGGAAGCGAAACCATCGAGCAGCTTTACAGGGAAAGATTAATTGAAAATCCAGCCGACTTTTATGTTTTAACAAAAGAGCAGCTTCTTCCATTGGAAAGAATGGCTGAAAAGTCTGCCCAGAACATCATCACCGGAATAGAAAAATCCAAAGAAATTCCGTTTGAAAAAGTATTATACGGAATCGGGATTAAACATGTAGGGGAAACCGTTGCCAAAAAACTGGTGAAAAACTTCCCTACTATTGATGAACTAAAGGCTGCTACTATAGAAGAGCTTTGCCAGGTAGAAGACATCGGGGCTAAAATTGCCGTGAGTATTGTTGACTTCTTTAGCAATCCGGAAAACATCCTGATGATTGAGCGCCTGAAATCTTATGGGGTACAGCTTGAAAAGGGAGAAAGCACCAATGAGGTATTGTCTAATGTACTGGAAGGAAAGACTTTCCTTTTCACCGGGAAATTATCCCTGTTCACCAGAGAGGCTGCCGAGGAAATGGTAGAAAAACATGGCGGGAAAAATATTTCTGCCGTATCTAAAAACCTCAACTATCTTGTAGTAGGTGAAAAAGCAGGTAGCAAGCTGAAAAAGGCCCAGGATATCGGAACTATTGAAATTCTGGATGAACAACAATTCCTGGATCTGATTGAGAAAAAGTAATCGGAATCAAATAATGAACCCCCTCCAAAAAATAATGTAAAACCGTGAAATTTTACGGTTTTTTTTATGAAAAGACTTTACTATAAAAGAAAAAAAATAACAGTTAATCAACGATAAAAGCGAATATTATTAAATTATAAACAATTAGAAACGAAAAATATTTAAAATAAAATACATAATAATAAATATTTTTAATAAATTTACAAAAACTAATATCACCAAACTATGAAAAAATTCTACTTTTTTGTGCTTACACTGGCACATTTATCGATCAACGCGCAAATTGTAAACATCCCTGATCCTGCCTTCAAGCAGAGACTTGTCAGTGCCAATCAGTGGAACCATATTGCCAATGATTTAAGCGGGGCTCCTACTGCTGTTGACACCAATAATGATGGTGAAATCCAGCTGAGTGAAGCCTTGAATATTTCCAGTTTAACATTTAACCAGACCCAGATTACGGATTTGACCGGTATTCAGAGTTTTACCAATCTTGCTCAGCTTACCGTACAGGGAAATAGCCATCTTAATGAGCTCAATGTAAGCAATATGGTTAATCTTAAACGCTTATTTATCAACAGCAGCGGCCTGCATGAGATCAATACCCAGGGCTGTAATCAGCTTGAAAATTTCCAACTCATCCACAATGCGGGGTTTGTCTATAACCTGGATTTCCTACAAAATCCTTCATTAAAGAAATTGACAATTATAACAAACGCGCACCTGGCAAGTGTAAATATTTCTCATCTTACGGCGTTGGAAGAACTGGAAATTGGGGACACCGGTATTCTTAATCCTAATTTTACAAGCTTAGACCTGTCTAATAATATCAATCTGAAAAAGATTATTATTGATAAACCCAACCTTACCTCACTTACTTTAAATCCATTAAGCCAGCTGGAACATTTTAGTATAAAAAGAACAAAGCTGACCTCATTAGATCTTTCGAATAGGACGCAACTGGAATACTTATACGTGGATAACAATTCATTGCTAAACACGCTGAATATTCAAAACACTACCAATCTGAATAATTTATTGGTCCTGAACAACCCATTAGTCACTACTGTAGATCTTCAAAATAAACCTAATTTGCAAAGCATCAGCTTCGGTGGAAATGGGGTTACTTCAGTAGATTTTACCGGAACTCCGGGTATTATTAATATGGCGATAGGGCCCAATAAACTGACTTCTTTAGATACCTCTCCGATTACACAGCTACAAATCCTGAGTATAAGTGAGAACCTCATGAGCAGTCTTGATGTAAGCCAGAATCCTAACCTGGAATATGTAAATATCCAGGGAAATATTCTTACAAATGTCAATATTAAAAACGGCAATCCCAATATGAACTTTTATGCTGCTGCGCCCGCTTATCTTCCCAATTTGAAGTATGTATGCTGCGATACCAGTAAGGTCCAGCAGGTTTCCGCGATGCTGGTTAATCAGGGACAAAACAACGCGGAAGTCAACAGCTATTGCTCCTTCATCCCGGGAGGAACTACATATACTATCCAGGGCAATACAAAATATGACGTCAATAATAATGGATGCGATGCGAGCGATCCTGCCAAATCTTTCCAACAGTTTACAATCTCCAATGGAACAAACTTAAGCAGCTACATTGCCAACAGCTCAGGAAATTATACAATAGCAGCACAGGATGGAACAAGTATCATTACTCCTGTTGTTGAAAACCCGGCGTATTTCAATATCTCTCCTGCCAGTATCAGTGTAGATTTTCCAACACAGGCAAGCCCATTCAGTCAAAATTTCTGCATGACCCCGAACGGAACCCACAACGATCTGGAAACAGTAATTATTCCTGTAACAGCTGCCAGCCCGGGCTTTCTTTCACGATATAAAATTATCTACAAAAACAAAGGAACTGCCGCCCAATCCGGAGCTTTACTTTTTAACTATGACGATACGCTGATGGATTATCAGGCTTCAACCCTTGCTCCAGACAGTCAGACTACCGGAGTTATCAATTGGAACTTCACCAATCTTCAGCCTTTTGAAACCAGGGAAATCATTGTTAGCTTAAGACTTAATACCCCTACCCAAACTCCTGCTTTACATGGTGGTGACCTTCTTCAGTATACAGCACACATCAATGGAGCTACAGACGAAACTCCTTCAGATAATACATTCACGCTGGATCAAACGGTTGTTAATGCTTTCGATCCTAATGATAAAACCTGCCTGGAAGGAGCTTCTATTACGCAGGCAAAAGTAGGAGATTATGTACATTATCTTATCCGCTTCGAAAATACAGGAACAGCGAACGCCCGGAATATTGTTGTAAAAGATGAAATTGATACTACGAAATTTGATATTTCTTCTTTGGTAGCATTAAACGGCAGTCATGATTTCGTAACGCAGATTACCCAGCCTAATGTGGTGGAATTTATATTTGAAAATATCCAGCTTCCGTTCGATGATACCAATAACGACGGTTATGTTGCATTTAAAATAAAAACCAAATCTACCCTTAATCTGGGTGACAGTTTCAGTAATACAGCAAAAATCTATTTTGATTATAACCACCCGATCATAACCAATACTTACACAACGAGTGTCCAAAATAAAGAAGTCCTCGCAATTTCTGAAACCAACAGAAAGACTGAGCAATTTACGCTCTATCCAAATCCGGCAAAAGATACTTTATATATCGAATCCAAAGAAGAGATCATTAAAGCCGAAATCTATGACCTGACAGGAAGAATTATCAATTCTACGACTGCAAAAGGAAACTCTGTAAACGTTTCTGAACTTACTAAAGGAAATTATATCATTAAAATGTTTACCAAAGACAAAACATTTACCCAGAAGTTTAAGAAAGATTAATTAAGTGACACAAAAAACAGGCTGTGAGTCATTTTCACAGCCTGTTTTATTTCTAAATATTATACAGTCGGCACTAACTTTCCATTTCATTTATCTGAAAACCATGATAATATATGGCGCCGTCTCGCCTTGTTTAGGCAATACCATTCTGATATGATCTTTATTTTTGTAATAATCTACATAGGGTTCTTTGGTAATGATCTTTCCTTTTTCTGCTTCTTTATATCCCTCCTTCAATACAAGCTTAAGGTACTGTTCATATTCTTTTTTACCAGGCAGCTCATATTCTATACAATCTTCTGATTTAGTTGTTGTAAATTCAAATTTCCCGATTTTAGACTGGTATCCCGGGCTGTCATATTGGTATAAGCTGTATTCACTGCTTTCTACTTTATCATAAAAAGTATAATTAAGCTTTTTCATCTCTTTTTTAAAATCAGCCATGCTAAGAGCATTAAAACTTTTCAACTGTTCTAAACTAAAGGTTTGGGCTGGGATATGGATGGTTGATAAAATAAAAAATAGCAATACCAATATTCCTACAATTTTTCTCATGTATTTATTTCTTTAGTCATTCTTCAATATCCTGATTGCTTCATCTTCTGTAAGACAGGCCTTTCTTTTATATTCTTCTCTTGCTTCAGCAATCCTTTTGAGAATCATCAAGAATATATTCATTCTGATCCAATTCAAAATCCAAAAGCTTCTGAATTTCTTCAACAATTCTGCCTTCTTTTAATTGGTGATTTTGTTATTTAAACAAGTTTTAAATCTGAGGAGTCGTCTTAGATGAATTTAATTCAAATTTAAAAATTTTATTTAACCTTGAAAAACAACTATAAAGATTTATGCAGCCGGCAATCTGAAATAGAAAGTACTCCCATGATTCAATGAGCTCTTTACTCCGATCTCACCGTTTTGTTTTTCAATAAAGTTTTTTGAGATGGCCAATCCCAGACCTGTTCCGTTCTGATGTTCACCCGGCACCTGGAAATAGCGGTCAAAAATCTGGCGATGGTATTTTTCATCAATTCCGCAACCGGTATCTGTAATACTAAACTGAATCAATGAATCCATTTTTTCCACCTTAATATGGATTGCCTCATCCTGATAAGAATGTTTTACCGCATTGGTAAGGAAGTTATTCATCACCCAGACCGTTTTATCAAAATCGGCGGTCACATAATCCTCTTCACTCAATACGTATTCGGATTGAATGGAAATATTTTTCTGTTCTGCCAGTTTTTCAACATTTTTCACGGCAGCCTGTACGATTTCTTTAGGGGAACATTTTTCGATTGTTAACCGGATATTTCCGGATTCTACCTGTGAAAGATTAAGAAGCTCTCCGGTGATATCCAGCAGGCGCTGTCCGTCTTCGTTAATGCTTTTCAATAATTCCTGCTGCTGCTCATTCAATGCTCCGAATTTCTGGTTTCCAAGTAGCTGGACACCCATTTTTATAGCTGAAATCGGAGTTTTAAGCTCATGAGAAATAGTGGCAATAAAATTGGTTTTGGCAAAGTCCAGTTCTTTGAATGGTGTAATATTCCGTAATAAGATCACCTTTCCGATATATTTCTTCTCTTTCTCACCGGTTTTGGTAATATTAATGGGGATAATATCCTGTTCAAAGTAATTTTCCTTATTATCACGAACAATTTTCATAGGTTCTTTTACCGGATGATCTATATTTTTCAGCAATTCACGCAGCAGATCATTATTTACAGCAACCTCATGAGCTGTTTTTCCGATAATTTCTTCTTTGTGAAGATTCGTAATTTTCAGCGCTTCATCATTGATCATGTATATAAAATGGTTCTCATCCAATCCAATAACAGCATCATGCATATTATTGACCAATGTCTCGATCCTTTTTTTCTCCATCAGCTGCTTTGAAAGGCTGCTGCTTTCGTATTCCTGAAGCTTTTCCGCCATCACATTAAAAGATTCCGCAAGGCTGTTAAACTCCTCACTTCCTTTAAAGTGAACTCTTTCACTGTAATTCTTATTGGCAATTTGTCTGATACTGAACGTCAGCTGGTCAATCGGTTCAGCAATTGTCTGCGGCAGGTTAAAAAGCAATATAAAAGCTATCAGGAAGCATACAGTTCCCAGGCTTACAATCCAGAATGTTGCATTTTCTGCAGTAATGATTGCAATATCACTTTTTCGTTCTATGCCTTTCATATTTAAAGACATAATTCTGGAAAGATCTTCCCTGATCAGCTTTTCTTTCTCACGGGTTGCCCCTTTCAGGTAATTGTTGAAATGCAGGTTCAGGTTTTGGGTTGCTTCCTTTTCCCCAAATTCAGTAAGGTTTTTTTCCTGGAGTTTATTATATTTTTGAAAATCTTTTACTGCAATAGCACTGTCGGTATCGATATTATCTAAAGCGAGGAGCATATTTTTGGAAAATTCCAGGCTGTTATAATTGGCGGTGAGGATCTTTTCCGTATCAGACTTTAGTTTATTGATGTATACGGAACCTATTACTGAAAGCAACACAATCAGTAAAAATAAAAGACCTACACCTAACGTAAGTTTTGTTTTAAGTTTCATATGATGATACTTATTGTTTTTTAAAAGACATATGCAATCGCGTCATCTTTATCGGTATTTGTGTTTCCAAATCATTGTGATCTCATTACTTTTTAGGATAAAATAATAATATCTACCTGCCGTTCATTCAATCTGTTCATTAAAGTATAAATCCAGCTGTATCCGAACAGTCGATGCCAGAACTTAGCATGGGGTTTACCTATACAGACCGTCGTGATATTGTGATCTATCACATATTCCAGAATTCCGTTATGAACACTGCTTTCTTTGATGCGGACTACTTTGGCTCCCAATTCCTGTGCTAAATTAAAATTATTAATCAAATACCGTTGTTTATCCAATGCTATTTTTTCAGGATTTTCAGAAGGTTTCTGAATATATAAAACAGTCCACGGGCTATTGTAATAACTGGCTAATCTGGCTGTTTTCCTGATAATCGTTTTTGCAATTTTCTCATTACTGCTGATGCAGGCCAGAAATTTGATGGGTTTAAAATTCTCTGTTTTGATTTCAGTTTCTACCTTTCTTTCTACATGGGTGGCTACTTCTTTTAAAGCAAGCTCTCTCAGCTGCAGAATGTGACCGCTCTGAAAGAAATTGCCCAACGCTGTCTGAATCTTTTCTTTTTTATAAATTTTTCCTTCCTTTAACCGGGTTAACAGCTCATCAGCAGTCAGGTCTATATTCACCACTTCATCGGCAAGAGCCAGAATTTTATCCGGTACTCTTTCCGCCACTTCCACTCCCGTTATTTTTTTAACTTCTTCGTTCAGACTTTCAATATGCTGGATATTCATGGCACTGATTACATTAATCCCGTTATCAAGGATTTCCAACACATCCTGCCACCTTTTCTTATTTTTGGAACCTTCTATATTGGTATGGGCCAGTTCATCCACCAGTACCACCTCAGGATGTTCATTGATAATAGCATGAAGATCCATTTCTTCCAGGTTTTTCCCTTTATAGAAGACCGATTTTCTTTCAATTCCGGGTATTCCTTCTACGAGAGCCTCGGTTTCTTCTCTTCCATGAGTTTCTATGTAGCCGATTTTCACATCAATGCCATTTCGTAAAAGGGAATGCGCCTCCTGAAGCATACGGAATGTTTTCCCTACGCCTGCACTCATCCCGATATAAATCTTGAATTTCCCTTTCCGGGATTTCTGGATCAATTCCAGAAAATGTTTTGCTGATGACATTGATTATTACTTTTTAGTATTATTTTTTCAAACATTCTGTAACCTTAGATTAGTACTTTTGTAGGAAAAGTTTTCACTTTCAATGCAAGGTTCAAGATTATAACATATTATTTTTTTACAAACACTTTAGTTATTGTAAGTTACTACTAACTGCATTATAAGATCACTTAAGTTTTTGAAAACCTTTGATTCTCACCTTCTGTGTACTTTTATCAGAACATTATCAGCTTACTTAAGTGTGCTAAAGTGCTTGTAACTTTTGTGGTTATAATTCTGATTTCCGGTTTAATTTTTATTAAAACCAAACTGCTAAACTTGTTGTTACAAAGAAGTTTCCTTTTCTGAAAACATCATTTTTCGCAAAAATGGTATCCTTAGAAGTAAATCCCCTTGCTTCGGTACGAAAAATAACATTTTTAAATACCGCATAATCTACATTCAATGAATATCCGAAAGTCTGGAAACCGTTAGGACTTTTCGTACTGATGATCACTCCGTTCTTATCATTATAATATTCTAATCTTCCCGCCAGGGCCCATTGATTGTCAAACTGGTATTTCACCTGCACATTCGGGCTATACCAGATATTGTATTGCTCATTTCCTTCCGTTTTCTGTTCTGCCCCGATATCAAATCCCAATAAGGCAGAAAATTGATCTGTCAACTGGAAGTTTCCATATAAATCATGAAAATACCGCATCTTTTTCTCAGTCTTCACTTTATCATTTCCTATGAAAGAACTGCTGTTCAGCGCAATTTTATCATTCGGTTTATACGTGATCTGGTGTCCGAAGGAAATGCTCTGATTACCTTCCGGTTTGGCAATACGTTGCCAGCCATTGAGAACAAGCCCGCTTAAAAACCATTTTCCATTATCTGAAGTATAGGAAACTTTGACTCCGGTTTCAAAATACGGGGAATTTTCAGCGGCAAAACTTCTGGTCAGATTGATATTATCTTTTCCTATTGCACTTTCCCAGCCGATATGGGAAGGCATAATACCGGCATCAATCCATAGGTTTTTATTTTTTGATATTTTGATCCCTACGTTCGCTTCGTTAATGTACCGTAAAGCCTCCTGTTCTGCGGTCATATTGTCCTGTGCGTACGTTCCACCCATCAATGCAAGGTTGGCCCGAATATTCTCACTTTGATAATTGGCTTTTATGAGTCCCAGATTAAGATTTACTTCATTATGTCTGTTGTAAGAGTACAAAAAATTCTGGCGGAGATGATCTGCCGGCTCATTAAAATCATAAGTATAAAAGAGTTCCGCATAAGCCGAAAATGTGAATTTAGGCTCTGTTTTTAATGAGTCTGATGATTGTGCTTTCGAGAAAAATGTTCCCAATAGCATTCCTATAATAATAATTTTTTTCACGTTAGTTGCAAGGTATTAACCATGTCAAGGTTTGAAACCTTGACATGGTTTATTTCAGGATTATTAGATTATTTTAATTGATCTAAAGCAATATTAAGCTTTAGTACATTCACTTTGGAAGGTCCGAAAAGGCCTAGAAACGGTTTCTGAGTCTGATCTTTAATTAAGTTATTAACCTGGTCTACAGAAAGGTTTCTCACTTTTGCAATTCTTTTTGCCTGATATAAAGCGCCTTCTTCTGAAATATCAGGATCCAGTCCGCTGCCACTTGCCGTAACCAGTTCTACGGGTACTTTAGTATTTCCCATTTCCGGATTCAGTAATTTTAGCGTATCTATTCTCTTTTGTACAGTTCCCAGATATTCTTCATTGCCAGGGCCTTTATTACTTCCCCCGCTTCCCGCAGCATTATAATTGACGGAAGAAGGACGACCGTGAAAATATTTTTCAGATTTAAATTCCTGCCCTATATTGGTGTAGAATTTCTGTCCTTTATAATTGATAATTTCTGCATTTCCCTGGGTAGGCAATACTTTAGAGCCTCCGTACACAACCCCCAGATAAACACTTACCACAACCAGCATTACCAAAGTCAGTCTGAATGCTGAAACAATATGATTTTTCATGTCTTTATATTTTAATAGAATAAGCTAATCAGTAAGTCTATAATTTTAATTCCGATGAACGGAACAATCACCCCTCCCAATCCATAAATCAAAAGATTCCTTCTCAATAAAGCACTCGCTCCAATGGGTTTGTAAGCCACTCCTTTTAAAGCTAACGGAATAAGGAAGGGAATAATCACCGCATTGAAAATAACAGCCGATAAAATAGCTGTTTCAGGGCTGTGAAGATTCATGATATTCAGTTTCTGAAGGGAAGGGATAAAAGTAATAAACAAGGCCGGAATGATAGCAAAATACTTGGCTACATCATTAGCAATACTGAAGGTTGTTAATGTTCCTCTTGTCATCAGCAATTGTTTCCCGATTTCCACAATCTCAATCAGTTTGGTAGGGTCATTATCAAGATCCACCATATTACCTGCTTCTTTGGCAGCCTGTGTTCCGCTGTTCATTGCTACTCCTACATCGGCCTGGGCTAATGCCGGGGCATCATTCGTTCCATCTCCCATCATGGCTACAAGCTTTCCTTCCTGTTGCTCTTTTTTGATATAGTTCATTTTATCTTCAGGTTTTGCTTCTGCAATAAAATCATCTACCCCTGCCTTTTCTGCGATAAACTTAGCCGTCAAAGGATTATCACCGGTTACCATTACCGTCTTTACCCCCATTTTTCTAAGCCTTTGGAAACGTTCCTGAATTCCTGTTTTAATGATATCCTGGAGCTCAATTACTCCCCATACTTTTTCATTCACAGCCACCACCAAGGGAGTTCCGCCATTCTCAGAAATTTTGGTTACGGCATCTTGGGTTTCCTGCGGGAAGATATTGCCGGTTTTTTCTGTTAATTTTTTTATGGTGTCGTATGCGCCTTTCCTGATTCTGGTTTCTTCAAAATCAATTCCTGAAGTTCTGGTTTCTGCTGTAAAATCTATATAGGTAGGACCAGGTACAAGTAAGTCCTCCGGTTTTAATTGGCTCAGTTCTATAATTGATTTTCCCTCAGGGGTTTCATCTGCTACGGAACTTAGTGCAGAAGCTTTGATAAAGTCTTCCATTTTGATTCCTTCCGCAGGGTGAAATTGCGTCGCTTTACGGTTTCCTATGGTAATAGTACCTGTTTTATCAAGCAGCAACACATCAATATCTCCTGCCGTTTCTACCGCTTTTCCACTTTTGGTAATAACATTAGCCCTTAAAGCCCTGTCCATCCCCGCAATTCCGATTGCAGAAAGCAGCCCTCCGATTGTTGTGGGAATCAGACAAACAAAAAGTGAAATAAATGCCGCAATTGTAATCGGAGTCTGCGCATAGTCTGCAAAAGGCTTTAAAGTGAGGGTAACAATAATAAACGTCAGGGTAAATCCTGCCAATAATATGGTTAATGCGATTTCGTTGGGGGTTTTTTGTCTTGAAGCTCCTTCTACAAGAGCAATCATTTTATCCAGAAAGGACTCTCCCGGCTTAGTGGTCACCTTTACTTTGATTCTGTCTGAAAGTACTTTTGTACCACCCGTTACAGAACTTTTATCTCCACCCGCTTCACGGATAACCGGTGCACTTTCCCCGGTAATGGCAGATTCATCAATAGTTGCCAATCCTTCAACAATTTCTCCATCCATCGGAACCTGATCTCCGGCTTCACAAAGAAAAATATCACCAAGCTTCATTTCGGCAGACATTTTCAAAGCAGTTTCCACCTGAAATCCGGGTTTGTTTTCAACAACCAGTTTGGCAGGAGTTTCCTCACGGGTTTTTCTAAGCGTATCTGCCTGCGCTTTCCCTCTGGCTTCTGCAATAGCTTCTGCAAAATTGGCAAATAAGACAGTAAAAAATAAGATAATAAATACTAAGAAATTATAAGAGAAATCCCCCTGCGATCTGTCGCCTGTTAAACTGAACAAGCTTACAATAAGCATAACAACAGTTCCTATCTCTACCAGAAACATCACTGGATTTTTAAACATAATTTTCGGATTCAGTTTTACGAAGGACTGTTTTATAGCTTCGTTTACCAAATCTCTTTGAAATAATGTCTGCGATTGATTTTTCATTTTTTTTGAAAGAGTTTTTATCATTATTAACCAATAACAACCATTAAGGCAAGCTAATCATGAGAAATAAAGATGGATAATATTTAAGTGAACGTTTCAGTAAGTTTTAGACTCGCTTCTGAACTCTTCAGCTTCCTTAATGGTCTATTATTGATTTTAATTTTTAAGATTCACAATTATTTAGAGAAATACTGTATCTGTTCTGCAATAGGACCAAGCGTTAATGCAGGGAAAAAGGATAAAGCTGCGATAAGCAGAATGACTGCCAGGGTCATGAATCCAAAAGTAGCAGTATCCGTTTTTAATGTACCTGAGCTTTCCGGAATATATTTTTTCTGTGCCAGTAAACCGGCAATTGCCACAGGACCTATAATCGGAATGAACCTTGATAGCAACAGTACAATTCCCGTTGAAATATTCCACCATGGGGTATTATCTCCCAATCCTTCAAATCCGGATCCGTTATTGGCGGAAGAAGAAGTAAACTCATACAGCATCTCACTGAAACCGTGGAATCCGGGATTGTTCAATGTTTTGGCTCCAAACTCCGGTAAATAAGCTGTTAAAGCTGTTCCTGCAAGAATTAGGAACGGATGAAATAGTGCAACAATCATTGCAATTTTCATTTCTTTTGCTTCGATCTTTTTTCCCATAAACTCCGGAGTTCTACCTACCATTAGCCCACTGATGAATACGGCAAGAATGATAAAGATAAAATAGTTCAGGATCCCTACTCCACAACCACCGTAAAAGCAGTTGACCATCATTGCCAGAAGCTCATTCATTCCGGAAAGAGGCATCGTACTGTCATGCATTGCATTCACGGAACCTGTAGAAATTACGGTTGTGGCAATGCTCCAATATCCTGACGCTGCACTTCCGAAACGGATTTCTTTTCCCTCCATTGCACCAAGACTGCTGTCTGTACCCATTTGAGTAATCAAGGGGTTACCACCTGTTTCATTCACAATATTAGGAATTGCAAGAGCAAGGAAACCAACCGTCATTACAGCAAAAATAACCCATGAAAGCTTTCTTTTATGCAAATAAAAACCCAACGCAAAAACCAATGCGAACGGAATGATCATCTGGGTGACCATTTCTGTCATATTCGTGATATAATTAGGGTTTTCAAACGGATGTGCAGAGTTTGCTCCAAAAAAACCGCCTCCATTTGTTCCCAGATGCTTGATTGCTACAAAAGCCGCTACCGGGCCTCTGGAAACATCAATTTTTTGTCCCTCCAGGGTTGTCATATGAGCTTTTCCTTCAAAAGTCATCGGGCTTCCGTTCATAGAAAGAATAAAAGCTACAATAATACTTACAGGGATAAGAATTCTAATCATTGACCTTGTAAAAAAGTCATAGAAATTTCCTAATTCCGTAGCTGTTTTTTCTTTAAAAGCTTTAAAAAGTACCGCCATTGCGGCCATTCCTGTCGCTGCAGTTACAAACTGTAAAAACATCAAATACAGCTGGCTCAGATAACTTACTCCCGTTTCTCCGGAATAATGCTGCAGATTGCAATTAACTAAAAAAGAAATTGTTGTATTGAAAGCCAAATCCGGTGACATATTGGGATTTCCATCCGGATTCAGAGGTAACCATGACTGGTTCTGCAGGATCAAAAATCCAATAACAAACCAAACCAGGTTAATTGTCAGCATGGCATACATATTCTGCTTCCAGTTCATCTGGCGGTTGGGATTAATACCCGATATTTTATAAATTAACTTTTCAATCGTTTCAAAAACCTGATCCGGAAAAGTTTTTTTGTATCCGTAGACATTAGCAATATATTTACCTAAACATATTCCCATCACTAACGTAATAGCAAACATGGCTATGATGCCTAAAATCTCTGTATTCATGATTGCTTAAAATTTTTCAGGTTTCATTAAAACATAACAGATGTACACAAAGGCAAGAATGGAAAGAAAAAATAAACTCCACATAATTATATTTTATCAAAAAATTCAACTGATTTATATAAAAGCCAAAACAATACTGCAAACAGCAGAATCAAACTTATGAGCATCATATCGTTATTATTAAGATTAGAAGGGTTAACAATACATAGGATACCATCAGCAGACTAAAAGTGGAATGCTCCCGTTTTTTAAACGTTTTTCTTGAAATTGTCATTTTTAAATATTTTATTCAAAACTATAGGCCAAAAGAAGGCCCATTATAGAAACAAATATCATAAACATTTGATAAACAAAGATTTACACACATCAATTAATCTCTATAAAAACAGAAAAGCCTATCAAAATGATAGGCTCTTTATTAAAATGATAAAATCTTTATTTCAATCCGTATTCTTCCAGCTTACGGTATAATGTGGCAATACCAATTTCCAGTAATCTGGCGGTTTCTGCTTTATTTCCCTTAGTGTATTGCAATACTTTTTGTATATGAATTTTTTCCAGGGATCTCATACTTAAAGAGTCACTTTCCGGAATTGCTTTCCCTGAATAATGAGGAAGGCTTTCTTCACTTAAAACATTGTTATCCATCAGAATAAGGCTACGCTCTACAGCATTCCTTAATTCGCGGATATTTCCTTTCCAGTCGTTCTTCTCCAATGCTTTATAGTAATCAGGCATTACCTGGACAGAAGATAAATGTAATTTATGAGAAAATAAATCAATAAAGTTTTTTGCTAATATTTTAAGATCTTCTTTCCTTTCTCTTAAAGGTGGAAGTGAAATTTCAAAGACATTCAGTCTGAAGTACAAATCTTCTCTGAAATTTCCCTGCTTTATTTCTTCTTCTAAGTTTCTGTTGGTAGCAGCAATCAATCTAAAATCCGATTTTGTTACTTTGGTCTCTCCCATTTTAATGAATTCCCTGGTTTCTAAAACCCTCAATAATTTCGCTTGAAGTTCTATAGGCATTTCACCTATTTCATCCAGGAAAAGAGTTCCACCATTGGCTTCCTCTATAAGCCCTTTTTTATCTTTCAAGGCACCGGTAAAAGCACCTTGTTTGTGACCGAAAAGCTCGCTCTCCAGAATTTCCCTACTGAATGCCGAACAATTGATGGCAACAAAATTATTTTTCTTTCTATCACTCCCTTCATGAATAGCACTTGCAAAAACTTCCTTCCCCGTGCCCGTCTCTCCGGTTAAAAGCACTGCTGCGTCTGTTAAAGCTACTTTCTCAGCAAGTCTTTTAGCTTGCAGCATCAAAGGAGAATTTCCAAGGATTTGATCAAAACCTTTCCCTACATTAATATGCTGAGCCGTTTTGCTTTTATTATCCTTCACCCTTTCCAGTGCTTTATATACCAACGGAATAATCTTTTCATTATCATCGCCTTTCACCAGATAGTCATAAGCTCCATTTTTCATTGCCTGTACAGCATCTGTAATATTTCCAAACGCAGTCATCAGAATAATTTCAAGATGGGGATATTTCGTTTTAATTGACTTTACCAATTCTACCCCAAAAGCATCAGGAAGCCGGACGTCACTTAAAACGACATCAAAATCATACTGCTCCAGCATCGTCATTGCTGAACGTGCCGTTGAAGCTTCTTTAACATTAAAATTTTCTTGGGAAAGGATCATTCCTAGTAATTTAAGGAGTTTGATCTCATCATCGATGATCAGAATATTTCCTGACATTATAATTCTTTTTGGAAAACTAATACAAACTTATCAATTTTATCTGAGTAAATGGGCTCTTAGAAAAAAATTGTTTTATAAAGATAAATCCTGGTAAATATTCACTAGCCACGGGCTAAACCCGCCATTAGTGATAACCCCATAATGAAAAGAGCATTGCTATTTTATTTCACCACGGATTACACGGATTGACACAGAGGAATGTGGAGATTTGGATTGGGAAAAGATCAAGGAATATAGGGATATGTTTTAATGTTTATGTTTAGAAGATGATATGATGAGCACATCTATTCAATAGCCACGGGCTTTAGCCCGTGCTCAATAAAAACCATAAAATTCCACAGGCTTTAGCCAAAACCTATACGCTATCCTGGATCTGTTATCTGTTATCTGTTATCTGTTATCTGTTATCTATCATTTCACTCTTCACCCGGTATAAGTGCAGGGATAGTTCCAGGTACATAGGCGTGGGATAGATATAATATAGATAGGATGGGTCTATAACAAAAAAAGTCTCACACATTACTGTATGAGACTTTTAAAATAAAATAAAAACTGGCGGCGGCCTACTCTCCCGCGTTAGCAGTACCATCGGCGCTGGTGGGCTTAACTTCTGTGTTCGGAATGGGAACAGGTGAGCCCCACCGCTAAAACCACCCTAAAGAAGGTATATAAGATATCAGAACTTAGATTTCAGATTTCAGACTTAAAGGTCTGGTATCTGATGTCTTATATCTGACATCTGTTTTAAGCGATAAAAACTCTCACAAAGACAAAACCTTTACTGCGCATAAAGTACTTGTCATTTATTATATGTTTAATATGATAATTTTATAGCAACCATAGGCTATAAATCTACGGGTAATTAGTACTACTCGGCTATGACATTACTGCCTTTACACCTATAGCCTATCAACGTTGTCATCTACAACGACCCTTAAAAGATGTCTCATCTTGAGGCGAGTTTCGCACTTATATGCTTTCAGTGCTTATCTCTTCCAAACGTAGCTACTCAGCGGTGCACCTGGCGGTACAACTGATACACCAGAGGTTTGTTCAATTCGGTCCTCTCGTACTAGAATCAAGCCCTCTCAAACATCTAACGCCCGCAATAGATAGAGACCGAACTGTCTCACGACGTTCTGAACCCAGCTCGCGTGCCACTTTAATGGGCGAACAGCCCAACCCTTGGGACCTTCTCCAGCCCCAGGATGTGACGAGCCGACATCGAGGTGCCGAACCTCCCCGTCGATGTGAGCTCTTGGGGGAGACTAGCCTGTTATCCCCGGAGTACCTTTTATCCTATGAGCGATGGCCCTTCCATACGGAACCACCGGATCACTATGTCCTGCTTTCGCACCTGATCGACTTGTTGGTCTCACAGTCAAGCACCCTTATGCCATTACACTCTACGCACGGTTACCAAGCGTGCTGAGGGTACCTTTGAAAGCCTCCGTTACTCTTTTGGAGGCGACCACCCCAGTCAAACTACCCACCACGCAATGTCCTTCCATAGGAAGTTAGGCTCCAAGTAAGTAAAGGGTGGTATTTCAACGACGGCTCCACAAACACTAGCGTGCCTGCTTCAAAGCCTCCCACCTATCCTACACATTACTTACTCAAAGTCAATACGAAGTTATAGTAAAGGTTCACAGGGTCTTTTCGTCCCATTGCGGGTAATCGGCATCTTCACCGATACTACAATTTCACCGAGCTCGTGGCTGAGACAGTGCCCAGATCGTTACACCATTCGTGCAGGTCGGAACTTACCCGACAAGGAATTTCGCTACCTTAGGACCGTTATAGTTACGGCCGCCGTTTACTGGGGCTTCAGTTAATGCCTTCGCTTACGCTAAGCACCTTCCTTAACCTTCCAGCACCGGGCAGGTGTCAGACCCTATACAGCATCTTTCGATTTAGCAGAGTCCTGTGTTTTTGATAAACAGTCGCCTGGGCCTCTTCACTGCGGCCTCCCCGGAGGGAGGCGTCTCTTCTTCCGAAGTTACGAGACTATTTTGCCTAGTTCCTTAGCCACGACTCACTCGAGCACCTTAGGATTCTCTCCTCGACCACCTGTGTCGGTTTTGGTACGGGTTGCTTCACTTCGGCTTTTCTTGGATCAGATTACTCTACAGCAGCTTCGCCCGAAGGCTAGGCCTTGACTATTCCGTCAGTCTCCAGCAGATACATCCAACCGTCCCCTTTTATCGTGAGCAAGTCAGGGAATATTAACCCTGTGTCCATCCACTACCCCTTTCGGGTTCGCGTTAGGTCCCGACTAACCCTCAGCTGATTAGCATGGCTGAGGAAGCCTTGGTCTTTCGGTGAGGGGGTTTCTCGCCCCCTTTATCGTTACTTATGCCTACATTTTCTTTTCTATCCGCTCCACAATACCTCACAGTACTGCTTCGGCGCAAATAGAATGCTCTCCTACCAGATATATTATAAAATATAAATCCATAGCTTCGGTAATATGTTTATGCCCGATTATTATCCATGCCGGACCGCTCGACTAGTGAGCTGTTACGCACTCTTTAAATGAATGGCTGCTTCCAAGCCAACATCCTAGCTGTCAATGCAGTCCAACCGCGTTGCTTCAACTTAACATATATTTGGGGACCTTAGCTGTTGGTCTGGGTTCTTTCCCTCTCGGACATGGACCTTAGCACCCATGCCCTCACTGCCGCAAAACATTTATTAGCATTCGGAGTTTGTCAGGAATTGGTAGGCGGTGAAACCCCCGCATCCAATCAGTAGCTCTACCTCTAATAAACTTTGTTGCGACGCTGCACCTAAATGCATTTCGGAGAGTACGAGCTATCTCCCAGTTTGATTGGCCTTTCACCCCTACCCACAGGTCATCCGAAGACTTTTCAACGTCAACCGGTTCGGTCCTCCACTCTGTGTTACCAGAGCTTCAACCTGCCCATGGGTAGATCACAAGGTTTCGCGTCTAATCCTACTAACTATGCGCCCTATTCAGACTCGCTTTCGCTCCGGCTCCGTAACTTAATTACTTAACCTCGCTAGTAAAATTAACTCGTAGGCTCATTATGCAAAAGGCACGCCGTCACAGCTTTACGCTGCTCCGACCGCTTGTAGGCGTACGGTTTCAGGTTCTATTTCACCCTTCTATTCGAAGTGCTTTTCACCTTTCCTTCACAGTACTTGTTCACTATCGGTCTTTCAGGAGTATTTAGCCTTGGAGGATGGTCCCCCCATATTCAGACAGGATTTCACGTGTCCCGCCCTACTCATTTATCATCCAAATATACCTTTCGAATACCGGGCTATCACCGTCTATGGCTGTTCTTTCCAGAACATTCTTCTAAATATATAAAGACTTTTGGGCTAATCCGCTTTCGCTCGCCACTACTTACGGAATCTCTTCGATTTCTTTTCCTCCGGGTACTTAGATGTTTCAGTTCTCCGGGTTTGCCCCTCTTACGAGGTAATACATCTTCAATGTATTGGGTTGCCCCATTCGGATATCTACGGATCAATTCGTGTGTGCCAATCCCCGTAGCTTTTCGCAGCTTACCACGTCCTTCGTCGCCTCTGAAAGCCTAGGCATCCGCCATACGCCCTTAACGATTTCTTTCCTATTTTTGGTTACTCAAGCGCTTTATGCGCTCGGTTTTCTCTTTGTGATGTCTTTACCGTTAATGTCAATGATCTTAATTGCTATTTCAAGTTTAATTCGCAAATATTGTTTTTGGCTCTATTTGCTTGTTTAAAACTAAACCATCCACTATGTGGAGAATAAGGGAGTCGAACCCTTGACCTCCTGCGTGCAAGGCAGGCGCTCTAGCCAGCTGAGCTAATTCCCCCTCTAGGTGCTTCTAGCGATTTGCTTCTTGCTTTTGGCTTTCTTGCCATCTGCTATAAGCTATTTGCCAGCCGCCTTAATTAGTAGTCTCGGGCAGGCTCGAACTGCCGACCTCTACATTATCAGTGTAGCGCTCTAACCAGCTGAGCTACGAGACTGTCTGTTAGACTAACAGATTTCAGATATTAGATATCAGACTGCGCTTCCTTCTTTTATCTTGCCTCTTTGTCCCAATCCCTTTACTAATTTCTAGTGGGTTGTGTATTTATAATATAACCAACCAAACAAAAAACTAAAGCTTTACTTTAAGTAAGTACTGTGTCTCTAGGACACTAATTTTGTTTAACGTTCTTCAACGCTCTAAAATGAGATGTTCCAGCCGCACCTTCCGGTACGGCTACCTTGTTACGACTTAGCCCTAGTTACCTGTTTTACCCTAGGCAGCTCCTTTTACGGTCACCGACTTCAGGTACCCCAGACTTCCATGGCTTGACGGGCGGTGTGTACAAGGCCCGGGAACGTATTCACCGCGCCATGGCTGATGCGCGATTACTAGCGATTCCAGCTTCATAGAGTCGAGTTGCAGACTCCAATCCGAACTGAGACCGGCTTTCGAGATTTGCATCACATCGCTGTGTAGCTGCCCTCTGTACCGGCCATTGTATTACGTGTGTGGCCCAAGGCGTAAGGGCCGTGATGATTTGACGTCATCCCCACCTTCCTCTCTACTTGCGTAGGCAGTCTCACTAGAGTCCCCAACTTAATGATGGCAACTAGTGACAGGGGTTGCGCTCGTTGCAGGACTTAACCTAACACCTCACGGCACGAGCTGACGACAACCATGCAGCACCTTGAAAAATGTCCGAAGAAAAGCCTATTTCTAAGCCTGTCATTTCCCATTTAAGCCTTGGTAAGGTTCCTCGCGTATCATCGAATTAAACCACATAATCCACCGCTTGTGCGGGCCCCCGTCAATTCCTTTGAGTTTCAAACTTGCGTTCGTACTCCCCAGGTGGCTAACTTATCACTTTCGCTTAGTCTCTGAAACTTACATCCCAAAAACGAGTTAGCATCGTTTACGGCGTGGACTACCAGGGTATCTAATCCTGTTCGCTCCCCACGCTTTCGTCCATCAGCGTCAGTTGTTGCTTAGTAACCTGCCTTCGCAATTGGTGTTCTAAGTAATATCTATGCATTTCACCGCTACACTACTTATTCCAGCTACTTCAACAACACTCAAGACTTGCAGTATCAATGGCAGTTTCACAGTTAAGCTGTGAGATTTCACCACTGACTTACAAATCAGCCTACGGACCCTTTAAACCCAATAAATCCGGATAACGCTTGCACCCTCCGTATTACCGCGGCTGCTGGCACGGAGTTAGCCGGTGCTTATTCGTATAGTACCTTCAGCTTTCCACACGTGGAAAGGTTTATCCCTATACAAAAGAAGTTTACAACCCATAGGGCCGTCGTCCTTCACGCGGGATGGCTGGATCAGGCTTTCACCCATTGTCCAATATTCCTCACTGCTGCCTCCCGTAGGAGTCTGGTCCGTGTCTCAGTACCAGTGTGGGGGATCACCCTCTCAGGCCCCCTAAAGATCGTCGACTTGGTGAGCCGTTACCTCACCAACTATCTAATCTTGCGCGTGCCCATCTCTATCCACCGGAGTTTTCAATAAAAAACGATGCCGTCTCTTATATTATGGGGTATTAATCTTCCTTTCGAAAGGCTATCCCCCAGATAAAGGCAGGTTGCACACGTGTTCCGCACCCGTACGCCGCTCTCAATTGCCCGAAAGCAATCTACCGCTCGGCTTGCATGTGTTAGGCCTCCCGCTAGCGTTCATCCTGAGCCAGGATCAAACTCTCCATTGTATGTTTGTCTGACTCACTCAAAGTTTTTAACGCTTTAGTTTTTCCTTACTTGGTTGTTATATTGTATGTCAATGATCTTTATATCTTCCGCTTTTTAACGAAGCTATCTTTCTGTCTATATCCGCTCCGTATTTGCGAGTGCAAAAGTAAAACTTTATTTTGTAATGACCAAATGTTCCTGAAGAAAATTTTAAAGTTTTTTAAGTAACCTTAATTCTTCTCAAAACCTCAATCACTCCTCTCCTGCGCTCCGATTTATTCGGACTGCAAAGATACAAACTCTTTTTAAAACCACAACTCTTTTTGCAAAAAGTTTTTAAGTTTTTTTCGTCCGTCTCTTTTTGAAGTATTATAATGTTCTTGCTTACCTAAAAGCCCTTCTGCGCTTACTGACTCTCTCTCGTTTTCAGTGGGGCAAAGATAACAACTTTATACAACGCAAAACAAGTCTAGTTAACATAAAATTCATTTTCCATTCCTATTTTAAGCTAAAAGGCTGGCAATTAGCGATAAAAATTATAAACAAATGTTTAAAGGGGCAATTGGAAAATTAAAAGTTGGAGTAATTTTTTTTTATCAATGACGACTGGATGGTAAATTAATCATTGTTTTTAAGCTTTGAGAATATTATAAATACACCTATTCAATAGGCCCGGCTTTAGCCCGGGATCAATAAAAACCATAAGATTCCACCGGCTTTAGCCAAAATATACATATAATACATTATTTATAATAACCCGCACATTACTCAATTTTATTTACGCGCCGTGTTTGATACAAGCTTTCAACTACAATAATAGATGTAATAGTTATAAAAAGAGGAAAACATTTTTGTCGATTCCTTACATTTGTAATTGCATTCTGAATTGTAAAGAATGAAATGAGTTTATATATGATTGACAAGAAATATAAAGAAACAGTTCACACTGATATCAACCACTACCAATATACTACGATTACCCACGACGAAAATAACGTCAGAATCTATACTCTGAAAAACGGACTGAAAGTATTCCTGGCTCAAAATTTTGATGCCCCAAGAATTCAAACCTTCATTCCGGTAAGAACCGGAAGCAATAATGATCCGGCAGATAATACAGGACTGGCCCATTATCTTGAACATATGATGTTCAAGGGAACTTCTAAAATAGGTTCCCAAGACTGGGAAAAAGAAAAGCAGCTCCTTGACCAGATTTCCATATTATATGAAGAGCACAAAGCTGAACAGGATCCTGAAAAGAAAAAAGAAATCTATAAAAAAATAGATGAAATTTCCCAGGAAGCCAGTCAATATGCAATTGCCAATGAATATGACAAGGCAATTTCTTCTCTGGGAGCTACCGGAACCAATGCCCATACATGGTTTGATGAAACTGTTTATAAAAACAATATTCCGAATAATGAACTGGAAAAGTGGCTGAAAATCGAAAAGGAAAGGTTTTCGGAAATTGTACTGCGTCTTTTCCATACGGAGTTGGAATCCGTATATGAAGAGTTCAACAGGGCACAGGATAATGATTCAAGGTTAGTGAATTATGAACTGATGGATGCTCTTTTTCCTACTCATCCCAACGGGCAACAGACTACCCTGGGTAAACCCGAACATCTTAAGAACCCTTCTATGAAGGCTATTCATCAATATTTTGACCAATATTATGTTCCTAATAATTATGCAATGGTACTGGTTGGTGATCTTGATTTTGATAAAACAATACAATTAATTGATCAGTATTTTGGCACTCTTCCTTATAAAGAACTTCCCCAAAAGACTCCTGTTATTGAAAAGCCCATTACAAAGGTTATAAAAAGAACAGTAAAAAGTCCTACTACACCAAGGATTCAGCTTGCCTGGAGAACAGACAGCTATGGAACAAGAGAGGCTATGCTTGCAGATATTGTTGCCAATATCCTTAGTAATCGTGGTGAAGCAGGATTATTGGACCTTCACATCAACCAGACCCAAAAAATGCTCTGGGCACAAGCATTTTCTGTAGGATTAAAACAATATGGCTATTTTTCAATTGTTGCCGTTCCTAAGGAGACCCAGACCTTAGACGAGGCAAAAGAGCTGGTTCTCGAGGAGATTGAACTTATAAAAAAAGGCGATTTTCCGGACTGGATGCTACCCGCTATCATAAATGATTTTAAACTCCAGAGAATGAAAGGTCTTGAGACCGCTGAGGGGCTGGCTACAACTCTTTATGATTCTTATATCAAAGGAAGGACCTGGGAACAGGAACTCAATGAAATGGAAGAATATGCCCGATTTACCAGGGAAGACGTTATCAGTTTTGCCCAAAATTTTTTCAAAGATAATTATGTGATAATTAATAAAGAAAAAGGAGTAAATGATAAATTGGTCAGGGTTGAAAATCCAGGCATTACCCCTGTTAAAATCAACCGGGATACTCAATCTGATTTTCTGAAAGAGATTTTAGCTGACAAAACTGAGGATATACAGCCGGAATTCATTGATTATCAAAAGGAAATAACCACAGATACTCTTAAAGGTAAAAAAATAAGCTTCGTCAGAAATAAGTATAATGATATTGCACAACTGCATTTCATATTTCCATTTGGAAGTGATCATGACAGAGATCTAGGGATCTCTACCCAGCTACTTCAATATTTGGGAACTCATAAGCTTTCTCCTGAAGATTTGAAAAAGGAGTTTTTCAAAATCGGGATCAGCAATGATTTTAAAACAACCAATGATCAGCTGCTGATCTCTTTAAGTGGTCTGGAAGAGAATATTGAAAAAGGTATTTCACTTCTCCAGCATTGGATGTATGATGTAAAACCTGACCAGGAAATTTATAATCAGTTTGTAGATACCGTTCTGGAAAACCGGCGGGCTGTTAAAAATGATAAAAACCGGATCATGACTGCCTTAACGAATTATACAAAGCTGGGTAAGTTCTCCCGTTTTACAGATATCATTTCTCAGGAAGAACTTGAGAATAGCCAGGCTGAAGTATTTACCGACCGGATGAAGAAGCTCTTCCAATATCCATATCAGATATTTTTCTATGGCAAAAATTTTGAAAACTTCAAAGGATATATTGAACAGTATATTGAACCTGAAAGTCTTCAGATTCCGGAACCTAAAAAGTATCCGGAACCTGAAACCGGCGGCCATGTATATTTCATCAATTATGATATGGTACAGATGGAAATGAGCAAAATAGGAAAAGGCTATTCTGTAAATCCATCCAACTTTGGTAAAATCAATGTGTTTAATGAATATTTTGGCAGAGGTCTTTCTTCTATTGTATTTCAGGAAATCCGTGAGAGTAAAAGCCTTGCCTATTCCGCATATGTTTCTTATGCAGCCAATTCGGAATTAAAACATCCTGATTATATCACCACTTATATAGGAACACAGCCTGATAAACTGATGATTGCCGTTGATACCATGAATGAACTGATGAATGAGCTTCCAGAAGTGCCTATTCAATTTGAGAATGCCAGGAACGCTGCCCTGAAACAGATTGCTTCCACCAGAATTACCCGAAATAATATTTTCTTTAATACTTTAAGACTGAAAAAGCTGAATATTGAGCATGATTTCAGAAAGGATATCTATGAGCAGATTCAAGGTTTGAAATTTGAAGACATCAAAGAGTTTTACAAGACGAATATTCAATCGGTACATTTTAATACAGCTATTATCGGGAAAAAAGAGAACCTCGATATGGAGGCTGTGGGTAAAATGGGGACTTTTAAAGAGGTAAGCCTGAAAGATATTTTTGGCCATTAAAAAATAAAAAACCGCTCAGCAGCTTGTACTGAGCGGTTTTATTTTAGATCAGGTAATTTACTTGATCACTTTCATTTCATCAATCAGCCATTTGGAATCGGCAAATTTATCGATGATAAATAAGATATATTTTGTATCTACCATGATATTTCTGCTGAAACGGGGGTCAAAATTAATATCACTCATAGTCCCTTCCCATTGTCTGTCAAAATTCAGTCCCACCAGGTTTCCATTGGCATCAAGAGCCGGACTTCCTGAATTTCCACCAGTTGTGTGGTTTGTTGCAGTGAATCCTACAGGAACATCACCGGTTTTATCTTTATAGATTCCGAAATCTTTTTTGTTATAAAGGTCAATCAGTTTTTTAGGCACATCAAATTCATAATCTCCCGGAATATATTTTTCCATTACACCGGCTAAGTGCGTCTGGTATCCATAAGAAACTGCATCCCTTGGTGTAGATCCTTTTACTTTTCCGTACGTCACGCGAAGTGTTGAGTTCGCATCCGGGAAGAATTTCCTGTCTTTATCGGTAGCCATCTGCTGAGCCATAAACTTCTTCTGCAATGCATCAATTTTTGCCTGAAGGGAAGTATATTGCGGATCAGCCGTTTTTGTATACGTTTCTTTCATGGAAACATATAACTGATAAATAGGATCTTTCTTTAATGTTTTGATTAATTTGTCCTGATTAGAAAAAGCTTTATCAATATCTGTCGTTAATGCGGCACCGTTTACTGCTGTTCTTCCGGTGACGATTGAGTTTTTAGACATCTCTTCCACTACCGGGATATTGGCATTTTCATCTTTGTATTTGCTGAATCCTGCCGGTAAAAATTGTGGTGCCGTTTTATTGGCGTACAGTGCCAATAGTTTAGCCGTTACTTTAGCATCAAGCTCTGCGCTGTAATCTTTGTAGAAAGAAGTTAATTTTGTTTTTAATTTCGAAAGTTCCTTTTCGTCCATTCTACCAGCTTCCACAGCAGCTACAAAGTCGTAGTAATCTCCTGCCAGTTTTAATGTTTCAGCATTTCTTACCACTTCTGTATAATAAGCATTGTTTAACGCATAAGGAGCCTGATCATTGTAGAGTTTGTTCAGCTGGTCTAAAGTAGTCTTGATCTCTGGATTTTTAGCTACCAAAGAACCCTCATACATTACTTTTTTCTCAACAGCGTTGGATTTTTTCAATCCTTCCACTTCTCCAATCCATTTTTTCCAGTAATTTGCTACAGATGCATATTTTGAAGCATATTTAATACGTGTTTCATTATCTACACGCATTTTTTCGTCTAATGTTTTTAAGGCAACATCACGTACTGCAATTCTGGCAGGATCAATATCTTTCATGATCTTTTCTACGGCTACTGAAGGAAGATATTCCGTAGTTCTTCCCGGAAATCCGAATACGAAAGTAAAATCGTTTTCATTTTTATCTTTTATAGAAACCGGGAGATAATGTTTCGGCACGTAAGGTACGTTGTCTTTTGAATACTCTGCCGGCTTGTTATCTTTTCCTGCATAGATTCTAAACATAGAAAAATCTCCGGTATGCCTCGGCCAAACCCAGTTGTCTGTATCGCTACCGAATTTCCCGATGCTTTGTGGCGGAGCACCAACCAGTCGGATGTCTTTATAGGTTTCAATCGTGTAAGCATAATACTTATTTCCATAGTACATAGGCTTTACCAGGATTGATTGATAAGATTCTATTTTCTGAGAGTTCTTATAAACCTCAATATTATTGTTGATTTTTTTGGTAAGTTCAGGTTCTGTAAGATTATCTGTTCCTTCCAGAATCTGGTTGGTCACTTCTTTTATATCTACAATAAAATCCACTTTTACCCCCGGATTTGGAAGCTCACCACTTGTATTTTTGGCCCAAAAACCATTGGAAAGAAGGTCATTCTGAACCGTAGAATGCGCCTGGATCTGTCCATAGCCACAGTGGTGGTTGGTTAACAGTAATCCTTTAGGTGAAATGATTTCTGCGGTGCATCCGCCATTAAACTGTACTACTGCATCTTTTATGCTCGGCTTCTGAGTATTGAAAATGTCTTTGGCAGAGATTTTCATTCCCAAATCCTTCATTTCCTTTTCATTCAGTTCCGTAGGAATCCACATTCCTCCGTATTGTTGTGCAAATGCCATTGCAGCCGGCAAAAGAAATACAGATAAAAGTATCTTTTTTGTCATAATCAAAATTTTGCCCCAATTTACGAAGAAAAATAGGAATAGACTTCATAAAACACAGGTAAAAGTATGAATAAGCTTTTTTATATTCCTATACAGAGTAAAATATATTTACAATATTCGGGTATCGGCAGCATATATACGGAAGAATTGGAATAAAAAACTGTACCCATTCATTGGTAATGCAAACTAAGATTTGCCTAATCGTTTACCCTGATCTTTTCCCCGTTTTTGGCTTGATTTTTGTTTGCTGGTTGTTACTTGTATTAATAAAAACATTTAATTATTATGATGAAAAACAAAGTGTTTATCCTTGGAATAGGAGCTGCCTTATTTCTTGCTTCCTGTACTAAAAAAGAAACAACAACTGAAACTACCGGATCTGCAACAGATTCTACTGCTGTTCAGCCCGCAGCGGCAGACAGTGCCACTCATTCTACCACAAGCGCCTTAGGTGATACTTCTGAAAATGCTTTAGACTGGAATGGAACATACGAAGGAACTATTCCATGTGCAGACTGTCCGGGAATCAAAATTTCGTTAACATTAAATACGGATAAAACGTTCACGATTACTGAAGAATATATCGACAGGAAATCCAAAAATGAAGATAAAGGATCTTTTACCTGGGACAAAACAGGCAGCATCATTACTTTAAAAGGTAAAAATGCCGCTACTCAATATAAAGTTGGTGAGAATATTCTTATTCAGCTGGATACTGAAGGAAAGGAAATTGATGGTCCAAACAAAGATTTATATATTTTAAAGAAAAAATAAAAAATAAAGGCTCCGGCCTTTATTTTTTTGCTCTATTCTAAAACTGGCAGGCAATAATCCTGGGGTCATCCATCAGGTATTCCATCAATTCCTCATGGTGGATACTTTTTCCTGTAAGCCTCCAGGTAACGGATAAACTATCTTGTGTATATTGTTGTTTGATGATCAAATGTTTTAAATGGTAATTCTTAAAAACATCTTCACAGTGTCTGACATCTGCTGATGTTTCTACTGCAATTCGATAATCCCTTATTTTATGGTAATTGTCTATAAATTGTTGAAGGTAAGTAAGCGCACTCAAAACCAAAAGAACCAAAGCTGTTCCCAAAAGTGAAAAATACACATATCCGGATCCTACAGCCATACCTATTGAAGCAGTTGCCCAGATTGTAGTAGCGGTTGTAATTCCTTCAATTTTATTGTCTCCTTTAAAAATGACTCCTGCCCCCAAAAATCCTATTCCGGTAATAACGTTTGCTGCGAGGCGATCAGGATTATCCACTCCTATTTTAATGGAAAGAATCGTAAACAGACAAGATCCGAAACATACCAGAATAAATGTACGCAAACCCGCTGATTTATTCCGGTATTCGCGCTCTGCACCAATAAACAGCCCTAAAATAACGGAAATGAAAATCAATAGCAGTTCGTCCTTAACAACGTAATGATCCTGAAGAAAATCCATCTTTTAAATTTTAACTTAGAATAAAATTACAACAAAAAAATTTGTGGACCCGTTTTTGAAGCCCAGTTTATCTATTTAAAAAGTGGTTTACCGGAAAAACTTTTGTAATATTACATTTTCTATGGCAGACACGCTCCCATAATGGTAGCCTATATTGTCGAAAATCAAAAAAATATTTTAATAATTCATTATGGACAAGGAAATTTCACACTTCTGGCTGGGGTATTTTAAAAATGAAGAAGACTTTTATGCCTTCGTAGAAGAGGATGAAAACTATTATCTGGAAGAGGAAACCGAAGATCAGTATGTTTCAAAATTTGCAGAGTCGCAAAATATAAAATGGTTTGATGATGATTTTATAGAGTACGGCTTTGAAGACGAACGTTTGGGAATTTATGAAAAATTTTCAGAGTATTCCTATGCAGATCAATGGCTTCCTGTACTTGAACAAAAACTTAATGAACTGGGACTGGATACTCCTGTTAATGCTATCATTTTTGCCAGCAGATTTGTTATTCCCAATCCGGTTTCTGTAGATGGAGAGGAGAATAAGCTGTATTATATCGGTGAGATCGAATTCGGGGTGTAACCTATGATAAGAGTACCTTGTTATGGTGAATTGCGTATAACAAGGTATTTTACCTGATAATTTAAAATTATTTTGAAAAATACAGACCCTTCTAAAACCAGAAAACTCTTTTTGTTTTTAAAAAGGTTTTCCATGAGTATAGCTATTATTTTCTTCATAACATTGCTACAGATGTATTGGTCTATGGGCGGACTCTCTGATCATATATCGAGCGGATGCCTCACGTGTAGCTTTTTTAAAGAGGTTGTATTGATGTCGTTCTTTACATCAGTATTTTTATCTCTTATCTTTACATTATTTTATTCGGTTAAAAAGACTTTTATAAAAACTATTGCTGAGCTTCTATTATTGATTTTATTCTGGTTTTTCATGAACTATTCTATTTTTGTGGATAGGGAATCTGCATGGAGCACTTATGATTTTGAATCAGAAATCCATTATGTAATATCACAGTCCCTTTTTCCGGTTCTTCTTCTTGGATGTACATGTCTTTTGCTGCTGCATTATAAAGAAATAAAAACCAGATTTATACCTTATAAAAGATAATACCATTGAAAAATTTTATTATTGTTCTTCTATCCTCTCTTTTTATTGTCTATTCCTGTAATAAGGATAAACAAACCACGGATTCCAAAAAAAGTAATACTTCTAAAGCGATACAAAAAGAGTCTGCCCCTTCAAAAACTCAACAGAAGGCATCAGAAACAGGAAAAGAACCTTCAGATTTTGTTTCCAATGAATACGAAATTCAGTATGACGCTGAGGGCGATCTCAACCAGGATGGCCTTGCCGATATGGCTTTGGTTCTCAGAAAAAAAACAGACACCCTGGCGCAGAGGAAAATGCTGGTTCTTTTAAAGAATCCTGATAAAACCTATCGGCTGGATAAGATCTCCGAAACTGTTCTTCCCGATGAATATAATGAATATGGTTATAAAATGCACGATCCGGAAGATATCAGTATTGAAAAAGGAGTATTGAATATCAAATTATATGATATTGGTCCTTACGGGAACCAGTTCAGTACCTTCAAATATATAAACGGTAATCTGATCCTTATCTATATTGAAACCTATAATATGGGCGCCGGGTCTCATTCTGCATTATATTATGAGCCATTGAAGGGGAAAGTTGTAGAGGAAACCATCAATACCATGAAAGAAGATATGCCTGCCTCCACTGAAACTTTTAAGGTAAAAAAAGAAAGTTTCCTGTTTGAAAAGGCTTCTCCGGATGACATTATCAGAAAGGTTTATGATTCTATAACCCATGAGTAAAATTTACTAATAATAAATAAAAACTTCCGCCTGTAACAGCGGAAGTCTTATATAGTAAATGCTATGGTAATTCTATTAATGAGCTTCTAACCAGTTATTCCCCACCCCGATTTCAACCAGCAACGGAACCTGTGTTTGTAAAGCGTTTTCCATTTCGGCTTTAATCAGTTCTGAAGCGGCCTCAATTTCATCAACCGGAGATTCAAACACCAATTCGTCATGTACCTGAAGTAACATTTTGGTTCTTAGCTGCTGTTCTTCCAATTCCCTGTGTATTTTGATCATTGCTATTTTCACGATATCTGCCGCACTTCCCTGAACCGGGGCGTTTACTGCATTTCTTTCTGCATGTCCTCTTACGACAAAGTTATTGGAGTTGATATCTTTCAGATGCCTTTTTCTTCCCAGAATAGTTTCAACATATCCCATCTGGCGTGCCTTATTCACCTGTTCTGCCATATATTCCTTCAGCTTCGGATAGGTTTCAAAGTAAGCTTCAATCATTTGTTTAGCCTCTGTACGGGATAATCCTGTCTGCTCTGCCAAAGCAAAAGCTCCCTGTCCATAAATAATTCCAAAATTAACCGTCTTTGCCTGGCTTCTCTGGGTTTTGGAAACTTCTTCCAAAGGAATTTTGAATAATTTTGCAGCCGTAGAAGCGTGAATATCTTCTCCGTCCTGGAAAGCTTTGATCATATTCTCTTCTCCTGAAATTTCAGCAATAAGACGAAGTTCAATCTGTGAATAATCGGCTGAAATAATCTTGCTTCCTTCCCCGGAAACAAAAGCTCCACGGATCTGCTGCCCTCTCAGTGTCCTGATCGGAATGTTTTGTAAATTAGGGTTCACACTTGCCAGACGTCCTGTAGCAGCTGTTGTCTGTGAAAAGTTGGTATGCACCCTGTTATCGGATTGATCAATCTGTGAAGGCAGGGCATCCACATAAGTAGATTTTAATTTCTGATAGGTTCTGTATTCCAGAATATGTTTTATGATCTCATGTTTTGAGGCCAGTTTCTGAAGAACATCCTCTGAGGTAGCGTATTGTCCTGTTTTAGTTTTTTTCGCTTTTGGATCCAGCTGCATTTTCTCAAACAGGATTTCACCTAATTGTTTTGGGGAGTTCATATTAAACTCTTCTCCTGAAAGTTCAAAAATTTTGACTTCCAATTGTCTCAGATCATTTTCAAGGTCTATGCTTTCCTGAGCCAGCCATTTTTCATCTAAGGAAATTCCGGTCAGCTCCATTTTTGCCAGGACCTCCATCAAAGGCATTTCTATGTTGTAGAAAAGTTCTTCCAGATTTTCTTTTTTCAGCTGTGGCGCAAATAATTCATACAGCTGGAAAGTTATATCCGCATCCTCCGCGGCATAATCTGTCTGGGTTCTCAGGTCTGCATCTCTGAAGTTTCCTTGTTTCTTTCCTTTTTTCCCGATAATGGTTTCAATGGAAACAGGTTTATAGTTCAGGTATACTTCTGAAAGATAATCCATTCCGTGTCTTCCGTCAGGGTTCAGCAGATAATGGGCAATCATTGTATCAAACATGGCTCCTTTAACAGTGATGTCGTATTGTTTTAAAATTTTATAATCAAATTTTAAATTGTGAGCCACTTTCAGCAGGTCTTCTTTCTCAAAAAACGGTCTGAAAATCTCTAATGTTTCCAACACCTCATCTCTGTTTTCTGATAAGGGAATATAATAAGCAAGGCCTTTTTTATAAGAAAAACTCATTCCTACCAGCTCTGCCTCCAGCTCATTCAGAGAGGTTGTTTCTGTATCAAAACAAACAACTCTTTGTTTCAGCAGGTTATCTACTAATTTTTTCTGAGCCTTTGGATTATTGATAAACTGGTAAAGATGGTCATTATGTTCAATAGTAGATTTTGTAGAGGTAGCCTGGTCCAGTTCTTCAAAGTTGGCAAAAAGGTCAAGCTGCATGACCTGCCCTTTTATTTCTGTACCGGACGGGGTTTCTTTTACTTCTACTTCACTTACTACAATGGTTTCTGTAGGGGCAGGGGCAAAAGCCCTGTAAAGATTTTCGTACAATCTTCTGAATTCAATTTCCTCAAAAACTTCTTTTACTTTTTCAAAGTCCGGAGTTTCGAGATCGTATTGTTCCTGATGGAATTCTACAGGAGCGTCACAGATAATAGTAGCCAGTTTTTTTGATAAGATTCCACGTTCTGCCGAAGCTTCCACTTTCTCTTTAAGCTTTCCTTTCAATTTATCGGTATTGGCCAGCAGGTTTTCAATACTTCCGAATTCTTTAAGGAACTTCATCGCCGTTTTCTCTCCCACTCCTTCCAGGCCGGGAATATTATCTACGGCATCTCCCATCATCGCAAGGAAATCAATGACCTGTTTAGGGTCTTCGATTTCGTATTTTGCCTTTACCTCTTCTACTCCTAAAATCTCAATATCACCGCCCTTCAAGCCTGGCTTGTAAATTTTAATTTTGTCGGTAACCAGCTGAGCGAAATCCTTATCCGGCGTTACCATGTAGGTGGTATATCCTTCTTTTTCCGCTTTACATGCAATGGTACCGATTACATCATCTGCTTCATACCCTTCAACTCCCAGAATCGGAATATGCATTGCTTCCAAAATCCTGTGAATATATGGAACAGCAATTTTAATAGCCTCAGGAGTTTCGCTTCTGTTAGCTTTATAATCCGAAAAATCTTCAGTCCTTACGCTTGCCTGTCCCACATCAAAAACTACGGCCAGGTGAGTAGGCTTTTCTCTTCTGATTAATTCGATTAAAGAATTGGTAAATCCAAAGATGGCAGAGGTATCTAATCCTTTGCTGGTTAACCTCGGATTTCTGATCAATGCATAATATCCTCTGAAAATCATCGCATAAGCATCGATGAGAAACAGCCTTTTATCTTGTGTTGCGTCCATATTTTGTATAATGAACAAAGATAATAAAATAGGAATAAATCTTGATAGTTTGGATCAGGAGAGTTCTGGGATCAGGCCTAAAAGTTGTGGTCTTATAACATTTAGATCTATATTAATTTTAAAATTCACGTAAAGGTTTCTTTTTGATTACTCTTTATTTTAAGTAAGCTAAGAAATGAATAGATTTTTAATCGATCTGATGAAGCGAAGACTTTGCATGCGCTTAGTCAGCAGCTATGCTGCCTTCTTTGCCTACTTGAAATAGAACATTATTTTTTTAAAACTTTACGTGAAAAACGATCTCAATAATTTGATGCTAATCAATAATGAACAGAATTTTTTATATTCAGACCTAATTTATTATGTCCCCAACTTTGCTCCTGATCCGAGTTCTGGACTTTGGGGATAGGAACGTTTACATTTCAGCTTCGTAACAAAATAAAATGTATCCTTCAGAATAAAACAAAAACAGTATACCCACTGAGTATACTGTTTTATTTTTTCGGTTATACCGGTCTTATTTTCCTGATGTAGGCCATAGTCCAGCGTACTGAGAAGTACCGTAGTCAATTGTTTCAGCACTTACCACGAAGCTGATCAGCATACTGTTGCTGTCAATAGCGTCAAAGTCTACTTCGTGCTGGATTACATATCCGTTTTCCCATTTCAGAGTGATCAGTGTTCCTTCTTCGTGAGATTTGTTGAAAGTGATTTCTCCTACTGTAGGCTTATATTTTCCGTTTAGTAAGCTTTCAAGGATATCAGATTTTTCAGTAGCTTCTACCGTTACCTTGATCAATGCATTGGAAGGGTCTGATGCTACACGTCCGGATACATCTGTAGATCTCGATACGCTGTAGTTCATTTTTAATAATTTTTGTCCTTCCCCGTTGTTGAATTTTAAGATTCCTCTTGAATTTCTTTCTGCCATGATTGTAAATTTTAATCGTTAGTAATAAATTGTGTTATTCAAAAATTATATAGCAAAGATAGCCGCACTGTTTTTGAAAAAAAAGCTTTTGAACATAAATCTGAAAAATTGTAGTAATTCTACGATTTCATGTCGTAATTCTACGACTACAACCACAACTCCTTATTAATAAATATTTTAGCCAAAATTTAAAAACAACAAAAAACAGCTTATTAATGCACTTTTACGTGAAATATTTTAAATAAAAGCATTCAATTAAGTTAAAATTAAGTTCAGATTTTAATTCATGCCAGGATGGTCTTTAATGTGTTTTTGAATTTTTCCCGGAGTCTATTTCTGTTAATTTTGTGCTGCATTGATTGAAAAACCGCCTCCGGACTGATTGGCAAATGAATCAGCCAATACTTTAAATGTCCATTCACTAAGAGGAGTTACCAATAAAGGAAGTATAAGCCCTACTCCACTCATTCCTCCAAAGCCTTTAGAAGCTTCACCTCTCATTGCTTTATTGGTTTCTGCCCTATGCTCGTTAATCACTCTATTACCTTTATTGCTTGTTTTTACTCTTGGAAGAATTTTCCCGCTATTTTTGCGTTTCATTGCCTCCACCGCCTGAGCTCCTGATTTAGTTTTCTTCATTTCAGCAACTATTTCAGCAATTCTGGCCTCCCGTTCTGCCCGGGTACCTTTAAGGTTCATAATTTCTTTAATGTACTTTTCATTCTGATTTTGTCTGTATTTATCATAGGAATGGTACAACAGCTGCTCGCTGGCTTTCGTCTGATCTGTTCCTATATACGGATCGTCAGGTGTATCCACAGTAAAAGGACTTGACATTTCCTGGCGGGAAGCCAGCATCTTATCATAAGGAGTATTTTTGTCATCACTACTATATATTCCCTGCATAATTTCTCCTTCTGCATAAGCAAGGGGTTGATACACGAGATATGCGCCTACTATTCCCACTGCAACTTCAGTTCCTCCTGCCAATAATCCACTTCCAACACTTCCTGTTGACCCGGCTGCAAAACCTACTCCGAAACCGAAAAGTCCTGAAATAACAGCTGTAAGCCCCAATTCTCCCATATTCCGGAAGGCAACATTTTTTGCGGCCGACTTTGCTTCTTCTTCATCTATAAATGGCGTCAAAATTCCCGGACCTATTGAACAGGTCATGAATGAAGATAAATTAACTGCTTTTTTCCCTTCAAATGCTACGGAAGGATGCGGATTTTTCCAGTCTACCAGATTAGGGTTACATTTCGTAGCATTTGATTTCAGGGCAAATGTAAGCCCGGTACCGATAACAGCTGTAGCCACTACACCGATAATGACAGCTCCTACTCCAAAAGTCATAACAGAAAATGCTACTGCAGCGCCAATGGCAAGCCCCGTAATCAAACCTCCCCAAAAGAATCCCCAGCCAACAGCCTGCCCCCAGTTGGATTTACATTCAAAGTCGTCTTTAAGGACCAGATCGGCTTCCGTTAAAAGTGGTTTCTTTTCGGATTTATAGACTACAGACAGCTTCCATACATTAGGGTTTGCTAAAATATTGCCAGGTGAAGGGTTTACCTGATGGGAACAAACAATAAATGTTTCCTGAGGAAGATATTTACTCATGGGTGTATTTTTTTTTCATTAATGTACTGCTTGATGAGCCTACTGTAGTTGTGGCTTTCTCAATATCAATATCAAAATATTTTACATATGAATCTATGAAGTCCTGAAAGGCTTGATGGTCTTCATCCTTATTGAAAATCATATACCGTGTTCCTTTCTTTTGTTCTACGATAAGCCATTTCGGCAAATGGGTAAGTCTGTTGATAAAGAAAACAGATGTTTTAACCTCATTTTTTTTAAACACATATTTTTTTTTGCCTGCAGAAACTGTTACCTGGCTTTCTGACCAATCTATCTTTATCCGGTGTTTCCTGAATACAGTCCATTGATACAGATAATACATTACCAAAAAGAAAGCAGCCATAAAAGGCAACGATATCATAATCATCAATAAAGGGCTCCTGGCTCTGAAAAGTATCTGCAATGCATCCATATGAGGCAACAGCATTTTATAGAGACCAATTGCATAGGCTATATATATCACGAACCCTGCCACCAGGGATGTATATACAACAGCCATAGGAAGTATGGAACCTGAAAAAGAATTTCCCAACACCTGTTGTGGCCCTGTTTCATTTATATATTGCTGAAAAGATTTTACCGATATTCCTTTGGGATGCTTTCTGAGGGTTGAATTCAAAATATTCTTAATCCTGAAAGTTTTCTCACCGGTAAACTGGAAATCCTCCTTTTTAATCAATATCTCATTTTGATCGCCGGTATGGATTGTAAACTGACCATTATTGGTTGTGCTTATATAGAAAGTTTTAGAAAATCTATTGAATAATGCCATATACACAATAAAGGAAAGGGATAAATAGAACAACAACAGAATACTTACCGGAACATTTTTCCCGAAATGTTTTTCAAGCAAATCCAGATGAGTATTCAGATAATCCCATCCCGGAACGATATAGGAAAGAAGCACACATAATGCTATGGCGACTATTAAAATTACTGTTCTTTTCAAAAAATCAGGGTATGCACGAAATATGAATTTATTAACCGCCATTATTCAATCTTTTTAGGTTAAATATACATTCAGATTTTATATTATTCTCTATATTTTCAATTATTGACAGTTCTGCTTTTTCTAAGGTTCTTGTTTTCAGATTATAAGTGAACAGATTTCTCATATCCAGTTTGTATTCTGAAAATTTATATTTTATGAGAGGCTGGTGATACTTCTCATAGCCTTTGGTCACTTTCTCCAGCAGTTCTTCAGACTGCACTGTTTCCCAGACTTTTCTTATGGTAACAAGATCTTCTTCTTTTTTCAATACATCAAACCTCACTGTCATAGGCACGAGAACATCCGGAAAAAGCTGGGACTGATAGGTATATTCTTCTCTTTCCATGTTTTCATCCGCATTATAAAGGTATCTGTCTAATAATGTAAGATAAAACAGATCCCTGTTATAATCTTTTTCATCATTATACTGGTCAGAAAACTGGAAATCCCCTTCCTGAATAAGCTTTACATATTCCTGGGGCTTAGTCTGCTTTATAACTTTGACAAATTCAATTTCGTTGAGCTTATTCTTTTTAAACTGTTCCCAATTCTTCTTTAATTTATTTTTATCTGCAATTTTAGAGAACCTTCCAAGTTTATCGATTTCCACCAGACAGTCATTTCTGATATAATCAATTTCAGATACAAAATCAAAAACCCGTGACAATCCTGGTGGATTAAATTCATAAAAAAAGTCACAAAGCTTAACCTGTACCCAATGTTGTGATAAATTTACTTTTACTTCATATTCTTTTTTAAGCTGAGAATAGGTTTTTACATCGTCTTCAATCCTGGTTATATTCAGCTGTTCAGTTCTGTATCTGTTTTTTTGTTCAAATGCGGTATGATCAATATTTCTTTTCTCTTCTTTATTTTTTTGGGGAGGTATAATAACTGTATTGATATGAATGGGCAGGTAATCTCCAAAAAACTGCTGAGTCACCGGTGAATGTGAATTATGAAAAGCCAGCAGCTCTTTTCCGGTCATCTGATATTTTTCTGCAATGGATTCTAATGTATCTCCTCTTTTTACCTGGTACTTACTGTATTCCATACAATGGATTCTATTATTTTATTTATGGTTAAAAATATTTTCCAGTCTATGAACCTGGATCGTTATTGAAAGCGATTAATTGATGTCTACCTGGCCTCCTTTAATGGTAACATTGCCATCTACAACCATTCCCGGATTTCCTTTTGCTTTTCCAACATTGGTAATACTAACGCCTTCAATATTTACGGTGTCTGCTTTTACTGTTATTGTATCTTTTGTAATTTCAATGCTGCTGCTGCCTACTTTTATGCTTATTTTTTGTGCTCCGGTCAGATCAATAACTCCGGCATTGTCCATTTTAAATACACTTTTCCCTTTTCCTACCTCAACTTTATGCGTATTACCTACATCTGCGATATGATCACATCCTACTTCGAGCTTCTTGTTGTTTCCAATTTTATCCGTTTTATCATTACCTACGGTTTTGCTGCTGTTATTATTGGCATTGTGTACTACATTTCCGGCACCGTCAAAGAACATATGGGCTCCACCCTGATCTTTAAGATTCATAGATCCGGCTCCATTGTCGTATCTCAGTTCGGCACCACTTCTCCCGCTAAAGCTCATTATATTATTTCCTACGCCGCCTCCGCCTCCGATACTTCCATGGAACATTCCTCCCATCACAAACGGGCGGTCCGGATGCTGATGTACAAAGTTGACAATAACCTGATCCCCTACTTCAGGAACAGACATAAAGCCCCTGTTTTTATTGACTTTATCACTGCTTCCCGCATCCGGTGACATCACGCGGACAAATTCTGATGTATCCTGTCCGCTTTGCCAATCGAATTGTACCTGAACACGCCCTTGGTTTAAAGGATCTGTATTCGAGATTACTTTTGCAAATTGAGCTTCAGCTCTTGGCATTTCAAATTCAGGCCTTGGGATAAAACCTGAATCTGCAGCAATAGCTTCAAATTTGCCATCATAATATCCTCTGGCATCTACTTCGTGGGTTACTTCAATAATCATCAGTTTGGTAAAATAAGAAGTCTGGTTGCTTCCTGTTTTACGCATCTCAATATCTGCAGTACATCCGGGATATAAAAAGGGAACCGTTGTTGTTCCTGCTGTAACGAAAACTTCTGAAGCTTTACTTCCGGCCGTTCCTTTCTGGGAAGCATCGATGTCCATAAAAGATGAAGCTTTTATCGGGGCTACTCTTAAAGAAGGGGTTGTAAAGGTTTTTTCTGATATTTCGTAGGCACGTCTTGCAATATCTGAAGCATGGGTGATCTTTGAGTTTCCGGTTGTCAGTTTTTCATTTTTGCTGCTGTTGTATCCATAAAATGTCGGATTGACATGTTGTGCTTTCATTTTAACAGCAATATCACTTACGCTGCTGCCGTAGGTAAGTTTAATCGCTTTTTCCTGTGGCGGGAGCTTTCCGAAATGCAGCACTTCTCCATCATAATAAAACTGTTCACCATAGGCTTCCGCCATTCTGGCCAGGTAATTATAATGTGTTTCTTCGTATTGGGAGCTATAAGAGACATTTCCATGCTGGGCATCTACTCTGAAATCGAATTTATTCTGTCCCAGTCCTTCCCTGATCACCTGGTCAGCAATGCTGTTGAGACTTACCGGCTGGCTTCCTCCGAAGCTTTGAATGTGAGGCGCCGCATCCAGCAGCACTGTGGGACTGTATCCTTTAAGAATAATATTTCCAAGGCTTCCTTTTTCCTGGCTGAAACCTACTTCCGTAATGACTCCTACAAAATTGCGTTCTGCTCCTTTTTCAAGATCCTTGTATTTGAAGATTACTGTAATTCTTTTTCCTAAAAAGCCCTGTGCTTCTTCAAGGTTATGATTTTCCGCATTTCCTAAAGTATCATGAGCCAGCATCAGGTCAAATTCATGGTGCTTTACAGCACTTTGAGTCAGTTTAAAATGCTTGAAATGCCTGATAATTTTTCCTTCAATAATAATATCCAGCTTTACCACACGGTTAATCCCTGCAATAAAGCTTTCAGCAATGGATTCTACATTATGTATCTTTGAGGTAGGCTGTTTGGCCCACATTTTATTTTCAACAATGGAAGGATTATTGGGAACAATCATTTGGTTCATAAACAGATCTGCTCCCTGTGCAACGCGTATACTCTGCTGTCTGATTTGAGCTGCTTTCCTGCTTTTTTCCCCCACCTTATTCAATTTTCCTTCTGCTTTTGGGATTTTATTTTCTTTTGCAGTATTTTTCAACCGTTCCGTATTTATATCTTTTCCAGGATTTCCTGTTTTATCATCTTGAAACATACTTCTTGTGTTTGAGTTTATAATTAATAGTGCTGATATTTACAACATACAGAATCAAAAATATAGACTTTGGATCAATTATTTTCACATGGTCATTTAAAAATGATTCCTGAAATTCTATGACGATCTTAAATGGAAAAACAGAACAGTATACTCTTCCGAGTGCACTGTTCTGTACCAATTTTATTTTTACTAAGATGATGAATAGGCTTATTTACCTGCTGAAGGCCACAGTCCAGCGTACTGAGAAGTACCGTAGTCAATTGTTTCAGCACTTACCACGAAGCTGATCAGCATACTGTTGCTGTCAATAGCGTCAAAGTCTACTTCGTGCTGGATTACATATCCGTTTTCCCATTTCAGAGTGATCAGTGTTCCTTCTTCGTGAGATTTGTTGAAAGTGATTTCTCCTACTGTAGGCTTATATTTTCCGTTTAGTAAGCTTTCAAGGATATCAGATTTTTCAGTAGCTTCTACCGTTACCTTGATCAATGCATTGGAAGGGTCTGATGCTACACGTCCGGATACATCTGTAGATCTCGATACGCTGTAGTTCATTTTTAATAATTTCTGTCCTTCCCCGTTGTTGAATTTTAAGATTCCTCTTGAATTTCTTTCTGCCATGATTGTAAATTTTAATCGTTAATAATATTTTGTGATTCAGTGATTGTATAGCAAATATAAAGGGTCTACGCTGGCTAAAAAAACTTTTAATTATAAAATTGAGAAATTGTAGTAGTTCTACGACTTTATGTCGTAATTCTACGACATTAGATTTACCAACATGCTCTAAATCACTGGAAATACAAGGTTTTTTAAACATTAGGAAATTGATAAAAAAACAGAGATTTTACACCTTAATGAGAAATATTAAGATTTATTATTACAAATTAGGATTTTCTTAACACTTTAGTAATTCTCTAAACCCGAAGAATATGTTCATAAAAATTTTTCTCCATAAAAAATCCGGACTTCTGTATTTCAGGATCCGGATGTATGGTATTATTCTTAGGGTATTTATTGTTGAGAACTCCCTCCCATTTTAATTGATCTTGTAAGAATTTTATTTTTTCTCAAAAGAAAATCAGGCATCAGGTCTGTAGGCAGGTATAGTGTACTTTCTCCTTTTTTCTGCAGCTCATCTACGATCCCCGGATTCCAGGCAAGAATTTCGTCAACACTTACTTTTAATTCATCAGCAACAACATTTAAATTAAATCCCGCATTGATTTCTGTTTCTGCAAGTGCTGCTGCTGTCGTTTTTCTGTTTCCTTCGAAAAAGATTTTATTAATTCTTGAAGAGTTATAATTATTTAAAACACTTTGTAGCTCACCTGTTGCATAGCATGCATTCAGGTATTTTTTTACATGATTGATAGTTTCCGCAGGAAGATACTGTGAAAACTCATGATATTGAGTGGATCCTGCAGTCTGCATTGCTTTGGCTATATTACCTTCCCCGCAGTTATAAGCTGCCACCACCGTTACCCAATTGTTATACTTTTTGTAAAGATTAGCCAGGGAAATGGTAGCTGTCTTCGTACTTTTATAAATATCTGTACGATTTTGCTCCGTGAGCCCATATTGATTGGCATGTGCCGTCATCAACTGCCAGATCCCAACAGCACCGGCTCCCGAGGTTATATTTTTGTTAAAATGAGATTCAATCAAAGCAAGATTTCTTAAATGTTTTGGAAGCCCTTTCTGAAGAAGCAGCTGTTCAATAAATTCTACCAGATCTTTATTGGCGTTAATAATTCCTTTATATCTTTTCACACTGCTTTCCGAAGTATCTGAAGCAGAAAGAAACTGCCCGTTTACCCAGACTACAGTTCCTAAAAGCATTACCCCTGTAAAAATATTCCTGATAATCGTTTTCATTTTAATATATTTAAGAAGCAAAAAGACAGAAGTAAACCTACAGTGCTGCCTTTTGCTTTTTTCACTTATCCATTATTCTACTTTCCAGTTCAGTTTTTCTTCTTCCTTATTCCAGTCTACATGAATGGTCTGTCCGGATTTCACTTCTTCTCTCACAATCATTTTAGAGATTGGTCTTGCTAATTGGGCGCGGATCACTCCCGAAATCTGTCTTGCCCCATATTTGCTGCTGAATCCTCCTAATGCCAGGTTTTTCACTGCCTCGTCACTGATCTTTAATGCCATTCCTAACCTGGTGAGTGAGGTATGAAGTGATTTCAGCTGGATGTTGAAAATTCTTTCGGCAATAGATTCTGTAATCGGAGCAAAAGGAATAATCTCTGTAATCCTTGCTAAAAATTCAGGTCTGAACCTTCCGGAATTGGACATGATCTGCATCAGAGATGATGATTCAGGAACTTTTCCTTCTTCAAACTGTTTCACGATCTCTTCACTTCCTATATTGGAAGTAAACAGGATCAGGGCGTTACTGAAATCCCCTTCTTTTCCTAATTTATCATGAACCTTACCTTCATCCATGATCTGAAGGAATACATCAAATACCGAATGATGTGCTTTTTCTATCTCATCAAACAGTACAACAGTATAAGGCTGTTGCCTTATTTTATTTACAAGCATACCTCCTTCTTCATACCCGACGTATCCCGGAGGCGCTCCATACAATAATGCTGCAGAATGCTCTTCTTTAAATTCCGACATATCGAAACGCACCATTGCTTTTTCGTCATTAAACAGTAATTCGGCCATAGATTTTGCCAATTCTGTTTTTCCGGTACCGGTAGGCCCAAGAAGGAAGAAAGACCCTATTGGCTGTCCTGGTTTATTCAATCCGCTACGGTTTTCAACAATAGCATCGGAAAGAATTTTTAAAGCATGATCCTGCCCTACTACCCTGTTCATCAGAAGAGATTCCATATTCAGGAGTTTTTCTTTTTCCTGGGCCTGGATTTTTCCAATTGGGATATTGGTTTTGGCAGCCATTACAGCAGCTAGTTCCAGCCTGTCTACTTTCTCTCTTTTCCTGGCTGCATGCTGTAAAAGCTCAGCGTAGGTGTCTTCAATAATTTTTTGAATCTGCTCGACAGGCATAGAATTATCTATGGCAGGCTGTTCACTCAGTGAGCCCCATAGTATAGGGCTTATTTTATCGCGCAACAGGTTATAAGTCCAGATCAGTTCATCTGCTTTGTCCTTACTGTCTGTATATTCTTCTTTTAAAATGGTATCATAACTTTCTTTCCAGCTTTCAAGTTCTTTTTCCGAAAGCTCATCCAGCATTTTAATGGCAGCCATCGTACGGTCCAGGAGGTCAATGGCAGCATCCGGTAATTTTTTTCCTTTCGCATATCTTTTGGCCAGGCGTACGCATTCCGGAAGTGCTGTTTTTTCCACTTCAATACCGTGATGCTTCTTATATCCTTCAAGAAGTACATCGATCATTTTCACACAGGTTTTTTCATCCGGTTCATTGACTGTTAAGACTTCAAATCTGCGGTTAAATGCCTGTTCCGGCTCTATAATTTTCCTGTATTCTTCCTGGGTAGTGGCTCCTATAACGGTAATTTCACCTCTGGCCAGCTCGGGCTTAAGGAGATTGGCTACATTTCCAATGCTTCCTTTAGGATCTAACAAGGTGTGAATTTCATCAATAAAAAGTATGGCTTTTTCAATTTTTTTACATTCATTGATTACTTTTTTCAGGCGGTCTTCAATTTCTCCTTTGTAAGACGTTCCTGCCAGTAAGGCACCGGTATCCAATTCTAATAAAGTGCCATTTTTAAGCATGTCCGGAACATTTCCCTTTGTAATTTCAATAGCGAAGCCTTCTACCAGGGCAGTTTTTCCTACTCCCGGCTCTCCGATAATAATGACGTTCGGTTTGCTTCTGCGGCAAAGGATTTCCACCAGCATTCTCAGCTCTTTATCACGTCCTATAATATTTTCAAGCTCTCCTTTTCTGGCTTGGGCAGTACGGTCCACACAATAGTTTTTAAGGGATGGAAAAGAAGAATCCGTAAAATCTGATCCGTTAGAAAACAAGGATGCAAAATCACCATTTTCTGATACCGTAAGTGGCATATCTTTTCTGTAGAGATTGAATATTTCGTGCTCTCTTAAAGGAAGAGATTTCAGCTGCTGAAGAGAAAATACAACCTGAGGTTTCACGATAGCTGTTAAAATACAGATAGGAGTAATCTCATCCAGTCCTAGTTTCAGCCTAATATCATCGGCTTCTTCTATAAGAGTATCTATGGCTTCATCCTGTACTGCTTCTTCCGGAAGATGAGCCGTTTTTGGATATTCTTCAATACGGACATCTGCCCATTCATAAAAATAGCCGGGATCTTTATCTATGCTTTTCAAAAACTCGTTAAGCCCTATATCTTTGTGCATTAAAGCCTGTAAAATATGTGGTCCTCCATAGGTAGCGTTATAATTTTCTTTTGCTATCGACTGAGCAATATGAAATAGCTGCTTGACTGTTTCGTTGGTTACTAGTACTCCCATTTATAATTTTTCTTATATTAATATATTTGCGTTCTGATGTTGGCTGTTCTTTTCAGATTTAGAATCTGTCCCATTTTTATTCCTTTAATTCCTTTACCGTTTGGGATCAAATCTTATTCTTTTATTCCAATAAAAATAAATATTTTATTCCATATGAGATAAAAATAGTTAATTCTTCGATTAGAGAAGTAATAATGCACTTTTTCATCTTTTTACTTTCCTTTAAATACTTTTATCCATTGGGATTTTTGTTTTAAAGATACTATTATTTACGGAATCATGATCAATAATCCGCTTATCTTGTCTTATGTGATATCGCAGGCAAAAAAGACTGTCTTTGCTAAGGACAGTCTTTTGTTATGAATGTTGATAATGTGTAACAGTTTAGCTGTTTGGCCAAAGCCCTGCATACTCAGAAGTTCCGTAGTTTATTGTTTCTGCGCTCACCACGAAACTGATCAGCATACTATTGCTGTCGATAGCGTCAAAGTCTACTTCATGTTGGATTACATATCCGTTTTTCCAGCTTAGGGTAATTAATGTTCCTTCTTCGTGTGATTTATTGAAAGTGACTTCACCCACAGTAGGTTTGTATTTTCCGTTCAATAAACTTTCAAGAATGTCAGATTTTTCAGTAGCTTCTACCGTAAGCTTAATCAATGCGTTAGAAGGGTCTGATGCTACACGTCCTGAAACGTCTGTAGATCTGGAAACGCTATATTTTAGTTTCAATAGCTTTTGTCCGTCTCCTCCATTGAATTTTAAGATTCCTCTTGAATTTCTTTCTGCCATGATGAGTACATTTAGTCGTTAGTAATATTTGTGATTCGGTGATTGTTTAAACAAAGATATAGGGTCTTTTTTTCTAAAAAAAACTTTTGAACATAAATCTGAAATTTTGTCGTAATTCTACGATTTCATGTCGTAATTCTACGACAATAGATTTACATATACCATCATAACCCTTTTAAATAAAAGGATTTTTACCCATCCTGAAATTTAAACAAATACAGCTATTTTACACACAAAAGAGAAATAGGAATTTTTAAAAGCTGGACTTCAGGGTTTGTTCAGGGTAAATGATTCTGTGAATGGACAGCTCGTTTTACTTGTTAATTTTATGCAGCGTGATAAAATTCAGACACAGTGTTCGCAAAGTTCTTGCTGAATATTTATTCTTTAAAACCGCAAGAGCATCATTCAGCTAAGAGATACAATGTCGGGTTGTCAATAAAAAAGGCAAAAGTAATAGTACCTCTGCCTTTGGATATTATAAAAATTAACGATTAATGTTTGGTATATTCCGGAGCTTCTGTCGGAATCCTTGTTGGGGTAAAATATTCATTAAGCCAGTAGAATGTCTGGCCGTTCTGCTGAATTTTCACTGCCGGATTATTTCTGTGAGCAAGCATCCTGTCTGCAAGTTCCTTATAATGAAGGAAATAATTCCTTACCGTTTCCCTAGGGACAACTTTAGACTTCTTCCAGCCTTTAAGTTTGTACTTATTCATTAATTCTTCTTCTGAAAGGTCAAACCCTGTACTGATTCCTATCGAATAAAACATAGGTAATTCATAAAGAGCTCCTTTGTCCAGGAATTTTATAGTTGGGTTATACTTCTTAAGCAGTTTTACATATTCTTTAATGGCTTTAGACTGGTTAAAATCTGCCCTTTCAGCCTGGGTATTTCTATATACTTCGGAATAGAAAGCTTTTAAGTTATCGTATTCACCTTCAGAAATAAGGATTCCTTTTTCTATTGCCGGAGTATATTCTTTCAGATTTTTCGGGATATATCCTTTTACCAGGAACGGATTTCCGTAGTTGATCAGCTGCGCAGCAATACCTGCTGAAACAGGGTTGGTAAGCCCCGGATACAGGTATTTGTATTTCAAATCAACATCTGTTCTTCCTGCTCCTACGGATGAATGGAAATATTCATTTAATGATTTATCTACCGTTTCGTTATCTAAGGTAACCTGTGCAATAAGGCTGTCTACTGATTTCTTCAGGAATCCCGGGGTTGTAATATCACCTTTTTTAGGGAAAATAACGAATCCCTGTGACATACTCTGTTTAGGATAATCCAATGAGAAGAATCCTTCATCTCCTTCTACCAGGCTAAAATTATTTTTTGTAAGGACATCATTTTGGTTGATGATCTTTTGTTTTTTAAGTTCCGCAATATTCTTTGCTGTATTGGTAACCACATTTTCAGCCATCAATACAAAGTCGTTATAATTGTCAGAAGATCTTGCACTGGTCTGGAACATGATCAATCTTGCCTGTGCCTGGGTAAGTGAGCTTATCACACTATACATATTACCGCTCTGGCTGGCAGATGTACCTACCGTTACAACAATATTGGTTTCATCAGGAACGTTTGAAAGAAGGTTTCCGGCTGCAGTAAGAGCTTCTCCTACCGGCTGATAACCGCTATTGCTGCTACAGTTCATTTCATTGGTTTTCTGATCTATAAACTCGGTAATTTTACTGTAGTTAGTGCTTAATGTTGAAACAGAAGTATTGTTCCCACAAGGATTGTTTTTATACAAAACTGCCCCATATTTTACCGTATTGAAATAGGATGGCTTTTCAAATCTAAGCTGCAAATCCTGTAATAATGATTTTACGATAGGAGCATAAGGAGCATTTGCTGCACTTACATCCAATACAAAAACAATATTGATATTCTTATCTCTTTCTGTAATCTCCCTGTAACGGTCAAAGTAAATAGGCTCACCTAAAACATTGGATACGAAGTTTTTGCTGTAGTCTAAGATATTGGTAAAATATTTAGTCTTGGTATCGGCAGCTGGTGCTTCTTCTAAAGTCAAATTTACCGGGTAAATATTTTCCAGTGGTTTTCTTTTGTTGACATCAGTAAGAAGGATAGCCGTTTTATTATCAGCGTCAGATGCTGATCCTCCCGGAGCCCCTTCATGGATTCCTAATGCGGTATCGTTAATTCCTGTTGTATTTTTTAATTTAATGGCAGAACGTTCTCCCCATGTAGAGATTACATTGGAGCTTACCCATCCGTAAAGGCTTTTACCGATACTGTCTATATCAACAGATGGTTTCTTACCTACCAAAAGTCTCTTATTATTTTCGGCTTGCTTGTAAACATATACTATCTGGCCGTTAGGAATCTTTACATTAGCCGTTTCGATAAGACTTGGTGAATTAAACACCATGATGGAATCATTTTTATAGTATCTTTCGGCACTTTTGATGACTTCACTGTTACTTGGTACTACTGCTACTCTTACAGGGTAACCCGTTTTTTCGCTTTTTAAAGAATTGTTCCATAGGAGAAGGTCTGATTCAGGAATCCAGCCATACGTTTTAACAGACTTTGAAGAGACCTTTTTCATTAAAGCATCAGGAACGTATTCTGCAACTTTTACCATTCCGTCTCTATGTTTTAAAACCATCAGGGGTTCCAAAAATTTCACTTCCTTATAAGACTTTTCATCATTTTTATCCAGGTAAGCGGTATTCCTGGACCGGTCTGAAATCACGATCCATGGGGTTGACTTTTTAGGAAAACCATTCACCACCGGAGAATTATCTATTTTACCGTATACAGATGGTTCGGGTGTTTTTTTAGATGGCAGTTTTACCTGGCAACCCGTCAACAATACTGATAATCCTATATAATATGCTGCTAGAGGAAATTTATTTTTCATCCTATTTTATCTTTTTTATGATTGGTGCATCCGAAATCCGGATGATATTATTTACTTTGATTGATATCTACTTTAGTTACACAGTTTTGTGTATCATCTAAATTTACCTTTACGGTCTGAATCACAGTATTTTTATCAAACTGAAGACCTGCGCAATACATGTAAAAATTGTTTACTTTACTATCATTTACTTTTACTACCGTGTTTTCATTGTTACACAGATAGGTTCTTAACAGGTAGTTGTAATGGGTATTGAAACTGTTCCCATTGGCAATCTGCTGTAAGTGGTATTTGAAGTCGCTATCCACTTTTGCATAGGAATCTTCTACTGATACTTCTTCTTCTGCTAAAGAATCGTAAGCTGGCAGAATTTTAATGCGATGGTAGATTGGCTCCTGGGTTTCTTCAGTATATAAAGTCACCACATAGTCACCCGGTTTTTTATAAGAATAAATGGTAAATTTATCTTTAGAGTCTGTATTTCCGGTTTCCCCGAATTTCCAGGCAAACTTCGTAGCTTCAGATACGGCACGGAAAGGTACATTTTCATTTTGCATTGCTTGTATAGGAGCATCAATTGTGGTTTTCACTTTAGTTGTATCTTTTTGAGCCTTGATACTTCTTTCTGATACCATTACCGGGAAAGATTTTGTATACTTATTGTCTACAATGAGAGTTACCTGATAATAACCGGATTTATTATAGAAGTGTATACCACTGCTTTTATCTGAAGTGGTACCATCTCCAAAATTCCATCTCTTGGTTTTTGCAAATTGGGTTTTATCTTCAAATAAAAGTGTATCTCCTACTGCCAATGAAGACGGATAAACCACCCCAACAATATCAGTAGCAGAATGGATCACTTTTTTCTGCAGCCACAGTGCAACAAGAGCGGCAATGAGCAAAGTTGCGATGACACCAATAATAATGTTCTTTTTGTTCTTTTGAAAATAATTCATAGTTAATAATTGTGAAGTGTTTTGTATATAGTTCCTTGCATTTTCATTATGGGTTACTGACTTCTTGCTTTTAAAGCATTTTCACGTTCATAGAGTTTATTCTGCTTATCTTTAAACCCGATTCTGCAGTCTTCAACCTGTTTCTCAAATATTTTAATGTCTTCCAGAGTTGTAGAAATCACTTTTTTATCATCAAAATACATTTTGTAAAATTTAGCGATCTGAGGATAGGCATCTTTCCGGATATCAGTTACATTATTTCCGTTGAAATAATCGTTAAGATCATTCACGCCCAACTGGATATTATTTTCTGCAAAAGGTTGTGGACCTTCGCCTTTAAGTTTGGTTATCCTGACATAGGTACTATCCATGATCGGTAAAATAATCTTCTGATGTTGCTCGAATTCGGCTTTCTGCTGAAGATTCTGAATACCTCTTACATCTTCATCTGAAAACGGGGATTCAAATCCTTTCAGGAAAATAATTCCAAGAAATATCATGGCTGCCAACAGCATCAGTATTAAATAAAAAAACTGATAATGCCTTTCCTTTTTAGATAGTGTGATTTGTCCTTGCATATCTTTTCTTTTTTATCTTCTCCTTCTGCTTCCTGTGAAATTTCTGGTTGGGTCTTTTCTGAGTTCACTGTTTGCCCTGTTTATTTTACCCATACAATCATCCAGGTCTCTTTTCACTGTTTTCTTTTTGTATTCCACTTCAATGATCTGAGCCTTTAAAGTCATCATCGGCTCTATCTGCTTCATCAGTACGGCATAGTGCTTAAAATTCTGGGTACTGTCTTTTCCCATAATATTTTTAGCATCTCTTACGTTATCCATAATACTTGTCCGGAGGAATACATCGTTTTCCACCTTATTAATATTAAGCTGAATCATTTTGTCGTAAATTTCATCAACAAGATTCCGCAGCACATCGCTTCGTCCCATCAATTCTTTATAAGCCTCTGCTTCTCTGCTGATCCCTTCTCTTTGTATATCATAGCTTTTAAAGAAGAAAAACAGGCACATAAAAGAGACTACCGACAAGACGGCAAAAGATAGAATGAACTTCCAAATGCCCATTCTGACGTCAGATTTGTTTAATTTTTTTTCCCTGTTCGAAGACATATATTTGCGATTTGTTTGGCCTGTGAAAATATAAAAAAAAAATTTTATGCACAATACGTATTTTCCCCAGTCTGGTTTCGTAAAAACCCTAATTAAATTAATATTAATTTCAGCTTTCATAAGTTTTTCATAAATTAGGCCTCTGAATTTTGAATATCATTCGCCAAATCGATATTAAGAATGAGTAAAATATTATCCAATACTGTGCGTTTTTCCATAGCTGACAGCGATTTTTATTTCAAGAAAATAATGATCAAAACACTCATGGAAAATCCTTTTTATATGCTTCTGAATGACTGTAATAACGGCCATGAGCTGGTGAACAGGATCTACAGAAGGCAGGAGGATGTGTTCATTATTGAACTATTCATGCCGGTACTAAGTGGTATTGAAGCGATTAAATACATCAGGAAAAACAACACAGAAACTCCCATAATTACCTATTCAGGCACCTACCAGGAAGATATGGCTGAAATCCTTTCCAGGATACCTAATCTATATTACTGCCAGAAAAAGAGCAATATCATCAAAGACATTATTAAAGGAAGCATTGTTTCTGATGAGTTTGATTATGCTTCTTATTCCAAGGAATGGGAACAGCAGCCACTTGCTGTACAGGAATACATGGACAGGCAAAAGAAGGGACAGGAGGAGCTTTCTTCTGCTGAAATCCAGCTGATGAGATTCTGCTATGAAGGATTCAGCAATAAAGAGATCGCTGAAAAGCTCAATTTAAGTACAAGAACTATTGACACCTATATCAACAGGCTTACGGAAAAATTAGGATTGAAAACCAAACTTCATCTGATCCGTTTTTGTGTGGAAAACGGATACTATAATTCCAGTATGTAAAATCTTCTGAATTTTAATTTCATATTTTATTGTATAGAAAAGTTTTGAAAGACAGACTTATGGCCAAAAACATTGCTGTAAGCTTGTTTAATGGGCTTTTTATGGGCTATACCCCATGAATTTTTATTGAATTATGGGGTTATATTATTAAATTGTTAAATAATATCAGCCGGCTTTAATATAGCGTACATATGACAATCTTAACTATTTAAACAAAAATATTTGGCCACTAATTTGCTAGTATTCAATTTTTTTAACTAAATTTGCACACCTAAAATTTAAAATTAAAATAAGGAAATGACAAAGGCAGAATTGGTAAACACCATCTCAAATAAGTTGGGAACAGAAAAGAATGAAACACAGAAAGTTGTAGAAGCTTTTATGCAGGAGATCAGAACTTCTATGTATAATGGGGATAACGTTTATCTAAGAGGTTTTGGATCTTTTATCATTAAAACAAGAGCTGCTAAAACAGGAAGAAATATTTCTAAAAACACTGCAATTGAGATTCCTGCTCATAACATTCCTGCTTTCAAACCTTCAAAATCTTTTGTTGAGAAAGTAAAAACTAAAGTTGCAGTAAAATAAGACATTAACTGAATATTAACTAGTTACTAAAAAATTAAAATTATGCCAAGCGGAAAGAAAAGAAAAAGACACAAGGTTGCAACTCACAAAAGAAAGAAAAGAAGAAGAGCAAACAGACATAAGAAAAAATAATCTCTTCTCATCGAGATTTACAATATAATGATATAGTTGGTGGTTTTAATTTTTTAAAGTTCGCCGACTATATTTTTGTTTGCAACTATAAGATTCCGCGGAAAGTGGAGAATTTCAAATATTATTTTAATAAACATATAAAGGTTTTCATTCTAATTCCTTATATTTAATAGATGAATTAATCAAGAATAACACCAGTTTCCTATAATCTTAACAATTTTATCTTATAACAAAATGAAGAAAGAACTAATAGTTTCGCATGAAGATGATCTTACAAAGATTGCACTGCTGGAAGACGGAAGACTATGTGAACTTCATGAGCAAGAAGACAAAAGCGATTTTATAGTTGGAGATCTGTTTATAGGAAAAGTAAAAAAACTGGCGCCCAATCTGAATGCCGCCTTCGTGAATATCGGATACGACAAGGATGCATTTCTGCATTACCAGGATTTGGGGCCTCAATATCTTACGTACAGAAAGTTTTTAAAAGATACTATTTCTAAAAAACAAAGCACTTCAAGCTTAAAAAATTTCGAGATTCAACCCGAAATAGACAAAAACGGAACGGTAGACAAAGTAATTGCAAAAGACGATCTTGTTCTGCTGCAAATTACCAAAGAACCTATCTCTACCAAAGGACCCAGAATTTCTACCCAGGTTTCATTAACGGGACGTTTTTTGGTTTTAATTCCTTTTGATAATAAGGTTTCCATTTCCAAAAAAATCAGAAGTACTGAGGAAAAGGAAAGACTGAGAACTCTTATCGACAGCATTAAGCCTGAAGGTTTCGGAGTTATTATCAGAACGGTAGCCGAGGGAAAAAAGGTAGCCGACCTTCACAATGATATGAATCAGCTGATTCAGAAATGGGAAAGCACTTTCAAAAACATCCAGAGAAACAAAGTTCCGTCTAAAGTTTTAAGCGAAGAAGACAAAGCTTCAGCTATTTTAAGAGACAATTTTAATCAGGATTTCGTAAATATCATCTGTGACGACGAGCAGATGGTTAATGAAATGAAAAATTATATTGAAGTAATTGCCCCTGAAAAGAAAAATATTGTCCAGTTTTATGATTCTCATATTCCACTCCTGGAATATTACAATGTTGAAAAACAGCTTAAACAGAGCTTCGGAAAACACGTCAACATTCCAAGTTCAAAAGGAGCTTATCTTGTCATTGAGCATACAGAAGCATTACACGTCATCGACGTCAACTCCGGGAATAACATTACCACCGGAGCCGCTGTCAATAAAGAGCACGCCCTAAAGGTGAACAAAATGGCAGCTACAGAGATTGCAAGACAGCTACGCCTCCGTGATATGGGAGGAATCATCGTCATCGATTTCATCGACATGCCAAACTCTGAACACAGAAGGGATCTTTACGAACACCTGAAAGAGGAAATGAAACGCGACAAAGCCCGCCATAAAATACTTCCTCCAAGTAAATTCGGACTGATCCAGATCACCAGACAAAGAAACCGTCCGGAAAAACAGATCGAAACCAAAGAAGAAAACCCGAACAAAGACGGAGAAATTGTAGCTCCGATTGTTATCGTGGAAAGGATGGGTGAAACCCTAAGAAATATCCTGCAGAAAGAAAAAGGAAAAATTTATCTGCACGTACACCCGTTCGTTGAAGCCTATCTAACCAAAGGCATTAAAAGCATCCAGATGAAATGGTTTATGAAATACAAAAAGTGGGTAACCATTGTACCAAGGGATTCTTTTAAATATTTAGAATACAGGATCTACAATTCCAAAAAAGAAGAATTGATAGAATTCTCTAATTAAGACAAAATTCAAACCTTCAGTTTTTACTGAAGGTTTTTTTATGACACGATCTTATTATTCAATAAAAAATGTAACTGTATATATAGGTTTTGGTTAAAGCAAACCGGGTTTTTGCTTATTTTAATTTGGCCGGGCTAAAGCCCGTCCCCTATTGATATTGATATCCTAAGATTATACACAAGGACAATAGTTGTTTAACAACAAGATCTTTTATCTTTTATCTTTTATCTTTTATCTTTATAATTATGAAAACCCATCACTACAAAACTACAATTCAGTGGACAGGCAATAAAGGCAAGGGTACCAGCGGATACAGGGATTATGAAAGAAGCCACAGCATTTCGGTAGAAAACAAAACAACAATTGAAGGCTCATCGGATCCTGCGTTTCGTGGGGACAAGACGAAATACAACCCTGAGGAAATGTTTTTGTCATCACTATCTTCATGCCATATGCTCTGGTACCTCCATTTTTGTTCTGAAGCCGGAGTCATTGTTACAGAATATATGGATGAAGCCACAGGAATAATGGCAGAAACGGCAGATGGAAGCGGACATTTCACTGAGGTCACCCTGCATCCGGTGGTAACAGTGACAGAGGAATCTATGATGGAGCAGGCAAAACAGCTTCATCACAAAGCCAATCAATTTTGCTTTATTGCCAACTCTGTCAACTTTTCCATTAAACATATGCCCACGATTAAAATGGGAACAAGCATAAGTAGTATACTCCGGCGAGAAAAACGCTAAAAACTACAGTTAAATTCAAATCTGATTTATGCTCCGATTCCCTTTCCATATTGGTTAATTAATGTTAAGACTCCTGTTTCTTCAAGATATATTGTTAAATTTGAGCTATGGAAAATTTTGGAAAAGATTTATTGAGAAAAATAAAAAGCATAGAGCTTCCCGGCGAGCATGCCCACGGAATATTCTCGCCTCCCTATCGTCCCGTTTTTACCTATGAAGAGGTATTGGCAAAAAATCCAAAATTTGCAGCAGTCAACATCGTATTGTATTTAAAAGACAACGAATGGTATTTTCCTTTGATCCAGAGAACCATTAATGAGCACGACAGACACAGCGGCCAGATTTCCCTGCCTGGCGGAAAACGTGAGGAAATGGACCGGGATTTTGCAGAAACAGCGATCCGTGAAACATCCGAAGAAATTGGGATAGACAAACATTATGTAAGGATTATCCGGGAGATGTCCCCGATATATATCCCGCCAAGCAATTTTTATGTATATCCTTACATTTCATATACCGCGAAAAACCCTTTTTTTATCCTTCAGCAAACTGAAGCGGTAGAAGTGATTGAATTCCCTGTCACGTCCTTCCTGAACCTGTCGGATACTCCTGAAATCATGGCTCTGCCGAGTGCGGGAGGTAAAGAAGTACCGGTCATTAATTTCAACGGGTATATCATATGGGGAGCCACAGCAATGATATTAAGTGAATTCAGCCAGTTGCTGAAAAATATGTAACTTTGCACTACCGTGTTTAATTGAGAGATGGCGAAGAAAAATATTTTCACCGATGCATTCGGAACACCTTATTTTTTAAAAAGGTTGGTTATTTTTATTTTAGGATTGGTATCCTACAGAAGGTTCAATGGCTTTAATAAACTAAAAATAACCGGCACAGAACATCTTGTGGATCTACCGGATTCCAATGTGCTTTTTGTATCCAATCATCAAACCTACTTTGCAGATGTAGCAGCCATGTATCATGCTTTCTGTGCAGTAAATAACGGATACTTAAACACCATCAAGAATCCGATCTACTTACTGAATCCCAAGATCGATTTCTATTATGTAGCGGCCGAAGAAACCATGAATAAGGGAATCCTCCCTAAAATTTTTAAAATTGCAGGAGCGGTAACGGTAAAACGGACCTGGCGGTCAGAAGGTAAAAATGTCAACAGACTGGTAGATATGAGTGAAGTTGACAATATTATGAAGGCTCTGGACAATGGCTGGGTAGCCACTTTTCCTCAGGGAACCACATCAGCTTTTGCACAGGGAAGACGGGGAACAGCCAAATTAGTAAAAAACCAACGCCCGATCGTAATTCCGATCAAAATAAACGGATTCAGAAGGGCCTTTGATAAAAAAGGACTCCGTGTAAAAGTAACCGGAGTAAAGCCTACCATGGAATTCAAAGCACCTTTAGATATTGATTACGATAATGAAAAGGCACCGGAAATCCTGCTAAAAATTATGACCGCTATTGAGCAGACTGAGGATTTCAATGTTTTACACACCTATGATGAAGAACTTAAAGCTAAAAAATTAGAACAAAAAGACCCTAATAATTAAAGTTAAATTATGAACAGAATAATAGGAATTTTATTCGCCATCATAGTATTAGTTTCATGCAATAGCCAAAAAGTATATTCGGATTTTGATATCAGCTATTCGAAAAGTGGTGGTTATGCCCCGGTATATGAAAATCTTCTTATAAAAGGTAACAACGTACATTATTCTTTTGAAGGCCAGGGGAAAAAGTACAAACAGGATTTTAAAATTTCCAATGAAGATTTAAAGAAACTGGACCAGGTCCTTTCTCAGAATAATTTCAGAAGAATACAGGAGGACCATAAAAAACTTTACGATAATATTTCTACTTCTATTAACGTTAAGAAAGGTCCTAATGAAGGAAGTAAAACAGATGCCAGCATGATTATTCCCAATTACCAGACCAATTGGGATAATATTCTTGGAGCATTCCAGGAGATTATTAATACTAATGTAAAAAAACAGTAAATACATTGAAAACCCACTTCATCGCTATTGGCGGAAGCGCCATGCACAATCTTGCCATTGCTTTAAAAGATAAAGGATATCAGGTTACAGGTTCAGATGATGCGATCTTTGAACCCTCAAAATCCAGATTGGAGAAAAAAGGAATATTGCCTCAGGAAATGGGTTGGTTTCCTGAAAAAATCACTCCGGATATTGATGCGGTAATCCTCGGAATGCATGCACACCAGGATAATCCTGAATTAGCAAGAGCAAAAGAACTTGGGTTGAAAATTTACTCTTATCCTGAATTCCTTTACGAGCAATCCAAAAATAAAACCCGGGTTGTAATTGCAGGCTCGCATGGTAAAACGACCATTACCTCAATGATCCTTCATGTCTTGAACTTTCACCAAAAGGATGTAGACTTTATGGTGGGTGCACAGCTGGAAGGTTTTGACTGTATGGTAAAACTGACCCAGGACAATGATTTCATGGTATTGGAAGGTGACGAATATCTTTCTTCCCCTATCGATCTGCGTTCCAAGTTTCTCTTATACCAGCCCAATATTGCTTTAATGAGCGGTATTGCATGGGATCATATCAATGTTTTTAAAACATTTGATGAATATATAGAACAATTCAGAAAGTTTGTAGCGAGCATTACCGCCGGCGGAGTTCTGGTGTATAACGAAGAAGATCCGGAAGTGGTAAAAGTAGTGGAAAATGCTGAAAATTATTTCAGAAAAATCCCTTACAAAACTCCGGAATATGAGATAAGCAATGGAAAAGTATATTTAAAAACCGAGATGGGAGATGTTCCTCTTTCTGTTTTTGGAGCCCACAATCTGTTGAACCTTGAAGGAGCAAGACATATCTGTCAGCAATTAGGAATCATGGATGAGGATTTTTACGAAGCCATTATGAGCTTTAAGGGAGCTTCAAAGCGTCTTGAAAAAGTAGACAGAGAAGATAAAGGAACTCTTTATAAAGACTTTGCCCATGCGCCAAGTAAGGTAAAAGCAGCTGTAAAGGCATTCAACGAACAGTTTAAGAATGAGAAAAAGTACGGATTCCTTGAGCTCCACACCTATTCCAGCCTGAATCCTGCTTTTCTTGAGCAGTATGACCATGCCATGGATGGTTTGGATGAAGCAATTGTTTTCTACTCTGAAGATGCCCTAAAAATCAAAAGAATGGAACCTATATCTCCGGATTTTATTAAAGAAAAATTCAAGAATGAAAACCTGAAAGTTTTCACCAATGCAGAAGACCTGCATGCCTATTGGAATACACTAGATAAAACCAATGGCGTTTATCTGATGATGAGCTCAGGAAACTTTGGCGGCCTGGATCTGACAAAATAATTGAATTTATAAATTTGATATAAAACAAAATTCCTTTCAACTTACGAAAGGAATTTTTATTTTATCGGATATTGTAGGATCAGGTGCATAAAAAATAAGCTGCTGAAGTCCCAAAGATCCTACAATTTCATTTCATTCTCCCTCTACCTGAAATATGAGATTTTTCAGAATTTCCTCAGCAGAAAGTTCACTGTAATCATGCAAAGACTGTCCTATCCAGATTCCTACAAAATCTGCATTTTGTTTAGATTTGGCAGCTTTACGCAATGCATTGGTCAGTTTATTCTGATAAGGGTAAGGTAAGATATATTCCGAATCTTCAACTGCTTCAATATATTTGTTTTTAACTCCTCTCGCATATCTGCCTGAGAAGCTTTTCGTCAACATAATTTCGTCCTCTTTTGCTTTTTTAAGCCTTTCCTTTTCAAAAGGCTGCAAGGCACTTTCGCAGGAAGCCAAGAGAAGATTTCCCACCTGAAATCCCTGTGCCCCCAGATCCTTTACCGCCTGAAGGGTTTTCCCGTTATAAATTCCACCAGCATAGATCAGCGGAACCTTTACGTGATCGTAAACCTGCGATAATAAAGATAATCCTCCAATCTGCAGAACATGGTCCGGATCAAAAGTTCCTCTGTGACCGCCGGCTTCTATCCCCTGGACACAGATGATATCAATTCCTGATTTTTCTAATAGTAGCGCTTCATTTACAGAAGTACATGTACCAATTAATGTTACCCCGTTTTCTTTCAGCTTCTGAATACTCTGATCATCCAGATTCCCAAAAGTAAAGCTTAAAATTTTACAGTTTTCTTTAATGACCACATCTACGAGTTCATGATAGGATCTCACATTAAGGTCTTCCAGATCAGGAAAGTTTACTTCAATGTCATTGTCTTTTGCCAGCTGTTTTAAAAATTGTCTGGTTTTAATAAATTTTAATCTTAAAGGCTCTGTTATTTCAGGAATGTGATGTACAAAGATATTAGCTGCAAAAGGCTTATCGGTTAGTTTTCTTGTCTCTCTGATCAGCTTAATAGATTCTTCAGCTGAAAGATCTGCCAATGCCAAAGAACCCAGACAGCCTGCGCGAGTTGCTGCAGCAACCATCTGTACGGTACTCACTCCAAACATGGGAGCCTGAATGACAGGATATTCTATCCCTAGTTTTTTACTGATTGTATCCGGCCAGAACATAAAAATATATTTTAATTAAAAGGTACAAAAAATAAGAAACACTTCACTTTCAACCCCGTATGATATTCCTCATTACAAAAAGTAATTTCCACAGATCTCACAAATTTCACCGATTCAAAATCCGGATCGTTATCTGTAAAGTCTGCGGGAGATTATTTAACTGAATCCGGGCTAAGAAGCAAGTATACAAGTATAAAGGATGGAAACTATTTTCAGTTATCATTACCGGCAATCAACAACATCATTAATTTTATTGTAAAGAAGATAAAAGCAGACGAGTGGTTATTCTTTATGCCCCCTCGTAACTTCCATCTTCCAGCTCCCATCTTCAAATCTAATTAAATTAGAACCCTTATTCCAAACTGACGTTATTTAATCGGCTTTAAATATCTGCTACAGAGTTTAGCATTTTCTGTTCCCATTCCGGATCTTTTGGATCAAAGAATAATCTTTTTCCTGTATCTAAAGAACGGACAACATTCATTTCATCTTCTTTCAATCTGAAATCAAATACATTAAAGTTTTCTTCAATTCTTGACGGTGTTACTGATTTGGGGATAACTACAAATCCTTCCTGTAAATGCCATCTTAAAATCACCTGCGCAACAGTTTTACCGTGCTTTTCTGCTATCCCTTTCAATTCCGTATTATTTAAAAGGTTGGCATTGCCGTTCCCTAACGGGCTCCATGGCTGGGTGATGATGTTATTTTTCCTGTTATATACCTGTAGCTCTTTCTGTTGGAATACCGGATGTAATTCAATCTGATTGATTACCGGTACAACTGTTGAATGGAGTTTTAATTCTTCCAGCTTCTCCATCGTAAAATTACAAACCCCGATTGCTTTGATCTGTCCTTCCTGATACAATTCTTCCATAGCTTTCCATGTTCCCGTAAAATCCCCGTAAGGCCAGTGAATAAGATACATATCAAGATAATCCATCTGCAATCTGTTCAAGGTTCTTTGAAAGGCACTTTTTGTTTTTTCGTATCCGTGATCCTGAACCCATACTTTTGAAGTGATAAACAGCTCATCCCTGTCTACCCCACTGTTTTTTACAGCTGCTCCTACCGCGGTCTCATTCTGATAAATAGCAGCAGTATCAATCATTCTGTATCCCGTCTGTATGGCCTTAACTACAGCTTTTTCACATTCTTGCAGGTCTTCCATCTGCCATACTCCGAATCCTAACGCCGGAATATCAATTCCATTATTTAAAGTGACCACAGGCTGTCCTGCATAGGTTTTCTTTTGCATAAGTCTTGATTTTAGTTATTAATATAAAGTGATTAAACAAATTTGCGACAAAAAATTGAAATGCCGGCTTACCAATTTTACTGTTTTTGTACAACCGTTATTGGATGTAAGTACGAATGGCTCAAATATATTTGCTGAAAATTTTAATTTCTTGCCTAAATATTCATCGTTATGATCATCCTTGCGCCCTGTGGTTTTCCCCAAAAAACAGGAAATAATAAAAATATTTGTGACGGCTGTAACTTCTAGTTCATTCCCTATTTTTCCTATTTTTGTATAAATTTCAAATCATGTCACAACATATCAGGCTTGCAAAGGCTGAGGACTACCCAAGAATTATGGAAATATGGGAATCGGCAGTAAAAGCTACCCATGATTTTCTTGCTGAAGAGGATTTTAATTATTTCAAAGAAGTAATTCCCAAAGACTATCTTCCCCATCTGGAAGTTTATTTAATTACTGAAAATGATGAGGCTAAAGGGTTTGCTTCTGTTTCTGACGATAATCTGGAAATGCTTTTCATTCATAATGATACCCGTGGAAAGGGATATGGAAAAGCACTTTATCAATTTATGAAAGAGAAAACAGGGCTTACCAAAGTGGATGTTAACGAACAAAATCCACAGGCGATCGGCTTTTATGAAAAAATGGGTTTCAAAAAAACAGGAAGATCGGAAAAAGATGGCTCCGGTAAAGATTATCCATTAATTCATATGAGCTTGTAATGAAGAATTTCACCTTAAAAAAAATTGATGCCCATTCAAAGATTCCATACGGTTTACTTTTATTGGCAGACGAGACTACAGAAGCCATAAACCGGTATATCTTCAAATCCGATATCTATCTTTTCAATGACAGCCAGCAGGATATTGCTGTAATGGCCCTGTACAAACATTCTGATGCAGAATTGGAAATTAAAAATATTGCTGTTATTGAAAGCTACAGGAGCAAAGGTATTGGTAGCATATTAATAAATAAAGCAAAAGAAATTGCTAAGGAAAATCACTATAAACTCCTGACTGTCGGAACATCGGATACAGGTTTCCAACAGATCAGGTTTTATGAGAAAAATGGCTTCATGAAAACAGGTATCCGTAAAAATTTTTTTATTGAAAATTATCCTGATCCCATTTATGAAAACGGTTTGCAGATGCAAGACATGATTTTACTTACCCATCACCTTTCGGAATAGATCTTTGATATGGTCTATTTCTGTTTGGTAATTGGTCTTTTTCCGGCACCCGAAATAAAGTGTATTTTCCAGCTTTCTTTTTCCTTCCCAGATCAGTTTTACTTCACCGCTTTCGATTTCATTTTTGCATAGAAAATCAGGAACAACGGCCAGGCCGGCCCCTCCTTTCAGACAGCGGATAATAGAATTTAGATTAGGAACAATATAATTCGGACGGAAATTCGGTTTATGTCCAAAATTCAAGGTCCAGAACTGAAAAAGATGCTCCATATCACCGGTAGTTCCATACCATTTTTCATTCTTCAGCCAATTCTCAATCTGTTCTGCGTCTTTTGTTTTCAATATTTTATTGAAAGCCGCAGTATCAACATCATTACCTCCTACCAGAATGATTTGCTCCGAAGAGAAAGCTTCATGTTCTATATTGGGGGAAGACCCCTTTTTAGGCGTGATAATAAGATCTAATATACCTTTATCCAGCTGATCCAGCATTTCAGGATATTCTCCGAAACTGATAATCAGGTTAAAAGGCAATGTAGAAACATATTGTTCCAATGTAGTCTGAAAAGTCTCAAAACACATTCCAACACTGATGGTAGGAGTATGTTTCTCGGTAGACTTCTGAAAATTCTTCTCTACATCTTCAAGTTTGGCAATAGGCTCGGCAACCGCATTGAATAATACTTTTCCACGCTCTGTCGGGATCATTTTTCTGCCCGTTCTGTCAAACAGTTTATACCCTACATAAGCTTCCAATGAGCTCAGATGCAGGCTTACTCCCGGCTGTGATATAAATAAAGCATCCGCAGCCCCTGTCAATGTCCCGGTTTTATATATTGCTTTAAAAGTACGGTACCATTCTAAATTAACCATGGCTTAATTATTACTATTATAATGCAAAATTACAAAATAATTATAATATTAATATTATTTCAGCTACATAATAATCCGAATAAGGTAATTATATGAATTCAGGAATAACAATTTCTTCATCATAGTTCAGGGGATTATACCTCAGAAAATCAGACCGAAAATCAAGAAATATAGGACCCGCAACAAGCAACTTTTTGAATCGCAACAAACAAACTATAAATATTATAATACTTTATTATAATTTATATTATTTCTATTATACCATAAGTCATCGTAACTTTGCGAAGTAAAATTTAACAATCATAAAAAAATGAAAAAAGTATTAATCATCAACGGCGGACAAAATTTCGGACATTCCGGAGGAAAATATAATCAGACTATTGCAGAAAATACATTAGCAGTTCTTAAAGAATTCGATAACCTGGAAGTAAAGGTTACCAATGTAAGTGAAAGTTACGACAAATATGAAGAAGTGCAGAAGTTTGTCTGGGCAGATTATATTATTTACCACACTCCTATCTGGTGGTTCCAGCTTCCGAACGGATTGAAAAAATACATCGATGAAGTTTTCACGGCTGGCCACGCCAAAGGAATTTACATGAGTGACGGTAGAAATGCTGCCAATCCTGAGATCAATTACGGTACAGGAGGAATGCTCGGTGGAAGAAAATATATGCTTACCACAAGCTGGAATGCCCCTGCAACAGCCTTTACATTTCCCGGTGAATTCTTCAGTGAAAGAAGTGTAGATGACGGACCTTTATTTGGTTTCCATAGAATGAACGCTTTTGTTTCTTTAGAAAAAATGGAAAGCTTTCACTTCCATGATGTAGAAAAGAATGCCAATATAGAACGTGATATGAAACTGTATAGAGAACATGTGAGATCCGTATTTGAAAAAGAATTAAAACAGGAATTGGCATCATGAAAAAAATACTGGTCACAGGTATCACCGGATATATAGGTGGTAGCATCGTATAGAAACTTCTTGACAAAAATTAAAAATTTTATTTAATAATGAAAATATACCTTACAGCCATTATAAAAGCCAAAGAAGAACACCAGGCAGAAGTATTGGAAGTTCTTCAGAATATGGTAAAAGAGACGAGAAAAGAAGAAGCCTGTGAACTTTACAGCCTTCATCAGGGAACTGAAGACAAAAACCAGTTCGTTTTCTATGAAATCTGGAAAAGCAAAGAAGGATTGGAGTATCATAATCAACAGCCTTACATCCAGGCTTTTGGAGCTCTGGTAGATGAAAAACTTCAGGAAAAACCACATATTTATACTACCCATATTATTTCATAATGAAAAAATTAGCGCTTTTCATGCTTGCCATATTTACAATAGGATCCGTACAGGCACAAACCCAAAATTCAAAGAATATGAAAAAGAAAATTTTATTCGTCGTAACCAGTCATGACAAAAAAGGAAGTACAGGCGAAGATACAGGATATTACCTCGGAGAAGTTTCTCATCCCTGGGAAGTCCTTCACAAAGCAGGTTATGAAATTGACTTTGTAAGCCCAAAGGGCGGTACTCCTCCTGTAGATGGGTTTGACCTGAAAGATCCTGTAAATAAGGAGTTCTGGGAAAATAAAGAATACAAAAACAGAATTGATCATTCGATGACGCCATCCCAGGTGAACCCAAAAGAATATTCTGCAATCTTTTACGCAGGAGGTCATGGAGCTATGTGGGATTTTGCAGACAATAAAGAACTGGCTGACATCGCCTCAAAAATTTATGAAAACGGAGGAATAGTAGCAGGTGTATGCCATGGCCCGGCAGGACTCGTGAATATCAAACTGAAGAATGGGAAATACCTGGTTGACGGGAAAAAGATCAATGCTTTCACCAACGAAGAGGAGGCTGAAGTAAAATTAACAGATGTTGTTCCTTTTTTATTAGAGGACAAGCTGAAAGAAAGAGGAGCAGAATTTGAAAAATCAGGGCTTTGGCAAAATCATGTGGTAGCAGATCAAAGAGTGATTACAGGACAGAATCCCCAGTCAGCAAAGAGTGTTGGAGAAGCAATTTTAAAGGAATTAAATAACAAATAACCGCCCCCAAAGTCAATTGATGCAACAATTACCTCCTCTGGAGGGGTGGCAAATCGAAGATTTGACGGGTTTTTTAATAAATAACAATACAAACAAAATGGAATATAGAAAATTAGGAAATACAGATTTGGAATTATCGACAATCACACATGGTGCTTTTGCTATCGGCGGAAACATGTGGGGTGGTAATGAAAAGCAGGATTCTATCAACTCTATTCACGCATCATTGGACCATGGAGTAACTTCTATCGATACCGCACCATTCTATGGTTTCGGGCTGAGCGAGGAAATGATTGGTGAAGCTATCAAAGGAAAGGACCGTTCAAAAATCCAGCTGTTAACAAAGTTTGGTTTGGTATGGGATGGAAGCAACAACGGAAAAGGAGAATTTTTCTTTGATGCGGAAGATGAGGGAAAAACAATTCCTGTATATAAATTCGCATCCAAAGAAAACATCATTAAAGAAGTTGAGGAAAGTTTACAAAGATTGGGAACAGATTATATTGACCTTTTACAACTTCACTGGCCAGACAGCACAACTCCTATCTGCGAAACAATGGAAGCCATGGAATTACTGGTCCAGCAGGGAAAAATACGTGCAGCAGGAGTAAGCAATTACAGCGTGTCTCAAATGGAAGAAGCTAACAGGACTTTAAAGCTTGCCAGCAACCAGGTTTCTTACAGCATGCTGAACCGTGCGATCGAAAATGATCTTGTTCCTTATTCTTTGGAGAACAATTCAGGAATCATCGTGTACAGCCCTATGGAAAGAGGTCTTTTAACCGGTAAATATTTCAGAGAAACCCAATTAAAGGATAACGACCACAGAAACGGATATTTTTCTCAATTTGATTTGAATAAAGTAAAAACGTTCTTGGAAAAAATTGAACCTATCGCACAGGAAAAAGGAGCCAGTCTTTCTCAGCTGGTATTAAAATGGACTACCCTGCAACCGGCAATTACAGTAGTATTGGCAGGGGCAAGAAATGCCCAGCAAGCTATCGAAAATGCAAAAGCAATGGACATCAACCTTTCTCAGGAAGAATTGAATTTCATCAATGCTGCTTTAAGCGAGATTTAATATAGAAGCTGGAGGATGGATGGAAGTACTATCAGGTGATTGATAACTTTCAGCTTTTGTTTTTAATGATTACAAGACTATGAAGAAAGTTGATGCAGAAACCATTTATGTGTATTGCCAATCTATAGTCTGTTAATTTAAAGTAATTACAAAATTTAAACAATGGAAAATACAACAAAAGGATTCACACGTGCTAATCACGTTGGAATTACTGTAAAGAATTTAGAGAAATCTATTGCCTTTTACGAAGCATTAACAGGAACTAAAGTTTCCAATATTGATGTCATCGGTGGAGAAAGAATGGCCAAAACCCAAGGCCTGACTGACACTAAAATAAAATTTGCCAATCTCCGTCTGGATAATCTCAATCTAGATATCCTGGAATACGTCATCCCAGAATCTGAACAGGCTGCTTACTCCAATAACCAGATCAGTGCCATGCACCTTTGTTTTGAAGTAGACAATATCGACGAAGCGATGCAGAGGTTAAATGAAATCGGTGTAGAACCTGATGGAGAACCAATCGTATTCGAAGAAGCAGACGGATTAAAATCCGGATATGGAACTGCTGTAGCTTACTTCCAGGATCCTGATGGAACCAATCTTGAAATTATAGCTCCTCAAGGACCATTCAAAAGAAAGAATCCGTAAATGAAGAGCAAAAATGCCAAAACAACCTTCATAAAAACAAACTTAATAATTACCCATTAAGATTTATTTTTAGAATTAATACCAACGGAGGTTTTAATTGAGCTCTGTAATACTATAAAAAGGCTTTTCAATGTTGAAGAGCCTTTTTATAGCATATTTAAGCCATTATATTATTTTCTCCTCCTTCGTCATTATTTTTCGATAGGAGTATGGGTACTTATCGCAATCCTGTTCCATGCATTAATGGTCACAATAGCCATAATGATCTGCGCGATCTGATTATCGTCAAAAATGGCTTTTGCTTTTTGAAATGTTTCCTCGGTAAGGCCTTCATGGCTGATTAACGTAATTTCTTCTGTCATGGCCAAAAGTACCTGCTCATCTTCTGTAAAAAATTCTTTCGCTTCTCTCCAACCATCTAAAATAAAGATTCTTTGAGGATTTTCCCCGTATTTTAAGGCATCTTTCGTATGCATATCAAGACAGAATGCACATTTATTAATCTGTGAAGCCCTGATTTTGATTAATTCTTTCTGAATGTGATTTAAAGAAATAGTCTGAAGATATCCTTCTAATCCCAGCATTGCTTTGTAAGCAGCTGAATCTACTGTTGCAATATTTAATCTTGCGCTCATAATGATATTATTTTTGGTTTATTTGATCAATACTAAAAGAATAATGGCGTTGTACAGCCAATAAAAAAGCTGAAGCACTTCCTACCCAAACCGAATAATTGAGCGGAGCTTTCAAACCCGATGCAAGCGTCATTGAAACAGCAAAAATCAATAATAAAAAACCGGTTCCGTACGCTGCTACCTTAGTTTTATATCCTATGATCAGCATCAATGGAAAAAGTATTTCCAAAAAAGTAGCGGCATATGCTGAAAAAGTGCTTAAGTTTTCCGGAAAAAAAAAAGTCAGTTGCCTGGTATATTCTTTAAAGCTGGCCATATTCCCCCATGATGAATTTTCTTTGCTCCACCATCCAAACCGGTCTGCCACTGCAGAAAGTATGGTTACTGAAAGAGCCAATCTTAGAAACAGCTGTGGAAATTGATTTTGTTTATCTGTCATTGCATTAGCTTTTAATTACATGACAAATTTGCGATATCCGGTCCGTAAAAAACTTAAACTGGTTTAAGAACGTAATTTTGCCTTGATTTCACTTAAATATTCCGGAGTAAAACCAAGAAATGACGCGATAAGATATTGAGGAATCCGCTGAATAAACCATGGATAAAGCGTACTGAAATGAACATACAGTTCTTCCCGTGAATATTCAGACAGATAACGAAGTTTCCTTTCAGATGCCGCATAGGCCCTCTGGTAAATAATCCTGAAATATTTTTCCATAACAGGATGTTGCTTAAGTAATAATTCCTGGCTTTTAAAATCTATGACAAGGATAGTGGATTTTTCTACAGACTGAATGTTGAAATCCGTCTTTAACTGTCTCTCATAGGCGAACGTGTCAGTAATCCACCAGTTTTCAATCGCAAACTGGGTCGTGTGTTCTACTCCTCGTTCATTAATAAAGTATTTTCTAAGACATCCTTCCACCACAAAATACATATTTCTGCAAATCTCGCCTTCCAGCATCAGATTTTGCTTCTTTTCCACTTTTGATACTTCAAAAAATGAAAAAATTGAAACGTATTCTTCATCAGTTACGGTAATAAATTTATTTAAATGTGCCTTAAAGTTATCCATTTTGAGAATTGAATACTCAAACTTAACTTTATTTTTTTAGTTTTACAATCATAAATAGTAAATCATGGAAGTTATTGCCAAAATTCTGATCGCTGTAGTTGCACTGGAACACCTGTATATTCTCTGGATGGAAATGTTTGCATGGGAAACCAAAGGAAAAGAAGTTTTCAAGGCTGCGCTGCCAGCAGAAATGTTCAAGCCGACAAAAGGTTTGGCTGCCAATCAGGGATTATACAATGGTTTTCTGGCTGCCGGGCTAATCTGGTCTTTTCTGATCAAAGATCCGCAATGGCAGGACAATGTGGCTTTATTCTTCTTAGGCTGTGTAGCGGTGGCTGGTACTTATGGGGCAATTTCCTCTACCAAGAAAATATTTTTTGTTCAGGCATTACCTGCAATATTGGCTATTCTTGCTGTTGTACTGAAATAGTTTGTCGAAATTTTGCTGAAACGCTTAGATGCGAACTTTTTTTGATACGTTTTTAAGGTGCAGGATTTTATATTAACCCATTGAAGCTTTGATCTTCTCTCTATGAAGTAATCCCCAGTTCACCAGCGTTTCGGTTACCGGAAGCACCGATTTTCCGTATTCAGTAACCGCATAAGTAACTGTAATCGGTTTTGTATCCTGAATTGTTCTTGTAATCAAAAGATTCATTTCCAGCTCTTTCAGTTCTTTACTCAGCATTTTGGCGGAAATCCCCTCAATTCCACGTTCCAGTTTTTTAAAATGAATCTGCTGATCTGTTCTGTTCGTCAAATACCGCAGAATCATTAACTTCCATTTTCCGCCCAACACATCAAGACTATCACGCATTGCGAATAATTCCTCAGTGCAGGTTGCTTCTCTTTCAGTTCCGTTTTCAATAATTTTTGCCATAATAGTTTCATCAAGGTAACCAGTTACCAATTGTTAACTAGTAACAAATATAAACTATTTCCACTTTACATTTGTACATCAAAATAGCAATATGAAAGCCGTAATTTTAAATAAAAATTTTCAGCTTGAAGATGGTTTTACTGAAAAGCCTCAAGTCAACAATAATGAAGTACTAATCCAGATCAAAGCAAGTGGTTTCAACCCTATCGATTATCAGATGCTGGAAAATGAGCTGGAAAGAAAATTAATCAGTTCTCCCATATTAGGGCGGGAATTATCCGGGATAGTTGTAGAAAAAGGAACTGATGTTACTCAATTTAATGTCGGTGATGAAGTATTCTGCGGCAGCGGCTCAATGGGAAGCAATGGTACCTATGCAGAATACATCTCTGTTCCGGAAGCCATTGTTTCCCTCAAACCGAAAAACACTTCCTTTGAGCAGTCCGCTGCAATTCCTTCTGCAGGGCTTACTTCTTTACAGATTTTTCACCGTTTGCAATGGCAACCGGAACAAACCATTCTGATAACGGGTGCAGCCGGAGGTGTTGGATCCTTTTTTGTCAAAATTTTACTGGCTCATCATATCCAGCATTTCATTGTCACTGTAGGAAGTGAAGAAAACAGGCAAATGCTTCTCAATGTGGGAGTAAAGGATCACCAAATCATCAATTATAAACAGGAAAATCTTGTTGAAACTCTTATAAAGGCCAATAACAACCGCCTTTTTGATATTGGAGTTGATCTGGTGGGGAACTATATGGCAGAAGTAGTTGCAAAAGCTTTAAAAATCAATGGCACTTATGTAGATGTAACCGCCCTGCTTACTGCAGACGCTCATGAAATACTTTTCAATAAAGGCTCCCTCATCATGAACATCTCCAATTATACCTACACCATGATTAAAAAATATGATTATTATCAAAACGGTTTACATGAACTGAAAAGTCTCATCGAAACAGGAACCATTCTCCCACCTCAGCATAAAGTAATAGGCACCCTTTCTCTGGATACCGTTCTAAAGGCCCATGCCCTTCTAAAAAATAATCAGACTTATGGACACAAACTCGTCATGAAACATTAAACATGAACAAATTATCAAAATACATCGTTACAGGATAATATGAAAATCTGATATTACCAAAGATCTGCAGTAAAAAAGTCTATTCATAAATGGAATTTTAAGTTTTGGCTAAGGCCGTGGAATTAAAGAATATCAAAGAAACATTGTATTTTTGCAGGTGATATTTACAAAGCAAAAAATTCCAACAGTTTTTGCCTCATTTGTTCGGGAGTCATCTGACCTTCCTGATAATAAACTAAGTTCCGGTTTTTATCCAGAAATATCCATAACGGATATACCGGTTGATTTTTATTCCTTGATAAAGCCAATGCCAGCTCATGAATCCCGGAATTTCCGTTGGATAAATAATAAAAATCCTCCCCCTGGAAATGTATTTTCTCCTTCGTTTTCTCCGGTTCAAAATGGACAAAATAAAAATGATCATTAATCATTCCGACCAGGTTTTTATCTTTATTCAATCGGAAAAATTCAATTTTGCAGATGGCACACCAATCTGTGTACAGGTGAATAATCACAGGTTTTGAATTTTCTTTCTGCAAAGTCTCCATTTCCGAAAAAGTGCCTGTCTTTATCTGAGACAGGTAAAAACAAGGCACTAACATTAAAAATAAAGCAAAAGTTCTCATCTCAGTGTATACTTTACTCCCAGGAATCCTCTGATACGCTGCATTGGAGCGTAACCATATGCTGTATCGAAAGTATAGTGGTTGGGATTGCTGATCGGATCATCAACGTATTTATCAAACGGGTCAAAGGGTCTCATCAGAGGATTTTCAGGTGTAAAGTTGAATAAATTTTTCACACCGCAATACACTTCAAATCCGGATTTGAAACTCTTTGAAACCTGGATATTGGCCAGTGAATAAAATGGCGAATATTCCGGACGATAATCATTGGGCAAAACGGGAAGCCTCATGGGTCCGTAAAACTGCCCGGTAAAGTCAACAGTCAGGTTATTAGGAAATTTATAGGTTAAATTATAGGTACCGCTCCACTTTGGCGCATGCAGCTGTTGCGTTTTTTGATTCTCATTATCGTATTTCTGATATACATCAAGATAGGTTACTCCCAGGTTAACACTCAAAGGAAACTGAAAAGTAAAATCTACATTTAACGAAGCACCTCTGGAAATACCGTATCCGTGAAGGTTATCATAAATAATTTTATTGGGGTCAGAATCAAAATCGCCTACAATCTTATTGCTGAAATAGGTATAAAATGCAGAAGCATCTAAGTGCAGCATACGTGTTCCCACAGGAATTTTCCAAATGTAATTCAGGTTTCCGTTAACAGATCGTTCAGGCTGCAGATCTGATTTTACCACCACTTCACGCGATCCCGTTAAAGCGGCATGGTCTTCTGTAAATAAATTCACCACCCTGAACCCTGTTCCGAAATTGAAACGCAATGTATGGTAAGGATTAGGCGAAAATTTCCATGCCAGCCTCGGCGAGTGTACGGAATGATGAACTTTGTCATAATCATACCGGTAGCCTAGCAATAAAGTATTTTTATCATTAATCTCCCATTGATCCTGGACAAATGCTCCCCATATCGGTGACTTCATAGGAGCGTTGGTCACCCCGTCAGCCGCTAAGGTTCCGGGGGTATTATCATCATAGAAAGTTCTTTTAAAAGTAAGTCCGGCTGTCATATCATGCTTACCAAAGCTTCTATCCCAATACGTCTGTACAAAAGCTACTTTTTGAAGGGCATTGAACGGGTTGGCTCCATAAAAAGAATTCTGGTCATGGTAATTATAGGAAAACTGGGTTACGATATGTTCTTTCATTGGCCATTCGTACAATCCGAAAATTTCTGCTCTGTTGGTATAAATGCTTTCACCATACACTTCATCACTTCCCCTGAAAGATTTGTTCCATTGCATTTCTCCACCGAAACGGTCTTCATACAGGTACCTCATCGCGAAACTTGCCTGCCGGCTAGCTTTTCGCTGAAAATTCCATTTATTGAAAACAGAAATTCTGCTTTGTAAAGCAGCATCCGTGAAGTTATCTTTATTCTGGTCTACCCTTTCCTGAAAGCTGAAATAATTTAAGCTTAATAATGACGCGGCTTTTTTCCCTACATTGAACTTGGTGGAAAGATCAAGATTATTTTCAGCCCACGTACTTGTCATCAGATCAACACTCAGTTTAGGAGCTGTCAGCGCATTTTTGGTAATAATATTGATCACTCCTCCCATAGCTTCCGAGCCATAAATAGAAGAAGCAGGACCTTTTACCACTTCAATTCTTTCCACCAGGCTATTAGGAATTCCGCTTAAGCCATATACTGTGGAAAGAGAACTTACAATGGGCATTCCGTCGATCAGAATCATCGTATAAGGACCTTCCAGTCCATTGATATGGATATCCCCGGTGTTACAAACCGAACAGTTGAGCTGAGGTTTTACACCATTCACCATCGCAATAGCTTCAAAAATACTCGGAGTAGGGTTTTTCTGGAAAAACTTTTGGCTGTAGATCTCTACCGCTACAGGACTTTTTGATCTGCTGACCGGTTTTATGGTTCCGGTAACCACCACATCATCAATATTACCCGTCTTGATGTCTTCCGGGACAACTCTTGCAGAATCAAGCTTTGTATCCAGATTCTGACGTAAACTATCCGTTTCTTGTGAAAAACAATACGACGATAAAAAAATAATAGAAAATAATATTCGCTTCATGAAATTAAAATTGTTAGACAAATCTAACAATTATTTTTGAAACACAAAACACAATGATAGAATATTGGTACAGTCAATTCGTGAAAAATGACTAAATTTGAGAAACTACATATAAAAGTAAAATGAGATATCATCTAGCGGGAAACATCCCACAAAAAAGACACACTATCTTTAAGTCTCCGGAAGATCAATTTTACTATGAACAGCTTTTTGGTACAGAAGGCTTTCACGGTATCTCTTCTCTGCTATACCATATTCACCGTCCTACACAGATCAAATCGATTGGACAGCCGAAAGATGTAACACCTAAAATTGCTGTAGAAAAAAACATCACTCCAAGAATGTTCAAAGGGATGAATGTCACTCCTGAAGATGACTTTCTGGACAGCCGCAAAATCCTTTTGGTAAACAATGACCTTAAAATGGGATTGGCAAAACCCAGAAAATCGATGGATTATTTCTATAAAAATGCAGAATGTGACGAGCTTTTATTCGTTCATCAGGGAACAGGAATCTTAAAAACCTTTGTTGGAAACCTGGAATTTGTTACCGGTGATTACCTGATTATTCCCAGAGGCACTATCTATCAGGTAGAACTGGCATCGGAAGATACCGTTTTCTTTGTATTGGAAAGCCACTCTCCCATCTATACTCCCAAGAGATACCGGAATGAATTCGGACAACTTTTAGAGCATTCTCCGTTCTGCGAAAGAGACATCATTGCCCCTACCTTTGTAGAACCTAAAGATGAAAAAGGAGAATTTGTAATTAAAGTAAAAAAAGAAAACCAGATCACAGATTTCATTTATGCAACACATCCTTTTGATGTTGTAGGCTGGGACGGATATTTTTATCCTTATAAATTCAATATCAAAAACTTTGAACCTATTACGGGAAGAATTCACCAGCCGCCACCGGTTCACCAGAACTTTGAAGGCCACAACTTTGTTGTATGCTCATTCTGTGCAAGAATGTATGATTATCATCCATTGGCAATTCCTGCTCCTTACAACCATTCCAATATTGATTCTGATGAGGTATTGTTCTATACCGAAGGAGATTTCATGAGCCGTAACCACATTGACCTTATGGACTTTACGCTTCATCCTGGCGGAATTGTACACGGACCTCACCCTGGTGCTATGGAAAGGAGTATCGGGAAAAAATTCACGGAAGAATATGCCGTTATGGTAGACCCTTTCCGCCCTTTAAAAGTGACAGAAGAAGCAATGAAGGTAGAAGATCCTTCCTACAAAACCTCCTGGCTGGAATAAAAAAACAATATAACCATGGAAGAACATTCACCGGAATAAAAATTACTTCATAAAAAATTTCATTATGTACAATTATATTAGTGCAGAAGAAGCTATTTACACTATAAAAAGTGGCAACCGTGTATTTTTTCACGGAAGTGCATGCACCCCAAACTACCTGATTGACGAACTCGCAAGACAGTCTCACCGGCTGGATAATGTAGAAATGGTCTCCATTACCCAACAGGGAAATGTGGAAATTGCAAAACCTGAATACAAAGATAAATTCTTTATCAATTCATTATTTGTATCCACACCGGTGCGCGATGCCGTAAACTCAGACAGAGGGGACTTTGTGCCTGTCTTTTTAAGTGAGATCCCGATTTTATTCAGAAAAAACATTCTTCCTTTGGATGTGGCGCTGGTAACTGTTTCCCCACCGGACAGACATGGTTTCTGTACATTGGGAACTTCAGTGGATGTGGCAAGATCAGCAGTTGATACTGCCAAAATCATTGTAGCAGTCGTTAATCCCAGAATGCCCAGAACCCACGGTGATGGCATGATCCATATCAGCAGAATTCATAAACTGGTCTGGCATGAAGAAGAGCTTCCGACTGTAGATTACGGATCAAAAGTTGGCCCTGAAGAAATGCTTGTAGGAAAAAATGTAGCTGAACTTATCGAGGACCGTTCTACGCTGCAGATGGGAATAGGAACCATTCCTGATGCCGTTTTAAAATGCCTGAATAACCACAAAGATCTGGGCATTCATACCGAAATGTTGAGTGATGGTGTGATCGACCTCATCCAAAATGATGTAATCAACAACAAGTATAAAGGCTATAACGACAATAAAACCATTACCAGCTTCTGTTTCGGAACCAGAAAATTATATGATTATGTGGATGATAACACCGTCTTTGCGTTCAGGGACGTAAGCGAGGTTAATTTTCCGATCAACATTATGAAAAATAAGAAGATGGTAGCTATCAATTCTGCCATTGAAATAGACCTCACAGGTCAGGTTTGTGCCGATTCTATAGGAACAATGCAATACAGCGGTATTGGAGGACAGATGGATTTTATGAGGGGAGCAGCATTAGGAGAAGGCGGAAAGCCCATCATTGCCATTACCTCCAGAACCAAAAAAGGAATCTCCAGAATTGTTCCTTATCTTAAACAGGGAGCCGGCGTAGTTACCACAAGAGGACATATTCATTATGTGGTCACTGAATACGGAACCGCCTACCTATACGGAAAAAATCTGCGTCAGAGGGCACAGGAACTCATCAGTATTGCACATCCGGATGACAGGGAAATGCTGGAACGTGCTGCTTTTGAACGGTTTAAACATTGATAATCAACTATTAAAATCCTCTTACTATATTATTGGGAATTAAAGCATATTTTAATCCAGACAAATAAATGATAAAAAAGCTTTAACATTTTGGCAGTATTTTTGATAAAACTCATTCAAAAACAAGGAAATTGAAGACTATATATAATTCGATACGGGAAGAGGTGGTAAAGCATTCAAAAGTAAGAAATTCTGTTTTGGGGAATGTGAAGGAATGGAAGAGAAGCCATTATATTATTCTTTCCGAAATCATTAAAGAAGAATTATCTGAAGCTGAGGAATTAAAAGGAGGAAAAAAATTCGAGATCGGTAATACTATTTCACATGTTACGTTACAACGTTTCTTTGAAAATGATTATCAGGACAAAACGCATAGCGACCTGAGGTTTTTAAAGACATTAGACAAGATTTGTATTTTTTTGGGGTATAAGGACCTTAACGATTATATTCTTTTTATAAGGCATAAAAACCAGGAGGATGAAGAGGCAGATGATAATTCGTTTATGACCCAGATGGTGTATGATTACTGTGCAACTGCTTTTGAATTCTGTAAGCACTTTCCCGATCATAAAACCGAGCTTTTCAAAGAGCTGGTATTCGATGATTCTCCATTTTTAGAAAGAGTATCACAGTTCAGTAAAGAATTATGTGACAAAGATTTCCAACTGGTAACAAAAAACAACCGGTCCAACTATGAGGTTTTCGATATTCATATTGTAACTGACGAACCGGATAAAAAAATCCTCGAATCACAGGAATTCTGGAATCTTTTATTCAAAGTTGGAGAAACCGGTGAAGAACACTTTGTCAACCAATTGAGTACACAGATTTATTTTATCCGTAAAATAAATGATACCTGGAAGATCTGGGACAATTATAATCCCGATGCAGGAAGGTTAAACAAAATAATTGAAAACGTATAATGATAAGAAAGCCGCAGGAAATTCCTGCGGCTTTCGTGTTCGAAATATTTTTTTCACTTGTCTTTTGTATTACAAATGTAAGTACCCCTGTTTAAACATAAGAAACTTAAATATACTTAAGTGAACTCTTCTTTAACTTTATGTTAAATATATTTAAGGAATATCCCTGAATATTTTCGCTATATCTAAGTTTTTCGTATTTTGCATACCAATAAAATAAAAGTAAAAAAGAAAATATGTCAACACTTACATTTGCCGAAAAAATTGCTCAAGCCGAGAATTTTTTACCGATCAACGGTACAGATTATATTGAGTTTTATGTAGGAAATGCAAAACAGGCTGCCCATTATTATAAAACCGCTTTCGGTTTTCAATCTGTAGCCTATGCAGGTCCTGAAACAGGGGTAAGAGATCGTGCATCCTATGTACTTCAACAAGGTAAGATCAGATTGGTATTAACTACCGGACTTAAATCTGATTCTCCTATCAATGAACACGTAAAAAAACATGGTGACGGAGTGAAAATTTTGGCTCTTTGGGTAGATGACGCTTATAAAGCTTTCGAAGAAACTACTAAAAGAGGCGGGAAACCGTATTTAGAGCCAGTCACTTTAACTGATGAGCATGGTGAAGTAAGAATGTCCGGAATCTATACTTATGGAGAAACCGTTCACATGTTTGTCGAAAGAAAAAATTATAACGGTGCTTTCATGCCGGGCTATGAAAAATGGGAAAGCGACTACCAACCTGAAGAAGCAGGTCTGCTATACGTAGATCATTGCGTAGGAAATGTAGACTGGAACAGAATGCTCCCTACCGTGGAGTGGTACGAAAAAGTAATGGGATTTGTAAACATCCTTTCTTTTGATGACAAACAGATCAATACTGAATATTCTGCCTTGATGTCTAAAGTAATGTCCAACGGAAACGGATATGCAAAATTCCCGATCAACGAACCTGCAGAAGGTAAAAAGAAATCACAGGTAGAAGAATACCTAGATTTCTATGAAGGTGAAGGTGTACAGCACATTGCTGTCGCTACCAAAGATATTATCCACACCGTAAGCGAATTAAAAAAACGTGGTGTAGAATTCCTTTCCGCCCCTCCGGAAGCATATTACGATATGGTTCCTGAAAGAGTAGGACATATTGATGAAGATCTTAAAAAATTACAAGAGTTAGGTATACTTATTGATCATGATGAAGAAGGATATCTTTTACAGATCTTTACCAAGCCTGTAGAAGACCGCCCTACTCTATTCTTCGAAATCATTGAAAGACATGGCGCGCAAAGTTTTGGTGCCGGAAACTTCAAAGCTTTATTCGAGGCATTAGAAAGAGAACAGGAAAGAAGAGGAAATCTTTAATTTAATATTGAAATAGCAAGTTTTGTCAGGATGCAAAGTCTTGACAAAACTTTTTTATAAAACACAGCTTATGAGAAAATTTTTTATCGGAATTTTATTCTTTGGAACATTAGGCCTTAAAGCACAATACGGTTCTTTAAATGAAATTCTCAGGAGACTTGAAGAAAGAAAAGGCATCAATCAGCATCTTGAAAGTGTAAATATTGACAACAAAAAATTTATTTTCATTAAAGATGAAGCAGATCATACGGAAAGAGATTTTATTATCATCAAAGGAAAAAATGCTACCTATGTAGAAGTTTTTGATGATAAAGCCACCGGTGAAAGCAGCTCGAATGTCTTTACAGGAGATATTGTAAGAAAGAATAACATTATCTCATTAAGAGCAGATATGCTTGAAAATAAAAAAATTCCGATGCCTGTCACCAAAACCCTATTATTGACCAAACAGGACAATATTCTGTATCTCATAGACGTAAACACCAGAGACAGATGGATTGATGAGGAGTCTTACTCAAAAACGGCGAAATAAAACTTCCTGAGGAAATTTCTCAGGATGATAGTAATCTAATTTAAATCTAAACTTATGAAATCATTTGTAGACTATTCCTCAAATTCGGATTTTTCTATACATAATATTCCATTCGGAGTGGCAGTTTTTAACAAAGAATATATCGGCTGCTGCACACGAATAGGCGATCAGGTTATTGACCTTGCCACTCTATACGATCTTGGTTATTTTGAAGATATTGAAGGACTTGATGATAACGTTTTTGAAGCGTATACCATCAATGAATTCATTGAACTGGGTAAACCCGTTACCAATGCTGTCCGCACAAAAATACAAACACTATTGCAGGAAGGCTCAATATTGTCAAAGGACCAAAAAACAATTGAAGAAGCCTTTTATGACCTGGACAAGGTAAAAATGATGATGCCTGTTCATATTCCGAACTATACAGATTTTTACAGCAGCATCGAACATGCTACCAATGTAGGAAAGATGTTCCGCGATCCTGCTAATGCTTTGTTGCCCAACTGGAAACATTTACCCGTAGGCTATCACGGAAGAGCATCTTCCATTGTCGTTTCAGGAACTGAGATTAACCGCCCGAAAGGACAAATGAAACCTGCTGATGCAGATAAACCGGTATTCGGGCCATGTAAGCAGCTGGATTTTGAATTGGAAATGGCTTTCATCATCAACAAGAATACAGAGATGGGAGAAAGTATCACTACAAAAGATGCGGAAGATGCTATCTTCGGAATGGTGATTTTCAATGACTGGTCTGCCAGAGATATCCAGTCTTGGGAATATGTTCCGCTAGGGCCCTTCCTTGCGAAAAATTTTGGCTCATCCATTTCCCCTTGGGTTGTAACCCTTGAAGCTCTGGAACCTTTCAGGACAGCTTCTCCGGCACAAGATCCTGAAGTTCTCGATTATTTAAAATTTGAAGGCGATAAAAATTATGATATCAACCTTGAGGTCTATATTCAGCCTGAAAACGGGGAACAAAACCTGATCTGCGAAAGCAACTACAAACACATGTACTGGAATATGACCCAGCAATTAGCGCATCACACCGTAAACGGTTGTAACGTGGAAGTGGGTGATATGTATGCCAGCGGTACCATTTCAGGAAGTGATCCAAAATCTTTCGGATCTATGCTGGAGCTGACATGGAGAGGGCAAAATCCTATAACATTAAGCAACGGTGAAGAAAGAAAGTTCATCGAAGACAACGATACCGTTACCATGAAAGCCTGGGCTGAAAAAGACGGCATAAGAGTAGGCTTCGGAGAAGTATCCGGTAAAATTGTTCCAACACTTTAACAATAATTTAAACACTTTAGTTACTTAAGCTAAGTATTATATGATTAATTAAGTTCACTTTAGTTTTTGAAAATCTACGATTTTCATTCTCTTACTTATATGATTACTCAAAAATTAATTAACGATCTTTCTTACAAAATTATCGGAGCCTGTATTGAAGTACATAAGCTTGCAGGCCCGGGTTTGTATGAAGAAGTCCCATCAATGTTTAGAGAAAGAATTTAATCTGCTAGGACTCAAATATCAAAGTGAACTTGAAATCCCATTCTTTTATAAAGGAAATTATATAGATTGTAAAGTAAAATGTGATTTTTTAATTGAGGAATTAATCGTTTTAGAATTAAAATCGGTGGCTGAAATTCATCAAATCCATAAAGCACAAACCATGAATTATATGAATCTTTTAAAAGCACCCCGTTCAATTTTAGTCAATTTCAATGTTACAAATCTTTATCATGAAGGTACTGAATCTTTTGTATCAAAAATATTTAAAGAACTTCCAAAAGAATGAAAATCGTAGATTTTCGAACTTAAGTGTACTGCATAAAGCGTAATCAGAAATAACTAAAATAACTTAAGTGTTAAAAAGTAAAATATGAAAACAGTAATCCCCTCCGAAATAACCTCTGTACAGCTGCAAACCATTATGCAGACCGCCATTTCACCACGACCGATTGCCCTGGCTTCTACAGTGGATAAAAATGGTGCGATTAATCTATCTCCGTTCAGTTTTTTCAATATGTTCAGTACGGTTCCGCCGATCCTGATTTTCTCACCATCAAGGAGAGTGCGTGACAATACCACAAAACATACTCTGGAAAATGTACTGGAAGTTCCGGAAGTAGTTATCGGTACAGTAAATTTTCCGATCGTACAACAAATTTCTCTGGCTTCTACAGAATATGAAACAGGAGTAAACGAATTTATCAAATCCGGACTGACCATGAAAGAGGCGGACCTGGTAAGCCCAAAACTTATAGAAGAGTGTCCAGTAAACTTTGAGTGTAAGGTATTGGAGGTAAAGTCACTGGGAGATCAGGGCGGTGCCGGAAACCTGGTCATCTGTGAAGTTCAGAAGATTCATATCAGGGAAGAGTATCTGAATGAATCCGGAAATCTGGATCAGAAAAAACTGGATATGGTGGCACGTTTAGGTAGTAACTGGTATTCTAGGAGCAATGAAAACAGTCTTTTTGAAGTTCCCAAACCTTTGGTAACCAAAGGAATTGGGTTCGACCTCTTACCTGATGCCATTAAGTACAGCAAAGTGTTCACAGGAAATGATCTGGGAATGCTTGCCAATACAGAAGTACTACCCGGCGAAAGTTTCCACGCTGATGAAAGCATTCATTTGGATGCCCAAAAATTACTTCTTGAAAGTAAAATTGAAGAAGCCTGGACCCTTTTGACAGTAAGATAAAATAAAAGAAGCCTGAAATCCAGGCTTCTTTCTTTATTTATTTAGCTTTTAATGCATCAGAAATGGTGATTTTTCCTTTCTCGGCAAAATCAGTAACCTTACCGTTTTTGTCTATGGAAACGTTTAGATTATCATTTTTAGCATCATAATAGATTGTAGTAGAATATCCAGGGCAATCATGTTGTTTGCAGCCGCTTAACTTATAGATACCGTTATCCGATGTGATAGGGCTTTCCACATTAAAGTATTTGACCATCTCATCGTACTGGGCACCTACTGTTTTTTTCAACCTGTCCGTTATATTTTTATCTTCAAAGAATTTAATTTCATGAGGATATTTCCCTACATTTTTACTGATGATATTATCTGTTGTTCCGGGTGTTGCAGCAGGAGATGATACAGTTGCGGAATCTGTTGCAGGTGCAGCCAAAGAATCCACGGGCATTGTTGTATGTGAAGAGTCCGTACTGGTGACAGAAGTTTCGGTTTTAACTTCTTTCTTACAGGAAATAATCGATGCAAATAACGATAATGCCAATGCAGCTGTCATAACTTTTTTCATAATTAATTTTTTTATAGTGGTTGATATAATAACGTATTTTTTATAGTTTTATTTCAGAATCCTTCCTCCATTACATTTTATCAAGTATAAAAGCAATACATTTTTCTGTCACCAGTTTCAGGTCTCCGGGCAGCTCATTTTCCGTCCAGGGTTCTTTTGCTCCAAAGGTATGATTAGCATTTTCAACAAAGAACAATTCTGAATTCGGATTGAGAATATGAAGATGCTCAGCCTGCTTAGGATCTACACTTTCATCCCCGGTTCCGTGAATAATAAGCATATGGGCTTTGGCCATTTCTGTCGCTCTTTCCACATCAAAACGATGTATATTTTTTTCATAATCTTCATAAAACTGGAAATAATGAGGCATTTCCTGTTTGGTTCTGCCGTTCAGAACATAATATACTCCTTTCTTTTTCCAATTTTCAAAAGCCTCCCCCACAGGAAAACGCTCCAATGTATCTACACTGGCTAAAGTGATCAGCCCATTGATTCTTTCATCCTCAAAAGTTTTAATAATAGAAATTCCCCCTCCCCTGCTGTGTCCTATCAGAATTACCTTTTGCTCATCAACATTCGGATGCCGGATAAAATGATCAATTACAACCCCAAGATCTGAGAGTTCCCTGGAATAGTTATTATTTCCGAATGCTTCAAGATCCGCAAAGTGGTAAGGATCTTCCACCGTTGTCCCGTTATGGGAAAAATTGAACTTCACAAAGAAAAAACCTGCTTCTGCCAATTTTTCTCCCATTATATTCCATGCCCCCCAATCTTTATAGCCTTTATATCCGTGAACAAAGATTACCAATGGTAACTTTTGTTCATTCTCCAAATAAAAACTATCTGCAGAAAATGTTTTTGTTTCGGGATTTTCAAGAGGTATATTCTTTTTAATAGTCAGATTCATAATATCAGGCTCAATTAATTTTAACCGAAATTAATGAAAAAAATTATCAAAAAATAACCTTATTTTTGCCTCATGCAGAATTTAAGAACTGTAACCGTGATGCGTTACATTCTGCCACTGAGAGAGGGAGGGTCTCTTCCAGCACTGGCAGAAGCTGATGATGACTTCAAATATGTCCTGAAATTCCGTGGTGCGGGCCATGGAGTAAAAATGCTGATCTCAGAACTGTTAGGAGGAAAAATAGCCGAAGCACTGGGCCTGAAAATCCCTGAGCTGGTTTTTGTGAATCTTGATGCAGATTTTGGCAGAACAGAAGCAGATGAAGAGATCCAGGATCTATTGAAGTTTTCAGAAGGTTTAAATCTCGGGCTACATTACCTTTCCGGATCAATTACCTATGATCCGGGAGTAAGTGTGGATCCTCTTCTGGCATCAAAAATTGTCTGGCTGGATGCTTTTATCACCAATATTGACCGTACTTTTAAAAATACCAATATGCTGATGTGGCATAAAGAGCTATGGATCATCGATAACGGGGCTTCGTTCTATTTTCATCATTCATGGCAAAATTTTGACACAGCAGCCAAGACACCATTCAAATATGTGAAGGATCATGTACTTCTTCCAAAAGCCACAATGCTGGACGAAGCAGATCAGTTTGCCCATACGGTATTGAATGATAATCTTTTCCGGGAAATTGTCAATTTAATTCCTGAAGACTGGTTACACTGGAATGACGCTGATGAAACGCCCGATGAAATCCGTGAGATTTATTTTCAGTTTATGAAAACCCGGCTAGAACATTCTCAAATCTTTGTAAACGAAGCTAAAAATGCAAGAGGATAAAATATACGAATATGCGGTAATACGCTTGGTACCGAAAGTTGAGAGAGAAGAATTTTTCAATATCGGACTGATAATGTTTTCCAAAAAAGAAAAATTCATCCGGGTTGAATTTTATCTGTGTCCGGATAAATTTAAACTGATGCACAGTAAGCTGGATTATGAAGATATTATCCAGAACCTGGCAAGCTTTCAGAAAATAGCCAATGGGGAAAGAGACGGAGGCCCTATTGCTCTGCTGGATATTCCTGAACGTTTCCGCTGGCTTACGGCTGTAAGAAGTGCTGTAATACAAACTTCAAGACCGCATCCCGGAAAATCCAAAGATCTGAATGCTACTTTTGGTAAGCTTTTTGAGGAGTTAGTAAAGTAACACACTCCTTAAAAAAATTTTATGAAATCAATTCTAAACAATATTTTAAATTACAGGTTTGTTACAAATTTGTTTTTTATTTTTCTTTTAAACTATTCTAGTTTATTTTTTTCACAAAATTTTTCACAAGCTCCTGAAGCGCCACGGATAAAGAGCTCTTTACTTCCTGAAATAGCATTGGTTACGGAAAATATAGAGTATACAGTCAATAAAAAAGGAGTTCCTGTTTCACTTGATATTTATGCCCCTAAAACAGCTTCTAATGAAAAATTCCCTGTTTTAATCTACGTTCACGGAGGAGGATGGGTAGAAGGTGATAAGATTGTATATGCAGACAACTATCTGGAAACAACTATTGCCAAACTGATAGCCAGGCAGTATGCGGTTATCAGCATCAACTATACCCTCCTGAATAGCAGCACCCACTTCCCACTCCCGTTGGAAGACACCAAAGATGCCATAAGATGGGTACGAAAGAATGCGGAAAAATATAATTTTGACACCAATAACATAGGGCTATTCGGGGCTTCTGCCGGAGCGCACCTGTCACTTCTTGCAGCTTATACTCCTGATGAAGCTTTTACAGGAAATCCTGAGCTTTCTTCTTATTCAGCAAAGGTAAACTACGTTATAGACCATTACGGTCCGGTTGACCTAAACAAGCTTTTCCATACAAGACTAGGCACAATTCCTGTTTTTATGATTGGACGGATTTCAAAGAAGATTGTTAACCTGCAGCAAAATCTGGTAAAAGCACTTTCCGGTTATAATATCAAAAAGGATCAGGAAAGGGCCATTGAATATTTAAAAACCATCTCTCCTGCCAGCTATACTTCTGCCGGAGTACCCACCTTAATTGTCCAGGGAAATAAAGATAAAGTAGTTCCTTTAAGCCAGTCAAAAAAGCTCTACCGGAAATTAAAAAGAGCAAAAATCCAGACTTCTTTAATTGTCGTTGATAATGGAGTACACAGCTTCAATACAACTGATAAGGCTTACCTGGATAACCTTACGGATCAAATGGTTGATTTTATAATTTCCCAAAAGAAATAATCTGTATACACAATACCACAGATAAACACTTAAAAACCATACAGATAAATCATAAACAATTATACAATGTATCAAATTTGCTAAATTGATATACATATCAACTGTTTTAATGCATAAAATAATTAACTTGGCGCAATGTTAAATTATTTTTAATAATACAGCCAATCCTTTTAATTATTCATCACCAAAACAAACGATATGGATTTTTTAAATAATATCAATGCTTTAACGCTGATATTCACATCTGTTCTCCTTTTTGCGATTGCCTACCGTCTTTACGGAATTTTCATTGCCAATAAAGTACTCCGGCTTAATGATCAGCATACAACTCCCGCTGTAGAATTTGCAGACGGTAAAGATTATGTTGCTACGAATAAAAATGTACTGTTTGGCCATCATTTTGCGGCAATTGCTGCTGCCGGCCCTCTTGTAGGTCCCGTATTAGCTGCTCAGTTCGGTTATCTTCCCGGTGCTTTATGGATCCTGATCGGATGCGTTCTGGGAGGCGGTGTACATGATATGGTGGTTTTATTTGCCTCTGTAAGACATAAAGGACAGAGTCTGGCAACAATTGCTTCAAAAGAAATTGGTAAGGCAACAGGTACTGTGGCCGGATTTGCCATTCTGTTCATTCTTATTCTCACATTAGCAGGGTTGTCATTAGCCTGCATCAATGCCATGCATGAGGCTTCCTGGTCGCTGTTTACGGTGGTCATTACCATGCCAATTGCCATTATTATGGGCCTGATTATGCGTTATAAAAAGAACAGTGTCCTATTGGCCAGTATTCTGGGAGGTATACTTCTGATTGCCGGGATTATTGGCGGGCATAGCCTGATGCAGAATCCTGCTATGAACAATTTATTTTCATGGGATATTAAAACCATTTCAGTTGCGATTCCGTTATATGGCTTTTTAGCTTCCGTATTACCGGTATGGCTGCTGCTTGTTCCCAGAGATTATCTTTCAACCTATTTAAAGATCGGGACAATCATTATGCTTGCTGTAGGAGTAATCGTTATTCACCCCACCATACAGATGCCTGCCCTTACAGCATTTATTAACGGAGGAGGTCCAGTCATAGGCGGTCCTGTGCTTCCATTTATCTTCATTGTCATTGCGTGTGGTGCCATATCGGGATTTCATGCTGTCATTGCTACGGGTACAACCCCTAAAATGCTTAATAAAGAGAGAGAAATCCTCTTTGTGGGGTATGGAGCTATGCTAGTAGAAGGTTTTGTTGCCCTTATGGCTTTAATAGCTGCCTGTACATTAATGCCGGGTGATTATTTTGCTATTAATACTCCTAAAGAATCCTATGATGCTTTCCTTGCTGCTCATCCTGCTCTTCACGGAGTAGATATTGATTATTACTCGCAAAAAATAGGCATTGATCTGCATGGGAGAACCGGAGGTGCCGTTTCCCTGGCTGTGGGTATGGCTCATATCTTTAACAAGATTCCTTATATGGATCAGTTAACAGCCTATTGGTATAATTTTGCCATCATGTTTGAGGCGGTATTCATCCTTACTGCGATAGATGCAGGAACAAGAGTAGGACGATTTTTTTTACAGGAAATGCTGGGATCTGTTATTCCTAAATTCAATGATAAAAACTGGATTCCGGGAATTATCATCAGCAGTCTTCTTTTCACTTTTGCCTGGGGATATCTGGTGTATACAGGAAATGTAAGCAGTATCTGGCCGTTATTCGGAATCAGTAATCAGCTGCTGGCCGCGTGTGGACTAATCGTTTGCACTACGATGCTCATCAGGATGAACAGGGGCAGATATGCTTTGTGTGCTGCTATTCCGGGAGTCTTCATGGCTGGGATCACATTTTGGGCTGGTTACATCCAGGTAACGACCATTTACATTCCGAAGGAACAATATTTATTGGCAGCTCTTGCCGTTACCGCAATGGTTTTGATGTTGATTGTCTTTATCGGTGCTTTCAGAAAGTGGTATGAGCTTTTAAAAATCAGGACTACGGAAACCGATTTTTATGGTGAACAGGTAAAAGAGCTTGTGGAAAGATAGTAAGGTCTTCTTTAAATTCCTTTTACCATTGTTATAATTTTTATACATTTGTTTTGCTTTAGGGGTATTCTGAAAAGAATTGAGAGAGTCCCTTCGAACCTGATACGGCTTACACCGACGTAGGGAAAAGCAAATCTACATTCCTTGTAAATGTACTTTTGTTCCGGATTTTTCCTAAAGCTATTTTTTTTAAATGATAACAATGGAAAAAACTCTCTGGCAACAAGTCCAGCTTGTAAAACAAAAGTCACCGCTCGTTCACAACATTACCAATTTTGTAGTGATGAACAATACCGCCAATGCTCTTTTGGCTGTGGGAGCTTCCCCGGTTATGGCCCATGCCCGATCTGAAATCAGGGAAATGGCCCATATTGCCCATTCGGTAGTTATTAATATCGGAACTCTTGATGAATACTGGGCTGAATCTATGCTTATCGCTGCCGAAGCAGCTCATACAATGCAAAAACCCTGGGTTCTGGATCCCGTAGGTGCCGGTGCCACTTCGTTCCGTGATCAAACCTTACAACGGCTTTTGCAATATCGCCCTGCTGTTATCAGAGGGAATGCTTCTGAAATTATTGCCCTGGCTAACATCAATACCACAGTAACCAAAGGTGTGGACAGTACTGCTCAAAGCAACGAAGCTATTGATGCCGGTCAAATATTAGCCGGCCGGTACAACACAATTGTCTGTATATCCGGTGAAACAGATATTATCCTTAATTCAAAAGATCAGTTCTTTATTAGAAACGGACATCCGCTAATGACTAAAGTAACAGGGCTAGGCTGCTCTGCTACTGCATTAATAGGCGCTTTTACAGGTGTTGCAGAAGATAAAACCCTTGCTGTGGCATCTGCTATGAGTCTATTGGGGATTGCCGGGGAACTGGCTGCAAAAGAGAGCCCGGGACCGGGAAGTCTGCAAATGCTTCTGATTGATAAATTATACAATATAACAGAAGAAGAGTTTACTGCGCATTTAAAAATAGAGCAAAAATGAGTACTGCTTTTTTTCCTTATCAATTATACCTGGTCATTTCACAAGCCGACTGTATGGGGAAGAATTTTCTGACCGTTGCTGAACAGGCAATTCTCGGAGGAGTAGATCTCATCCAGCTGCGGGAAAAAAATGATAACACGGAACTATTCCTTCGAAAAGCTCAGCAACTTATTGAAATTACCCATAAATATAATATTCCATTGATAATTAATGATTGTGTTGAAGTTGCAGAAAAGGTAAATGCAGCCGGCATTCATGTTGGTAATAATGATACTCCTCCTACCCAGCTGAGACAACGACCTCATCTTCAGGATAAAATGATTGGTTATTCTGTTGAATATCTGGCCCAGCTTAAAAACGAACAGGCTGCTGTATCTGATTACCTGGGAATCAGTCCTGTTTTCAAGACCAGAACTAAAACGGATACGGTCACAGAATGGGGCCTTGAAGGAATTACCAAAATCAGGCAACTTACAGAAAAACCTTTGGTGGCAATCGGCAGTATTCATCTTGAAAATGCAAAAGCTGTCATCAACGCAGGTGCAGATTGTCTTGCTGTAGTTTCTGCAATATGCAGCGCTGCTGATCCTCAGAAAGCAGCATATGAATTAAAAAATGAGATTTTAAAATGAAAAAATACAAATATCCATCTGTTTTAACCATTGCAGGCTTTGACGGAAGCGGAGGTGCAGGAATCCAGGCCGATATTAAAACAACTTCTGCTCTCGGATGTTTTTCCACTTCAGTATTGACAGCATTACCCGTTCAGAATACCCGGGGAGTAAGAAAAATATACCCGATTCCCATAGAAGCAGTTGAAGACCAGATCAGAGCCATATTGGAAGATATTGTCCCCGATGCCATTAAAATCGGGATGGTTCACACTCCGCAACTGGTGGAAACCATTGTTTCGACCTTATCCGGGTATAAAAAAATACCTGTTGTATTTGATCCGGTGATGGTTGCAACGAGCGGCCATCGTCTGATTGAAGAAGAAACCATAAAAGCGATTACAGAAAAGCTATTTCCTATTGCTGATGTTATCACTCCCAATATGGATGAAGCCGCAATTTTAGCAGATATGAAAGTAGTATCCCTGGATGACCTGTATACAGCTGGAAAAAAAATAAAACAGCTTGGGTGTAAAAATATCCTTCTAAAAGGCGGTCATCAGGAAACTCCAATCATCACTTCATTGTTTTATGATGAGGATGGACATTACCATTCTTTTGAATCTTCAAAACTGAATACCAACAATACCCATGGCTCCGGTTGTACGCTTTCTTCCGCAATAGCCGCGTATATCGCCCAGGGGAAAACTTTATATGATGCTGTTTCTTTGGGCCAGCAATATATTTACCAGGCCATAGAAAACGGAATGGATGTACAGACAGGATCAGGTAATGGTCCACTTAATCATTTCTTTAACCCGCAAAAACTTATTAAAAATGAAATGGTCTGAAAAAAACTGGCTGGCTATAGAAGACCAGTATCAGTCTATTCTGGAAATGCCTTTTATCAAAGAATTATCCGATGGTAGCCTTCCACAGGAAAAATTCCGTTTTTACATGGCCCAGGACTCATTATACCTGGAACATTTCGGTAGGAGCCTGTCTTTAATTGCTGCTAAGATCCCGGATCTTCAGGATGTTCTTACTTTTATGCAGTTTGCAGAAAATGCCATTGTCGTGGAAAATGCTTTGCATGAATCTTATTTTAAAGATTTTGGCCTAACTGATAAAGGAGTTTTACAACCTGCCTGTCATCATTATATTCATTTTCTGAGGAGTACGGCTGCCCTTGAATCGGTAGAAATTGCTGTTGCAGCAGTACTTCCTTGTTTCTGGATTTACAGAGAGGTAGGAAATTATATTTACAAAACCCGGAATACAGTAGACAATCCCTATGAAAAATGGATTGCCACGTATGCTGGAGAAGAATTTTCCCAAGCGGTAGACCAGGCTATTTCCATATGTGACAGATTAGCTGAAAACAGTACGCAAGAAACCAAGGAAAAGATGTCGGAAGCTTTTATCATGGCTACCAGATTGGAGTATTATTTCTGGGAAGCTGCTTATGAATTGAAGAAATGGAAATAGATATTTCACAGAACCGCTGAAAAGAATGTATAAGAGTGATGTACTAAACGAAGCTAAGTATAACAAAAAAAACGGAACCCATTTTTAGGTTCCGTTTTTTATAAGTCTCGTTTTAATTAAAAATTAAAATTGAGTCTGGTGAAAACATATCGCCCGTTTTGACCGAACTGTGAAGTAGATCGTGAATAGATAAACTGGTCATTATTGGTAGAAGCCGGCAGGTTCTTAGTAGGATAAATATCAAATAAATTATTTACCCCGAGGGTCAGCCCTACGTTTTTGGTAAACTGATACGCTACGGAAATATCGGTGATAATTTTATCTCCTATTTTCTGATGTTCATTAAAATCAATAACTCCATCACCATTCACATCGATAATATCGGCTCCCGTTACCTTTCCGAAATAAGTGTTTCTAAGATAGAAATTGGCATTTTTCCAGGTAAGTGTATGAGAAAGACTGGCCTTTACCCTTGGCACTGCTTCTTCCAGATATACTCTGGACTTTTCAGAAAAATATACTTTCTCAAGCTGCGGAGACTGCAACAGTCCTGAAGAGTGAATATCCCCTACCTGCTTGGTCTGGTTAAGGTTAATTGCGAAATTATTGTCCAATTTTACCCCTGAAAATCTGGCATTATGTGAAATCACTACATCCAGACCTTTTGTTTCCGTATCAATAGCATTGGTAAAAAACTGGGCTCCATTCACGCCCAGTTGATCATAGACCAGCTGTGCATCACCAGGTACATTTGCTTTTAAAAATTGGTCTGTAAGGATAATCCGGTTATCGATTTTCGTAAAATATCCGTCTGCAGTAAAGGTCAGATTTACAGATGGAATTTTATAGGTAAAACCCACACTTGCAGATTTTGAAGTTTCCTGTTTCAATTTTGGTATTCCCAGCAATCCGGCGACTTGTGAATCATTACTAAAGGTCCCTACTTCCAGAAGTTGATTATTGGTAAACAAAGTAGAGGTTACATTATAATAGATCTGATGAATAGAAGGAGCTCTGAATCCTGTAGATCCGGCAAATCTTATATTAAAATCAGGAGCTACTTTCACTCTTGATGCTAACTTGTAGTTAAATGTCGATCCGAAATCAGAGTAGTTCTCATATCTTGCGGCCGCATCTACCAAAAGCCAGTGGGTAAAATTAAACTCTACATCTGCGTAAGCCGCCACAGACTGTCTGTTTTTATTGACTGCATTTTCAGGTCTGAAACCACCAAACACCTGTGAACCTCCAGGAAGTGTTGCTCCAAAGAAATCCGTCGGTCTCTGGGAGTTTCCGTTCCAGACATTCCCGAAAACATCATACGTCGTATAAGAAGCTTCTTCACCCGGTGTCATTTTAAAGTTTTCAAAACGGTGTTCACCTCCAAAAGCCACATTTAATCCTTCCCATACATCATATTTTTTCGAAAAATCCAGGTTGATTGTGTTTTGGGTGAATCTTAAACCGCCGGCATCAAACTCACCTGGTGAAGCAAACCGTAAAGATGTATTGCCGGTATTTTTGATAGTATAGTTGAATGAGTTTTGTCCGAAAGTATTACTCAAATCAATATTCCAGCCGTCCCATTTTCCCTTGATACCTGCAGCCAGAGAGATGTCCTGAATATCAGTTCCAATCTGGGGCAAATAGCCGTTGGGATATAATCCTGTAAAAGTTCTGCTCTGGTTAGGCTTCCTGTAAAATCCTCCTGAAGTACCATGTCTTAAACTATATCCTCCAAAAGTATAGACTTTCCAGTTATCGCTGACTGGAACTTCAGCATTGATAAACAGCTGGTGGTTATTAAGCTTGGACTGCCCTACCTGCATGTTGAAATCTTTTCTGGTCTGCCCCCGGTATGCTAACTCCTGATCAGTAAAATCTGCCCCCAAAAGCCCTTGTAACGCTCCGATGGTATTAGCTCCCTGGATCTGATTTTGAAAAGTAGACGTAAAATAATTAACTCCCTGAGCATACTGATGTATATAATTAATCAGCTGCTGAGAATTCGGGGTATTATTAATATTGTTAAATAGAGAAGAAAGATTAACCCCGTCATTCAAAGCACGTTGTTCAATAGCATTGTATGCATTATAAATTGTTCCGCTTTCGGCACCTGCCCTGGAAGTTGGATTTCTGAACTGGGAAGACCAGGTGATATTAAAAAAGCCGCCTTTTGTTCCTATTTTATTACCGTAGTTTAAATCTAACTGAATATTCTGACCATCAAAATTACCGGTATGGTCATTCGCAGCAGGAGTTAAGTTTCCACCATAGCTAATTTGCCCGGCCAGTTTTCCCGTATCCCTTTTAAGCTCCAGGTTCATTACCCCGGCAATGGCATCAGAACCATACTGTGCAGCTGCTCCATCCCTCAGTACTTCTATCCTGTTTAGTGCAAAAGACGGAATAGCATTCAAATCCGTTCCTACTGTTCCCCTTCCGGGCGTACCATTTACATTCACCAAAGCAGAAGTATGTCTTCTTTTTCCATTGACTAAAACCAATACCTGATCAGGACCTAATCCTCTAAGCTGCGCAGGATCCAGATGGTCTGTTCCATCCGAATTTGTTTGTATGGTTGAGGTAAAAGATGGGGCAACAGCATTCAGGATTTGCCCAATATTGGTCTGTGGAAGGATGATGGATGATTCTTTTACATTGAAAACATCAACAGGAACAGGACTGTCAGTCTTTGATCTTGCTCCGGCCCTTGACCCTAATATTACTACTTCTTCTACATTATTGGTCTTTACACTGTCTTTTTTTATTTTGATGCTGTCTCTTTCCTGTCCATAGGAAAAGGCACCCAGAAAGAATAAAACAGAAGCCGAAAGGATAATTTTTTTATTTTTCATATAGTTTAAAATTTGATTGAACATTTATGTTTTTACAAGGTGCAAATGTAAAATATATTCATTAGTCTACAAAATTAATAGACTTTGTTTTTGTAAAAAATTATGATCGTTTCTTTCTATCCCTTATTAAAGTTAAGTTTTTTTAAATTAAAAATATAAAGATTTAAGAAAAAAACGGATCCAATTCTTTGGATCCGTTTATGAAATAAATTTTATCTAAATCTTAGTAAGTTTTGCATATTTCAGGATTAGGTTTTTCTCTCCCTCATGCATGAAAACTACTTTTGCTTTGATATTTTGTGGATCTGTACCATCCAAAAAAGTGACTTCGCCAATTCCGAAACGGTCATGTCTTACTTTATCACCCACTTCAATATCTTGTGAAGAGGCTCCACTGGGGTTGATAATTTTTGCCGTGCTCACCGGCTTCAGTTTCCTTGGTTCCGGTGCAGGCTTTGAATGTTCTTCCCTGTTAATGGTCTTTTTCTCAACTTTTTTAAAGCTTCTTGCTTCAGAAGGATGTTCATCAAAAATATTGGATTTGATCCCTGCATTATTAATAAACCTTTTTTCCATAGCAGGATTAAGGAATTCAATATATTCATCATCAATCTCACTCAGGAATCTTGAAGGTTCCGCATCTGTAATTTTTCCCCACTGAAAACGAGAAATTGCATAAGAGAAAAAGGCTTGTTTCTCAGCTCTTGTGAGCGCTACATAAAACAGGCGTCTTTCTTCTTCCAGATCTTCCCGGGTTGCAGAACTCATAAAGCTCGGGAAAAGGTTTTCTTCAAGTCCTACCAGATGTACTACCGGAAACTCAAGCCCCTTTGAAAGGTGAATGGTCATTAAAGAAACCATGTCATCATCCTGATCTTTATCCTGGGTATCTGCGGAAAGCGCAATATTTTCCAGGAAATTGGAAAGGCTCGGGTCACCATCTTCCAGCTGCATTTGTTCTTCAATGAATCCCTGCATGGAGTTCATTAATTCCTGAACGTTTTCTACCCTGGAAATTCCTTCCGGAGTCTGATCATCTTTCAGGAACTTGATAAGGCCACTTCGCTTCGCTACTTCCATAGCAACACTGTAAGCGGTTTCCGTTTTCAACAGCACCTGGAATGCCTTGATCATGGACCAGAAATCATTAAGTTTGTTTAATACTCCATTATTTAGTCCCAGCTGTGGGGCATACATCGGAAGGTTATCCAATACTTTTGAAACTGAAATATTGTGTGCATCTGCAAACACGATCAGTTTGTTCTGAGTAGTTTCTCCAATCCCTCTTGCCGGATAATTGATAATTCTCATCAATGCTTCTGAATCGTTTTCATTGATCAAAAGACGCAGGTATCCGATAAGGTCCTTCACTTCTTTCCTTTGGTAGAAGGAAAGTCCACCGTATACTTTGTACGGTATATTTTTACGCCTTAAGGCATCTTCAAAAGCCCGGGTTTGTGAATTCGTTCTATATAAAATAGCAAAATCACTATATTTCCTCTGATCCCTGTTGCGAAGTTCCCAGATATTTCCGGCAACAAAATTCGCTTCATCAGCATCGGAAAGGGAACGGTATATTTTGATTTTATCTCCTTCTTCATTATCACTGAAAACATTTTTCTTAAATTGCTGTAAATTTTTGGCAATCACCACATTGGCTGCATTTACAATATTCTGGGTTGAGCGATAATTCTGTTCCAAAGATACTGTTTTAGCATCCGGATAATCTTTTTTAAAATTCAGGATATTATAAATATTCGCTCCACGGAAAGAATAAATAGACTGGGCGTCATCTCCTACCACACAGATATTTTCAAATTTTGAGGCCAATGCCTTCACAATAAGGTACTGCGAATGGTTGGTATCCTGGTACTCATCTACCATGATATACCTGAACCGGTCCTGATATTTTGCCAGCACTTCAGGGAAACGAGTCAGCAGCTCATTGGTTTTCAACAATAGGTCATCAAAATCCATAGCACCATTTCTGAAACAGGCCTCTACATATCTTTGATAAATCTGGCCGATAAACTTCATATTGGCCTTTTCATCAGCTTCCATCAGTTCAGGATTGTTGAAATAGGCTTTAACGGTAATCAGATTGTTTTTATAGGTTGAAATTCTTGCCTGAACTTTCTTAGGTTTATAAAGATCAGCATCAATATTCATATCTTTTAAAACCTTTTTAATCACATTCAGGGCATCCTGCTGGTCATAGATGGTAAAATTGGAAGGGTATCCCAGATAATGGGCTTCTATTCTTAAAATCCTTGCAAAAACAGAGTGAAAAGTTCCCATCCAAAGGCTTCTTGCATTGCTATCCCCTACTACCTTAGCGATACGGTCTTTCATTTCCCGGGCCGCCTTATTGGTAAAGGTTAGAGCCAGAATGTTGAAAGGATCTACGCCATTACTGATCAAATGGGCAATACGCATGGTAAGTACACGTGTTTTGCCGGAACCTGCTCCTGCAAGTACCATGAGAGGCCCCTGTAAAGAGGTAACGGCTTCATATTGTGATTCATTGAGTCCTTTCAGATAGTCCATACTGCAATTTTTTTGGGAACACAAAATTAAGGTATTCAAGGGAGATTTCAAATTTTCATACAGAAGTTAGAAACCGAAAGCCTGGTAATTGTACTCAAATGCTGAAACTGTGCTGCTTTTACTTGAAGTATAACATCAAAACGAAAATAGAGAGCGGAAAAATGCTTTTCGTTTCAGAACTTCTAATTTCCTGTCTTTTATTTCACAATATATGTAACATTTAATGCATTTTTGCTACTAATTTATCAAAACAATTTCTAAGTTTATGAAAAAACGACTTCTTTCTGCTGCAGCCGTGGCCTTCTTCGGACTCATGCTGAATGCGCAGCAAATCAAATTTGAAGAGTATGACCTTCCAAACGGTCTTCATGTAATTCTTCATCAGGACAATTCAGCTCCTGTAGTTACAACAGGAGTAATGTACCATGTAGGAGCAAAAGATGAAGTAAAAGGAAGAACCGGCTTTGCACACTTTTTTGAGCATCTTTTATTTGAAGGAACTCCTAATATTAAAAGAGGTGACTGGTTTAAGATCGTTTCTTCAAACGGAGGACAAAATAATGCCAATACCACTAACGACAGAACGTATTACTACGAAACTTTTCCATCGAACAATGAACAATTGGGGCTTTGGATGGAAGCCGAAAGGATGCGTCATGCCGTTATCAACCAGATTGGGGTAGATACACAGAGGGAGGTGGTAAAAGAAGAAAAAAGGCTAAGAATGGATAACCAGCCTTATGGAAATCTTTTCCCGACTATTCAGAAAAACCTGTTTACCAATCACCCTTATAATTGGCCTACCATTGGTTCCATGGATGACCTTAATGCTGCAAAACTTGAAGAATTCCAGGCATTCTACAAGAAATTTTATGTGCCGAATAATGCCACTTTAGTGGTAGCAGGCGATATCAAACCTGAGCAAACTAAGAAATGGATTCAGGAATACTACGGTGGTATTCCAAAAGGGACAGTGTATCCGAAAAACTTCCCGAAAGATGCTCCGATTACCCAGGAAAAAGAAGTAACGGCTACAGACCCGAACATTCAGCTTCCTGCCTATGTTTTTGCCTACAGGACTCCTGCCAATAAAGAAAAAGATGCCTATGTTCTGGATATGCTTTCATCTTATCTGAGCAATGGTAAATCTTCCGTTTTATATAAAAAATTAGTAGACCAGGAGAAAAAAGCACTTCAGGTAGCGGCATTCAATCAGGGGCTTGAAGATTACAGTATTTTTGCTTTCTTCGCCATCCCGATGGGACAGACAACCAAGCAGACTTTACAGGCCGATATTGATGCAGAGATCAAAAAACTGCAGACTACCCTGATATCGGAGGAAGATTATCAGAAACTTCAAAATCAGTTTGAGAACCAGTTTGTCAACCAAAATTCCAGCATTCAGGGGATTGCAGCTTCTTTGGCAACCAACCATGTATTGATGGGTGACACCAATCTCATCAATAAAGAAATTGATATTTACAGATCAATCACGAGACAGGACATTCAGAATGCAGCTAAAAAGTATTTGAATTCCAACCAAAGAATCATCATCAACTACGTTCCTGAGAAAAAATAATTTTACCAATGAAAAAGCAATTTACATATATAGCAGCGGCATTTTTATTTGCAGGAATGCTGTCTGCACAGAAAATAGATCTTAATGCAATGCCGAAGCCGGGGCCTACTCCTGCCATCAACATTGCAAAACCCAAAACATTCCAGCTGAGCAACGGTCTTACGGTAATGGTGGTGGAAAACAACAAACTTCCAAGAGTCAACACTACTCTGTCTATGGACAGACCTCCTTACTATGAAGGAGATATTGCCGGGGTAAGCGAGATCATGGCAAGCCAGCTTGATAACGGAACCACCAATGTAAGCAAGGATGAATTCAATAAAAAGGTGGACTTCCTGGGAGCTAACCTGAATTTCAGTTCGAATGGTGCTGCTTCCAATTCACTTTCAAAATATTTTCCGGAAGTACTGGAACTGATGGCTGATGCCATTGTAAATCCTAAATTCTCTGCGGAAGAAATTCAGAATGCAAAAGAAAGAACCATTGAAGGCTTAAAAGCTGATGAAAAGAATGCTTCTTCTATTGCTTCAAGAGTATCGAATGCCCTGATGTACGGTAAGAATACTTCAAGAGGAGAATTCGAAACCATTGAATCTATCAATAAAATTCAATTGGCAGATGTACAAAATATTTATAACAAGTACTACGCTCCGGACAATGCTTATCTGGTAATTGTTGGAGACGTAAAATTTGATCAGGTAAAACCTCTCGTGGAAAAAGCTTTCGGGGGCTGGAAAAAATCAAATACCAAATTTGCAGCGTTAGAGCCCGCTTCCAATGTTTCCAAAACAGAAATCAATGTAGTTGACGTTCCTTCTGCTGTACAATCCGTATTATCGGTAAGCAACCTGAATAACCTCAGGATGAAAGATCCTGATTATTTCCCGGCTACCATCGCCAATTATATTTTAGGTGGTGGCGGTGAAGCCAGGCTTTTTATGAACCTTAGAGAGAAAAACGGGTTTACATACGGAGCTTATTCCAATATGAGTGCCAGCAAATATTCTCCGGAATTCTCCGCTGAAACAAGCGTAAGAAATGAAGTTACCGATAAGGCAATTAAGGAACTGATGAACGAACTTAACGGTATCTCAACCGTAAAACCTGAAGAATTGGAAAACGCAAAGGCTAAATTAAAAGGTTCTTTTATTATGTCCCTGGAAAAGCCTGAAACCATAGCAAGGTTTGCATTGAACCAAAAAATTCAGGATCTTCCGGCTGATTTTTACACCAATTATCTGAAATCTATCGATAAGGTAACAGCAGCAGATGTTTCCAAAGCCGTAAAAACCACCATCCTCCCTAACCAAAGCAGAATTTTCGTTGCCGGTAAAGCGTCCGATATTTCTGAAGGATTAGAGAAACTGGGCTACCCTGTAAAATATTTTGATAAAGAGGCTAATCCCGTTAGTAAACCCACTGCTCAAAAAGTAGATGCCAACATCACTATTGGTTCTGTTGCTGATAAATATATCAATGCAATAGGAGGTTTGGCCGCCGTTCAGAAAGTAACGTCTATTACTATGGATGCTACTACCAAAGTTCAGAATATGGATATGACGATGAAACTGATTCAGGCCAAAGGCAGTAAAATGTTTATGGAGATGAAAGTAATGGGGAATACTGTTCAGAAAATTGTTTTTGACGGTAAAGACGGGTATGCCGAAGGTCAGGGCCAAAAAGTCCCTCTGAATGATAGCCAGAAAGCGGATATGACTGAACCTGAGCTGTTCCCAGAATTAGCTTTTACCCGTTCAAAAGATTTGAAACTGGCAGGCATTGAAAAATACAACAATGAAGATTCATATGTAGTGAAAGGTCCTAAACAAACCTATTATTACAGTGTGAAAACAGGCTTAAAAACAGGAGAAATAAAAGGCGGAGAAGGAGGTTCTATCCCGACAAGCTATGCTGACTATAAAGATGTTTCGGGGGTAAAGCTTCCATTCACCATTATCCAGAATATGGGAGGAATGGATATCAGTATGGCCGTACAATCTTATAAGCTTAATGAGGCTAAAGATTCTGATTTTAAATAAAAACAGATGTTTTAATAAAAGCCATCTCACTTCTGAGATGGTTTTTATTTTCCGAAGCTATCCACAACATTTTAGCTTAAAATCATTATTTAATTTTTAAACTTTTACAGTTGATTCATATTTCTCAACATCTTTTTTTGTCGTTCAGTAAAAAAAGATTAAATTTGCCCATTCAAAAAGATATCAGAATTAATGGATACTATATTTACACTATTGATGGTTCTTATTATGATTGCAAGTATTTTACTGGTAATCATTGTTATGGCTCAAAATCCGAAAGGAGGAGGTCTTTCCAGTACTTTTGGCGGAACATCATCCGCACAGTTCGGGGTACAGAGAACCAATGATTTCATGGAAAAAGCAACATGGACTCTGGGCGGAACTATCATTGTTCTTATCCTTTTAAGCGTTGTAATCACAGGAAAACCATCACAGGTAGCTCCGGCTCCGCAACCGGCCAAGAAAGAAGCACCGGCTAAACAAACTGCACCAGCTTCTTCCGGTACAACTACAACGACAACTCCGGCACAGACCCCTGCTGCACCGGCAAAGTAAGAAGATTATCATTATCTATACATTAAAAAGCAACTCAATGAGTTGCTTTTTTTATTGAATCCCTATCTTGGCTTATACTGGTCAACAATTATTTTAGTTTTATCTTTTCAATCTGGTGCCTTAGCTTTAAGCCTGCTTTCAGAAATGAGTATTGCAGGGGCTTTGATCCTTTATAATATTTATCAATAAAGGTTTGCATTGCTCCATAAAATCTTTCCAGATAAACCTCATCTTTTACCGTACTCTCCCCTTTTAAGTGAAGAAGAGAGACTTTTCCGTAGTAATAATTTTTATACCCATTTTGAAGAAGGGTATAACAAAGATCAATATCTTCCCCATACATAAAATAGGCTTCATCCAATCTGCCTATTTTTTCGTAAACCTCCCTTTTAATCAATAAAAAAGCACCGGTAACCACTTCTACTTCTGCAACAGCATTTTCCTCAATATCATTTCTGTAATAGGATTTTGAATTATTCTTTTTAAAATTGGTAAACAGCTTCTCAAAAGAGTTAAACATATCCGGAACTGATCGTTTGCTCTCCGGCAGGAAATTCCCTTCTGCATCATGCATACGTACTCCCAGGCATCCAAAACGGGGCCGGGAATCTGCAAAATCCAGAAGATCGTCCATATAAAATCCTTCCAGCTCTGTGTCAGGATTTAAAAGTAAAAGATATTCGCCTTTTGCTGATTTTATTGCTTGATTGTTGGCCTTGGAAAATCCTCCGTTGGTATCGGAAGCCATAAAGTGTACAGACGGAAATTCAGGAATAAGGTCTCCCCATGAACTATCTGTAGAAGCATTATCAATTACAATCACCTCATACTCCACTTCCTGTATATATTTCTGAATAGATAAAAGACAGTTTCTGAGTAATGGGGTAACATTATAATTAACGATAATAACTGACAGCTTCATATTAGTCTTTTTCGTTGTACGGCAACCTGTTGATAATAGACCTTCCTAATGAAATTTCATCAGCATATTCAAGCTCATCCCCTACCGAAATTCCTCTTGCAATGCTTGAAAAATTAACCTTGAAATTTTTAAACTTTTTATAAATATAATACGCCGTAGTATCTCCTTCCATAGTAGCACTTAACGCAAAAATAAATTCCTTGACAATACCTTCATTCAACTTTTTCTCAATACTCGGAATATTCAGCTGCCCCGGCCCTACTCCTTCCATCGGAGAAATTTTACCTCCCAGAATCAAATATTTCCCGGTATATTTCCCGGTATTTTCAATGGCAATGACATCTCTTACATCTTCTACAATACAGATCAGTTCACCATTTCTCTTTTCGTTGCTGCAAATCTCGCAGATATCAAAATCAGAGAAATTATGACATTCTTTACAGTATTTTATTTCATTGACCAGACTGATCAATGAGTTTCCAAGACTCGTTGCCCTGGAATTGGGCTGTTTCAGCAGATGCAATGCCAGTCTTAAGGCTGTTTTTCTACCGATACCGGGCAATCCTGAGATTTCATCTACCGCTTTTGCCAATACTTTACTTGGGTAATCCATAATGACAAAAATAAGGATTAAAGTTGAGAGTTATCAATTATAAATCGTGAGTTATAACGATAATCATAAGAATTATTCAGACTTCAATATAAAGATTACCTTACGATTATATATCCTTATTACCGTTTATTTCCTGGTCTCTTGTCTCAATTGTAGACATTAACATCACCAACCTGTACAGAATTGTCTGTTAAGTACAAAAAAACCTCTATATTTGCGGCTTAAATTAAATGTGAAAAAAATAAACTAATATGGTACTTAACAATCTTAATTATCCTCTGGATTTCAAATTCAAAATCACTACATTAGCAAGCGACTTTAACATTACTGATAAAAATGGAAATTATGTAGCCTATGTACGTCAGAAAATGTTTAAATTAAAAGAGGATGTTATTGTTTTCAATGACGAGAGCAAGTCGAAGGAGCTTTTCAGAATCAGGGCCAATAAGTGGATTGACTTCAATGCTTCTTATTCTTTGAATGACCTTATCGACAATAAAAACTTCGGAAGACTGGCAAGAAAAGGGATGCGTTCTCTCTGGAAAGCAAGCTATGATATTCTTGATGCCAATGATCAACCGAAGTTTAAAGTGCAGGAAGACAGTGCCTGGGTAAGATTCTGGGATAGCTTTGTAGGAGAGCTTCCGATCATCGGAATGTTTACAGGATATTTCCTGAATCCTTCTTACACAGTAACAGGTATTGACGGAAAAGCCTATTTTAAATTAAAAAAAATGCCTTCATTCTTCGGAAGAAGATTCCAGCTTGACCGGTTAATTGATATTGATGATGAAGAAGAAAGTCTGGTCATTCTTTCATTATTAATGATGACTCTTCTGGAAAGAGCAAGAGGTTAAAAAAATAAAATCACAAACACAATGAAATACGCAATCATTTTCTTTTCAGCATTTCTATTGGTAGCCTGTAAAAAGGATAAAGAAACCCTTTCGGGCCCTTCTGCTGCAGACTCATTACAAATTGTAAAAGATTCTGTAAAATCAGACCTTTCTTCAGGAAAAATTGCTATTGAAACTTTCCCTTTTCCTTCCGAAATCAAAGAATGCTCATGTTATTTTGCTAAAAATAAGGCAGATTTCGAATCGGAAAAATACATCTATGCAGATGATGCCGGAAAAACAGCTTATATGAAGCTGGACGGTAAAAGACTGGCTATGAACCTTATTTCATCCAGTGACATGGAAGTGGATGAGGAACTGACCAAAGAAATAGAAAGTAATGATTACAAAATCTCCGTAAAGGGTAAAAAAATAAAAAACGAAGAAGCTTTATTATTTGAAGGCACGCTTACGATTGAAAGGCCTGACGGTACTGTCGTTACAACCCCGATCTACGGAGAATGTGGATGTTAATCAAGCGAAATTGTAAAAGGTAAAAAAGTAAAAAAGCTGAAAAGCAATACGATTTCTTCCTTTTGCATTTCTATAGCTCATAAAAATGCTTCTGTATCCTACGGAAGCATTTTTTATTTCGTAAATTTGAGAAAAATAAATTTCAATGGAATTATCTAATATAGAACCGCAAATAATCTGGAAAAATTTCTCCAGATTAAATGCTGTTCCGAGACCATCAAAAAAAGAGGAAAAAGTAATTGCTTTCATCAAGGGTTTTGGTGAAGATTTAGGGCTGGAAACTTCAGTAGATGAAGTAGGAAACGTAATTATTAAAAAGCCCGCTACGGCAGGAATGGAGAACCGTAAGTCTGTTGTTTTACAATCGCATTTGGATATGGTTTGCCAGAAAAACAATGATGTCAATTTTGATTTTGAAACAGAAGGAATCAAAATGGAAATTGATGGAGATTGGGTAAAGGCTAAAGGAACAACTCTAGGTGCCGATAACGGATTAGGAGTAGCGACCATTATGTCTATCCTTGAAAGTTCAGACATCCCTCACCCTGCCTTGGAAGCTTTATTCACTATTGATGAGGAAACCGGAATGACCGGAGCTTTAGGTTTAAAACCAGGCCAGCTGACAGGAGATATCCTACTGAACCTGGATACTGAAGAAGATGATGAAATCGATATAGGCTGTGCCGGAGGAGTGGATGTTACCATCACCCAGCAGTATGAAACAGCAGCTCCGAAAGGACAGGTTGTAAGAATTGAAGTAAAGGGGCTACAGGGAGGACATTCCGGAATGGATATCCACAAAGGATTCGGAAACTCCAACATCATTTTGGGAAGACTGCTTTATAGTGGTATAGCCAATCAGAACATTGAAATTCTTTCTATTGACGGAGGTGGATTGAGAAATGCTATTCCAAGAGAAGCCGTAGCCATCATTTCCGTAAGAAATGCACAGGAATTTATAGAAACAGCTACCCTTCTTAAAAAAGATATCCTGGAAGAATTTGCCTCAGTAGAACCGGGACTTCAAATCAATATTGAAAACTCCACTTCATCCGACAAGGCGATTTCTGAAACAGATTCAAGAAAAGTAATCCTTACTTTAAAAGCATTGCATAACGGTGTTTACAGAATGAGTCCGGATGTAACGGATCTTGTAGAAGCATCCAACAATGTAGCAAGGGTTGAATTGAAAGAAGGATCTCTTACAATCCTGAACCTTACAAGATCTTCCGTAGAGTCTTCTAAATATTCTACAGCTGAACAATTGAAATCGGTTGCAGAGCTGGCAGGAATGAATGTAGAATTCAGTGGTTCTTACCCGGGATGGAAACCAAAACCAGGTTCTGAGATTGTTCAATTGATGGAGAAAATCTATACGGAGAAATTCAGCGAGAAACCTCATGTAGTAGCGTGTCACGCAGGTCTGGAATGTGGAATCATCGGTGCTAATTATCCGGAAATGGAAATGGTAAGTTTTGGACCAACAATCAGAGGAGCACACTCTCCTGATGAAAAAGCGAATATTCCTTCTGCTCAGAAATTCTGGAGCTTCCTGAAGGATATTTTAGCGAATATTCCTCAAAAATAAATAATAAAACAATTCTATAGAATATCCAAAGTCCTGTGATTTTGGATATTTTAATTTATAAAAACATATACATATGAAAAGTATAACAGTATTCTGCGGTTCAAGTTTCGGATCGGATGATATCTACAGGGAACAGGCTTTTTTATTGGGTAAAACTTTAGCTCAACAAAATATACAACTGGTCTATGGCGGTGCAGATGTAGGACTGATGGGGACTATTGCAGACGGCGCACTGAATGAAGGAGGAAAAGTTGTAGGAGTCCTTCCTTATTTTTTACAATCCAAAGAAATTGCTCATAAGAATCTGACAGAGCTTATTCTCGTAGAAACCATGCATGAGCGGAAAACAAAAATGAACGAATTGTGTGACGGGGTCATCGTTCTTCCCGGAGGATATGGCACGTTGGAAGAATTTTTTGAAATGATTACCTGGGCCCAGCTCGGCCTTCATAAAAAGCCCATTGGTATTCTGAATATTGACGGATTTTATGATGACCTGATCAGGCTGGTCCGGCATATGGTAGACAAAGGGTTTTTAAAGCAGGTAAACAGAGATATGCTTCTGGTCAGTGATACGATTGATGAACTATTGGAAAAGATGAAAAATTATCAGCCGCCTTCCGTTGGAAAATGGATTTCAGGAAAGGAAGTTTAACAACAGGAAAAGAAATAGAATGATCAATGTTCTTTATTTTTATAAACCTGTCATTTGATGGCTTAAGTTTTAGTACATTTGTCAGGATTAATTTATCACTCTAAAAAGAAATACCATGAAATATATTTTCCTATCCACCGGCCTGCTCTTGAGCCAGCTTGCTTTGGGCCAGTATAATTATCCTAAAACTCCGGAAAAACCTGCAACAGATGATTTTTTCGGAACAAAAATTACAGATAACTACCAATGGCTTGAAGATTTGAAAAGCCCTGAAGTAAAGACATGGTTTAAAGCGGAATCAGATTACAGCCATTCTATCATCGATAAAATTCCCAACCGTGACCTACTCTATAAGCGGATGAAGCAGGTCCAGGAAATGGGAGGCGACTCTTACAGCTATGCAAGACAAAGGGGGAATCTTTACTTTTATATGAAAACCAAAAAAAATGAAAAGCTTTCCAAGTTATATACCAGAGATATTTCTACAGGAAAAGAAACCTTGATTTTTGATCCTGAAACCTATAAAAAAGATGCGCAGATCACTTTTTTCTCAATAGACTCCCGGGCGGACAAAGTGGCTCTTCTCCTTTCCAAATCCGGAGGTGAAATCTGTGAACTCAAAATTTTAGATTTAAAAACAAAAAAAATACTTGACGATACGCTTACCCCTTTGTGGAGCGAATTCAACTTTGAATTTACCCCTGATGGGAAATCTATTATTTACACTAAGATGAGTACCGGAGATCCCAACAGCAGTATGCTCCTGAAAGAAATGAAAGCTATGATGCATCAGATCGGAACTTCTTCCGATAAAGATGTGGAATTGGCTTCAAGGGAAGGGAACCCCGAACTTAATATGCTGACAGAGCAGTTCCCAATGATTGAGTTTTCTGATGACTATCAGTACATTCTCCTTAATATCGGCTCTACCAAAGCAGAGAGTCCCCTGTTTTATGCGCCTTACGCTGCTCTGAAAGATAAAAAAATCACTTGGAAACCCATTGTTAAGGCTTCGGATGATATTACACAAACCTTTATTAAAGGAGATCAGTTATTTTTCCTGAGCCACAAAAATGCACCGAATTACAAGATAGGAGTAACCAGTCTGTCTAACCCCGACTTTGATCATGCTAAAATTATTGTTCCGGAGGGAAATGCTGTAATTACCTCCATACACAATTCTAAAAATTATTTATTCTATGCATTAAACAATGGTATTTCTCAGGAGAAATATCAGATTGATCTTAAAACCCTGGCGATAAAAAAGGTCCCTTTACCTGAAGGCATTAATAATTCCGGTGCTCTTAACCCCCGTGAAAACGATAATATACAGTGCTATAACAGCAATTGGCTGACCCCCGGTACTTTTTACGAATATAACCCGGAAAATGGTAAAGCTGTAAAAAGCAAGAATTTTAACGGGGAAACCAGCTATCCGGATTACAGCGCTCTGTATGTTGTAAAAGAAGTAGAAGTGAAAAGCCATGACGGAGCCATGGTCCCTCTCTCTATCATTTACCCTAAAAACATGAAAATGGATGGCAATACACCTGCATATATTACCGGATATGGAGGGTATGGAATCTCTTCCACACCACGCTTTTCAAACAGGCTGTCCGTATTACTGGAACAAGGAGTAGTTCTCGCTATTGCCCACGTGAGAGGAGGAGGTGAAAAAGGTGAAAACTGGCATAAAGACGGTATGAAAGCTAAAAAGCCTAATACCTGGAAAGATTTCATTGCTTGTTCAGAATACCTTATTGATCAAAAGTATACTTCTTCTTCCAGGTTAATTGGTAACGGGGTAAGTATGGGTGGCGTTCTTATCGGAAGAGCCATTACGGAAAGACCGGATCTGTATGCCGTGGCCATTGCCGAAGTAGGAATGACAAATGTATTGCGTTCTCAGAATTCAGCGAACGGAGCCAATCAGATTCCGGAAGTAGGAAACTTAAAAGAACCCGGAGATACTAAACACCTGATCGAAATGGATGCCCAGAGTAAGGTAAAAAAAGGCGTAAAATATCCGGCTGTGATTGTCCGTACCGGAATGAATGACTCCAGAATTACGCCCTGGGAACCGGCAAAATTTGCAGCGGTATTACAAAACAGCACCGCTTCAGGAAAACCCGTTTTGCTGTATGTGAATTATGAAAACGGACATTTCACAAGCGACCTGGATGTTGTCTTCAAAGAATATTCCGATATTTTTGCCTTTGCCTTGTGGCAGGTAGGACATCCGAAGTTTCAACCGGCAAACAAATAAATGCTATAAAAACAAAACCCGTCCGGATAATCCGGACGGGTTTCTTATTAAGATTAAAAAATATTGTCTAAGGATAAGGAGCAATCTCCACTTCAAGTCCTTCCATTTCATCTGCAATGTGCAGCTGACATCCCAGCCTGCTGTTATCTTTCACGTGGAAGGCTTCAGCCAGCATGGCATCTTCCTCTGCTCCCATCGGCTCCAGCCCCGGATCATTGATCACATATACCTGACAGGAGGCACACATCGCCATTCCTCCACATACTCCAATAGTACCTTCTTCTGCCAATTCGTAGGAACGGATAATTTCCATTAGATTCATAGACATATCCGTTGGAGCGATCACATCGTGGGTTACACCTTCTCTGTCGGTGATTTTAATATTAATATCTGACATAATTCTGCAAAATTAGTCAATTTTTTTCACAACAGCCTTCTCCGCTTCCTTACGGCTTCCGTCAAATCCGTCTACCCCACTTACGGTTGTATATTTCAGTACGAATTTTTTGCCCGGATTTAACCTGTTATAAACACTCTGGCACATCAATGTTGCTTCATGGAATCCACAAAGAATCAATTTCAATTTTCCAGGGTATGTATTGATATCACCGATAGCATATACACCATCAATGTTTGTTTGATAATCAAGAGCATTATTCACTACAATGGCATTTTTTTCGATTTCCAGTCCCCAGTTACCAATATCACCTAATTTTGGAGTCAATCCGAATAAAGGAATAAAGTAATCTGTTTCAATATCGAATGCTTCCTCACCATCTTTTTCAACCGTAATGGCTTCTACCTTACCGTCTCCTTTAATAGCGGTTACCTCAGCCGGAGTAATCAATTTGATTTTCCCCTGGTTTTTAAGATCCTGAACTTTTTCCACTGAGTCCAGAGCTCCTCTGAACTCGTTTCTTCTGTGAATCAAAGTAACTTCACTCGCTACATTGGCAAGGAAAATACTCCAATCCAGCGCAGAGTCTCCACCTCCTGCAATCACTACTCTTTTATTTCTGAAGTGTTCAGGTTCTTTCACGAAATATTCAAGACCTTTTTCTTCGTAATCAGCGATATTTTCAATCGTTGGTTTCCTAGGCTCAAAAGTACCCAGACCACCTGCAATGGCTACAGCTTTTGCTCTATGAACCGTTCCTTTGTTGGTTATTACTTCAAACCACTCATCATCTACCTTATTTAAAGTAACGGCTGTTTCCCCTAAAGTAAAACCAGGTTGGAACTGCTTGATCTGTTCCATTAAATTATCTACCAGCTCTCCGGCATTTACTGAAGGATATCCCGGAATATCAAAAATAGGTTTCTTAGGATAAAGTTCTGCCAATTGCCCTCCCGGCTGTGGAAGTGCGTCAATAATATGGCATTTCATTTTTAATAGACCAGCTTCAAAAACGGCAAAAAGTCCTGTAGGTCCTGCCCCTATGATCAATATATCAGTGGTTATCATACTTTAAGATAATTTAATTATACATGTAACTGCAAATTTACTAATTTTAATGCGAAGCCTATTTAATTGATTCTAAATAAAAACCTGAGATTTGTCAAATATCTATCAATTAAGATTTTAAATTTGGCAATATTTTTGTAAATGTCATATTATGAAGAAAATTTTAAACCTTTTTGCAATATTTATATTCGTTATAGGATCGGCCCAGCTGAGCAATATTGCAGACGGTGAATCAATCACTTTCAGGATCCATTACGGATTTCTGAATGCCGGAACCGCCAATCTTACCACCCAGAAAACCAATTACAAAGGAGTGCCCCACCTCTATGCTAAAGGTACCGGGCAAACGACAGGGGCAGTAAAGGCTTTTTTTAAAGTAGAAGATTTATACGAAAGCTTCATTAATATCGAAACCGGGCTTCCAAGCTTTTATGTACGGAATGTACGTGAAGGGAACTACCGTCAGCATTTTGAAACCGTTTTCAACCATGATAATAATACTTTAATATTAACGGATAAAAAGGAGCCTGCCAATGGTTCAAAAGTGATCAAATCCGTAAAAGGAGTCCAGGATATGCTGTCCTGCTTTTACTATTTAAGGAGCAAAACCCCTGAAGAACTGAAAGTAGGTACCATCATCAATATGAATGTATGGATTGATGATGAAATGTTTCCCTTCCAGTTAAAAGTAGTAGGAACCGAAAATCTGAAAACTAAATTCGGCACCATCAATTGTTTAAAGATCATTCCATCGGTAAAAAGCGGAAGAGTATTTAAAGAAAAAGAAGGGGTTACCATGTGGGTTTCCAATGATGCCAATCATATTCCGATGTTACTGAAAGCCGAGTTGGCTGTTGGATCACTGAAGGCAAGTATTGATGGTATTAAAAATGTAAAGTATCCTTTAAAGTTTACTAAGTAATAATAGTTAATTTTTCATATAATGTCTGTAATTTTTTTACAGGCATTTTATTTTGAGTGTAATACTTTTATGATTCAGATTGTCTTATCAATAGAGCGAAACATTTAATGAACACTTCTTCGCCGCAATCTTTTTAATCAAAGTGCTGTAACAAGAAATAAGACACATGTAAATTTTTCAATACAATCAGTTTTTAATTACGTTTTGTTTCTTAGGTCAGTAGTTAAAAACAAAAAACCTCCGGAATTCCGGAGGTTTGATTATTTTATAGAGATTTAAACTGTTCTAATGTTCTGATGTCATTTTCAAAGAACATCCTGATATCACTCATCTGGTAAAGAAGCATGGTAATTCTTTCAATTCCCATTCCGAATGCATATCCTGAATATTTCTCAGCATCAATATTTACATTTTTCAAAACGGCAGGATCCACCATTCCACAACCCATAATTTCCAGCCATCCTGTTCCTTTGGTAATTCTATAGTCTGTTTCCGAGTTAAGTCCCCAATACACATCAATTTCAGCACTTGGCTCCGTGAACGGGAAATAAGATGGTCTCATTCTGATCTTAGACTTCCCGAAAAGTTCTGTGGTAAAAAACTGAATGGTCTGCTTCAGATCAGCAAAGCTTACATTCTCATCAATATACAGACCTTCAATCTGATGGAAAATACAGTGAGAACGTGAGGAAATCGCTTCATTCCTGAACACTCTTCCCGGAGATAAAATTCTGATAGGTGGCTGATTTTCTTCCATATAACGGGTCTGTACGGAAGAGGTATGCGTTCTCAACAGGATATCCGGATTCTGTTCAATAAAGAAAGTATCCTGCATATCCCTTGCCGGGTGATATTCCGGAAGGTTAAGCGCGGTAAAGTTATGCCAGTCATCTTCAATCTCAGGGCCGTCCGCTACTGCAAACCCGATGGATTTGAAAATTTCAATAATCCTGTTTTTTACCAGATTGATCGGGTGTCTTGAACCCAATTCCAGTGGGAAGGCAGGTCTGGTAAGATCTTCTTTTTCTATGACAATAGAAGTTGCAGAAGCATTTTTCAAATCTTCTAATTTCACAGCAACAGCTTGTTTCAAAGTATTGATCTTCTGTCCGAATTCTTTCTTCTGGTCGTTAGGAATTTCTTTTAATGTTTCGTAAAAATCATTCAGAACCCCTTTTTTACCGTTGTACTTGATTCGGAAGTTTTCGATATCTTCCTTAGAGGTAGCATTGAAGCCGTTTACTTCGATCAGTAGTTCTTCTATCTTTTCTATCATTATTTTACCCTTTCAAAATGTTTTGCAAAAATACGACTTTTAAGTTTAATAATTATTCTAAACCATCATAAAAAAATCTGCCTCTTTTTCGGGAGGCAGACTTCAATCACTTATTTCACTTAAATAAAAAAATTATTTTTTCTCTAAAGCTTTCACGTTGATCTGAAGAGTTACCTCATCTTTAATGACCCCGTTTTCAGCTGGAGCCTGGAACTTCACCCCAAACTCTTCTCTTTTAATGTCCTTCGGCTCTGTAGCTACACTTACTTCTCCTCCTTTTACAGAAACATTAGCTTTGAACTGAACCGGTTTTGTAATTCCTTTAATGGTTAAATTACCATCTAAAAGAGTATTGTAGTCTCCTTCCGTAGCAGGAGTAACTTTTGTAATCTCATAGGAAGCGGTAGGGAATTTTTCTACTTCAAAGAAATCACCGCTTTTAAGGTGCCCGTTTAATTTTCCTAAATCTTCAGGGCTGTCTTTTAAATCCACAGAAGTCAGTGAATTCATATCAGCAACGAATTTTCCGCTTTCCAGTCTTCCGTCTTTCACCGTCACATCTCCGCTTTCAAATCTGATCGTCCCGAAGTGGCTTGTATTTTCAGATTTAAATACTTTATATCCTTTCCATTCAACTTTACTGTTTAGCGTATCCAAAGTATACTGGCTACCTTCTTTAGTAGTGGTTACCTCATTACTTTCACTGGTAAGAGGTTTGTCTTTTTTACAAGAAACGACCACAACAGCAGCAAATAAAGCAGGAATAGCTAACGAAAACAGTTTTTTTCTCATTTTTGATTTATTTTTATTACTTCCGCTAATATAATAAAAAAAATTATGTTTTCATAAAAACCTTACATTTGTATTATGCTATTAGAAATAAACAATTTATTTTTCTCTCACACGCAGGATAAACCCCTGTTTCAGAACCTTAATCTCAGGTTTGATGAAGGCAAAATCATTGCGCTGGCAGGTGAGAGCGGATGTGGAAAATCTACCCTTCTCAGTCTGATTTATGGTCTTCTGGATTGGGAAAGCGGCGACATTATCTTTAACGGGACCCGGCTTCTGGGACCTAAGGGAAATCTTGTTCCCGGGGAAGCGGATATGAAATTTGTGGCACAGAATTTTGACCTTATGCCATATGCTACTGTGGCCGAAAATGTAGGAAAATTTATTTCTAATATTAATTTAACCCAAAAAAAAGAGACCGTTACGGAGCTTCTTGAAGTTGTAGGACTTCAGGAATTTGCCAATGTATTGCCTAAATATTTAAGTGGCGGACAACAGCAAAGAGTAGCTATTGCAAGGGCTCTTTCCGTATTGCCTAAATTACTTATTCTGGACGAACCGTTCAGTAACCTGGATTTTCCAAGAAAAATAGAACTCCGGGAAAGACTCTTCCGTTATGTAAAGCAGCACCGGATTTCGTTAATCATATCCACCCACGAACTTCAGGACATTATGCCATGGCTGGATCAGATTGTGATTCTTCAGGATGGCAGGCTCATCCAGAATGACAGCCCGGAAGAAACGTACCGGAAACCCTATAATTCCTATGTTGCCAAATTATTCGGAGAAGTCAATATCTTCAATGAAGCTGAAACAGAAGAATTCCGCCTGACCAAATTTTCCTATTATCCAAAAGAAATAAAAATCACTGAAGGAGGTATGGAAGCGGAAGTTCTGGAAAGCAGATTCGCCGGAAACTATTACTGGAATAAAGTAAGGGTAAAGGGTAAGGAACTGATAGTGTATACTGATGAGAAAATCACCGGCAATATTGCTATTTCGTTTATTTAAAGCGAAAAAAGCAAAGGACAGAAAAGCGATTTTATTTTACAGTTTCTTCTTATAACTTGTACATTATCTAACACTTATCAACAACTTGTGGATAAAAAAATACAAACATAAGAACCTGTTATAAAACTTTTTCTTACATTTGTATTTCCACAGCATAAGGAAATTTTTGGTTAATTCTCTTTCTGCCTTCGGACGGACATTAGCAACCTTGCAATTAAGTCTTTTGAAAGATTACACTGTCCAATTTTTTCCTTTTTTTGTGCGTTTATGGCAAATATTCAGTTGCCGGCAGCTAAAAGCCAGCTCCTCTATGCTTTCTTTACAAATTCCGATTTTAAAGCCATCGCCCCGAATCCTTCTATTTTGCAATCAATATTGTGATCACTCCCTGGTCTTAGACGGATATTTTTCACTTTAGTTCCTGCTTTTACCGGTTTGGGTGCCCCTTTTACAGGAAGGTCTTTAATGACTACCACGGAATCACCATCCTGGAGTTCATTTCCGTTTGAATCCAATATTTTTCCTTCATTGGCTGCTTCAGAAGCTGCTTCCTCAGGATTCCACTCGTAGAAACACTGGGAACATACCATCATATTATCGCTTGGATATGTAAATTCTGAACTGCATTTCGGACAAAGTACTGTATCACTCATATTTTAATTTTTTACAAAGGTAGGCTTTTTTGGAGGTTAGAGTCAATAAGGAGACAAAGCGAATGATAAAGGGCGAAAATTGATGATGTAGAATGTTGGTATACTATCGTTCGAAACGGTTAAAACCTTGTTATAAGATTTTTCTCAAAGCGCACCCGCTTTTACCCCTCAACTCTTCAGGTTCAAATTCTCAACTCTCAATTAAAAGTCGTACTTTTGCAGATTCAAAACAGCGAAGCAAATTTATGGAACTTATTCACAGAAACTTAGCGATCGGAATTCACGATGCTTTACAAGAAACATTTTTCGAGAAAAATAAATACGCTGATAAAGTAATCGAAAGACTTTTAAAAGCTAATAAAAAATGGGGAAGCCAGGACAGAGCCGTTGTTTCTGAGATTTTCTACAATATCATCCGTTGGAAAAAACGCCTTGAATATTATATGGGTGAAGGAGTAAAACCCAACAATATCTATAAACTGATCATAGCATATCTTCTTTGGAGCAAGACCAATTATAAGAAATTTGAAGAGTTTGACGGTATCAAAATTGCAGACATCCTCACCAAACTTAAAAAAAACACAGTTCCTACGAAAGCGATAGAACATTCTATTCCAGAATGGCTAGCCGAAACCTTAGAAAAAGAATTAGGAGCAGGCTGGGAAAAAGAGATGCTTGCACTAAACGAGCAGGCTCCTACAGTATTAAGAACCAATTCACTGAAAACTACAACAAAAGAACTGATTTCTGATCTTTCAGACGAGGGGGTAGTTTCCTTTCCTATCAAAAATTATCCTGATGCTGTTCAGCTGGAAGAAAAAAAGAACGTTTTTCTTACCACTGCTTTTAAAGAAGGATTATTTGAAGTTCAGGATGCTTCTTCTCAAAAAATCGGATATTTTCTTGATGTTAAGGAAGGGCAGCGGGTAGTAGATGCCTGTGCGGGTGCCGGAGGAAAAACACTTCACCTAGCTGCATTAATGCAAAACAAGGGACAGATCATCGCTTTAGACATTTTCGACTGGAAACTGGCAGAATTGAAACGCCGCGCCAAGAGAGCCGGAGCCCACAATATAGAAACCCGTATGATTACGGATAACAAAGTAATTAAGCGTCTTCATGAAAAGGCAGACAGACTTCTGATTGACGCTCCATGTTCCGGTCTCGGAGTATTGAAAAGAAATCCGGACAGTAAATGGAAAATTGATCAGGATTTCATCGACAGAATCAAAAAGGAGCAGCAGCAAATTCTTCAGGATTATTCCAAAATGCTGAAAAAAGGAGGAAAAATGGTATATGCCACCTGCTCTATCCTACCCTCTGAAAATAATGAACAGGTAGAAGAATTCTTAAGAAATAACCCGGGATACAAAATGATCAAAGATGAAAAAGTAATGCCCAGCCAAGGTTATGACGGATTTTACATGGCTTTGATTGAGAGGATTTCTTAATTCAGGATCTAATAATACTTTATAAAAACTGCTCTGTTTTCCAGGGTAGTTTTTTTGTTTACATCAACAAATACTTTTTGTAACATTTTTTGTAACATTTCAATTTCACTCTCTACCTATTGAGAAAGTAAGCGTTTTGAAGCTTTGAAAAGTTACTATAACTTTGAGACAAATCCATCAATTATGTACAAAAGAACTCTATTTTTTATTCTTGCAGTTTTTTCATTCTGTGTAATTTCTGCACAGACCTATGAAATTCAATACACCAGCTCTTATAACGGAAAAACGGTTTCAGACCAGCCTTCCACCATCGTTTGGGTCAATGAAAAGGAAAATTTTATTCTCAATGCTATTATTAAAGAACAGAAAAGCCCTTATCCTTTTGAACTAACAAAAGTGGAAAAACCATCCAATACTGTTGTTTCTTATGCTTTTTTAAAACCCGGAGATATTATTTCAGCCTCCGATGCCGAATCTATAGGAAAGCAGAATTTTGAATTTACTTCCGAAACCAAAAAGATACTGGGATATACCTGTAAAAAAGCAGTGACCAAAGTTAATTCAAATACGATTGAAATCTGGTATACTCATGATCTTGGATTACAGGGCGGACCATCTGTATTAGGACAAAATCTCGGATTGGTATTGGAGGTGGAAAGAAATAAAAATTCGCTTGTTACTGCTACCTCCATGAAGAAAATTAAGAATACAGGGATTGAAAATATCATAAAAGGGAGCATACAGCCTACTGATCAGCTTGGCTATAAAGACCTTCTTTGGAAGAGCAGGTTTACCACACTGAAAGTTTTTGAAAATGAAACTATTAACTTTTCCGATGCTTCAAAATCAGATGATCTTATAAAGAGATATGCTAACGGAACCATTATTTTAAAAAAGATCAAGTTTCCGGTCATTACGGAAGGGGAAAATATTTTTGTCGAATTGAAGCAGCAGTCAAATGGAGATGCCTATGACAGAACCGGAACCGTATTCTTCATTCCCCAGGACAAAGAAAAATCATTTTTTGATGGTTTGGAAAAAGGGGCCAAAACGCTTCCTGTTTTTGACAACGGAAACGGAAAGCAGTATTATGGAGTCATTGCCACAGAAAGTTATAATCCGGCTGTAGAGATGATGAGGTTCTTTACGGCATTTGGAATCCAGAAGTTCAATCACATCCAGCTAAAAGATAAAAACTGGCAAACTATCAGCCCTTATAGAGAAGATATTACAGAATTAAAGCCTTCTTTATCCGGTAAAGAACTCTGGGTAGGTACTTTCATTGGCAACTATGATAAAGGGGGCCACAAAGTAAGTCTTGAGATCACCCTCCATAAAAGTGATCAGGCGGTTCATAAAAATAATACGGTTATTCCTTTATTCAACACCTTAAATATCATGGAAATGGCCGGACAGGACTACTCCACCATGTTCAGCCAGGAGAAAGGCCTGTTGGTAGATTTCATCCTAAAGAAAGATTTAAAAAACGCCCAGTTAAGATATACTACCACCGGACATGGAGGTTGGGAAAATGGTGATGAGTTTGTCCCTAAATCCAATTCTATTTTTATGGATGGGAAGCCGGTCTTCTCTTTTGTGCCTTGGAGAACAGATTGTGGTTCTTACCGTTTATATAATCCTGCTTCAGGAAATTTCCAGGACGGCCTTTCATCATCGGACCTCAGCAGGTCCAACTGGTGTCCGGGAACTGTTACAAACCCCAACTTCATTCCTCTTGGAGACCTGAAGGCCGGAAAACATACCATACAGATTAAAATTCCACAAGGTCCTTCAGAAGGAACCAGCTTCAGCTCATGGAATGTTTCAGGGACATTGTTGGGAATAGAATAAAAACAAAACCTTCTTGCATGAGAATTGCAAGAAGGTAAAAACACAAATGATGAAAAAAAATTATTTCGAGCCACAAAGTAAGGGGTAAAATTTGTATAATAAATTATCATATATTAATAAATATGTCATTTTTATTTCGTATAGAGATAATACAAAATGTAAGCCTGGTGAAAAAAATTAATCAGAAAACAGATTAGCTATTCAAATACTTTAAATTTTTCTTTATTTTAAATAAATAAGTTAATAATTTTCTTATTTAAACTTTTTTTGTTGTTATTTTTAAACATCAATTTTACTTTTGTTTCATAAATAATAAAAAAATGTGTGGAATTGTATGTTTATTTGACGCCAAACAAAAAACAGAAGTATTAAGACCTCAGGTATTGGAAATGTCAAAGAAGATCCGTCATAGAGGACCGGATTGGAGCGGTGTTTTTCAGGACGAAAAAGTAGTATTTTCCCATGAAAGGCTCGCCATTGTAGACCCAACTTCAGGGAAACAACCCTTATTTACAAAAGACGGAAAGGTGGTATTAGCCGTAAACGGTGAAATCTACAACCACAGGGAATTAAAAGAAGAATTTCCGGATTATGAGTTTCAGACCCAGTCAGACTGTGAAGTGATTCTGTCCCTCTACAGAAAATATGGAAAAGATTTTGTGGAAAAACTGAATGGCATTTTTGCATTTGCATTATACGATACAGAAAATAACACGTACCTGATTGCACGTGATCATATGGGAATCTGTCCTCTTTACCAGGGATGGGACAAGAACGGGAATTTTTATGTTGCTTCCGAATTAAAAGCCCTGGAAGGCGTCTGCAAAAAGATTGAAACATTTTTGCCGGGACACCTGTTATACAGTAAAGACGGTAGTGAGCTTCAGCAATGGTACACCAGAGACTGGGAAAGCTTTGATCATGTAAAAGAAAATGAAACCGATATTTCAAAGCTGAGAAAGGGACTTGAAGATGCTGTTCACAGGCAGCTGATGAGTGATGTTCCCTATGGCGTGCTTCTTTCAGGAGGTCTGGATTCGTCTGTTATATCAGCTATCACAGCTAAATTTGCAAGACAGAGGATTGAAAGCGGCGATACCCAGGAAGCGTGGTATCCAAGGCTTCACAGTTTTGCGGTAGGCCTGGTGGGATCCCCTGACCTTGCAGCCGCCCAAAAAGCAGCAGAGCACATCGGATCCGTTCACCATGAAGTTAATTTCACTGTTCAGGAAGGATTGGACGCCATCCGTGATGTTATTTATCATCTGGAAACATATGATGTGACAACTATAAGGGCCTCCACTCCTATGTACCTCCTGGCAAGGGTGATCAAATCGATGGGCATCAAAATGGTATTATCCGGGGAAGGCTCTGATGAATTATTCGGAGGATACCTGTATTTCCACAAGGCACCTGATGCTAAAGAGTTTCATGATGAAACGGTAAGAAAACTCGGAAAACTTCACCTGTATGACTGTTTACGGGCCAACAAGGCGCTCATGAGCTGGGGAATAGAAGGAAGGGTTCCTTTTTTAGATAAGGAATTCATGGATATTGCCATGTCCCTTAACCCAAAGGATAAAATGATTAATGTCGCCGAAGGAAAGATTGAAAAGTGGGTACTGAGAAAAGCTTTTGAAGATCTTCTTCCTGACTCTATTGCATGGAGACAAAAAGAACAGTTTTCAGATGGCGTAGGTTACTCATGGATCGATACTCTGAAAGATATTGCTGAAAAAGAAGTTTCTGATGAAATGATGGCCAATGCGAGATTCAGGTTTCCGGTAAACACCCCGCAAAATAAAGAAGAATACCGGTACAGAAGCATTTTTGAGGAGCATTTCCCAAGTGAAACTGCTGCTGCAACAGTTCCGTCTGTTCCATCGGTAGCATGCTCCACTCCTATTGCACTGGAATGGGATGAGGCTTTCAAAAAAATGAATGATCCAAGTGGAAGAGCAGTGAAGGTACATGAAACATCCTATTAATGGAAAAATGAATAATAGATACGTTCAGGATCTGAGGTTTACCTTTCGTATGTTTCTGCGATCCAATGTTAAAATAATAATTATCAATCCTGTAGCAATACAGGATTTTCTTTTGAATTAACGACAATAATATCGTCATAATTTCGTTGACAATCAAAAATAATATATAATAAATAATTATATTTGGAAAACGAAAATATCAATTATAAAAAAATGAGAAGAAACCTTACTGTTTTATTTGCCTTATTATCCATTAGCTTTGCCTTCGGACAAGGAAAATTTGGTAAATATTTAAATTCAAAAAAGCTTGCTTTAGCCTATAAAAGTGTGAAAGATGCTGATAAAGATGACTATTACCAACAATATTACTGGCTTGTAATGGCAGAACAGCTGAAAACTTATCCCCACCTTAAGGATATAAAACCTGTTGTTTTATATGAATTTGTAAAATATGTAAATCCTCAGAACCCAACGAAAAAGCTGGATGACAGAAGTAAAGAGCTGAGAGCAACCGCAGAACTATCTTTAAATCAATATTTTAAAAATAAAAAATTTGAAAATAATTCGGTTTTAATGTACAACCTTGAAACTTATGTTGATCCTTCTAAAGGCCAATACTATACTAAGGTTGATCCTGAAAAAATCAAAGAACTGGTTCCGAAAGAATTATTCGCCTTCAATTCTGTCAACAGGAATTTAGGGGAAGAAAAAACGTATTACCTTTGGATCGATAAGAAAAAAGATCATTTGAATATCGTTGATATCATTCCTAACGAAAAAGAGGACAAAGCATTTTATACAAGGTTAAGACAATATCTTCCCAACTATAAATTTTCCAAGTATGTACCTTCTGTGAAAAAAGGGAACAAATCTGATAAAACAGACGTAGATTACTACTACATCATGCCGTTTGAACAGAATACAGATAATATAGAATACAAAACCAAAGATTTCAAAACTTTTATTCTAAGCCAGTACAGAAAAGCCGGTGATGAATGGAAAGGAGTAGAAAAGCCAAGAAAATAAATCAAAAAGTCCTGTGATATTTCGCAGGACTTTTTTAATTTTATATGGATTTCTTTATCTAAAGATTTAAAAGCTTAAAGTAAACATTCGTCAAACAAAAAAAGCCCGGGATTTTTAAAAGCTCCGGCCTTGATATAATGACAGATACCAGCCAACAACAAACTTCCATTAAGAAAATACTTCCATTGATTCTTGCTACTGCTATTTTCATGCAGATGCTTGATTCTACAATCCTGAATACCTCTTTGCCTTCTATTGCAAAAGACCTTAATGAGTCACCTCTCAATATGCAGAATGCGATTATCAGCTACGTGCTGACATTAGCGGTTTTCATGCCTGCCAGCGGTTTTCTGGCAGACAGGTTCGGAACCAAAAAAATATTTATATTTTCCCTGGTATTATTCAGTCTCGGATCACTTTTCTGCTCTCTTTCCCAGAACCTCACCCACCTGGTGATTTCAAGGGTAATACAGGGAGTCGGGGGAAGTTTAATGACTCCTGTTGGTAAATTGGCCTTAATCAAGACTTTTGATAAAAATGAACTCCTTAAAGCAATGAACTTTGCCATTATTCCCGCACTGATCGGACCCGTACTGGGGCCTTTAGTAGGAGGATATATGGTAGATTATCTTTCATGGCACTGGATATTTCTGATTAATATTCCGATAGGATTTTTAGGAATTCTTTTAGGCTTAAAATTTATGCCTGATTACAAATCAACCGATGTGGATTTTGATTTGAAAGGTTTTTTAATTTTTGCCGCAGCCTCTCTCCTGCTCTCAATTTCACTCGAACTTTTCGGGGATATCCAGAATATCACTCCGGTTCTCCTTGTATTCATTTTAGGGTTTCTCTTTCTCTATTATTATTACAGGCATGCCAAACGGGAAGGAAATCCCATTTTCCCATTAAACCTTTTCCAGGTAAGAACTTTTCGGGTAGGAATTGTAGGGAACCTGGCTACCCGGTTAGGAATAAGCTCTGTCCCGCTTTTACTTCCGCTCATGATCCAGATTGCCTACAAGCAGTCTGCGGTAACTTCCGGCTGGATTATTGCTCCTATGGCACTAACAGCTATATTCGGAAAATCTTCTGTCATCAAAATCCTGGATAAATACGGATATCGCCAGACTTTAATGGTGAATACATTCATTATCGGAACCCTGATCTGCTTATTGGCTATTCCGGATATTCACACTTCTTTATATTGGTTTGTCCCTATCATAGCGGTTTTAGGATTCTTCAATTCTATCCAGTTTACCTCCATGAATACCATTTCCATTGCTGACCTCCGGAATTTCCAGACCAGCAGCGGCAATTCACTGATATCAGTCAATCAACAACTTGCCATCGGTTTTGGTATTGCATTCGGATTGATTGTTTTGAAAGTATTTGAAAATTCAGATCTTATTAACGGAGAAATTCACAATGCTTTCCGTTATACTTTTCTCACCGTCGGGATTCTGACTATTTTATCAGGTCTGGTTTTTAGAAGACTCCATATTTCCGATGGGAAGAATATGAAATCGAAGGACGAATAATCAGGAAAAAGACAGATGAACAAATAATAAATTGCTGACCTGCCTGTTATCCACCTTTCTTCAACCTAACGGGGGCAAAAGGCTTGTCCACTTACCATCTTCCTTCTTACCTGTTTTACTTCACCTCTTAACGAACTTATCACAGATCAATGCTTTTCCTATATAGCAATAGTATTTTTGTATCTATAAAATCAACAATATTATGGCAACTAAAAAAGTAGAAATCGTAGTATCTCCAAGACCTGCACATTTTGTAGGCGACGGTTTTAGAGTTCATAATTTTATTCCAGGGGTACATGGATTAGATATGAAAAGAATGGACCCGTTCATTATGCTTGATTATAATTCAAAATTCCATTTTAATGGTTCCGAAACACCAAGAGGTGTAGGTGTTCATCCGCATAGAGGTTTTGAAACAGTAACAATAGCATACAGTGGTAAGGTAGAACATCATGACAGCGCCGGTGGTGGCGGAATCATAGGAGAAGGTGATGTACAATGGATGACTGCTGCCAAAGGAGTTCTTCATAAAGAATATCATGAAACGGAGTGGTCAAAAAAAGGAGGAATCTTTCAAATGGTTCAGCTTTGGGTTAACCTTCCTGCAAAAGATAAGATGAGCCATCCAAAATACCAGGCGATTGAAAACTCCAGTATGGAACGGGTAGATTTAGGAGAAAATGGAATAATAGAAGTGATCGCAGGAGAATATCAGGGTCATAAAGGACCGGCCAGTACTTTCACTCCTGTTCATATGATGAATGCAAAGCTTAAAGCAGGAGGAAAAGCGGAATTTACTTTCCCGGCATCCTTTAATACCGCAGCATTAGTGATTGAAGGAAGTATTATTATTAATGGAGAAGAACACGTTAAAACAGATCATTTCGCTTTGTTTAAAAATGAAGGAGAGACCTTCACTATTGAGGCAAAAGAAGATGCTATTATCCTGATCATCAGTGGAGAGCCTATTAATGAACCGATCTATCCTCACGGGCCTTTTGTTATGAATTCCCGGGAAGAAATCATGCAGGCATTTGAAGACTTCAACACCGGAAAATTCGGTTACCTTGAAGATTGATAGAATTAAATTTATCTTAATCTTTGATTGTTCCTTTTTTATTAACTTTATATAATTAACAAAGGTGTAAATTTTATTATGCCTAAATAACCAGAATAAATCTCAGGAGCTAAACCTTATAGTTTTTGAAACCTATAAGGTTTAGTCTTCATTACTGATAGAAATTTTACTCCTTAAATATCACAACTTTTTAATCTTAAAAATTATGAAACCTGAATTTGAAAACATCCCTCTCGTAAAAACTGATAAAAGATTTGAAATAGAAGTTAACGGTCATTATGCATTCATTGACTACCGCGAGACAATGCATCAGGTCTCTCTGATTCACACGGAAGCTGAACCGGAGCTGGCAGGAACTGGAGCAGCAGCCGCAGTCGTAGAAAAAACATTACATTATATAGAAGAGAGCGGTAAAAAACTTTTACCATTCTGTCCTTATGTTTTTGCTTTTATTAAGAAGCATCCGGAATGGAAACGTATCGTGGATGAAAGATTTGAAGGCTATAATAAAATTTAAATCAATCACTTAATATTCAAATAAAATTAAAAAATACGTCATTTATTATGTCAAATATTGGACTTATCATAGAGGAGAAAGCAGCAGATATAGGGAATTTCCTGGTAGGAAGGCTTCTTCCTTTCCGTGAGAAAAGAGCGGTAGGACCTTTTGTTTTCATCGATCATATGGGCCCTTCTGAATTAAAGGATTATCAAAATCTTGATGTTCCTCCACATCCCCATATTGGATTGTCTACATTAACATACCTGCTGGAAGGCTCTATTTTCCACAGGGACAGTATCGGAAGTGCCGTTGAAATAAAACCGGGTGCTGTGAATTGGATGACCGCCGGAAAAGGGGTTGTACATTCAGAGAGAACTCCTGAATATTTAAGACACAGTGATAAAAGACTTCACGGATTCCAGATCTGGGTAGGACTTCCCAAGCACCTGGAACAATCGGAGCCTACTTTCCATGTTGAAGCTGATGAGATTCCGGTATGGGAGGAAGACGGCATTCAATATAAGCTTATTGCAGGTGAAGCTTTTGGCAGAACCTCTCCTGTACCAGTGCACAGCAAGCTGTTTTTTCTGGAAATTAAAACAAAAGAGCCTAAGAAAATAAGCATTGGAAAAGACCTCTACGGGGAGGCAGCAATGTACGTTTTAGATGGAACGGTGACCACTGAAGGGAACTCCTATGGATCCAAACAACTGATGATTGCCAAGGATACTAAACTGTGTGAGTTTGACATGAGCGAAAACGGTACAGTATACCTTTTCGGAGGTGAACCTTTTGATGAGGAACGCTTTATATTCTGGAATTTTGTCAACTCAGATAAAGAAATCATTGATCAGGCTAAAGTAAACTGGAATGATCAGAATCATGATGCATTCCCTCTGGTTCCGGGTGATGAAGAGGAATATGTTCCCCTTCCCAAAGCTATTTTAAACAGAAAATAATATCCTGTACAGAATCATACCACCATGAAAGTATTAGCATTTGCAGGAAGCACCTCTTCCACCTCTATTAACCGGGAACTGGTAAAATTTGTCCTGAAGGATTTCCAGAATGAAGAGCTTAATTTTATTGACCTTAATGATTTTTCAATGCCTGTTTTTTCTGTAGATCTTGAAAAAAAAGGTTTTCCTGATGAAGCTTACCGGTTTCTGAAGGAAATTGAAGAATGCGATGTTATCATCTGTTCCCTTGCCGAGCACAACAGGTCTTACAGCGCCGCTTTTAAAAATATTTTCGACTGGGCATCAAGGATCAATGTAAAAGTTTTTCAAAACAAACCCATGCTTTTAATGAGCACTTCTCCTGGAGGTTACGGGGGCGGGAACGTAATGAACACTGCCAAAACATTTTTCCCCCAGTTTGCAGCAGACATTAAAGAAACTTTTTCACTTCCGAAATTTTATGAAAATTTTGATCTGGAAAATGGAGTAATTAATCCTGAAATGCTGAATGACCTGAAAAGTAAAATAGCAAGTTTTAAAAGCCAGATTACCCATGACTAAGGGAAGATTAGAAGCGTTCAGTGATGGTGTTTTAGCTATCATTATCACGATCATGGTGCTTGAACTCAAGGTTCCGGAGGGCAGCAGCTGGGCAAGTCTCCAACCTATACTTCCCAGATTCCTGGCGTACATTTTCAGCTTCATTTACGTAGGAATTTATTGGAACAATCATCATCATTTATTCCAGACTGTGAAAAAAGTAAACGGCAGTATTCTTTGGGCCAACCTTCATTTATTGTTCTGGCTTTCCCTGATGCCTATTGCTACAGAATGGATAGGAACCTCTCATTTTGCCCAAAACCCTGTTGCCACTTATGGAATAGGACTTATTATGAGCGCCATTGCCTACACCATCCTGGAAAATGTAATCATACGCTGTGAAGGAGAAAACTCTAAGCTAAAAGAGGCAATACATTCTAAATTTAAAGAATATATATCGATCATTTTTTATGTTCTGGGAATCGCTACTTCATTTTTTTATCCTTATATTGCCATAGGTTTTTATTATCTCGTGGCTTTGATATGGCTGATTCCGGACAAAAGAATCGAAAAATCATTAAAAGAAAATTGATATGGAAACACACGAATATACCAATGGTGACATCACAGTCATCTGGAAACCTCAAAAATGTATTCATTCGGCTATTTGCGTAAAAACGCTTCCCAAAGTCTACAATCCTAAAGAAAGACCTTGGATCAAAGCAGAAAATGCAACCTCCGGAGAACTCAGAAAACAAATTGACCTATGCCCTTCCGGAGCATTAAGTTATACATTCAATACAACAAAATAATGGCGGTAACGGTAAAAGCAAGTTTAGGAAAAACAAAATATTATACAGAGGTCACTGCCGGCGAAAATCAAATCATTACTGATGAGCCGGTAGACAAGGGTGGTCAGAATAAAGGGTTTAATCCCTTTGAAATTTTAGCCACTTCCCTGGCAAGCTGTACAGCGGCTACATTAAGAATGTATATAGACAGGAAAGAATGGGAAGTAGAAAACATCAATGTAGAGGTAGAGCTTGAAAATTACCCGCTCACCAAAAGAGCTGTCTTTAAAAGGGATATTACCTTTGATGGAAATCTGGATGATGAGCAGATGAAAAGACTTCACACGATTGCTGATGCATGCCCTGTTCACAAAATATTAACTAACGATATAGAAATATTAACTAAATTCTCATAAACATGATCGAAGTAAAACAAAACAACGACGACAAACACGGAAGTTTTGAAGCTTTCATAGATGGAAGACGTGCAGGCATGATGACGTATACCTGGGCGGGAGAAGAAAGATTTATTATAGACCACACCGAGGTGGAAGAAGCTTACAACGGAAAAGGTGTAGGAAAAGAAATGCTTTTGGCAGCGGTAGATTTCGCCCGGAAAAATGGAAAAAAAATCATTCCTTTATGTCCGTTTGCTAAGGCAAGCTTCCAGAAAGATGCAGCAATTCAGGATGTTTTGGTGAATTAGCCTTTATTTAACCCTCAAAATATAAAACCTTTCAGAGCAGATCTCCGGAAGGTTTTTTTCTTTTTCAGCAGAACAGAAAAAAACTATATTTGCTAAAATTTAAAATTTCAGCATGAATTCAGGAACTATCCTTTTGCTATTTGTCTTTATCTATTTCATTGGTCTTTTGGTGATTTCTTATTTCACCAGCAGAAATTCTGATAATCAATCATTTTTTATCGGCAATAAAAAGAGCAAATGGTGGCTCGTTGCATTTGGAATGATAGGAACCAGTCTCAGTGGAGTTACCTTTATCTCGGTTCCCGGAACGGTCGGAAAAATGACCGGAACAGAATATATCTATGGAGGATTTGAGTATTATATGATGGTGATCGGATTTTTTATCGGATATTTTATTGTGGCCGCCATATTGCTTCCCCTATATTATAAGATGAACCTCACTTCCATTTATACTTATCTGGGAAAAAGATTTAATGTGGAGGCACACAAAATAGGCTCTATATTCTTTATCATTTCCAGGGCTATTGGTGCAACGGCGAGATTATATCTGGTGGTAAATGTTTTACAGATCTTTTTGCTGGAAGGGCTGGGCGTTCCGTTTTGGGTTACCTCACTTGTTCTTTTACTGATGGTTCTTTTGTATACCTTTGAAGGGGGAGTGAAAACAATCGTAATCACGGATACGCTGCAAACTTCGTTCATGATTATCAGCCTGGTCGCTTGTATTGTATATATTCTATCCAACCTGAATTTATCTTTCGGTGAGGCTTATACTATTTTAGAACAAAAAAACTATACCCATTTTATCAATTCTGATCCTAATTCCAAAACCTTTTTTCTTAAAACCATCTTAGGAGGAATTTTCATTACGATTGCCATGACGGGGCTGGATCAGGAAATGATGCAGAAAAACATTTCTGTTGACAACCTTAAAAATTCCAAAAAAAATATGCTGACTTTTGCAGGAACATTGCTTTTTGTAAATCTTGCTTTCTTATTCCTGGGTGGACTGCTCTACCTTTTTGCATTACAACACGGAGCTGAGTATGGAACGATAAACACTGAAACGGTTGCTCATATTTTCGGATTTAAAGACGCTTCAGGAAATATTAAAAATATCATGGGGGATGACTTATTTCCTGCTTTATCTCTTCAGGGATATTTTCCCATGGCTATTTCAATTATTTTTATCATTGGATTAATTTCAGCACTGTTTCCTTCTGCTGATGGTGCTTTGACTGCGGTTACCAGTTCTTATTGTGTAGATCTGTTGAATATCAATGAGGATAAAACCAAAACAGAAAAAGAAAAAAAACGCGTCCGTATGAAGGTACATTTAACGTTTACAGCTGTTTTCTTCATCTTAATCATGGTTTTTAAAGCACTGAATGATAAATCTATTGTATATCTTATTATGGAAATTGCCGGTTATACGTATGGCCCGCTTTTAGGACTTTTTGCTTTCGGAATCTTTACCAGGTTCAGGATTTCAACAAAACATTCTATTCTTGCAGTAACACTTCTGGCTCCTGTTATTACGTATCTGATCAATCTTGCCGTGACAACTTATACAGACTACCGGATTGGTGTAGAACTGATTGTTCTTAACGGATTGCTGACATTTATCGGCTTATGGCTGATAAAAGATAAACAGCATTTAAAGGTTGTTTAATATACATCATTAAGAGAAGATTAAAATTAAAAGACCGCTTTCATGTTTGGAAGCGGTCTTTTAAGTAAAGGGAGGGGTTGAACCCTATTCTTTAATCCATTTTATAGTTTTATCTATATTTTCAGACTTAATCTTGATCAGATAATCTCCTTTCACCAATTGGGAGAGGTTGAAAGATCCTATCCTGTCATACCCCGGCTTATTATTCCGCTGATTGAATACCAGCTTTCCACTTACATCATACACTGTAATATCATAGACTTCATTTGAATTGGTAAATTTAATATTCAAAAGACCCTTACTTGGGTTAGGATATATGGCAAATACGTCTTTATTATTTTTTACTTCATCAACAGCCAATACCTGACTAATGGTAAAATTAACCGGATTAATATTAAAGAAAACATTTCCCTCTCCGGCCACCATAATCCTGGCTTGTGTGGTATTCACATTAGGAATAGTGATCACTTCTGAACCATCGTTGGGAGTAGACGCCAAGATCGTGGTAGGATATGTAAGCCCTCCATCGGTGGAAAGTAAAATACTCACATTGGCACAACTTACGGGAGCAGCGGTAGTATTCGCTACGTTCCATGTAATGGTTTGAGATGAGTTGCCTGCCCAGTTTACTGCAGAGCCGGGTGCTGTTACTTGGAACGGACCTGAATTCCCGTCAACCGTTATGGTAGCATCATCATTGGCAACCCCGGCACAGCCGGCATTATTGTCTCTTACTGTCAATCTAAACTCCATAGTTCTTCCGTAAGATGGTAAAATTTCCCCTTTAGGGGTGGTTGTACCGATTAAATCGGTAAGTCTCGGAAAATATCTGTAAGGTACGGTGGTAGGCATAAATGACCTGAACAAAGGAGCATTCAGAGTCGGAAGATTCCAGTCTCCGGCAGGACCGGTATCATTCTGCTCCCAGCAATAGGTAAGTGCGTTGTTTTCAGCATCAGTGGCTGAGCCGGTCAGCTTAAACGGAGTACCTTTTGGTATGGTATAATTGTTTCCTGCATTTACAACAGGGGCGGTATTAGGAACAGGCGTTGTTACCTGGCATGTTGTTGACTGAACTTTTGTCGTAATAGACTGGAATGAACGGGTGTGAAAAATAGGAATACTATTGGCTGCCAGGTTATTGGTAGCTCCACAAATTCCCGCGTAAGCCATAATGGTAATTCCACTTCCCGGTTCTACAGCATTGGCTGAACTGCGGTTCCCGTTACAGTTTCCTGTTATCGCATTAAAGGTATGAGGGCCTCCAAACTGGTGTCCTACTTCATGTGCTACATAATCAATATCATAAGGATCTCCTACAGGATTAGATGAACCGGTAATTCCCCTGGCTTTACTCGCATTGTTACAAATAGAGCCTAATTGGGCTAATCCACCTCCGCCAGTGCTGAATGTATGTCCTATATCATAATTGGCATTTCCTATCAAAGCATCAATCTGGGTCTGGCTTTCATTGATTAACATATTGGCATTATTATTTCCGGTAAAAGGATCGGTATCAGAATTGGTAAAGATAACGTTGGTTTCATTATCTACCAATATGAGCCTGGAAGCCACCTCCTGCTCATATACTCCGTTTACTCTGTTTACGGTCGTTATAATAGCTGAAAGAGTTTGTGCAATAGTAGGTGTAGCAAGTCCCGTAGCTGCCTTTGCATACTCTCCCGTGCAGGCTACTGCCAGTCTGAAAATTCTAATTTGAGTTCCTACGCTTGGTGTAACGCTTCTTTGCGCGCTTTTTTTTTCAAATTGATGTTCTTCGTCCTGCGTTCCACAGGTTCTTGGATTTTTATCAATAAGATCAGCTTTTTTATAAACGATATAATTGTTAATATCAGTTTTTGCATAAGGATCAATGTAGGTATCGCCCGTCACCACGGATTTTATCTGGGCATGAAATCCTAATTCTGTCAGATCCAGTTTTACTGTAGCATAGCGGTCGTCCACTCCCTGTCCCGTTAAGGTAATAAGCTGGGGAAACTGACTGGCTAATTTCGGAGCCATTACTGAGGATTTCCAGATTTTAAATTTTGCTTTTGTTCCGTCAGGCATAGGAAGTACAATAACCGGTGCATTGTTTTTAAAATCATGATCTGCCAACTCCGGAACTGAAGCAAAGTAATTTCTTATTCTTTCCACATCCAATTTATAGGTAAGGAACTTTTCGGGTTGTACCGTTCTGTTTTTAGAATCCGTTCTAATAGACCTCTCACTGACCGGTGTAAAAAAATCCTGTCCTTTTCCAAAAAACAAGAATAAGAGGAATATTCCTGAAAATAGTTTTTTAATTTTCATAGTGATTATATTAAGCTGTAAAATAAAGATATGAAAAATTTAAAAAAGTAAAGAATTAAAAGACAAACAATTGCAAATTTTATTTAAAATATACAATTATTAATAGTAAAATCCGGATATTATCCAATTCAAAGCAATTATGATTTCTTCATAAAATTCATCTTTTCTGACTATCTTTGAAGCATAATAACTTATTAAATATAAAACTATGAAAAAAATTATTTCCTTTTTCATTTTTGCACTGTCTTTCGGTCTCATGCATGCCCAGGAAAATTTTGAAGTTTCCACTTTAAGAATCGGGCCCTATAAGGTTTTCATGCCGCAAATTGAAGCCGAAAAAATTGCCGGAATAAAGCTAAAGCCTACAGATGGTGAAAAAAAGAATATAGTACAATACAATGGTGAATCTATCCAGGTGGAAATTTTTAATAACTATATTAATGAAGCCAATCCCAGCGTACCCTCGATTACTTATATGCTTACCACCAGTAAAAAGTTTAAAACCAAAAGCGGGATAGGGGTCGGAAGTACAAGAGATGACCTTATCAACGCTTACCGGAATTATCCTAACTTCAGCGTACGTCCTGAATGGGATGATAAAATGCAGAAACCTGTAAAAGATTCCGGGTATTTTACCCTGGAGGATAGCCAGGCCGGAACACAGCTGACTTTTAAATTTATTAATAATATAGTCACAGAAATTTCTGTTTACCTCAATGAAGGCTGTTAAAAAAGAGAAAATAATACAATCATTCAAAATCCGGGTCTTAAAACCCGGATTTTTGCATTTCCATAAGCCGCTAAAAAATTGTAAATTCGCGTGCAAATAAATCAGATATAATGAGTAAAAGTATTGAAGAGTTAAAATCTCTTACTACGCAGATCAGAAGAGACATTTTAAGAATGGTTCACGCTGTTAATTCAGGACACCCGGGTGGAAGTTTAGGATGTACAGAATTCTTTACAGCACTTTACGGAAAGGTGATGAACTATCATCTTCCTTTTACCATGGAGGGTAAAAATGAAGATCATTTTTATTTATCAAACGGGCACATTTCACCAGTGTACTACTCTACTCTGGCAAGATTCGGATTCTTTCCGGTAGAAGAGCTGAGCACGTTCAGAAAACTGGATTCGAGATTACAGGGACACCCAACTACCCATGAAGGTCTTCCGGGAATCAGAATCGCTTCAGGTTCTCTTGGACAAGGACTTTCTGTAGCGCTTGGTGTTGCTCAGGGAAAAAAACTGGATGGAGACAAGTCGCTTGTGTACTCCCTTCACGGAGACGGAGAGCTTCAGGAAGGTCAAATCTGGGAAGCTTTAATGTATGCTGCCGGTAAAAAAGTAGACAACATTATTTCTACTATTGATTACAACGGACGCCAGATTGACGGTGATACTGATGATGTATTAACCTTAGGAGATCTTCATGCCAAACTTGAGGCATTCGGATGGATTGTTTTGGAAGAAAAGAACGGTAATGACCTGGAAGCAGTAATTGGTATTCTTGAAAGAGCAAAAGCAGAAACAGGAAAAGAAAAACCTGTAGCTATTATTCTTCATACAGAAATGGGTTACGGAGTAGATTATATGATGGGATCTCATGCATGGCACGGAAAAGCTCCTAACGACGAGCAACTGGAAACAGCTTTCAAACAATTGTATTTAGAAGCCCCTGCTGATTACTAGTATCTTTAAAAAATCAGACCATTAAATTTTCATGAAAAAGTTCATATTTATTTGCCTTCTTACAAGTTTTGTTATTGGAATGGCTCAGGAAAAGAGAATCTCTTTTGCAAAAGAGTTCACCTACCGGGTTGTAGGCAATAATCCCGCCACTCCTTTAGTAAGAATGTATGTAAGCAGCAATAATGAATTTCTTTCTACTGTCAGTTTTAAGGATTTTCCTATGTATTTCTTTACTGATGCTTTGGCCACAAGCCCTGTAGGTATGGAAATGAACAACCGCCTTAGTGGATATGGGGCAGGAAGCTATTTCTTTGGTGCAGTATCATCCGCTTATTCAGAAGATGATTATGCTTTAGAATCCAAAAAACTGAATACCAGGGAAACAGTATTGGGTATGCCTTGTACTCATTATCTTATTAATTTCAGATCAAAGAAAGAAACTTTTACGCGTGAAAATGATTTTCTGAAAGTTTGTATTGATGAAGCCTCTCCCTATAACAGCTTCACTGTTTTTAACGGCTTGCTGAAACAGTATCTTAGTATTCCCAAACTTGAAAAAAGCAGCTTGAAAGGGTTGATTTTAAAACTGGCCCCGGAAAAGGATTATGATAAAGAATATCTTGTGTTGAAATCTGTTTCGGATTCTAAAGACTTTGTTCTTATTGATCATAAAAAGATCATCACGGATCAGCAAAGAAAGCATGATTCAATAATGATTGCCTACAAAAAACAACAGGATGAGTATAATAATAGGGCAGACTCGGCTGTAGTGGCTGCAGATTCTACCGTGGTATCAGATTCTGATGATTACATCTATATCCCGGACTATGCATCCGAATATAAAAAAAATCACCAGGAGGATGGAAATCTGGCTATTCATACTCTGTCTAATGTTAAACTCTGGAAGGGATTACCTCAACATTGTAAAAATTTTGAGAAAGAACTTCCCAAGTTCAATCATAAAGAATTACAGGGGCATTTAAAAAATTATGTGGGGCAAATATGTGATATGTACCTTACACAATCCAACTACCATACAGTGGGAATCAAAATTACGTTAGATGAAATACGACGTGAGGTACTCTACCTTAACGAAATTCATGAAAAACTTGATGCTTCTGATAAAAAGAAATTAAACAATTATTTAAAAAATCTCGATTAAAAAAATAAAAATGAAATATACATATACAGAAAAAAAGGATACTCGTTCAGGATTCGGAGCCGGATTAGCTGAGCTCGCTGATAAAAATCCCAATGTAGTAGCATTATGTGCAGACCTTATCGGTTCTTTAAAAATGGAGAAATTCATTGAAAAAGCTCCGGAAAGATTCTTCCAGGTGGGTATTGCTGAAGCCAACATGATGGGACTTGCAGCAGGTCTTAGCATTACGGGAAAGATCCCTTTCACCGGAACTTTTGCTAACTTCTCTACCTCAAGGGTGTATGACCAGATTCGTCAGTCTATTGCTTATTCCGGAAAGAATGTAAAAATATGTGCGTCTCATGCCGGCCTTACCTTAGGGGAAGATGGAGCTACTCACCAGGTTTTGGAAGACATCGGTATGATGAAAATGCTTCCGGGAATGACTGTTATCAATCCTTGTGACTACAACCAGACAAAAGCAGCTACTATTGCTATTGCAGATTTTGAAGGTCCTGTATATTTAAGATTCGGAAGGCCTACTGTTCCTGTATTCATGCCTGAAGATATGCCTTTCGAAATCGGAAAAGGAATTATGTTGCAGGAAGGTACCGACGTAACGATTGTTGCAACCGGACACCTTGTATGGGAGTCTCTTGTAGCAGCTGACGAGCTTGAAAAAGAAGGAATTTCCTGCGAAGTGATCAATATTCACACCATCAAACCATTGGATGAGGAAATCATCTTAAAATCTGTTGAAAAAACCGGTAAAATTGTAACGGCTGAGGAGCACAACTACCTTGGAGGTTTAGGAGAATCCATTGCCGGAATGCTGGCAAGAAGAAGACCTACAAGACAGGAATTCGTAGCGGTAAATGATACTTTCGGAGAATCTGCAACGCCTGCTGAACTTATGAAGAAATATAAAATTGATGCTGCAGCTGTAAAAGAAGCTGTAAAAAGGGTTTTAGCTAACTAAGACAATTATAAATCTACATAAAACTACGGCTGGTTCTTCGAACCAGCCGTAGTTTTTTATCTTAAAGGAACTTCCGGAATTTATTAAAATAACCGGTAATGCTCCCTTGTGGGCTTTAAAATTTGCTTATTTAAAAAACTTCCATTTGGGAATGATGGCAAGCATTCCGAATCCTGTAAACAGGAAAAGATTGGTGACATCGGTGTACAGAAATGTTGACAGATAATAGTTATGCATAAAGAAATGCAGTACCAGAAGAACCGGAAACATAAAGATTCCGATTTTCCTGTAGAAAAACATCAACACCAATCCTATCATCATCAGCAGATCAATAGAAAAGATAATATAAAAATACCATCTTGGAATATCCAGGTATTCATGCTGCAAATATTCATCCACGTCAATTCCTAATCCCATTATGGTAAATAACATCAAAGCAGCAAAGGCCAATACAAAACCCCATCCTTTCTTCGGATCTTCGTCAAAATAGCTGTATTCTTCCATAGGTACAAAAATAAAGAACTTATGAGAGATTTCATAAGTTCTTTTATAATTATTCGTTTAAAATTTGAATTAAATAGAGATAGCGTTGATCAGTCTGTTTTTATCGCTTAGGTACTCTTCCATAGAAATCATACTTTCAGTTCTCATTACATCCTGAATATCATCGATCTGATAAATAATTCTTTTAGCATCATCTGTATTCTTAGCTCTTACTTTACAGAAAATATTATATTTCCCGGAAATAACGCTAGCCTCGATTACGTTAGGAATAGTTGACAATTCTTTCAATACTTCCTGAGTACGGTTTGATTTTGTCAAAAGAATTCCGATGAAAGCTGTAAAGTGATAGTCCAGCTTACCATAATCGATGTTAAGAGATGATCCCAAAATAATACCTGCATCTTCCATCTTTTTCACTCTTACGTGAATTGTTCCAGCAGAAACATCCATCTGCTTTGCAATTTCAGTAAAAGGCATTCTTGTGTTTTCTACTAAGAAATCAAGAATCTTCTTGTCTATTTCGTCCAGTTGATAGTTCATATTAGTTAAATTACAATTTTCTTAAAAAATCTATGTATTTTTTGCAAATTTATAAAAAATAATTTAACTAAAAAAATTATATCAAATATTAACAATAATTAACACAGATGATAAAAATCATTAAAATATTACGATTATTTACCATTCGATTTTGTAGAATCTGTTTTTATTTCCGTTTTATTGTCAGAAGCTTTTTTATCTTTTTTCTTCTTTTTAAATAAAGAATTAAAGCTTTTACTCCACACAATCCCCCCTCCATACGCCTGATTAGCAGAACCGTTTGTACTTACCATCCCGATATTGGTAGGCTTGGAATAGGCCCTTATAACAAGGGAGCCGTCATTCTTTTTAGAAAGGTCATACTCTACAGAACCTTCCCCTGAAAGATAATTGTTCTGGGTATTGTCAGTTTTGGACAAAGGAATTCCCAGCCCGGTTTTTATATTAATTCTCGGCGAAAGGGCTACACTCACTCCGGCATTGGCCCTGTCTCCTATACTTGAGTTCTGATCTCCTTTCACATAATTCAGGTCGATCTGGAATTCATTACTCATGGTATTCAAAACGGACCCCAATTGTTTCAGAAGCATATTGTATCCGGATGATTCTGCCACGTTACCCACATTCACATCTACCCCTCCGCTATTGGATACATTGAAGGTACTCAGCAGGAGAACTGATCCGAACTGAAGAACCTTTTCTCCTTCCTGGCTCATTTTAGCAGCCAGTGTTTCTCTTACCTGGCTGGAAACATCTAAAGCGGTCACGTCAAGATCAATCTTTGGGTCTACCAACGACTGACTGATGTGGGCTTGCAGCAAAATACTGATCGGTTGTAGTTTACCCATACTCAGATATTCTCCCACGTTGGAAACCATTCTTACATAATTGGCATTAATATCCAACGCAGGTTTCATAGCATCCCCATCCCATCTGATACTACTATTCTTCTCAATCTGGAATGTTTTATTAAGGATGGCTTTAGAGACAAATGTTCCGTTATCTACTTTATAGGTTCCGTTCATTGCAATATTTCCCTGTCTGTTCATCTGGAATTTCAAAGGATCAGCAGTACCTTTTACTGTGATATTCCCCACATCATCACCCACCAGTACATTCACGGTAGTTCCTTTATCTACCGCCAGGTTAAAGTCGACATTCATATTGGCCCCTGTTTTTTTCTTCTCTTCCAGCGTTACCAAACCATCTTTTCCTTCTTTCAGGAACCTCAGCATTTTAAACTCTTCAACATTAGAGGTAGAACTGGAATTGAAAGTAAATGTACTTCCGTTAAGCGCCTTCATATTAGGAGTGGTAATGCTTAGGCCTGAAACCGGACCGTCCACATAAAGATCTCCCTGTCCGTAGACTCTTCCCCAGAACAAATCGTAATCTTTCTGAGTTGTATTCAGCATTAGCAGGTTATCAGCCCTCATTACCAGGGATACCCCCATAGAAGATAACGTCTCAAACTGGATTGCCCCGGAAATATTTCCTTTGGAGTTTGATCTTCCATCATGCACTTCAATGTTGTTGAGAATCGCAAGCCCTTTGGTTAATTGAATGACTGTATCATCAAATGAATAATCTACTCCTGTAAACAATAATTTTAAACCAAAATCTTTTAAAGCAATATCTCCGTTATAATCAAGGTTTTTGAGCTTCCCGTTGATTTTAAGATCTCCCGTTGCCTTTCCTCTCATGTTCCCGAAAATAGATTGTACAAACTGTTGTGTAAATGCCAGGTCAAAGTCACGCATCTGGGCAGTCAGATCTATATCAGGAGAAGAAGTATTGTTATTTACTGTACCGGTCACATCCAGTGAATTATTTCCCAGCGCTCCTGCTGAATGTACTTTGATATCAATATCATAAACATTTAACGAGAATCCGTTGGTAGCAGATATGGTAATATCCCCCATATCATTGCCATTCATCTTAATATCATCAATGGTAAGGTCTACCAAAGGCTGCAAAGTGCTCTTATCCATTTTGATTTTTACACTTCCATTGGCAAGGCCCTGTATATCCATTCCGTTTCCTCCGGATTGCATTTCCAGAAGTTTTTCTATAGAAAAATCATTGATATCGGCATCTACATAAAAATCTTTGGCTGATTTAAATTGGGCTTCTTTAATAAATAAGGCGCTTTTATCTGAGTAAATCCGTAAATTTCTGATATCAAAATCTCCTGTTTTCTTTTGATATGTAATAGAATGATTAAGCTCCGGGCTTGTATCTATAGCCCAGGTCACCTCGTTGAATTTTACTTCAGTAGGTTCAAATTTAAAGACATAATCACCCTGAGCATTGGTAGACTGATCCACATTAATTGCATATTCTTTAAGTTTATCCTCAGATTCATCCGCAGGACTTCCATGTTTAAATACAGTTGATAAATGCAGGGTTGTGCTGTTTTCGTTATTTCCTTTAAGTTCGAAATCTTTAATCACATTTTTATTGTACTCCAGCCTGGATATTTTCGCATACAGCTGCTGATTTAGGCTGGCAGTATTAATTCTTACTTTAACACTGTCAATCAGAGCACTATCCCGGCTGATATTCTTCCTGTCATTAACTTTATAGTCGGGATTAGAACTCGCTAAAGCTTTATCGGCATCTGTAATTTCATCTTCTTTGGTCATGATATACTTTAATGCGGCTGCATCAAGATTCAGGATCAGATTATTGGAATCCCCGTTATACTCTCCTTCCACCTTAGCTCCTTTAGGAAGCCTCAGATCAGGCAGAAAATAATTGACCAAGCCTTGCTGCACATCAAAATTCAAAGTAAAATTCTGTCCTCTGTACAGTTTTCTTGGGGGCGGGCCTACCAGTATTTTTCCAACTCCGTTTTCCACCATTCCGGCAAGATCAGCCAGGCTATATCTTCCGGATATCTTTCCTGTGGCAGCTCCCGGAGCATCCACATCAATTACTCTTCCTCCTGCATCTACAAAAGTCTTTAGCCTGGCGTTAGGAATAGTGTATTTTTGAGTAGCTGTAGCAAAATTAAGATTATTGGCATCAACATCTAATATCAGGTCATTAATGGATGACATGGACATCTTCCCCACAACCTGCCCGCTTACAATCTGATTGCCCGGTTTACCGGTAAAATAATTCATGTTCAGGTAACTGACATCAGCATTCACATCCATCGCAATTTTAGAGGTACTGAAATCAATAAGCCCTTTAACATTGGCTTTAGCCTGCTCATCATTGACAGTAATAAGCCCGTTATATTTTTTGTGATCCAGCAACCCGTCCAGGTAAAGATTATTAATTACCTTATCCATGATTTCAATGCTGGCAATCTGGGATTTCGTAGTAAGACGCATGGTATTAACATCAAAGCTCTGTCCATTCAGATCGAACTTACCGGAAATTAGCCCTACTGTTTTATTTTTGGTAATCACAGAAGTATTAAGATCCTTTACCTCAAGATACCCAGTATACTTAGGCATTGCAGTGCTATAACCCGTAAGAGAAAGCTTAGAGATTTTTGCCTGGCCGATCCCTGTCAATAAGTTTCCGCTTTCTACATAAACCTGATTCGGGTCTACTTTCGCCGTTCCGTTGTATTTTAACTTCCCGAAATCATCTGCAAAGTTTTTCATTTTACTGGAAATAAAGGTAGGCATCATCGCCTTTAAATCTTTATAAGTAAAGTCTGTAGAAAGATCTTTTGTTTCAATAGAAAAGTGTCCTTTCAACAGATTGTCAACTTTCATGGTTTTGGTAGCAATATTAACATCCGGATTTCTGATCAGAAAGTTTTCAAGATGGAATTTATTTAAAGGCCCTGTCATTTTCCCTGACAGGTTGAAAGGTTTAATATTATCCCAATTGGTTACAAAATAGCTGATATCATACCCACTCATCTGGCTTCCCTGCTTAATATTCATATCCCAACGTACCTTATCAGCAAAGTCAGACCATGAACCGTCATGAAGATTGAATTTAATATCTCCCTGAAGTAAAGTGTGGTCTGTATTTAAAGTAAGATCTTTTAATGATAAAAATTGATGTGTTAAGGAAAGTTCCGTTGAAAATGTGTCTACAAAGTGAGATTTTCCCCATCTGGAAGTAACGAAGGACATATTATTAATCAATGCAGAAACATTCGGACCATTAACTTTTACGTTGGGAGCTTTTAAGTTAAATCCGGTTGCAACAAGCCATTTTCCGGCCTCTCCCGGAGAATTCTCGTTTACAATCGATACTTTGGAATCAATAATCTGTACCCTCGAGTCCAATTGAAAAGGAGGCTTATTCGGATCTCTTTTCTTTCCGTTATCGAAAAGCTGGGTGAATCTTATAAAATTGGCAATACTGTCTCCCTTATAGGTGATTACTTTAATATCAGCATTCACAAGCGTAAGGGCATTGAAGCTTAAAGAATTACTATTTCCGGAAATAGCATTTACCGCAAGGGAAATCCAATCTGAATCAGCACGGAATTCACGGGCTTTTATAAAATCAAAGCCTTTATAATCTTTAACTTTCAGCCCTTTTATAGTAACATCCCCAAAATAGTTTACATCTACACTTTCTGTAGAAAAGTCTGCCTTAAAATCCTGGTTAACGATTTTAAGAGCCTGGTCTGCTGCCCATTGCTTGGTCACCGGAAGATTAATGGCAATCAGGACACCACCTACAAGAATAATCCCAAGCCAAAAGAGAATCAAAAGAAGCTTCGCCCACCAGGTGTAGCTTACCACATCTTTCATTGCCTGTTTTCCAAATTCCTCAGCCGTTTCTACAGGATGATGAATGGCATCTGAAGCCAGTTCAGAAGCCTCCTTTACTGTTTCCCGGACTTTTCCCTCAACATTCTCAACAGTTTTTTGTACCTGATCCCCTAGGTTTTCAGCTACTGATTTTTTATTCTCATTCTCGTTATTATTCTCTAACTTTGCCATTATTATGAGCGACTCTATAATTTTAGGTATTGAATCGTCTTGCGACGACACCTCAGCAGCTATCATCAAGGGGAATTCTATTCTTTCGAACATTGCCGCAAACCAGGCCATCCATAAGGAATATGGCGGTGTAGTCCCTGAACTGGCTTCACGAGCCCATCAACAAAATATAATTCCCGTTGTTGAAAAATCTTTTACTAAAGCAAATATACAACAAAATGCAATCTCAGCTATAGGATTTACACGTGGACCCGGACTTTTGGGATCACTTCTCGTAGGAACATCATTTGCTAAGTCATTGGCAATGAGCCTTAATGTTCCTTTAATTGAAGTTAATCACCTTCAAGCCCATATTTTAGCCCATTTCATCGAAGATGCAAATCCTGTGCCGCCCAAGTTTCCTTTTTTATGCCTTACCGTAAGTGGAGGACATACCATGATTGTTCTTGTAAAAGATTATTTTGATATGGAAATTATCGGAAAAACAATCGACGATGCTGCCGGTGAAGCTTTTGATAAAATCGGGAAGATTTTTGACCTGGATTATCCTGCCGGTCCTATTATCGACAAACTTGCCAGAGAGGGAAATCCTGATGCTTTTACATTCAATAAACCGAAATTAGAAAACTACGATTATTCTTTCAGTGGCATCAAAACTTCAGTATTATATTTCATCCAGAAAGAAGTCAGAAAAAATCCTGATTTCATCAAAGAAAACCTGAACGACCTCTGTGCCTCTGTACAAAAATGCATCATAGAAATTTTAATGAAAAAGCTTGAAAAGGCTGCACAGGAACTCAGCATCAGAGAAGTAGCCATTGCCGGAGGAGTCTCCGCAAATTCTGCATTAAGGAAAGCAATGGAAGACAACAAAGAAAAACTGGGCTGGAACATCTATATCCCAAAATTTGAATATACAACAGATAATGCCGCTATGATTGCCATGGTAGCGCAACTGAAATTCGAGAGAGGAGAATTTACAGATCTGAGGACAACCGCGACAGCGAAATATGATTTATAAGGCAAAATTGCTAAAGGGCAAATAATGTCTTTCCCTAATTTTAGCTGTATTGAAGTTATCATTTTTTTTTATTAGCATTTCAAATCAACTTAACGGTTTAAATAAACTTAAATATTAAAAGGCCTCATTACATCACTCCTATTTTACGATGTTGCCTTTTACCAGTTTGCCAATATTATGAAATTATTCTACGGAGAAATCAACGGAAATAAAGTGATCATCAACGATGAAGAGCAGCAGCACATCGTGAAAGTACTTCGCATGAAATCGGGAGAAGATATTCATGTGACGGATGGAAAAGGGAGACTTGCATCAGGAAGATTGGTTATAGAAGGGAAAAAAGCCGGCATGGAGGTGGCGGAGGTTAAAGAAAACTTAGAGGAATTCAATCCAAAATTACATATTGCCATAGCCCCTACCAAAAATATAGACCGCATTGAGTTTTTTGTAGAAAAGGCAGTAGAGATGGGCATTTCTGAAATCAGCATTATCTCAACTGAAAAAACGGAACGCAAAAATCTGAATATTGACAAGATCAGAAAACAGGCTATTGCAGCTTCAAAACAAAGCCTGAGATTTCATTTTCCGGTCATCCATGACATAGTAAAACTATCGGACTTCTTAAAGAATGCCAATCCCGAAAGTACTTTTGTAGCCCACTGTCATGAAAATTTAGAGAGAATGGAACTTAAGAACATTCCTGAAATGGAGCAAATTACTTTTTTAATTGGTCCTGAGGGAGATTTTTCCGAAAAGGAGATTTCTTTTCTCGCAGAAAATAAAATTCGGGCTGTATCTTTAGGAAATCAAAGGTTAAGAACAGAAACAGCCGGAGTTTTCGTAGCAGCGTGGAATTATTATAATATGGTCTGATCAGAATAGGAAGCAGAAAAAATATCCAGCTGAAGAAAGGAGGCTGACAAAGCTTCCTTTCTTTTTATTTATTTCCAGTCGATACTGTTTTCTTTAAGATATTTGTCAAAAATCTGCTGTCCGCTTCTTATTGAATTCACTGCCCAAAGGATTTTCATCCTTACAAGCTTTTCTTCATTTAATTTATAATCAATATCGGATTTTATCAGCTTTTGCTTCAGTTCATACATACAGATTGAAGCGGCCACAGAAACATTAAAGCTTCGGGTAAAGCCATACATGGGAATTGCCAGCGTCTCATCTGCAAAGTCGAGGATCTCCTGTGAAACTCCTTCCATTTCGGTTCCAAAAACCAAAGCTATAGGCTCAGTAATTTCATAATCAGGCAGCATTTTAGCATTATTTTCGAGGGAAACAGCTACAATTTTATAGCCTCTGTCTTTAATCTTCTGAAAAGATTCCATACTACGGGGAAGCTTTTCAACTTCCACCCAGGTATCTGCACCTTTTGTTACGCGAAGGTTGGGTTCAAAACTATACTCTTCCTGTAAAGCCACCACTTTATGAAAACCACAAGCTTCGACAGAGCGTACAATTGCTGCGGCATTCCGAAACTGATAAATATCCTCTACAACCGGAAGCACAAAATCAGAACTTTCCCGGGAAAAATGTTCGATTTTTGCCAGCCTTTCTTCTGTTAAAAATTGTTTTAAATATTCAAAAGTTTGTACTAAACCTTTCATCTTCATTGAGTTATTTTTTTCCATAGCCAGATCAACACTTATCATAGCACTTTATTTTTATAAAATTTTACTCTAAGCGTTTTATTCATTTTCAAATCTTTGCAAATTAACGTAATTTTGGGCTATGAATCCTATACGGGCTCTAATTCTAATCAAAAATAATACATGAAGCGAAAAGTCCTGCTCATCTATACCGGTGGAACCATCGGAATGGAAAAAGATTATGAAACCGGAAGTCTCCGCGCTTTCGATTTTGGTAATATATTCGAAAAGATGCCTGAAATGAAACTGATGGAATGTGAAGTTTTTGTGCATCCTTTTGCAAAACCACTGGACTCTTCCGATATGGGGCCTGAAGAATGGAAAATCATAGCCAATTATATCTACAAAAATTATAATGATTACGATGGCTTTCTGATCCTTCACGGAACAGATACCATGTCTTATACCGCATCTGCGCTGAGTTTCATGTTAAAAGGACTAAGGAAGCCTGTAATTATGACCGGTTCCCAGCTTCCGATCGGTGATCTGAGGACAGACGCTAAGGAAAACTTGTTGACGAGTCTTTATTATGCGAGTCTTTATGAAAATGATGAAGCCGTTATCCAGGAAGTTGCTATTTATTTTGAATACAAACTGCTGAGAGGAAACAGAACCTTGAAATATTCTGCAGAATATTTTGATGCATATGCCAGTCCGAACTATCCTATTCTCGGGCAATCCGGAGTCCATCTGAATATTATTAAAGATAATCTCTTCCGCTGCGATCCTACTATAGAATTTCATGTTGATGAACATATTTCCGAAGATATTTTATTCTGGAGAATTTTCCCGGGTATGCACCTGAGCCATTTCAGGGAAATCCCGAAAATGAAGGTCCTTATTTTGCAGGTTTTCGGCTCCGGAACCATTTTCAGTAGTGAAAGAACTCAGGAAACCCTTCAGGAAATCAGAAATAACGGAACTGAAATTGTAGTAGTAAGCCAGTGTATTTCAGGAGGAATATCGTTTGGAAAATATGAAAACAGCAATATTTTCTCCAGAATAGGAGCAATCAGCGGCAGGGATATGACTGCTGAAACGGCTATTACCAAAGCGATGCACTTAATAGACAACCCTAATTATCCGGGAAGCTTTGCTGAACACTTCACCAAAAGCCTCTGTGGAGAAATTACAGATTAAATTGCAATAATAATTTGCATATTAAAGAAAATATACTATTTTTGCAATCTCAAAAAGAAAGGTGTCCGAGTGGTTGAAGGAGCTACCCTGGAAAGGTAGTATACGGGTAACTGTATCGAGGGTTCGAATCCCTTCCTTTCTGCGAAGACCGAAAGCCAGAAGCTTTCAAAATGGTCTATAACACAAAAAACCTGTATTCATTAGGAATTACAGGTTTTTTTGTTTTTGGGGGGATCATCAAAGTTTCCATTTGATAAGGTCATTAAAAAAAGGGATCAAACGCAAAAGTTGTGGTCTTATAACATTTAGATCTATTTAATTTTTAAAATTCACGTAAAGGTTTCTTTTTGATACTCTTTATTTTAAGTAAGCTAAGAAATGATCGATTTTTAATCGCTTCTGATGAAGCGAACACTTTGCATGCGCTTAGTCAGCAGCTATAATGCCTTCTTTGCCTACTTGAAATAGAACATTATTTTTTTAAAACTTTGCGTGAAAAACGATCTCAATAATTTTGGCGCTCATCAATAATGAACAGAATTTTTTATATCCAGACCCAATTTATTATGTCCCCAACTTTTGCTCCTGATCCGATATAAACATACTTTCAATCTATTCTTATTTCAAATCCTCGTTAATAAACGATCTAACTTATCAAATAGCGTTTAATTTCAGATCAAATACTTTATTTCTTTCTTCCAATGTCAAAGAGAAAAATTGAGATTGAATAAACTCAAATCTTTTCTTAATAATTATTGTTATTCCCAAATCTTTCCTAAATCAAACCCTTATTTTGTCTTGTTTTTAAACAGTATTGAGGATTTTTGAATAAACATTCTATTCATAAAGCCTTATAATTTTGTTTTGACAAAATATATGTTCTGCGTATCACCGGCACTTTATCTAACCTTATGATTTCGCAAACATTAACATTAATAATAAAACAGTTTTCATGATGTCTGGTATTAAAAAAGTCCTTATCCTATTAAGTATAACAGGGTGTTTGGGGAGTCTTGTAAAAGCACAGATCAGCCCGCCTGGTCTGGGAGATGCCAGCACCGCATTCTGGTCGGCTTTTGGAGTGAAGCGCCAGCTGGATTCCCTGGGAAAAAAGCAAGCATTAAGCTATATTGCCATTGGCCGTAAAAGCAGCCCGGATAATGATAATTTATTTTCAAAACAGGCAATCTTTGTTCTCAACCACGAAGTTTACCATTCCTTCGCACCTCATCAGCAATACAGCTATGCAATCAGTTACCGGAGACAGCCACAATACGAAAGTTCAGCGCCCTACAATAAAGAAAGTACGGAACAGGAGTTCAGGGTTTATGGCAGGTATGCCTATACTTTTGATCTTGGAAGAAAATGGAAATTAAAAAATACGGTACGTCAGGAGTTCAGGAAGTTTTTTGATGCGGATTTCCACCAGGTTGAGGAAGATTTCCAATTCAGGACCCGCATTAAAAGTCAGATTACCTACAATGTATCGCCTGTTAATAATCAGAAGCTGGCATTAAGTGCTGAAGCATTATTTTCCATCAGCCACCTTAACGAACCTGATTCTCAATGGACTGCTTTCGGTTACCGTGAAATGCGTATTGCTGCTTATTATATGTTTACTATTCCCAATTCTCCTTTCACTGTAGATATAGGATATATGGATGATCTTATCCGGGATAGCAAAAGTATTCATAAGGGAGGAGTACACTATCTGGCGGCAGATTTGATCTGGAATATTCCTTACAAAAAACAATAGTTCTCAATTTTTAAACATTTTTAAAAATCATTCAATAGAAAAATTCCGGCCATTACTGGCCGGAATTGGTTTAGAAAACCCAAGGTCTTCTTACAATATAGTTAAGTTATGAATGTTTGGTGTAAAATTTTAGTTACATAGCGTCAAAAACTGTCGGCTCATCTGCACTTTGAATTTAGCTTCAGCTTTTAACTGACAATATATAGAGTGTTCAAATGCATGCATTGCTTTAAGTTTCTGGTCAATAAATTTAGTTACATAGCGTCAAAAACTGTCGGCTCATCTGCACTTTGAATTTAGCTTCAGCTTTTGACTGACAATATATAGAGTGTTCAAATGCATGCATTGCTTTAAGTTTCTGGTCAATAAATTCAGCAATATCCGCAATAGAGAAAATAAAGTCCCTGTATATCGCCATATTCACGGTTTGCCCATAATAGGGTAAATAAGCTTTCAAAAAAGGGATTACCTTCTGATGGCGATTATAACTGATACAATATCCCACTCCATCCATCGATGTGACAATATCATAATTATTGATATAATCAAGGATATTTTTACTACCATCCAGAGCATTCTGATTTTTCGAGCAGTATTTATTGATTTTATCGAGGATATGCTGTGCATACTCCATCATTGAGATATTTTTAAATTCAAATACCTGATTTAAGCCTTTTTGAGGCGCATCCCCTTTTTCGCAATGAGAACAGAAAGAGATTCCTATCTTATCATGATAAGGAAAAAAACAGTCTTTAATTTCGATAAAAGCATCTGCCTTCAACTTATCTTCTATAAAATTATAATAGAGATAAGGGCTGTATAAATCAGCAAGAGCTTTCAGATAATCTGTTTCGCTTGTATTATAATATTCTTCAAACCATTTTTCAAGATTGTCATAATAATGGTTTTCAAAGTCTTTAAAGTTTAAGTAAAATGGCAATTCCATAGCTCTGTAATTTTGATGAGACAAAGCTATTACCGTAATGCGACAAAACTTGACGTGTTATTTTTTTTTATGTATTAATGTAAAAAGTATCCATATTACGTCTTTCACCCATTTGCCCACAAAGCTGAAAGCTATTTATCATAGTTCTTCATGATATATTCAAAGTAGTGGATCATCTTCATATAGTTTTCTATACTAAGATATTCGTTTGTGCTATGGATACTTTGCTGTTCTGCGCTAGTAATTTTAATAGGCATAAACCTGTATACATTTTTACTTACAATCTCATATTTGCCGGCATCAGTACCTGCCATTGTAAGATAAGGAGTAACAATTGCCCCGGGATGAATTTCCTTAACGCCTGCTTCTATCATTTTAAAAGCTTTTGTATGGGTTGGGGAAATACCGGAAGCTTCTCTTGTATTATCGATTTCTTCCACCTCAACATCAAAACCTTTGGTAGCTCTGGCAATATGTTCCCTGACATCTTTTACCGTATTTCCGGGAAGCAATCGGAAATTCACTACAAATTCCACTTCAGGAGAAAGCACGTTTGTCCCATCACTTCCTTTCATCATCGTTAGAGCAGTAGTGGTGCGCACCAGGGCGTTAGTGGTATTATTTTTAGTTAGTTTTGATAGCAACAGTGGTCTTAAAAGCCATTGATTGGCAATTGCGAGCCTGCTCGTAAAAGGCATTGCACCACCAATATTATCGAAAAACTCTTTAATCAAAGGGGTTATCATAGGCTTCATCTGATCATCTTCAAGCCGCTTCATAATAACCGCTGCTTTCCCGATTGCACTTTCCATAGGAGGCATGGAAGAATGCCCGCCAAGACCTTTCACTTTTATTTTTGCTGAAAGAAAGCCTTTTTCAGCACAGCCTACTACAGCAACATCTGAATCTATTCCTGCTACATTGCCTTTTCGCATAATCAATCCTCCTTCATCATAAACAGCATCAAACTTCAATCCTTTCTTTTTAAAATAACCGGCAATCTGCATGGCTCCTTTTTGTCCTCCAACCTCTTCATCAAACCCAAATGCCAGATAAATATCACGTTGCTGAATTTGTTTGTTTCTGATCAGATTATTCATAGATTCCATCAAAGAGAAAAGCATTCCTTTCATATCAATTGCTCCCCTGCCATAAATCCTGCCATTCGCTACAGCTCCCGAAAACGGAGCATAATCCCAATCTTCTGCAACTTTTGTAACAGGAGACAAAGGTGTATCATCCGGTTTAAAAATATTGTCTTCTTTATTTTTGATATCGGCATCACCGGGAGGAACCACATCCATGTGCGCAAGAAACAAGATGGGTTCAAGTGCGGGATTACTTCCTTTGAGCCTGAATACCAGGCCATATTGATTTACTTCTACATTTTCCGCATGCTGATATACCAATGGATAAGATATTTTTAAATATTCTTTAAACCGGGCAAAAGGTGCATAATCAAATTCTCCCAAACTTCCTGTAGAGACTGTAGGAATCTTTATTCCCCCCGAAAGCCGCAGTATTGCAGAATCATTTTTTACAGGCTTCCATCCTTCTCCTGCATCAGCCATATTCTTCTTAAAGGGATAAGTATAGGTTTTAATGAGCAATATTGCAGCAAGAATAACAATAATCCCCAAAATGACTAAGAGAATTTTTTTCATGATCGGCTAATTTTGTGATACTTTGATTCTATAAATATAGCAAAGTATTTAGTCTTTAACAATTTATTTTACGTACAATAAAGACGAAACTGTAATTCTGGTGAAAAAAGACACCGCTTTTATGAGACAGACATCATACTGCTCCAATAAAAAAGGGCCCACTCCTAAGAATGAACCCTCAAACATTAACTGTTTATTGATTGAATTATGATGTTTTATTTCCAGCCACCACCTAAGCTTTTGTAGATATCAACTACTGTGCTCAGCTGTTTCTGCTTAGCTTCTATCAGCTCCATTTTGGCATCCAGTGCATCTCTTTGGTTTAAAAGCACTTCAAGATAATCCGCCCTGGAGTTCCGGAACAATTGGTTGGCAATATCAATAGATTGATCCAGCGCTTTTGTTTCCTGAGATTTCAATTGATAATACTGATCTATATTTTTAATTTTCGACATCAGGTTAGCTACATCCAGATAAGCATTCAAAATAGTTTTATCATACTCATAGAGCGCCTGAATTTGCTTGGCATCAGCTGTTTGAAAGTTAGCTTTTATTGCACTTTTATTGATAAGTGGCCCTGCTAATTCCCCAACCATATTGTAAGCAATAGATTCGGGCATTTTAACGAGATATGAAGGCTTAAAAGCCTCCAACCCCAACGTTGCTGAAATTTCAAGGGAAGGATAAAACTCTTTTCTTGCAGCTTCCACATCCAGTTTTGAAGATTTCAGTTCCAGTTCTGCCCGTTTGATATCCGGCCGGTTAGCCAATAATTGTGATGGGATCCCTGTATATATTGTCTGAGGGATTGTTGAAATAAAACTTTCCTTAGTTCTGGCAATCGGCTGCGGATATCTTCCCAGCAATGCATTGATTTCATTCTCTTTTTCTACAATTTCCTGGCGGATCGTATATTCCGAAGCCTTTGACTTGGCCAGCTCGGCTTCAAATTTTTTCACAGCCAGTTCTGTTGCAGCTGCAGCTTCCTTCTGGATTTTTGATATTTCCAGGGCTCTTTGCTGGAGCTTGATGTATTGTTGTATAATATCAAGCTGATTATCCAGCGCCAACAGTTCGTAGTAATGATCAGCAACTTCTTCGATAAGGTTAGACAATACAAAATTTTTCCCTTCTACTGTTGAAAGGTAATGGGCTACTGCGGATTCTTTTTCTGTCCTTAGCTTTTTCCAGATATCAATTTCCCAGCTGGTATTTAAGCCTGCTTCAAAATTTCCCAGTGGATCCGGAATCTTTTTCCCCGGCTCCATTTCCGTACTGGCATCCCCTGCTCCTTCACTGGTATAGCGTCCTGCTTTCTTTAGCCCGGCTCCGATTCCCGCAGAAACACTAGGGCTCAGTTTTCCTTTTTTGGCTAAAACGCCACTTTTTGCAATTTCTATTTCCTGAAGAGTAATCAAAAGCTCCTGGTTGTTTTTCAGGGCAATTTCAATAAGGCTTACAAGATTAGGATCGGTAAAAAACTGTCTCCAGGGAGTAGTCCCACTGTTGTTATTCTCATCAGCCTGCTCTTCCTGATTGAAATTCTGAGGTATATTTTCTTTTACCTCGTCTTTTATGACGGTCGCCATCGGCGCCTTACAACTTGCTAAAACAAGTGATAAGGCAATGGCGGTTATTATATTTCTAGTCTTCGAATTTTCCATCGTGTTCATAAGGTTCTGTTTGTTCTGTTAAAGGATTCTCTTCTTCATATCTTGCCAATCTGGACTTATCGGCAATCGTTCCGAAGATGTAGTACAATCCGGGGATAATCATCAACCCGAAAATGGTTCCTATCAGCATCCCTCCTGCCGCCGCAGTACCAATTGTCCTGTTACCGACAGCTCCCGGGCCTGTTGCAATAACCAGCGGAATCAGTCCCGCAATAAAAGCAAATGAGGTCATCAGAATCGGACGGAAACGGATAGCAGCTCCTTCAATAGCGGCTTTTGCTACCGGTATTCCTTCTTCAGCTTTTTTCTGAACGGCAAACTCTACAATCAATACGGCATTTTTACCTAAGAGACCGATCAGCATCACCATTGCTACCTGTGCATAGATGTTATTCTCCAATCCTAAAAGTTTTAAACATAAAAACGCCCCGAAAATACCTACCGGAAGAGATAAAATAACCGGCAACGGAAGAATAAAGCTCTCATATTGGGCAGAAAGGATCAGATAGACAAAACCCAGACACACCAGGAAGATAAAAACCGCTTCATTTCCACGGCTTACTTCATCTTTGGAAATCCCGGCCCAGTCGATACCAAAACCTCTCGGAAGTGTTTTATCTGCAACTTCCTGGATAGCCTTGATAGCCTGACCGCTACTGTATCCCGGTGCCGGAGTTCCGCTCACCTCTGCAGAGTTATACATATTGTGTCTGGTAATTTCCGATAATCCGTATACCTTTTCCAATCTCATAAAATCTGAATACGGAACCATCTGGTCTTTATCATTTTTCACATATAATTTCAACAGGTCAGATGGTAAGGCGCGGTATTGAGGGCCTGCCTGAACAATCACTTTATAGGGTCTGTCGAAACGGATAAAACTCGTTTCATAATTGGAACCAATGAGGGTAGACAGGTTATCCATTGCCTTTTCAATTGTTACTCCTTTCTGCTCTGCAAGATCGTTATCTATTTTAAGCATATATTGTGGGAAACTTGCAGAATAAAACGTAAATGCCGATCCCAGTTCCGGACGTTTTTTCAGCTCCTTCACAAAGTCGTTGCTTACCTGCTCCATTTTATGGTAATCCCCGCTTCCGGCTTTATCCAGCAGGCGAAGCTCAAAACCTCCGGCAGCACCATATCCCGGTACGGAAGGAGGCTGGAAGAATTCAATATTTGCTCCCGGAATATTTTTAGCCTTTTCTTCCAGTTTTTCAATAATTTCCGCAGCAGATTCCTTGCGGTCTTCCCAGCTCTTAAGGTTGATCAGACAGGTTCCGGAGTTGGATCCGGTACCTTCGGTCAGAATCTCGTATCCTGCCAGTGAAGAAACAGACTGTACACCGTCAATATCTTCAGACTCTCTTAAAAGTTCCCTGGCGATCTGGTTTGTTCTTTCCAATGTAGATCCCGGTGGTGTCTGGATAATTGCATAAATCATTCCCTGGTCTTCTGCCGGAATAAATCCTGAAGGCAGGGAATTACTCAGAAAGAATGTACAGGCACAAAATGCCAGCAATAACGGTAATGTTATTGTTTTTTTCGTCACTGTTTTATTCAGCAATTTTTCGTATCTGCCAGCTCCTTTTGTAAACAGGTTATTGAATTTATCAAGGAAGAGGGTAACCGGAGTTTTCTTTTTAGGTTTACCATGATTGTTTTTCAAGATCAAGGCACATAATGCCGGTGTCAATGTAAGTGCCACTACTCCTGATAAAATAATGGATGAAGCCATTGTAATAGAGAACTGACGGTAAAACACACCAACAGGACCAGACATAAATGCAATCGGAATAAATACGGATGCCATGACCAGTGTAATAGCGATAATAGCCCCGCTGATCTCATGCATTGCTTCTTCCGTTGCTTTCAATGGTGAAAGATGCTTTTCTTCCATTTTGGCATGAACGGCTTCAATGACTACAATCGCATCATCTACCACAACCCCGATCGCCATTACCAAAGCAAAGAGGGAAATCATATTCAGGGTAATTCCAAAGGCTGACATTACAGCAAATGTACCCACTAGTGAAACCGGAACCGCCAAGGCAGGAATTAAAGTGGAACGCCAGTCTCCCAGGAACAGGAACACCACTATTGCAACTAAAACGAAGGCCTCAAACAAAGTATGTATTACTTTTTCCATGGAAGCATCCAGGAATCTTGAAACGTCATAGCTGATATCGTAATGCATTCCTTTCGGGAAATTATTTTTTTCAAGATCCTTCATCAATGCTTTCACATTTTTGATAACATCACTTGCATTAGATCCGTATGACTGTTTTACTGTTATCGCAGCGGAAGGCTTTCCGTTCAATGTGGAATAAATATCATACATGGAACTTCCGAATTCTATATCAGCCACATCTTTCAGCCTCACAGATTCTCCATCCGGCTTTGCCTTCAGGATAATATTTCCGTAATCTTTTTCATTATTGAAACGTCCCGGATATTTTAATACATATTCGAAAGACTGTGAACGTTTTCCGGAACTCTCACCTGTTTTACCGGGAGATGCTTCCAAACTCTGCTCATTCAGGGATTCCATGACTTCATCAGCTGAAATATTATAAGCCGTAAGTCTATCCGGCTTAAGCCAGATCCGCATGGCATATTCCCGCGTACCCAGGATATCGGCAAAGCCTACACCACTCACCCTTCGCAATTCGGACATCACATTAATATCCGCGTAGTTGAAAAGGAACTTCTGATCGGCTTTAGGATCATCACTGTACAGGTTAATGTACATCAACATATTGGGTTCTTCACGGGTAATCTTTACCCCTTCCCGTACTACCAGGGGAGGTAGTTTATTCACGACTGAAGATACCCGGTTCTGCACATTTACTGCAGCTACATTGGGGTCGGTTCCCAAGTCAAATACAATCTGAATAGACGCTTCACCATCATTTCCGGCATCCGAAGTCATATATTTCATACCCGGCACCCCGTTCAGCCCCCTCTCCAATGGAATAACAACGGATTTAATCAAAAGCTCATTGTTTGCCCCGGGATATTCTGCCGTAATATTTACTTTAGGCGGAGAAATGGACGGGAATTGAGTCACCGGTAATTTAACTAGCGACAAAACTCCTAAAAATACAATAATCAATGAGATTACAATAGACAGAACAGGTCTGCGAATGAATTTCTTAAACATACTGTTTCATTTTTGAGTATACTACTCTGCTTTTAATTTCAATGATTGAAGAACCTTTTCAGGATCCTGAAACTTTGTTTTTATTTTTTGATCGTCTTTTACTTTCTGAACTCCTTCCAAAAGAATCCGGTCTCCTTTCGAAAGTCCTGACCCAACCACATACAGGTCGGGAAGCTCATAGGCAATTTTAATATTTCTGGATTTTGCTGTTCCGTTTTTGTCTATAACAAATACATATTTCTGATCCTGGATTTCGTACGTAGCTTTTTGCGGAATAATGAGGGCATTATGAACCGGCATTGCCATTTGTACTTTTCCTGTTTCCCCATTTCTAAGAAGTTTATCGGGATTAGGAAATTTGGCTCTGAAAGCAATATTCCCGGTTTCATTATCAAATTCACCTTCAATGGTTTGAATGATTCCTTTTTGAGAATAGGTTTCCCCATTGGCCGTAATCAGTGACACCTCATTACTTCCTCTGTCTGCAGCATGGGTCTGGTAGCTCAGATATTCCGGTTCCGAGACATTGAAATAAGTGTAAATACTGGTATTGTCAGAAAGAGAAGTAAGCAGATCTCCCTCATCTACCAGGCTTCCCAGTTTCAAAGGAATTCTATTGATAATTCCTGAAAACGGAGCTTTGATATCTGTAAACGACAAGTGAATCTGAGCCAGTTTCATTTCTGCATTCGCGGCGTCTAATTTGGCTTTCGCCATTGCCTTTTCATTTTTAGACACGATATTATTACCGGCCAATGTACTTGCATTTTTCAGTTCAATGGAAGCCTGCTCTACTTCAGCTTTTGCTTTTAATAGCTCTGCCTGGTACAGCTTGGGCATAATCCGGAATAAGGTCTGCCCTGCAGTCACATATTGTCCTTCATCTACAAAGATTTTTTCCAGGAATCCTTTTTCCTGGGCACGGACTTCAATATTCTTCACCGACTGGATTTGGGCCACGAATTCTTTATGAATTACTGTGTCCATTATTACAGGTGATGTTACGGGATAAACCGAGGCTTCTTCTTTCTCCTCTTTTTTCTTGTTACATCCAACAGCCAATAACAGGATGCTTAATGCAATGCTTGAGACAACTCTTTTCATCATAATTCTAGAGTTTAATATAAATCGTTAATGTTTGAATAGATATACATGGTAATAGAGAGAATATGGTGAAGAGATGATTACCGGCATCTGCAGCACACAAGCATATTCCACCTGAAAACACAGGCAGAAATCATCGGAAAGTTGAAATTTTAAATTCTAATGGAACGGATCAGTAGAAATTTTTTGGTAGCGAGACCAAAAACAAAACCGTGGATATCAGGTTTGAATTGTTTATAGCTCTTTAACCCAAAAACATATACCAGACTAAAAACGCTGGCAAAAACTGCGATAGCCTGAAATACGTCAGACAGCTGAAAGTCGTTTTCGGTAAGTTCTAAAGAGGTAGTATCAATATTGTCTGCCATTTGCTGAACCGATAATTTCTCATAGGTTTGGTTCAAACGATTGGCTTTTTTAGGCATATGATGAGAAACGTGCCCGGAATAATCATTCCGAAGTGTTTTAACATTAAGCCTGCTTTCTACTATAAAAAGCAGAAATAGACCGGTTAAAAAATATACTACAAAGTTTCTCATTTTGAAGTGGCAAATGTACACTTAGATTATGTTATTATCATAATAGATTAACAAAATTTAACGCTCCTTTAAAAAAGCTGAATAAGAAACTGAAAACTGCCCTACTCTTGCAGAAAATTTTATATACTTTTTAAAATCTTTTAATAAGATTACAATAGTCTATAATCTAAGCATCATTTATAGATTTTGTTTTAATAGCAGATTGTTTTGCAGAAAAATATAAACAAAACCAAATGAATATTATCATGATTTCAAATTATTAGCATTTCCCTATTGACTTTATCTGTTTTTTAAATTAATTTTGCCAAAAATTTAAAACAACAAATGAAAATGAAAAAAAAGACTGCTTTATTTTTTGAGAAAAGCAAACACCATATGTTGCTTTCTTATTAAATATCTTAAGATTTTTTATCATTTCGTTTCATGAAAAGGTTTTGATGAGTCTATAAGACACTACTAAAACAACATTATTATTTTAAATAAATTTAACATATATTTATTAAAAATATTCGTATTTTTATATACTATTAACACCATATTCATGAAACACTTTAAAATCACTTATTATTATGAAAAAATTATTAACAGCCATCCTTATAGGATGGGTTGCCCTCTCAACAACAGCATGTAAGCATCCCGGAAAAGAAGCTGAGACAATTACTTCTATAGCTCCCGAAAACACTGATAATATTACTAAAAATGTATATACAGACAGCTACGGGGAAAAAATAGAAGTCACCATCAATGCTACAAAAAATACAGCTACCATACACCTGGACGGAAAAACTTATGATCTTAAAAAGAGTGATGCCCTTCCAGAATATACGGCTTCCAATGAAGAATACCAGTATTCTGATATTAAAGGAAATATTACTTTTTTAAAGAAGAATGTAGACATGGTTCTTTTTCACCTTAAAAAAGACAAAAAAGAAACAGGTCCTGCAAAAATGGCATCGTATTAGCATAGTGAATAATATTCATTTAAAGTTAAACTATGAAAAATTTATTTTATTATTTATCCGCACTTCTATTGATGGTATCTATAACCGCTTGTAAAACGACCACAGCACAAACAACTACAGATATTACAGGAAAAACCTGGAAGCTTACCGAGCTAAACGGAAAACCTATTCAATTGAAAAATCCGAAAAACAATCCTTACTTTAAACTTGACATGAATGGTATGAGATATGAAGGACATGCAGGATGTAATGGATTAGGGGGCACATTTGAGATCAAACCTGATGTGATGAGAATCAAGTTCAACCAGGGAATGTCTACTATGATGGCTTGTGAAGATCTTGATATCGAAAACCAGTTTACAAAAGCAATTCTTGCCGCAGACAATTATTCTGTAAATGGAAATACACTTACTTTAAACAAAGCAAGAATGGCACCTTTGGCTAAATTTGTACTTCAGTAATTTTATATCCTGCAGTTAAAATATAAAGACGCCCTATCTGATAAGGCGTCTTTTTTAATGTTTTTCTTCTTTCTTATTGTACATAATATAGCAGGCCAAAAGACTTAAGTTCACCAAAACTGCAAATGAATTAGACAGGATAATAGGAAGCTCGTCTTTTACAAAACCATACCATACCCAGAGTGAAAGCCCTGAAATAAGCACCAAAAGCATAAGTAAAGAAATATCTTCTACATTTTTTTCCTTTATTACTTTTACAAGTTGTGGAATCATAGAAACGGATGTAAGAACACCTGCAATGATACCTAATACATTTTCATCCATATAATAATGCTTTAGGGCTTGTTACTGAACCTGTTTAATGAAACTTCTGTATGCAATGGGATTTCTTCTTCAATAAAACGATATAAATCCCTTGAAAAATAGCATCCATTCAAAATACCCCGGGCTCCCAATCCATTAAAAACATATAAATTACCGAATGCGTTGTGCCTGCCTATAATCGGCCTTCTGTCCTTTACAGTGGGGCGGAAACCAAAGTGTACTTCAGCAATCTCAAAATCATACGGATAAAACTCAGACAAACCATTGATCAGTTGATCCACTGCTGACTGATCGATATGATGGTGAAGCTGATCCCTGTCATAAGTTCCTCCATAAAAATACAGCCCGTTTCCTGTTGGAAATAAAAAATGTTTCTTTTTAATCGTCCTGTTTTCCGGAATAGGCTCAGAAAGTTTAACTTTAATGTGATGTCCTTTATTAGGATTCACTTCAATATGGGAAAAATAAGGATTATCTTTCACTCCCATTCCTTCACAAAAGATTACATTTTTAAAATGGATATCTTTATATGTGGACCCGGAAGGATCCAACTGTCTATAATCGAATTTTTCTTTTATTAAATAATCATTTTTTTCAAAATAACTGAGTAAACCCATGAAAAATCCATTAACATCAAGCCTGGCAGACTGATTTACCTTTCCCGTAAGAAAATCATTTTTTACCACATCTATATGAATGAAATTTTTGTCAAGAAAACCCGACAATTCTGTATTTCCGGATTTTTTAAGCCAGAGTTGTTGTTCATTCTCATCATGGAAAATTCTATGAATCGGAGCATTGATCAGGAAATCTTTATCTGTATATAATTTTATCTCATCCAGAGTCTCCTTAAGAAAATCAATTTGTTCCTGCGCCTTCCAGAATGTTGTAAATTTCTTTAAAACAACCGGGTTAATAATTCCGGCTGATACCTGAGAAGCACTCTTCTTTCCTTCAGAGTACATAACAAAAGACTTATTGTTCTTAATCAACTGATGAGCAAAAAAAAGTCCTGCGTACCCATCTCCCACAATGATATAATCTACATTTCTCATAAATAAAAAAACCTGAGTAAAAATACTCAGGTTTTGTATAAATATCAAATGAAATTTAGTAATTCCACATATCATTTTCCATTTCAAGGATCTGCTTCTTGATTCTTTCACTTTCTTCCAGCTGATCGTCAGCATCTTTAGGGATATAATCCTTAATTATACCGTCTCCTAAACCGCTTGAAGATTTATAGATTATAGAAGAAAATCTTCTGGCATTAATAATATCATCGAAAGATAAATCAGCTGAAGAATTTTTTCTGTTGAAAACATAATTGTTTGCCAAAATATCCCTTGCATTCGGATAGAAAATCCAGAATAAATCGATAAGTTCATCATTTCCTGCAATAGGTTTTCCATCAGGACCAATAACTCCCTGCACAGCAGGATCCGGGCCCATGGCTGCAATACCAAGAGGTCTGTATTTCATCTGTCCGTCTCTCTTATCAATGAACCACATACCCATTATTTTAAGAACTTTTACTTTATCTGTGGTTGTCTTAAATACATCGGTATATTCTTTTTTCTCCTGCTCCGTCAATTGTCTTCCGGAGTTCAGGATATCGATAGCAGCGTCATTAATTCTAACATTCTCCAATCTTTTTTGGATCCCTTCAGGTGAAAGTTTTACGGTGAAGTTTTCATCATCATAAACTTGTTCAATCTTACCACTCAACGCAGCATCCAGCAACAGCTGATATAGTGATCTTGTAGGGGTGGAAAGAAGGCCATCCGGATTGTCATAATAAAAAGGCTGGTTGATTTTATCGTTCATATCGATAATCTCCCAAACAAACATACTCTTAAGGATGTCTTTATCTTCTACGAACCCATATTCAAGAGGCTTTACTGTTTTATCTATAATAGTATCACCAACTTTTTGTTTATTCTCCTCTCTCATCTTTCTGAACTCTTCCGGAGAAGAAGCATTCAGAATAGTCTGGGAAAATGCAAATCCCGAAACTAATACTAAAAGGGTGCTAATATATTTTTTCATAATTAATTACAATTTTAGTCCTATTGAACATTAATTAATATAGGAGTAATGTTTTTAAGTGTTTGACCTTCCAAACCTTGAGCTGTTGCTTTAATATCAAAAATTGATACCACATCTCCACTTCTTAAATTTTTGATTAATCCTGCGGCATCATTCAATGAGTTACCATGAATTAACAATGCTGCTCTGCCAGGAACTCTTACCATAAATTGAGTTACAGTAAATGAAACCGGGAAGTCAAAGTCCGGAATAGCTGCCTGTACAGTCTGATTCGGTATAGAAGTAGCCGGCATAGACAATGTATTCTGGCCTCTCATTTGTCCCTGAGGTGGTGGTACATTTTTAATTCTGTACTCAAATACCTGAGAAACTGTTTTTCCGTAAGGATCTGTTCCAGACAGGGTCAATTTAACGGTTGTACCTGTTGTAGGTTTTACCACCCATTTACCTGGTCCTGTATTTCTTACAGAAGCACCCGGAGCAGATAATGAAAGTTTAGAGTTATCAGCACCTAAGATTGAACCGGATACAGGGTTCTCCAAACCTCTATACATTACATTCATCTTATCTGCAGATAATAGTAATCCTTTTTCAAGTTTTACTTCTCTCGGTCCTGCAATTACGTTATAGGTATGTGTCCAAGGGAAAGATTGTGGTTTACCTGAAGCGTCTGTCAAAGTAATGGTTCCTCCAAGCTTATGTTCACCGATTCCGGCACCCGAGATTGGAATAATTCCTTTACCATTTTCTACTCTGCTTACTCCGGAAATATTGATCTTATTGCTGTTAGAATAAGTTCCCAACATTACTTTCACTTCTGCCTGTTTACCTGCCTGAATATCAACCGGACCTGAAACGATTGGCTCGTAGCTTGTAAACTTGATGCTTGCATCTACTTTTTCCTGTAGTAATAACGCTAATGCATCAGATTGAACGTTTCTGGCATCATTCTGGATAATCTCCAGGTTAGAAATAGCAGCAATCAGTGGCTGATGATAGAATTTATTCTGGAACCACGTCTTATCGTTAGGAGATTTTCCTTTAGGATATTCTGCAATAAGAGATTTGTTTGCTCTTTCAACCAGGTCTCTAAGCTGAGGGTTGTTACCAAAAGTTGCATTGATATAATTTCTTACATCATCAATTTTAGCTTTCAGATCCAATGCATTCTTTGAAGGTGAATTTTCATCTCCTTCTGTAAAGAAATACTCAGTAGTTGCTTCGTTATTGTTTAATGCAGCAAAATTTTCACTTACATCAATATCTTTTCCTGTTTTAGGATCTTTATCATGAAATTCAGATTGTTTTTTTAACAAAACTTTAACATCCTGAGCAGATTTCACCAACACGTCGATTTTAGCTTTCAATACCTTATACTGTGCCCAGGGTTGTGCATATGTATCTGGTACCTGTTGCGCCTTAGCTTCAAGTGTTTTTTCAAAGATCTTTTCGTTCTTTTTTTCTGTTAAAGTTCTTGTTTCATTCAATGCTCTGGTAGAGTCATAGTATGACCTGATGATTTCTGCATCAATATTGAGGGCCATCATCGCGATGAACACCAGATACATCAGGTTGATCATCTTCTGACGAGGGGTCTGTTTTCCTTGTGCCATTCTCTGTTTTTGTTTTTGATTAAGTAGTTAAATTTAGAAATGGTTAGGAATTAAGATTTCATAGCAGTTAGCATACCACCATAAACTCTATTTAGACTGTTCAGATTAGATGTTAAACCTTGTAACTCTTGATTGAATTTTTCAGACTGTTCTGCAGATTTCTGCATATCAGCCACATATTTAGCAGCAAATTCAGATTGCTTTTTACCGTTCTCAAGCTGCATCGCATATAAAGCATTCATACTTTCCATATGTTGAGCAGCTTTGTTTAACTGGTCATTATATTTATGAGTAGAAGCAGATACGTCAACTGTTTGGTTGATTTGATCTACAGAGTTTGAGAATTTATCAATTCCTGTTCTTAATCTTTCAAATAATTGAACGTCCAATTTAGCATCAGCAAGCATTTTGTCCAATTTATTGGAAAGGGAATTTTCTAACTCAGCAAATTGAGCACCTGCGTTCTTGGTTGTTACATTAGAGTGTAATGGATTTGGGTTAGCATGTTTATCTAATAATTCAGGATAAACATTTTCCCATGCATAAGACTCTTCAGTTTTTGGAGGGTCAAATGCAAAAATGATAAAGATAATCGCCTCTGTAATAAGCCCTACAGTAAGAGCTATATTACCGTTAATGGGTCCCAAGGTAATGTGAGTAATTTTAAGCCAAGCTCCAAGAATTACAATTGCAGCACCGAATGAATAGAAGAAATTCATCCAAGCATCTTTAGTCTTAAACATATTGAGTTAGTTTTTTTGTGTTAAATAAAATTGTATTGAAAAATAATTGTCTGGTTTATTATCTGTTAACTCTTCTTGGTTTAACAGCTGCTTCAGGAATATCCTGTACAGTTCTAAATCCGATATAGCTTCTTGCTGAGTCTTTTCTTTCCCAATCTCTCGCTCCTGTCATCAATGCATATCCTATATCTTTCCAAGATCCACCTCTTACAGATTTTTTAGTATCCTTTTTATCTTTTGTAGAAGGATTTAATGTAGAAGAGAATCCATATGAAGAATTGTTGTATGCAGATTCTGTCCATTCAGAAACGTTTCCAGCCATATCAAATAACCCATATCCATTTTTCTTAAATTTCTTAACTGGAGCTGTATATGTATAAGTACCTTTTTTCTCGTCTTCCATGTAATTACCTCGCTTAGGCTTGAAGTTAGCCAGATAGCAACCTCTGTCATCCATTAAATATGGACCTCCCCAAGGGTAAGTAGCATTTTGCATTCCTCCTTTTGCGGCATATTCCCATTCGATTTCCGTAGGAAGTCGGAAAATCATTGGTTTTTGTTTTTTTCTTTTTAAGCTTTCGTTGTAATCAGATTTTAATTTGGTTCTGAAGTTACAATAAGCTCTTGCCTGGTCCCAGGTTACTCCGACTACCGGGTAGTTTTTGTAAGCTTTATGCCAGAAATATTGTTCAAATAATGGTTCGTTATAAGCAAAGTGAAAATCTTTTACCCACACAGTAGTGTCAGGATAAATTGCAATACTTTCACTCTTTAAATAATTAACCCCTCTTTCGTTATCAGCAAGTGCAGCATCCATATCTCCCCAACGGTATGTATATTTAAGCTTACTTACATCTAAAATTCTTTCGTTTCCTAATCTTGAAGAAGCAGGAAGATACATAGATTCCAGCACTTCAGCATATTCTACATCCGGATATTTTGAGGTACTCCAGTGTAAAGGAATCTTCCAGTCTAATCTTTTGCTTGCATCATATCCTCCGTCTTCCCGGCCACCCTGGCCTTCCATATATTCTTGATAAGGTGTTAAGTTTTCTTCTTTTTTAGCAAGGTATGCATAATCTCCTATGCTTGCCCCTCTACGCCCACCTTCGTCACCACCTTCTCCGGCAGCTTCAGCGAGTAAGGTTCTTGCGATAGAATCTCTTACATAGTTGATAAATACCCTGTATTCTGCATTAGTAGTCTCTGCTTCATCCATGAAGAAAGAAGAAACAGTAACTGTCTTCAATGATGCTTTTTCAGGTGTATTTGTTGGATCCTGATCTGCTAAACCAGCAACAAATGAACCTGCAGGAATTGCAACCATTCCGTATGGTCTTTCCGCAACAAATGATTTCGTTTTTTCTCTTGGTATCAATTCTCCTTTTGTTCCTGGCTTCCCTACAGAAGAGCTGCCACCACCTGAACAAGATACCGATGCTACTGACGCAGACAATAATAAAAGAAATATCCTTTTCATGTTAATTTTTATAATTAAGCCGTAAATATATAATTTTTTTAAGAAACTTTTAAGATTTTTTTTGAAATAACGGAAGAAATCTAAATTTATTTTATTTACAACATTTTTTTTATTCCACGGTTACAGATTTCGCCAGATTTCTCGGTTGATCTACGTTGGCTCCTCTATATACAGCAATATAGTAAGCAAGCAGCTGTAAAGGCACTGAAGCCACAATAGGTGAGAAACATTCTGATGTTTCCGGAATTTCAATGACATAGTCTGCCATTTCGCTCACCTGACGATCACCTTTGTTAACAACGGCAATAATTTTTCCTTTTCTCGCCTTGATTTCCTGAACGTTACTCACAATTTTGTCATAATGTCCTTTCTTAGGAGCTATAATAACAATCGGCATATTCTCATCAATCAGGGCAATAGGACCATGCTTCATTTCTGCTGCAGGGTATCCTTCTGCGTGAATATAGGAAATTTCTTTTAACTTTAAGGCTCCTTCCAATGCTGCAGGATAATTGTACCCTCTTCCCAGATAAAGGAAATTCGTAGCATTTACAAAATCTTTTGCTATCTCCTGGATCTGTTCATGTGTAGAGCTCAATACATCTTCCACTTTCTTCGGAATAGCATCTAATTCAGCAATCAGACTCATGAAATCTGCGTTTCCTAGGTTCCCGTTATGTTTCCCTAATTTAAATGCAATTAAAGTAAGAATTGTAAGCTGGGCTGTAAATGCTTTTGTAGAAGCAACACCAATCTCCGGACCTGCATGAGTATAAGAACCGGCGTCTGTAATTCTGGCAATAGAAGAGTCTACCACATTACAGATCCCGTATATAAATGCTCCCTTCTCTTTTGCCAGTTTTAAAGCAGCCATAGTATCAGCCGTCTCTCCTGATTGAGAAATGGCAATTACAACGTCTCTGTCTGTGATGATAGGGTTTCTGTATCTGAACTCAGAAGCATATTCTACTTCTACAGGAATTCTTCCATATTCTTCGATAAGGTATTCACCGATAAGGCCGGCATGCCAGGAAGTTCCGCAGGCGATGATGATAATTCTGTTGGCGTTTTTGAATTTTTCTATATGATCCCAGATTCCGGCCATTTTAATGATCCCTTCTCCTACAAGTAATCTCCCTCTCATGGTATCATGTATAGATTTAGGTTGCTCAAAAATTTCTTTAAGCATAAAATGCTCATAGCCACCTTTTTCAATCTGCTCCAGACTCAGTTTAAGCTGTTGGATTTCCGGCTCGATTTTAGAGTTTTCATTGATTGTCCTGATGTCTACCCCTGTTTCTAAGGAAATAGTAGCCATATGTCCTTCCTCCAGGTAGATTGCTTCTTTTGTGAATTCCACAAAAGGGGAGGCATCGGAAGCAATAAAGTATTCCTTATCCCCAATGCCTATTGCTAAAGGAGATCCTAATCTTCCTACTACCAAAACACCCGGATAATCCTCATGAAGAACTGTAATGGCATACGCTCCATACACTTCATTCAATGCATACCTCACGGCAGTCGGGAAATCTATTTCCGGATTCAATTCCATAAAATACTGGATAAGATTAACCAGTACTTCTGTATCTGTTTCCGATTTGAAAGTAAATCCTTTTTCAACAAGCATTGTTTTAATGGTATCATAATTTTCAATAATACCATTGTGTACAATTGCTATTTTCCCATTGTTTGATAAATGCGGGTGTGAGTTTCTGTCACTTGGTACCCCATGGGTTGCCCAACGGGTATGCCCCATTCCAATCTTTGCTCTTCCTCTCAACCCTTCTGAAATACTCACCAGATCATCTACTTTACCTTTTGTTTTTTCAACTTCCAGTTTCTTATCTTCATTTTCCAAAACAATACCGGCACTGTCATATCCTCTGTATTCTAATCTTCTAAGACCATTGATAACAATATCATAGGCATCCTGAAAACCTGTATATCCTACTATTCCGCACATATTTTATTTTGTCTAGTGTTTATTGTGTTTAATTTTTCTTCGTTGCGTAAGTAACTCTTAACTGAGCTCTATTTGCATTTGTTTTATCAAGAGATCCTGTAAAAATGGTTCTGTTCATATCAAAAGCCCTGGTTGTGTATTTTGGTCCCAAAAGACTTCCTGAAGAATTTTTAACAAACGAACCCGGATTGATAAGCAGGGTCTTATTAGCTGCTGCTGTTTCAACAATATCTTTAACGGTCTTTGTTACTACAAAATCATAATATTCCGGACTCTTATTATAATAATACATTGTAAATCCTGCCAAAAGATCAGGTGTAAAGGCGGAGGAAACTAATTCTCCATCAACTCCTTTTTTATCATCTGCAGGAAGAATGGTAAATTTACGATCTCCGGCCACGGAATGTTTATTGCTCCAGGTTTCAGGATCTACATATAGCCTGATTTTAGCACTTACAATACCCGCCTTATCTTTTTGATACAAATCTTTAAGGGCATTTATAGTCGATTCCGGAATTTTAATTCCTATGGAAGGACCTCCCATTCCCTGCACATAAAGCTTGGAATCACCATTATCCGCACTGCTTATTTTCAATGCCTCAGCAACCTCTGATCCTGTTCTGTTGTATTCATATTGCCCGATATGAGCGTTGGCAGCCCCCAGATTGAAAGCAAGAGATGTTTGCGGTCTGGTTACAACACCATTATCCGTTTTATCATATTTATAGTACATGATAAGTTCCATGTCATTAGCAGAAAACTGGAAAAGATATTTATCTGTTTCATCTGCAGAAATTTTTATCCCTTTAAAATATCTGATAAAGTTAGCAGCATCCTGAAGCTCCGGTTTGCCTTTTTTATCAATGATACGAGTCTGGAAAAAATCCTTATCCAATTGCATTCTGAATCCTAAATTGCCTGTAAATACATTAGAGTTATCAGACTTTTTGGTCACTGTTACACTGCTTACATTCCCATCAAAAACAGCAGAACCTAATAGTGCTCCGGTACTTACGCTCACATTAGAGCGCATAAATGTCTTGGAACTAGGATCTATAAATGTAGTGATTTCATGTACATTTATCTTCATAGAATTGGATGAACCTCCGATTTTACCATATTTACGAACAGGATAGGTTTTCTTTTCTATAGAAACAGGCACTTTTTCATTTCCAATCAGAAAGTCATTATTGTCATAGGCCCCCGGTGCTTTTAATGAATCTGCAAGATAATAGGTATCATCAGCTGTATTAGCAGGCATTCTCAGCACCAGAACAACAGAATCCACCTTGGCGTTAGGTCCGTTAAAATCAAAATTATCTGTAGGCATTCTCAGCTGTGTAAGATAAGAAGCCTTCTGCATCCCAAATTTGTTTTCTGTAAAAGCTCCCAACACTCCGATACTTGTAGAGGTACCCTGGGTATTCAACAGATTGATAAGTCTTGAAGCATCACTTCTGATGCTGTCATGATTATCGATATTATAAGCAATAAGTTCATAGGGAGTTTCTTTACCCTGTGCAGCATCCTGATTAAAGAGCTGTTCTCCAAGAGAATCCGGATCCGGTTCACAGTTATAAAGAATTGTACTTCCGAAAATCGCCAGTAACAGAACGGCGAATGTCCTTTTAAGAGTATGAGTCATTAAAAATGTGTTTTTAATAAAGTTGGTTGATAGAATCTATATCAAGATACTCTGATTTCTGAGTTGTCGTTGCATTGAAAGCCTGATCAAGGTCTTCATCCAGGAACTCATCTCCCTTTACAACAGTATCTACATAGTTCATACTTTCGATAACAAAACTTTTAATTGTCGGGTTATCTAACGCTTTTAATCCTGAAATATTATCGAATTTCAATTTTTCATCAATTTTCTTATCCAGGTCGGCATCCTTCTCATTGTAAAGAGAAAGAACAATTTTAGCGTCCTTAAAATAAGTATCGGATTCGTAATACGTTTTAAGATAAATTGGAACAAAAGAAGACATCCATCCGTTCAGATGAATTACATCAGGTACCCAGTTCAGCTTTTTGATGGTTTCTATCACCCCTCTGGCAAAGAAAATAGCTCTTTCGTCATTATCATCGAAAGGAGTTCCTTCATCGTCGAAATAGTACTGTTTTCTTTTGAAGTATTCTTCGTTATCAATAAAGTAAACCTGAAGTCTTTCCCCCGGAAGAGACGCTACTTTAATAATTAAGGGCTGATCCAGGTCATTGATAATAATATTCATTCCTGAAAGACGGATCACTTCATGAAGCTGGAATTTCCTTTCACTTATTTGTCCAAATCTTGGCATAAAAACTCTTACATCATTGCCTTCATTGTGCATCTTAAGTGCCATTTTGTTTACCACAGCAGCCATATTTGTATCTTCCTGATATGGATACATCTCTGTAGTAATGTACAGTATTTTTTGATTCGGCATAAACTTTCTATCTAATTTTTGTAAAAATGCTTTAATGTGCAAAATTACAAAAAAACATCCAACATTATTTTAATTAACATTTTTTTACGAAATTTCCTATTTTCAAATTATTAAAAACACACATTATTATACGATATTTTTAGTATTTTTGAATTAGCATTAAAATAAACTATGGAAGTTATAAAAAACAGGAAAGTCCTTCAGGATTTCATTGAAAGACAGAAGGAAATGGGAAAGCGGATTGGTTTCGCCCCTACCATGGGAGCACTTCATCAAGGCCATCTTTCCCTGTATGAAAAAGCAAAAAATGAAAACGATCTTGTTATTTCTTCAATTTTTGTAAATCCGACTCAGTTCAATAACCCGGAAGATCTTGAAAAATATCCGCGGGATATCAACAGGGATATTTTGATCCTGGAAAAGTCCGGCCTGGTTGACGCCGTTTACATCCCTGAAGTAACAGATATATATCCTGAGAAGACACAAAGCCAGCACTACGATTTTGATGGTTTGGAAAATGAAATGGAAGGAAAGTCAAGACCGGGACATTTTGATGGTGTAGGAACGGTTGTGGAAGAGCTTTTCAGGCAAGTACAGCCTGACCATGCCTATTTTGGAGAAAAAGATTTCCAACAGCTGGCTATCATTAAAAAAATGGTTGAAAAGAAACAACTTCCGGTTAAAATCATAGGAGTTCCTATTTACAGGGCAGAAAACGGGCTTGCCTTAAGCTCGAGGAATCAAAGGCTTCATGAAGACCGAAAAGAAGCTTCAAAAGTTATCTTTGAAACATTGAAGAAAGTAAATGACTGGTTCAGAACAGTCTCTATACCCGAAATCAAAGACAGGGTAAGAGATATTTTCGATAACCAGCAGGGGATGAAGCTGGAGTACTTTTTGATTGCAGATGAGAAAACCCTCCAGGAAACTGATTTTTTCTACAAAGACAGAAATTTCAGGGCTTTCATAGTGGTAGTGGTAGATGGTGTAAGATTGATTGACAATATGCATTTGGATTAGGATACATTGTTTTATAAAAGTAAACTCTGATTGTAATGGTCAGAGTTTTATATTAATTTACTCCATACAGAAAAATCAAAGGCCTCCTGAAGGAAGCCTTTGAAACACCAAATCACAAAATATTAATATGAAAAAAATTTACTTTTCAGTAAACTTGTGACCCGGCTGGGATTCGAACCCAGGACCCATACATTAAAAGTGTATTGCTCTACCAGCTGAGCTACCGAGTCGGCCACAATTAAAATGAATAACATCCATCTTAATTATTAATTTTCTTGCAGTGCCTGCGACTGGATTCGAACCAGCACATCCTTAGGAAACCACCCCCTCAAGATGGCGTGTCTACCAATTTCACCACGCAGGCAATAAAATTACAGCATTTAGTAATCTCTTGCTCGTGACCCGGCTGGGATTCGAACCCAGGACCCATACATTAAAAGTGTATTGCTCTACCAGCTGAGCTACCGAGTCGGCCACTTATTCATCAAGTTTTCATTTAAGTAATGTCCCTTGTTTTAAGTGGTGCAAAGATATGACTTTTTTCGTTATCTCAAAACTTTTTTGCAAATTTGTTCAAAAAAAATTCATGGTAATTTCACTGATCGGATACATGGGAAGTGGCAAATCTCACATTTCCAAAATATTAAGCGAAAAAATAAATTTCAGACTCATTGACCTGGATAAAGAGATTTCCAAAAGAAATAAATTAACCATTCCAGAAATTTTTGAAAAAAAGGGAGAAATCTATTTTAGAAAACTTGAAAGAGAAACCCTGGAAGAAATTCTGGCTTCCGAAGAAAATCTGGTTTTAAGCCTTGGTGGTGGTACTCCGGTTTACTATAATAATATGGAAATTATCAATCATAATTCTAAAAGTGTTTTTTTGAGAACATCTGTAGGCACGCTGGTGGAAAGGCTTTCTAAACAAAAAGAAAAAAGACCCCTGATTGCCAATATTTCCGATAAGGACCTTCCTGAATTTATTGCCAAACACCTGTTTGAAAGAAATCAATTTTACAGTAAAGCTCAGTTTAGTGTAGGAACCGATGGCAGGGAGCCTGACGACATTGTTAATGAAATAATAGAAAAGCTCTATCTCTAGAGCCTTTTCTGTTTTAATCTTCTTCTTCAGAATCATCATCCGTTTCTCCGAAAAAATCGTCCCAATCAGTAAAATCTGATGAAATGTCATTTCCTACATATTCATCCATCTCTCTTCTGTCTTTTTTGGTAGGTCTTCCTTCCCCTTTATTTCTATAATAATCCTGAGACATCTTACGAAGCTTCAGCAATTCGTATTGTTCTTTATCTGTCACATCCTGTATATGGAGTGGAACCAGCTTTGCCCCAATTCTGCTTTTCGGTATCTGGATTACTTTTATTTTATAATCAATCTGATTTTTACGGATTTTAATAACATCACCTTCTTTTACCTCTTTTGATGACTTCACGGCAGATGTTCCAATAGAAACTCTATTCTTTTTTATCTCTTCTGCCGCAATGCTTCTCGTCTTATAAAAACGAATGCTCCATAAAAATTTATCTATTCTCATAATTTTTTATACTTTTGCCGTTATATTATCTGTAAAGTAATTAAAGTTTTTTGAAATGAAAAAAATATTTTTATATATCCTTGCGGGATCTTTGTGTTTTTCTGCATGTAAGAAAAGTGATGATGATGTAAACACGTATGTGGAACCCGAAGACATTAATGTCCAAAACAGCTATGATGATCAGGCTATTAAGAAATTCATGGATGAGAATTACCTGGATGTCCAAGGAAATATAAAGTCTTTCAGTGCTACTGATACTGCTGATGATAAAGAGAAAAAATTATCTCAGCTTGATTATAAAACTTTACCTTCAGGTACTATTTATATCATAAGAGATGGTGCCCAGCCGCCAACATCAACACCTCCAAAGGATCTAACTATTAAACCCAATGATAGTATGAGAATTATGGTGAGGGCCAATTCTTATTTAGCTACTCTCAGCGATGGCAAAGGAGCTTTTACTGCATCAGCAACTTTCATCAATACGATCAATGGAAATGGAGTTCCCGTACTTGATCCTACCTTCTATTATATTTCCAATGTAGAAGGTAAGAAAAATCCCTTAATCAAAAATGCAACTACCGATGCCGCAAAGCAACCAGGCTATTATGTGATTAGTGGATTCAATGAGGCTCTGCAAAAATTCAATGCGTACGATAATATTTCCAATTCTACTCCCTACAATTTACAAGGGGTAATTATTGTTCCTTCAAGAGCTGCTTTTGCCAGAAATCCTCATTACCCTTATAATTATGCAGGGTACGCATCTCCTATTTCCCTGAGAAACAGAAGTTTTGTTTTCAATTTCCAGGTTTATGGAAGAGAGGCCAGGCCTTATTAAAAATACTATAAAAAAAATAAAGACCGCTTTTTTTCAAGCGGTCTTTATTTTTTTTTATTTCTGATTAAGATCTTGCTTTTTGTTTTACATTTCCTAAGATATCCGGGAAATACAGATCTGCAAGATGATCAAATTCATCTCCTCTCATAAACATTGTTGCATCCACCTCTTCATAAGAGCTTCTTCCTGCTGCTGCAATGAGTTCATTACAAGTGTGAAGGGTATTTTTATGGAAATGATATACTCTTTCGCTTTTATCTGTCACATCCAATCCTTTGATCAGCATTTTATCCTGTGTGGCAACTCCTGTAGGGCAGTTATTGGAATTACATCTTAGTGCCTGGATACATCCCAGAGAGAACATAAATCCTCTTGCATTATTACACATATCTGCTCCCATTGCAATTGCCCTTAAGATATCCAGACTGGTTAGAACCTTACCACTGGCAATTACTCTTAATTTATTCCTTACGTTATAGTTATTCAGGGTTCTGTTTACAAATATCAGGGCCGGTTCCAAAGGCATCCCTACTCCATCAGAAAATTCCGGTGGTGCAGCTCCTGTCCCTCCTTCTGCTCCGTCTATTGTAATAAAGTCAGGATAAATTTTCAGAACATTCATTTGCACACAGATATCTTCAAATTCCTTAGTATCCCCGATGCAGAGTTTAAACCCAACCGGTTTACCTCCTGAAAGCTCCCTTAATTCCTGCACAAACCTCAACAATCCGGCTGCATCTGAAAAAGCTGTATGTGAAGGTGGCGAAATTACCGTCATTCCCGGAGTTACGTGACGAATGGCAGCAATCTCCGGCGTATTTTTCACCCCCGGAAGCACCCCTCCATGGCCAGGCTTAGCTCCCTGTGATAGTTTGATTTCAATCATTTTCACATTAGGAAGTGTAGCATATTTCGTAAACAATTCAGGATTGAATTTTCCTTCTTCGTCCCTGCATCCAAAATACCCGGTTCCGATCTGCCAGCATAAATCTCCTCCTTCCAAATGATAAGGAGAAATACCTCCTTCCCCTGTATTATGATAAAAATTACCCTTTTTAGCCCCTCGGTTTAAAGAAATCTGGGCCCTGTCACTTAATGCACCGAAACTCATTGCTGAAATATTGAACAAAGAAGCATGATAAGGCTGTGTACACTGCTCTCCTCCAACCCAGACTCTCGGAAGTTCTTCCGATGGCGATTTGGCATAAATAGAATGCTTGATACCCTCGTATTTCCTGTGATTAACTTCCAGCTGTGTACCAAAAGCTACCGTATCACTTAAATTTTTTGCCCGTCTGTATACTGCAGAACGCTGATTTCTTGGAAATGGCTTCCCGTCTGTTTCTCTTTCGATAAAGTATTGCTGCATTTCCGGAGAAATACTTTCAAAAAAGTACCTGAAATATCCCAATACGGGAAAATTCCTTAAAATAGCATGTTTTGATTGGTATGCGTTATACACTCCCAATGCATAAATAGCGGACAACAGCGTGGGTATCCAATAATGCGCTCTGATCAGTAATGCCACTATCCATGTAGCAATTACTAATACAATTCCCCAAGATAAAAACTTATCTCTCATGAATGTAGTATTTAAAAGTTTAAAAATAAATTTAGTGGAAATTTTGCAAAGAGACTATGCTTTTGCTAAAAAATTTTGATAGGAAGATTGCACAGAAACTGTGCCATCTGACAGTATTTTTTCTAAATTTAGAAATTCAATCTGGTTGACGGAAGCAGGGTCAAAATCCTTCTGGACTCTCACATAATTTTCTGTGAAGCCAAACATTTTCCCGTCTTTATTTTCGTGCTCCCACAGCACAGGAAGTGTTTTCCCAAGCTGAGTCTGATAAAATGCCATTTTTTTCTTTTCGGAAAGGATTCTCAACATTTTATTACGCTTTTTTCTCTCGGCAACAGGAACTACTCCATCCATCGCTGCGGCTTCTGTATTTTCTCTTTCAGAATAGGTAAATACATGAAGATACGTTATAGGCAGTTCGTTAAGAAAATTATAGGTTTCCATAAACTTCTCTTCTGTTTCTCCCGGAAATCCGACAATAACATCCACCCCGATAGCCGCATCAGGCATTACCTCGCGGATTTTGTTCACTCTATCACTATACAGTTTTGTCAGGTACCGGCGTTTCATTTTTTTCAATAAATCATCACTTCCTGACTGCAAGGGAATATGAAAATGCGGAACAAAGCTTCTGCTTCTGGAAACCAGTTCAATGCTTTCATCTTTCAACAGATTGGGCTCAATGGAAGAAATACGGATTCTTTCAATTCCTTCTACTTTATCGAGTTCAGAGATCAGATCCAGAAAGGTATGTTCGTGTCTTTTATTACCGAACTCCCCTTTACCATAATCACCGATATTTACTCCTGTAAGAACAATTTCTTTAATATCTCTTGCTGCAATCTCAGCAGCATTTCTCAAAACATTCTCAATGGTATCCGAACGCGATATTCCTCTTGCCAACGGGATGGTACAGTATGTACATTTATAATCACATCCGTCCTGTACCTTTAAAAAGGCTCTTGTACGGTCTCCTATCGAATAGCTTCCGATAAAGAAATCAGTTTCTTCAATTTCACATGAATGAACAATTCCTTCATTTTCCGATTTTTCCAAATCATCAAGATAACTCAGGATATTGAATTTTTCTTTGGCTCCCAATACCAGATCCACACCTTCAATCTGCGAAATTTCTTCAGGCTTCAGCTGGGCATAGCATCCAACAATAACTACCAATCCATCGGGATTGGCTTTCATTGCTCTTTTTACGTGAAGCTTACATTCACGGTCAGCATTTTCAGTTACAGAGCAGGTATTGATGACATATACATTTGCTTTTTCATCAAAACCTACCTTATCATATCCTGCATCTGTTAATTGACGGGCAATAGTAGATGTTTCCGCAAAGTTTAATTTGCAGCCAAGGGTATGATATGCGGCAGTTCTTTGAAAAGTAGACATGTGTTACTCCTGAATTTTATGGGTGCAAAGATAGTAATTTTAATAAGAATCCAAGATTGATTCAGTCTATTACTTGTATTCATCCCTTACTTCAGGGCTGTTTTGAAAACACACCGGGGAAGAATTGGTATCAGCTTCTTCTCCTGAAAACCTGTTTTTCATTCCTGCATTAAATTCCTGAGATTTATTTCTGGCAATAGAAAGTGTTTTCCAGTCTTCGTTTTTAACCATCTTAGCGATGTAAACAATCTGTCCTATATGATAAGGATAATGGGCTAATTGTCTGAAAACAGCATCGATAACAGAATGTGCTTCTCCTCTTATGTAAATCGTGGAATACAGGTTCTCATCATTTATCTGGTTTAAAGCTTCAAAAAGACACTTCCATCCTGTTTCCCAATAGCTGATCACTTCATCTTTTGTTTTAAAAGTATTCACAAACTCCTGATCCCTGTCACGCCAGTTTTTTTCACCATCTTCAGTTAGAAAATCAGTCCATCTCGAAAGCATGTTCCCAGCGATATGTTTTACAATTACGGCAATAGAATTACTCTCTTCGTTATATTGCCAGAAAACCTGTTCTTCGGAAAGCTGAGTAAAGGTTTTATCTCCGAGTGATTTATAATACTCAAATCGTTTAATAAACAGTTCTTTCATTTTTCTAATTTTGATTAGTCATGTAAAATTAGAAATAAAATTATAAGGTAGAAAATAAATATCCGGCTATAGTCCTATAGCTTTCATACGATATACACTATTGATACTCAACCACTTCAAATTAAAGCCTGTAAAATAAAACCCGGAATAAAATTTTGTTTTACTCCGGGTTAACCATTTTTGTCCTTTACCCTCAGGTTTCCGGATTAATCATTTCTTATTCTTATTCAAATACTACTACCAGACTGTTACTGCCTGATTCATTAGTTCTTCCCAATTGATTATTAGCTCCATATCCGGCCCCATAAATTTTATTTTTTCCACCGGCACTACTTGTTGTAACATACATATTATAATATCCTAAACTGATACCTGTATAAACATTGCCCACAGGAGATGTAGCCGGAGTAACTGAAGTAAGAGTGGCAACAAATGCCGTACTCCCTGTACCTAGCTTACCATTGGTAGAAGAACCTGCCACATAGATTTTATTTTGATTGGTAAGCAACCCTACTCCATAGTACATAGAGATATCACTGAATCTTTCACCTGTTTGTAAAGCAGCAGTAATATTCGTAGGACCTGCATATACACCACCTCCTCCATGGTAATAAAGGTAACCGAATGCAAAATATCTTCCCTGATTCGTTATAAAACCACCTCCATCAAAGGATCCATCATCCAAAACAACTTTCACAACGCTTTCTCCGGCATTAAGGGTAAAGTTGGGATTCAGTAAGGTAGGAGTTGAAGCAACGCTTACATTCGTAGGTAATCCCAGTCTTCTTGAAGTAGTACTATTCGTTCCCCAAACGTATACATTCCCGTTACTGGTTACTGCTATTGCACCATAGTAAAATACATCCATATCTACTACTTCCTGGTTATCAAAAAAAGGAATTTTCTGGAAATTCAAAGCATCTCCTGATGTTGTTCCATTCCCCAATGTTCCATAACCGGCATATCCTGACACATAAAGTTTTTTATCAGTACCTAAGACAAGAGTATTGTAATATCCTGTTCTTACCTTTGAAGCTGAAATTCCTCCCGGCAGGGAAATTTTGCGGGGTGCGTTCACTGTAGTGGTATTACCCGTTCCATTTTTTCCGTTGTTATTATATCCCCATACCCAAAGCTCTCCATTGGCTGTTACGGCGGCTCCGTTATAATACCCCATATCTATATCTGCACTTGTGCGGTCAAAAACGGCACGCGGATAGTTATTGGTACCATTGGTAACGGTACCTATTTGGTTATTATTCTGATATCCCATACCATAAACAACATTTCCTCTTGAGGCATCAGTATATATGGCTGCATAATAATGACCTGCCGCTATCTTGGTTGCTCTTGCAGGAACTTTTCCGTTGTATATTATTTCCTGCTCTATGATATTAATTACAGAAGATTTGTCCAATAAGCAATCTGACCATGCCCGGTCAGCATCACTTGTTTTCAGTCTTATACAGTGCTCTTTGTTATCATACACTGCTGTGGCTTCTAAGGGGGTTGTCATGCTTCTGGCAACGGTAATCTGTGCAGAATCTACTCTCGGCAGGATCATTCCTAATGGTGAAGTTGTGTTTTGCATGTGCAAAATGCCTTCAGGAGTTAATGTATTGATACCCACCTGGCTATATGCGGTTAAGGCAAAAAGGAATGTCGAGATCAGTAAATGTAACTTTTTTCTCATAATTTTTTTTCATTTATGTTTTCAGGCAAATATAAACAATATTATTAATTGATGAGAAAATAATATAATTTATTTCAGATCATTGAGATTTCCTTACCAGAGCGGTCTGGCTGAACTTGTGCTCAGCCAGATGTATCTAAAATTTAAAAAAGTTCTTCCTTTTTATTGTTTCAATTTCATTCCTGCATCACTTTGCAATGATAAAAATTAAAGTTATTCCCTGTTTTTAACCAATACCCATCCTGAATATTTAACAGGTGTACTCATTTTATCATTTTCATTCCATGTCACAGAATACCAGTAAGTACCAGTTGGGACTTTTTTTCCTGCAAGGGTACCATCCCATTTGTATCCGTTAAACCGGTCTGCCTGGTGAATTTTGTTGCCATATCTGTCAAAAATATTCAATACCAGATTCTGCTTCCCTGCCAATGCGGAATAATCAATAACATCATTGACTCCATCGGCATTCGGGGTAATCACATTCACCAGGTTAGGAACAACAATGTTAATTTCTATGGGATTACAGTCATAAGTGTCCCTGACAAATACCTTATGATCTCCTCTTGAAAGGTTATTGAACACATTGGATTCCTGCCAGGTAATGTTATCTATAGAAAACTTATAAGGCGGATTTCCTCCTTTTACAAACACGGTAATGGTATTATTTACAATTTCAATGGCCGTAACAACCGGCTGTTGCGAAGGGTAAACTTTCACATGCTGGATAACCGTACAGTTACCTGTTGTAAGTTTTACCCAGTATGCGCCAACTCCTACATTATGAATAACCTGGGTAGTAGCTCCTGTACTCCATTCATATGTTTTGAATCCCGGACCGGCATCCAGTGATGTTTTAGCCTCTGCACAAATGGTTTTATCTTTAAGGACATCAGAATATACCGGTGGAATAACGCCTAAAGTAATTTTTGCGACAGCATAGCATCCCTGCGCATTAGAAACCCTTACATATACCACTCCGTTTGGTGCAATATAATTGATTACAGAAGTGATTTCATTGGTTTGATTGATTGCATCCGCCATCGAAGGATAATATTTTTTCCCGGCAACCGGCTGTGTTGTCACACTTGCTTCTGTAAGATTGAATACCGCAGCAGACGGATCCGTTTCCAAAGCACAGGATCTTAAAGTAGTATCATTAACAACGACTACAGGATAAAATTTCAGTGTAATCTGCGCAATAGCGGTACAGCCAAAGGTTGAAATTATTTTTACATAAACTGTTCCTTCCGCAGACACAAAGGCTGAAGGCGTTGTAATTTCATTAGTTCCCGCATTAAGATCCGCCAGGGAATTATAATATTTTTTGGTCACATTAGAAGCAGAAATGACATCGGCTGTTGTTAAATCAAACACTGCAGTACCGGCATTGTTATTATTGCACTGGATCAGGGTTGCATTTTTTGCTGTAATAGAAGCATCCCTGAACTTAAACTTCCCGATCTGTTTACATTGATTAAGCGGATTATTGGGATTGACAGGATCGGTATAGCTGATACTATAATAAAAAACGGTACTTGTATTGACGGTCATAGGGGTTGTAATAGGATTCTGTCCTGTCAAAGCCTCATTCTGACTGTGATGATAAGTCACACTAAAATGTTGATTTCCATTAAGTATTCCTGCAGTTAATGAAGAGAAATCAAATAAAATGGTACCGGAACATAATACTATTTCTTTAGGGTCAGCCGGATTTGCTGCAGGAATTCCGGGAGCTATAAATGGATGAGGTGTCAGTACCGGATCGGTGAATGGAGAAGCTAATGTGGCTGTTCCACCCCAGGTCAGAGAAAAAGGGGACATGGTACTGCTTGTTGCGCTCACCCAATTATCAATATACAGGTAATAGGTTTGTCCTGCCAAAACATCCAGATACCGGCAATATGGTGTTGCTGATCCTCCGGGAGCGCTTAGAATGGTACTTGTCATATTTAACCCTGTAATAGGACTTACCCCCACAACTGTGGCAGCATTACAGCGTATGGGTGTTCCTAAATTCCCACAGGTAACATTGGGACCATAGATGGCCCAGTCGTAATCTGCATCCGGATCATTGGGGGTTAAATCAAAGGTAAGGGTACCACTGGTAGCAATGGTTATTTTGTACCATATCGAATTATGCTCACCCAGTATCAGACAATCTCCTAAAAATTCATCTACATTTCCGATTCCTGCCGGACTGTAGGTAATACTGGAGTTTCCACAAACGGATAAGGCCGTAGAACAATCTGCCTGTGAATAAAAAGTATGCGATATGCACACAAGAAGAAACAGTAAAAATTTTCTCATAGGTATATGTTTTCATGGTTGAATGGTTTTGTATCAAATAATACTCATCCATACCAAATATACCCAATATTTCAATTACAAATAAAAAAAATCAAATAATTTTAAATTAATTTAAATCAAAATAGAAAATCATTAAATAAATAACAATACGGTTTCACTTTATGCTTGTAATATTACCGCAAAGATTTTCCAGGTGAAAAATTTTATGAAAAGGGCTTTTCACTTCCTTCAAATGCTCTTTATCCTGGATAAACGTATATCTTGAAGCAATAGAGTTCATATCAGAAACAATCACAAGCCAGCACTCGTCTACGGAAGTATCATAGTAAGGGAACTTTTCATTTTTTTTCTCGATAAGCTCCAGAATTTTCTCTGAGCAAAGTTCATCAAAAAGATTCATGCTGTATTCATGGGTAATAAAAACGTTTCTCCGGTGAAAGGATTTCCTTACGCTTTTCACACAGCCTACAGCTTTATTTTTTTTTATACTTTTATAGATACTGATAATATTTTCCTGTTGTACTTCCAGATTATCGAATTTTATATTAGGGTGAAATTCCAAAAAATAAACACCACGATATTTCGTAGTGTCTTCTTGTTCTAATAATATTTCTGCCTGGCGGAACATCTTATTCAAAGTACTTTCTACTTTTTTCATTTCCAGATGATTGATCACTTCGGTCAATTCTATTCCGATTTTTTTATCATTTAATTTGGCAATAAAGTCAGGACTTTCACAAGTCAGATCTTCAAACTTTACTTCCGGGAAATGGTGCATAAAAGAATTGAGCAGCAGTATCTCAGATTTCTTTCGGTATTTTTCGCGATCATGAAGCGGAGATTCATCTATGGTACGGTGATATCTTTCTATGGGCTTTTTTTTCAAATGCCTGTTTAGGTAATATAAACTTAGATTTTTAATTAAATCTTCATCAGAAAACGTTTTTTTCATGTGTGATTTTTTTATGTTATTAAAGAACACATGCAGCCATTGGCTTTCATCATTAAAAGTTTTGATAATCAAAAATTTACACTCTTAAAGATAAGTAAAAAAACGATTCAATATCTATCTTTAGCATTAATTTATCAAATAATTAATGTAAAGTTTATTTTCATAATTAATACCTTTGCCACTTCTAACACAAACCCGCATTTATGGATTTCAGGAATTTTAAAATACCTTATAATATCAATCCCCAATATTCTAAAAAAACAGTTTATTTTTCAATGGAGTTTGCCCTTGAACAGGTACTGAAAATATACTCGGGCGGGCTTGGTTTTTTGGCCGGTTCTCATATGAGAAGTGCTTATAACCTGAAACAAGATCTTATCGGAATTGGTATTTTGTGGAAGTTCGGTTATTATGACCAGGCAAGAAATCATGATCAAACCCTACAGCCGGTATGGACGAGAAAAATGTACAGCTTTCTGGAGGATACGGGAATCAAATTTCAGATCGAGATCCACAGTGCTCCGGTTTGGGTGAAGGTATGGTACCTTGATCCTGAAATCTTCAATACAGCACCAATGTTTTTCCTTTCTACAGATATTCCGGAAAATGACCATGTCTCAAAAACAATCTGTCACAAGCTGTATGACGCTAATGAATCTACGAAGCTTGCCCAGTATATCTTACTGGGAAAAGGAGGTGCCAAGTTATTGGATGAAATGAACATCGAAAGAGAGGTATACCACCTGAACGAAGCTCATGGACTTCCAGCAGCATTTTATTTATTAAAAAAATACAACGGAAACCTGAATAAAGTAAAAGAGAAACTTGTTTTCACTACCCACACTCCTGAAGAAGCAGGAAACGAAAAACATAACCTGCAGTTATGTTATGATATGTCCTATTTTTCCGGCTATAGTAAAGAAGAGGTTAAAAGTATCGAAGGAGCCGATGACGACCGGTTTAATCATTCCTTGTGTGCTCTGAAAATGGCCAGAATAGCTAATGGTGTTTCTCAGCTCCACGGTGTAGTTTCCCGGGCTATGTGGAATAAATACCCTGGCATCTGTGAAATTAAGTCTATTACCAATGCTCAGGAATTCAAATATTGGGCAGACAAGGCTCTTTACAATGCCAAAGATGAAAATGATAAGACGGTTTTTGATTACCGGAAAAAACATTTGAAGAAAAAACTCTTCAGCATCGTCGCAGACCAAACCGGAAATCTGTTCAATCCGGATATCTTTACTATTGTCTGGGCCAGAAGATTTGCGGGTTATAAGCGTGCTGATCTTCTTTTACATAATAAAGACAGGTTCCACAAACTTCTGAACAACCCTAAATACCCGGTACAAATTATCTGGGCTGGAAAGCCCTACCCTATGGATTATTCTGCTATTTCTACTTTCAATACATTGGTTGAGGAAAGTAAAAACCACAAAAACATGGCCGTACTGACAGGATATGAGCTTTCATTAAGTAAGGCATTGAAGCAGGGTTCAGACCTATGGCTTAACAATCCAAGAGTTCCACGGGAAGCATCAGGAACTTCAGGAATGACCGCTGCAATGAACGGCTCTGTAAATTTATCGACTGATGACGGATGGATTCCTGAATTTGCAAAACATGGTGAAAATTCTTTTGTGGTACCCAAGGCAGATTACCTGAACATGAGCATCTATGAACAGGACAACTACGACCTCAATAAATTATATGAAATTCTTGAAAATGAAATTCTTCCTACTTATTATGACAGGCCTGACCAGTGGAGAAAGATTCAGTACAATGCGATGAATGATGTTAAGGATCAGTTCAATAGCGACAGAATGGCAGATGAATATTATAAAATACTATATAACGAGGCAAAATAAAGGAAAGCTGATTTTGCCGTTTCTTTTGCTTATCTATACTATGGCAATGCCCGGAAGTTTTCCGGGCATTGCTATAAGGATTATTTACTTTTTTTCTTGGATGGCACTTTTAAGCCTTTTTCTCTTGCTTCAGAAATACCAATGGCTACAGCCTGTTTTCTGCTTGTCACTTTCTTTCCGGAAGAAGATTTCAGCTTTCCTTCCTTGAATTCGTGCATTACTTTTCCTACTTTGTCCTGAGCTTTTTCTGAATATTTAGTCTTGCTCATGATTAGATTTTTTAAGGTTTTGGCAGGGATACCCCCAGTTCATAAACTCTGGCATGTTTCAAATACTTTGAACGCTCTCTTGATGTTACCGATTGAAAATGATCATTTTTGATCACAATAATCGGGTCTTCTGCATTTTCGATTTCAAAATTGGCTAAATATCTTTCATCCGGTGGAGACTGTTGCAGTTTCGCTTTTATTTTCTGCAGCTCATCTGCATATTTCCTGAATCCTGGATCAGATGAATGGATAAATTTATACTCATCGCCTGCATACACATAGTAATGAAGTTTTTTTTCTATTAAACCGGCTTCATCCGTGATTTCGGGATTATCATTTCCATCCTTAAATCCTACTTCCACTAATATTCCGCCTTTTTTGTCGGCACATTCCTGTGCATCATTAAAACTGGAAAAGCCTGTATAAACAATCCGGTCATTCAATACGTAGCGGTTCAGTTTCTGGTTGTATGCATTCGTTTCCATAATTATTATTGGGTTTGATTATACTTTAATGATATTCAATTTTTTTGCCAAAAAGCTTATTTGAAAAGCTTTTTTACACATTTTAATAAAATTATTATCTTTGAATTCCATTAAAGTTAAAAATGAAAAAAATACTCTTAACTCTTACTATAGCTGCTGTATTCCAAAATGTATCAGCACAAGAAATCACTTTAGATAAAATATATTCAGGATACTACCGCGGAAAAGGTATTGCAGGAATTTCTTCTATGAAAAACGGTGAAAATTACCTGGTTATTGAGCCGACAGGAATTGCAAAGTATTCCTATAAAACATCTCAGAAAGAAGGAAATATTGTTGATGGAAAATTTGAGAGCTATATTTTTTCCGATGACGAATCTAAAATTCTATTGCAAATAGAAAGTCAGCCTATTTACAGACATTCTTTTCTGGGGAAATTTGAGGTCAGAGATTTAAAGTCCGGCAAAACAATCAGTTTAAATAACGGAAAAGCAGTTCAGGAGCCTACTTTTTCACCTGATGCTACAAAAGTAGCTTTCATTTCTGATAACAACCTGTTCTACCAGGACCTTACTTCAGGGAAAATCACCCAGATTACAACGGATGGTAAGAAAAACTCTATTCTGAACGGTTTGGCAGACTGGGTATATGAAGAAGAGTTCGGACATGCCAGACAATATGAATGGTCTAAAAATTCTGACGCTATCGTATTTGTAAAGTCTGACGAAAGCCAGGTTCCGGAAATTTACATTCCCATCTACGGAAAAAACCTCTACCCGGCTGAAATGCGTTACAAATACCCTAAGGCGGGAGAAAAAAATTCTATTGTTTCTGCACAGTTGTATCGTCTTGACAACGGAAAGACTATGCAGTTGAATTTAGGATCTTTTAAAAACTATTATATTCCTAATGTTTTCCAGACTGCAAAACCGGATGAAATTGTTTTGATTACTTCTGAAAGAATTCAGAATGCTTCGGACGTTTTAAAAGTAAACACCAAAACAGGAGCGGTTCAGAAATTATTTACTGAAACGGATGACAAATGGATTGATACAGACAGTCCTATTTTAGAATTCCTGGAAGATGATTCTTTCCTTTGGGGATCAGAAAGAGATGGAAACCGTCACCTGTATTGGTATGATAAAGATGGAAAGCTTAAAAAACAAGTTACTAAAGGAAACTGGGAAGTAACAGACTATTATGGATTCAATCCAAAATCAAAAGAAATTTATATTCAGACTACTGAGAAAGGCAGTATCAACAAGGTTATTTCTAAGGTAAACATTGAAAACGGAAAATCCCGGCTGATTTCTAATTCGGAAGGTAATAATTCTGCTAATTTCAGTAAAAACTACAATTATTTCATTGAAACATCTTCTACGGCTTCCAGACCTCACACTTATGTTTTAAAAGACGGAAACGGTAAAACGGTAAAAGAGCTTCAAAACAACAATGAACAATTACAGAAATTAAAAGCGGATAACTTTGTTGAAAAGGAATTCATCACTATTCCAAATGCAGTAGGCGACCAGATGAATGCCTGGATCATGAAACCTAAAAATTTTGATCCGAATAAAAAGTATCCTTTATTTATGTTCCAATATTCCGGACCGGGATCTCAACAGGTTGCCAACTCATGGGATAACGGAAATGCGATGTGGTTTAACCACCTTGTACAAAAAGGATATATCGTCGCTTGTGTAGATGGACGCGGAACCGGCTACAAAGGAGCCAAGTATAAAAAGGTAACCTACATGAACTTAGGCAAATATGAGATTGAAGACCAGATTACAGCAGCAAAATGGTTCGGAAACCAATCTTATATTGACAAAAACAGAATCGGAATGTTCGGATGGAGCTTTGGGGGCTATATGACCAGCTTAGCAATGACCAAAGGGGCTGATGTTTTCAAAATGGGAATTGCCGTAGCACCGGTAACCAACTGGAGATATTACGATTCTGTATACACGGAAAGATTTATGAGAACGCCTCAGGAAAATCCTGACGGATACGATAAAAATTCTCCTACGGAATATGCTAATTTATTGAAAGGTAAGTTTCTTCTGATTCATGGGACCGCTGATGACAATGTACATTTCCAGAATTCTATGGAATTTTCTGAAGCTTTGATTCAGAACAAAAAGCAGTTTGATTTCATGGCTTATCCGGACAAAAATCATGGAATCTACGGTGGACAGACAAGACCACAGCTATACCAGAAAATGACAGATTTTATCCTGAATAATTTATAACATTACAATTAAAACTACTATAAAAAGTCCCTTTCAGGCTTCCTGAAAGGGATCTTTTATAAACATTCATATCTAACTAAGGGTATTTCACCGCTTTATCCAGCTCAATAGGATTATTAAAAGATTTTAGTTTTTTTCTTTCATTGGCTTCGGCCGGCTTTAATTGCTCTTTGGATAGCACCGTTCCGTCATCCAAAAGCAGTTTCTTTCCTTCCGGTATTGTCAATGCCCCATTGAATGCATATTTAAAAGGGTTGGAATAGAGATCTAGCCTTAGCCTATTTAAATCTTTCTGCGTAACGGGTATTGCTCTGGGGATATAATTATTTAATGAATGACGTTTATAATCATCCGGGATCTTTTCACTTTTAATCACATTAAAATAGTAATCCTTTCTGGTATCATACAGTTCCATAATCAATCCCGGCAAGCCGTTAAACTTATAAGGCCCGTAAGGCATTGGAATATCTTTTGTAAACCATGCAATCCAGTTTCGTCCTCCGAATTGTGTAGTGGCTTTTTGAAGCCGGAAATTATTTGAGACTTTTATACTGTCTGTAATATTCCACTGTTGCTTCGCTTCTTCGGATATTTTATAAAAGTTTACATCGCCGATATATTCATAGTTTTGATAGATATTGCTATTATTCTTTTTGATAAGAAAGGAAGTCAGCCTATTACCTTTAAACCCATGTTGTCCAGTGACAACAAACGTTGAATCACTAATATAATTCAGCCTGTTATAATAGGCTATATCCTCTTTTGTGATATCCAGATAATAATTTTCCCTGGTAATATCTTTCGAGGTTGAATCTTTTCTTGTATTTCACCTCATAAATGAACCTGTTGTTCTGGGAAAAAATCATTACAGTTCCCAATAATATAAATAATATGTTTTTCATCGTTGGTTTTTAAAAGACAATATAAACTTATTTTAACAAATCAAGTTCAATGATATTATTATCTTTTTTAACCCTCTCTTTTCTGAGGCTTTCTATCAATTTCATATGTTCCTGCCTTTTTTCTTCTGATTCATAATATACATCTCCGCTCAAAACCCTCTGTCTGAATTCCTTAGCTGGATCTTTACGATACTCTTTATAAAACGTGACAAAATCTTTGAAAGTAAAACTTCGTATTTTCTTTTTTTCATCAATGATAACCGGAACAGATTTATCTTCTATTTTTTTCATTCCTTGAAGTTGAAAGCCGTGAGAGTTTGATAAATCCTTAATTTCGATAATTAATCCTGGTAAGCCTTTAAATTTATATGGTCCATCATTAAACGGAATCTCTTCAGTAAACCAGGCTATCCATTTTCTTCCGGCAAAATCTAATTCAGCCTTTTGACATTCATAGTTCCCAATAGTTCTTTTTTCAGGAAGAAGAACCCAATGTAACGATCTATCGTCAGAAATAATAAATCTATAGGAAGTCGAAAATTCATCTGTTATTAAATTGGTTTTAAAATCCGGATACTTTTTTACAATAATATACCTGGTATTAATATTTTCATCTGGCATTGTCATAATCCCTTTTTTAGCATCTTCTGCCATAACCGAGTCCGAAATCATTTTTCTCTGACTAATAAAAACAGATTTATCCTTATCAATCTCTAAAACCATATTTTCATTGATAATATTATTTTTATTAAGAGTGTCAGGAATAGACATATAACTATATACAAAGCGATACTTTTGGCCGGAAACAAATGAAATAGTACAAAAAACAAAAATTAAAATATAATTACAACTATACATATATTAATTTTAGTGATAAGAGGTTGTCTCAAAAGTCAAGCAATTTGACCTTGCCATTCGGGCGAAGAAATTACTGTCATCCAACCATTTGAAGTTTGAAATGATATTTTGAGACAACCTCATTTTTTAGCAAGCTACAGGATAAGATCCACTACTACATCTAGGTCTGGATCTTATATAGACACATTCACTACAGGCATCACTGTTATTAGAACAGCATTTATAATATCCTCCTTCACTATCATCTCCTACGAAACCGCCCTCAATAATTTTTAACTCATTTCTCGAAATTTTTTTTAAATTCTTCATAATGTTTTTTTTAAATGATTTTATGTCACTATTGACACCTTCGAAACTAGAAAACAAATGTCACATAAAAGAGAAATACATGTGTATATTTCGTGTAATTTGCTTGTACAACAATTATAAAAATTGTATGAATGCTTTGAAAATACGCTTAGAAGGGAAATCTTATATCAGAACTGAAATTTAAATCCATTCCATTAATGTTTAGGGCTACCGCCTGTTTTATGGAATGTTTGTTTTTTGTATGCAATTTGAGCTTACCTATAAGGCTAGATCGGTGAGATCAAACTTTTTGATTACATTATCATTACAAAAGGTATAAGTTACAGGCGTGTTGTATATAAATAGTATGGTTGAATAGAAAAAACATTTTATTTCAACAAATCAATTTCAATAATATTATTGTCTTTTTTAATTCTTTCTTTTGCCAATGCTTCAACTTCTCTTACTATTTCGGCCCCTGTCCTGAAGTTTCCTGAAGTATCGGTCTGGTCAGGCAATTTTCCTTGCATATAAAGTTGTCTAATTTCTATCCCAGGATCATTTCTGTATTGTAAATAATATTTTTGAAAACTTGTTAAGTCAATTTTTTTTTCTTCCATTTCTTTATTACGGAATGGGTATATATAATCATTGCGTAAATTGGAAATCCCTACAAGTTTAAAGATATGACTGCGTGTTAAATCTTCAATTTTAACAATAAGTCCTGGGAGTCCGTGGAATTTATAGGGACCATCTTGAAGAGGAATATCCTGTGTAAACCAAGCTATCCATTTTCTTCCACCAAAACTACAACTTGCTTTTTGTATGGTGTAAGTTAAAAAAGTTTGTTTTTCTTCAAAAATATTCCATTTTATATCCCTATTGTCTTCAACTTTGATTTTACCTAGGCCGTAGTCATTAGTTTTAAAAAAAACTATTCCATTATTTTTCTCTATCGTATAAAATATATTTAAATCCATCGGAGGCATTACCATTTTCCCCACATTAGCAGGAGAAATAATGGTTGAATCTGAAATATATTTTCTTTGGCTGGTAAATCTTGAAATACCATTTGTTATATCTAAAAGCATAAGCTCTTTTACCATTTTGTCTTTAGCTGTAGAATCAGGTATAAAATCATATTGATATATAAATCTCTTATTTTGTGCAGATATTACCTGAACTAATAATATAAAAGTTAAAAATATATTCTTCATATCATTAATAAATAAAACACAGCTGATGTAAATATCAGCTGCATTCAGTTCTCATATCTCGTTTATCCATTTATTAATACCAGCTTTGCTCCTTCTACGCAACTAACAGTTTGTCCCGGTGCAGCAGTAATTGTTTCACTACAATTACCAGGTTGATTATTCCAACAACATTTATAACGACATCCGTCATCTTTTATGAAACCTCCTTCAATAGTTTTCAAATCATTTTTCAAAAGTTTTTTTAAATTCTTCATAATGTTTTTTTTATATCATTTGCGTCATTATTGACAACTTTGAAGATATAAAATGAATATCTCCTGTAAGAGAAATACATATGAATTCTTTTTGCAATTATCTGTAAAATTTGTACAACAGATGTTATCCTTTTTAGTCTCATATAATTTTCTGTAAGATCATTTGGATAAGAAAGTGAATTTTAATCCGGATTTATATTTATTTCATTAATCATCCGGGCTTGTATTATTTATTTTATCAATTGAAATTAAAAACTTATTTTTGAGGAATTTGAAATTTGAATATATGAAGACTAAACATCCTAAAGGGCTGCCCTATCTCTTTTTTACAGAAATGTGGGAGCGTTTCGGGTACTACCTGATTCTTGGAATCTTTGTTCTGTATGTAATTGAGCCGACCGGTATGAAAGGAGGGCTTGGACTTCCGGACAAAACTGCTGATGACATTTTCGGAACTTATATTGCACTGACTTACCTTACTCCGTTTATCGGAGGTTTCCTGGCTGACAGGGTTTTAGGATATATCAAATCTATTTATCTCGGTGGCTTTCTAATGGCTGCAGGATACATTGGAATGGGAGTTTTCAAAGATTTGCCTTTATTTTATACTTCCCTGGCCCTGATCATCATCGGAAATGGTTTCTTTAAACCTACCATATCTACCCTTTTGGGAAATCTTTATTCTGAAGAACCTTATAAAGCCAATAAAGATTCGGGATACAATATTTTTTATATGGGAATCAATATCGGAGCATTCATCTGTAACATTATTGCGGCATTTATGCGTAATAAATTTGGTTGGGGGGAAGCCTTCATTACTGCCGGGGTCGGAATGCTGATTGGTATGGTTATTTTCACAATCGGTAGAAAGCACTACATCCATGCTGCACAAATGAAACCTGTACAGGAAGGTGATACGAAGCTTTCTGAAATTCTAATTAAAGTATTTGTTCCTGCCATCATCGCCGGCGCGATTGGTTGGTTTATCCCGGGCAATATCTTTGGAAGTGACAGTACGGACGCTTTCATCTTTGCCTGTGTTCCTGTTATTTACTTTTATGCTTCATTATACTTTAAAGCTAAGCCTGAGGAAAAATCATCAATCGGAGCCCTGCTTTCTGTATTTTTGATCAGTATGTTTTTCTGGGCGGTTTTCAAACAAAACGGTACTGCCCTGACAAGATGGGCTAACTATTATACGGACAGAAGTGTTCCTGCTGCTCTGGAAAAACCATTGGAAGGGATTTATATGGTAGACGGTAAAAGCTTTGAAGATAAAGAAGTTCCTGTATATGATAACCAATTCAGGTCTCAAAAAGATGACAACGGAGATACTAAAAAGGAAATAGGGAAAGATGTTTATTTTAAAAATATCTCACCTGAGCAGCGTGCTGCTTTAGAGAAAAATCCTGAAAATAAAGTGTATCTGTATAATACGGAATTGTTCCAGTCTATTAATCCATTCTGGGTAATTGCTTTAACTCCTGTTATTGTAGGCTTCTGGGCATTATTAAGAAGAAGGGGAAAAGAACCTCTAACTCCCACCAAAATCGTTTTGGGATTGTTTATTTCAGGTTTATCCTGTTTAGTGATGGTTCTAGCGGTAATCGCCGGAGATAACGGAGCAGTAAAAGTTTCTCCGTTGTGGCTGGTAGCCAGCTATGGAGTGATCACGATCGGAGAACTATGTCTTTCTCCCATGGGATTATCTTTTGTTTCAAAGCTTTCACCTGCAAGAATTACGGCATTGATGATGGGAGGATTCTTTCTGGCCAATTCTGTGGGGAATAAACTTTCAGGAATCCTGGCAAGTACATGGTATAACTATGAAAATAAAACGAATTATTTCCTTGTAAATTTCGCTTTGTTAATATTTGCTACCCTTTTAGGACTTTCCATGTTAAAAAGATTAAATAAAATCATGAAGGAAAAAGGACATTAATCCTTAATATTATAAAGAATAGCAAGCTGCGGAATAGTTCCGCAGCTTTTTTATTTAAAAATAAAATTAAAAACTTGCCAAAAACCCAAAATAAACTATATTTGTCAGTCTTAACAAAAATTAACAATAGAAATGGATAATATTGAAGCATTGAGTCCGAAGCCGGATGAATTTGTAGAGAATAAGAATTCCAGACATCCGAAAGGGTTATGGGTTCTTTTCGGAACAGAAATGTGGGAGCGTTTCAACTTTTATGGAATGAGAGCACTTTTAACGCTCTTTATGGTAAATTCCTTATTGATAAAAGAAGCTGATGCAGCGATCATCTATGGTGGATTTCTCGCTTTATGTTATTTAACACCTCTTTTAGGAGGATTTATTGCTGATAAATATATCGGAAACAGATATGCTATCATCATTGGTGGATCATTAATGGCTATCGGTCAGTTTTTACTGTTCATCAGTGCCTCCACTTTCTCTGCGGATATTGGAAGTGCAAAACTTATCATGTGGCTGGCCCTGTTTATTATTATCTTCGGTAATGGATTCTTCAAACCGAATATTTCATCAATGGTGGGAAGTCTTTATCCTAAGCAGGAAAAATCAAAACTTGATTCTGCCTTCACCATTTTCTATATGGGGATCAACATTGGCGCGTTCCTCGGGCAGTTTATCTGTCCGTATCTGGGAGATGTAAAAGATGCTACAACCGGGGTAAGAGACATTTTTGCCTTCAAATGGGGATTCCTTGCAGCTTCTATTGCTATGATAATCGGAACTGTAACTTTCTTTATCCTTAAAAACAAATACGTAGTAACTCCTGAAGGAAGGCCTATCGGTGGGTTACCAAAAAATAATACAACCGCAGATTTTGAAGAAGGAGAATCTCAAACAGCAAAGTTCTCAAGCCAGTTTTTAGCGATTACGGGAGTTATATTTATTGCTCTTTTCTTTGCTTTCAGATATTTGCTTGTAGGAGAATTCGGGTTCAATTCAGTGGAAATGGGACAGCTGATTAAGGGAATCATTTATCCTTTCATCTATGCGGCAGGTATCGCATTAGCCTTCCTGATCATGACTTCTGCTGAAAATAAAGTTGAAAGACAAAGGATCTGGGTAATTTATATTGTATCATTCTTTATTATTTTCTTCTGGGCAGCTTTCGAACAGGCTGGTTCTTCACTAACGTTCATTGCAGACAACCAAACAGACAGAAACATTTTAGGATGGAATATGCCTCCTTCAATGGTTCAGATCTTTAACGGAATCTTTGTAGTTATTTTAGCGGTTCCGTTCAGTTTAATCTGGGATAAATTGAGAGCAAAAGGGAAAGAGCCGGTATCTCCGTTCAAACAGGCTATGGGGCTTGCTCTGATCGCGCTTTCTTATTTTATCATTGCACACAATGTAAAAGATCTTGGCAATTCAGGATTATTGGCTATCAAATGGCTGATGTTATTATACTTTATCCAAACCTGTGGTGAGCTTTGCCTGTCTCCGATCGGTTTATCGTTAGTAGGAAAACTGGCTCCAAAAAGATTCGCTTCTTTATTATATGGCGTTTTCTTCATTTCCAATGCAGCAGGATATGCATTGGCCGGTTCATTAGGAGCCCTTATCCCTGCAACAGGGGATAAATTCAAAAAAGCCCAGGAAATCGGAGTAAACCTTCAGGATGTTCTGGACAAAAAAGTGACCCTGACAGCAGATCAGATTGCGGCATTTGAAAAAGCCCAGCTACCATTACACAATCCTACCTTTGCAGGATTTGAAATCCACAATTTATTTGAGTTTTTCATGGTATTTGTAGTACTTTGTGGTATTGCAGCTGTAATTTTAGGTCTGATTTCACCGATCTTAAAGAAAATGATGCACGGTGTAAACTAATTGTATCAACAAAATAGAATAAAACCTCTGCTAAGTCGGAGGTTTTTTTTATTTTCGTACGATGGAAATTTCCGAAGATTCTTTATTCCAGTCCGTAAAGGAAATTATTAGGCAATCGCGCGAAAAAGTTTTTCGAATAGCGAATTCTACCTTACTGCTTACCTATTGGCAAATCGGAAAACTGATTGTGGAAGATGAACAACAAGGAAAAGAACGTGCTGAATATGGAAAATACACGTTAAAAAATCTTTCCCAAAAACTCACATTAGAATTTGGAAAGGGGTTTGATTACACCAATCTTTCCAATATGCGGAAGTTTTATATTGCTTTTCCAATTGTTGACACATTGTCTCAACAATTGAGCTGGTCTCATTACAGGCTTCTTTCAAGCCAGGATGATAAACACAAAAGAAACTATTATCTCAATGAGGCCGTACAAAACAACTGGAATGTAAGGGATTTAAAAAGACAAATCAATTCGCTCGCCTATGAAAGAGTTTTAGAACATAAAAAATCTTCAGCTGAAAATATCCAGAGCGTTCTGAAAGATCCTTATATTTTTGAATTTCTTGGTTTAAAAGCCGATGAACAATTTTCCGAAAAAGAGATTGAAACGGCAATCATAGATCACATTCAGAAATTTCTGCTGGAATTTGGGAAAGGGTTTGCATTTGTAGCAAGGCAGCAGCATATTTCCACCGATACTTCGGACTTTTATATTGATCTGGTATTTTACAATTATATCTTAAAATGCTTTGTTATCATTGATCTTAAGACAGGAGAACTTTCTCATCAGGATATTGGCCAGATCGATATGTATGTAAGAATGTATGATGATCTGAAGCGTGGTGAAGGAGATAATCCTACCATTGGAATTTTACTGTGTTCGGAAAAGGATGAAACTATTGTAAAATATTCCGTCCTGAATGATAAAAATAATTTATTTGCCAGCAAATACCTGCTGTACCTCCCAAAAGAAGAAGAACTCAAACAAATCATAGACCAGGACAGAATCCGTTTTGAACTGGATCAGGACAATAAAAACCCTTAATTAAAACTTAATCATATAGCGTTATGAGCTTAACTTTAGATGAAATACAAAATTTCAAAGGAAAATACCCCAGACAAATCTGGAGTCTGTTTTTCTCTGAAATGTGGGAACGTTTCTGTTTCTACGGAATGCGTGGAATGCTGGTTTTCTTTATGATCTCACAGCTCAATTTCCACGAAAAAGAAGCCAACCTTCAGTATGGAGCCACTCAGGCTTTTGTATATGCCTTTACCTTTATCGGAGGGCTTTTTGCCGATAAAATTTTAGGATTCAGAAAATCTCTTTTTTGGGGCGGACTTCTGATGATCGTAGGAAGTTTGATTCTGGCAACTGATCCTCATCAATTCTTCTTCTTGGGAATTGCATTTACGGTAGTGGGAACAGGTTTTTTTAAACCTAATATTTCATCAATGGTAGGTCAGCTTTATAAACCTAATGATTCAAGAGCTGATGCAGGTTTTTCATTGTTTTATGCAGGAATTAATCTTGGGGCCTTATTAGGCGGATACCTTTGTATTGCTATCGGGAAAGGAGAGTTTCTGGGTAATATTATTGCGGAAGAAATGAGGTGGCATATTGCTTTCGGACTGGCTGCCATTGTAATGGTTGTAAGTCTGATCAACTTTGTTTTTACTCAGAGAAGGCTGGGAACTATTGGTTTACAGCCCGGACATCCTTTAGCAGAAACGAAATCTGCTCCTATTCCTAAATGGAAAGAGTATGGAGTATATATTTTATCATTGGTTTTCGTTCCTATCATTATGACTATGGTTGCGAAAACAGAATATACAGATTATTTTATGTGGACAATAGGTCCTTTAACATTAATCTATTTGTTCTATGAAATGTCTAAAGTAACAGCTTCAGAACGTAAAAAGCTTTGGGCAGCACTTGTCTTCATTATATTCTCAATCATTTTCTGGGGAATTTATGAACAAAGCGGTGGTTCATTAAGTATTTTTGCAGCAAAAAACCTGAATAAGGACTTATTCGGATTGGATCCTAACGGTGTCAATAATTCGGGAGGGGCGTTCTTCATTATTTTCCTTGCCCCTGTTATCGGGTTGCTTTGGATATGGCTGAACAAAAGAAAAATTGAACCCAATACCATTATTAAATTCGGATTAGGATTTATTTTCCTGGGATTAGGATATTATGTTTTATTTGCTACACGATTTTTTGCCAACCTTCAGGGAGTCACTTCACTGAATTTCTTTACACTGGCATTATTGATCATTACTCTCGGAGAACTTTGCCTCTCTCCTATCGGGCTTTCTATTATGACCAAACTTTCTACCAAAAACCTTCAGGGAATGATGATGGGAATGTGGTTTCTGGCATCAGCTTATGGACAATATGTGGCAGGGATTATCGGTGCCAGTCTTGCTACTGCCAAAGAAGGTTCCACTAACTATGATGAATTGATCACTTATACTGATGGATATAAACAATTGGGATTGTATGCGATCATTGCCGGAGTGGTATTAATTTTGATATCTCCGTACGTGAAAAAATTAATGCAAGATGTAAAATAAAAAATAAGTAATTATGCTTATTTTTACATAAATATCAAATTATGAAGAAAATTTTAAGCATATTATTGTTACTTATATTAAATTTTAATTTTGCCCAGGTAAAGTGGATGACGATTGAAGATGCTCTGAAAGCTCAAAAAGAAAATCCCAAAAAGATCCTTATTGATTTCTATGCTGACTGGTGTGGCCCATGTAAGATCATGGATAAAAAAACATATGGACACCCTGTCATTGCTCAGAATTTAAATGAAAATTATTATCCTGTAAAATTTAATGCAGAAGAAAAAAACAGCATTCAAATATTTGGAAGAACCTTTTCCAATCCTAATACAGAGCAGAAAAGGGGAAGAAATTCTTTACACGAATTTACACAATATATGAATGTAGGGGCTGTTCCAAGTACGGTATTTCTGGATGAGCATGGTGATCCCATTACTATTTTGCAGGGAGAATTATCTGCTAAAGAACTTGAGCCTTATCTGGAACTGATCTCAAAAGATTTATTTAAAAAAATCCGCAGCAGGGAACAATGGGAAGACTACCAGAAAAAATTCAAATCCAAAATCAAAGATTAGATACAAAGCTTTCAATTCTGAAAGCTTTTTTTATTCCATTTCTGATATTTTCTGGTGTTAAAAATTTCAAATTCCAGCTATTTTACCGAAATTAGGGCTCGTTTTTCGAATGACTTTAGACACCTCTATAGAATACGTAAAAGGAATAGGTCCTGACAGAGCCAAACTTATCAAAAGTATATTGGGGCTTAGTACCGTGGAAGATCTTCTGAACTTCTACCCTATCCGCTATCTGGATAAAAGCAAGGTTTACACTGTATCCCAGCTTGAAGAAAGCAATCTGGATGTTCAGCTGAAAGGAAAAATCACTCAGGTACAGGAAATTCAAACAGGAAAAACCAAAAGGCTATCAGCCAGGTTTAATGACCATACCGGCAGTATGGACCTTGTATGGTTTCAATATTCAAAATGGCTGAAAGAGCAAATCCCAGTTAATCGTGAAGTATATATTTTTGGAAAGGTTAATGTCTTTAACCGGCAGTTTTCCATGCCCCATCCGGAAATAGAGGCTGAGGAAAGCAAAGAAAATGACACCCGTCTGAGGCCTATTTACCCTGGTTCTGAAAAGCTTTCCAAAAGGGGCTTGGGGCAGAAATTCTTCCAGAATATTTTAAGAAATGTCTGCAAAGAAATTCCCAGCCTTATTGAAGAAAATTTTCCGGAATACCTGATGAAAACTTTCAAATTCATGTCGAGGCAGCATGCTTTTCTGAATGTACATTTTCCTAAAGATATGGCACATTTCGACAAAGCAGATTATCGGCTGAAATTTGAAGAATCTTTCTTTTTCCAGTTGGGTTATGGCTTAAAAAAGCTTCATCACAAGACACAGTCTTACGGAAATCCATTCCCTGTCATAGGGGATTACTTTAATACCTTTTATGAAAACCATCTTCCTTTTGAGCTTACCAGTGCCCAGAAAAGAGTTTTAAAAGAGATTCGCCAGGATATGAAAAGGCCCATTCAAATGAACAGGCTTTTACAGGGTGATGTGGGCTCAGGAAAAACAATGGTAGCTTTGCTTACCATGCTTATTTCCATGGACAATGGATTTCAGAGTTGTATGATGGCTCCTACGGAAATTCTTGCGCAGCAGCATTACAATGGCATTAAAGAATTACTACAGGAAACCGGAATAAATGTCCGGCTTTTGACCGGCTCTACCAGGAGTTCGGAAAGAAAAATCATTCATGAAGAACTTGAAAGTGGCAGCCTTTCTATTCTTGTAGGAACTCATGCTGTTCTGGAGGACAAAGTTAAGTTCAAAAATCTTGGGCTGGCTATTATTGATGAACAGCACAGGTTTGGTGTTGCCCAGCGTGCCAAACTTTGGGCAAAAAACAAAATTCCTCCTCATATCCTGGTTATGACAGCAACGCCTATTCCAAGAACATTGGCGATGAGTTTTTATTCAGATCTTGATGTTTCGGTCATTGATGAAATGCCGGTGGGAAGAAAACCTATCATCACCGCCCACAGACGGGAAAAAGACAGGCTGTATGTTTATAATTTCTGTAAGGATGAAATCAAAAAAGGAAGACAGGTTTATTTTGTATATCCTCTTATTGAAGAATCTGAAACATTGGATTATAAAAATCTTGCAGAAGGCCTGGAACATGTCATGGATTTTTTTTCAGATTATAATGTAACAATGCTGCATGGAAAAATGAAACCTGATGAAAAAGATGCGGCTATGGCATATTTTGCTTCAGGTAAAGCTGAAATCATGGTAGCAACTACGGTAATTGAGGTAGGAGTGAATGTTCCTAACGCTTCCGTAATGGTCATTGAAAGTGCTGAGCGGTTTGGCCTTTCCCAGCTACATCAGCTTAGGGGCCGTGTAGGAAGAGGAGCCGAACAAAGCTACTGTATCCTGATGACTTCAGATAAATTATCTAAGGAAAGCAGAACCCGTGTCAAAACCATGACAGAAACTAATGATGGATTTAAAATTTCGGAGGTGGATATGCAGCTTCGTGGGCCGGGAGATATTTTAGGTACCCAGCAAAGTGGTGTGGTAGATTTTAAGAGATTAGATCTTGTAAATGATTCGGCTATCATTAAAACTACAAAAAATACCGTTGAAAGAATTTTAGAAGCAGACCCCTTGCTGGCCAGACCGGATAATCTGATTATTAAAAATTATTACCTCAAATACTATAAGGGAAAAAGCAAATGGAGTAAGATTTCATAAAAAAACCGCAGAAATATTTTCCTACGGTCCCCTTATAAAACTGTTATTTAGAAGAAATTACTTGCGCTTGCTTTAAAAATTCATTTTAATAGTCAGGCTTAATATTTTGTGATGTGGTGTGAAAATATTTATTTACTATTTGAATATTTTAAGCCCTAACTATTAAAATAAATTATAAAAAAACAAAATGAATTATTTTTCCAACTTGCTTATTATAAAAACTAACTGTGTTCATGTTGGAGACGAGGGAATGAAACGAATAAAAATGTCACCAACTACGTTCAAGTTTTCATGATTGTACCGTTTTATTTAAAGATCTTCTATGCTTTCTAGTTGGAAATTAATATAATTCATTTTGTTAATAACATTGTGATTATATAATTAGTTATTGTTGAAACAATTACTTTTCATTCATCCGCATTTCTATTATATGGCAAATTTGTGTTGCAATGTTTACATTTACAAAAGTCTGAATATTAATTGATATTTTTTTTATATTATTTTAACATTTAGTTATAAAATTTTCACATTATAGTGAATATTATGCGTAAAATATTAACTTTTTAAAAAAAATGTAATATTAAAATTTACTGTTTATCAGAGCTTTAAAATAAAATTCTCTTTATTTAAGCCCGAAGTATGATACTGCCAATTAATGGCAATAACTTCTGCCAGGATCTTTTTGAACCCTTCATAGGTATCAGGCTTCCTCATGCAAATGTTGGCTCCTTTTACAAAAATATCTTCAATTTCTGTTTCCGAAATTTGATCACCATATATAGCTGTTACCATATTGTTAAATTTCAGATCCGATTTGATTTCCTCAATGCATTCCATACTATCTTTCCCGGGAAAATCATATTTGATAAATACGATTTCAGGAATGAAGGCATCCGCATTGTGCAAATACTTCATTAAATCTTTTCCGTTATTAAAGCATTGGACCTTTGTCGAAATTTTAAGCTCTTTGAATATATTCTTAAAAAAAGTTAAAGTGTTTTCATCGTCATCTGCTACTATTACGTTCAGAAACTCTTTATTCATATTATATGTTAGAATTAGTGGCCATATTCTGAGCTTTCCTTCTTTTGCCCACAATCTTTTGGAAATGGGATGGGGTAATGCCGGTTGTATTTTTAAACTGGGTACTTAAGTGGGCAACACTTGAGTAATTCAGTTTATGGGCAATTTCCGTCAGGCTTTGCTTATTTCTTATAATCAGAACCTTTGCATGTTCTATTTTTTGGAGAATAATAAAATTCTCTATGGAAGTAAAAGCAACTTCTGAAAACAGATTGGAGAGATAACCATAGCTGTGATTCAATTTTTCAGAAATATAAATAGATGCTTTTACAGGAATAATTTCATCAGAAAAAACAAGTTCTACAATGGTATCCTTTATTTTCTGTACCAAGGCGGTCTTCTGGCTTTCTATAATCTCAATGCCGTAATCTCCAAGATTTTTCTTAAAAAGATTATGTTGTTCCTGTGTGAGTGGTTCATAGAACTCAACTTCACCAAAGTTCAGCACACGATATTTCAGCCCATGCTCTTTAAGTCTTTCATCCAATATCTTCTTACAGAGGGTATTGAAATCAAATTTTACATACATTTTCATCCTAATATAAGTAAACCAATTTTTTAGTAAATATAATGATTTATTTCAATTGAATGTGAAATAGCGTATATTTTTTTATAAAATGATAATAATACAAAAAACTCCTGCATTCAAGAATACAGGAATTTAAACACTAAGGATGAAAAAAATATACTGATAAAAAGCTGAAACAGCTCAAAACCAAGCATATGAATGTATTATTATAAGTGATTTGGTTCTGAAGCAAAGATGAATGAAAAAAAGAAATCACTTGTTATAGAATTACATGATAAATTTACAAAATTTAAAGTCAATTAGTTGTGAATTAGGAATTCCATCAGGTAATCATCCATTACAAAACCATTCCCGATATCAAAAACTCCTTCGTCATAAACCCTGTATCCTTGGGACTCATAGAACTTTCTGGCGGAATTATGTTTATTCACATTTAGAATAATTCTTTTATTCCCGCTTTCGCTTACCTTCCGGTTCAAAAACAAAAGAGCCTCTTTCCCCAATCCTTTTCCTTTGCTTTCAGGAACTAAATAAATACGGTGCAGTTTGGTAGTCTTTTCTTCATAGTTATGCTGATATCCTATAAAACCCTCATAGGAATCCTTATCTTCATCCCGAATCAGATAATAATGATAATCGGGACTTCTGAGATGGGCGGTAATTTCAGTATCCGAATACATTCCGGAAAGCATATATTCCATTTGCTCTTCTGAAAGTATTTCTGCATAAGCACTTTTCCAGGATCTCCTTGCCAGATCCTGAATAAGGGGGATATCCTTTTCCGTTGCTTTAATTAATTTCATAGTTTTCTTATTATGATTAAAAAAAGTGAAAAACTTGAGTTTTCCACTTTTGGTTTATAGGTTATGATCATCAATTTTACTTAAAGTAAAAGATCTTATTCCAGATCATGATTATCCTTTAATTTTTGTCATTTCATCTTTAATCTTTGCTGAAAGTCCTTCTGAAGCAGCTACCAAAGGCAGTCTTAAATAATTTTTAATAATTCCTTTTTCAGCAAGTACTACTTTAATCCCACAAGGGTTCCCCTCAGCAAATATCAGGCGAGTGATTTCAACCAACTTGTTGTGGATTTCATAAGCTTCTTTCACCTTACCTTCAAAAGCCAGTTGTACCATAGTAGAAAACTCTTTTGGGTATCCTTGTCCGATAACAGAAATGACTCCGTTTCCTCCAGCTAGGGTAACCGGCAGTGTATATTCATCATCTCCTGAAACAAGAGAGAAATGTTCCGGTTTCTTTCTTAAAATATCAAAGTACTGAAGGATATTAGGTGCAGCCTCTTTAATCATAAATAAATTTGGAAATTCTTTTGCAAGGCGAAGAGTTGTATCTGCTTCAACATTCTGTCCGGTTCTTGAAGGAACATTATAGATAATAATATTTTTGCCTGTGGAAGCCAGCGCCTTATAATGCTGATAAAGACCTTCCTGATTAGGTTTATTATAGTATGGAGATACAGAAAGTACGGCTTCAAACGCAGACAGATCTGCCTCTTCTATCTGTTTCTTTACTTCAAGAGTATTGTTACCGCCAATTCCTAATACTAAAGGAAGACGTTTATTATTTACCTTAATGATATGCTCAATTACCTGTTTCTTTTCCTCATCAGAAAGCGTTGCGGCTTCTGCCGTCGTTCCTAATACTACCAAATAATTGGTTCCGTTCCCGATATTATATTCAACAAGTTTGGTCAAACTGTCGAAATCAACGGATAAATCTTCATTAAAGGGCGTCACCAGGGCAACACCTACTCCTTTTAAAATGCTCATCTGTTCGAATTATTTTTTTCAAATTTAATGATTTACGCTAAGAATTTATAATAAATAATAATGTTTTATTATACATATGGTTATATTTGCATATACTAAAAGATATTATGAAAAATAAATTCTTGTTACTAGGAATTGCTCTGGCATCACTTACTGCCTGCAAAACGGCGTCTACGCTGCGTATTGCAAACGTAACGGCCCAGAAAAACATTTCTATTAATAATGAGCTAAAGAATGATGAGGAGTTTGTAAAAATCATTGAACCATATAAGCAAAGACTGGACAGAGAAATGAATCAGAAAATTTCTCACACCAATGCAGATCTTACAAAACAGGGGGATAATAGCAATTTAGGCAATCTTTTAGCAGACTACACATGGGAAGGAGGAGATCAATGGACTAAAGCAAATCTTAAACAGAATGTAGATGCTGCCCTCATCAACATCGGAGGAATCCGTACTACAATTGGGAAGGGCGACATTATGCTGAAAAATGTATTTGAAGTCATGCCTTTCGAAAATGAACTGATCATTGTGAAAATGAAAGGAGCAGATCTGTCCGGACTTTTTGAATACTATGCAAAAACACAGGTAAATAACCCAGTCTCTCACTTATACATTGAAACCAATAACGGGCAATTAGTTAAATCATTAATTAATGGAAAAGCAGTAGATCCGGAGAGAGACTATTATATTGCCACTTCAGACTATCTTGCGTTGGGAGGTGACAATATGAAATTTTTTGCAAAAGGAGAATCAATAGCTACAGGAGTTAAACTTAGGGATTTATATATTGAATGTTTCAAAAAGAATCCGGAAGTAATTCCTGCTACGGATATTCGTTTAAATTTTATTGGTAAGAAGTAATGGATAGAAAAAGTTTTTTAAAGGCAATAGGCGGTGGATCTTTGGCAATGGCTTTAGCTCCAGGCATGATGATGGCAGAAGAATTAAAAATTCCTGATTTAAAAACCACCCGTAAACTGACTATTCTTCATACCAATGACCAGCATAGCAGAATAGAACCTTTTGATGCAAGCTATGTAAAAAATCCTAACCAGGGAGGTTTTGCAAGAAGAGCCAGTCTGATCCAGCAAATCAGAAGCCAGGAAAGCAATGTACTGCTTCTTGATTCCGGTGATATTTTCCAGGGAACCCCATATTTTAATTTTTTTGGCGGAGAGCTTGAATTTAAGCTCATGTCTATGATGAAGTATGATGCTTCCACTATGGGAAATCATGACTTTGATAATGGCTTAGATGGCTTTCTGAAAGTTCTTCCGAACGCCAGATTCCCGTTTATCTGCTCCAACTATGATTTTAAAAATACTGTTCTGGATGGGAAGACCTCTCCGTACAAGATTTTTGATAAAAACGGAATCAAAGTAGGAATATTTGGAGTCGGAATTCAGCTGGATGGTCTTGTGGGTAAAAAACAATACGGCGAAACCGTTTATTCTAGTCCGATTGATGTTGCTCAACATTATTCCAACTTCCTGAAAAATGATCAAAAATGTGACCTGGTGATATGTCTTTCCCATATTGGTTACGATTATAAGGATGAACCGGATAAAATAAGCGATAAAATTCTGGCAGCCAGTACTGAAAATATTGATATTATCTTAGGCGGCCATACCCACACTTTCTTGCCAGAACCCCAAACATTTACCAACAGGCAGGGTAAAAACGTCCTGGTGAACCAGGTAGGATGGGCAGGACTTCTTTTAGGAAGAATAGATTTTTATTTTGACTCCAACAAAAACATACAGCATATTTCCTGGAACAACCAGACAATAGACAGCAGCATAACAGTATAATATGAAAAAACTTTCTCTAATTTCTCTTGGTATTTTAGCATCTTTGCAGTTTACAGAAGCACAGGTCATTTCATCAAAAAAATGGGCGGATCTTTTCTCCTACAACAATGTCTTAGCAATGAAAGAAGACAATGGAAAAATAATAGCCGCCACAGAAAACGGAATATTCTATTATACGATATCAACAGGAGAAATTACAAAGTTATCTAAAGCAAACGGGCTGCATAACATTGGGATAACAGCCTTTGATTATAATCCACAGACCCAGACAGGACTTATTGGCTATGAAAATGGTTCTATGGATGTAATCACACCCCAAGAAATAAAATATATCGTTGATATTCCTATTGCTACTGGTTATAATGGTTCCAAGAAAATCAATCACATTTCCATAACAGGAGATCAGGCTGTCATTTCTGTAGGCTATGGGGTATCCATATTTAATTTAAAGAAGAAAGAATTCGGAGATTCTTCCTTTTTCATTACCGGTGGTGTGTATGCAGCAAGCAACGAAGCCACAATATTTGGAAATAAAGTATATTCAGTAACAGATACCGGCCTGAAAAGCCATGAATTGAACACCACTTTCCCTGTATATTCCACTTGGACAACCGAAGTTCCCGGAGTATTCAAGCATATTGATTCGGAATCTGAGTTGGTATTTTCGTCTGATACAGCTGCATTTATGTACAATAATGGTACTCCGACTCCACTGCCTGTCAATTTTGGAAATATCCGTGATGTGGTAGTGACCGCTAATAATATTGTGGTAACCGACAACCGGATATACACATTTGGAAACAATGGAGTTTCATTAGGAGCAGTAAGTCTTGGTGAAGACTGTAATACAGCAATAATGACAGGCGGAAAAGTATTGGGAGGAACTATCCTTTCAGGGATAAAAGATGAAAGCAACCATACTTATAAGCCTTCGGGTCCTTATTTTAATTATGCATACAAAATCAATTTGTATGATGATAACCAAATGCTTGTATCTAGCGGGGCAAGGATTGCCAATTATAACTTTCCAATCAATAATCCCAAAAGACCAGGTTTTTATTATTTTAATGGTACAGAATGGATTTACCCCTCCTACTTCAATAATAATGCCTACCGAATAAATGTTCTGGATGCTATTAAAAATCCTCTTGATAATAATGAAGTATTCTTTTCAAATTATACCATTACTGATCAGGGAGTTTATAAAATGAAATATAATGCATCAAATAAGGATTTTGAGATGGTGAAGTATTATAATTTAGGGAGCATTCCATCTTACCGGCGTCCTGTAGGTTTTGCCACCGATCCTCAGAATAATATTTTCATCTCTTTCGGTTTTAATGACGGAAGCCCTTCAATAGGAATTTATGACAAAGCTGCAGATGATTTTATTATCAAAAAGATTGTGCTTGCCAGTGATGCCATCCAAACCACCTTCTTTTATAAGGATATGCTATGGACCCCTTTACCTAAGTCTAATAATTTCTGGGTATATGATTATAAAAATGCAACTAACCTCTCCGATGATACCGATATTCTATTAACAGAGTCGAACGGGCTTACAACGGGGACTTTATCAGTAGCTATCGACAAATCCGGGGACGCCTGGATTGGGACCTACAGCGGAATCAAAGTATTATCAAACGCAGCCACAGAAATAAAAGCTCCGGATCCTAAACTGGAGCCCATTGTTATTGAGCAAAACGGTATTGGCGAAGAACTTTTCAGGAATTCCCAGATTCTTAAAATAGAAGTGGATGAAGGAAACCATAAATGGATTTCCGTAGAAGACGGAGGCGTATATTACATGTCTCCTGATGCGCAACAAACTATAAAACACTTTACAAAGGAAAATTCACCGCTTCCTACCAATAGTGTTACCGATATCAAAATAGATAAGAAAACAGGTAAAGTATATTTCGTAACATATAGCGGAATTGTAACCTACCAGGGAGATGTTGCAGATGTTACCTCCAATTTCGGCAATGTTGTGGTTTATCCAAATCCTGTGGTATACTCCAATTTTAAAGGAAAAGTTACCATTAAAGGTCTAGCGGAAAAAACAAATATCAGGATTGTAGATGCAGCAGGAAATGTAGTTCATTCGGCAGTAGCGAGAGGAGGATATTATGAATGGGACCTTAATAATCAAAAAGGGATCAGGGTTGCCTCGGGGATTTACTTTGTTTTGATGACTAATGAAGATGGTTCTGATAAAGCGACAGCCAAAATAGGAGTAGTCAATTAATGAATTCACAAAACGGTTTTTTACTTTCGTTTATCAAATATGGGGAAAATGATGCTGTTCTGCATTGTTTTACAGAAGAGGAAGGCTTTCAGACTTACTTTCTGAAAGGGATTTATTCCAAAAAAAATAAAAAGAAAGCTTTTTTGCAGCCGTTAAACAAATTAAATTTCTTTATAAATCCGGTAAAAAGCGGGGGCTTATGCTCCGTTTCAAAATTTGAACTGATAAAGAACAATGATGTTTATACTGATATAAAGGCCAATACGGTTATCTTTTTCATTTCAGATTTTTTGAATCAGGTTCTTAAGTATGAAAATAAAAACCTTAGTATTTTTTTCAGTATTGAAAGGTTCATTGAAGAATTAATGGGTAAAAATTATCAGTCCCACCTACTTTTTTTACTTAGTTTATTAAAAATTCAGGGAGTGGCCCCATTAGTTGGTGAAGGGAAATTCCTGGATCCGGAAACCGGGACTTTCTCTGCAGGAATGACTCACCAGCTTTTCAACGAAGAGATTTCCTTAATTTGGAAACAAGCTCTCAGTACCGATAATATGTATACTATTAAAATACATTCTGCCGCACGAAAAGATTTCTTAGACAGCTTGTTAGTGTATTATCATTATCACATAACTGATTTTAAAGTGCCGGCTTCACTTGAAGTGATCCAGCAGATTTTTGAATAGTAAGAAGGGTGATAAGCAAGAATTGGATTGTTGAATCCTTTTTTATGTTCTTATTCCTTGCTGTCCCTGCTCACATTTCCCGGCATTTCAGTTTCAGATTCTGCGATTTCCTTTTTGGAGAACCTTGGCTGTAAAATCTTTGCAATAAGCCCTGTCCATCCTGTTTGATGAGAAGCTCCTACCCCACGCCCACTATCGCCATGAAAATATTCATAAAACAGAATGTAATCCTTAAAATCAGGATCGGTCTGGAATCTATCATATTGCCCGTTCACAGGCCGCTTACCATTTTCGTCCCTTAAGAAAATTTTTGCAAGCCTTCGGCTTAAAGAATCGGCAATTTCATCCAAATTAGAATAATTACCGCTTCCGGTAGGATATTCAACCAGAAAATCAGGACTATAATAAAAGAAAAAACGCTGAAGACTCTCGATAATTAAAAAATTAATGGGAAACCATACTGGCCCACGCCAGTTGCTATTTCCCCCGAAAAGTCCGCTGTCACTTTCGGCAGGTGTATATTTCACCGAATATTCAATATCGTTGAAATTTAATGTATAGGGATTTTGTTCATATTCCTTAGATAATGCTCTCACTCCATATTCACTCAGGAATTCGTTGGGATTAAGCATCCGGCTTAACAATCTTTTCAGACGGTGGCCTCGAAGCAGAGATAATAAATGTTTGGAATCCTGCCCTTTAACTTCCCATCTGGAAACCAAAGCAGCCAATTCGGGTTTATTGTCCAATACCCATTTCATTCTCTTTTTAAAATTTGGCAGGTTTTCAATCATTTCATCATCAACCACCTCTACAGCAAACATAGGGATAAGCCCTACAATTGTCCTTAATTTTAAATATATATGAGTACCGTCACTGGAGGCAATAGCATCATAAAAAAACTCATCTTCATCATCCCAAAGGCTAAAATTTTCATCCCCCATATTATCCAGTGAATTAGCAATAGACAGGAAGTGATCGAAAAACTTCATAGCCATCTCTTCATATACATTATTATACAAAGCCAGCTCCAATGCTATTCTCATCATATTCAGGGCGAACATTGCCATCCAGCTTGTCCCGTCTGATTGTTCCAGCTGTTCCCCATTGGGAAGTACAGAATTTCTATCAAAAACACCAATATTGTCGAGCCCTAGAAAACCTCCTTCAAAAATATTATTCCCGTTGACATCTTTCTTATTGACCCACCAGGTAAAATTCATCAATAATTTCTGGAAAGCACTCTCCAGAAACTCCAGATCCGGTTTCCCTTTGAGATACTCATCAATTTTAAATACCCTGAATACTGCCCAGGCATGTACGGGAGGATTGACATCACTGAAATTCCATTCATAAGCCGGAAGTTGCCCGTTGGGATGCATGTACCATTCAAACAGGAAAAGCTTCAGCTGGTGTTTGGCAAAATCAGGATCTATCAACGAAAAACTGATGGTATGAAATGCCAGATCCCATGTGGCATACCACGGATACTCCCATTTATCAGGCATCGAAATAATATGCTCATTATTAAGATGCTTCCAGTCATAATTTCTTATTTTATCACGGGTTTTTGGAGGGGGTAATTCTGCCGGATCGCCTTTTAACCATTTTTCCACATTATAATGATAAAACATTTTATTCCATAGCATTCCTGCAAATGCCTGTCTTTGTATCATCTTTTCGTCTTCGGAAATGATGTCTTTCTGAATATCAGTATAAAACTCATCTGCTTCCCGGACTCTTAATTTAAAAATTTCATCAAAGTCATGGAACGGCTCTTCCAGGTCCTTATCTGAAATCCGGAACTCAAACGTCTTTGACTCTTTAGCTTTAAAAACTTCATCTATATAAAATGATGCTTTAGTCCCGGTCATTTTCGGATTAATTGTCTGCGGATTTCCGGTCAATACAAAACCATTAATCCCGTCTTTACAATATTGAGTCACATTCTCTGAATGATAAAGTCTTTCATTATTCGTTTCATTATCACAAAACAGAATTGGTAAAGATTCTTTTGCATATACTTTTTTGATATCAAGGGCCCGATGGTTTACATAAATATGATTATTCTTATCTCCTGACAATTGCGGTTTATAATCATCATATCCCCAATTCCAGGTATTTCTGAACCACAGGGTTGGCAATACAGTAAGGGGTGCTGCCTTTTCAGATTTATTGATAATGGTAAGTTTTACCAAAATATCATTCTGGCTTTCTTTGGCATATTCAATAAAGATATCAAAGTATTCATTGGTATCAAAAATTCCTGTGTCAATCAGCTCGTATTCAGGTTCGGTTTTATTTCTTTCTGCATTAATACTGATCAATTCTTCATAGGGAAAGGCATTTTGCGGGTACTTGTACAGCATCTTCATATAAGAATGTGTAGGAGTAGAATCCAGATAATAAAAATATTCTTTCACATCCTCGCCATGATTTCCCTGTTCATTGGTAAGACCAAAGAACCGTTCTTTTACCATGCGATCTTTTTTATTCCAAAATCCGACGGAAAAAACCAACTGCTGAAGGTCATCACATATTCCGCAGATTCCTTCTTCGCCCCATCTGTAGGTTTTAGCCTCTGCTGTATCATGTGTTGTATAATTCCAGGCATCACCGTTTTCACTATAATCTTCACGCACCAGTCCCCATTCCCGGTTACTTACGTATGGTCCCCATTTTTTCCATGAAATATCTGAAACTCTCTGTTTTTCTGACATGATAAACTGTTTGTACAATTGTAAAATGTATTGATAATAAATGACCTCGGTAATGTCCTTCCAATGACCGACATCAGAAGCAGGCCGTTTCTACCCTCCCGTAGAAAAACTCTCAAACGTGGTCATTCCGCCATCAACAAAGATGCTGGCTCCTGTAATATAGTCGGAAAGATCACTGGCAAGAAACGCAGCTAAATTCCCTATATCCTGCGGTTGTCCGATTCTGTTATAAGGAATAAGGGTAAGGAGGGAATTCAATGCTTCAGGAGTCTTCCAGGCATTCGTATTGATGGGGGTCTGGATGGCTCCGGGACAAATAGAATTAACGCGGATTTTGTCTGCTCCGTACTCCTGAGCCAGGGTCTGCATCAACATTCTAATAGCTCCTTTACTTGCTGCATAATTCGCATGTCCGGCCCAGGGAATAATTTCGTGTACAGAACTGATATGGATGATTTTTCCGCAAGCAACAGAACGTGAAGGGACTATTCCCCTGCGTAAAAATTCTTTGATTGCCTCTCTTGCACAAAGAAACTGCCCTGTCAGATTAACTCCTATCACAGCATTCCACTGCTCTAAAGTCATTTCCGTAAATTTTGCATCTTTCTGGATTCCGGCATTATTAATGAGAATATCTACTGTTCCCAATTCTGCTACTACATCCTGAAACATGCGGACAACCTGATCTTCTTTAGAAACATCACATTGATAGGTAATTCCCTGCCCACCTGAGTCTGTAATTTCTTTCAAAACGGCTTTTGCTTCTTCCAGAGACCTTTCTGAAGAATGATTGACAATAACTATAGCACCTGCTGAAGCTAATGATTTTGCAATTCCTGAACCGATTCCACTGGAAGCCCCGGTTACTAAAGCAACCTGATTGTGAAGTGATATTTCCATATTTTGAATTTGATGTTACTCAAAGTTATAGAAAGAAATCAGCAGTAAAAAAATTTAGATCTAAAATTTTATTAAAGTTTTTTGTACATCAGATACTGAAGGCCACTTCTTCCGGCCCTGGTTTTTCCATCATAGGAATATCCTGTCCGGGTATAAAGATGATAGGCAGATTGGTTTTTCTGATTAACAGCCAGTACAATTTCATTGCAGTTTCCGAAATGTTTTCTTACAAAATCATCAACCTTCATCATAGCTTCTTTTCCGATACCCCTGCCCTGCATAGCAGGATTTACGGATAAAGACCGTATCAGGACTGCATGCTCATTGTCTGTCATATCCAATTTATCTTTTCCAAAATCAAGTACAAAAAAGCCTGCAGGATTTTCATCCTCCAATATGATGATGGGAAAGGCATCCTTCCCGTTCCGAGCCTTTATATTTTCCAACGCCTGTTCTACTGATGCTGTAAAACGCAGCTGATCTTCGTCCAGAACATAATTGATTCCGGAAAAATCACCAGGATTAAAAAATTTCAGACTTACCATAATTAATGATGATAAATGTCCTGATACATTACACCGGCACGTATTTCCACAGGAAGTTTGTTTTCCTCAGGAACAACAGGACAATTGTAGTCATAAGCATTATATGCACAATATGGCTGATAAGACTGGTTAAAATCCAGCACAATGGTATTCCCTTCCGGAATTCTCAGATCCATATACTTTCCTCCGCCATAGGTTTCTTTTTCATTGGTCGCATCACGGAACGGAAGGAAAAGATAATTTTTATATTTCTTCTGTTTGATTAGATCCAGGCTTTGATATAATGTCAGGGTATAAAGTTTACCATCCAATGTAAATGTTGCTTTACCATATTCCTGATAAGATTTTGTCTTTCCGGAAGAGGTAGGAAGATCAAAAGGTTGGGTATCTTTTGATTTGATAAATTTTGCATTTATCCTGTATTTAGGATCAAATGGAAAAAAAGGATGACCTTTAAAGTTTTTAAAGTTGTCTCCTCTTAACGGAGTCTCTTTTGGATTAAAATATTCAGCATTAAGTTCTTTCTGAAATTTCCGGACCTCTTTCTCTTCCTTTGAAAGTGCCTTTTGAGAAAAAGCCCATAGTGGAAGGAGCAAAAAGAGTATTATATATTTTTTCATAGGTTTAAAATTATGAGTAAAGCTATGAATTTCCATAACAAAAAAGTTAAAATTGTAATAAAAAATATAATCTGTTTTAAATAAATAAGAACTTGCTGATCTAGCATACTTTTTGGAAAATACAGCACATGGACAGAAAAGAATTCATCAGGACAAGCGCATTAGCTATATCAGGTTTGTATTTCCTTCATTCTGAATTATTCCGGGCTGCAGAAAGGAAAAATTTTCAGATAAAAGAGAATTTTGATGTTCCGATTGTGATTATCGGCAGCGGATATGGAGGTGCAGTATCTGCCCTGCGTCTCTGTGAAGCCGGAAAAAAAGTAATATTACTTGAAATGGGCCTGAATTGGGAAAAAGCAGGAATTCCGTTTTCAAACCTTCTGAAACCAGGGAAAAGCTCCGCCTGGCTGAAAAAGAAAAGCATTGCTCCTTTTATGAATATTTTTCCTTTAACTCCTTTCACCGGAACGCTTGACCGGCTGGATTTTGAAAACATAAATATATGGGTAGGAAGAGGAGTTGGCGGGGGCTCACTCGTTAATGGAGGAATGGCAGTAACGCCAAAAGAAAACTACTTCAAGGAAGTTTTCCCCGATCTTGATGCAGAAAAGTTCTACAATTATTATTTCCCATTAGTGCATAAGGAACTCAAAGTAAATATTATCAGTGAACAATTTCTGAAGGATTGTCCCTATTATAAATTTACAAGAGTAGGTGAAAAAGAGGCACATAAAGCAGGTTTTAAAACCATCAGGGTTCCCAATGTATATGATTTCAGGTATATGGAAAAAGAATTCCGGAATGAAGTTCCAAGATCTGCCCTTAACACAGAAGTAATCTACGGAAATAATTACGGTAAAAACAGCCTGGATAAAACCTATCTCAAAAAAGCACTTGAAACCGGCAACCTTGAAATCCTTGACCTTCATCGGGTGGATACCATCCGGATGAATACCGACAAAAGTTACACTTTACAGGTTCAGCAGACCGATACAGCAGGGGCTACCATTGCTCACAAGATATTCAACTGTAAAAAGCTTGTTCTTTCGGCCGGTACTATGGGAACTCTGCAACTTTTATTGCATTCCAATGCAATACATGATCTTCCCCTTCATAAACATATCGGAAAAAACTGGGGTAATAACGGAAACTTTATGACCGGGAGAAACTGGGTAAAACCATTATCGGGAGGAACCGGTGCCAAGCAATCTACAATCCCCGTTGGCGGCATTGATAACTGGGATGATGCTGAACATCCTTTTTTCACAGAAATTGCTCCTTTACCCATGGGAATGGATGTTGCCACGGCACTATATTTATTGATCAATAGAGTTGATAAAAAAGGTGAAGTTTACTATGACCCAACCAATCAATCCCTTAAATTGAACTGGGATAAAAGCAATACAGTAAAAATGAGAGAAAATGCCCGGTACTTTGTAAGAAAGATGAACCAGGCCAATGGTGGAACCAGGAGCCACTTTCTCTTTCACAACGGCTTCGGGCCAGATATATGCTATCATCCGCTTGGTGGCTGTGTATTAGGAGAATCTACTGATGAATATGGTAAATTAAAAGGTCACGAGAATCTGTACATCCTGGATGGATCATTAATTCCCGGAACTATTGGTGTAAATCCGTTCGTGACGATTACTGCCATTGCTGAATATTGTATAGAAAATCTGATCAGAAAAAATGAATTTTCTGTATAAAATCATGGTAAAGCCCTTACTTCAGAAAGATAATTCCTGATATCATTTTCTAATTGCTCAGGATAAACAAATCCAAGCTTTAGAGCCAGATCAGTTGCCAGATTATGAACCAGATCTGCAAAGGCGAATAAGGCGATCCAGTTCTCTTCAATATCACTTCCAGAAAAGGTAGACTCAATGTCTTTCCATATGTTTGCCGGAAGATATTTTTTAAAAAGTCTGCCATGTTTATTCGTCGTTATATTGTGCCAGCTATGAAGATTTGCAATATACCATTCTATCAAAGGAACCAGATAATCTGTTCTGAGAATATTTTCAGACATAAATTTGGCATAGAAAATATCGCCACGTTTCAGGCATTTCGCTACATAGGTAGTATCCCACCAGAAATCATTTATCAGTTGTCTGAATTTTTGCTCATCTGGCTTTTGGATCATGATAGACTGATAAGTGGGAGCTTTTATATTTTCAGTCAGGTTATCCTTATCTATCAAAACCCTATATCCAAGATCCCAATCATCAGGCAGTACCTCCAGATCAATATCTTTCAGAAAATCCGCTACCTGATACAGCTTAAAATCCACCTTGACATGGTCTTTGTATAAAACCATCTTCATGGCATGTTTTCCGTCAAAAACCGTATCATCTTCTTCAATCATAGAAATGGGTTCCCCGAAAAGATCAAGCCATGTATGATCAGCTTCATAGACACTTCTGTTCTGAAAAACAAGTTCTATATCCAGGTCACTGAAATCATCTACAGGAGCATGAGGATTCACTAATGAACTGGTAAGTAAAGCAGCCCGGATATCCGGATTATTTTCACACCATTGTATAATTTGTTGAAGCTTTTCTTCTCTTGTTATCATACCAGTGTTAATAAGATTCTGATATTTTTACACGATAAACATCAGAAGAATTTCTTTTAATGGATGCTACGAAAAAGCCCCCTTCTTCCGGAATAACTTCTTTTAAATCAAAACTCTTACAATCTTTGGGAAGTCCGGAGAATATAAGGGTAAACCAAAAATCCTTCATAAAAGGAACAGGCGTCCAATATGGGGAAATTGAAATATTTTCAGCATGAATCAATTTACTCCTGTGATCAGACTGATTATCAAAAAGATAAGTTGAATGCCAGATCCTGATGAGATTGCCTAAAAATGGAGATGCCGGGAAACAGCAATGTACAATAACCTGTTTCTCCTCTTCTGTTTTTGTCTGAAGAGACTCCAGAAGCTCTTTAGCTATCACCGGTTTTACAACTACTTCTTCCACGCTTTTGTATAGATAATAAGTGACAGGCAATGAGTAATGCTATCGTGCTTATTACTCATTGCTTATTACTGTTAGTATTTTAATTCTAATTTTTCTTTTGTATAGTCTCTCAACTCTTTGGTAAGTTCCGGATGTTCAGCTAATTTTTTACCGTAAGACGGGACCATTTCGAGAAGCTTGCTTTTCCATTCTCCATGAAGCTTTTCAGGAAAACATTTCTCAATAACGTTCAGCATCGCATGTACTGCCGTTGAAGCTCCCGGCGAAGCCCCCAATAGTGACGCTATTGTTCCTTTTTGATTAACAACCACTTCCGTTCCGAATTCCAGCTTACCTCCTTCTTTCTCATCTTTTTTGATGATCTGTACTCTTTGTCCGGCTACCTTCAATTCCCAATCTTCTTCCTTCGCATCTTTGATGAACTCTCTCAGGTGTTGTATCCTTTGAGATTTGGTCATCGCTACCTGCTGGATAAGATATTTTGTTAATGGAATATTATGCCACCATGCTCCAAACAGGGATCTTAAGTTTTTGGTATTCACACTTTCCGGCAGGTCAAGGTAGCTTCCTTCTTTCAGGAATTTTGTTGAAAAACCTGCAAAAGGACCGAAAAGAAGAGCCTTTTTACCATCGATAATCCTAAGGTCAAGGTGTGGAACAGACATAGGAGGAGCATCTACTGTAGCCTGCGTATAAACTTTAGCCTGGTGTTTTTCCACCAATTCCTGGTTGTGGGTTACCAGCCATTGTCCTGAAACCGGGAAACCACCATATCCTTCACTTTCCTTAATATCTGAACTATCCAGTAACGGGAGTGCATATCCTCCAGCTCCGATAAAGACAAAGTCTGCAACGACTTCCTGTTTATGGTTATGGATTCTGTCTTTTACTTTCATCTCCCATTTTCCGTCTTCTCTCGGATCGATGTCTTTCACTTCGTGGTATAAAAATACTTCTACATTGGAATCTTCCAGCAAGTGTCTCCCCATTTTCCTGGTCAATGTCCCGAAATTAACATCGGTTCCCATATCCATTTTGGTGGCAGCCATTACCTCAGATTTATTTCTTTTGCTCATTACCAGAGGAATCCATTCTCTCAGTTTCTCATGATCTGTGGAAAATTCCATTCCTTCAAAAAGAACGGATTTACTCATTTTATCATAACGTTTTTTAAGGTATTCTGCGTCTTTTTCACCAAATACAAGGCTCATGTGCGGGCAAGAATTGATAAAATCTTTGGGTTCCTGAATATATCCTTTAGTCAGCAAATAAGCCCAGAATTGTTTTGAAATTTCAAATTGTTCTGCAATGCTTTCCGCTTTTGTAATATCTATTGTTCCGTCAGGTTTTTCGGGAGTATAATTAAGCTCACAAAAAGCGGAATGTCCTGTTCCTGCATTATTCCAGGCGGCTGTACTTTCTTTGGCAAATCTTCCAAGTCTTTCAAAGATAGCAATTTCAAGGTTCGGATCAAATTCATGAAGCAGAGTCGCTAATGTGGCGCTCATGATTCCGCCTCCTATCAGTACAACGTCATATTTAGGTTTTGGAGTTCTGCTTGTAAGCGATTGTGACATAATTGTAAATTTTAGTTCAAATTTCGGGAAAAGTTTTAAAAAGAAAAACCTGTTTCAAGATTTTAACACGTTATTTTTTGAGAGAAAAGCACTTCTTGATTATACAACAGAAAGTCATGGAAAGTATCAATAAAACATCATTGAAATGATTAATGACCATTCCTATGGATTTAAACTTTTATCTTTATTTTGACCGTTATAATTCACTGGCAGGAAAATAATTTCCCATAAAATTTTGTGTTCATTTAAGTTCGCGATTTAAAATACTTTAGCCATAATGATTTTCATTAAATATTTAATCACTCGTTTTTGATAAATATTATCAATTAAGTTTAAAAAATCACAATTAATTGATAAATCATTAATATTATAGACAAAAATCTAGATTAAAATCATAAAATAATTATTTTTTATACGTACCTTTGAATTGATTTATTACCATATTCCTGTGTAATTAAATTAAAATTATTTCGTAAACATACTAAAGATGAAAATTGTTAACTTTCTAAGTACACTTTTCGCTACAATGGCTTTGGCCCAAAGCGGAAATGTAGGGATCAACACGTCCACCCCGGATCCGAGTGCTATTCTGCACATCGAAAATTTCAATGGAATACCAGCTACCGCCACAGCTACCATATCAGGAGGTGCCGTAACCGGTATTACCATCAGCAATGGAGGTAGCGGATATACTTCTGCCCCTACTGTTAATTTTTATGGTGGAGGCTCCATTATAAACGGAGGCTCTAAAGCCCGCGCAACAGCCACTATTTCCAATGGGAGCGTAACAGGAATTATCATTAACAATGGAGGAAGTGGCTATACTACTGCCCCCACAGTTACCTTGGCAGGAGGGAATAAGGGCCTTTTATTCCCTAGTCTGAATATTTCAAGCCTGAACAGTACAACTTCACCGGTAGCATCACCGGCCAACGGACTTATTGCCTTCAATGGAGGAGCCAACAGCAACAATAAAGCACTGCATGTGTTCAATAGTACAACGAATCAATGGCAAAGTACTATTGACGCGGAAAATACACCTAAAGTAGCTTATCTCGATTTCACCGGGAATTTATCAGCACTGGATAACGCAGTAGCAGGAGCCAGGGCTTTATTAGTGGTAAACCCTCCCGCAATCTCCGGCGTATCCAATATTAATGGTTTTAAGGTAGTACAAAATACTTCTTCGGGAGGATATTCCCTGGTTCTTCCCCAAGGAAATTATCTGGTAGAAGTTAATCTTAATCTCAATTCTCCTCAGGAAAATCCCGCAGGTCAAGGGGGAACGGCTCCTCTTTCGGGAAGCAGTTATTATCTGATGGGGTATTTTATTGATTTTACCCACGATACCTATAATAATTCTACCAATACATTTACCGCAGAATCCAATACCCGGAAAGAAGTGCCTATCGTATCTAAGATCAATACCAATCACCTGGCTACCTGGTCTTATTATTACAGTGTACCTCCCAATGCCAATGGCAATATTATCGGAGGACTTAGATTATACTTAGGCAGAATGCAGAACAGTACATTTTACGATCTTGTTAACGTTATTCCTACCGGATCTTATATAAAAATATCCCAACTTTAAGAAACATTCAAAATGAAAAAAAGTTATATCCTGCTACTATTCACTATAGTACAGACCTTATGCGCACAAGTTGCAATCGGGAAAACTACAGTTAACAGTTCTGCTGTTCTGGATGTATCCCAGTCTACCAATAAAGGAGTTCTTCTTCCAAGGGTGGATATTGTAGATATATTAAGCAATACATCACCTGTCAATAACCCTGCTGAAGGACTTGTAGTGTACAATAAAGGAAATTCCATCAGCCCGGGGCTATATCTATGGAAGAATAACAGATGGACTCAGCTTGCAGATACTTATAACCTTGTAAGTTACATGATTCTTCAGCGGACATCTGATTACACGATCCTGGGAAATTTCGCTAACGGGACTTTCAAGAACTTTACAGATGCGGCATTTACTGTAGTTTCCAATGATATCGGAGCCTCTTATAATACAGCTTCCGGAGTAATTACACTTCCCGGAAACAGTGGTTATCTCGTTAACCTATGCCTGAATATAAGAACAGCCCTGGAAAGCACTACAGCAGGCATCGGAGGGACTCCTGTTCACCTGCACCAGTACCTGGTAAAGCTGGTAGATCCTGTCACCGGAACTCAGTACGGTAAAACGATCAGCATTAATGCACAATCTATAGCCAGTAATAAAACGCATACCCTCAATCTTAGCTTTTCTTTTGTGGCAACTTCAGCAACTCCTATAACTTTAGTTCCAGCGATCGCCCATGATGCGGGAGGAACTTATCAGTCCGGTTCCGGAGGAACTACCCCTAATAACGGTGAAATCATTATCACCAATGCAAAAGTTGATATCCAAAGATCAGCCCTTAACCAATAATCTGTTTACAATGAAAACCTATATTTATATTGTTTGTCTATTAACTGTACTCTTGAGTTCTTCTTTAAACGCTCAGGTAGGCATCAATACAAGCACCCCTAATCCAAGTAGTGTTCTTGACATTAACTCTTCCAACAAAGGAGTTCTTTTTCCGCAGTATGATCTCACAGTACTCAACAGTACCTCAACACCGGTAGCCAATCCAACAGACGGCCTTATGATTTATAATAAAGGCGGAGCGTCTACTTTCCCAAAGGGATACTATGTATGGATCAGAAATCAGTGGCAACGAGCCATTCTTTCAGGATCAGAGCCACAGACCATGTCCCTGATCATCAACCCTGGAGTTCTTATTCCTACCGGAAGTACCAATAATACATTAACCAACTTCACCGTAGCGGCTAACAAAATAACCGGTGCATCTCTGGGAACAGATGCTTCTACGATAACCTTACCGGCAGGCACTTATATCATCCGGTATTCTGTAGATTCAAGTAATGCCAATAACAATAACGGAACGGCCAATACTCAATATTTGTCCCAAAATTTTACGTGCACAAGATCCTACCTGATTAATGCAGCCACCAGTGCTACTATTACGGAAACTAACAGAATATGCCAGCTATCGAGCTCTTTTACTTTTTTTCAGGGGAGTTATTTTTTGACACTTACAGCCCCTACTACCCTCCGGCAAAAGTTTGAATTTGATACCGGAAACGGATTTACAGCCAGCAACCTTAATGTAAGATCTTCATTTACTCTGGTCATCACAAAAATGAGCTTATAGTGAAAATAAGAAAGGCTGATCATAACAGATCAGCCTTTGTTTTAATTCAATTTTGCCGTCAGCTTTTTAAATTGCTTCTCTGCATTTTTACCTTCATACAGGATGGCATATACGGTATCAATAATTGGTAGTTTAAGATTTTTCTGCTTTGCCGTTTTATAGATGGAATCTGCAGCATAATATCCTTCTGCCACCATATTCATCGACTGGATTGCAGATTTCACGGTATATCCTTTTCCGATCAGGTTCCCCAGATTTCTGTTTCTTGAGAAAAGGGAATACGCAGTTACCAGAAGATCTCCCAGGTAAGCACTTTCATTCACATCCCTGGGTGCTTCATAAATGGCTTCGAGGAAAATTTCCATTTCACGGATTGCATTGGAAACAAATACGGCTGTAAAGTTGTCACCATATCCCAGTCCGCTTGCTATTCCGGCACCGATCGCGAAAATATTTTTAAGAATGGCACTGTATTCATTTCCTAAGATATCCTTACTCGTTTGTACCTTGATAAAATCTGAACTGAAAATTCTTTCCAGTTTTTCAGCAGTTGCTTCTTCTGCGGCTGCAATAGTAAGGTATGAAAGTCTTTCCATCGCCACTTCTTCAGCATGACAAGGCCCTGCAATGACGGCCTGGTTTCTGAAGCCGATTTTAAATTCATCTCGTAAATAGTGCGCCACTACATCATTCACTTTAGGAATAATCCCTTTGATTGCTGAAACAAATATCTTCTCTGAATAATCACAAGTCATTTTATCCAGGGTATCGGAAAGATAAATAGATGGAGTCGCCAAAACAATGACATCACAGGCCGAGACCAGTTCGTTAATATCCGTTGTCAGTTTTAAACTTTTAAGATTAAAATGGGCTGCCGTAAGATAGGTCGGATTATGTCCGCGAAGCTCAATAGCTCCTTTTACAAATTCACTTCTTACACACCAGTGTACCACTTTACAGTTTTCAACAAGCATTTTAACGATAGCAGTTGCAAAGCTTCCGCTTCCTACCACCCCTACAGAAACATCGCTTTTATTCTTTTTTGGATTTGAAGATTCTGAAATAATTTTCTTTTTAGCCATAATTCGAATGTGAACTGCAAATATATTAAAACATAGATTTAACAGGCCCCCCGGAAGCATGATAAAAGCCATTTTCTGAAAAAATTAACACTTCCACACAATTAAACATTTAATTAAACGTTAAATACAGAAAAAACTGAATTTTAATTAAAGATAAGTCTTAAAAATTATTTTTAATTAAATTTGCAATCCAAAACCGTTTTAAACATACTAAGAGAGGAAATATGAAAAAATTTCTAAACAGTAAAAAGAACGTAAACATTCTCCTTGGAGGACTTTTACTAGTAGTTTTTGCTCAGGGTGTCTTTATTGCCAAGTTATTTTCTGAAAGGGATGACAAAACATATGAAGTAAACCTTGTAAAAATAAACACTGAAAAAGACAGTGTTGATTATTTAAAAATGAAAACTGATCTTAAATTGGTAGATCAGACTGTAGGCCAGCTGAATTCTTTCCTTAAGTCCAAGGATATTACCAATGAAAAACTGATGATGCTGAACCAGGATAGTATTTCAAATTCTATTTATCTTTCCAAACAAGCCAACCGGTACAGCCAATACCTGATGGATCTGCAGCAAAAACTGATGCAGGTTCCTTTGGGAATGCCTACTGATGGTTATATTTCTTCCAATTTCGGAGTGAGAAAAAACCCTATACCATTTAAAACCGTTTATGCTTCGGTAAAAACACATGCGACAACAGAAACCAGATCTATTCCTGCAGTGGCTCCAAAACCGGAAGTAAAAGCTGAACCCGTTGAAAAAATCGTAGAGCTTACTGACAGTTACGGGAATAAAAGGGAAGTAAAAGTAATGGTAACTCCCAAAGCGGCTCCTTCTGCACCTGAACCAGCTGTGGCAACAAAATCTGTAGCCGGCAATACAGTTTCTAAAAATATTCCTGTTGAAAGAAACAATCCTCCTGCAGAAGCTGATCAGATGCAGTTTCATAAAGGACTGGATATCGCAGTTGCTTACGGCTCGGATGTGAGGGCTGCTGCCGCCGGAACGGTAATTTTTTCCGGCCAAAAAGGAGGATACGGAAATTGTGTTATCGTTTCCCACGGAAATGGATTAGCGACTCTTTATGGGCATTTATCACAGCTTGTTTCTAAGGTAAATGATAAAGTAAAAGTGGGCCAGGTTATTGCTAAATCAGGAAATTCCGGCCGTTCTACCGGACCTCATCTCCATTATGAAGTACACAAAAACAATACTCCGGTAAATCCGAAACTGTTTATGAATCTATAAAAAAAAGCTGCCTCACAATGAGGCGGCTTTTTTTAAACTCCAGAGATGAGTACACAGATTTGAACGAAACTCTGTTGATATTTATTGCTCTTTCCTGTGATAAAAACGTACATAAATGATCTCGCAGATTCAGCAAATTACACAGATTTCACAAAAATTGCACGATCTTTGAAACTGCGGGGGGGGTATTTCAGCATAAAATTTTAAAATCCTTTTCATATGACTTCAATAAGCTAAGTTAAATCAGATTGCCGCCATGGACCTAAAGAATATAAACTAAAAAACGACTGCTTTGACAGTCGTTTTTTATTATATCCAGATAAGAATCTGCATAACTGATGATATCGGCACAATCTCTTACTGTATAATCTTAAGAGTTCCTTTCAGATGAGTAAACCCACCATCTTTTCCTGCAATATTTGTATACAAAATATGCTTATTATAATCCTGTACATGGGTAACATTGAATCCTGATTCAGGCTCGTGCCAGTACACCATAAAAACATTTTTTGCCACTTCTACTGCCGTATACTCTACTGTTTCAGTACTTCCTTTTGAATTTCCCGAAAGCCCCCGGAAAGTCATTGTTTTATTATCTTTAAAATCAAGAAGAAACTTTACCGTTCCAAAATCCACTTCTACTTTTCGTCCGATGGCAGGATATGGTGATTTCAGATCCCAATCCATTTCACCGTGAAAAACTTTCACTCCCATTTCCAGCTCATTTTTTCCTGGCAGGTCTGGATATTTTTTTACCATAAAATCTACCGCTGCAGGAGTCGTTTGATTTTCTGTAACTGCTTTTTTATAGTTTTCAAGATAATTCTTCACAAAATCGAGGGACCGGGGAGACAGGGACAGTTTGGCAAAATGAGAAGGGACAACCTGTTCAGGGTTTAATACCTTCATGGCATCAATTTGTCCGATCCATTGTTCAATTGCCTTCACGTTCTGAGTATCGGCCATCCACAGGTGGGAGTCTACTGAAACCGAGATACCACCTGCAACTGTTTTCAAAGAAGGAATCCAGAGAAAGCTGTGTGCCGGATCTTCCGGATTTTGTTTGATTTCGATGGTATTTCCTTCCAGTTCAGGAATAGAGGTAACCGCTTCCGGAATGATAATCTCTGAAGGTGCATCGGCTTTCAACTGTGGTTTCCATACAGCCATCTTTTCGTCTTTTGAAGCTGATATAAGATAAGCCGTTTGTGCTGTAGATATGATTTTTACATCCGGAAAGGCTTTTCTGATCACATCCAGTCCGAAATAAAAATCAGGATCGCTATGTGAAATAAAAATAGTTTTCAGGTTTTTCCCTGTTGCTTTTATTTCTTTGACCAGTTGTTCTGCATATTGTTTCTGAAACTGGGCATCAATAAGAAGGGCATCTTTCTCTCCATAGATAATGGTGGAAGTTATAGGAAAAATGGCCTTGGGGCCAGGGTTATACACTTTTATTTTCAGATTTCCTGCCCAAACAATGTTTATAACCCCTAACAGGACAGCCAATAATAATAATTTCTTTTTTAACATTTTTGTGGTTTTAATTAATATGCTGCTGTAAAACGTTCGCGAATATGGTTATTTTGTTCCAGTTCATCTACCAAAACCACAGCTACATCTTCTACTGAGAGGCGGCTTCTTCCGTTTTCATCAAATACCGGAGTTTCCAATGATGTCCTGTATTTTCCTGTCCGTGTTCCTACATTGGCCTGATTCATTTCTACTGCGGGGCTAAAAAATGTCCAGTCCAGCGTATTGTTTTCTTTAATTTTATTCAGGTAATCTCTTGCTGCCGTTGCTCCCGGTTTGTAAGCATCCGGAAAATCAGGTGTATCTACAATCTGTACATTATCCGGTGTATAAAGGCTTCCTGCCCCACCCACTACAATCAGTCTCTTCACCCCAGATTGCTCTACGGCTTTTTCAATATTCTCAGATCCATTTAAGAAATCATTGTAAAGATTAGGATTTGTCCAGCCTGCATTAAAAGCACTGATAACCGCATCATTTCCTTTCAATGCTTCAGCTAATTCATTGACATTGTTTACATCAATGCTTTTTGCCGTTACATTTTCCTGTGTTTTTACCTTCGAAGCATCTCTTACTAAAGCTTCAACAGCATAACCCCTGTCTACAAGTTCTTTTACTATTTGTGTTCCTACAAATCCTGTTGCACCGATTACTGCTACTTTTTTCATATTGTTTATTTTAAAATTAAATTGTAATAATTTTTGTTACATTTATGGTTAAAAAATTTTACCCGAAATGATCTGCGAATTCCTGTAATGATTTATTTCCTAAAAAATTGACTACCAGCTGATCTGTTTCTTCAAATAATGTATTTAAATGGGCATTGATTTCTTTTCCAACAATACAAGCCGGGTTCGGGTTTTGGTTTTTCTTTCCTAAGACCTCCGTGTTTTTTACGGCTTTGTAAATCTCAGAAATACTGATCAAATCTGCAGACATGGCCAGTTGGCTTCCTCCTTCTTTACCTTGCCTGCTGATAATAAGGCCTGCTTCTCTCAATACGCTGATTTCCTTCCGGACAATTACCGGGTTTACATTAATACTGCCTGCAATCCAATCAGAAGTTAACCACTCCTGAGGACTTTTCGCCAATAATGTCATGATATGTACTGCCGTAGCAAATCTTGTATTGTTCATTATAATTATAGAGCAAAGGTACACATTTTTTTAATTGTAACAAATTTTATTACAATTATTTTTTTTAAAGAATCAATTTATCCAAATCAAGCAGCAGATAATTGATGTTCTGATTAATGGTTCTTGTTGCAGACTGCATCTGATTAAGCATGGCAGCGCGGTTGTGAAGATCATCAGCCCTGTAATACCCTCCGTCACTGAAAATGACAGATTGATCTGCAGCCTCTTTATTATCATCAAACTGATAATGAAGCCACCTCATTTTCATATTCCCGATAATGGAACGTTCTTCCCTGTTGGAAAATTTTTTCTCTGTATACATATACCAGATGAAGGGCGGAAAATTAGGAGATTCCAGTTTTTCTTTCCAGATATCCCGAAGCAGGTTTCGCTGATGAATAAACTCTACTTTTTTTCCTTTTGGATTAAGGGTTGCCAATCCAAATCCTGCTCCCAATATCCCTCCACCAATATCAATGGCATTACTCCAGCCTTCATCATGCACAATTCCGCCTGCTATGGAAGCAGCAGCCCCGGCAACGATAGAATATAAAATCAGTTTGTTGTTTCTGGATGAATTGAGGTTATCCACATAATTTCCGATCTGGGCAACTCTTTCTCCTTCACAGTCAAATTCTGCTGCCACAGCATCCAGTTCGGTGAGTGCAATGGTAATTTTACTATTTATCTTGGTTTTCAGTTGTAATACTTTCACCTGTGAAGCCAGAGATGAATCTTTTTTAAGTTCGATAATCTGATGAACTTCATCCAGATTATCCAATGCATTTAAAATTAAAATACTCTGATCGGAAAACATTCCTTTCAGCTCTTTATTGGCTTCTAAAATAGAGTCTGAGTTGTAAGATGGTATTCTGTTGCTGTAATTGTATTTAAACGGAGCCTTACAATAGCTGTCTTTCAGGGTAAGTATATTCTGCTGAATAAGCTGATTCTTCCTGGAAACGCAAGAAGTCAGCAAACCGAAAACAATAAGAAAATAAAAAAGTTTTTTCATTCAGTCGTTTTTTGTGCAGGTGATTAATTGCATCCGGCTGTCATTCCTTCCGTTTACAATTTATCAATACGAATATAAAACAAATAAAAAAATTTACCTGAAATCAGATAAATTTTTAAGTTATTTTTAAGTTTGGTTTATTTTATATCCAGCAATTCCACTTCAAAAACAAGAGTACTGTTGGGTCCTATTTCTTTACTGATCTGCTGGTCCCCGTAAGCCAGATGTGGAGGGATAATCAATCTCCATTTACTTCCTACCGGCATTAGCTGAAGTGCTTCTGTCCAACCAGCAATCACCCTGTTCAAAGGAAAAGATGCCGGGGTTCCCCTTTTTACAGAGCTATCAAAAACCTTTCCTGCAATGGTAGTCCCGTGATAATGGCATTTTACAGTAGACTTAGGTCCGGGTTTTGCCCCGTCTCCTTCGGTAATGATTTCGTATTGCAAACCACTTGGCAATTGAACAACACTTTCTCTTTTACCATACTCTTCCATATATTCTTTACCTTCTTTCAGGTTTTTTTCTGCCAGTTCTTTTTTACGTTTAAATAACATATCTGCTACTCCCATATTGTAATTTTTTGACAAAGATACTGCTTTTTGGATTCAGGTTGAGAGTAAGGTTGAAACGGGATAAAAATTAGGAATAATTGTGGTTAACGAAAAAATATTAATAATCAATAAATTACGCAAAAACCATATACATCAAGTGTTTTCTCCTTTTTTAATTTTTATTTTCATCAAAATTCAAATAATTGTAATACTGTGTTAACATAAATCCCACAACTTGGCGTTATAATTGGATTTAAAAACTAATGCCAAATCCATTACAATATAATAAGAGGTTTGATGAGCTGAATGAAGAGGAGAAAAAACTTCTGGACATCAATAAGAAAACAATAGCGGATTTTGTTGAACAATCCTCTTCCATCAGTGACGTCAATTATGCTACCAGAAATGCCCATGCTAAAACTTATGCGGTAGCAAAGGGAACATTTTGCATTCAACCTGATATTCCGGAATTCCTGAAACCTTTTTTAGATAAAGAAAAATTTGATCTGACCATACGGTTTTCCAATGCCCAGCTTACAATTCAAAATTCGAAAAAAGACATACCTGCTTATGGATTTGCTGTACAGATCAGGGATGAAAATGGTGGTTTACTGGCCAATTATCCTTTGGTGAATTTCCCTTTATTCCCTGTTAATTCGGTTTCTACTTTTCTGAAACTCTTTACTGCTGTCAATAAGTTTTATATTAAAAAATGGAGTAATCTGTTTACGCTGTTTGTTCAGGCAACTAAAATGATTCCGTCTTTACTGACAGGTGATATGATCCGAAACATTATAAAATTAATAGGAAAAAGAAATGATTTTATCCTTTCGTTTGATTATTATTCCATAGGTGCTTACCGCTTAGGAGACCATATTATTAAGATAAAATTACACCCTAAGTCTGTAGACAGACATACCGGGATAAAGGAAAATGTCAAAGATTCATTAACGCATTATCTGCAAGCCCATGATTTCACCGCAGATGTAATGATACAGATTTGCTATAACCTGAAGGATCAGCCTATCAATAAACTGAATGTAGAATGGAAAAACTCTCCTTTCATTACCATTGGTGAGGTCAGAATACATAAAGGTTCACTTTTGGATTCCCGCAGCTGTACAAATGAATTGCTTTCGTTTAACCCGTTTGAAAGTAAGATTTTTTTTCAGCCTGTAGGAAAAATACAAAAACTACGTGAAGAGGCGTATAGGGTATCGGTGCAGACGAGGAGAAAAATCAATAAGCTATTGCATGGGAAAGGCGGCTAAATGAATAAGAAAACTGCTGTAGTAACAGTTTTTATTATCTGAATTTCCGGTCTTCTTCTTTTATCGGCAGATCATTGATGCTTGCATATCTTTTGGCCATTAACCCGTTTTCATCGAATTCCCAGTTTTCATTTCCGTAAGCTCTGAACCAGTTTCCTTCTTTCGTCTGGTATTCATACTCAAAACGGACAGCGATACGGTTATCTGTGTGTGCCCAATATTCTTTTTTAAGTTTGTAATTGAGTTCTTTCTGCCATTTTTCCTTTAAAAATGCTACAATCTCGACTCTTCCATTTACAAATATATCTCTGTTTCTCCATTCACTATCGATGGTATATGCTTTGGAAACCTTTTCAGGATCCTGGCTGTTCCAGGCATCTTCTGCCATTTGAATTTTTTCTTTCGCCGTTTCAAGAGTGAAAGGCGGAAGCGGATGCTTTTGTTCCATAATTTATTGTATTAAATGAGTGGCTATATTTTTTGATCTTTCAATCAGTTCATTTGACTTAAAAAGCTGGCTTTCAATTATACTGCTTTCAAAGAGCAAATAAATATGATCTGATAGAGCCTGATCTTTCAACAGGCTTGAAAAATAGTTTCTTAGATCTGCTTTATGGGCCTGGATGATTTTCAGTATTTTGGTATTATCCATCGGGATTTCCGATAGAATGTTCAGAAAACTGCATCCCCTGAAGTGCTCCTTTCCGTTCATGTATATCAGAAAATCAAAAGCCTTGATGATCTTGGATTTTAGGTCTTTTTCTTCTGCCAAAAAGATATTGAGTTCGCTGAACCAATATTCGTGTCTCACCTTCAGAAACTCCACACAAAGGTCTTCCTTTGATTTAAAATACTGGTAAAAACTTGCCCTCGCAACTCCGGCTTCTGAAATAATCTGGTTGATTCCCGTAGAATTATAACCTTGTCTGGCAAATAATCCAAAGGTAGTTTCTACAATTCTTTCTCTTGGAGATTTCATACTGCTTTTTTATGTAAACAAATATATGAAAAAAAATAATATACAGACTGATCTGTCTATTTTAATTTAAAGCAGAAATATTTAGATCTCAAAGGTATCCTCAATAATGTAAAAAGCCTCATGAACGTATTCCTGAGGCTCTTATATCTTACATTAAAGGTGATTATTTTTCTTCCAGTTCTTTTTTCTTTTCTTTATCAGGGAAGATAACGGACAGAAGAACAGAGATTACCAATACTCCCCCTACGATTCCCAATGAAATCGGTGATGGGATATGAATCCATGGAGCGATTAACATTTTTACCCCAATAAATGAAAGGATGATAGCTAATCCATACGGTAGTTTGCTGAACATATAAATAAAGTTCGCCAACAGGAAATACAATGATCTAAGCCCTAAAATGGCAAAAATATTGGATGTATAAAGGATAAACGGATCATTTGAGATGGCAAAGATCGCAGGAATGGAATCTACAGCAAAAAGGACATCTGTAAATTCTATAACCCCTACCACTACTAAAAGCGGAGTAGCCATTTTGATTCCGTTCTGAACGGTGAAGAATTTATCTCCATCATAGTTATCAGAAACTTTCCAGAAGCTCTTAATCAATTTTGCTCCGGCCGTATTGCTGTAATCCTCATCATCGCCGTCATCACCATCTCCCCAGGATTTAATTCCCGCATATACAAGGAATAGCCCAAACAGGGTCATTACCACATTGATCTTTACTGCAGTACCGAAGATATTCATTTCAGGAAGGTACGTCAGGTTAATCAACCCTACTCCTGCGAAGATAAATATCGCCCTGAAAATCAAGGCTCCGATGATTCCCCAGAAAAGAACTTTATGATGCAGGTATTTAGGTACCTTAAAGAACCCGAAAACAAGGATAAAAACGAATAAGTTATCCACAGAAAGGGCTTTTTCAATCCAGTAGGCAGCCTGATATTGGGTGAATTTTTCTATAGCCAGCGCATGGCTCTCCGGTGTTCCGTCTGTATTGAAAACCCAATACACAACGCCCGAAAATACCATAGAAAGCGATATCCATACAACAGACCAGATCGTGGCTTCTTTGGAAGACACTTCATGGCTTTTTTTATTGAATACTCCTAAATCCAGGAGCAGCATGATAACAACTGTTACCGCAAATCCCCACACCAGACCCGGGTGCAGTTCTAAAATACTCTGATGTTTTTCCACTTGATTAATAATGTGTTATTATATGATAAAAGCAATAAGTGTACAAGGTACAAATATTGCTGTTCTTATTGATCTTTAATTGATTATTGATTATAAATAATTCGTCTTCACGGTCTGGATGGTTTGCTCCAGCTTGCGGTCTGCTGTAGGATCCCCGATGGCGTTGAATTTCCATTCTCCGTTTCTTTTATAAAACACTCCCATTACCATAGCAACGTGTCCCTTGAAAGAAACATCATTAGCAATATCGTATTTTGCAAAAACCTCTTTTACCTGAGTAGGTGTTCCTTCATAAATACGAATGGAAGCAAAAGGAATGGTTCCAAAATCCTGACCTCTGTAGCTGTTCAGCACCATAGCAACATATTCAATATTAGGTTCCAGTTGACTAAAATTCACTGTAATAACTTCGTTATCCAACCCATCATCCCCGTCTACATCTCCGGTAAGATCATCACCACTATGTCTTACGGATCCGTTTTTAGATTTCAGATTTCCAAAGTAAATTACTTCGGTAACGTTTTTATTTGAATCATATAAAATACAGCTTCCGTCTAAGTCTACTGCTTCTTTTTTAGTTCCGAAAAATCCTTTTTTTTCAATAGCTCCCCAGTTGATTCCTACGCAAGCCTGGGAAAGCTCAGCTCCGTTTTCTTTTTTAAGGTTTATTCTCTGACCTTTTTGTAAGTTGATAGCCATTTTTTTATGTTTAGTTGTTATTTACTTTTATAGCAAAGGGTTAAAAGACAAATTTGCGATTTTATTGTTTTTACCCTTCTGCTTTTTTAGTTATTATTCAAGTTCAAATTAAGCATTGCCCGCAGGATATTCGTTTCTTCATCAAAATCAAATATTTTGCTCATGATATCTATATTTTCAAGATTTCTCAGATAATCTTTTAAGACCTCTTCTACTTCAGCCGGTAAAGTACGTTTTCTTTCATTCATACTATTTTCAAGAAGCTCATTCTTTTGCTTCAGCTGATGGATGATGGCACTTTGATTTGATTGGTTTTCAGAAATATCGAGTTTATTCAGATCTTTATCAAAAAGATATAATTTTTTCTCATCTATACTAAAAACAAAATAATCATCAGACTGGAAGATCTTAAAAAGCTCATATTCATGGGTACCGATAATGTATCCGCAAATAAACCGAACTTTAAAGCCATGTATATTGAGCCTTCCCAATAATTTCCGTTCAATGGAGTAATCTTTGTACTGATACGCAGGAAAGGAACCGGAGGTCAGTAAAGATTCGTCAACCGCCGATCTGTAAAATTCCTGTGCATATTTTTTATGAAAATAGAGCACATTATCCCAATTGACAGTAAAAATAGCTTCTGTAAGGTCTTTATAAAGCTTTTTCAGATGCTGGGAAAATATACCGCTATACATTTTCCGGTCTGTCTGAAAACTATCTATTTTTCTTTCTTCAAAACCTGAGATATATTTTTTATTGATATCAATTTCGTTGATGACAGCCAGCATATCATTTTCCTTCTGCCTTTTGATTTTGGTCAGAAGCTCTATCAGGCTGTCGGTATACTGAAGGTGGAAAAGTTCAAGCTTATTATAATCCAAAGCCGTATTTTCCTGGAACATATTGTGAATAATATCGGTTTTGATGAAAATGGATATTATATCGATATGTTCAAAAAAATTCGCCAGAAGCTTAAGTTTTGTTAACCTTCTTCTACTTTGCGATAATATGGTTGCTGCATCATCCCCCACCTTGATATCCTATAAATTAACCTCTTACATTAGCTTTTAGTTCATGTTCCAATGTCTGAAGATCCTGATCCAGCTTTCTTCTGCTGTCTGCTCCCTGCTTTTGGATCTGTTTCACCTCATTCAGGGTATTGATCAGCATTGAAGTGGTTTCTCTCAATGTTTCTACAGAAACGATGGTCTGCTCATTGGCTCTGGCTACATTTACCGAATTTTGCCCAAGACGTTCTGCATTTTTTCTTAAAATTTCTTCCGTAGTGGATGAAACTTTCTGTTGAATTTCAATATTCTGCTGCTGTCTGTACATTGCAACGGCAAGGGAGAGCTGATTTTTCCACACCGGCAGTGTGGTTGTAAGAATGGTCTGCGCCTTTTCAGCGATAGAAACGTTATTATTCTGCACCAATCTGATCTGTGGAAGCGACTGCATCATGATGACACGCACTACTTTAAGATCGGCCATTCTTCTGTCTAATCTTGCGATGAAATCCCTCTTGTCTGCAATCTGATAATCCTGAAAATTCTGAGGATTGGCTTCCATATGCGCAAGCTCGGCAGCTGCTCTTTCCATTCTTATATTTCCGGCAATCACCAGGTCTTCGATCTGCTTGATAGAGTTTACATTACTTTCAAAAATGGTCTGCAGAACGGCATTATCTTTTGTAGAAGTAATAATTCCCGCATTTACTTTATAAGAAATCTGCTCAATATTATTGATGATTTTATCATATTTTGCAAACAGATTTTCTACCTGTGTCATCACTTTTTTCATAAACGGCAGCTTACTCAGGAAACTTTTTACCTTGTTTCCGTTAAGCTCATCTACGTCTACATAATTAAGCTCTACTAAAAGATCATTGATAAGGCCCCCTACTTCTCCTGAGTTTGATCTTCTTACATTTCCTAAGAAGCTGTCACTCTGATTCGTTAATGTTTTCTGAAGCTCCGCACCAAAGTTTACAATAGATCCGGGATTAGCCTCGTCAATAGAGTTGGCAAGAACTTCATATTTCTGACGTTCCTCTGACTTTAATTGAGTAAGATTTACATTTCCTTCCCTGTCTACCAGAACCCCTGGTGCTGCATTTTGAGCGGGCTGGGCTGGCGTAGGCGGAACCATTGGAGTGGGTTCAAAGGTTTTAAGAGGTTCTATCGATCCTAGCGGATCTATCGGCTGATTTTCCTGATTGTCCATAATTACTTTTGATAAATTGATACAAATTTTTCAAGGCCGTCCCGCTGTCCTGCTCCTACGGCCTCAAATTTCCATTCTCCGTTTCTGTTGTAGATTCTTCCGAATTCTACTGCAGTTTCGATTGAGAAATCTTCGTCTAATTCATATTTTAAGATCTCTTCATTCGTATCTGTATTAAAAATTCTGATAAAAGAATTTCTTACCTGCCCAAAATTTTGCTTTCTGGATTCTGCTTCGTGGATTGTTACTACCACTGTAATTTCTTTAATGGCAGCATCTATTTTAGTAAGGTCTATTTTGATCTGCTCATCATCCCCTGATCCTTCTCCTGTAAGATTATCTCCTGTGTGGATAACAGATTTATCCGGAGACTCCAGATTATTATAAAAAATAAAATGATTATCTGAAATTAATTTTTTGTCGTCACCCAATAAAAATAAAGAAGCATCAAGGTCAAATGCTGTTCCTGTAGAAGTATTATTGATATCCCATCCCAAACCTACAGTAAATTTAGGGGCGTTGATATTTTCTCTTTGTCCTTTTTGTAAGTTAATAGCCATAATATAATTCCGTTTGTATTAAAGTATTGATGTTGTTTTCGTATTCTTTTATTAAATGATAATTGTTACTGATGGCCAGCTCCAGAAGCAGGTCCATCTGTTCTCTTTTTACTTTAGACGTAAGATAATCAAAATTACTTGAATCCAGCCCTAAAATATATTTGACGATTCTCGTATTAAACTCAAAACTGGGCTTTCCCATTACTTCTGCAATGTGTTGTATATTTTTCACTGCATAATAATTAAAATAATTTTCAATTTTGGGATCAATATCAAGATTCATAAGCTCCGCATAATACAGAAACATAAAATCAGCGTCCACATTATATTGATCTAAAATCCTGGTTACTGTATATTCATGACTTCCTGTAATTTTTATATCGTCTATAAAAATACAAAGTTTTCCTCTTAAAAAATCTTTATCTATGTAATAAGTATCATTGGCAATCAGATTCTTGCGATCTTCAAAACTAAGGTTGCCATAATCAGTAATATAAGTATGGTTACGATTAATTTTAGAAATGATACTTGATTTCTTTCCTTTTTGAAACAGATAAAAGTCCAAATGCTTTTTAAAAAAGAAGCATAAAAAATTGGATGCTGTGGGAATCGCCATATAAGGGCTGGGGAGAACCACAATTTCTTTATCCGTGTCCAGAAGTGTATTGTATCCGGAAATAAATCCGTCAAATAATTCTTTTGCAAATTTTTCTGCATACGACTTATCGCCATATTTGAAATAGCTGTATTCTGCCGGTGAGAAAGTGAACTCATCCGCTGAATGAATGTGGTGTAAGCTGTATCTCTTATTCATGTTATATTAGTGTTTAAGCAAATGGGCACTGAAACCGAAGCTTTTTGCTCCCTGATAATCTGCTACCGGATTATCACCGATATGAAGAATCTGATGCAATGGCAGATCCTGATTCCTGATCTTATTTTTCACTTCCTGAAAAATAAGCGGATTCGGTTTGGAACAATTGATTTCATCTGAATAAATGTGGAAATCTATGTACTGATCCAGGTTTTCATGAATCAGGAACTTCCGCATGGTCTTTCCTTTGATAAATCCTGTATTGCTCAGAATATTAATGGTCTTTCCCTGATTTTTGATATTCTCAAAAAAATCATGAATATTTTCAAAAATAACAACTGGTTTGTATTCTAAAAATAATTCTTCACTTTTCAAATAAAAATCATTGAGTTTTTCTTTATTCACAGATGCAATATCTACATTCAGCGAACCAAGGATCATCAGGTAAATCTCAAAAGTATCTATATTCCCGCCTGTTATCTCATTGATAGAATTACAAAGGTCATCATAATATTTTACGGTCTTTGCAACCTCTTCAATAGGTTTGTCTACATTGAAAAATGAGGAGAACAGCTCAACTCTTTTTGTTTTAAATTCAGGGTGAGATTTGATTAAAGTAAGCCACAAATCAAAAGAAAAATGACAGTGGTTTTGAATGTTGATATCTGTTTTCAATAGTTTTAAGTTAAAAGTTTTATTTAGCTCCTTGAAAAAGATTTAAAAATTTTCAATCATCAACAAGTGTTTAATTTTCTATTCTTTCCAAAGATAAAATTTTTATCATAAATGTATCACTATACTTCCCTGTTTTAAGATATTTTATGATTTGAGGGAAGGTAAAATAAAAATTACTAATTGCGGTTATTTTTACTTATGTTTTAAAGTTGCTGGTTAGTAGTTGTTACTCATTACTGAAATAAAATCAATTTGAAAAATGGGAAAATAATAAAGAAAATAGTGTTGTGAATAGGACGTTTTATTTTACATTACAATATTATAGAGTTTTCAGAAAAGCTATAGAATGATGATCTGTTTAAAAACAAATTTACTTTTGAGAGTATATGTTTAATGTTCCTGGTTCTTCAAACAGGTTCCACACATTCTATTTTTCCGGCATCACTTTATACGTAGGATCTTCCTGAATATTCACTTCAATGATAGCTTCCGCATTTTTCAACATTTTGCGGCAGTCTTCACTCAGATGGCGAAGGTATAATGTTTTCCCGTTTTGTTTATACCGTTTTGAGATTTTATCTAAAGCGTCTATAGCACTCATATCAACAATACGGCTTTCTTTGAAATCCACCACTACTTCATCAGGGTCTTCCGCGGGATCAAACTTTTCTATAAATGCGGTTACAGAACCGAAAAATAAAGGGCCATATATCTCATAATGCTTGATACCGTTTACATCCGTATGTTTTCTGGCACGGATTCTTTTGGCATTATCCCAGGCAAATACCAGTGCTGATATGATCACTCCCACTAAAACGGCCAGGGCAAGATTATGAAGAACTACCGTAATTAAAGCAACGGTTATTCCAACGAATATATCTGATTTAGGCATTTTGTTCACAATCCTGATAGAAACCCATTGAAAGGTACTTATTGCCACCATCATCATAACCCCTACCAAAGCGGCCATAGGAATTTTTTCAATAACAGGAGCTCCAAAAAGAATGATCGACAGAATCATAACGGCTGCAATAATGCCGGATAACCTGGCTCTTGAACCGGCATTGAGATTAACAAGCGTTTGGGCAACCATGGCACAGCCCCCCATTCCGCCAAAAAAACCATTGGTCATGTTAGCAATTCCCTGCGCAACGGATTCTTTATTTGCATTGCCTTTGGAATTGGTAATTTCATCGACCATTGATAATGTCAGAAGAGATTCTATAAGGCCTACGCCAGCCATAATTAATGCATATGGAAAAATAATCCGCAATGTTTCCAGGGAAAAAGGAACCTGTGGAATATGAAAAACCGGAAGATTTCCACTGATATGTGCAATATCTGCCACCGTTTTTGTATGGATATTAAATCCTAACACCACTGCAAAAACAACAATAATAGCAGCCAAGGAAGCCGGAATTGCTTTTGTGAGTTTCGGAAAGAAATACACTACGGCAATAGTTAAGGCAGTAAGTCCTGCCATTATATAGAGAGGTGTTCCCTGAAGCCAGCCAGCCTCACCGTTACTACCGGTTATTTTAAACTGTTCGATCTGTGCTAAAAAAATAATAATGGCGAGACCATTCAGAAACCCATACATTACCGGCTGCGGAATGAGTCTCACAAATTTTCCCAATTTAAAGATTCCCACGAGTATTTGAATAATTCCTGCAAGGGCAACGGTAGCAAAAAGGTATTCCACACCATGCGATTGTATCAGGGCTATCAGTACGACAATGGTGGCTCCGGCTCCTCCGGACACCATTCCCGGCCGGCCACCCAGTATAGCAGTCACCAACCCCATCAATCCGGCTGCGTAAAGTCCTGTAAGTGGTGACAGCCCAGCCAGAATCGCAAACGAAAGTGATTCCGGAATCATGGTCATAGCTACGGTAAAGCCTGCGAGCAATTCATTTTTATAATTTATTTTTTTCGAAAAATCGAATAAGCTTATAGTATTTTTCATTGATGGCAAAGGTATATACTTGCTCAATGGTATACAATTTTCTTTTACGCTTTTAAGAATTTCCGTCCCTATTACAATAATTCACAGTTTAGTTTATATAATATGTTAATTTTAATTAAAGTTTGCTCATAAAGTCATTTTTTATATTTATCAGCATCCTGAATTCTAATTTTTGTTTAAATTTGAAAGTCATTAGACGGATTATCTGTTATTTTTATCCTGTAAATCATATAGACAACTGGCCATCAAAATACCAATAGCAACCGTCATTAGAATAAAATAGAATTGCATGAAAAAGTTTTAGTAGGCATATATACTTTACACAAATGGTAGAAAAAGAAGGCTGGAGCAGATGGAGAATTAATGAACCAAGTGAAAACAAGGAAATTATATCCTACGGTAAATTAAGTGGCAATGAATACTTTTTTTAAGATCTTATATTTTTCTTAAACATTTTTTTAGTCCCACATGACCTGATTGAATATTTCAGGGTGCTTATCGTTTCATTTCAGTACAGCCCTTATTATTTCCCGTCAATGGTATATAGTCTCTATTCTGGTGTTATGTGAAGGAGTTTAAATAAGAAATTATATTCAATAAGAAATGTTATATAAAGAAATCCACATTGGAAAATTTATTAAGGAGAAGGTTGATGAAAATGAAATAACAATGGAGAGGATATGTAAGTTTTTAGGCAAAGATGAAGAGACTGTCGAAACCATGTACAACAGTAAATCTATAGATTCTGATCTTCTTCTAAGATGGAGCAAATTATTGGAATATGACTTTTTCAGGCTTTACAGCTCGCATCTCATTTTATATGCTCCGCCTGCTGCAGTCAACAAAAATCAACAGAAATCTGAAAAAATTCCTTATTTCAGAAAAAACATTTATACCCAGGAAATCAAAGATTTTATTATGAAAAGAATCTTGTCCGGTGAAATGACCCAAAGTGAAGTGATTAAAGAATATTCTATTCCTAAAAGCACTCTCCACAGATGGCTTCAGAAAGGTGATAATACAAACGGATAAACAAACAGTACATGCGTCCTAATTATAAAAAAATTTACCAGGATATGCTCAGGCTTGAATATCCTGAAAAATTAAAGGATCCAAAAATCAGAGAGCTTCTTGAGCGGCTTCACACCAGCGAAGATGTTCTTAAATTCAATGAGAAACTTTTCAAACAGTCTAAAGAAAATCAAAAGCTCAAAACCTACGATAAGAAAACCATGCTTAAACTTCTCCAATACCAAAAGAAGCATGGCTATTCTACCAGTTACATGTCCAGAAAATATAAAATCAGCAGAACCACACTTTCCAAATGGAAAAGTATGTTTGAGGATGAGCTTGAAATTGCAACAAAGAAAGCCGGTAAATAATAGGTTTCTTTTTGAAGTCCGGGCCTATTGATACAGCCAGGCATATCGTAAGAAATATTGTTAGTCAATTCCCGGATTTAACAGATCGTGATTAATGTATTTATGCATAAAAATAATTATGACTTTTTAGGTTTGGGCTAAAGTTATGCGGGCTAAAGCCCGCATCTATTGATGTAGGCAGAAATCAGATCATAAGAAAGCTTCTCCTTGATCTTCCAGGTATGCCAGCAGGTAAAGTTTAGACTTCGAAAAAGTTTTCATTCAAGTACCGGCAAGTTTCTTCACTGCCAGAACATGCTTACAAGGCCCTCTCTCACCCTGATATTTGATGAACCACTCACAGGTGCAACGTTCCTTTCCTTCTTCTAGAATAATTGTATGCTGCACATCAGTACCTTCTACCCTGGCTTCTATTCTTTCATTTTTTATGCTTACAAATTCTACTTTTCCTTCTTCAATCAGTTTTTCTGCATTTTTCATACGGGGATTCAGTTCCAAAACCCGGCTCAATTTAAAAGGGAGCCTGCGATAGAAAAACTCCCGGGTGTCTACATCATATCCCAGAAGTCCCATCGCTGCCAGTCTTGCAGTAAGATTTTCAGCCTTTTCTATATTGATATTCCCTTCCACAGCCATCATTATTTTATTGAAAGACTGGTTGGCATATGCATATTTATCCAGCGCATCAATCCACTCATCAGGCACATCATTAATAAGCCCCTCCAATACGGCACCTTCGCTGGAAAATCCACGCCAGATCTCCCTTGACAGAGAAAAACTGAATGTAATATTTCCCATGTACAACTGCCACGTTACAGATTGTCTCTTAGGATGGCCAAAAACTTTCATATAGTCTGTATATGGTAGCAGAGATTCCAGCAGACGAAGCCTGTGAAGGCCTCCGATACAAACACCGTCCGCTGATTGTACGGGAGAAAATGTGGGCTTATTTCCTCTTACTATCAGAAAATAATCACATTTCACCACTCCTTTCGGCATTCCCCTGAACAGCTGCTGCGCCTGTATTTTATTGAATGTATACAGTTCTTCCGATTCGGATAGATAAACCTGTACTGTTCCCAGGCCTTTAATCCATTTTTCAGGCAAAGGGACCTTTCGTTCTATGATTTTCTTTTTTTCAGTATATAACCCGACTTCTTTTTCTCCTATGGAAAGTATAATTTTTTCGTAGGGACGGATACTCCCCAAAGCCGTAATCATAGATTGGTTAAAATCTACGTTAATAGTCCCGTTTTCTAAAAACGCGCCATCTAATCCGCCCGGTAACACATCTATCCGTGCATATACTCCTGCACAATGTGAAAACCCTTCAAAGCGTAATCTTTCATCTCCCACAGTAACAATCGGATCTTTAATAAGCGCCATCTGAAACGGGGGAAGGTTAAAACCGGCTTTCACAATATTAGAGAGTGTAATAAGGCATCTGGCCAAAATAAAAGGCTGACTTACACTTCCCCAGAAAAAACAAGGGGCACCTGTATTTTTTTGGACCTCACTGTATTTGGAGAGGAACAGTTCCTCCAGGGCTCCTCTTTTTAACAGAGATGATGATCCTGCGTAACTGTAAGTAAGCGTATCTTCCATAATTTATTTCTTTAGAAGAAGAGTGCATATTTTTTTCAGGCTTGAATTTTCTTTCCAGTTGCTGAGTTTTTCTTTTATTTTTTCACAGGTTTTCGACTGGTTTAAAGCCAATACTTCATGGTAAATCTCCAGTAACCTTTTCAGATTGGTCACAGGATTTTCCATCTGAAGTATTATGGTAGATATTAATTCTTCTAATGCCAGATTATGATTTTTGCTGACGTTAAGGATATGGTGCTGTATCAGATCTGTCAACCTTTTAACAGGAGCCCATTCCGGATTTTCGTGCTGCCCGATAATTGTTCCTAATATTGTATTATCCATCATTTGATGGGATACATGTTCCAGCCAGATTTCAGCAGCGATACCCCGGATGGTTTTGTCACTATCCAGAAAAACTGTTGCTAAAAAAAGGTAGCCCATTTCATCCAGAGGCTTTTTGATCTGATAAAGAGCCTGTATTGTTTTCAGTACCATGCTCCTTTCGTACACTTCTGCAATTCCGGAGTAGAATAAACATGTTTTTATAATTTTGGCCAGAACATTAGCCGGTGTATTGGGAAAACTCCACATAAAAACAGGAACTTCAGGAAAACTTTTCTGCTCAGCAACAAAGTATTCCAGGAATAATTTATCTTTTCCTTTTTCAAGGTGGTATTTGGGAATTGTTATACTAAGTTCAACGGGATAGTATGAATTTTTTTTACTGTCAATGGTTTTCCACTGATAAATTCCTGAAAAAAATTCTTTAGGGATATGATCATACCCCAAACCATTGAATTCTTTAAAATCCGTTTCCGGTGAACGTGTAATTCCGGCTGTTATCCACCAGGCAGGATGCTCAATATTGCCTTCTGGTCTGGTATTTTTCCCTAACAAGAAAAATATAAGCGCTTTATACTCTCCTTTTAATTTTTTTTCCGCCAGCTGTATCGCTTCAGAAGGATCATCCAGTGCACAACGCTGCAATGCCAGCTGAACATCCAGATGATTGGGTTCTATCTGTTTATTCTGGTAGATTTCAAATCTTTCCACAAGAGTTTCAGGAGCAATCCAGCACGGGGCATGCGTCACAGTTGACAACAAAGGAGTTGTATCTCCGGATTGCATTTTACGATAGACAGTAACGGCAATTTCCTTACATCCTTTCATGGCAGGATTTTCTACCCCTATTTTTTCTATCGGACCTATTTTTTTATGATAATTCAGATAGGTTTCTCTTACAGCTTCTTCCTCAGTAGTTTTCTGATATATTTTTCCAAGATTTTTCAATTGAGCCGGAAACCGTTTCTGCAAATTCAAGCCATAATTAATAATCAGATTGCATAAGAGTACATTAAAATAGGGAACTTCCCATTTTGCAATAGTTTTACAGGCTTTTTGAAATACAGGTTCTATTAATTGCACTGATTCAGCATCTGCATCCTCAGAAAAACGGATGAGTCCCGCCAGAGCAATATCATAATGACAGGTTTCCGGGTTTTCTATCGCTAAAGGAAGAAAAAACATTAAATCCTCAAAATTCCCAGGTTCTTTCACCTTATTTTCAACCTTGATCAGAGCAGGTTTTTCAATGGCTATATCTTCCAGTTTGTGTTGTTTTTCTTCAATATATTTTGCTAAAAGAGGCCGTATATTAGTCAGTATATTATCCGAATATAGGGAGATTGCCTCTTTCACATTTTCAGAAGCGGGAACATATTTCAGAATCATTTTGGCTGCTTTTGACTGAATCCCGTCATCTTTGTTTACAAAGGCTGTACTTAATGCTACTCCTAATATTTCCTGATCAAACTTTTTCTTCTGCAATATCTTTTCTATTAAACCCAGGGTTGAAACCACTATAGTTTTAATCTCTGAACTCAAAAGATTGGGCAGGTAGTGCGTAAATTCATCGCTCCTGAAAGCAGGATCATGTACTATTTTCTTTAGGTAGATGAGTATTGTATTTATGGCTTTTGACTGAACAGAGGTTAAACCCGCCAATAACTCATCCTGAAGTTCTATTATTTCTTCATCGGCCGGTTTTAATGCAACAAATGCATCCATAAACCAGTTGGTTACATTTTTGTTAAAATTCCGGTTAGAAGCCAGAAGGCACTCTTTAAGAAACCTTTTTCTGCTGACTTTTTGTTCTCTTACAAGCTTTTGAATCAACGGAAGCCATTCTTTATAAAAAGGCAGTGATCTTGAAGGATACTCGCATAGGTACCAGAAATGAGTCTGCAATGTTTCAGGATGCTTCTCCAGCTCTGAGGGATAGTTGCTCAAATGATGTCCCAATAGCCGGGGAGATGGCTGTACATAGCCTTTTTCCGTCCACCCTAAAATATCCCGATAGTTAAAAGCCAGCAATTCTGTTTCTACAGATTCATTGATAAAATCTGAAAACCAACTTGGGCACCCCCATTCCAAAATTTGCTCTGTCCGGTTTACATCGCGAAAAACATTCCAGTACTTTTTACCGAAATTTTTTTGGTCCATGCATACAAATGAAGCAATGTCAATAATGGAGTGTTGTTCTGCAGAACCGGCAGTGTGATAAGACTTCTTTGTCATCACAATCCTGCTGATCTCACGGTCCAGCTTTTTTATTGTAGGGACTAGTGCTTTTCTTTCTTCAGCAGTAAGCTGCTTCAAAAAAGGGATTATCTCATGTGTTTTTTCCTCATTAAAGATCTCATAAAGCCTTTCTTTCATTTGTTTTTTAATTTGGTGAATAATTTTTTCAGGTTATTTTGTTCTCCTCTACATTAGTAAAAGCAGTCATTTTTGCCAGAGACAACTCAAAAAAGAAACCTCTTTGATTTTATCGTTTAAATACAGGTCTTAAACTCTTTATTGATCAATTACTTTGGTTCTTGTCAGCTAAAATAACAAAAATTGACTGACAGTTAATAAATTATCCCTTAAAAGTGAGTTTTTTAACAAAAAATTAAGTATTAAAAGCTTTATCACCACTAATTTTGTAGACTATTTATAATTCTCATATTGTAGATTTATACAATAATACAGTAATTACCATTACAAGAAATTATATGGAATCAAAAAAAATTATATAAAGAAGTTAATTCCATATTCATAATAAAAACTCCCTTTTCCAAGAGAGTTATATTAAGTATTGTTGATGAAGCCTTATTTTAACAGTTATTCAGACACCAATGCAGAATTTTTGCAATATTCCTGGCATCATCCACACCTCTGTGATGGGTACCTTCTAAAGTCAAGCCCAGTTCTCCCAGAGCCCTGTTCATTCCTACGCTTTTCCTTATGGCAGGATGTAACTGTCCGAATAAGGTTTTTACATTGATATGATCATCACTCATAGGATAATCCACGTAAAATCTCCGGGCCTGGCTTTCAAGCATATTCAGGTCATAATTTCCATAGCTGGCCCATGTCAGCTCTTCCGAATCGTATTCTGCCCTGAGAATATCGAATGCATCATCCAGCAGAACTCCTTCATTATCCAGCATATTTTGGGTAAGAGTTGTGAGTTCCGTACAGAACGGACTTACTTTTGAAAATTGTGGTTTTATTAAAATTCCTTCATTTTTAGAGACTCTCCCGGTTTTTGCATTCATAATACAAACTCCTATTTCTATGATCTCACTTTCCTGACCTCTGGGCGGCCTGTTTTCCCAACACGTTGCTTCAAGGTCTACGATTAATATATTTTCTGTTGTTTTCACTTTTTTTGATTTTTATTTACCACCGTGAATTCCGTTTTTTCCGTAATGGAGCGTCTGGAATACATTAAAAGATTTCCCAAACTTAAGTTTGATCTTCTTTTGCGGTTTCGTTATTTTATATAAAAAGTTTCGGCAGTATTTGCCGAAACTAGTCTTTGAAAGTTGTCAACTCTTCTTTTATACAATTAATTACTAAAGAATTTAATTTCTTATTGATCCTTTTCTGTTCTTCTTTTTCAATGGTTGTAAGCACGGCCGGAAAATCTTTTTCAAAATCTTCCAGAATATCCTTGGCAAAAAGACCTGTTATCTTTCCTATCATTTCAGGTGCAAATTCACCGGTTTTACTCACAACATTATTCAGCCGGTTTACAGTCACATATCTTTGGATTTCCTCCCAGATTTGTTGAGCAGCTCCGCTAAACTGAACTTGTTTCTGAGTGATTCTTTCTTGCTTTTTAACCATTTTGGATTTTTCGATCCATTTTTCATTCTTATTTTTTAGAATAACTCTTGCACCGTTTCCAAAATATCTGGTTTTCAAAGTTTTGATAATAGTCCCTTCGCACATATTGTTCATTTCAGGCAGTCCCAGCCAGACCGGAATCTTGGAATTGAAGACATTGGGATATCTCAAAGCTTCTTCCAGAGTACCCTGAAACAGGGTTTTTGCATAGAAAAATCCGGTTTCCTCAAAAATAGGATTGATGATCTCCGTATCCAGATAAGTGATTCCATTCAACTTAATGTCGAAAGCATAAAATTCGTTGTAGGGAGCATATTCAATTCCTTTCTGTACTCTTATTGCCCCTTCCACCGGATCTACTTCCTTATGCTTGTAACCTCCACCGAATAATTCCCCGTAGATTACAACTGTTTCAGCGTCCGGATATATAGCTTTCACTTTACGGAAGACTTCAAGCACATTTTTCCTGTAGCGCTCCAATATCTGATGGGCATTGAAAAATTTTTCATCTTTTGTAATGAAGGCAGTTCTTTTTGCAATCTTAATTTCCTTTCCATTGGTAAAGAAAGAGAAATTGGCTCCGTGAACTTTTTCCTGTACAATGAAAATCTCATCCCCAAACCCTTGCAGTTTGATCTGATCAATCACCCTGGTCTGATAAGCGTTTTCTATAGAGTTATATGTTTTAAAAATCATTTCTTTACTTTTAATAATTATTTTCCGGACAAATACATGATGTCTATTACAATTGTTTAAAGTTTTTTAAAAGGCTCATTATATTTTCCTTTCCCACAGGATTCATGGAATGACAGTAAAATTGTGGTAAGTCTAAGTGATTATCCATACAATATTTTACCAATCATCTGGCACAGTCGTACCCTGACTATTGATATTTAATTGGAAAGAGCCTGTTCTTTCATTTTCAACTCATGTTCTTTATCTCGTCTGTCAATTTCCCCGAAGGGACTTCCTTTGAAGTAACCAATATTGGCAAATCCATTTTCCTCTTTCAATAAAGAATCTCTTTCTTTCACAGCACCGGTGTTTTTACTCCCGTAATTTCCTTCCAGCTGTTTAGTGGCAGGATTGAGATCTCCCCAGATCGCTGTTTTTCCCTGGTAAAGGGGTTCTACGAAATGAATCTTCCGGTTTCATCAGTGTTCGTAAGGAATCTTTGCAATACTTCACGTCTCATACTATTTCTTTTAAAGGTTATTATTTTATATTTTTAGATTAAACCATCATATCAGCACAGTTAGAGCTTGCGAAAGCATAAGGCTTTGCTTTGAACACGTATCCCATACCCAAGATATAACCCATTGCATCTTTCAAAGCTACATTGGATTTGAAATCCGGGTCGGTATTAATGTCTGCGTGGACCTCCATTTCTACTCCATAAGCATCCAGCACAGAGCAGATCGCATAGGCAATTTCCACAGATTTGTTTACCTCATTTAACATTCGCTCTTTGATACTGATATTCTGTATCTCTCTTTCTTTTCTGATAAAGGTAAACGCTCCTTTTCCCTCACGAATGAATACTACTGCCGTAGCATAATTGATGGCATTTCCATATACGTGAGAATCTGATCCTACACATACTTTCAGACGATGTCCGTTGGCCTGCTCGCGGATGATGGCTTCTTCTACCAGCTGGGTGATAGAATGCTGGAAAATTTTTCCATTCATATTCTGCCATGTTTGTTGTTGCGTTTCCATTTTTTCTACATACTTTAATTGATAATTGATAAAATGATGGGTGATAAATGATCTGCCAGTAGTTGTTTCCGGCTTCCCATTTCTAATTTCTATTGTTGATTCATTAGGATCCGAACCTAAACTACAAGAGCCAAAGTCTTGTGTGCTTCCCATTACACTATGAATCAAATTATAATTGACAGATGATCAATGATGGGCGATTACCCCATTACTTATTATCTCTGTTTTGCGGAACAGACAGGAATCGAACCTATACCTTTAGTTTTTCAGACTAACGTGCAGACCTGCTACACCACTCTTCCGGGGTTTTATACATTTTAGTACGGAAAGAGGGACTTGAACCCCCAAAAGCCTGATCCTAAATCAAGTGTGTCTGCCATTCCACCATTCCCGCAGATTGTTTTAAATGATGAGCCACAGGAAGTGTAATTTCCCGTTTGTATGATTATATGTGCTCATCACTGAAGAAGTCAAGATCGGAGAAAGTTTGCCTATACTATTATAAACGATGTCTGCCAGTATTTGTAAAGATCTTCTGCGCTTGACAAACTTTTCTCTTTTCTTATTTTGTAAATGGTAACCGGCCATTCTCAATCTTAACTTTCATGGTATTATTTAATTCAAAGCTGACCGGTTCATTCACATCCGTACTCTATAAGGGAATCGAACCCTTATTTTCTGCCCGAAATGCAGGCGTCCTCACCATTAGACGAATAGAGCAATATACCCACTGACCAGGAATCGAACCTGAACGACAAGAGTACATTTCCTGCATGCTGCCATTACATTATCAGTGGTTGGGTGGAAGTAGCAGGATTCGAACCTGCTCAACTGCCAGCACAGATTTTTAATCCCGTATCTTTTCATTTTTTTAAGGAATTCAATTCGTTCCTTGGGTTTGCCCCGATTCCTCAACTTCGGTATACTTCCGTTTTTTTTTAATGAAAACCATTGAGTTGGTTTTCTCATTTCCAGTTTTAAAAAGAAAAAGGCCTGTCTTATTTGTTTAACTAAAGATCTTCTGCGCTCGACAGACTTTTTCTTTCATAAAGGATATTTATCAGAGTGATCCTATTTCCGGTATCAATCTCTATTGTGGAGATGGTTATGGGATTCAAACCCACTCAGCTTACGCAACGGTTTTGCAGACCGTCCCGACTCTTCTGCTTCGGCGAACCATCAGGTTGTGTTCTTCTTTAACCTGCCTGGGAGAAAGAAAAGTTTGCCTGTATTTCTGTGTTTGGCGTAAAGATCTTCTGCTCCCGGCAAACTTTTTCTTTTTCTTCTTAACAATTAACATTTTATCTGCGATTCCGAAAAGATCCGGACTTTCAACTTCCCGTTTAACAGCCCGGTATTCTATCATTGAGCTACGAAATCTTCTGTCTGGAAAGCAAGATTCGAACTTGCGACCTCCCGCGTCCAAGGCGGGTAAACAACCACCGTTATCTTTCCAGGTTCAGGTTCACTTCCAGTTTCTTTTCCGGGAGACAGCCGGAATCGAAATTTTCCGTGAACCTTTGCGGTCTATGCGAGAATCGAACCCGCAGTGCCCAAGAGACAGTCGGGCAGGTTAGCCATTACCTCAATAGACCTTTGTAATTCCGAGAGGACTTGAGCCCCTAACCCTGGGTTTAGAAAACCCATGCTCTATCCGGTTGAGCTATGGAACCGATTGTAATCCCAGAAAGATTCGAACTTTCAACCCCCGGTTTAAAAGACCGGTGCTCTAACCTCTTGAGCTATGAGATTTTTATATATTGGGTATCTCCGGGGATCGAACCCTGTTCTTCGGTTCCACAGACCGATGCTTTACCAGATAAGCTAGAAATACCATAAAAAAAACGCCTCTTTTCGGGAGGCGCTTTATTATTAATTAACGTAAGAGATCATTAGCTGACCCACGTATATAAGCACCTTTTATCCACAATTTCACGATCAAAAATACACAGACTCCCTGCCGGCTTCTGTCCGGATAGTCTTGAATATTGATTGAATATGTGATGTAATTGTTTCATTTTATTTTTGTTTGTTTTTAAATTATTTTTTGAAGTCCTGAAAACTGTTGCTTTCAATTTTCGGTTGCAAAGTAAATATGAATTTTTGGAATATGCAAATAAATTTTAAACATAAGTATTTGATAACCAATATTTTAAAAGCTATTTTTAAAATAAGAGATTACCGTCCGCAATATATTGCAGATGTTTCAAATACCTAAATGACTGTCTCTCATCGGGTTGCTTATCACTCTATTTTATTGTATTAAAGTTTCATTGTTTATTAAAAATTTTTCATGTTTATGGTTATTTTTTTTCATTCTAAATAATTTCTGCCCTAAAAAACAAAAAACGCCTCGATTTTTCGAGGCGTTTTTGCAGTATTTTGATTAATTTTTACAAGTTTACAGTAAATAATTTCCAAAGTCAGCACATTTCACCTCATTCCATATCAGCTCATCATACCCGAATAATCCCTTTGTTGAAGGGCTTTCGCATAGCTCTGCATTGATATGTGCTCTTTGTATTGTCATAATTTTCTGGCGCAAATATAAATCTTTTTTTGTGATTAATTAACAGTTTTCACGGGACAGGGTAATATATTGATGTCTGGAACCGGTATGGAAAATAGTTTCTTTGCTTTTTAACCGTTGTTATTTTGTTATGTTTATGTTGCCATTTTAATTTCTAAACATTTTATTCCGGCTGGTTTTAAACCTGGAAATATCTTTCAGGATTACCTCATCATCGGGGTTAAAATGTTTGAGTTCATTTACAATTTCTGAACGCGTCCCTACTTTTTCTGCAATGATTTCATAGGCAATGCTGCGGGTAGTTGATTGTAGTTTCGGATCTCTTTTAAATTCATATTTCATTGCATCCAGATAGATCATTTTTTTATATGAAGGCGTTTCTTTGTACAAATTACGGATTTCAGCTTCCAGCTTTTCAATTTCAAAGATGTTGGCGAAGTAGTTGTTCAGACAATTAAATGCATCTCTATCTTCCTGCCATCCCTTAAGTAATACCTTCTGGGCTTCATCCGCTTTCTCCATTTTTTTACGGTAAACCAGGGAAGCCTTCACCATCTGGTAATTGCTGATATAATCGTTGGCTACCATCTGATAATAGGTATGGGCATTAGTAAGGTCATTGATTTCTTTATAAAGATCTCCCACCTTTTCTTTTTGTTCCATTTCCTTATAAAGTTCTATCGCTTTTTTATATTGTTTAGCTTTTTCATAACAGACCGCAGCATCAGATTTATTTTTAAGTTTTTTAAGATAAATGACAGCAGCTTCATTATAAAATCCTCCTTCTTCAAGTGTTTTTGCTCCCCTGTAATAATCCTGTAACAGGTTTATATATACCCTGGCCGCTTTTTTATAATCCTTTTCAGCAATATATTTTTCGGCAAGTTCTTCATATTTGCTCCGGATTCTGTCAAATAAAGAAGTTTCAAGATAAAAATTCCCTCCTGAAGCAGCCTTTCTTTTCGCATTCCGTTCGTTTTGTTCTTTATCTTTTAAAGAAGCAATCACCATAAGAATAATGAAAGCAATGATTAAGAAAAGGACCAATGTGCCTACAACACTCCAGAAACTCTCATGAAAAAGCTGTGCAACAATCCCGATGATTTTAAACATAGCCAGCAATACAAAGGCTGCCATGAATTTGTCTATAAATTTCTGTTTATTCATCATCTTCGGAATTTAAAATAGTTTTATCTTCCCTGAACAGGCGGTATAGAAGCAGCATGACACTAATAACAAGCACCCACACAAACCAATTGTAGCCAAACATTTTTACCAGCGGATAAAATAAATATACCAGCATAGCTACAAGGATCCCGGTCAAAAGCAGTTTTATCCAGACCGGAACATTATCACCTCCCAGATTAAGGGGTTTTCGTTTAAAAATAAAAGAATAAAGTCCCACTCCGGCTATCATGAGTATAACAAGGTATAGAACATCTGATAGAGGAGCCTCTTTTTCCTGCAGCCCATTTCCTGCATCAATTCCTTTCACTTTTGAGTTTCTGGCCTGTGACCGGGAAAGGTCAGAAAAATCTATTGTTCCATAAAGTCTTCCCAAAGAATCCTCCATAAGAGCCTTTTTCTTCTTTAAAAGATATTTTACCACTTCCCCGTTGACAGGTTTTCCTTTGGTATATTGCTTCAGGGAATCGGAGATTCTTCGTTTTAAACTTTCTGTTTTTCCTTCAACATGCTTTTTAATTCTTTTGGTATAAATTGTTTTAAGAGAATCGCGGGTTTGCTGTTCTTTGCTGCTGAGTTTTTCAATATCGCGACCTATCTCATTCACACTCCGGCCTCCGGATTTCTTATATTTTTCTTTTTCATTGCTATCTCTGGCTTCCACCATTCCCGCCTTCAGAAGTTCATTGGATAAAGCTTTTCGCCTATCAAAATACATTGAGTCTATTTTCTGGTCAATTTCAGAGATTCCGGATTGAAAAGCGATCATATCTGACGGGGCTTTCACAGCATTATCTACAATAGTACCAGAAGAGGCTCCCGTTTCTTCTACAGGTTTATTTTTTTCTGATGGTAATACAATTCTTAAAAGAATAGCCACTACAATCACAGCCCAGAAAACCCTGCGGAAATTCCTGGATTCTTTGCTCTCCGGTTTGCCGTCAGGATTTTTCCCAAACAGTCCCTCTAACCAGGTAAATTTGCCAAATCCATCTCCTCTTGATGTCCCCATAATATCCAGCGGAACGCCCAGTTCAATCGCCCTCTCAGGATATTTTTCAATATATTTTAAATATTTCTCAATTTCTTTTTTATTCCCTGCCATTACTTTTTTCAGGTCAAACGGCAGGTTTTTCATCCATTCTTCTTCGGTCTGCCTCTTCTGTAGTGCTTCCAGAATTTTCTCATCATCCATTTCAACTGTATAGCTTTCTATCTTTCTGGGGATCCTGACTCCGTTCAATGGTTTTCTTACTGTTTCATTGATGTTTCCGGGATCTTTGATAAGTGATAGCCAATCTACCTGCTCAGATAATTTCACCAATCCAAATTCAGGATGCATGACCAGAAAAGGCACATCAAGCTGATACCAGTCTTCGGCATTAATTTTAGGATAAAATATTGTATTTTCAGGAATGAAAAGCCGGTTGTCTATACATTGAAAATAAGCATTCCGCCCTATTTCCTGCGGTGCATGATCATTAAAAATAAGAAAGCATCCATAGAGTATATTGGGGATATTGGCAGGAACAGCGTATGATTTTACCTGGTGTAAATCAATTCCAAGGGTTTCCATTTCCTGAAGCCATACAAGGGGTGAAGAGCCTTTAATCAAAAGCGCTTTTTTAGGATAATTATTTTTAGGAAAAGGTTGTATTCTAAGCTCCATAATCCAAAATCTGCCCGATAAATGCTTTTAAAAACCGTGAATACATCTCATCCATGGTTTTCACTTTCAATAAGGTATGTTCAGGAAGATAATATTCTGAACCGCCAAATTCTGTGGAAGTAGACAAGCAAAGGAATCCATAGGCTGTAGAAGGGATATAAAATTCTTCTATGCTTTTGTTACTACTCCTGAATGTCAGCATTCCCCTTGAATCTGTAATAATTTCGCTTCCATCAGGGAAGGTAAATTTATTTTTGTTCTGTTCTGCAAAGATTTTCATCCCGGCTCTGTTTTTGTAAAAATTAAGGGCATTTTCATATATATTGCTCAATTCGTTTCCGGAAATGACCAGGTTATGATTCTCATTAATCCCGATTTTATTAAAATTATTGATTATCTTCAGCCCACTTTTATGCAGTTTGGCTACTTCCGCTTCAGCCTTGGCATTATTTTTTTCAATTTCCGGATCTTTATCGGCTATTGTTTCTACAGCGATGTTTCCTTCTATATTAATTTTGTACAATATAGGATTTTCGGGGTCATGCAGATAAAAGCTTTTTCCAAAATAAATCAAATCATAAGAAGCCGGAATATTCAGTCCTGTAACATTTTGTTCAAAATACTCTTTTGTATTGATGTTCAGTTTTGAAATGAGTTTCTTATCAGGCTGATACTGGCACACAATAAAATGCTGCTGCCTGTTTTTTGCCAGGGCAAACCGTCCTTTTGGCTTTATTGAGATCTCTTCAAATAACACTTCACATCCATGATAGGTTTTATAATAATCGTAAGAATGCCGGTCGTAATAATTATCTGAGAGATAGGTTTTTAGGAGCTGTTTTTTTGAACTCAAAATAAAAAACTCTCCTTCGTACAGAAACTGGTCTATTTTATTAACGGGAACCGGGAACAAAATCGGATAATTTTGTGGAAGATCTGTTTTCTTTCCGTTATAAATCTCCGGCTTCAGCTTTTGTTTCGGCGGATTTGCCCATAATTCCTGAAGGGGTAATTTGATTTTCTGGATATGTTTTCTTGCTCCTTTATGATGTTTATAGAAATTAATTTCCCCATCTGATGTGGTGGTTACCAGAAATTTAAGCCGGTCCCGGTTCTGATGAATGACTTTTTGAACCTTCTCATCAACAATATTTTCCTGATGGGTGATAAAGAAGATTTCCAGATCTTTTTCAGGATGGTCTTCATTAAAAAATTTTTCCAGAGCTTCGGAAACCTCAAGCACGGGACTCACCTGGTTGAGATTTTCAATAACCTCTTGTACCCTGTTGAGAGAAACCGGAAGGGCTGCTTGTCCCAATGCAAATACTTTACATTCAGAATGGGCTTTTGGGTGTTTAATAACTGCTATAGCAGAGGCGAAAGCCAACACTTTCGGTGTACCCCAGTTCCTAAGGGACGTATCAATCAGAATAATTCTTTCAAATAGGTTCTCTTCCGGCGGGATTTCCCTTTGGATATAAAGGGCCTCATTATTAGCCACACGATTTATGAATACCTCATCTTCATTGGCAAACTCGGAGAGCAGCATCCTGTTAAAATCGCCTTTGTTAGTCATATCCGAAATTCCACCAATGGGCTGTTCTCCCGGAGAAAGGTGACGCATGGGAATTTTAAGTCCGCTCCAGATTCTCTTGATAAGACTTCCTACCTGAAATGTTTTAGGCTCTTCTGTCAGTTCCCTGATAAAATCCTGGTCTGGATTTGCTGTTGTTTCTTCCTGTATCAGCTCATCGTTCAGTTCAGGTTCTTCAACAAGACCTTTCATCGCATCGATAATAGATTGAACTGTAGGAAATTTTTCGTTAAGATCCAACGCATTCAGGTCTCTGTTTAGTATAGTGGGGCCGGCATGTTGCTTTTCCGCACAAACAGCCAGTTCCTGTGGTCTTTTATAATAAATTCTCAAATAATTTTCAGCATTGACCGAAGATAGTCTGTTGTGCACATTTTTAAAAAGCGTCTGCAACAGGATAATCCTGTTTTGCTTTTGTTTATAGACCGGGGGAAGCTGTTTTATTTTTTCAAGAAATTCAATTTCTTTTTCAGCATTAAACTCAAAATTTCCAATGGTATATAAATCAGAAGTTTTCCTCAGGGGACCGGCAAAGTCCGTATACCCTTCCTGCATTGCATATAAAACCATCAGCAGTGCACCAAACGGAGGCCATCCCTGTGGCTGAAGCTCCTTCAGGACCTCCATCACATAGGGTCTGTAGGCAATAGCTCCTACTCCCGGTATGGATAGGAGGTTATTCTCATGGTATCCGGAATCTCCGGGAACGTCTTCATCGGTTTTCCATTCCCAGAAGTAATTTTCGTAGGCTTGAAAATACGTCTTTAGTTCCATTCTTTTGATTTTTCCGTAAGGCGGAAAGAGCTTAAGGACAATGGACGGAGATCAGTATTCTTTATTGAAAGAAATTCTCCTTCCTCATTCCATAAAAGCCATCCGTTTGATTCTTTGTTAAATTTCTGCTGCAAGAATAGGCTCAGATTCTTAAATTCAAAATCAAAGCCGGCGGGCAGGAGATGTCCGTCTTTCATCCAGTATGCTTTTCCCGGGAAGCTTAATAATGGTGTCCCTATAAACAAAGCTTTATCACCAACAACGGCCCATTGTATGTTTTCAAATTTGAACCCCGGTACTGCAGCCATATTTTCTTTAATTCCGACAATGCTGCTTAGCAATGCAATTACCGGTTGTTCTTCCGCACTTTGTTTTATATTAACCGTGATCTTTTCACTGATTCCGAAATAGTTTTGATTGGAAGCAGGGAAAGTCAGCTGCAATGCCTTGTCTATCGGCGTCCACAGCAATGCTGTTCTCATTTTTTTACTGGGAACCAATGCGCCTTTCCTGAATAAGAGCCCATTGCGAAGCTCGTACAGTAAAAAACCGGGCAACTGATGCATCTCCGGAGCCTCAGTCTGCTCATCTGTAAATCCTTTAAGCCAAAGAGTATCCTCATCCACCGCAAGGAGGATATTTTTCCAATCTCTTATTGAGCCCAAAAATTCTTCATCAGTACGAGGAATTTCGGCCCAGAATTCTTTTATATGCTTTGAAGGATTTTCTGCCATAAATTTTCAATTTCCTGCTGAATATATTGTTTCTGTTCCGGGTTTCTGATCCAGTCGCAACGGGTCTGAAGGTATCTCAATTTATCTTTAATTACATTTTGTTCCTCAAAACTCAGCGTCCCTTCGTTCCATTTATCCGCGAGAATCTTTACATCTTTCATTACTTCCTCAGGATTGGGTGTTTTGTTTTGCATGGCTTGTGGATGGGATTGAGGATGGTCATCTTTTTCTATAGTCCTGTTGATGATTCCTTCCAGAATTTCAATTTGTTCTTCGGTATCCCAGATATGCTTCAACACCCAAAGGTCAGAGAGAACGGCTTCATTTCTTCCACAGATCAATGCACTTGCAGCAATTAAATTCTGCAGTTTCACCGCTCTACGGTCTGAGATACTGATTCCCGTGTTTCTCAGGTTCATAATCGTATTGAGATAGACTTCGTAAATTGGTCTGAGATCAATTGTTTTGCATATAGTCTGAAGCTCTTTAATCTCATTGGCATGAATTTCCGGAACTTCGGTTGGTTCTTCATTTTCCAGCTTTCTTCCGGCTAAAAGTACCTGCTGCAGAAGCTCGGGATTCACATAGTCTACATTGATTCTAATCAGAAAACGGTCAAACAAAGCGTTCAATGCTTCATCTTCGGGAAGAACGTTACTTGCTCCTACGAACATTAATGCCGGCAGATGTTTTGTTTCTTTTCCTCTTTTAAAAATTTTCTCATTAAGAGCCATCAGAAGTGAGTTCAGAATGGCAGAATTGGCGTTAAAGATTTCATCCAGAAACACCAGGGAAGCTTCGGGCATCATTCCTTCCGTATTGGTTAAAAGCTCTCCTTCTTTAAGTTTCCGGATATCGAAAGGACCGAAAATTTCATTGGGCTCGGTGAAACGGGTCAATAAATATTCAAAGTTTTTACCGTCTTTAATGGTCTTTGACAGGGTTCTTACAATAGCCGATTTTGCAGTTCCCGGTGGTCCGTATAAAAAAGCATTTTCTCTTGCCAAAAGACAGATTCCCAGCAGGTCTACTACATCATTTTTACCTACGAAAGTATCTTTTACGTAGCTAAGGGCTGCATTAAGTTTAATGATATTCTGAGTCATTGGTGGTCTTCAGTTGTTATTTTTAATTCTCTCCAGAATGCTTCTTTATGCATTCCGAATTCTGCAATAAGCAATTTATTAATGAACGGGATTTCCGCCAGTTTGTAATCTTTTTTTTCAACGATTCTTTCCAGATATAACTTCCGGTATGTTTTATCTTCCAGTTCTTTTTCCCAATTTACATATTTTAAATCAAGATCATACCCGACTCCGGAATAATGAAAGACTGTCAGAATATCTTCCAGCATTTTAATTAAACTATCTTCCGGATCTATTGCATTCAAAGCCAGTATAATCTGAGGTAAAAACCTTAAGGATAAGTCTGCGGATATGATGGAAGTAACTCCTCTTGTTCCTTTAAATTCCGGAATAAGTTTTTCAAGATTCTTTTCAGTATTGTCCCGGATCAGATAGAGCTGGGCACTATGATATACAATCTTTGCTGCCCAGACCGCTGTTTTTGGATCACAGGTTATCCGGTCAGACAAAAATTCCAGCCTTTCTTTTTCAAATTCTGCTTCGAAATATTCTTCCGCTTCCATTTCCTCTTTTTCAGAAATCTCCTGCAAGCTTGAGAAAAGGGTAATACATTCATTCTTTCTGAGCAAAAAAATGGTGTCTAAAAATGGTGATCCGGATTTCATCATCTAACAAAAATAAAATTATTTCGTTGAGAATAAAATTTTTAGGAGGAGATTGATGTTAAATTATACTGTGGGTGTAAAAATTTGATTTGTAAGGCTGTGAATGCGTTAATTTATATGAGAAGGCTTCGTTAAAATTGAAAACCGCAAAGGCACGAGTCTTTACTTCAGCATGTTTTAATACGCCAGGATTTTTGTCGCAGATAAAATTGATGAATGTATATAAGGCTACAATACGCGATTTTGGCGTTTTTATTATGATAGTTTGAGCATGATAAGAGTTTTCAGGCAACGATTTCAATGATGTTGCTTTCCGGGTCCAGGATCACACTTTCGTAGTAACCATCTCCTGTAATACGCGGTTCACCGGCTATAGTGTAGCCATCTTTTCTTAAAGTTTCCGTAAGTTCATCCACTTTCTCCTTACTTTCAGCAGAAAATGCCAGATGGATGAATCCAAACTGCTGTGACCCGTAAGTGTTTTCGTTTTCTTTAATATCCGGCCTGGTCATGATTTCAAGCCGGCACCCATTATCAAAACGTAAGAAATAGGATTGAAAATTTTTGACAGGATTATGATATTTTTCATTGGAGACAGCTCCAAAATACTTCTCATAAAATGCTCTGATTTTTTCAAGGTCTTTAACCCAGATAGCAATATGTTCTATTCTCATTTTATATTTTTAATGGATTGAATGCTGCAAAAATAAGCGGCTCTTCATCACTATACTTGCTCAGTATTATTCGATTATTGTTCTCTATTTACATTCTGCAATTTCAGCAAACAAAATATGGTATTTTCAAAATACATACGTTGCTATCCCATTTAAGATACTTATTGATACCATTTTATGCATTATGCCAATTTGAAATCACCCGTAGCTTTACTTCCTCTAATGATAAAGACAATCTAAAAGTTATTATCTTTGTCCATTCAAAATAACATTATGAGTATTCACATCAGTGCAAAAAAAGGAGAAATTGCCAAAGTAGTATTACAGCCGGGGGATCCGCTTCGAGCACAGTATATTGCAGAAAACTATTTAGAAAATGCGAAACTGGTAAGCAAGACCAGAGGTATATTTTATTATACAGGTCTTTACAAGGGTAAAGAAATCACTGTAGGAGCCAGTGGAATGGGTTTCCCAAGTATTGGGATCTATTCTTTTGAGCTATTTACAGAATATGAGGTAGATACCATCATCAGGATCGGAACCTGTGGTGCCTATAACACTGATCTTAAACTTTTTGATATTTTAAATATTGAGAATGCAGCGAGCGAAAGTACCTATGCTAAATATGCATGGGGAATTGAAGATGAAATTATTTCCCACCAGGGGAATATCTTTAATACCATCAATGAGACCTCTAAAGAATTATCATTGAATGCTAAAGCGATTAATATTCATAGTAGTGATATTTTCTACAGAAAAGATCCTGCTATTCCAGCTATTGCTACCCAATACAACTGCCCGGCAGTAGAAATGGAAGCTTTTGGATTGTTTGCAAATGCACAGCACTTAGGAAAAAATGCTGCAACCATTCTTACGGTTACAGACATTATCCCGACACATGAAAAAATTTCTGCTGATGAAAGAGAAACAGCCTTGAATCCTATGATGAAACTGGCTTTGGAATCGGCAATTAAAAGTTTATAAAAAAAACATTGCAGTATTGTAATAAAAAAGAGCTGTACTTATTTAGGTAGAGCTCTTTTTTATAGCCTGAAAAAATTTCTGGCGGTTTCTGTGGTTTCATCTGCTACTTCGGAAATGCTGATTTTTTTCAGATGTGCAATGGTCTGTGCTACATAAGGTAAAAAAGAGGGTTCATTGCGTCTGTTCTGAATTCTGGGCATATTTTTCGGTAGCAAGAATGGAGCATCTGTTTCAATCATTATTCTATCCAAAAGGACATACCGTATCACCTCTTCCAGGTGTTTAAATCTCTTTTCATCACTGATTGCTCCGGTAAATCCTAAATAATATCCTTTATCCAGATAAATTTTTGCTTCTCCCAATGTCCCGGTAAAACAATGTACTACAGCCTCAGGCAACTCTGAAAGATACGTATCCGTTATCTCATTAAATCTTCTGAATGCCGATCTTTCGTGGAGAAAAAGAGGTTTATTAACTTCTATTGCCAGTTCCAGCTGAGCTTTATAGCATTTTTCCTGTACAGGCCTTGGTGAGAAATCACGATCGAAATCCAGCCCGCACTCTCCTACTGAAATTACCTGATCCTGTCTCAGTAATTTTTTGAGTTCACTGATGCTCTCCTGATTAAAAGATTTAGCATCATGAGGATGAATTCCTGCTGTTGAAAATAGAATATCAGGATATTCTTCTGCTATTCCGGCAGCTTCTTTACTTCCTTTCACACTTGTTCCTGTGAGAATCATCTGTTCAACACCATGACCCAGGGCACGGTTGATAATTTCGTCATGTTCTTTATGGAACTGTTTATTGGTCAGATTAATGCCAATATCAATGTATGTATTCATTTGTTAATGTTTTGCGGGCATCAAAATTAGATTCATAGTACGCAATCTTTTTGCACAGTTAAGAAAGAGATGTGGATATACTTTATTCATTAATAAATGGCTCCAGAAATCCTATCAGCTTTGTACCTCCGTGTCCCCAACGTATTCCATGACCTTCTTTTTCCCTTACTTCAAAAACAAGTCCGTGTTTGTAATGGAAAAATACATTCCACCAGGTTGTATGAGCCAGGATATAATGAACCTTTGCCATTACATTTTGCTGTTTCTGCTGATTATTTCCTTTGATTTCTCCCCAGAAACCATCATCCATTCTTCCGGTGTGTTTTTCCCAGGCTCTCTGGGCAATAGTGATTTCATTATTGAAAGGTTCCTCACAGGCTTTAACCAATATATTTTTAAGCGGCGGAACTGCACGTTCATCCCGGATGCTTGCTGAAGTCAGTCTTTGTCCCAGTGCTATAAGCCAGTCTTCAAAAGGAATTTCTTCTAAAAGTTGGGCTTTTACCTCATCAGTAGTGTTGGTTTCCAATACAGTAATGAATTTTTCAAAGCTTTCTTTTCTGTTTACTCTTAATTCTTCATTAAAATAAGGCAGATTCCATTCCAGGGTGTTTACCTGAAATTTACGGATATTCTGTTCTATGTTTTTTAGATATTCATTATTCAGGATAGCCTGGTATTTTTCTTTCCAGGAATCTGAAATCAGAGGAATATATTTTTCAATCTCATTCATTTTACAGCATTCTGATTAGATTCACAGAAAGGTTTTCCTCTTCGATCAGGTATCCGATGAGGTTAAACCATTTTTTACAATGATCCAGAATCCAGGCATCGGAGGAAATGATTATTTCAGAGCTTTCTGCCAGGAATTTATCCGGATTATATTGTAATTCTGCTTCCCAGTTAAGATTATTTTCTACCGCAAAATCAAGAATGAGCTGTTTGATTCTTCCACTGTTGGAAACCGGCTGGTCAAAGATCCACACCAGCTTCTTAAGCTGATTTTTTCTGAAAAATAAGGCCACAGCATCCATTGCACTCATTGTCTGGTTTACTCTTTTATATGTTCCATGAACGCCGGACAAATCACGGAAACAGCCGTCTGCTCCTTCGAAAATATAAGCTCCGGAAAATAAGCTTTCCAGCAAAATCAAAACATTGAACCCATCAAGATACACGTTCTTTTCTTTCAGGTCTGCAGCTTCTAACCGTTTTAGTTTCCGGTTCTTAATCTGCATTTCTGATGCTGAAGCTCCTCTTAAAGCCTGTATCTGGCGCGATTTAAATCTATACCGGTTTCCTGCCAGCTCAGCTGAAGCTTTTTCAGGATACCCTCTCGTGAGCAGGTATTGCATATCCTGAACAGCAGATTTTAGTTTACTGATTTGCTTTTCGGAAGCAAATAAAGTGTCATCTCCTGTATTTTTTCCACGGTTTCTGTTATTCATATCCAAAAATAGAGTTTTTGGAAAAGGTACAAAAGCTGGAAGAGACTTTGGGTAACCGGATGTCAATATTATTTTAACGGTGTCATTTCCTATTTGTTATATTTTCGACAACAAAAGAGATATTTTATACAACGTTATACTATTTATTAAGGATAAGTTTGCAAAGACTTAAAAATCCATGTATGAATACACTGAAAAAATTATCTTATTTATTGGCAGCGGCATTTCTGTCTGCATCTTTCGTAGCATGTTCTGATCATGATGACGAGATTACTGTAGAACAGCAAACTCCTTCACAGGTTTTGTCTTCTACTCCATGGGAAACTACGGGAGCTAAAGATAAAAATGGAAATAATGTGGCGTTAACGGATGCCAGTGTTGCCGGATATGTTGGTTTTGCTTACTTCAGGACAAACGGAAATTTTGCCATCTACAACCTGAATGATGTTTTGAGATCAATGGGAACATGGTCTGTAGATGCCCAGGGAAAAACAAGAACCATTGCGTCATTAAACCCGGACGGAACGACTATCTTTACCCGCGATGTTGAGATTCTGGTTTTAAATAAAAATGAATTCACCTACAGAATTCGTCCTAATGCCAATGATCAGACTATCTATTATGATATCATCCATACAAGAACTTCTCACGCTGAGCCAAGCAACGGACAGCTTACTTTGGCTTCTACCCCATGGGAAACTACAGGGGCTAAAGATAAAGACGGGAACAACGTAGCGCTAGATAATAATAGTGTGGCTGGTTATGTAGGATATTCTTATTTTAAGGCTAACGGAACCTTCAAAATTTTCGGACTGAACGATGTTTTGAGATCTGAAGGAACATGGTCCATATCGCCGGACGGAAAAAAGAGAACCATTACAACAGCAACTTTCACCCGTGTAGTGGATATTCTGGTGCTTAACGAAACGACATTCACTTACAGAATTACACCTGATGCTAGCAATCCTGCTGTATTTTACGACATCATTCATACTAAGGTAAACCATAAGGAGCCTCAGTAATCTAATTTTTTGATAATAAGGAGAAACCTGTCCTGATGGGCGGGTTTTATTTTTATACAACACCGGAGCCTACTATTTTCTTACCTATATTCTTCCCACCAATTTAACCATGTAGTATCGTCCAGGCGGTTCAGATCAACTTTCTCTCCGATTTTTGGAAGTGTGATTTTAATATTGTTTTCTCCGGCATATCTGGCAGCCAGTTCCAGGGGCTCATACCATACATGCTGCGCAAGTTTGAATTTTGAATGATGTACCGGAATAAAGTTTTTGGCCTTAAGCTCCTGTAATTCTGTCATAAGCTGTTCCGGTAAAGTATGAATATAAGGCCACTTTTCATTATACTGTCCGTTTTCCATAACAGCAAGATCAAAAGGACCGTACTTGTTTCCAATTTCTACAAAATGGTTTCCATATCCGCTGTCACCTCCTAAAAACAGGTTTTTTGTGGGAGTTTTTAAAACAAAGGAAGTCCAGAGTGAGATGTTACGGTTCAGCAATCTGCCGGAAAAATGCCGTGCCGGTGTAAGGGTGATTCTGAAATCCTCTGCAAGATCTATACTTTCCCACCAGTTTTTTTCAATGATTTTGTCAAAATCCCAACCCCAGTATTCAAAATGCTGGCCGGTACCTAAGCCACAGATAACTTTACCGACCTTATCTTTTATTTCCTGAACGGTTTTATAATCAAGATGATCCCAGTGGTCATGTGAAATAAGCAGAAAATCTATATCCGGCATATGTTCCGGCTTATAGTAATCGGCTCCCTGGAAAGCTTTTACGGAACCCGGCATCGGGGAAGCGTTCCCACTGAAAACGGGATCTATCAGGAATTTTTTGCCATCTGCCTGTATAAAATACGAGCTGTGCCCGAACCAAACCAAAACATTTTCGTCAGGCTGAAGGTTTTTCAGATCTGTTATTACAAACGGAAGTGCCTTTTTAGGTGATGTATTTTCCACCTTACACAGGGTATGAAGCAGTACTTTTGTCATACTTTCTCCTTCCAATAGAGGAGGTGTTGTCAATATATTCTGAAATCTCCCGTTCAGATAATTGGGAAGTGTATTAAAATATTCTTTTCTTTTTTCATCGGGAAACTGCCCGAACTGTTTTTTTAAATTTTTCATTCCATTTATTTTTACATTCTGAGCCTTTCTTCTTCAAGGTCCAGTCTTGTTAAATAATGTCTTATGTATTCTTCATCAATATTCGGGTTGCGTCTGTTTTCTTCCCGGAGCCAGATCCGTTGTTGTTCAAGGGTTTCGAAATAGATTTCTTTAGCCTCATCTGAAAGCTTGTGCACAGAGTTTTCTTTATCTTCCTGTTCCCACCGGTCCATCAGCCTGTTGAAATATTCATTTTCATTTCGCCTATCTTTGTAATTTTCATTCAGGTATTTCAAGGCTATGCGGCGCATTTCCTTCCGCAGAAAATATTCCGATTCTTCTTCAGACATATATCCTCCATTGGTATCGGATAGATTGAGTTTCCTGATCAGTGCCGGTAATGTGAGTCCCTGAATAATCAGAGTAGCAAGAATCACAATAAAAGTGATAAAGAGAATAAAATCCCGATGTGGGAATGGCTGTCCGTTTTCCATCACAACAGGAATGGATAATGCTGCAGCTAAGGAAACCACCCCACGCATTCCGGTCCAACTCATCAGTACCGGTGCTTTCATCCCCGGATCCCTGTCTGCCACGTTAATAAAATTCCGCATAATCAGAGTGATAAGAACAGCTCCGAAGGAAGCCAGGAAACGGACTATGACCAGCACTGCGGTTACCAACAACCCATAGCCTACCGCTTCAGATAAGCCGATTCCCTCTTTATCCAATCCTATCATAATTTCCGGCAGATCTAATCCGATCAGCAAAAATACAATTCCATTGATCAGAAATACAAAGCTTTCCCAGACATTAGAGCCTCTTAACCTCGATTCTGAGGTGCGGAAAATTTCATGTCTCCTTACGGAAAGAAATAAACCTCCGCTTACAACTGCCAGCACTCCGGAAGCATGAACTTCTTCTGCCGCAATATACATAACATAAGGCGCTACCAGACTGAGAATGGCATCCATATTGACATCTGTAGGAAATATTTTTTCAATTTTCAGGAAAATATAAGCCAACATCACGCCTATTCCCAGCCCGCCGAATACCATCCAGCCAAAGCTCAAAGCTGCTTCCTGCCATACAAACTGCCCTGTAGCTACGGCCACCATTGCAAATCTGAAAATAATCAGTGAGGAAGCATCATTGAATAAACTTTCCCCCTCCAAGACAGTAGAAACATTTTTAGGAACTTTTACGAATTTTAAAATAGCTCCTGCACTTACTGCATCCGGTGGTGATACTATTCCTCCTAATACAAAGCCTAATGCAAGTGAAAATCCGGGAATGTATGAATTGGCAACAAATGCTACCGATATTGCCGTAAGAAATACCACAATGAAAGCAAAACTGGTAATGATTCTCCTTAGCTTCCATATTTCCTTCCAGGATACGGCAAAGGCAGCTTCATATAAAAGCGGAGGCAGAAAAATAATGAATATCAGCTCGGGGTCAATTTTAATAACCGGCAGTCCGGGGATAAAACTGATCAGCAGCCCTGCAATAACCAATATAATAGGATACGCTACTTTTAAACGATTGGCCAGCATAATAGCCCCAATAATGACCAGAACCAATCCCAGGTAATAAATAAAGTTTTCCACCATCTGTTTTTTCAATTAATTTTAAACCAAATTAAAAATTTTTTGAGAAATATTCTTCTTTATCTCAGGAAAGCGAAGATATTTACAGTTTATTTTTATCAGGTTTTTACTATAGCCAACATGAGCATCAAGCATACGAATAAGAAGATGCCCGCCATAACCGCATATTGGAGGATATGTTTCATATACCTTTTCACATCCAATGTAAACTTTTCCGGATGTATAGAGAGTTCTTCAAATACAAAAGGGTCTATTTTCAAATCCGGCCTGAAGTACGCAATTCCTTCAATAAATTTCGCTCTCAAAGCCCTTCTATTTTTTGTGTAATAGGAAAAGCCCGGATCTGTTTCATTAAATAGAACCTTGGTAGTATCACTATCTATAAACATCAAAATAATACAAATAAAAAATAGCAGCAGCATTACACAGGAGCTCTTTGCTACAAAATTGAAAATAAGACATGGCCATTAATCGGGTGTTCAATACCTTCAAATGAAGAATCTGATACATCCTTACATTCTCAGCAGCAATACATTTTCCAATACGAAAATATAATCGGAATACTGCTCATTCTTATTCTTATTCATATCCGTGAAGTTCTTTTTAATAAAAAACACCCACATCAGAGCTACTATTAAGCCGTAGAAAAACAATAACTTAACGGCTGACATTAACGCTTCAAAATTTTCATCAGAAAGGTCAGATTTACTATACAATCCCATGAAAAAACCTAGAAAAAGGGTTATGAAATTTTTTCCAAAAAAGCTTATAATGTTTTGAATGTCTATAAATATTTCACTTTTGTCAGTTTTGATTTTTTCCTTCGCCATATTGATTCTTTTTACAATAACATCATCGCTGGTATCCTTATAAAGTTTGGCCACTTCCCTGATTCTCATTCCATCATGCACAGGAACTTTCCATTTATAAAATGACGTAGAGAAAGGTAAATTATTCTTCTTTAATTCTCTCTTAGCTTGTTTGGTTTGTACAAGGATGATATAATAAAATAAGATTAAAAAGCCGGGTATTGCCAACAGAATTCCCCATATCCAGCAATTAAAATACAGTAAAATACAGCCTGCTATAGCAAAAACGAAGGGAATTAATAATAGCTGATCTTTTTTTCTCGGTGAAAATGTTTCTTTAAGAAATAATTTTTCAAATGTACAGGTTTGTCTGAAGTCATTAAAATCTTCATCAAAAGTTTTCATAAATGTGTTTTTTGAGGTTAGCTTTTTAAATTTAATACAATTAATGTAAATAAAAAAACACTTACAAAAATGTAAATGTTTTTGTCAATTGTAGATTGTTAAGCCGACACAATATATTATCAATTCAATATACCATTCATTTCTGTTAAGATAACAGGTTTTCCGTCTGTTACAACAATGGTATGTTCGTGCTGGGCCATGTAGCCACCTTTATTTCCTACCATAGTCCAGCCGTCTTTAAGCTCTACTGCCAGATTTGAGGATGTTGAAATAAATGTTTCAATGGCTACAACGGAATTCTTTTTAAAGCGTCTTGTATCAAAGCGGTTTTTATAATTCAGCAACTCATCAGGTTCTTCGTGCAGACTTCTTCCTACTCCATGGCCACCAAGATTCTTAATCACTTTATAGCCTCTTTTTTTTGCCTCATTTTCCATTAAGAAACCGATATCCGCTATTTTTACACCACCTCTGATGTTACTGATTGCTTTTTCCAGGATTTCCTTTGAAGCATCTACCAGTTTTTGGTGTTGATTGATGTCTTTTCCAATTACAAAAGAACCTCCATTGTCTGCCCAATATCCATCGAGCTCGGCTGATACATCTATATTGATCAGATCTCCTTCTTTCAGAATCCTGTTATCCGTAGGAATACCATGACAGAATTCGTTATCTACACTAATGCAGGTCCACCCGGGAAATCCATAGGTCAGATAGGGTGCTGATTTCGCTCCGAAATCAGCGAGTATTTTTCCACCATATTCGTCAAGCTCTTTCGTTGTCATACCCGGACGGGCATATTGAGTCATTTCCCTCAAAGTATAAGCAACTGCTTCACTTATTTTTTGCATTCCGGCTAATTCAGATTCGTTGGTGATAGACATCGTATTGTTTTTTATGGATTTAAAATTCTTAAATATCAACTGTATAACAAAGTTACGGAAATACTGAATAAGTATATTTCAAAAATGCCTTGTGGACTTGCTAATACACCGAAAGCCAAAGAAAGTGCCTTTTTAGACCTCTGCTTTGTGAAATATTAAAGTGATATAATAAAGAAGTATACGCTTCTTGTCTCAAAAAAGATAGTAGCTTTATTTTTACTGATCAGTCTTCACCCTAAATCCAATAAATACTCTTGATGTTCAAATTGCAGCATTTCTTTTTAGTTCATTATCTCTGTTTTCAAACATTACTATTTGAATTATAAAATAGAGAATAATTATTTGTCACTTCACAAAAAATATAAATATCTTTTGATAAGTAATTAGAAATAGTTTCACAAAATATAAATAATGGCTTTACTTTATCTGCTTCTATGCCATATTGAATTGGATAGGGTTCCGTCTTACAAGCATTACCCATTTTTTCAATCGCTGCTCTGACTCTATGAATTCAGGGGTCTATTCATAAGAAATATGGCCATCCGCCCACATGATAATTTCATCCCCATCTTGGAGAATCTTAGTCGAATTTGATGTTCCGACAATACAAGGAATATTATATTCTCTTGATAGTATACAAACGTGTGACAATATCCCTCCTTCATCTGTAATGATCCCTTTGCATTTTCTGAACAGGGCTACCATATTAGGTTGCGTCATTTCCGTGACAATTATTTTATCAATGTAATCCTGAGGATCCACTATTGATTTATAATTAATTACCTTCACAATACCATGAACATTTCTGTTTAGAGATGGTATTCCAAAAAGGATGCTGTTTAATAATGGTGTGGGTGAATAGTTACTCTCAAATGATTTACCAAAGTAAATGCGCGGTGTCATTTGTTTATTTTTCTTTCTTTTCATTAACACACCGAGGTTCCTTTTATTTTTCTCTGCCTGTGACAGCTTAATATTGTTTTTGATTAATGCCACGATGTCATCAGTAAGGTAATATTGATATAAATCACTCTGAGATACATTGTAGTTTTCATAAATCCACTCCATTAGTTCCAACATGTAAAAATAAACTCCAGCCCAACCTTTCTTTACATTCATTCTTTCAATTGACAATTTTTTTAAAAAAATTAAATCACTATCCAGATTCAATTGAAAATTATCCTTCTTATTCTTATTCTTATTCTTATCCTTTATTTTATACTGTCCTCTCACTCCTTCTATCATTTCTTTTTTAGTTTTGTAGTTAATAGCAAGGTAAGGGTATTTATTTATGTGGTTAAGTATACTGCAATCACTATTGTCATTTAAAGATGAAAAGTCTTCTTGCTCACGAAACATTAAGTCATCGTTACCAGCTGATAACAGTTCTGCAATTTCATTATGAGACCACCTTAATAACAACTTCCTTTCAATGATATCAGTTACAATAGGTTCTGAACGCATATAATACCGGATATATTTGCAGTAATGTGATGATAGCAGTTTGAAATAATCAATAGCAGTATCTTTTGAAAATGATTTTGGACGTTCAATACATTCAATGGGATCAATATCATCATATTGTTTAGAAAGTACTTTCATTGAATATTTTAATGCTGAAATGTGGTCATTCAACCCAATGTAGCAATCAAACGCTCCGCTTGAATCTCTGCTATAAATAATTTCCCTATGAAGATAAAGTTCACTACTCTCATTTTCCTCATCTTCACATCTTGTTTTAAAAGCCTGCTCCATTGCCCAAAGTGGTTCGTGTGTTGACCATGCATATCGAAAAGAATCAGATGGGATCACAGTTATAGCTCTGCACTGTAATATCCATACTTTTTCGTCATGGTCTATACACCACTCAATATCCACTGGCTCTTTAAAAATCATCTCAAGACGAATTATGTATTCATACAATGTTAAAGGGATGTCTCCATTATCTTCGTAAGATTTCTTTTTTAAGGAAACCGTTTTGGGGATGATGCTTCCAGACACTATATTCTCGCATCGTCCTTTGTTATATTCAATGTAAATATCATTGTCTCCATTAACTGGATTTATTGAAAAAGCCACTCCAGACATCTTTGGATCAATCTGCTTTTGTACAATCACGGGGATATTTTTACTTTTTCTAGAATATTCTCTTACTGCCTGAAGAGATATCCCTATTTCAGCAGAAGAAACATCTAGCAATGTTTTATAAATACCTGCTGCTGATTTCTTTTCTCCATCTTCTTTATCAGAGCTTGACCTAACTGAAGCTTTTCCATGAGATATAAATTTATCATACAATTTTATAAGTTTTTTATCTGAAAGATTTTCAGCACTATTAACGACAAATCCTGGTGGAACAGCAATTCCCGCCTTAGCGACTTTCATTAAATTAAATGCTTTATTTCCTACTAAAGATTTAGTTGTTGCCTTATACAGATCAATTGCCATATTTATTGTTGATGATTATTTTAATAAATCTAAGTCAAATATAGAAAATTAATCACCATTAAGGGATTTTTTATGTTGAATTATCAGAATTTAGCTTTAGACTTTTCTGTTTTCTCTATTCCCAAGGGCTTACAACTTTTGCATCAGAACCAAAATCCAATTTTGTATTTCTACAATTTCCTGTAACTTTCTAACTTTGTATTATCAGAGAATTTAAAATATCACCATCCAGGAACTGCTTTAATGATTTTTCCCAAAAGACTGTCCCCTCTCTGAGCAATCTACATCAACTAAACGTAAAGTAATTGAAGTATTGTTTTTATCCTGTGAAGCCTTCAAGAGTAATATAAAAATCATCATAAATGTTAGCGGAATTGTTTTGAAGGTTCAGTCAATCCAGCAAAGCTTTTGCGGAGAAGTTTAAGCGTATATTTCAGCGTTGTGATTTTTGGAAATAAAAAAGCCCCATACATAGGGGCTTGTCGAGTTTTTGTAGTGGTCCCACCTGGGCCCGAATATTTTTTATTTTTCCCTTTATTTATTGATATTTCAAGCAATTGTATTTACAAAGGGGAAATTATAGGGGAAATATTTTCTTTAAACCATGTAAATAATAAATTTAAACTTTAATGAATACCTATATTAAAACTATGGAAAACTATAAACGCTACATCTTTACTAATGTTGTATATTAAATAACATTAGATTAATTAAAATGTATCACCTAATTCTCTCATCATTTGAATTGGAGTTGTAAACTCAACTCCAAAATGATTACAAGGCTCTGGAATTTTTATTTTTCTTTTAGCGTATGGATCACTATTCTCATAAGTAACAATTTTACAATTATTCTTCAATGCATAAGCTATTAGCCATGGATCAGCTAAATCAGTTTGTAAAAACTCATCTTTCGCATTTTGGGTATATTGTGTATTTGCGTTAGCCCAAATAGCTATTTGAGAATATGCATCAACACAAGAACTCGTATCAACAAAAAATGTATCATGAATATCATTCATACACCAATTTGATAAATTATCTGGATTTGAAATTTCACATATCTCCTTCTTTACTTTATCAATACTTAGAATAAAATTGTTTTCAGATAAATTTATTAGTTTACTCCAAAATGATGGAAACACATCAAATGGATAATGCATTCGATGAGCCTGAATTAAAATGTTACTATCTAATAAATATTTTTTCACTTATACAAATATTCGTTTACAAATCTATTATAGGTATCCCCTTTCAAACTAGTCAATTTATATGCATCTCTATATAAGAGTTTATTCTGCTTCAAAGCATATTCTACAAACGAAGCAAATCTCAAACTCACTCTTTTTTTAGCAGTAGCATAAAAGTTTCCTCCATCTGAATCTTTTAATTTTTCTCTGTAATTTCTAAACTCCTGCATTTGTATATTATAGAAATCTAAAAAATCTTTTCTTGAAATTAGCTTTAAATCCAATGCCCTCCTAGCAATAACTATTTGACTAACTTTAAATCTATTACTTAAAGATCTTAAATCTTTATTCTTATGCCAAAATACTTTAAAAATAGTTTCTGGGACTAAAAATTCTGCTGCAATTTTATCACACAAAATCTCTAGTGGATGATCAGCAGGTAGAAGGTTTTGATTATCAAATCCAGCACTTTCTCCCAACCAAACATGAGCTAATTCATGTATCAAAGTAAACATCTGTGCCGATTTTGCGTCAGCAGAATTAATGAATAAAAACGGTGCTTTTCTATCTACCAAAACGAAACCTCTACATTCTTTTACAGCAAGAGGTCTATGAGTATTTAAACCAACAATACCATTAAATGTTACGATAATTCCTAACTCTTCGATTTTATTTGTTAGAAATTCTAAACAATCTTCCCAGTTCTTATGATACGATGCCCAATCATCAGCTAGTCCTAAAGTACTTTTTATGTCATGAACAATTTCTCTATAATCATCATGTACATTAAATTTGCCAACAAAATCTAAATCAGGAAGCTCTAAATCATCTAAATATTCTGTTAGCCAATTTTGCCTTTCTTGGATTATTTGAACAGTATGAAAAACATTTAAACTTATAGTATTATCACCTCCTTCATTTAGTGTCCTAAAAAAAGGTAATGGAACTGTTTCTTCAGGAGGATTAGGTAAAAACATATAACCAAAAGGAACATGCACTTTATGAGTAAATTTTTCGAGTTGTTTAACAGTAGGATATTTCTCTCCTTCGATCCACATTCTGACTTCCGGATTTTTTATGAAAAATTCATCTAAGCTATTACCATTTCTCATAATAGCCCATTCAATTATCTCGCTGTTAATATTTTCTACTCTCGTACTCATTTTGACAAATATATACAATCTTTTAAATCAGTGGGTATTTATTTTCTATAATTATATTTGTTTTTACCATAATTTACAATATAAGTTGTATAATTGCAATGGTTTATTAATCATGTTATCATCAGACATCTGAAATGGCTGAGAGATGACACAGCTAAAGTTGTCATATTGTTTAATCAAAAATACAATTTGAAATGGCTACGAATAGTAAACCAAACAAATTTGTAAAAGTTCATCAACCTACGAAAGATGGAAGAAAATACTTTTACAGAAGTAAACCCAAAAGTTGCCCTAAAAAGTAATGATTGGTAAAGGGAATGTGCAAGCATTCCCTTACTTATTTATAATACAGAATGTATATTTATGAAATTTAATAATATTACTTTTTTTATTTTAATGCTTAATGGGCATTTAGCAAATTTTATCATCAATATTTAAAGGGTAAAAATTCTCTTTTAAGCATAATAATAGGAAAATATATTACCGGAAAAAGAACATCGAAATTTGCCTTATTAATTAACCTCCTCGTGTTTATTAATTTTAACACAGCTTGTAAAGCAAACCGCTTAATGAGCTATTGCAAATTCTCTATCTTATTCTTTACACGACAGTCTAATATTATTTTATTTAATTAAACAAGAAATTTTCCTTGCTTCCTTATACCCTTACCCTATATATATTTATACTTAATTTAGGTATTATATTACTCTTTATACTAAGAGCTTCTGAGTAATGACTCAATTTTCTCGTCTAATTTAGCTCGAAATTCTTCCTTGAAACCATGTCTGAATTTTCGCTCATAATCATTATAAAAGTCTCTGTATTCTTTTTTAAACTTTGATTGTTTTTCCTTCTTCATCTGAGGCAACAATTCCTCGAAAAAAACATTTGGTGTAATACTTTTAATTCTTCTGACAATTTTGATTGAATAGTTATTCATAACGAAAATATTTGTTTGTTTATATTCTCAATAACTATAATAGAGATTTTGAAGAAGAAAAATCAGCTAATTAGGTATAATATTTCAAATATTAAAATTTAATTTGCTAATAATCAATATTTTATGTTTTTACTTTTATTTTCAGCCTAAATTGACTGTAGGTCATATTATACCAGAATCAGGTAATAGTATCTTTTGAAACTACTGCTGTTTAATCTGAGGGGGAAACGATAGGGGAAAGTCATCTTGGGAACGATGACTATTTTTGTCTACAAATAATAACTTAAAAACATAAAAAACCCCTAAAAATAGGGTTTTTTAAAATTTTCGAAGAATTATCTATCTTCAAAACCGTGGTCCCACCTGGGCTCGAACCAGGGACCCACCTGATTATGAGTCAGGTGCTCTAACCAACTGATTAAATTCACAATACAGATTAATTACTAACTTATTAATAATTAAAGTATGCCTATAAGTATGCCTTTTTCTTATATTTGTCCAACCTATAATAAAATGGACATTGGACATATATATCCTAATGTAATTATAGTGTATTAATTCTATATGTAAATTATGACTGAAAATAATAGTTACTCTGCTTTAAATCTATTCAATTTTGAGCATGAAGAACTTCCCAAACTAATAGACCCTTTGTTTCCTAAAATAGGACTTGCTTCTTTAGTTGGTTCTTCTGACACTGGCAAAAGTACTCTATTAAGACAATTAGCAATATCTGTCTCATTAGGTTTAGACAAGTTCATTGGATATAAGCTTTTTCCTCAGCATCAAAATGTAATTTTCATCAGTACAGAAGATGACCCAACTTCTACTAGTATTTCAATTAAGAAACCTATTTCAAAGATTATTAAAGATACCAATAAAGATATTAATCTATTAAATCATCTAAGGTTTATTTTTGAAGTAGACACTAATCTAACAAATCCTAATAATATTTTCAATGTATTAGAAAAGGACTTGAAAAGTAATCCAACAGACTTAATCATAGTTGATGCTTTTACTGATATTTTTAGTGGTGATATTAATTCCAGTACAAAGGTTAGGGAGTTTTTAAATCAGTTTAGTAAAATAGCCAAAACTTACAATTGTCTAATTCTCTTTCTCCATCATACAGGTAAGAAAGCCAGTAAATTTTCTGCTTCCAAAGACAACGTATTAGGCTCACAAGCATTTGAAGCCAAAATGAGAGTAGTTCTTGAACTAAAACCATTTCCAAATGATGAAAACCTAAGAACTTTAACTATTACTAAAGGTAACTATATCTCTTCTAAACTTAAAAAGTACTCTAAAATCCTTTCTTTTGATGAAGACACTCTATTGTTTTTTGACACTGGTAAGGAAGTACTAAGTGATTCTATTGCTTCTTTTGCATATACTAATCCTAAAAAAGATTTGATGTTACCTATTATTCAAAAGCTACATAAAGAAGGCAAATCTTTAAGACAGATAGAGACAGAGCTAAAAAGTCAAGGGTATAATATAGGTAAGTCCTCAATTTCAAATTATATCAAAGAACAGAAAAGTACTAACATAATAGAGAAAGAATTTGAGAATATTGATTATAGCCAGAATGTTAATAGTGATGAACCTGTAACATTATTATAGCTTTTTCCTTTTTTGATAACTTAATACAATTCTCTTTTCCTTTTCTAGTTTTCTCAATATTAGATAATACTTTCCAATATACCAGGAACAATAGTATGTATTGTTAATGAGCTTCTGCTCATAGGCAACACCTATAAACTGCTCTATCCATACTTTTAATTTAGTATGTAAATAAGGTTTGAAATAGTAGTCTATTTTAGTCAATACATCAGCATTATAATACAGCATTATCTTTTCAACTTTCAAGTCAAATAATTGCTCACTATCTACCTTGTCAAACTCATATACATCATAGCAATACTTTTTACAACAGTATTCTTCTTTATAAAAAAGCTTAAACTCATGTTTACATTGTTCTTCACCAATCCTAAATTTCAGATGCTTATGTATCTCATTTTTCATTTGGTTTACAGGTATAAAAAAACCACCTTATTTATGGTGGCTAAATATTAGTTATAATTACTCTTAACTCATGATAGGATCCCATAAGTATTAATCTATTTAAGGCTATTTCCTACAACATAAAAAATAACTCCAAAAACAACGTACATAACTGTTTTAGTGAGCAATATCTTTCTATCATAAATTAATTCAGAAGGATATAATCTAAATGCAATAAAAGGTGTTACTAAATACAGGCAGATAATATTGCTTATAATAAGTATCAACCAATGCAAGTTAATACCCTTATATAAAGGGAATAATGCAATTATAAATCCACTGAAAAATACCAGGAAAAGAAGTAATGTATTTTCACTTAATTTGCCATTTTCAAGTTCATAATTAAAAGCCTTATCTGGATTATACTTCTGCATTCTTTTAAATCTTCTAATTGTGTCTTGATAAGTTGCAAATGGTAGCTGAAATAAAACAGTTGAGATGATAAATAATAAAGTAGACATATATTTTATTCCTGGTTAAATTTAAACTGGTTATCTCCTACTTTCAATGTCATTACAGAACCTGAAATTGTGCCACTATTTAGGGGATTAAAAGTAGCTCCAGATTCATAGTTAAGCTTTATTGTACCAGTAGATGAATAAGTGTAAGTCCCATTATATGGTCCACTATTAATAATCCATTGATTCTGTGAGTTCTTTCCATATCCATACAGCTTAAAACTGTTGTTTTCTTTAAATTGAACTTGTACCTTCTCATTATCCCAATTTATGGTGTTATTGGTCATGATTTTAATTTCAGTAGAAGAGAATACTCCTGACCATGCAGTATTATCAAGCTTTACCAAGGTAGAATTATCATTGTTATTGTCATCATTATTACTACAAGATATTGTTAGTGTTAATAGTGCAATAAGTAATAAAATTAATTTTCTCATAAAATGTAAGTTTTTAAAATTTAACAAATATATTAAAGTTATCAATAATGATAACCTAAAATTATCATTTATGACCACTTTTGGCTATTAATATAAAAGAGTGGATAAAAAAGAGTTTCAGATTGCTATTGGTAAAAGAATAAGACAACTTCGTGAAGAAAAGAAAATATCACAAGTTGAGCTTGCTGCATTCTGTAACTTTGAAAAGTCTAATATGAGCAGACTTGAAGCTGGAAATACTAACCCTACAGCTTATACATTATATATTATTGCTCAAAAGTTAGAAGTTGAAGTCTTTGAGCTTCTTAATTTTGAAGTATAAATTAGCTATTAATACCTATCTGTTGTTATTTTCAAATCAAAACTAAATAGAAATTTATAGGTAACTTGGTAAGGCAGTATATACATAATTATTATAAAAACTTGTTTTCATCATTGAGACTATAGTAGTGATGTTTTGTAATAATCAAATGATCTAATAAAGACAAGTTCAATAGCTCACATGCTTTCTTTAATTTTTCTGTAATATTTATGTCTGAACTACTTGGATTAAGATTTCCACCTGGATGATTATGTACCAATATCAGTTGAGTAGCATTGCATTTAAGAGCTACAGCTAAAATAATTCTTATATCAACTACTGAACTATCTATACCTCCTTTTGAAACATCATAAATTCCTAAAACATAGTTTCCTTTATTCATTAAAATTACCTTACATTCTTCCTGAAATTCAATAATATTAAGATTCCAATTCTTAATAATTAACTCATAGGCTTCTTTATGATTTGTTATTCTTATTCTACTTTGATTATTAGTGTTATAACTGACTAATATTTCCATTGTATTGTAATATTTTATAAAAAAATCCAAACTTTACTGAAATCTATATATGATTTTACAGTAAAATTTGGATATTCTATGATTTGAGATTAAACAAACTCTACATGCTTTCCATTCTTAGAGAAAGACTCCATATCAGTAGCAAAGCTATTAACTACCTGTTTATTAACAGTATTTTCCTTTCCTGGTTCCTGTGCAGAGTACACAAAAACCTGTGATGGAGAATAATCATTTCTCCTGTGTCCTTAACAGTATATTCATAGGGTTCACATTCCTGCTTAATGATACTTCCTTGCATCTGAGTACCTATCAGAGCTTGACAAGTAAGTTCATCAAATGTTGATGTGATTGAAGCCTTTTTGGATGTAGCATAGAATTGATTTGTAGTCTGGCTCATAACCATTTCAATACCTCCTTGAACTTCTAGTACATAGAATGTAGAACCATCTTCTTTTTGTCTTTGTTTGTAGTTGATAATTGTTACCATTGTTTTGATTTTTGAGTTAGATAAAAACACCAGGAACAAAAGAATTGTGAGCAATAATACATCAGCTATCACCTTGATTGTATTACTACCTGCGAATTTTTTGTTTATATCATTACTGGTGGGGGGATGTTTTCTATTCCCAAGGATGGGTGGGGGTTTTTATAGGGGGGAACAAAAGAGAACTAAAGCTTAATTTTTTTTAAAAAAATTTTTTATAATAAAAAGTATGCAAATACTTTGCGTAGATCTAATGTAATTTTGACTAAATTTAATCATTATGCAAAATCAGTTAAAAGCTTTTTTAGAGTTAGATAATATAAATGAAAATACGCCAAATGAAATTAATCTAATCTTGGGTTCTATATATGAATACTCAAGAGAATTAAATACACTTAAAGATTTAGAAAAAGGGATTAAAATTTCATCAATGGTTAATTTAGATAACTTTACAGATGATGATAAAATGACATTTTATTACAATTTGTCTAATGCTTGGTCTTATAAAAAAATGATGATTCAAAATCTAAATAGTCCAGAGTTTTGGGAATTTGAAACTGAAGAATTAGTTCAAGAAATTCTAAATTGCAGAAAAGCTCTACTTCATTCTAAAGATACAAAAAACGTCTCTAGAAAATGTGAAGTATTGACAAATTTAGGTAATGATTTAAGCCATTTAGGAAGATTTTCAGAAGCAATAGATGCTTGGCAAAAAGTATTAAGTATTAAAAAAGATTTTCCAATGGCAATAGGAAATCTTGGGTTTGGATTATTTCATTATGCACAAGTTCTCTATGATGATTCTCACAAAGCTTACTTCTTAAAAGAATCATATAATTACTTAAAGAAAGCAATAATGTCAAATGATATTTATCCTGAAGCTAAAATGTCGTTTTCACAAATTGTTTCTTGGATAGAAGAAAAAGTAGATAATACATTTTTGAATTCTGAAAATATTTTTGACAATTATTCTTTAGGAGAAAGTTTAGAAGAAAAAAAATATAGGAAATGGTGTATTAATAATAGATTATTCTTAAATCCACTAAATGATATCATAAATGATGACATTGTTGCACAAGATATATTGTGTCTCCCAACAATTATTGTAAAAAAAGCAGATTTAGAGATTTATAATTATCATTCGTTTTTTAATCAAATTAAGCAAGAGTTTTGCTCTGCAAGATATTTATTTTATGATTCTATTACTAATCAAGAACCTCATTTCTCTGATAGAGAAAATGCTATCATAGACATTCTTGATTATTCAACATATTCCTATAATCTTGAAAAAAGTAAAATAGCATTTAGAACATTTTATTCCATTTTGGACAAAATTGCCTATTTAATAAATACTTATTTAAAATTAGGTTTTGAATCTAGAGAAGTAAATTATAGAAAAATATGGTATGTGAAAGGAAAACCAAATCCAATAATCATGGAAAGTCAAAATTGGGCATTAAGAGGATTGTTTTGGCTTTACAAAGATTTTTTTGAAAAAGAAGATTTACATTCATTTTTAGAACCAGAAGCTAAAGAGCTATCTACAATTAGAAATTTTATAGAACATAAATCATTTAAAATTGTCGAATTTGAAAACTCAAGAACCCCAAAAGATAATTTTACATATGTTATAGACAGAAATGATTTCATAGATAAAACATTTAAACTAATGAAAACAATTAGAGCTGCAATAATATATACTTCTCTATTCATTAATATCGAAGAAGGTAAAAAGGAATATAACTCTAATGAACTTGGAAGCATGCAATTATTTACTTTAGATGATCAATTTAAAAAATGATGGAAAAAGCTAACCTAAAAGAACTGTACCAAAAACTTGAACTTACTAAGGATATTAATACAAAAGACACTGATTATGTTCTTGAAATTAAGTTTGATGAGAGATTAAATGATGAAGAGATAGAACTTATTAAAATTGAAAGAAAAATTCTTTCACTAATGTTCAATAAAGGCAAACTTATAAGTAGATTTTTTAGTCCAGAAATTGTCTTTGATGAATTATTCTCTAATTATGAAACAGATTATATAAAAGAAAGGATTGAAAATACTCAAAACCCTTACATTACAATAAGATACCTTATTATCCTTTGGAATAAAACTAAAAATCAAGAATATTCAAAATTGGCATTTGACAAAACTTTTGATATTCTAAAAAAAAGTATTGACTCTAAAAACATCACATTTATTGATGCCAATGAATTATTGCTTATATGTAGAAACATTGTTGAAAAATCTAAATATAGAAAAGAAGATTTTTTAAATTTTCTTCAAGCTTTTAAACTGTACATTAAAACTCCTTATGATTTTTATTTCTATTTAGAGCAATTAGTTGATAATAAATTGATTTCGTCAGCATTACTAAATATAATAATTTCGGATTATATAGACTATGTAAAATTAGAAATACAATACTATTTTCACAACAAAAATGGACTTGAAACTTTACTCCCTTTAATTCAAAAGGCTAAGCTTTCGGTAAAAGAAGTATATTCTTTAATGGCTGAGAATGAGAAAATTTTAATTAATCATAGAGAAGAAAATGATTTTATCAAGCTAAATTTATTAAGAAAAAAAGCTGAATATGAAAAGTTGGCTGGAAAGGTTGAAGATAGTGAAAGAACTTTAGAAGAATTAACTAAAATTAAATTTGATATAAATCTTAATAAAACTAACTTCTCCATGTCAAGTGAAGACAGTAAAGAATTAGAGTTATTATGGAAAATCATTGACTCCAAAAGCTCGTTTCTTTCAACATTAAGTGCAGAATATATAATTGGATACTTTGCAACTGATTTTAAGAATTTACACACTGTAACAACTGAAAAAGGAAATAAACCATTATTAGATGGTGTTTTCAATACTATATTAATGGACATTAATAATAATACTACTGAAAAGAGAAGTAAGAATAATTTAAGTGAAAATATATCAGCTTACTACAGCTTATTCTTTATGCCAATATTTGAACAGACACTTTATAAATCAATTATTAATGGACATTTAAATTATCAAAACTTTAATGACTTCCTCAAAAATACATGGCTTGGACAACCTACTAAATTTTATAAAGGAAATATAGAAATTGAAGAAAGTTGGCTAACATTGCTTCAACCTGGCATATATAATTTTTTTAGTCTGTTTGAACATCAAGCTATCCATAACAAGCTCAAAACAGATCTTTACATTTTAAGTATTGATTCTTTAACTTTAAAGTTTGAAGGAATTCTTAGAGATTTCATAAGGCTTTTAGGAGGCTCAACAATAAAAATCAAAAATGGAGTTAGTGAAGAAATATTATTAGAAGAAATGCTTGAGCATAAAGTTATAAAAGAGAATTATGAAGAAGCGGAAATAGAATTATTTAAACTTGTTTTTACACGACAAGGCATTAATGTTAGAAATAATATTGCCCATAGTTTCTATAAAACAGCTGATTATAATTTCAAAACAATAAGTTTGATAATACTATGTATTCTAAGAATAGGTAGATTTCAATTTGAAATTTGAAAAAAAAAGTTTAAACTTGAATAACAAACTATAACCACGCTAAAAAATGCACATTAAACACATAACTATACAAAACTTTAGAAACTTCAAAAATTTTGAAATTGACTTTTCTGAAGGATTTCAGACTATAATAGGTGAAAATAATATAGGTAAAAGCAATCTATATTGGGCAATAAGATTAGTTCTAGACAAAAACTTATCCTATAACTCAAGAAATTTGGAACTGAAAGACTTTCATGGATTTAGAAATAAATTAAATATCGATGATTATATTCTTGTTAGTATAGAAATGTTTAGTAAAAAGCTTTCTGAATTTCCAACTTTCCATGCATTAAAAACATCAGATGATACAGCAAGAGTCACATTTTTGTTTGCTCACAAATTAAAATTCAATTCAGAATTTGAGATTGGGGAAACTATTGAAATGTCTGATTTTAGATGGCAACTTTTCGGAGGTGGTAATAGCTTAAAAATAGATGATATTTTGCAATTAACATCAATAAGAATGTCAGATTTAGAAGGAATTAATTTATACTATTTAAATGCTTTCAGAAATACTAGTACTGATTTGCATGGCTCAACTAAATCCCTTTTAAGTAAATTTTGTATCTCTAGAGAAAATTCAGATGGAGAACTTCAAGAAGTAAAAGACATATTGAGAAAATCATCTGATAGTCTAAATAAATTATCTTTTATTCCTAAAATCGCTTCCAATATTGAAGAAAAAGGGAAAAATATCGCAGGGGACTATTTTTCATTTCCTATATCTTTAAGTTTTATCTCAAATTATGACATAGATGCATGGAGCCAACTTAATGTTTATTACAACCCTACAGATGGAGTAAATATTCCCATCCAAACTCTTGGATTAGGGCAGAAGAATATACTTTACTTGAGCTTATTTATTGCGGAACTAGAAAACTCAAGTAGTGATTTTGAAATCAATATTTTATTAATAGAAGAACCGGAAGCACATTTGCATCCACAATTACAAAAAGTTCTATTTTCTAATCTTAATCAATTAAAAACTACACAAGTCTTTCTCTCATCACATTCAACTCACATAGCTAGTGATTGTGAATATAAAAATTTGAATATTTTGTATTTAAATTTATTAAAAGAGGTTAAATCTTTTTCTCCTTTCAAGGAAAACCTATTATTAGATAGAGAAAGATTATTATTAAAAAGATATTTGGATGCTACAAGAAGTGAAATTTTCTTCTCATCAGCTATTATATATGTGGAAGGAGTTTCAGAACAATTCATCATTCCTATTATTGCAAAGGAAAAATACAATATTGATCTTACTGAGCATAATATTTCTATTGTTCCAATTCATAGCAGATTTTTTGACCCATATTTAAAACTAGTAAATGATAATAATTTAGAGATACCAGCTGCCGCCATAATAGATGGAGATTTGCACTTAACTGATGAAGAATCAAGTTTCATAGCTACTGCAAAAAAATTAGAAGTTGAAAACAGAGTAATTGTTTGTGAAGGAACAAATACTCTAGAAATAGATATTTTCCCAAATTCTGATACTAATTCAAAATATTTAGAGCAGTGTTTTATCAACTTGGGACATCCTATATCCTATCAGAATTTATTAGAAATTACAAAATCCAACAAAGATTTGTGGCAAACAGAATTACTTAAGAGGATTGATGGTACAATAAAAAAAGGAAGATTTGCCCAAGAATTGAGTCTGTTAATTGATAAAGATTTTATAGTTCCTCCATATATTGAAAGAGCTATAAAACACATAATATCATGTAAAAAACTACAATATGGATTATCTTAATGAGATTCAAAAGCAAGCAGTCTATGAGTATAATAATGGCTTAATTGTAAGTGCTTCACCAGGAACAGGCAAAACAAAAACATTAGTAGCCAGAGCAAATAAAAAACTTACAAATCTGCCTAAACATAAAAAATTAGCATTAATAACATATACAAATGCAGCAGCTGATGAAATTGCATCAAGGTTAGACTATACAGAAAATGATGTATTTATTGGAACTATTCATAGATTTTGTTTAGAATATATTTTAAGACCTTTTTCATGGATATATAAATGGGACAAACCCAGGATTGCATCCTATAGTGATTTTAAAGAATTTTTAGAAATCAATAAATTATCTACAATTCAACTTGAAGACCTAAACAAAATAAAAAAAAATCTTGATGGCTCTTTAATAATCCCAACTGAATGGCTCCACAAAATTACATTTGAAGAATTATCAAGAATATATTATGATTTTCTTAAACAAAGAAAGCTTATTGATTTCAATGAAATACTATTTCGTTCCTATATTATTATTTCAAAGAACTTATTTACTGCTAAATCAGTATCTAATATTTTCATGGAAATTTCTGTAGATGAATTTCAGGATACAAATATTTTCCAATATGAAATTTTAAAAAAAATAAAAAATAATGGGGATACATCGTTTTTTATTGTAGGAGATGAAAAACAAAAAATTTATAGTTTTGCAGGGGCTTTAAATGAAACATTCACTATTGCTAAAAAGGATTTTGGTTATGAAATCCTTGATTTAAACTATACTTATAGATCAACTAAAAAGATTGTAACAGGGTATTCAAAATTGTTTTCAGATCATCCAACTTTAATAAACTCATCAAAATATAAAGATATTCCCTTCGATATCAGATTTCATCAAACTAAAAAGGATGACAATAATCTTTATATTAAACAAATTATTGATAGTCTGATAAAAGCCAAAGCACAAGTTGGTAATATTGCAATCTTAACAACATCTTGGTTTGACGCCTATAATATTGGAAGCTACTTAAGAGAGTATTTCAACATTATTGGATTAGGTGCATTACCACATTCTAATATATCTAACACTGTATTTGCTATCTTAAAAACTTTAAGTAGATATTCAGTAGATTCCTCGATTAGGAACTTAAAAATTATAAAAAGAAATATTGAACTTTTAATCTTAGAAAAGAACATTGATTTCAATGAAAAAGAAATTGTGTTTGCAACAAATAAATTAATAAGTCAATTTCAAAAAATTAATATAAATACAGGATTAAAAGAATCATTATTACAATATCAAAATATAATATCTCTGATTTTTAAGATTGATGTTCCTGAAGTAGATGAGATCTTGACAATAGTAAATGATGACGAAGCTTTAAATTGGAACTTTAAAAAGTATATAGAAACATTATCTGGCATTAATGGTATAACTATAAACACTATACACCAGGCTAAAGGGCTTGAATATGATTTTGTAATATTAAATGGCATAAATGAAAATAGAATACCATACCAAAGATGTATAGATCATGTAAAATATATTTATGAGGAATTAACAGATGAATCTATTCAAAATGGAAGAACTCTATTATACGTTGGTATGAGTAGAGCAAAAATTGGTTTATTTATTCTACACAATTGGAAGCCTTCAATGTTTATTAGTCAGATTAAATTGTAATCAAGTTCAGTCAATGAGTTATTGTATTTATACAATAAGCCTTTTTGTACTTTTTATAGTGATTGTATTTGTAGGTCTTATAATAATGTTATGATTTAGTAATATATCTTCAATTGATTCATCTCTAGGTTTAAAAGATTCACTAAAATCTTCTATCAATGTTGGAAAGGAAACTACTCCTGTAACTCTTCTACCTTTCTCAATCAATCCTTTACTTCTAAAATAAGCAACAGTTTCTTTTATTTTTTCAACCATAATATATGGATAGTCATTTTCCTCCCTAAATGCATTTTCAAGACTATGACAATACTTTGTTTCTACACAAAGAATCCAGTCATTATCATTACCTGCAGTTGGAAATACAACACATTCACATTGTTTACAGCATACAACCGTTGAAACTTCAAGACAGTTTTCACCAAATAAAATAAAATAGCTTTCTATTTTACTAGGGTTATGTAGATGTACAGATGCTACTTCTGGTTCAGTACAACTACATTCTATATCTCCACCATTAATATTCTTGTAATCAACAATAAAAAAATTTTCACAATCTAATACGTCTAATGAATATTTTGATATTACAGTTGCGATCTTATCCTTCATAAGTAAAGAAACTTAACATATTATAATATTCATCCATAATGTCTTTTGTTATTTCATTGAAATAGTGCTTAGTGACAGTTTTTGTTCTCTTATCTTTAACCGACATCAACTTTCCTTCTTTTACTTCATATATTGAAACATCATCAGGATTAATCCAAGACTTTGTACTTTTAAATGAATTTATCTCATCCTTTTCAAGTTCGCCTTTTATATTATATCCCATTAAACAATTATTAATAGAATATAATATATATGGGCTATGAGTTGTGATAATCAAAGAGTGTTTTTTACTATTATTAACAATTGTTTTAAATAAATAATTGATTAAATCTCTTTGAGTTGTTGGAAAAAGATTTTGTTCAGGTTCTTCGATTATAAATTGCGTTTTATGATAATTTACGATATTTTTCATACTATACTTAGTAAGAAATTTAAGAAAATCAGGATCCAAATTATAATCTTTTATATCAATATTATCCACTTTATATTTCTCTAAAAGTTTCACAATATTAGATTGAATAGAATCTAGTTCTCTAACAGAAACAGAATTGTTAGTTTTGTAAATTTCTTTTGATAAATGTTCTACAATGAGAATTAATGGTAGTATTGATTGTATTCCACTTGAACCTTCTTGTAATAATATTTCTTTGTTATTTGATAGTTTTAATAAGTCTTGGTCTGCATCAATATTGTTATAGTATTTAATCCCAAGATTTAAAATAGAAAGGCTATTTCTATTTGTGAATGACCTTTTCGCTGAATACCAATCATATACAAAGCTCATTATATTATCATTTGTTTCTTTATATTTGCTTAAATTAGGAATTGCAGAAACAAAATTTCTTTCGGAAGGTATATAAATATTTTTAGTTTTCTTATATGCTTTTCTTGTGTTCTTTTTTGTGATTCTCTGTGTCAAATTCTCTCCTGAATATGATATAATCAAAAAATCACTACTATATTCAAAATATGATTCTTTAGTAAAATAATTTTTCCCCAATCTATGGAATTCCAAAAGTTGTTCTTTTACATCATAGTCATATTTTTCATCAATTAAAAATCTCTTCTCAACCCATTGACAATAGCTAATAATTTTAGCAATTGTACTTTTCCCACTACTTTGTGGTCCCATAAATATATTAACTCTTGATAAATGAATATCAACATATTCAATGGGGCCAACATTTTTAATAACTAATTTTTCCATTAATTCAATTTAAAAAAAGTTTACAAGCTTATAAGCTAAACCTTCCTAAGCAAAAATAATATTTTAAATCAAGAAATAATAAAACTATCCTATATTTCTATAGGATAGCATTTCTAACTCAAAAACCAATGATAATCAGAATTACCATTGAGTGTTTTCTGAATACCTTTGTTAAATTCAAAAGCGTTCAAATTCCTGTCAAGAAAAGTATCTATATAACTACTCTTATTAGCTTGTGTAAAGAGATTATATACATTCCATAGGTTAATCTCTCCATTATCATCTTTACAAAAGCTTTCATCTTCGTAGTAGTCTTTAGCTATTGTATTCAACTGACTATCATTGAAGGTTAATTGAGGGATATTTAATCTCTGTTTTTCAGTTTTAGATATATGTTGATATAGTCTTGTTCTTCCCAATAACTGAGCAAACTGATGTTCAGTTAAGTAATAATCTGAAAACTCTTTCATTTCCAATAAATATTGTTGTGCATTGTATTCTGTTAAAGTGTTCATTATTTTACCATGCAACTCTTGGTATGAGCTTACCCTCATATCATCTACAAAGCCATCATTCCAAACACATAAATTGCAGCAAACTTTGTTCTGGAAACCAATGAAAAACTTAAATTTTTCAAAAGTCTTCTTATTGTATAAATTCTCCTGATTATAGGCTCTAACTCCACCAATTGTTAATGATAATTCATTACCATTAATCGAGTCAGTTATACCAGGAATTCTAATGATGAAAGCCATTCTCTCAAAATACTGTGTTCTTTCATGATCTAATAGATCTTTTGCATTCTTGTAAATAGCATCAGGAGTTCTGCCTTTAATTTGATGAGAAACTCTTATTTCAGGTTGCATAAAAGATTGATGAGAAAACACCTTACTAATGCAGTCTTGTGTAATATCAATAAATTCCTGATGAGCAATGGTTTTTTCATTGTCCTTAGAGAATACAGGAATGATACAATCATTCTTTAATTGATAAAGATCAATTTCTTGTGTATTGGCTTCAATAAAAGGTTTGTTTTTATAAATAGAATTCTGAGAAAAAATTACACCATCATTATTATCAATGTCACTACTATCAAATATATTTACACTCTTTAACTCTATTATGTTAGCACTTTTTGCAGGTTTAAGGTCAAATGCCTCTTCTAATGTAGCTGGTCTGATTTTATTAATGGTATCCATTGGTTGAAAAGTTTTGAGGATTGGATAATTTGATTAAGAATGATTTTCTAGCCTCATATTGAGGTCTTAATTCTTCCTGGTACTCAGGATATTGTTTATAGATAGCTAAAAGCTCTGCAATGGTATTACTAGTTTTAATCTTAGTTAGAATACCATCTTTAGATAAGCATTCTCCACCAGGATCAAAAGTAATAGATGTGATAGAGCTTTGAGAGCTGGCAGGAGAATCAATACTATTTGAAACAGTTGCAGTTTCTGCAATTCCAGAATTACACCAGTTCAATATTAATTTACCTGTGTCAGAGGTAATAATAAATTCAGGTTTATTCATAAATAAGCCTGTTCTGTCCTTACTTGCCTTAGCTAAATGGTTTTCATTGACTAGCTCAAAATTTATAGTTAATTCATACTCAAAACCATCTCTGGTAATCTCTTTTGTTCCATGCTTTACTACTTGGGTTTTACCATTGCTCCCAACATCTAAAGAATAGTCTATTTTTCTCCTGGTAGTGGTAATAATATGACAACTTGACTGCAATATCTTATTGATAAAAGCTTGATGCCTTGGTGTGACATTAGCCCAATCCTGAAATCTCCCACCTAGTTTCTCATGAATATCAAGGCATCCACCAGTACCATTCCATTCATGGCTTACAGAATCAATGATTATTACTTCAATTCCTGACTTCTCACACAGTTCAATAGCCTGAATATACCTTTCAGGAGAATAAGGTGCTTGCAGGTCAAGTACATTGTAGTTTCCTAAGTCTGAATAAAGAGAAGCAGAGGAGTTCTCTGTATCTATAACAGCTATTTTATTCCAATCCTGTGTCATTCCATAGGCTAATAATAAAGCTGATTTAGTCTTTCCAAAGCCTGATGCTCCTGAAAGCCCTAATCTGAGCCTTACTTGCTTTCTTTGTGATTGTTTTAATTGCATAATTTTAAATATTTAATGGTTAATTTTGAAATGAAATTTTGTTAAGTTTTAATCTTAATTATGTTTTTATGAAATTTGAAAATTCTCCCTTATTTTTTTTTGAGAGCCTTTTGGAATATGATAAATATGATATATTGAAGAAAGAATTCATTATCAATTATATTGATAATAATGGATCTCCTAAAGAAGTAAATATGAAGAAAGGAGTGATTGAAGAATGGAATGAAAAATATTATTTCTCAACTAATTTTAATCACCAAATTGAACAACAAGGACAGATAGCTAAAAAAAATATAGGAATAGTTATTAGTGAATCTATTGAAAAAAATTTAAGCCCTAAGCTATTTTTAGAAGCACAGATTAAAATATTAAATATCTTATTATTTAAAGCAGAAGCTTTATATCCAACTCAACCTGTTGTAAAAAAAATTTTACTTGAACTAATAGAATATATCAACAAATATATTAATGTCTCTAGCAAAAATGAAGAAAGAAAGCTTATGATATTAGAAGAAAGCTCCACTCTATCTTACAATTGGAAATCAGACAATTATGACACAAAATTAATTTTGATTGAAAAGCTATATGGTTTATTACTTATAGAACCTCCCATTATTAAATGTGATAAACAAGATTTCATTAACGCTTTTACCCAAAGAATAGTAAATCAAGGCATTAACTGGAATGTGAAAGGAAAAAATGGTTCAATATCCAAGTCATCTCTTATTTACTTTATAGATAAACTAATTAATGAGGACTTCATCAGTGATGTAGGAGCAGATTACAATAAAAAAATTGAATATGTATTTAGAGATAATTTTGGAAAAAACCTCAAAAATATAAAAGAATCAAAAAGTAATTATTCAAAAAAACCAACTGCTTCTGAAAGGATTGACAATATTTTAGAACAACTTATTATTTCTCAATAAATTACATTATACCTTAACCTCGAAGTTAAGGTATAATTAAAATATGTAAAGATATTTCTGCAATTCTTTTGTGTCATAAAATATTAAAATTATGACACAAGAATTAACGCCAAAGAGCTTAACTCTTTATATTCCTCAAAACTTTGATATTGATAAATTAATTACAAATAATCCTCCTAATTTCAAATACCAAAAAGACCATTTTATCTATTTGGTTCATCTTATTACTGAAATTCCTAATAGAAATAAGAATATTGATATGTTTTATATCCCTTTTTATAGTTCACTTATACAGAGAAGAGTGAGAGAATATAGAAAGTATCTTAACTATTTAGTTAATAATAAAGTTTTTGTAGAAGATAGACAATATATTGTTGGCAAGAAATCAAGAGGTTTTAGATTTCATGTTGATTATCAGACAGAGATTAAACCTACTCACATTACAAACAAACCTTTAATAAAAAGTATTTTAAATTTTATTCATCTTGATAATAGCGATATTAATAGTGATGAAATCATTCCTAAAGATACTAAAGAACTGGATTATTTATTAAAATGGTTCAATGGTAAATTAACTGTTGATTTCGTAGGTGCAAAAAAGCACCTTTTTAATCTATATGAAATTGAAAAAAAAAGCCATAATGTTTTCGCTTCTGATAAACCATGTAATGCTATGGCAAGATTTAATAGTAGATACATAGTACTTTTAAAGCTTAAAAGACAAGAGTTTTTACATACTGTTGATTCAACAGCAGGTAGATTACATACCATTTTAACTCAATTAAAAGGAGATTTAAGACAATTTGTGACCTATGATGGTCAACCATTAGTTGCTATTGATATAACAAATTCACAGCCTTATTTGTCTACTGTATTATTTAATGAAGAAAAATTCAACGAAAATAATATTCTATCAACAGTAAAACTATACAACAAATCCTATCTCCCAAAAGATGATATTCAAAACTTTCTACCCTATTACGTTAATAAAAATGTAAAAAAAGCTTGTAAGTCAGAAAACGTCAATCATTACATGGACATTGTAAAATCTGGTCAACTCTATGAAGAGTTTGGAAAAATACTTTTAAATAAAGGAATAATTACTGATGAAACTTGTATAAGAAAACAAGCAAAAACAATTATTTTCAGTTCAATTTTTAGTCCTAATCAATCTATTGCTTATAATCAATCTATGGTTATTTTCAAAGATTTATTTCCAGATGTTTACGAAATTTATAGACAGATTAAACAAGGTGAACATAGAACTTTAGCTTGCTTATTACAAAATATTGAAGCAAAATTAGTACTTCATACTGCTTGTAAAATTATAGCAGAAGAACAACCAGAAGTACCAATATTTACATTACATGATTCTATCATAACAACTTCTGGCAATGAACAATATGTTTATAAAATACTCTATGATGTACTATTAAATGCCATAGGTATTCCTCCAAGTTTAAAATTTGAAAGATGGGAAAAGGTAGCCTAGCACTACCTTTTCAACCTCTTTCCTAATTTTATCATTTGTTCACTCACTTTCTTATTCACTACTTTAGCATAATGTTCTTGAGTAATGGTAATTTTAGAATGTCCTAAAAGTTCACTCACAATCTCCATAGGTACATCATTATATAGTAAAACTGTTGTTGCAAAGGTTTTTCTTGCTATATGATGAGTAAGATTCTTCTGAATTCCAACAATTTCAGCAATTTCTTTTAAATAAGAGTTGAATTTCTGATTACTTAATACAGGTAATATTTTATCTATACTTCCTATTTTCTGATATTTCTCTATTATGTTAGCACTTTTAGATAGAAGAGGTATAGAGATTTCTTTTTTAGTTTTCTCTCTCATCATCTTAATCCAATAGTTCCCATCAAACCCCTTAATAATATGTTTTGTTTCAAGATTAGCCATTTCCTGAAATGCTAAACCTGTGTAACAACAGAAAACAAACATATCAGCCACTTGCTGTAATCTGGATTGAGAAAATTGATATTTTTCAAGTGATTCAAGTTCATCAGTAGTAAGGTAAACAACTTCTTTCTTTATCAATTTAACTCTATAAAGAATAAAGGGGTCTTTATCAATTATTCCTTCTGAAATAGCTATTTTAACCATTCTTCTGAATCTCTGTATGGTTTTGTTAACAGTTGCAAGAGCTAAATTCTTTTCAGATTTCAAATAAAATTCATAATCCTGAATAAACTTCAAATTCATATCCTTGAATTGATAATCATTCTTCTGGTACTGGTATTTTAAATAGTCTTTCAATAATTGTTTAGCTTGTTTAAATTTCCAAAAAGTACCAATAGTAAAGTCTTTACCAACCAGCTTTTCTAACTTTTCATTATGCTCATTAAAAACTTGAAGTACAGTTCTATTCTTTTTGGGAGTTTCACCCTTGTATTGTAGAAAAATATCTTCTACATCAAAAGTCTCTTCATTAACCTGTAGAAATAAAAAAGCCTGATTAATTTCATTCTTAATCAGACCTAATTGTGTATTAATAAAACTGTTTTCTTCATTGGGTGGTTTAGCCTTCTGCTGTTTACTATTCCAATTATTAGGATTTATGAATAACCCTAAAGAAAACTCTTTTCTATCTTGTTGAAATGTAATCCTACATCTTATAGGACACTTTCCCTGTTGATTAACTTTTACTTTTTGCAATAGAAAAAGTATTGATAATTTATTATTATTATTCATTGATTTATAGTTTAGAATATGGTACACCAAAATAGAAAAATAGTACACCTAATTGAATGCCTTTTAGACATTCAAATTAATTTTAAAATTGATAAAATTTAGAGTATGTAAAAATTCAAAAGTATAGTAAAACTATTGAAAAACAGCCTTAATAAAGCAAAAAAAGCACCCACATTTCTGTAAGTGCTTGATTTAAAAAGTGGTCCCACCTGGGCTCGAACCAGGGACCACCTGATTATGAGTCAGGTGCTCTAACCAACTGAGCTATAGGACCTCAAAACTTGGTTAAATTTTGTGTTTGCAAAAATAGTAAAATTTCTTTCACCACAAAATTTTTTATGGCTTTTCTTGGCAAAGTTCTACCAGTACTCCATTGGTGGATTTAGGGTGAAGGAATACAACTAATTTGTTATCAGCACCTTCTTTCGGTTCTTCAGAGATAAATTGAAAACCTTCTTTTTTTAATCTTTTTACTTCTTCGAGGATATTCTCTACACCAAATGCCAGATGATGGATGCCTTCGCCCTTTTTTTCTATAAATTTTGAGATAGGACTTTCAGGATTACTGGCTTCCAATAATTCTATTTTACTCTCCCCTGTTTCATAAAAAGAGGTTACCACACCTTCCCTTTCCACCGTTTCTTTTTTGTAAGAGTCTTTTCCTAATAATTTAGCAAACAACTCATCAGAGACTCCTAAAGATTTTACCGCAATACCAATATGTTCTAATTTCATAAATACAAATACCTATAATTAATCGTAAATTTGATACTGTAGCAGAATTTCAAAGTATCAATTCAAACAAAAGTAGTAAATTTGCATAAATTATGGAAAGTAACAGACAAAGAAAAGTAGCACAGATCATTCAGGAAGATTTCGCAGAACTTTTCCGCAAACAGGCTGCTGAAAGCAAACAAAGTATATTGGTATCCGTTTCAGATGTAAAGGTAACGGCAGATCTGGGTATTGCTAAAATTTATTTAAGCATTTTCCCTCAGGAGTTTCGTACCGCTGTAATGAAGGAAATTGAAGAGAACAAACCTCAATACAGAAATTTCATTGGCCAGAAAATGGCAAAACAGGTACGTATCATACCACAGCTTAACTTTTACCTGGATACAGCTCTTGATGATGTTGAAAGACTGGAGAGAGAATTAAGAGGCGAAGGCGACAATCCTGTTTTATAAGATCTTGAAGAATATTGCATTTTATATAGCATCCAGATACCTTTTGGCTAAAAAAGGCAGCACCGCCGTTACGTTTATCACGTGGCTGGCCGTGGGGGCTATGACGGTAGCTGTAGCTGCAATGTTCGTTATTATCTCCGTTTTTTCAGGGTTGGAAGACCTGAATAAAGATCTTATTTCTAACCTACACGCAGATCTGACTATTAAAAGTGCTTCAGGAAAAACCATTAAAAACCTGGATAAAGTCAATGCTGCATTAAAAAACAATAAAGAAATCAGCAGCTTCTCCCGTGTTATTGAAGAAAAAGTATATATCAACTTCAACGGGAAAGGCGATATTGCCTACTTAAGAGGAGTAGATTCTGCCTATATTCAGGTTAATCCTATCAACAAAGATGTTATTTACGGAACTTATCCTAGCTTCAGGTATTCCAATGAAGTAATCATGGAAAATAGCCTGGACAACAGGTTATCAATCCCTGTAGATTCTTCCAGCCATTATGCCACTGTTTTCATGCCGAAACCAGGTACAGGTATCATCAGCAAGGAGGAAGATATCTTCAATAAAAGAGACATCCTTGTAACCGGAGTTTTCCCAGGAAAAGATCAGCTGGACAATTATATTATCTCCCCTATTGAGCTTACTGAAGAAGTGCTTAATCTCCCTAAGAAATCCGCGTATCAGATTGTTATTAAATTAAAAAATCCCGATAACGCTGATGCCGTAAAACAAAGCCTTCTTACTACCCTTGGGAAAAATATACAAATCAAGACAAAAGAAGAGGAAAATGCAGCATTCTGGAAAATGATCAATACCGAGAAGCTGTTTATTTACCTGATTTTTGCACTTGTCATCTTTATTACAACATTTAACCTCGCTGGAGCTATCATCATTCTTCAGCTCGACAAAAAAGAACAGGCTAAATCCCTTATTTCATTTGGATTTCCTTTAAGCCATTTAAGGATGACTTATTTTTATACCGGAATCCTTATTGTAATCTCAGGAGTAATTACCGGCTTGATTCTGGGAACTGCACTTTGCTATTTCCAATTGTATACGGAATTTTTCAGGGCCAATGAAATCCTGCCGTTTCCTGTAAAAATCGTAGGAAAAAATTACCTTATCGTGGCTTTTACCGCAGCCTTGTTTGGCATCACCATATCATGGTTCTTTTCAAAGATCAGCAAAGATTATATTACTAAAAATTAATACATTCCGTTTTCGTTTTTTTGTAAATTTACCCCCCAATTTAAAAAAAAATGAAACAAAAACTACTTCCTTTTTTATTAATTTTCACTTGCATTTGTGCATGGGCACAGGTACCTGCAGGCTATTATTCCGCAGCAAACGGCTTAACAGGCCCTGCCCTGAAAACTGCCCTGAAAAACATCATCCAGCAAGGCCATCAGGATAAAGGCTACAATGGTCTATGGACAGCCTATGCTACCACAGACCGTGATTTCTTTTATGACAATGATGGTAAAATCCTGGATATTTATTCCGAAAACCCGGCAGGTCCGGATCCTTATTCATTTAACTTAGGAACCAGTCAGTGCGGGACTTATAGTTCGGAAGGTGACTGTTACAACAGAGAGCATATTGTACCACAGAGCCTTTTCAATGAGGCAAGTCCTATGGTGGCCGATGTTCACTTTATCCGCGCCACAGACGGAAAGGTAAACGGAATGAGATCCAATTATCCTTTTGGAAAAGTAGCAACGGCTAGCTTTACCTCCCAGAATCAATCCAAACTAGGAAACTCTGCATCTCCGGGATATTCGGGGATTGTATTTGAACCGATTGATGAGTTTAAAGGGGACGTGGCAAGGATGATCTTTTATTTTGTTACCAGATATGAAGCAGAGCTTCCTACATTCTCTACCGGAAATATGTTGGGTGGATCTGCCTTTCCCGGATTACAGATATGGGAATTAAATCAGCTGTTGGAGTGGAACGCAATGGACCCTGTATCACCTGCAGAAATCGCAAGAAATGATGCATCTTATATCTATCAGGGAAACAGAAACCCTTTCATTGATGATGCCTCTTATGCGAATTTAATATGGTCCAATCTGCCAGTTGATACTACACCACCTACTGCTCCCACCAACGTTACAGCAAGCAACCCTGCATCAAACTCTATGACGGTAAGCTGGACTGCTGCTACAGATAATGTTGGCGTCACCTCTTATCAGGTATATGCCAATGGTGTTCTGAAATCTACGGTATCAGGAGCAACAACATCTACTTCAGTTACAGGGCTTTCCCCTCTTACTTCATACTCATTTTATGTAATTGCCAGAGACGCATCCGGAAACGCTTCTCCGCAAAGTAATATCGCTACAGGAACTACTCTTGACGGACCTGCCGGAAACTGTGGAACAGAAGATTTCAACAGCATTACAGGAAACGATAACAGCTATGCTACAAGAACATGGACCAACAACAATATTGATTGGATTTCCACCAATACCAAAATAGATGAGAAAATTAATAACTCAAGGGCTATCACCATCAGAAACGGAGAACTTACCAGCTCTGTCATTTCAGGTGGAATTCAGACTTTAACACTAACCACTCAACGAAGGTTTTCAGGATCCAATGGAAATCTGAATGTTTTGGTGAACGGAAATATAGTAGGAACCATCCCTTATTCCGAAACGGAAACCACTACCACCATCAATGTGAATATCAGTGGAAATGTCGTTATTAAAATTGTAAATCCAAGTTCCAACAGACCGACTATGGATGATTTAAGCTGGACGTGTTTCAGTTCTTCTTTAGCAACATCCGACATTAAAAAAGAACAATCAGTACTTACTATCTATCCGAACCCGGTAAAAAACAATGAATTATTTATAAAAGGCGAAAATCTTACTAAAATTTCAAAAGCTGAAATATATGACCTTTCAGGAAGATTAATGGAGACCCTTGCAAATCCTTTCAAAAATTCAAACAAAATTAATCTTAAAGGGTTGGCGAAAGGAACTTATCTTCTAAAAACAGAGAATGGATCTACAAAATTTATTGTAGAATAATTGTTAAAAAATATTTTAAATGAAAGGCCGGATTTTTCCGGTCTTTTTTTTATTTTTGATCACATGGATTCCAATAAAAAATTAGGGTTGATAGGAAGAAATATCTCCTATTCTTTTTCTAAAAAATTTTTCGAAAATAAGTTCCAGAAACTTATGTTAAAAGGCTTTTCTTACGATATTTTTGATTTAAACGACATCAATGAAGTGGAGAATCTTTTTTCATCCCCTGAACTGTTAGGATTCAATGTTACGATTCCTTATAAAGAAAAAATTATAGATTACCTTGATGAACTTAGTGATGAGGCTGAAAAAATAGGCGCTGTCAATTGTGTGCTGGTTCGTAACGGAAAGAAAACAGGATACAATACGGATGCCTTCGGTTTTGAAAAAACATTGCTTCTTCACAAAAAACCTTCCCAGGACAAAGCCCTGATTTTAGGAAATGGCGGAGCTGCAAAAGCCGTAAAATATGTTTTGGATAAATATAACATCCCTTCAAAAACCATTTCCAGGAATACGGAAATTAATTTTGAAACCCTGGATAAGAAAACGGTTCAGCAATACAAAATTATTATACAGTGCACCCCGGTAGGCACCTTCCCTAATGTCGAAGATTGCCTGAATTTTCCTTTTGACGGACTTTCCTCTGAGCATCTGGTCATTGATTTGATATATAACCCCAATTATACACAATTTATCATCAATGCTTCAGAAAAAGGAGCCAAAACAGTAAACGGCTACTACATGCTTGAGCAGCAAGCAGAAAAAGCATGGGAAATTTGGAATTTTCAAAAAAAATAACATAAATTAGTACTTTAATTGGCTTTACAGCTATATTTGGAGGATATTAACGCCACATCACATAAAAGATTTGCTATGATTACAGAAAACAATCTTTCTGAAAACGAAGAAAAGAATCCTAACGAAGTATCTCAAGAAACATCAGAAAACACATCATCTCCTGATGTAAATCAGCATGAAGATGATACAGAACATGAAGAGCATGATGATGTAGAAATTTCTTTAGCAGATGCTTTAAAAGAAATGGAAAAAATCATTAACACTCCCAATGCCGGTGAGAATTTTAAAAGGTTCAACCAGCTGAAGGAGAAAGCAAGTCATTACATCCATGATGAAGTGGAAGATAAAAAGCATGAATACGTAGAAGCCGGAAACGCTCCTGAAAATTTCAGCTATGAACATCCTTCCCAGGCCAAACTTTCTGCTTTGATTAATATTTTCAGGGAAAAACATGACAATTTCCAGAAAGGACAGGAAGAAGAACAGAAAAAAAACCTTGAGCACCGTCAAAATATTATCGAAAGACTTAAAAATCTATATACCAGCTCTGAACCGGGTGTTAACCTTTTCAAATCTATCCGCGAGATCAAGGAAGAATGGTCCAAAGCCGGACAGGTTGCAAAATCTGAATTCAAAATTCTCAACAATAATTACTTCCATCATTTGAATCAGTTTTACCAAATGCTGGATCTGAATAAAGAATTCCTGGAGCAGGAATACAGCCACAACCTGGAGAAAAGGCAGCACATTATTGCCCGTGCTAGGGAACTGGAAAACGAACCGGTGATTCAAAAAGCACTCAACGAGCTTCAGTATCTTCATAAACTATGGAAAGAAGAAGCGGAACCCGTTGCTGAAGAATTCCGTGAAAAAACATGGGAAGAGTTCAAAGAAATTTCCAATAAAATCCACGAGAGAAAATCTGAGCTTTCTGCTGCCATTGAGCAGGAACAAGCAGTAAACCTGGAGAAGAAAAATCAGATCATTGCTGAGATCAAAAAGCTTTCCGAACCTTCAGAAACACCCAATCATAGTTACTGGCAGAACGCCATCAGAAGAGTTGAGGATCTGCGTTCCGAATTCTTAAAAACAGGAAGCGTTCCCAGAAAACTGTCCAATCAAAACTGGAATGAGTTCAAAACAACGCTCAGAGGCTTTAATACAATAAAAAACAATTATTATAAATCATTAAAAGGCTCTCAGCAGACCAATCTGGAAGAGAAATTAAAGCTCATTCAGACAGCAAAAGACAACATGAACAATGAAGAATGGGACATTGCTGTTCCGTTATTCAAAAAGCTTCAGGAAGACTGGAAAAAAATAGGACATGTTCCTAAGAGCATGACCAATAAAATCTGGGATGAGTTCCGTGATGCATGCAATGCCTTTTTCAACAATTACAGGGAAAAAAGCAATACCTCCACCGACAACTGGAAGGAAAACTATAAAAATAAGAAAGCTCTTCTTGATGAACTTAAAGAAGTTTCCAACGAAGAAGGAAGTATTGAGAAAATTGAAGCCATCAAAACGGCATGGAATAATATCGGTAAAGTTCCAAGAGATAAAATCTCAATCAATTCCGAGTTCAATAAGACACTAAGAGAAAAGCTGAAAATCAATAAGATCAATGAACTTGAATTAAAAGAAGAAGGCTTATCTGAAAACCAGCTTACCGATAAAGCAAGGAAAATCAAAAACCAGATTGCTGATCTTGAAGCCGAAATTGTGAAATTGGAAAACAACCTTTCGTTCTTCAACAAATCTTCAAGAGAAAATCCTCTGTTGAAAGATACCTATAATACGATTGACGAAAAGAAAGCCCATTTGGAAACATTAAAGCAGAATCTCCACAATATTATTGCCGGAGAATAAATCTCAAAAAAATAAATAAAGGCGGAGCAAAGCAATTTGTCTTCGCTTTTTCTTTTTACAGATATGAATAACGACGAATTATATATCAAAAGATGTATCGGGCTCGCCCGGAAAGCTTTAGGCAGGACTTATCCCAATCCGCTGGTAGGAAGCGTGATTGTTCACAACGGAAAAATCATTGGAGAAGGTTATCATCACAAAGCCGGAGAAAATCACGCCGAAATCAATGCCATTAATTCCGTTGAAAATAAAGATCTTATCCCAGAATCAACTATTTACGTTTCACTGGAACCTTGTGCACATTATGGCAAAACTCCGCCTTGTGCATTAAAAATTAAAGAACTGGGCTTCAAAAAGGTGGTTATAGGTGCAATGGATTCTCATGATAAAGTAAACGGAAAAGGCAAAAAAATTATTCAGGATGCCGGTATTGAAGTTATTTCAGGAATTCTTGAACAAGAATGCATTGAACTGAATAAAAGGTTTTTCACTTATCATGAGCAGAAAAGACCTTATATTATTTTAAAATGGGCAGAATCCGGCGATGGCTATCTGGATAAAGATTTTAAGCCCACTTCCATTTCAAATACATTGGTCAATCAATGGGTTCATCAATTAAGAGCAGATGAACATGCTATTTTAGTAGGAACACAGACTGCATTAAATGATAATCCCAGCTTAACCGTTCGAAATGTGGAAGGAGAAAACCCAGTCAGGATTTTGATCGACTTTGATTTAAAAGTTCCCGAAAATTTCAATATTTACAATAAGGAAGCGAAAACACTGGTTTTAAATTCTACAAAAGAAGAAAGTAAAGACAACATCCGGTTCATAAAAATCAGAAAAGAAAATTTTCTGCCTGATTTGATGAATGCCCTGTACAAAGAGCAGATACAGTCTGTCATCATCGAAGGCGGGCGTTTCACTCTGCAACAATTTATTGATGCGGGTCTATGGGATGAAGCTATAGTCATTAAAAATGAAAACCTGAGGCTGAAAAACGGAACCAAAGCTCCTCAGTTCAATCACACGGCCAATAAAATAGAAAACTACAGAGACAATTCTGTTTCCTTTTATACTTCAAAATGATAAATTACTGATTTTGAATTAAATAAATTTTTCATATATTAGACCAACCAAAAAAAATATAATCATGAGAAACTTAAAAAAGGTATCCAGAAATGGACTAAAAAACATTAAAGGAGGAGGATTTGTGGCATGCACCTTACCTAACGGAGAGCCCACAATATGTATGGATTTTTGCCCAACTGATTTTTGCGGACCTACCAGCTACAGGTGTCGTCTTCCATTAGATTTTTGTGAAGGAAACAAGTGATTTTAAATCATAGAACTATATAAGCCGTCAAATTTTTGGCGGTTTATTTCTTTTTAATAAAGCATTTAATATTTTTGCAGATACAAAGCCGGACTCCAGATGACGTTTGAATTCAAAACCATAGAAAAACCCATAGAAAATACACTCTTAAAAGAAAAAGGAAGCAAGTTTATCGGATTTGCCTTTCCCGTAAATAATGAAAAAGAACTGAAACATGCTTTGGATAAGGTAAGGGAAGAGCATCCTAAAGCTACCCACCATTGCTATGCTTTCAGAATGGGTTTACAGGGAGAAAATTACAGAGCCAATGACGACGGAGAACCTTCCGGCAGTGCAGGTTTACCCATCTACAACCAATTACTGGCTAACGAGATCACAAATGTTCTTGTCATTTCAGTACGTTATTACGGTGGCACCAAACTGGGGGTGTCCGGTTTGGTAAAAGCGTATAAGGAATCTGCAAAAATCACCCTGGAAGAAGCCAATATCATTGTTAAAGAACTGGAAACTGAAATTGAAATACAATTCAATTTTAATCAGCAGAATATCATATTTACCCTACTTTCAAAATTTGATGCCAGGGTTCTGAATTTTGATGCGAATGAAAACTGTATCCTTACCGCTTCATTAAAACTGGCACAAAAAGAAAACATCTCGGAAAAGCTATCCGAGATGCAATATGTTTCATTTGAATTTAAAGATTAATCCCTTCTTCCACCGAGAAGTAAAGACCCCCAGTAAAGAAGCTGAGCCAAGGATCCTAAAGCAGCTACCACATAAGTTCGTGCTGCCCATTTTAAACTATCCTGCACGCCTACAAATTCCTCCTGAGTTACAGTTCCGGTATCCTTAAGCCATTTCATCGCCCTGTTGCTCGCATCATATTCCACCGGAAGCGTTACAAAAGCGAAAAGCGTTGTCACGGCAAACATTGCTACCCCTATCGCCAGTACCGTTGTATTTCCATTAGGATTTTCAATACTTCTTGATGCTGCCATTATCGCAATACCAGCTATAAGGACAAACTGCATCAGATTAGAACTTATATTAACGATAGGAACCAGTTTTGAACGTAAATTGAGCATCGAATACCCTACTGCATGCTGCACAGCATGGCCACATTCATGGGCTGCCACTGCCGCTGCGGCTGCATTTCTCTGCATGTAGACACCTTCTGAAAGGTTTACTGTTTTATCTGCCGGATTATAGTGGTCCGTCAACTGCCCCGGAACTGATATTACCTGAACATCATTGATCCCGTTATCTCTCAACATTTTTTCCGCTACTTCTTTTCCCGAAAGGCCGTTTCGGAGATGTACATTGGAATAATATTCAAATTTAGATTTCAATCTCGATGAAACCCACCAGCTCACCAACATTGAAACCCCAATAATGATATAATAGACCGTCATTTTATATAGATTTTGTGTTTAATTTTTATCCATAATGATATAAAAACTGTGCCAAAGTATAAGATTTTATTATTTATATTTGTCCTTAAATTTACCCCCTTAAATCATGTCTCAGATTTCAATTACTGAAGTAAAAACAGCCAGTCAACTCAAGCAATTCGTAAGGTTTCCAATGGATATGTACAAAGATAATCCCTATTATGTACCTTCCTTTATCAATGACGAAATCAACATCTGGAATGCGAATGAGAATCCTGCCCTTCAATATTCTGAAGCCAGGCAATATCTGGCCTATAAAAATGACAGGATTGTAGGAAGAATTGCTGTTCTTATTAACCATAAAGAAGAGAAGGAATTAGGCATTAAAAAAGTGCGTTTCGGATGGCTTGATTTCATTGATGATGAAGAAGTTTCCAAAGCCTTACTGCAAAAAGCTGTTGATTATGCCAGGGAGAAAAACATTGATAAAATTGAAGGCCCTATGGGCTTCACCAATCTGGATAAAGCAGGAATGCTCATCAAAGGTTTCGACCAGCTGGCTACCATGATCGGGATTTACAACCATGAATATTATCCTAAACATCTTGAAAAACTTGGACTGACAAAAGAAAAAGAATGGGTGGAATTTGAAATTAAATTTCCGGATTCACTGCCTGATAAGATCCATAAATTCAACGCGTTAATTTTAGAAAAATATAAACTGAAGGTTTTAAGATTTAAAACAAAAGAAGAAATTCTACAATATGTGGATGCCATGTTTGATCTTTTGGATGAAACCTACAAGCATCTTTCCACCTATACTCCTATTTCCGATGAACAGCGTAAAACGTATAAAGAAAAGTATTTCAAACTGATTGACAAAGATTTTATCGTTTGTATCGTTGATGAACATAACAACCTTATTTCGTTCGCTATTACGATGCCGTCTTATTCCAGAGCTTTACAAAAGTCCGGAGGAAAACTTCTCCCTTTCGGATGGTGGCATTTTTTAAAAGCCGGAAGGAAAAATGACAGGGCTAATTTTTATTTGATAGGAATACATCCTGATTACCAGAGACGGGGAGTAACTTCCATTATTTTCAAAGAAATTTTTGATGTTTTTAAGAAAAAAGGAGTAAAATTCCTGGAAACCAATCCTGAATTAGAAGAAAATAAGAGCATCCAATTACTATGGCAGGATTATAATCCCGTCAACCACAAAAGAAGAAGAACTTACTCCATTTCATCCAAAGAATGGTAACTCTAAAAATCTGACTATCATGGTAAATCTGATAAGCAGCCATTTATCTGATTCCATCAATACTTATCTTTATAGCTTTGGCCATTTTAATCAGAAAAGATGGTCATTATTCGGTTATTTTAATGCTTATCTCATCTTTTGCCAAATTATCAACGGATCTGGTAGAGTTTATGGCCGTTGCTGCCACACTCATTTCTTTAAAAACAGGCTTTATTATTCCCCTTTCAAAAGCGTTGCAGACAACCGGAATTGTTTCCATGTATACCTTTGAGATCAGCTTTTTAATTTTTATGCTACGCTATAGAAAGAATGGAAAAAAGCAGTGAATTCATCACGCATATCCCAGACAGAATTCTAAGACTGGAAAAACTTACAATTATAAATTTCATACCTTTGAAAATATGAAACCACAACTCATTATCTTCGCCATTTTAATTGCAGGATTTATTGCTTACAATTTATTTTTCCAGTCCCAGGATGATAAGACGAATACAGCGGTGAACATTGTTTATGCCAGTGTTCTTTTTGGATACATCTCTTTCATGGCCTATTCTCTCCTCAAGAAAATGAAGAAATAAGTCTTATTTTTATTGATTCTAAATTATCGGTTTTCCCTATTTTCATCCTACTTTTAAGCTGATAAATTTCATGCTTTATTGTTTATTCGTTAAATTTGCAAATTGAGATAATAATGCAAAAATGAATTTACCTGAAAGTTATATTCCAATCCTTATCCAGGCTGGTGTAGCAGTAGGATTTGTAGCAGTTTCCTTGCTTGGAGCGCATTTCTTAGGTCCACAGCAGAAAAAGGGGAACTCTGTAAAAAACCAAAGCTGGGAATGTGGGGTTCCTGTAGAAGGAAATGCGAGAACACCGTTTTCTATCAAGTACTTCCTGACTGCGGTATTGTTCGTACTATTCGATATTGAAATCGTATTCTTTTATCCTTATGCGGTAAACTTCAGAGAATTCGGAATGGAAGGATTCCTGGCGGTACTTACCTTTGTTGCAATTTTCTTCATGGCGTTTTTCTATGTCTGGAAACGCGGTGCGTTAGATTGGGATAAATAAAAGTAATTGTGAATTTTGAATGATGGATTTTGAATCAATAATCCAGCATTGATAATTCAAAATCTAAAATCAAAGAAAATGTCAGATAAAAAACCAGTAATAAGAACAGATGCACCTGCTCCCGAAGGATATGAAGGAGAAGGTTTTTTCGCAACAAAACTGAGCAGTGTAATCGGTATGGCAAGAAAGTTTTCGCTTTGGCCATTGCCATTTGCAACCTCTTGTTGTGGTATCGAGTTTATGGCTACCCTGAACCCAACATATGATGCTTCAAGATTTGGTATGGAAAGAAACTCTTTTTCACCAAGACAAGCGGATATGCTGATGGTTTGCGGAACTATATCAAAGAAATTAGGACCGGTCCTAAAAGAAGTGTACACTCAGATGGCTGAGCCAAAATGGGTGGTAGCAGTAGGAGCATGTGCTTCCAGCGGCGGTATTTTTGATACCTATTCCGTACTTCAGGGAATTGATAAAATTATTCCGGTAGATGTTTATGTTCCGGGATGCCCGCCAAGACCTGAACAGATCATTGAAGGAGTAATGCAGGTACAGGCTCTTGCAGAAAGCGAAAGCATCAGAAGAAGAGATATGCCTGAATATCAGAAATTATTAGATTCTTATAACATAAGCAACTAAACGGAAATGACAAACGAATTTGTATTAGAAGCAATCACAAGAGAATTTCCGGAATCTGTTATTTCAAGCTCAGAACCTTATGGAATGCTGACGATCGAAGTGAAGAAAGAAGACATCAAGAAAATCATCCATTATCTTAAAGATTCAACGTTGGGAATCAACTTTCTTACGGATATATGCGGAATACATTATCCTGAATTCCCGGATAAAGAAATAGGCGTTATTTATCATCTGCATAATATGATGACCAATTTCAGATTGCGTCTGAAAATCTTTATGTCCAGGGAAAATATTGAAGTGGATTCTCTTACGGATCTGTATGCCGGAGCCAACTGGATGGAAAGGGAAACGTATGATTTTTATGGGATTAAATTTAAAGGACATCCGGATCTAAGACCTATTTTGAATATGGAAGATCTCGGATACCACCCTATGTTGAAGGAATATCGCCTTGAAGATGGTACAAGAACCGACAAGGATGATAGCATGTTCGGAAGATAAAAAAGCGAATGGCCAATGGCAGCTAGCCAATAGCCAGAAGCAAATAGCTAAAAGCAATCATTATGAAAGATAACTCATTATCTAATATATTAAACCAGTACGAAAGTAAGGAACAGATTGACGGACAATTATATACCCTCAATTTAGGACCTACCCACCCTGCCACTCACGGGATTTTCCAGAATATCTTAACGATGGACGGGGAAAGAATCCTGCATGCTGAGCAGACTGTAGGATACATCCACAGAGCATTTGAGAAAATTTCTGAAAGAAGAAATTATGCCCAGATCACTACCCTTACTGACCGTATGAACTATTGTTCTGCACCAATCAACAATTTAGGTTGGCACATGACAGTAGAGAAACTGATTGGTGTTGAAGTTCCAAAACGTGTGGACTATATGCGTGTTATCCTGATGGAGCTGGCAAGAATCGGGGATCACCTGATTTGTAACGGGGTAACCGGAATGGACTCGGGAGCAATTACAGGTCTTACCTATATGTTCATCGAAAGAGAACGTATTTATGATATGTATGAGCAGATCTGCGGTGCGAGGATGACTACCAATATGGGAAGAATCGGAGGATTTGAAAGAGATTTCACTCCTAAATTCCATGAGCTGATCAAAGACTTCTTAAAGACTTTCCCACCAAGATTTAAAGAATTCTGTACCCTATTGGAAAGAAATAGAATTTTCATGGACAGAACCATTGGTACAGGAGCAATTTCTGCCGAAAGAGCATTAAGCTACGGTTTTACAGGTCCCAATTTACGTGCAGCAGGAGTAGATTATGATGTGAGAGTTGCACAGCCTTATTCTTCATACCAGGACTTCGACTTCATTATTCCGGTAGGAACGTCCGGAGATACTTACGACCGTTTCATGGTACGTCAACAAGAAGTCTGGGAATCAATTAAAATCATTAAACAAGCATACGAAAACCTTCCTGAAGGACCATTCCACGCGGATGTTCCTGATTTCTATCTTCCTGAAAAGGCAGATGTATACCAAAAAATGGAAGCATTGATCTACCATTTCAAAATTGTAATGGGAGAAACGGATGTACCGAAAGGAGAAGTATACCATGCTGTAGAAGGAGGTAACGGGGAACTAGGTTTTTATCTTGTAAGCGACGGAGGAAGAAGCCCATACAGGCTTCACTTCAGAAGACCATGTTTTATCTACTACCAGGCATATCCTGAAATGATTACAGGTTCTGTAATTTCGGATGCCATTGTAACGATGTGTAGTATGAACATTATTGCGGGAGAATTAGACGCATAAAAATAAGATGTCAGACATCTGATTTCAGATGTTAGACACTTAGCTTTACATATAAATTTAAAATCTGATGTCTGAAATCTGACATCTGAAATCTTAGATAAAAAATGAGCGAAACAATAGCTTTTAAACCGGAAAGTTTAGCACAGGTACACAAAATTATCGCAAGATATCCTGAAGGAAGACAGAAGTCTGCCCTTATTCCTGTACTTCACCTGGCACAGAAAGAATTCGGGGGATGGTTAGATGTTCCTGTGATGGATTATGTTGCCGGACTATTAAGTATCAAACCGATTGAGGTATACGAAGTAGCTACTTTCTATACGATGTTCAATATGAAGCCGGTAGGTAAATATGTTTTGGAAGTTTGCAGAACAGGGCCTTGTATGGTATCCGGCAGCGAAAAAATTCTTAACCATATCAGAACGAAACTGAACATTAAGGACGGAGAAACTACTGAAGACGGAATGTTTACACTAAAGCCTGCAGAATGTCTTGGAGCTTGCGGATATGCACCCATGATGCAGCTTGGAAAGTTCTTTCATGAAAATTTAACGATAGAAAAAGTAGACGAAATCCTTGAGCTTTGCAGACAGGGACAAGTTGCTTTGGACTAATAAAGATTTTGGATCCTTAATTTTGAATTTTGGATTTAAACTCGGTTAATTTTTTTAATAATTATAAAAAGCTAGAAGCCAAAAGCCAATAGCTAAAAGCATAATAAACAATGAGTAAAAAACTTTTACTTAAAGACGCACATATAGAAGGCATCCGTTACTTTGAAACCTACCGTAGACAAGGAGGTTACACAGCTGCTGAAAAAGCCTTGAAAATGACTCCTGACGAAATTCTTGAAGAAGTAAAAGCTTCAGGATTAAGAGGTCGTGGTGGAGCCGGATTCCCGACAGGAATGAAATGGAGCTTTCTGGCAAAACCTGAAGGGGTTCCAAGACACCTTGTGGTAAATGCGGATGAATCTGAGCCAGGAACGTTTAAAGACAGGTATCTGATGGAATTCCTTCCTCACCTGCTGATTGAAGGAATGCTCATTTCATCCTACTGCTTAGGTTCCAATACTTCCTATATCTACATCCGTGGAGAATACTCATGGATTCCGGATATCCTGGAAGAGGCTATTGAAGAGGCAAAAGCGGCAGGTTTTTTAGGTAAAAATATTTTAGGAACCGGTTTCGATCTTGAAATCTATGTACAGAGAGGTGCCGGAGCATACATCTGCGGTGAAGAAACCGCTTTGCTTGAGTCTCTTGAAGGAAAAAGAGGAAATCCAAGGTTAAAACCGCCATTCCCGGCTGTAAAAGGGCTTTGGGAAAGACCAACAGTGGTAAACAATGTTGAATCTATTGCAGCCATTGTTCCGATCATTGATATTACAGGTGCTGAGTATGCTAAAATCGGTGTAGGAAGATCTACAGGAACAAAATTGATTTCTGCTTGTGGAAATATCAACAAACCTGGGGTTTACGAAATCGACATGACCATTACGGTAGAAGAATTCATCTACTCTGATGAATATTGTGGTGGCATTAAAGACGGAAAAAGATTAAAGGCTTGTATTCCCGGAGGAAGTTCTGTTCCGATTGTTCCAGCCAATTTATTGTTGAGAACCGTAAATGGAGAGCCTAGATATATGAACTACGAATCATTGGCAGACGGTGGTTTTGCTACCGGAACTATGATGGGTTCAGGAGGTTTCATCGTTTTGGATGAAGACCAGTGTATTGTAGAACACACCATGACTTTAGCAAGATTCTATAACCACGAAAGTTGTGGGCAATGTACCCCTTGCCGTGAAGGTACGGGATGGATGTATAAAATTTTAAAGAAAATAGAAAACGGACAAGGAAAAATGGAAGACATCGATTTACTTTGGGATATCCAGAGAAAAATCGAAGGAAACACGATTTGTCCATTGGGTGATGCAGCAGCTTGGCCGGTTGCAGCAGCAATCCGTCACTTCAGAGATGAATTTGAGTGGCACGTGAAAAACCCAGAACTGTGTCTGACACAAAATTATGGATTAGCACATTATGCAGATCCTATTCCGGCTGTTGAAAAGAACGCATAGGTGAAAAAATGAAAAAATTATTGGTTGTCGGCTTAATGATGTCGAATTTTGTCTTTGGGCAAAAAGAGAAGGATTCTTTAAAATTAGAAAATAATGCAGAGATTTTTAAAGCACCTGCTTATACAAAACCAGAACCTTTGAGCAAAAAAGGTCAGATGTTCGTATTCTTTGGATGGAACAGGGCTGCTTACAGCAATTCTGATATCCATTTTAAGGGAAACGGCTATGATTTTCAGCTGAATAATGTAACGGCTCACGACAGACCTACCAAATTTGGTATTGTTTATATCAATCCGGGATGGTTTACAGTGGTTCAGTACAATTTCAGAGCGGGTTATTTTATCAAAGATAATCTGGCACTTGTTCTGGGAATTGATCATATGAAATATGTAATGGACCAGAACCAGACGGTCAACTTCAAAGGGCATATTTCAGATCCTGAATATCAGAAAATGGCACAAAATGGCCAGGTGAACCTGGCAGATGAGAAGTTCCTTACTTTTGAACATACGGACGGACTTAATTATGAGAACCTGGGTCTTGAAAGATATCAGAGTCTTATCAACAAAAAGAATGTTGATTTAGTATGGTCTTACGGAGCCGGAGTCGGATTTATGTTTCCAAAAAGTAATGTAAAGCTTTTTGGAAATGAAAGAAGTGACCGTTTTCATGTGGCAGGTCTTGGAACTGACATACGCGCCAGCCTTAACCTGGTTCTCTGGAATCATGTGATGGTAAGATTAGAAGGGAAAGCCGGTTATATCAATATGTGGGATATTAAAACTACATTGAACAATAAACCGGATAAGGCTCAGCAGGATTTTGTTTTCGGACAGGTTCTTGCCGGAATTGGATATACATTTAATACGAAAAAATATAAATAACAAAGCCTATTGCTTAATGCATAAAGCTTAAAGCATACAATATGAGCGAAGAAGTTAAAAAATTCAAAATAACGATAGACGGACAGACTACTGAAGTTATGCCTGGTACTTCTATATTGGAAGCGGCGAGACAAATCGGTGGAAAATCTGTACCTCCTGCAATGTGCTACTACAGTAAATTGGAAACCAGTGGCGGGAGATGTAGAACTTGTCTTGTGGAAGTTTCCAAAGGATCAGAAGCAGATCCGCGTCCTATGCCGAAATTGGTGGCAAGCTGCCGAACCAATGTAATGGACGGTATGGAAGTAAAAAACCTTACTTCTGAGAAAGCTCAGGAAGGAAGAAAAGCTGTTACAGAGTTCTTACTGGTAAATCACCCGCTGGATTGCCCTATCTGTGACCAGGCAGGAGAATGTCATCTTCAGGATTTAGGATATGAGCATGGTGTGGAAAACACAAGAACAGAATTCGAAAGAAATACTTACGATGCTGATGATCTCGGGCCACACATCAAACTGAATATGAACCGTTGTATTCTTTGTGCGAGATGTGTATTAGCAGCCAATCAACTGACAGGTGAAAGAGAACACGGCATCCTTTTCAGAGGAGATCATGCTGAAATTTCTACCTATTTAAATAAGGCTTTGGATAATGACTTCATCGGAAATGTTATAGACGTTTGTCCTGTAGGAGCATTAACAGACAGAACAGCCCGTTTTGCCAGCAGAGTATGGTTTACAAAACCAATGAACGCATCTTGCAAATGTGATAAATGCTCAGGAAAAACGGTAGTCTGGATGAAAGGTGACGAAATTGTAAGGGTTACTGCAAGAAAAGACCAATGGGGTGAAGTGGAAGAATTCATCTGTGATACATGCCGTTTTGAAAGAAAAGCATTATCAGACTGGAATATTGAAGGTCCGAGACATATCGACAGACACTCTGTAATTTCATTGAATCACTACGAAAAACCAAAAGATGAGCTAAGAGTTTTAGACAATCCGATGGCTAAAGAAATCAGTGAAAAAGACGAAAAATAATTTTAATAAAGACAATTAGATTTCAGACACAAGAATCAGACTTAACCTCATATCTAGTATCTGACATCTCACATCTAAAAATCTTTACAACAAAAAATGGATTTACTTACATTTAAACTTATACTTGTACTAGCACTTTTCCTGCTGTCGTTGACGATTGCGGCCTACTCTACATGGGCAGAAAGAAAAGTGGCCTCTATCATGCAGGATAGAATCGGTCCGAACAGAGCAGGACCTTTCGGATTACTGCAACCTCTTGCTGATGGTGGAAAATTCTTCTTCAAGGAAGACTTTACGCCTGCCAATGCTGAAAAATTCCTTTTCGTATTGGGACCGGCTTTAGTAATGTTTATTTCATTGATCACAGGAGCAGTTATTCCCTGGGGTAAAAGTTTAAATATTGCAGGTACTTCTTTTGATCTTCAAGTGGCGAACATTGACGTTGGTGTACTTTTCATCATCGGAATGGCTTCTATCGGAGTATACGGAATTATGATCGGAGGTTGGGCTTCGAACAACAAATATTCATTATTAGGTGCTATCCGTGCTTCTTCTCAGATGATTTCCTATGAACTGGCAATGGGATTGGCCCTTCTTTCTATCATTATGATGTCCGGAAGTTTAGATTTAAAAGTAATTACTGAAAACCAGACGCATGGGAAACTATGGGGAATCATTCCTTGGGTTTCCGGAATGAACTGGAATATTTTCTACCAACCGGTTGCTTTCCTTGTATTCTTTGTAGCAGCGTTAGCTGAAACGAACAGACACCCGTTCGATTTACCTGAATGTGAATCTGAATTGGTAACAGGATACTCTACAGAATACTCTTCCATGAAGTTAGGGTTGTATATGTTCGGGGAATATGTGAACATGTTTATCTCTAATGCTTTCATGGTAGTTCTTTTCTTCGGAGGTTATAATTATCCTGGTATTGAATGGGTAACTCAGAACTGGGGGGAAAATACTGCAGGGATTTTGAGTATTGTAGCATTTTTGGCGAAAACAGTAATCGGAATTTTGATCTTCATGTGGATCAGATGGACACTTCCAAGGTTCAGATATGACCAGTTAATGCACTTAGGATGGAAAACTTTAATCCCGATGGCATTGGTAAACCTATTGATTACAGGAGCTGTAATTTTAGCGTTTGGAAATTAAATTCTAAACCTTATAGGTTTTAAAAACCTATAAGGTTTGATTAAAAATATTAAAAATTAAGATAACAGACAAGATTAGTCTAAAATCTGGTGTCTAACATCTAATATCTATAATTAAATGAAACTTACAAACAGATCAAAAGTTGTTTCCAACAAAGAAATGACCCTTGCTGAAAAAATCTACCTTCCTGCAATCTTTACAGGAATGGGGATTACATTTAAGCATGCTGTAAGAACCGTGATAAAGGGTGCTCCCGCAGTATATTCGTATCCGGAAGTACAGAAGCCAAGAACAACTATCTGGAGAGGCCAGCACGTTTTGAAAAGAGACGAGGAAGGCAGGGAAAGATGTACAGCCTGCGGACTTTGTGCGGTAGCTTGTCCTGCAGAAGCCATTACGATGACTGCTGCTGAAAGAACCAAAGAGGAAAAACATCTTTACAGAGAAGAAAAATATGCTTCAGTATATGAAATCAATATGCTGAGATGTATCTTCTGCGGTATGTGTGAAGAGGCTTGTCCTAAATCTGCCATCTATCTTACCGACAGATTGGTAGACGTGGAAACCAACAGAGGTTCTTTCATTTACGGAAAAGATAAATTAGTTGAAAAAATAAATGAAAGGATTGATATCACAACAAGACAATCCGAGAAACAAAAAAATGCGGTAAAATAATGGATCAGTTTTTATTTTTCTTGGTGGCGTTTTTAGCAGTGGCAAGTGCAGTTTATTTTGTATTTGCTAGAAATCCTTTATATGCTATTTTGTCATTAATTGTTACGATGTTTTCAATTGCAGGAATGTACATTCTTTTGAATGCCCAGTTCCTGGCAATCATCCAGATTATAGTATACGCAGGTGCCATCATGGTACTCTTCCTTTACATCTTAATGATGCTTAACCTTAATAAAGCAGACGAAAGTAAGAAGAACAATACTTTAAAATTTGTCGGAGTTTTTACGGCAGGTCTTCTTTTAGTAGGAGTATTAGGGGTTTTCAGAGGAATAAGAGAAAACCACATTGTAGTTGAAAATGTAGACAGAGGTGTGGGTCTTACAAAAAATCTGGGTAGACTTTTGTTTAATGAATATGTTTTACCGTTTGAGCTTGCTTCCATCCTTATTTTAGCAGGTATTGTAGGCGCGGTATTAATCGGTAAAAAAGATTTATAAAATTATGGGAGAAGTAAATACATTTATACAAAGCATCCCTTTAGACTACTTCATCATCCTTTGTTCAGTATTGTTCAGTTTGGGAGTGATGGGTGTATTGCTTAGGAAAAATGCTATTGTGATTCTGGGCTGTGTAGAGCTTATGCTGAATTCTGTAAACCTTTTATTGGCAGCTTTTTCAGCATATAAAGGCAACGGCGACGGACAACTTTTAGTTTTCTTCATTATGGTGGTAGCTGCTGCTGAAGTAGCGGTAGGGCTGGCAATTATTGCTATGCTGTACAGAAATACCCGTTCCGTAGATGTGAGTATATTTAATAAATTAAGAGGATAAGAATGGAGAATCTAGTATATGCAATAGTACTTTTACCACTTTTAGGGTTTCTTATTAACGGTTTATTCGGGAAAAACCTTCCCAAAATATTGGTTGGATCTTTGGCAACTGCAGTGGTTTTCGGATCATTCTGTATTGCTGTAAGCCTTTTCATGAATTTTAATTCTGAAAGCCAGCCTGTAATCGTAAAAGCTTTTGAATGGTTTAGAGTAAACGGGGTTCAGATCAATTTTGGATTCCAGATTGATCAGCTTTCTTTAATGATGGTCATGATCATCACGGGTATCGGTTCACTGATCCATTTATACTCTATCGGATATATGAGTCATGACAAAGGTTTCTATAAGTTCTTTACTTACCTGAATCTTTTCATCTTCTCCATGTTACTTTTAGTGATGGGAAGCAACTACCTTATCTTATTCATCGGATGGGAAGGTGTAGGTCTTTGTTCTTACCTGTTGATCGGATTCTGGTACACCAACGAAGAATACGGTAAAGCGGCAAGAAAAGCTTTCATCATGAACAGAATTGGTGACCTTGCGTTATTAATCGGTATCTTTATGATTGCCTCTCAGACCAATGCTTTAGACTACCTTTCTGTAGCAGAAAACGCTTCAAAATTTGAATTAGACGGAACAGTGATCATCTTTATCACAGCGAGTTTATTCATCGGTGCTACCGGTAAATCTGCTCAGGTTCCTTTATATACATGGTTACCGGATGCAATGGCCGGGCCGACTCCTGTTTCTGCATTAATTCACGCGGCAACGATGGTAACGGCCGGTATCTATTTAGTAGTAAGATCTAATTTCTTATTTACATTAGCTCCAACGGTGCAGGGAGGAATTTTATTCATCGGATTCTTAACAGCTGCTTTGGCAGGATTCTATGCACTACGCCAGAACGACATCAAAAAAGTATTGGCATACTCTACCGTTTCACAGCTTGGATTTATGTTCATCGCTTTAGGTCTTGGCGCTTATACAACGGCGATGTTCCACGTAATGACGCACGCATTCTTTAAAGCATTATTATTCCTGGGTGCAGGTTCTGTAATCCACGCAATGAGCAACGAGCAGGATATGCGTTTCATGGGAGGTCTTAAAAAATATATTCCTCTTACCCACGCTACATTCCTTATCGGAACATTAGCCATTTCAGGTTTCCCTTTATTATCAGGGATGATCTCAAAAGACGAAATTTTAGTAGCAGCTTTCGCTAAAAACCCGGTTTACTGGGTAATTCTATTTGTTTTAGCGGCAATGACTGCAACGTATATGTTCAGATTGTACTATTTGACATTCCACGGGGAATTCAGAGGGACTGAAGAACAAAAACACCACTTACATGAAAGCCCGTCAAATATGACATTACCATTGATCGTATTGGCTATCCTTTCTGTAGTAGGAGGTTTTATCAACTTACCACACTTCATCGGCCACGGACATTATGCTAAACTGATGGAATGGTTAAAGCCTGTTCTTACGGAACAAAGCTACAGCCAGATGGAAGCTACCCTTTCAGGAGTAGATTTCAATACTGAAATGATCTTATTAGCAGCTACAGTGATTATGTTCTTCTCCGTATGGTTTATTGTCAGAAACACCTATGTGAAAAAGAAAAAGATGGCCGTTGCAGAGGAAAGCTATACCGGATGGGAAAGGCTTTCTGCTAAAAAATTATATGTTGACGAACTTTACAACGCATTGATTGTAAAAACTGTTGAAGGATTAGGACGCGGAGGAAAAATGTTTGATAAGGGTATCTTGGATCGTTTTGTAAACTTTGTAGGAGATGGTGCTGAAGACAGCGGAAAAGCTATGAAGCGCGTACAAAACGGAAATGTAGAGACGTATATTCTTATCATGTCTTTAGCTGTGGGAATTATATTAATTGTTAACTTTTTATTACAATAATAATGTCTTGTTTATTATTAACATTATTACTATTACCTCTAGTAGGTTCGGGATTAGTTTTTGCCTGGAAGAATAGCTCCAGCAAATATTTGGCACTGGGAATTGCATTGGTACAAATGCTTATTACCTTCTACATTCTTTCGGATTTTGATTTTAATCCGACGGTAGACAGCGTATTACAGCATGAGATCAATTATCCTTGGTCACAGTTTATGAAGAGCTCTCTTCACTTCGGTATCGATGGGATGAGCATGCTTCTTTTATTGTTGACCAACATCCTGGCGCCAATCATCATTTTATCTTCATTTAATGAAAGTGTAAACTACAGAAATACATTCTACGGACTGATTCTGTTGATGCAATTCGGTCTTGTGGGGGTGTTTACTTCTTTAGACGGATTATTGTTCTACATTTTCTGGGAAGTAACTTTGATTCCAATTTGGTTTATCGCCGGACTTTGGGGACAGGAAAATAAAAGGTTTGAGTTTACTACGAAATTCTTCGTATATACATTCGTTGGATCTTTATTTATGTTAGCCGGACTGATCTATGTGTACAACCACTCTGCATCATTCGCTTTAACGGATCTATATAATGCACAACTGAACGAAACACAACAGACTGTGGTATTCTGGTTCATTTTCTTTGCTTTTGCAGTGAAATTACCGGTATTTCCTTTCCATACATGGCAGCCTGATACGTATACCTACTCTCCTACTCAGGGATCGATGTTGTTATCAGGGATCATGCTTAAAATGGCAGTATATGGTGTAATGCGTTATTTACTTCCAATTACTCCACTTCCTATTGCAGGAATTTCAGGACAAATTGTAATTATCCTTGCCATCGTGGGAATCGTTCACGGAGCTTTGATCGCTATTATCCAGACGGATATGAAGAGAATCATTGCGTATTCATCATTCTCTCACGTAGGATTGATGGTAGCAGGTATCTTCGCTTCTGCAGTAGTTACTTTAAGAGGAACTTTCAATGTGGAAGGTGCTGAAGGAGCTTTGGTACAGACTTTCGCTCACGGTATCAACGTAGTGGGGTTATTCTACTGTTGTGATATTTTATACAAGAGATTTAAATCAAGAGACATCAGACAAATGGGTGGTTTAGCTAAAGTAGCACCTAAATTTGCCGTATTGTTTCTGATCATTATATTAGGTTCAATGGGAGTTCCATTGACGAATGGATTCATCGGAGAATTTATCCTGTTAAAATCAGTATATGATTTCAATGGAACAGCAGCAGTAATTGCTGGTCTTACGGTAATTCTTTGTGCGGTGTACTTATTGAGATTCTACGGAAAAGCAATGTTTGGAGAAGGAGATGCAGCGGTTTTAAGTACAGCAAAAGATTTATCAGCTGTAGAATTTTCCGTATTGGCAAGTTTAGCGGTTTTTGTGATCTTATTAGGTATTTTCCCACAACCGGTAATCGACATGGTGAGTAGTTCAGTGAAGTTTATCTACCAATCAATGGTAAGTTAATTTGATATTTTAAGAAATGAGTGTTTTAATTATTGTTTTCCTAACGGCAGTTATTGCGTTATTTTCAGGAGTTTTTGAACAAGGAAAATTCGCAAGATACATTGGGATTTTGGGATTAATCATCGCATTGTACGTAAGTTTTATGCCTGAATGTTCGTTCTTCGACCATTACAAGCATATGTATGAGTACAGTGCCAATGCTGCATTATTCACTAAAATATCAATCGTAACAACTTTATTGTTATTCTTCCTGGGAGGTTTTGCGTTCAGCAACCACAGAAGCCACCAGTCGGAATTATATTCTTTGATGCTATTTGCATTGTGTGGAGGGATTGTTCTTTTCGGATACCAGAACTTAGTAACCATGTTCCTGGGTGTGGAAATCCTTTCAATTCCATTATATGTAATGGCCGGAGCCAACAAAACTGATCTGAGATCTAATGAAGCTTCCATCAAGTATTTCTTAATGGGTGCATTCGCAACAGGTTTCTTACTTTTCGGAATCGCATTTATCTACGGAAGTGCAGGAAGCTTTGATTTATATAAAATCCATGACTTCGGAGTAGCAAACACTACGAATGTGATGTTCATTCTTGGGGTTTTATTAATCCTTTGTGCATTGGCATTTAAAGTAGCATTAGCGCCTTTCCACATGTGGAGCCCAGATGTATATACAGGTTCTCCGTCGTTGATCACTGCTTTCATGGCAAGTGTTGTAAAGATCTCAGGATTCTTCGCATTATTCAGATTAATGACCATCGGATTTGCTGGCGTTACTCATGAGTGGATTAATGTTTTAGGAGTATTCTTAATCATTACATTACTTTTAGCAAACGTTATGGGTCTTGCTCAAACGAATGCAAAAAGAATGCTGGCTTACTCTTCAGTGTCTCATGCCGGATACATCGGATTGGTATTCTTCGGAATGACTAGCCTTTCTACTTATAATTTAGCGTTTTATTTATTCGCTTATTCATTATCTACAGTAGGAGTTTTCATGTGCCTGATCTGGGTAGAAAAATTAAAAAGGGAAACGTCTTACGGAGCCTTCAAAGGACTGGCCAAAACAGAACCATTATTGGCAACAGCATCTGCCATCTCTATGCTTTCAATGGCAGGAGTTCCATTAACTGCAGGTTTCATGGGGAAATTTGCTTTATTCTCCCAAGCGATGAACGGTGCCGCTTTCTTGGTACTGGTAGCAGTGTTAGGGTCTGCCCTGTCGATCGCTTACTATTTAAGATTAATCATAGCGATGTTTTTCTTTAAAGAATCAACATTTAAATCTTCAGAGAAAGTAACGCTTACTTACAACATTATTGCCGTAGTTGTCATTGCAGCAATTATTATCCTGGGAATATTCCCGGATTTGTTCGCAAGAATGTTCGGACTATAAAATCTGAATTTTAAAATATAGAAGCACAACTTTTTAGTTGTGCTTTTTTTGTCGAAAAATGAAACGTTAATTCACAATAATCAATTTAATTTTTTTACGTCAACTTCTGTCGTTATCCTCGGGTATCTTCGTATTGTAAACATTTAAAAATAAAATATGATTTCACCAGACGACTTTGAATTAATAAAGACCTATGTAGACTCAAAATTGAACGATCTACAGCTTAGCACCATCAACCTATGTCAATACAGTCATTTTGATGACCGTTTTAAATATGGTTATTACACAGAAGGTACCCCATCTCAGATTTCGCAAATGAAATTGGAAAAAAAGGATGGCAAGGAATGCTTACGAATGAAAAGTACATCAAAAAATGTAGGATTTTATGCCAATGTCAACCATAATTTCAATGCTAATAAGGAATTAATTGGCAGAACATTTACCATTTCTTTTGATGTTTTCCCATTATCAGAAATTGATCATTTTAATATAGGATTTTCAGGAATAGATCATGTTCATCCTACAACAGTTACCAATCGCTGGCAGAGAGTTTCCTACTCTCAGTTTATAGATCCCAGTCAGTTTATAAATAGCTTTCCTATTTTCACCTTATATACAGGGGATGATATTAATGACTTTTATATTTCCAATCTAAGTGTTACGGAAGGGCTCTATCCTTCTGCTTTTTACCCTTCTAAAGAAGACCTGACTTTGGGGTATTTAAGCAAAAATGCCAAAGGCTGGCTGGATCAGTTACTTCCTAAATCTGAAGCCCACATGGGGTCATTAGTTTTTCCAAAGGGAACTCCCAAAGAAGGTTTAGACCCGGAAGTTTGCCATATTGCCTTTAATGGAAATGATTTAATCCTTACAATAGAAGGAAACCAATACAAACTCACAAAAACACAGATATGAAAAATATACCATTTTATAAAGATGGAAAAAGTAACTATGTAATTGTTCAGCCATCGTCTCCCGATCAGATTCACCAGGATGCTGTAAAACTCTTAAATGATGAAATATACAAGGCATGCTCTATCACATTACCTGTCATAACTGATAATGAGAGTCCGCAATATCACGAAATAATCATTGGAAATTGTCCTAACAGAAATACGGTATTTGGATCAACTATCTTACTAGATCATGATGAATTTTACCTTTTCAATAAAGATTCTAAAATTTATATCAATGGTAACAGAAGGGGATTGATGTTAGGAGTAAGTTATTTTTTAGAAAATTATCTGAAAGTTAAGAAACTTATGGTAACAGGCCGTAACGGAGCACAGCCCATTGAATGCTTCAAGGTTAAAAGTCTCCCCGAAGTTTACATTACAAAATTTAATTTTAATATTCAAAAACCCGCTTTCTCCTATAGATGGGTGGTATCTCAAGAAGCATACAGTAAAAACTACTCCAATTTCAATAAACTTTCTTATTGGGATATTAAAGTGATGCAACCAGCTGCATTAGAAGATTCCGGTGAGAGCGTTCACAATCTTACAAGGCTTTTTGGATATCAGACTCATTTTGCCTCGCATCCTGAATATTATCCGTACATCAATGGTAGCAGGACCTCTGAACTCATGACTGAGACACAATGCCACAGGGCACCATGCCTATCCCAGGCTGGAGTCTTTGACATTGTAAAAGCAGCGCTGCAAGCAAAAATGGACGAAAAGCCGGATAAACCCATCTGGAATCTTTCTCAGCCGGACGGAATGACAGATTACTGCCAATGCTCAGAATGTGCCCCCAAACATGCCCTGCCCGGTGGATTCTCAAATACATTATTTCCTTTCATCAACCGTATGGCAAAAGAATTTCCTGATAAAATTATCAAAACACTCTCTTACGTTGTAAGTGACCATATTCATACTGTGGAAACTGTATACTCCAATGGAAATATTCTACCTGCCGGTAAAGTTGAGCCTAATGTTATGATTATATATTGTCCTACAATTAATAACAAAATCAAATCAATTGCTTCTTCAAATGAATTGATTGCCGGTACTTATAGAGAGATGCTTTATAAATGGTCTCAAAGTGGAGGAAAATTGTTCATTTGGGAATATCTGGTGAATTTCTCTTATTATCTCTTTCCATTTCCTACACTCCATATTTTACAGGAAAATCTAAAATATTACAAATCTTTGGGAGTCAGCTCATTCTTTGCTGAATGTTCAAGTACGGAAGATAGTGCATTAAGGAGCTTAAATACTTATGCTTATGCAAGACTTTTATGGAATCCTGATGATGATTTAGAGGGAATTATCAGTGATTTCTGTAAAAATTATTATGGAACTGGTTATAAAGAAATGTTTCAATACATTACGACTCTTTTAAAATATGCCAACAATGATAATTCAGGTGTTTGGAACTCTATGGGAGGTACCGGATCTATGATTGGTCACGCAAATCCTGTATTAAGTGTTGAAGGTACAACATTATTCAGCATTAAACATTTAAAAGAATTTTATCAATATATAGATGATGCTCTGGCAAAAGTAAATATAAATTCAAACGAATGGGCAGCGATAAAAAGAGAACAGATTTGTTTAAAACAAGTAGAAGTGGAAGCATCATGTACTTATGCCCATCGACTAAGTACGAATCAGGATTTCTTCGACTATTTTACACGTTACGGAGGAGGGAATTATGGAAATACCCCTAAAGGCAAAATACAAAACAGATGTTATGATTTACAAACAGACTGTCTTTCTCTTAATCCTCCAATAGAAAATATAAATGGAACGGGAAGAAAAATAACTCCCTACGTAACAGACGTAATCAACGGCGCTGGCTATAATTAATCTATTAGAACTATAAAAAGTGACACACTATATCAAAAACCTTTCAGATCATCTGGAAGGTTTTTTTTGTACTCTTATATAAATCATACACGATCTGTTTTTTAATTATTCAAAAAATAAAATAAAAATCTTATAAAATATTGTTTTCAGCAATCTATGTAGTATTTGGAAATACCGTTTTTTTCATAACTTTACTTAAATTTTCAGCTGTTGGCTAATCTTTACAAAAAAGACTCTCCTTTTCAGGTTTACATATCATTCAAAAAATATTTGGATGTTCTGGAACATATCCGATATAATGACCGGCTGGAATATCGGGCCAACTATGCCGAATCACTGATTGAAAGAACCAAGAATTTTAAAGAATTCAGAGATGGCTTCCAGGATATAAGTCTCCTTGAAAAAAATGAAGAACTCATCAGGCTGTTGCTTGCCGATCTTTTCCCCACCGGGCTTACCCACAATGAAATAAAGGCAGCAAGTATCCCACTTTCCAATATCACGTTCAACTATACTGAAAGATTTAAAAACATTTTAAAAGATGCCGGAAAGGATTTTGAAATAGAACTCAGGAATATTACAGATAATGAATTTTATGTATTCTGCTGTTGTCTGATTCTTCAGAGTTACTTCAAAAAAGATATCAGAAGTACCATCCCTTTTTATTATGATATTCCCAATAAGCAGGGAATTATGAAACATTATAAGATTACGGTAAATTCAGATTTTACAGAAATTATTCCTACCGAAAAAGCAAAAATTCCGGATGATGGTATCATGGATATGTTATTGGAAAACCTGGATGACTTTAAACTATGGAAGAAATATTTTCCTTCACAATCCTGGATATTAAAAGGCTTTACCATTATTTCACTGGTTGACTGCACTTCTGAAGTAGCATTGTCTGACCTGAAATCCAGTATGATAGAAATAGATCCTGAAAATTTGAAGCCGGATGAAAACCTGACTGAAATTTTTAAATCCTATTTTGATGTTCCCGAACTAAACTTCGGACTGATGACCTTCAACAAGAAGGAACAAAAACTCGATAAACTTCCTATTTACGAAAGCTTTCTGACCAATCATATCCTTGATTTCTGGATCAATACCTTCGATGAAGAAACCCGTAAAAATACATTTAATAACTTAAGTCACAATTCTAAACCGATTGTTGTTTCTAATGTTGATAATCTGGACGCTAATGTAAAGCAGCTTCCATCCTTCAATATTCTAAAAGACAACCATATCAACAGCTTCATGGTAATCCCTATCATGAAAGATAATGAGCTCCTTGCTATAATGGAGTTTACTTCACCTGTGGCTGGTAGTTTTAATGGTTTAAAACTCAAAAAAATGGAGTTTTTTACTGATATGGTCCTGTTCTCACTCAGCAGGTTTTATTTTGAAAAAAACTATCAGATAGAAGCAATTATCCAAAGAGAATATACCACTATTCATGACAGTGTGGTCTGGAAATTCAGGAATGAAGCCGAAAAATATTTTACAGCCTCATTGGGAAAGAAAATGTATACCCTAAAGCAGATTTCATTTAAAAATTTAACCCCTCTGTTCGGAGTTTCAGATATCCGTTCTTCATCCGAAAAACGCTTTAAGCTGATGCTTGAAGACCTCAACCAACAGATTAACTGCTTAATGGATATTTTTACCTTGACCAATTCCGATTCGGAAAAATTCCTGTTAGCTTTAGATATTTTCAAAAATGAACTTAACCATGAGATTAAAGCTGACACTGAGCAACGCTTTCAAAGGCTTTTAAGAGAAGAAATTCATCCTTTTTTACAGGGAAAACTTGAAATAAAAACCAGCCGTGAAATAAAATCAAAAATCAAAGATTATTTCTCGAACATCTTTGCCCAAACTGATCTGTTCTATAGCCATAGGAAAAACCTGGATGATTCTATAACACTTGTCAACAGAAAGCTGGCAGATATGCTGGATGAAAGCCAGACGAAAGCTCAGCAGATATTTCCGCATTATTATGAAAGGTTCAAATCCGATGGTGTAGAACATAACTTATATATCGGGCACACCATTGCCCCTGATCTTCATTATTCGTTCAAAGTCGTTCACAAACTGAGGTATTGGCAACTGAAAACCATCTGCCGGATGGAACATGAATTTCAGTCTTTTAAAAAAGATCTTCCCATCCCATTGGATATCGCTTCATTGATTTTTGTTTACAATGAAAAAATAGACATCCGTTTCAGAATGGATGAAAAACGTTTTGATGTAGATGGCGCCTACAATTCTTATTATGAAATCATTAAAAAACGTTTAGATAAAGCCCATATTAAAGACTCTTCAGAAAGAATTACCGCTCCGGGAAAAATTACCATTGTTTATTTTGGTATGGAAAACCAGAAGGAATACCTAGACTATATTTCTAAGCTTCAAAAGAAAGGTGTTCTTGAACATGATGTAGAATTCCTGAAAGTAGAAGACCTTCAGGGAATTACAGGATTACTGGCGTTGAGAGTTTCTTTGTTTAGGAATTTAGATGATTGAAACACCCTAATAATATTCAATTTTTCTAATCCATCTGTACAGATCCTTTCCATTTACGTTTTTAATAATTTCTGTCCAGTTATTTTGCTTGTCAAATTTATATCTGAAATCTATTATGACTGGCTCTACGATTTTATCATTCGGTGCAGGTTTATCTAAATAAATTAATCTGGTTATATAATTTGAAACCATGAATTCCTCATGCTTTCCCTCAAATTTTTAGGTTTCATGATTGTAGCGTGACCATATTCATCATCTCCTCTCATGAAAGTATATGGTCCAGAATCATTTAGAAAAACTACAGATTCCTTCACAGATTTAGGGTTTCCTAAAATTGAATCCTTAATAACCTGAGAATGAAAAAATGTTGTAAAAAAAAATAATAAAAGCAATGATTGTTTCATTATTTATGTTTGTTTTTAGAACTAACTTTTATAGTTGATGTGGAAATTTCACAGATCACAAGGATAGAAAGAGGAATCATCAATACTTCTATTCTCAGTCTTATGAGAATTGCCGATGCACTTGAAATTTCTATAAATGAATTCCTGAAAGATATAGAATAAGCTAACCCCAATAGACACATCAGGGCAAGCCCATTGTAAGTGATTTATAATTAAAGACTCAGAAAAGCTGCCCCAAAAGATAGTACAGAAATAATAATTCCAGCCATAAAAATCTTATAGGTAATGGATAGAAGTTTATATTTTCTGTCTAAGACTTTTCCCAGGTAATAAAGATCTTTTACCATAGAATCGTAAATATAATCCCTGTCTTTGATAAGGTCTTTCATCGCATTATGATAATCATCAAATAACATCTGATGGAAATTCCCGAAAAACAGCAGGTTTACTTTCCTGTTAACAATATCCTGAGCAGTAAATGTAGTTTTCGTTACATTGGGTTTGGTAGAAAGAATTGCAAATATAATAGTTAATACACTAGACAACAGCAGGATGAAACTCGGAAGAATCAGATGTGAATTCTTAGGAGCATCCAGCTTCGGAACCAAAACGGAAAGACAAACTGAAATAATAATGGCGTTGACAGACAAAAGAATATTGGCCTTGCTGTCTGCAATATCACTCAATCTTGTATGATTGTTAAGGGTTACCCTGAAAAGGGTATCTACACTCCGGTCTGACTTTTCCTTCTCCTTTTTCCCTTCGGCATTATCTTTTTTATCCTCTTTCTTCACTTCTTCTTTTTCCAGCTTTTTCTCTATCTTTTTGATGTTTTTCTTTTTTAAAGGCTCCCAGTGTTCTTTAGCATAGTCAGTATAATAAGTATGCCTGTTTTTAAGCATATCCAGGTTTCCGGCATTCCATTCTTCATTAGAGAAGCATCTTACATTGGTCAGTTCCCACTCCTTCCTCAAAGCATCGGAAATATCATTGTAATCATGGCCTGCAAAATGGCTGAAGTCTGCATCTTTTACAATTTTTTCCAATAAATTCTTAGGTTCATAACTGATTTTCGTCGCCAGGATCAGCTTTTCAACATCCTGAATATAATTTTCTGCATAATTTTCCTGATGTAAAAAGCTTTTCATAATCTCCACACTCCTCTCTTCATGATTCTGGGCGCATTCTATATAGCCCGTATCGTGGAACCATAAAGCAACAAGTACCTTCTCCTGATCCTCATCAGAAACAGGGGTATTTTTCATAATTTCTTCAGCCTTATTGACTGTATAGGCAGTATGAATAAAATTATGATAAAAGTAAACCGAAGATAACTTATCTTTGAATAAGATTTCAACATAATTTTTAGCTTTGTGTAGAATGCTCATTCCTGAATTTTTGTTAATGTAAATTTATGAATTTATCCTTTAAAACTCAATTAAAAAATACTTCTATTGTTCTGAGGACGGTATTGTCTGCAGGAGTGCTGTATTCCTGCGCAACATATAACGTGCAAAAAGGCAAAAACGTATTTGAAATAAAAGATTCTGACATAAAATCTGAGAATGATTTTAAAATTTTCCTGATTGGGGATGCTGGAAATGCAGATGAAGCACAGGCACAGAAAACCCTGCATTTACTGAAAAATAAACTTGATTCAGCAGACAGCAACTCTATGCTGATTTTTCTTGGAGACAATATTTATCCGAATGGAATGCCGGAAGAAAAGGATAAAGGCTATATTCTCGCCAAACAAAAGCTGGAAGATCAGTTGAACATTACTAAAAATTTCAAGGGAAAAACAGTAATGATACCCGGAAACCACGATTGGTATAACGGACTGGAAGGGCTGAAAGCCCAGGAAGGATTTGTAAAGAAGTATTTTGATGATAAAAAATCTTTTCTTCCCAAAAGCGGGTGCCCGATTGACGATATCAATATTTCCAAAGATATTAAACTGATCGCTATTGATACAGAATGGGTGATTACCAATTGGGATCAACATCCGGGGATCAACAAAAACTGCAACATTAAAAACCGGGAAGACTTTTTTACCGAATTTAAAGATCTTATTATAAAAAATCAGGGCAAAAGAATCATTGTAGCCCTCCACCATCCTGTTATCAGCAGCGGAACCCATGCAGGTTTTAGCTCTGCCAGATCTCACCTCTACCCTTTTAAAAGTAAAATTCCGGTGCCGGTCATTGGCAGTGTAGTAAATATTCTGCGCAGTTCTTCCGGAGCCAGCCCTGCTGATATCAACAATCAGCATTATGCAGATCTTGCCAACCGGTTGAAGAGTATAGTTCAGGATAAAGAAAATATTATTTTTGTTTCAGGACATGATCATAATCTTCAATATCATGAAGACCGTAATATAAGGCAGATTATCAGCGGAGCCGGTTCCAAAGTAGATCCGTCCACAATTGCCGAACAGACAGATTTTTCCTATGGAGGCAGCGGATTTGCCATATTAAATATCAGAAAAGATCAGAGCACAGACGTTGAATACTTCTCAACAAAAGATGCCCGGCTTCAAAAACTGACCCATATTTCCGTTGTTTCAAAACCGGATGTATTTGTGAACAACTTTCCGAATACCTTTCCGCCCACCTTTACCTCAACAATTTACCCGGTACAGCTTACCCAAAAAAGGAAATTTTACCGGTGGCTGTGGGGAGATCATTACAGAAGATATTACGGAATCCCTATAGAAGCTCCTATAGCCAACCTTTCCGAGTTGAACGGAGGTTATGTGCCTTTCAGGGAAGGAGGTGGAAACCAATCCAATAGTTTAAGACTGAAAGCAGCAGACGGGCAGGAATTTGTAATGCGGGGAGTGAAAAAAAGTGCTATCCGCTTCCTGAACAATATGGCTTTCAAAAAAAGTACTCTTGGAGATGAACTTACAGACACTTTTCCGGAAAAGTTTTTGCTGGATTTCTACACTACCAATCATCCGTTTACACCATTCACCATTGGAAATATGGCCGAAAAGCTCAATATTTTCCATAGCAACCCCAAATTATATTTCATTCCTAAACAACAGGCATTGGGAAGATATAACCAAAATTATGGGGATGAAATGTATATGATTGAAGAACGTTTTTCATCTGACCCCAAGACATTAGCTTCATTGGGGAATGCCAAAGATATAGTCTCTACAGATGATGTATTAAAAAACCTGACTAAAAACTATAAATATTCCGTTGATAAAGAATCTTACATCAGAGCGAGAATTTTTGATATGCTAATCGGTGACTGGGACAGGCATTCGGATCAATGGAAATGGGCAGAATATGAAGAAGGCAATAAGGTAATCTACAAACCAATACCAAAAGACAGGGATCAGGCATTCAGCAAATATGACGGCGCTGCATTCAAGCTGATTATGAATGTTCCTGCCATTCGCCATATGAAAACCTTTACGGAAGATATTAGCAGCGTTAAATGGATCAGTATGGAACCCTATCCAATGGATCTTGTTTTCCTGAAAGGGTCTACCCAGGAAGAATGGATAGCACAAGCTAAATATATCCAGGAACACTTGAGTGATACCGATATTGAAGAAGCTTTCCACAATCTACCGAAAGAAGTTCAGGATGGAACAATTGCTGATATCCAGAGGAAATTGAAAATCCGAAAAACAAAATTGCAGGAGTATGCATCACAATATTATGATGTACTGCAAAAGAAAGTTCCTCTGGCAGGAACTGTAAATCCTGATAAATTCGTCATTACAAAAAATAAGAATTCTGTACACGTACAACAATACGAACTAGGCAAAAACAAGGATAAAAACGAACTTGTATTTGAGAAAACATATTCTGATTCGAAAACTAAAGAATTATGGATTTACGGGCTGGAAGATGATGATATGTATGAGGTAGGAGGTACAGGAAATCCGAGAATGAATATCAGGCTTATCGGTGGATATAATCATGATATTTATAATGTAACTGATGGAAGAAAGGTAAAAATCTATGATTTCAAATCCCAGAAAAACACCTATAATTCCGGAAATGCAACCAGGAATATTTCTGACGATTATGATATCAATACTTACAATTATAAACATCCGAAATACAATTCCTTCGCCGGGTATCCCAATGTGGATTATAACCCTGATGACGGAGTGATCATTGGAGTCCTGGCCAATTACACGGTTAATAATTTTATCCGGGATCCCTTTACTCAAAAACACAGTTTAAAAGCCAACTTTTATACTGCAACTGCCGGATTTAGCTTACAATATAAGGGGATTTTCAAAAAAGCAATTTCCGGATGGGATTTCAATCTGGATGCTTCTTATACCACTCCAAGATTTTCACAAAACTTCTTCGGATTATCTAATGAAAGTCCGTATGATAAAGAAGATACTGAAAGAGAGTACAACAGAGCCAGAATTTCCAAGTTCAATTTTGCCCCTTCTATTTCGAAAAAAAGCTGGATGAATCTCAGCCATCAGATCCAACTTACTTTTGAAGATAATAAAGTACAGAAAAGAGAAGGCCGTTTTATCAATACATCGCCGGATGTAAGACCTGAAGTATTCAATAGTCAGCAGTTTATGGGGGCCAACTATACCTTTAGCTTTAAAAATGCAGATAACCTTGCTTTTCCAACCCTGGGAATGGAGCTGATGGTGAACGCCGACTGGAAAGCCACTTTTTCCGATTTTAACAAAAACTTCCTGACTTTAAAAGGAAAACTGGCCATTGATCACCGAATTGATAAAAAGGGAACTTTTGTATTTGCCAATTCCAGCAATGTCATGTGGATCAATAATAACAATTTTGAATTCTATCAGGCCGCTGCTATCGGAGGAAATAATGGAATGAGGGCTTTCAGAAACGAAAGGTTCTCCGGAAGATCTTATTTTACCAATAATTCAGAGGTACGATGGGACTTTGGAAGAATCAGAAATAATATTGTTCCTGCCAACCTGGGGATTCTTGTAGGCTACGATATCGGCCGGGTATGGAATGATACCGAGAATTCCAGAAAATGGCATCAGTCTGTAGGTGCCGGTGTCTGGCTAAGTATTGTAGAAATGCTTTCTGCAAGACTCAATTATTTCTATGGATCTGATGGAGGAAGAGTTTCTGCCGGTATAGGCATGAAGTTTTAAATCAATTTAATTGGACAAATTTACAGTTGTAAAATCCGGATTTTATAATATAGTCTCTTACAAGACTTTCTGCAAGCTTATCATCTCAGCTATATTGCTCAAAAATCCACAGGTGTTTTCTGTGGATTTTAGTTAATATATTTTAGAAAACGGAAAAGTACATAATTCCTAAAATGAAAAGTTATAAACATTTCCACCTTCATCTTTTCCTTTCTCATCCGCAATCCATAAGGTCTTATCATCATGGAAGACGATGGCTTCTTTCTGCGAATTATGATTTAAAGAGATTTTCTGAATTTTAGCGGAGCTGAAATCATCTGCGGTAAATCCGGTAAGTACATGAATATTTTTATGTGTCAGTAATACAATTTTATCATGAGTACTATTGATGGCGGCTGATGTAATGGCGGCATCATTATAGCCTCCTTCAAGTTTTAGCTTCCCTACCAGCTTAGCTTCAAAATCACCTTCCTGGTTAGGCACCTTGAATACAAGGAAAGTTCCGTCAAAGCCCTTACTCCTGTTTTTGGTAAAAAGATAGAAATTTCCTCCCATTTCCACAAAGCCTTCACAGTCATACAGCCAATTGGATTTCTTAGGAGGAAATTCGGTTTGTCCCTCATAATGAAATCTGGTGGACTGAATTACTTTTGTTGTTTTCTGAGACAGATCTTTCAGGTCGGTTTTTAAAATGGCAAGGTCTTGTCTGTTGTTATCATTATTTCCAAAATCTCCGATATAAATATTGCCTTGTGAATCGGAAATAATATCTTCCCAATCTGTATTTTCTGCATTTTCTACCGGAATTTTACCCAGCATTTCTCCTTTATCATTAAGAGCATAAATGGCATTTTTATTTCCTTTGTCCTCAATTACCCAGACCGTTTTTTTGTCTTTAGACAATGTTATTCCCGAAACTTCCTTCAGTTTTTTAGGCAAGGAAAACAGAAGAGGCAATCCGTCATTTTTAGCAACCGGTGAATTTTGTGCTTTAGGATTACAACTCAATAAAAAAATAAAAGGTAAAATAAGGAATCGCAACATATTGTTATTTTAAAAATTAAATGAATTAAAAAGCATTCATTGTTTCAGACGAACTTAAGAAAGCTGTTTTGCTTTTTCCCAAAGAACATCCATTTCTTCCAGGGTCATATCTGCCAGCTTCACATCTTTTTCAAGAGCCAGTTTTTCCATTTTTTGAAATCTTGAGATAAACTTCAGGTTGGTTCTTTCCAATGCAGAATCCGGGTTAATGCCTGAAATCCTTGCATAATTAATCAAGGAGAAAAATACATCTCCCAGCTCTTGTTCTTTTTTATCAGGATCTGTTTCTGCATGAAACTCCTGAATTTCTTCATCCACCTTTTTCCAGGCATCCTCAGCATCATGAAACTCAAACCCGATACCTTTTACTTTATCCTGGATCCTATAAGCTTTCACCAGGCTTGGCAGGCTCTTCGGAACACCACCTAAAATGGATTTGTTTCCTTCTTTCAGCTTCAGTTTTTCCCAATTCTGTTTTACTTCTTCTTCGTCCTTTACTTCAGTATCCCCATAAATATGTGGATGACGGAAAATAAGTTTTTCATTAAGGGAATTAATAACATCTGCAATATCAAAGCTCTTTTTCTCAGATCCTATTTTAGCGTAGAAAACCAGATGAAGCAGAACATCTCCCAGCTCTTTTTTAATTTCCGTCAGGTCTTCCTGAAGAATCGCATCAGAGAGTTCGTAAGTTTCTTCCAGCGTCAGGTGGCGCAACGATTGCAGGGTTTGTTTCTGATCCCACGGGCATTTCTCACGAAGATCATCCATGATATCCAGTAATCTTCCGAAAGCATCCAGCTTTTCCTGTTTTGTATTCATAGTTTGAGAATTCAAGTCTTACAAATTTAAGAATAGTTTCTGTCATTTTTAAACCTGGCAGATTTTAAAGTCTGTTATTTTTGGGACAATAAAAAACCTCATCAATTCTGACAAGGTTTTATATTGTACATTCAAATGAATGAATTATCCTTTTTTAGTATGCGTACTTTTCGGAGCTGCTTTAGCTGCTGAAGTAGCCTTTACTTTTGGAGCGGCAGGTTTTTCTGCTTTTGGAGCGGCTTTTTTAGGAGCTTCTTTTTCAATGCTCACTTCAGCCGGTTCTCCTTCCAAAGTTTCAGGTTCTGCTTTTACAAAGCTTTCAGGTGTAATATATCCTGCTTTCTGAAGAATATTATACCATTGTGCCAGTTTCTTAATATCAGAAGAGTATACTCTTTCGGTATCATAATTAGGAAGTGACGCCAGCATAAAGTCTTTCAGATCTGCATCAGAAGATTTATGAGAAATTGTTTCCTTATAATCGTTGTTTTTAGCAATATTTTCAAAAACTTCGAACAAAGGAACTTCTTTTTCAAATGTAAACATAGCAATGTTATCCAGTAAGCTTACCTGGCTTGAGTTTCCAATGCTCACTTTTTTCTTGGTGGTAACATCTTCAATAATGAATCCGTTTCTTAATTGAGAAACTAATTTGTAAAGTCCTGGTTTTCCAGAAATTGAAATTATTTTTTCTAACAGCATAATTTTATTTTTTGTAAATTCTGCAATCGGCAATCAGCTTTTTGCGTTTTATTATCTTTTATCCTTATTTACATTATTTTGGAAATCTCATTTTGTAACCGATGTTTACGTCACCCTGAGAAATCTTTGTCAGTTTTCCTTTTACCAGCTTCTTTTTTAATGCACTTAAATGATCGGTAAATAAGATCCCTTCAATATGATCGTATTCATGCTGAATTACGCGGGCTCTAATATCGGAAAAAGTTTCTGTATGTTTCACAAAATTTTCGTCATAATATTCAATAACGATTGTCCCTTTTCTTTTCACGTCTTCCCTTACATCAGGAATAGACAAACAGCCTTCATTAAACTTCCATTCTTCACCGGATTCTTCCAGGATCCTGGCATTGATGAATACTTTTTTAAATTCTGCAAGCTCGTCTTTAATATCCTCATAATCTTCATCTTCAGCAAGAGGAGTCACATCGATGACAAACAAACGGATATCCAATCCGATCTGAGGCGCAGCAAGACCTATGCCATTTGCGCTGTACATCGTTTCGAACATATTATCTATCAGTTCCTGTAACCCGGGATAATCTTTATCTATATCTTTTCCCACTTTTCTCAAGACAGGATCTCCAAAAGCTCTTATCGGTAAAATCATTTTAATCTTTGTTCTAAAAAATTCTGCAATATAATCGTTGCACTTACTTTATCTATTAATCCTTTTTCCTGTCTCTTTTTTTTGCTTTTCCCGCTTTGGGATATAAAAAAAGAGGCCATTTTAGAAGTAAACCTTTCATCAAAACGATGAACGGCAATATCTGAAAATTCTTTTTTAAAGACTTCAATAAATTTCAGAATATCGGTCTCTACTTCCGAAATATTTCCTTTCAGATCTATGGGAAGTCCAATCACTACTTCGTCTACCTTATTTTCACTGAAATATTTTTTCAAAAATCCCATTAAAGAATGGTTCTCAATAGTTTCCAGACCACTGGCTATAATCTGCATATCATCCGTTACAGCAATGCCACAACGGGCTTTTCCGTAGTCTATTGCAAGGATTTGTCCCATAAGTCTGCAAATTTAGTAAAATTTACTGATTTTATTCATAACGCAGTTTTTTTATATCAATCATGTTTTATTCCATTATTTTTTTTATAATTTTAATCTTCCAAAAAACAAAATATATGAAGAGACTCATCCTCGTAAGACATGCAAAAAGCGACTGGCCGGAAGAAACGGAGGACTTTGACAGACCCTTGGCAGATAAGGGACTGGAGGACGCCATGAAGATGTCCAGGTTTATGAAAAACAACCATATTTCCATAGACCATTTTGTGTCGAGCCCCGCTGTACGTGCATTGAATACCTGTAAAATTTTCAACCAGACCTACCAGCTTGATTTTACCACTAATGAAAAGCTATATAACCCTTCGGAAAGAAATTTTGAATCGGTAATTTATGACCTGGATGACAGTCTGAACTCAGTAGCCCTTTTCTCTCACAACAATGGAATCTCTAATTTTGCCAATTCCATTTCCGAAGATATTTTTCATTTTCCCACCTGTGGTGTTGCCGGTTTTGAGGTGGATTGCAACTCATGGTCCGAATTTGACGGTGCCAGAAAGAAGCTTCTTTTCTTTTATGAGCCCGGAAAAATATAATCTTCATATTCCATTTTATCCTCAAGAATTTATACCTATTAAAAAGAATATTAAAATCAATACCAACGATTGATATAGCAAGAATTGCAAAAACACACACAAATGATTAAAAAAAATGACTTCAAAGAAAAATCCTGGAGTAGAATATGATGTAAAAACTCCAATCAAAAGAAATCCCATTTCCCGGTATTTTGTAAAAGGGTTGTGGGAAGATATGGAAGGAAAAGAAATAACAGAGGCAAATCTGGGAGATAGAGTCCGCTTTCATCTGCAAATGAAAAATATCGACTCTCCTGAAGGAAAAAAAGTACACCTTGAATTGAGGGAATGGGATAAATTTGACTTTCTTCTTTATATCCTCAGTTTTGTAAACAAAGAACTGATCGGATATAAAAACGCAAGGGAATATGAAACGATCAATATTGTAGCCACCGACCCTGAAAATAAGGAGATCCTTACAGAATGGGAATTAAATGAAAATTCTGAGATCATCATCCCTTTACTGCTGGATGAGAATGCCCTGACTAAAATGGTAACGAATGATGCAGGAAGGGACCTTGAGCTTTATTTCCGATGCAGGTATATAGATGAAGGGTATATGCCTGAAATCGTAGAACTTCCATGGGAAAACCAGGATTACCTGAAAGTAAAACCGAAACCTTTAGCAGAACCTATCATCTTCGTACATGCCTCGGACAAGCATCTCCTGCCTGCCATTTATTCTGCTGATGATGGAAGCCCATGGTATATTGCAGCCATGAAAAACGGGTTGTATGCCAATAAAGTGAATACATTAACAAAGCCTTATGGGATTGTTGATCAAAAAATGTCTGCAGGCTTGGAAAAGAGAGCTTATGATATTGCCATCAGAAATTTAGAAAAAAAGAATTTTTTCAGTTCTATAAGGAAAGGAGCTACCTCCGAGTACTATTATTATGATATTTCAGAAATTGACAACAGATTTGAAAAGGAGATTAAAAAGGCGGTAAATATAGACTCTAAAACATCAGCCAATATACCTAAAGGAATTAATGCCATAGAATATGAATCGGGAAAAGGTCTTGCAGGAAAAATAAAAATAGTAGGAGAAGTTCTGGGTATCTTTGGTGTTTTATCCAATATGGCTGCTTTGTTAAGGGGTGCTGCAGATCATAATGTTCCTACACCGCCCATTATTCCACCTTTTGTGACGATGGAGGTTGAAAAGATGATGGAAGAAAATAACGAATTTATAATACAGCATTGGAATTTAGAATTACAAAAGGCAATTATGCAAGGTAAAACCGTTACTACAAACTTCTTGGAAAATAATAATATCAATAGAGAAAAAAATCTAGGCTTCAAAGTTATTGATATGACTGAAGATGGAATAAAAAAAATTTTAACCCGAGAAATTATTGCAATTAAAGATTCTGAAGACTCTAATTCTCCAAAAATGTTAGAATCACTATCTAGTTTAGGAGAGGGAAATCGAGATTCAGGACTGTTAATTCAATCAAAGGAAAATTTAGATAGATATAACAGGTTAACTACTTTTCATTATATTCATGCCATATTTGTAAATAATTTAAAAATATAACAATGAAACTCTTTCAATATTTATTTTTTTTATTGCCATTATTAGCTTCTTGCCAACAATATAATACGCAACCATATGACAAATATGAAGAAACTTTAAGAACTTTTCCCACTTCAACAACTGAAATTATTATAGATAGTGTATGGAGAAAAAGAGATTCACTTACTTACTTGAGATTTGATAAGGTTCGAAATATATATCTTTCAGAGGTTGATTCAATCCCACTTTGGATTTTTAATTTTAAACAATTAAAAAGTATTGAATCCTTTTCAGAAAACAAAAAAATAACTAATATTCCTGAAAAAATAGGGAATAATATTAACTTAACCCATATAGAGCTACCGAACAATAATATATCTAAAATTCCTGAAGCTATTTATACTTTAAAAAACTTGGAACGCCTAAATTTAAGTAATAATAAATTGATATATATTGATCCTAAAATAGGCAACTTAAAAAAAATGAAAATTTTTTTATTATCAAACAATTATGATTTAAAGGATCTTCCCAAAGAAATCTGTAGTCTTTCAAATTTAGTTAGCTTGCCTATTAATAATACAGATATATCAAAACTTCCTGAATGTGTGAAAAACATGGAAAATATTGAAAACATTAACATATCTAATACAAATATAAATTATTTCCCTATCAAAATACTAGATATTGCTAAATTAAAAGAAATAAACGCAAAAGGCTTAAAGCTCAAAAACTACCAAGAAGTAAAAGCTATTTGTGAGAAAAAGAATATTACATTCTATTATGATGAATAATACAAAGGCAAAACTATAATTATAATAAGGAGGAGGGTTACCATTTTTATTCATGCTCTTTTTGTAAAAGATTTAAAAATATGAGAAGTATATTAAATATCTTACTTTTTATTCCATTATTATATTCTTGCCAGCAGTATAATAATCCTCCTTATGATGAAAAAGAAAAAGTATTGAGAGATTTTCCTGTAGAAAATAGTACCAGGATGGTAATGGATTCTTTATGGAATAAAAGGGACTCACTTACTTATCTTAGACTTAAAAATCTCGATTTAATTCTGATGAATGAATCTTCAACAATTCCCAATTGGATTGGAAATTTTGAAAAAATGAGAATATTTCAAATAGTGAATGAAGAGAAAAAAATCACATCTATTCCTAAAAGCATAGGAAAATTAACACGCCTATTGCAATTTGATATTCCAAACAATAATGTAACTGTACTCCCTAGTTCTTTTTATAATCTTAAAAGCTTAACATATCTTGATTTAAGAAACAACCCTATTGTATTGATTAACAATAAAATAAGTCAGCTTACTAATTTAGAAAGTATCAATTTAGATGGTACTTTTATAAATAACTTACCTATTAGCATTTGCAAATTACAAAAAATAAAATTTTTCACTTTAGAAAACACTCATATTTCTGATTTACCTACTTGTTTAAAAGATATGTCTAGTTTGGAGTGGCTTAATATTTCAGGTACAGGAATAAAAATCATTCCCATTGAAATTTTAAATGCACCAAAGTTAGAAACAATTCATGCAAAAGGCTTAAAGCTCAAAAACTATAAAGAAGTAAAAGCCATTTGTGAGAAAAGGAATATTACTTTTTATTATGATGAATAAATAAAATTATTTTTAGAAGTACAAATCGAATTAACAATAGTTAGCGGGAATAAAAATGGGACAAGCCAAAACCCGTCCCGTCGTACTATTTTTTTGTGATTTTACTTTTACTTCCTTTTCAGATCCAGATCATCAAAATCAAAACTGAAATCAGTAACTTCAGAAATAGCTTTTAGCTTTGCAGACTGTGCTTTTCCATTTTCGTCATACTCAAAAATAAGATAAGCATCGGCATCATAGCTTCTGTCATCCCATTTGATAATGAAGGAATTATTGGAATATGGAAGCAGTTCGCCTTTTAATCTTGGTGAGTTTTTGCATGAAATTCTGTAGGTACTTCCCTGCTGTACAATTTCCACATCACCAAACCAGGCATCATTATAAATTCCTACAAACTGTTCGGATTTTGGATGAAGTGCTTTTTCCTTTTTAAAGGCGTCCGATTTAGCAAACGCATCTTTCTTTTGCTTATCATAATCAGCATTCATTTTAGCCATTCTCTCACTATAGGTTTTTAACCAATTTCTGTCTGCCACACCAAGATAAGAATCTTTTACCGTATTGGTAATAGTATTAAACGCAGCCCCCGACTGCTGGTTTGTCAGCACTACAATCCCCAATTTCAAATCCGGTATCAGTGTAAACTGCGTTACCGTTCCAATCAAACCTCCGGTATGTTGCACTTGTTTATGCCCCTTCACATCACTTAAAAACCAGCCTAATCCATATCCGTAAAAGCTGGTATCATATGGGTTTTTTGCAGCTACCCTGTCAGGAATCTGAAGGCTCCACAACTGTTGGGCATTTTTATCAGAAACCAGTTTTTTACCGTCTTTAGTGGTAAAATTATTCATCAGGCATTCAGCCCAGGTTGTCATATCTTTAATATTACTCATAATACCCCCTGCTGCATTGGCGGTTTCATTCCAATCGTGAGGAACAGCCACTGCTTTTCCAGCCACAGGAGCGTGAGCATCAATTTTATTGGTTATCGCTTTAGCACGGCTATAGCTTCCGAAACTGGCTGTCATTCCTACAGGTTTCATGATCCGCTGTTCTATAAATTCTGCCCAGCTTAACCCGGAAATTCGGTGAATCACCTCACCGGCAACAATAAACATGATATTATTGTAGTCTAATTTCGTTCTGAAAGGATTTTCAGGCTTCAAATACCTTACATTATGAACAATATCATTGACTGTCAGACTTCCCCCCTCCGGAAAAAACATAAGATCTCCCTGGCCCAATCCCAGGCCTGCCCTGTGAGTAATCAGGTCTTTTATGGTTACATTCTGAGAAACATAGGGATCATACATCTGAAACTCGGGAATATATTTTGAAACTTTGTCATCCCAATTTAATTTTCCTTCATCTGCCAGAATAGCAAGCGCCACACAGGTAAATCCTTTGGAGTTGGAAGCAATTCCCACTAATGTATTTTCATCCATAGGCTGCTTCGTGGTAAGAGAACGTACTCCAAATCCTTTGGAATAAATCACTTTACCATCTTTTACCACCCCTACAGACATTCCCGGAACGTCAAATGTTTTTAAAGTATTCTGGATCAGTTCATCCAGTTTTTTTTCCTCAACCTGGGCATTTGCCAATCCTACGGTTACAAGAAAAATGAAAAGAGAAAGTTTCTTCTTCATTATTTTTTAATTTTCCCAAATTTAGCAAATATTCGGTGATGCCTATTACCGATATTAAAAGTTCTAACACTTTTAAAATATACTTATCTCTTAAAATTCTTAAAGCTTCTTTATATTTGTGGTCTAAAACATTGAAATGGCAATAAACAGATTATTAGCTTTCTTTTTAGTAATGATAAGCTGTAATGTATATTTTTCCCAAGAGGTAACGATTAAAGATGATAAAGTTACAGTAGACGGGAAACAAATACTAAAAGCGGAAAAAATCAACCTCGCCCAGTATTCCTTTTTTTCTATGAAAAATGATGATGAAGTTTTACTTTACAAGTATATGGATAATGGAACGCCCAGCTATGTAAATGATGATTTTTTTATCCTTAATTTTCTGACGGCAAAAGTTAAAGTAGAATCTACAGACCTGGGCAAAGTTTCCAACTTTATGAATTCCAGGAAAGGAATGGAGAAAGTCGTAAGATGGCTTCTTAAAGAAAGAGTGCTTACTCCGGATGGTGAGCTGAATCCTGACCGCCTTGCAATATTCAAAGAAAAATACGACGAAAATATCACTGCAAGAACACACAGATAATGACAAAAATCCTCCTCCTTTCCGATTCCCATTCCTATATTGATGACCGGATCTTAGCGTATGCAGCACAGGCTGATGAAATCTGGCATTGTGGAGATTTTGGAAGCATGGCCGTAATTGAAGAACTTGAAAAAGTGAAGCCTCTGAAAGGTGTTTTTGGAAATATAGACGATGCAAAAATCCGTTCTGTATTTCCGGAAGTGAACCGTTTTTTTTGTGAAAAGCTTGAAGTACTGATGGTCCACATCGGTGGATATCCCGGCAGATATACTCCTATTGCCAGAAAAGAAATAAGTGAAAAGGCTCCCAGGTTATTTATTTCAGGACATTCTCATATTTTAAAAGCCATGTTTGATGAAAAGAATAATCTCCTGCATCTTAACCCCGGAGCTTGTGGAAAGCAAGGCTGGCATAAGACAAGAACAATGATGCGGTTTGTAGTAGATGGTGAAGAGGTTAAAGATTTGGAAGTGATTGAATTGGGTTCAAGAGTGTAAACAAATTAACTAACCTTGGCAGGGTGTTGAATTCCTGTTAAGGTTAATCAGTAAGAAAATGAAAATCGGGGATACAGTTTCTGTAGTAGATGAGGATTTAAGCGGTGTAATTACTTCCGTGAAAGGAAATATTGTGGTTTTTAAAGATGAATACGGTTTTACCCACCAATATCCCAAGGAAAAGCTGGTTCCCAAAAATGCAGATTTATATGAAAACATAAAAATTGTGAGAAAAGCGGAGCCTAAAAAAATAATTTCTAAAAAACATCAGAAAAATCATTTGGTTCTGGACCTGCATTTTCATAATTTGGTGAAGAATCCCGATGACTATGACAGTTTTGAAAGATTGTTTATTCAAAAGGAAAAATTGTTGGAAGTTCTGGAGTTTTGCAGAAAAAATAATTTAAAGAGGCTGGAAATTGTACACGGCATTGGTGACGGGGTCTTACAAAGAATGGTAAGAGATGTTTTGGAAAGCCAGGTCAATATTGATTTTTATAACAAGGAAATACTTCACCATCAATCAGGTGCGGTAATGGTAGAATTTCACTAAATTTGCAGGAATTGAAATATGAACGTACTTAATTTACTTTTTACCAAAGACGGATTGATCTTCCAGATTGCGAAAAACAAAAGCATTGTGGAAGAAAAGTCGTACTTCGTTACTGAAGAAACCCCACTCAACCTTATTGAGGAAAAGCTTGATGAAATTCTTATCAGGCAACGCTTTGACGAAATCCAGGTAGTTTCTGCACTCAATCATTTTACTTTAATGCCTGAAGGTTTTTCTGAACACGAAACAGGATTTGACCTGATTGCTTTTAATGCCCCTGCAGATAAGGAAAAAGAAGAACTGATGCTTTCTATTAATAAGAAGTTCAATATCCAGTTTTATTACACTTTTCCGAAAAACTATTATAAAAAAATAAAAGAGCTGGCGATACCGGTACATTTTAATTTTTCCGGAGAAAAGTTTTTAAACTCTATCAACAACAAGAATAATAAGGAGATTCATATCAATCTTTATCATAATCAGTGCGAGTTTTTCGCTATTGATCATAAGAAGGTGATCCTGTATAACAACCTGGATGTTAACTCTGAGGTTGATTTCCTTTATTTTATTATGTTTACATTGAGTAAAATAGGTTTTGGAATCAATGATACGAGTTTTTACGCATATGGCGAAACTACAGAGAATGAAACTTTTATTTCCGAGCTTCAGAAATTTGTCAAAAACCTGAAAATTGTTTTTGATAACATTCCCAACAAAAATTTTATACTTAACTAGATTACAGACTGATGTACCAGGGATTATTTCTCAGGTAAGCTATAATCTATATACATCTTAATACAACATGTTCAGAATAATATCAGGCAAGTGGAAAGCCAAAAAAATTGCCGCTCCTAAAAATTTTGAGGTAAGGCCCACAACGGATTTTGCTAAAGAAGCTTTATTCAGCATCCTTGAAAACAAATACGACATGCAGTTTGTTTCCGTTCTCGATTTATTTGCGGGAATAGGTTCTATTTCGTTAGAATTTGCTTCCAGAGGATGCCAGGATGTGACTTCTGTGGAAATGAATCCAAAGCATACAGGATTTATAAATGCTACAGCATCAGAACTTGATATGGCCCTTCAGATCAATGTGCAGAGAGGTGATGTGTTCGACTGGCTTAAAAAATTCAGAAATAAGAAATCTTTTGAAATCGTTTTTTCCGATGCCCCTTTTGAAATGGAGGAAAAAAAATATTATGAGCTGATTTCTCTTGTTTTAAACAATAAATTCCTCAAAGAAAACGGGGTTCTTATCGTAGAGCATCAAAGCCGTATGAAGCTGGAACACCCTAATCTGATTGATACCAGAAAATACGGAAATGTAAGTTTCAGTTTTTTTGAACCGAATAAAGAAGATCATCAGGAACTTTAATTCCTGATTATTTTGAATTGAGCTTATACTCCTTATTCAACTGTCGTAAAGTCTTGGCCGGGATATCAGGACTATCTATCTCTGGGAATTTACTACTGCTTTACGGAAATAAAATAAACTATACTTCAATAAAGGGTATTGAACCAGCCTCATTTCCAAACCATCAATATGAAACTTTTCTTTATGGCAAGCAATCAATCAAAAAAGAGAAACGGCTAACAAATCAGCTTAAATTTAACTAAAGTAAAGCTTAAACTGAAAAGATAATTACAGAAACTTAGTTTTTTAAAAAGACTTGCCAGCGATAAGCTATTTATAGAATTACTCACTTTTTTATCAATATATTGATAACATTCTAAAAAATTATAAATAAATTAGTATTTTAGGAAACAAAAAATATTAATTATGAAAACTTTTTTTTATTTAATGATTTCATTAATTTTCCTTCATTCATGTGAAGTTGATCAAAGTATTAATAAAGAGGAGCCTATGTCTGAGAGAAATGATAGCTACAACAATCAAGCAAGATTTAATCTTACTTCAATATTAGATTTAAGCAAAACCAAAAACCCTTTTATCTCAAATATAGTATCAAAAGATGTTCCGATTGAAGACTTGCCTCCCTTGGAAACGAAAGCTATATCTGCTTATTTGGTCGAAGAAAGAACTTTAGAATGTGGTAAATCCTACATTTATGTAGCAAATGCAACTAACACCAGTGCTTATGACAGAATGGTATGGATTACAATTAAAAAAAATACAACTACCATAGACAATCAATATGTAATTATACCTGCCGGCCAGCAAACAAATTCAATACAGTTTTATAGAGTATATGCTAATGTATCCAAGCCATATCCTGTTGCTGATGCAGTGGTTTCAGTTACAAATATTATTGAATTTTCTCCAAATACGCCAAATGTAACTGATGAATACATAAAAAATTCTAATCAACAATATATACAAAATTGTATCTCTCTATATGGAAATCCTGATTTTTGCCAAGATCATGGAGGTGATGCCAACCATAACGGAGTATGTGATGATATAGACAAGATTATCAAAGAGACGCAGGAAGTAGACACTTCTGTAGATTGACCTTAATAAGTTTTTAACAAAAAGAGGCTGTCTTTTACATTTTTGATAATACAAGATAGCCTCTTTTGTTTACAATACTTTTAATTCTAAATCAATACTTTTGCCAAAGAATTTCTTCGATATTTTCTCAAAATTTTTAGTGATATCCGAAAGGTAAAAGTGGTAATCCGGTTTAGGATTATTATCATTCAAAAGATTGTACTTATCCAGAATAATTTTCAGATGATTGGCTACAATATTAGGTGAATCAATAACACGAACCCTGTTTCCGTAATATTGTTTGATTTCATCAATTAATAGTGGATAGTGCGTACATCCTAAAATCAGCGTTTCAATATTTTTCAGCTTATTATTGCTCAGATAATTGTAAATAATAGCATGTGTGATAGGATGGTTTTTGAAACCTTCTTCAATCGCAGGAACCAATAGAGGGGTTGCCAGCTCATCCACCTTAATCCATTTGTTATGTTTCCGTATACTTTTTTTATATAATCCTGAATTTACAGTTGCTTTGGTCGCAATAACCCCTACATTATTATGGATTTCATAGGAAACTTTTTCTGCCACCGGATTGATAACATCAATGACCGGTACTTTACCCGCAACTGATTGCATTACCTCATTTAAAGCGTTTGCAGTAGCAGTATTACACGCTATCACAATAGCTTTACAGTTTTGTTCCAGAAGAAAATTGGTGATTTTTGTAGAATATTCTATAATCGCCTCTTTGGACTTTTCTCCATAAGGCAGATGTTTCGTGTCTCCAAAATAGATCAGGTCTTCATTGGGAAGCAGTCTTTTAATTTCTTTGGCAACAGTAAGTCCTCCTACTCCGCTGTCGAAAATTCCGATAGGCTGGCTGGATGAAAGATGTGAATAATCTTGTTTTTTCGTTTTCAAGTGAACTGAAATTTTATACAAAAGTAATGAATAATTGAATACTGATCTAAGATTAGAGATTGAAGTTTTTTTGGGGTATCTTGCTTTGTAGCTTACCCGGGTTTTCAGATTGATATCTTTTTTATTATTCTATACTTGTACATTAAGCAAATTCACAATTAAAATGAGGCTATCCAAAATTTGGATAGCCTCTAATTTTATTAATTTTTACCTCTATATAAGAAGCATTTTTGAATTTCCATTTCTCAGATGGCATATTTTCTTTTTTAGACACTTTCAAGAACTTCTTGAAGAAAAAGACCCTAATCAGCTAATCTTTTATCCACATTTTCTTTTTGTTCTGTTAAGTAATAAAAAGCTTAATATAGATTAAAAACTTTCAAAGCTGGCACGGGCAAAATGCTCGCACCAGCTTAGGGAATTTTTATTTGTTTTTTTTAAAAATTATCAGTTTTTCTTTATTCAATTTATCTTTAAAACCAATTTTAATAGTGTCTAATGTCTTTAGAGTCTTAAGATTATTATAAATCACAACAATATTATCTGAATCAATTCCTCCGCAGTTATCACAATAAAAGTTTATATATTTATCATAATCCATCTGATCATTAAGACTCAGTCCTACATTATTACTTTTGATATCTTTAATTTTCAAAACAAAAGCAAAAAAATTTTTGTTTATATTTTTGTTGTTCTTAGAAATATATTTAAACGTTGTGAACGCCTCTTCAATTATATATTCATTTTCGTTGATTTTTATATTGCTTGTATTAGGCTTATACTCCGCTATCAATAATTTTTCTTTCACAGCTTCAGAAATATTTTTCGGAAGGAATTCTGTATTGGAATCAACACATGAAAAAAAGATAATTAAAATAATAAAAAGAGATTTTTTCATAAAATTATTTTATTCTATAACCATGAGATCTGTAATCTCTATAAAAGAAATTATTCAGGTAAAAATTTAAATTTGGAACAGATAATCCGGAATAAACCTTTACTTTATACATGCTTTGCAAAGATTGCTCAACTAAAGTTGTACAACTACTGGTTAATAAATCGTATGGTCCTTTTGCATAAGCTAATGCTGTAGCAATCCCACGATTTATTTGTGCTCTAGTTGCTTTAAAAACAGATACTACATCATATCTTTTACCTGGTGAAACATTCTTCCCATAGTAATCATTAATTTCATCAATACTATTAAAATTTTTATCTGTGTATTTACTTTTTCCATTTAGTCCCATATTTTCATTTGTTCCATCTTTAGAGATATATCTTAAGGACCCGTTTTCATTTCTAAATGCAATTGCTTCATGACCCATTCCATTTGCTCCACCGTCATCATGAAGAACATTTACATCATATTTTTTAGAAAATCCTCCATGCATTGCATGATTCAATCCAGCTACAACACCTCCAACTAAAGCTCCTTGCCAGAAATTTCCTCCTGCCAATTCAGAAGCTACTCCTCCTAATAAAGCTCCGGATAATATGGTCCCTGTTGTACTATTAGCAAAACTACCTGCAAGCCCTCCAAATAAAGAAGCTCCCCAGCTTCCTGAAATCCCACCTGCAAAACCATGAGTAAAATTAGCTCCCTGCATTAAAGATAAAGTACCTTGCGCAAAACCATGTACCAGACCTTGCGCCATAGCACTTGCCACTTTATCTGTTAAAGTAAGTACTGTTCCTGCTGCCGGAGTAAACACACTTCCTATTCCAAAGGTGACCGCTCCGCTTACTCCCCCCCAAAACATAGATTTGAGGGCTCCTCCCAACTGCCACTTACCTCCACTTATAGCTACTCCTAAGGAATATGCTGCCAAACCAACAGCTGTACCAATAATAGCTGCTGTTATTACTCCTCCCCAGAAAAGACTAACTCCCCAGGCTGCAACAAATGCAAAAACAAAGAACTCTCCATTAGGATCGCTAAACATGAGCGGGTTATTCAACACATACCCATACTTGTTATAATTCTGTGTATTATAAGGATCCTGTATGTTTTCATCCGCATTTAAGAACCTTCTTAATAAAGGATCATATAACCTACCATTCATATGGATAATGCCTACTTCAGCAAAATGCTCATGACTGGTGTAACCCCTGTCTATTAATAACGAAGCATTATCAATAATATTCTTATCCGTAATAATGGCTCCGTTTCCAATCTGCAAATGAGTAAAATTACCCCATGCATCAAAATGCCTTTGTTCCAGTTTATTTCCTGCTTCATCACTAATGGCTAAGATACTTCCAATATAATCTTTATGCAAAAATTTATATGAACCTGTTGATTCATCATAATTCTTTAGATAAACAATATTAGATTCGTACGGTGTTCCTCCAATATAAAGAATATGCTTCTCTTTTCCCGTCATGTTGTCTTTTATGACCTCATAACTTCCATCTTCACTGTAATATTTGGTGAATTTACCTTCTCCATCTGTACTGAAGTTCCCTCCATAGGTAACTCTCTGTCTCATACTGGTTAAACCATACTGGAAAGCTACATCTCCCTTTTCTCCATCAATAAATACCGGATCATTGTTTTCGTTATACGAAATGTTCTGGATCAAATCATTATTATAGTTCTGGGTTCCGGCAGCATTTAAGGTCATTCCTGTTGGCTGGTAGATTTTTGCAGAATTTTCAAACTTGATGGTTCCTACCTGATCATTTTGAGTGATTCTTCCTTTAGCGTCATAAACGTTTCTGTTGTTTGCCGGTTTTATCCCTGTTACAGGATTCGTCCAATTTACCAGACGGTTATTATCATCATAATCAAAAGACTCTACAATATTAAAATCTCCTCCGGTTGTTCTGCTTTTGAGCTCATTTTTTATCGCATCAAATGAATAAGAAAGTTGCAGGATACCTGGCTTTACTGCCGACGAATGATTTACCTGAGTTAAGAATCCAACGTAATCATAAGAATTATTAATATCTACTGCTCCTAGTTTAGCTTTTACCACCTGGCCTTTGGAATCAGTTTCTTTCAATTCCCAAAGAACTTTCCCGGAGACTTTGTCCTTTACCTGATAGAGTTCACCACTCCAGGCACTGTATACATTTTCTATTTGTAATTTAGTTAAAGTACCGGAAGAATACAGTTGTTTCTCATAAGATACTACCCTTGCTTTATCATCATAGGTAATTCCTTTCTGGATAAAGTATTTTCCGTTACTGCTTTCCGATGATGATAATAATCTTCCTTGCGGATCATAGGAAACATTATTACTATAGGGCTGTCCTTTGGAAGTTCCTGATTTGGCAACAACTCTTCCTTTATTATCGTAAGTATAAGAAATCGTTTTGTTGGTAGCCTGTCCACCATCAGCAGTAGAAAGCTCTTTTTGAGAGATTAGCTGCCCCAGGTTATTATAGGTATATTCTTTAGTACCTTTAGGGCTGATAATTTTCTTAGGTTGCCCGAAACCGTCATATTCATACTTATAGGTACCATTGGAAGGATCATTGAATTCTGATTTTCTTCCCCACGAATCATATTTGGTCGTAACACTATTTTCCGCATATTGGGCTTTTACCTGTTCACCTGCTGCATTGTAGGAGAATTGGATTGTTCCTCCTTTATCTGTACTTGAAATCACATTACCTATAGCATCTGCTGTTTTGGAATTTGTTCTCTGGTATCCGTTGAGTTCTCTTATTGTTGTCGTTAATCCGGAAACAGTAGTCTCTAATTTTAGTCCTTTATATGAGGTAGCTGTTACTTTTGTCGGGAACACAGTATCATCATAAGCAATGAGATTCCAAGGACCTCCTAATCCGTCAGGGCTTAAGGTAGGTTCAGATTCAGAAACTTTTCTTCCCAGGGCATCATATAAAATAACTTTGGTAAGGTATTGTCCCTGCCCAAAAGCTTTGTTAGAGGATTTATATTCTTGCCCCAACTTATTAGTGAACTTTTTGGAAATATTTCCATCCGGAGCATATTCTGAAATAATTATATTCGAATCATTATCTCTTTCATATTGATAAGTAGTTGTTCCCTCTAAATTACTTTTTGAAGTTAAGAGTTTTCCCCACCCATCATACGTATTGGTAAGAACCTTTCCTAACGGATCAATTTGAGTTAAAATCTGCCCCCAATCATTATAAGTAATATTGGTTTCTAATCCTAAATTATCTGTTTTTTTTACTACAAACCGGCCTTTAGAATCATATCCACTCGTGGTAGTCTGAGTTTGAGAATCAATGCTATTGCTTATTACTTTTTGGGTAACATTTCCAAATCCATCATAATTATATGTTTCAAGCAAATAACCGGTATTATCACGATTCCACGTTTTTAGAGTTTTCACCAGGTTATTTTCATAAGTATACTCTTCCTTCGAAGATTTGGTATCCCCGTATGCCTGTACTACATCAATTTTTGATTTTGGTCGTCCAATATAATAATCTGATCCAACTCCAGAAGGATTATGAATATATTCAGATGTTGAAGTTGTAACAGCATATCCATTATTAACATTTGATACACTTTGTGACGGAAGATAATAGTTCCCATACGTTATGGTACTTTCGGTAATTGTACCTGTTAAAAAATCTTTAACTCTACTGGTCTTTGGAGCAACAACGGTTACCACTTTTGGTTTATCTGAATCAGCTACTGTGCTCACTACCTGACCATTCAACAATTTATCTATTTGGTAGTTAGTAGATTTAAAACTTAATAGCTGCGTATTATTTTCAGAAATATCGGTTGGAAATATCTGATTTTCATTATTCGTTCTAACAGACCATTCTTTTACCGGTACTCCATCTTGTAAAGGATTCATTTCAGTACCTGTCCATATTTTGGTATTCTCAAAACCATCAGCATACCAGGAAGAACGGGCAGCCTGACGAAATCCGATTACTCCTTTTCCGTGTAAATTAGCTATATATCCCCTGTATCTGAAATCTTGTTTTCGAACAATCTGCCCATCAGTTTGACGAATTTGAGAAACAGCAAACGATTGGGATAGTCTATCCATTTCAACAAATGGATATTGTTCTTTTTTTACAGGAGCATAAATACCAGAATTAACAGAAGGATCAAGTTCTTTATAATCTATATGATAATTTTGTGATCCCTGTGATATTAATGAGACATTTTTATCAGGATTGAGACTGTAATGCTTATAGCTTATGATTTTTCTTTCATGATTACCATTAATCCCTTTTACCAGGAATAATATTTTGGAAGAAGTACTATTAGTCCTAAAATCTCCAAATATAGGGCTTATTATGGCCTCATTTCTTGTAGAATTATAAAGTGTCTTCTCCGTAAATGACCATTTGAATTGTGCATTATTAGGATCATACTTGGCTTCATTATAACTTTGAACATACCAGTTTGTATAAGGCTGGCTATTAGGATAAAAAGTTACAACAGAGTTAACAATCTCACTTTTTCCATCATTGTCTAAATCAAGCAATTTTGGAGTAGAAAAAGAATTGGCCCCAACAGCAGTTGCATCAAAAGGCCTGTAAAACATAAGTCCCTGAATACTTTCTTCCAAGGTATTTCCTGTATTCAAATAAATTGACCACCCCGCAAGAACAGTAACTCCGACAAAATTATGTACTGGTAATAATACTTCAATATTCTTATCACCATTTAAATCCCCAAATTGAATCCCATCAATTATTCCTTTTATAGAATATGTCTTTTTTAAATTGAGCGTGTAACTATTATTTACTTTCTTTAATTCATACTGATGTAAATTATTGAGTGGAGTGTCAACTGTCTTGACAACAGGAGAAGGTTGGGTATAGTCTTTGGTATAATAACTAACACTAACATTGGAGTTAGCTGGATCAACAAACATCACATCCTGCTTTCCATCATTGTCAAAATCCACAATTCCTCCTTTACTTAAGATATTTTTTGGAGTTGTCTCCGGAATAATGCTGATTGTATTATTTTGTATATTATTATTATCTACAACTACATACCTATAACCCAATGTCTTACACTGCCACCTTCCTTTAGGAGGATCAGGTACAATGACCACATATTTACATTTTTTATCGTTTAATGACAAAAGCAATTCGGACACTCCATCAGAATCTATATCTACTTCCTTCATATTGGCAGGATGAGAGACATTCATTCCTCCTATATATTCGGGATCAGTTTCAGGTGGATATAAAGAATCAGCGTAGCCATAGCTTCCTGATTGTATTGTTTTAGCATATTCTAAAACAAGAGGATTATTATAAGTATTGAGGACTGATCCGTCAGTTTTGATTGAATAATATTTGAGTTCTATATCTCCTGAAGAAGGAGGATTATATCCTGCATTATTTTTTGAAATAATAAGCCCCTGCTTCGTTTTAATGTAATTGTCTGCCGATTTTATATTAAATGTTGTAAAGCTGCTGCCGGGCCAATAAGTGCTTGAAGGCCCCAGATAAACAAATGAAGGGCTGCTGTTGTTGATAGCATCAAAATAAATATAATATCCTTCAGGTCTTCCATTTTGTGCAGGTTGCATTACAATGAAATCCACTAAACCGTCTCCATTATAATCCCCAGTTGTAATAACATTATTATAATCCCCAAAATCATATTCATTAGAGCTTGTGCCCATCGTGGCTGAAGAAAAAACTATAGGATTGGCTTCTTTTCCTTCTGAGTTATATTCAATAATCTTCTCAACAAAATCATAATTAACTTTATTATTAGAATCATTATTAACTATATTTTGTGTTTCGGAATATTGAATTGAATAACTTTTAAATGAAGAACCGTTAGCTTTAACTTTTATTTGATCTAATATCTTATCCTGTTTGAATAATATTCCTTTCAGATATGAGGTTTCAATATTCTTTCTGGGTAAATAAGCAAATTCAATAGTATTAAAATTAGTTTTACCTAAGGTTTCATTGCCTCCCCAGCTAATACTCGAAATTATCGCTATATTATTAGAACTGTTCTGGGTGTAGTTATAGGTAATATAATTCCCCTGTGCATCCTTCCACTTTACAATATTATATTCTAATGGTGTTCTGGCTGTACTATTTCCGGAAGCAACTGCCCCGTACCATGACTGAGAACCATCCTCAAAAGTAACTTCCCAATATTCAGGACCTTGCCATGCTTGTCCTGATATGGAACCAATAGACTTTATCTTAATATTGGAATATTTTTCTGTTACATATTCAGCTCCATCTTTTCCATATTCACCGGACTTAAGAATCAATCGCTGTCCATTAAAACTATAATAATCGGAATAGTCCAATTGTATTCCTTTTACCTCTCCATCTTTTTCAATATTCTTACCAACTCTCGAGATTGAAGTAACTCCGGAAAGGCTCCATCCGTAACCAGCAATTCCATTACTGGAACCACTGATATAAACCAGATTTACCTGTGGCGCAACGCTTTTTATCCCGGGAGGTAAAGCGATCGGTAATGTAAACTGTAATTGTCCAGCTCCGTTCACTTCTATCTTCCCTTTAGTATCGTGGAAACTCTTACCTGAAGGGGCTGACGTTCCACTTGGATTATTCGCCCCTGCATTTGAATCCGTTGGTCCGCCACCCGGATTCTCCGTGGCAGGACCTATTTTAGCCACAAACGGATTCGAAACATCCGATTTGGCATGAAATCCCTGTGCCATGACCACCGTCTGCGGATCCTGAACCGTCCGGGAGGTGGATTCTGCCTGGTAGAGTATGGTCTGTGAAAAGCCCCATACCGAACACAAAGACAGCATCAATGATGAGAAAAATTTCATATGTTATTAGTTTTTATAAGTATTAATAATAAAATAACCGGAAAATAATCCTTGACAACATTAAAAACTTCAAATTTCAATGGTTTTTAACTTTAATTTATTCCTGGTTTTTTATCTTTTAGTTACATTTCTTCCAAAGACTCTTCCGTCTTTTAACGTAAAGCGAAGGATGTAAACACCCCAATCGTATCCCGTCATATTGATTTTTATCTTACGCCCTAAATCCGGTGAATTCTGCTGCTGGAACTTCCAGTGGACTGTACTATGCTGGTACAATGATACGGATTCAATCAATCCGTCTACTTCTTCAGTCCAGTCAATGGTTAGATAATCATTTACCGGAACAGGATAAAGCCTGATCTGTTTCCAGAAAGCTTTTTCATCAATAGCAGGAGCTTGTTGGGTAACAGCAGCCACCTTTGCTTCCTCCTGTACTTTGACTTCTTTCGTAATAATCTCGTCGGCTTTTTTACCGGATACGTTAGTACCTCTGTACCGTTGGTTTCCGGCTTCATCATATTTGAAATAAACTTCAGTTTGTGAATAGCCCAGAAAACCGATCGCCAGAGAAACTATTGAAAATAATTTTCTTTTCATGGCATTTTATTTTTTTGCAGAAAGCAATTGTTGTACCTGTGCTTTTAGTTCTTTAATCTCTTCAGATTGTGATTTAAGAATTTTACGATCTTCCTGAAGCTGTTTATTTTGCTGAATAGAATAAAGGGTTAATTCCTCAATTTTCTCCAAAAGCTTGGCATCCATTTCCCCTAAATTAATACCATTTTTCTCTACTTCTTTGGCAGAAGGGATGTTCGGTAAATGTCCTTTTTCTGAAATGTGCTTTTCAACTTCTTCCAAAGAGCGAAGTTTATAATCTTTTTTAAAGACATAGTCTGCCCAGCCGTTAGCCGCAGGGTTTTCAACTTTTACCTGTTGTGCTTTTATTCCTTTTTTTACATACAGGATAAAATTAGAATCATTATCATACTGATCTGTTCCTATGGTTACCTTTTCTGTATTGAAAAGAACCAATAAACTTTTGTGAACGGCATCAGAGAAACGGACTCTCGTGACTCCGGGTGAATTAGGAGTAGAAACATCAGAAACTCCATCTGTAGCGTTATCGTTATCCATATGGATATTCAGATTATTTCCGCTTAACAGCCTCATCACAGCATCATTGGGTTGTGCCCATCCTGAATAGCAATGATTGCATGGTGAAAGAGCTAATTGTAAGTTTCCCGTTCCAAGCAATCCGCTTCCGATATTGATACTCTGACCTTCAAGTTTGAAAGTCTGCTGATTGTTTTGCTTAAAAACAATTGGCTTATCATCTGTTGTTCCGATAAAATTTGTGGATGGATTGGTCCCAGAATTTCCGGTTGTGTTCCAGCTTTGTGCGAAAATGCTGGACGCTGCCATTGTAAAGGCAAATACTAAAGTACGTCTCATATTTATATTGTTAAGTTAGTTTTCAGATGGTTATAGTTGTCAAAATTAATGTTTTTTTACACATACAAGTCAAATTTTTATGATTTAATATTAAATTTGTCACCAAACAGTGTCTTGCAAGGGTAAAAATCAGATCAAATTTCTTTATACACTGCGACAAAACCTGTCGTATTTAAAATAATGTATAAACAAATCATTTTAAAGCCATAATTTCAGGTCTTAATAGCTATAAAAATGGATATTCCTTCAAGAATGGGTAACTTTATCAACAGATAAGGAAGAATAATATGATCATATATTCTTGAATATGTAAAAGTTATCAGCTATTAAAAGAAATGATTACCGACGAAAAAGAACCAGTCGGTATGCGAATAAAGATAATTTTTGTTTCATGATGTTTTTAGTTTACGTAAAAATATCATTTCCTTTTCACATAAGAAAGATTTATTTAAATTTTATTTGACTTTCCAAACAATCTTTTTGACAACAACAAAGGATTCATCATTCAAAAATCTGTATTTCAATATAAACCGAAATTTTATACCACAAATAAATCAGAAGCGATTCCATCCGCCATAAACCAATGTTCTTCAGGAATTTTCAGGTGATCATTTTCAATCACCAAAATTCCTTCTTCTATTTTGGCTTTTATTTCTTTCTGAAAATGTTCCTGTAACGCATCTGAAAATTTATTTTTTACATGGGAAAGGTCTACTCCCCACATGGTACGCAGCCCGATCATGATCATTTCGTTAAACTGATCTTCCTGTGAAAGAAATTCTTCTTCTTTCGCCAAAATTTTATCAGACAGTTTTTTGATATATTGCTGATTATTCGCCACATTCCAGCTCCTTACATCAAATCCATTATATGAATGGGCTGAAGGCCCTATACCTAAATATTCCTGGTATTTCCAGTAAGCAGAATTGTGTTTTGAATAGAACCCCGGCTTTGCAAAATTTGAAACTTCATAATGCTCAAAACCATGCTCTTTTAAAAAATCTGATAAGTAATAAAACTCTCTATTTTGCTCTTCCTCTTTCGGGCTCATCACTTTTCCTTTTGAGATCCAGTTCTCCAAAGCCGTTTTAGGTTCCACCGTCAAAGCATATGAGGAAATATGGGGAACTTCAAGATCAATAGTCTTACGTAAATTTTCTTTCCATATTTCAAGATTCGAAGTAGGCGAACCATAGATAAGATCAATACTCAGGTTTTCAAATCCGGAATCCTGAGCTCTTTTAATAGAGCTTTCTGCTTCTGAGGCATTATGAGCACGGTTCATCAGTTTCAGATCAGCTTCAAAAAAGCTCTGTGTCCCAATGGATAAACGATTAACGGGTGTTGCCGCTAGCTGCTTTAAAAAATGTTTATCCAGATCATCAGGATTGGCTTCCAGAGTGATTTCAATATCTTTTTCAAAACTGAAATAGCGCAAAACTTCATCAACCAGAGCACTAATTTCATCCACAGAAAGAATAGAAGGAGTTCCGCCGCCAAAATATAAAGATTTCAATGTCTTGTTGTGCAGCTCATCTTTCCTGAGCTGGATTTCGGCTTTCATTGCCCGGAGCATTTCATCCTTAAAATTCAGGGATGTGGAAAAATGAAAGTTGCAATAGCTGCATTTCTGTTTACAAAAAGGGATGTGAATATATATCATAAAAAAAGCTCTGAAAATTTCAGAGCTCAAATTTATTTAAATTAAATTGATTAATATCTAAATCCTCTTGCATTAATGAAGTTATCGAAGTTATAGCCAAGGCTCAGCATAAAGCTGTTTCCTCCATACTTCTGAATATCAGACAATCCAAGGTTATAGGTAGCGCCGACCATAAATTTATTGAATCTTACTTTTACTATCGGTGCAATTTGTAATTGCTGGCTATCGAATCTGTTTTGTTCTGTTCTGTAGCTTACCCCAAAAGAGAATGCGTTGATATCATTGGAGAATGTAGCCATCAGGTTCCAGTCCATCATTCTTGATGAATTGGTATTTAAGTTGATTAATGCGGATGGGGTTAGTGTAATATTATCAGCAATATTCCAGTTGTACCCTAAATTTAAGAAGAATTTAATAGGAGAAGGTTCCCTGTTGTTCACAATAGCGGCATCATTACTCAAGGCAATATCGTTCACGGAAACACCTCCGAAGAGATTTTTATAGGTAGCTGCCAAACCAAAGTTGGCATACACCATAAAGATACTGCTTTCTTCACCTCTTAATAAAGGATCTCCACCTTCTTCAGTATTGATTTTTGAATAATCAAAATTCATGTTATAAAAATTAACACTAGTACCGAAAGAGAATTGGTCTTTTCTGTCTCCTTCACTACTTAATGGAATAAAATATGAAGCACCCGCTGTAATCCCTCCTGCAGAAATAGGACCATTAGAGTCTCTGAACACAGAAATACCGGCACCTACTCTATCAAAGATATTAGCATGCATCCCGATTGACTGTACATTCGGAGAATTGCTGAATTTTGAAAATTGTTGCTGATAATTGGCGTTGAGCTGTACGTAGTCTGTTTTTCCGTATTGAGCTGGGTTGAACAGGAAATCACCATCCAAAAGATATTGCTGATAGTATGGTAGTGATTCTTGTGCTTTGTATGCATTTGACAAAAGAGCTAAACATACGATAGCATATAGTTTTCTCATAACAAATCTTGATTTCAATTCAACAAATATAAAAAAATTCTCAATATATTTTTAGTTTTCCAAATAATTTCTCCATTTTTTTACAGCATCCGCCATATCTTTGGGCATTGGGCTTTCAAAATATAATTCCTTTTTTGTTGTTGGATGCACAAAACCCAGGGTATGGGCATGAAGAGCATGTCTGGGTAAAATTTCAAAAACATTTTTGATGAACTGCTTATATTTAGGAAGATTTACCCCTCTTAAAGGAGTGTGCCCCTCATATCTTTCGTCATTGAACAGGGTATGCCCTATATGTTTAAAATGAGCCCTGATCTGATGCGTTCTTCCGGTCTCCAGTTTACATTCCACCCAGGTCATATACCTGAATCTTTCCAGAACCTTATAATGTGTTACGGCATGCTTTCCCTGACTTCCATCTTCGTATACAGACATCTGCATCCTGTTTTTAGGATGTCTTCCGATATGCCCTTTGATTGTGCCTTCATCTTCCTGTAGATTTCCCCACACAAAAGCCCAGTACAATCTCCTGGTTGTTCTGTTGAAAAATTGTTTTGCCAAAAAGCTTAGCGCATACTCATTTTTAGCAATCACCAATAACCCTGAAGTATCTTTATCAATCCTGTGAACAAGACCTACCCTGTCAAGATCGGATTTTTCTCCATTCTTTTCAAAATGATAAGCCAATGCGTTCACCAGGGTTCCGTCCCAGTTTCCAAATCCCGGATGCACTACCATTCCTGCTTCCTTATCCACAACCACCAGATCATCATCCTCATACACAATGTTCAGAGGGATATCCTGTGGAATAATCACATTTTCCCTTGGCGGATGTGTCAGCAATACTGAAATCTGATCTCCCGGTTTTACCCTGTAGTTCTGCTTTACAGGACTTCCGTTTACAATAACGTTTCCGGCCCTGCAGGTTTGTGAAATTTTGTTCCTTGAAGAATTTTGCCTGTATATGAGCAGAAACTTGTCGATTCTTAAGGGTTCCTGCTTGGCATCCACCGTTATATTAAGATGCTCATACAAGCCTTTATTTTCCTCATCAATATCGATATTTTCAATACTGTTGGAATCTAATAATTCTTCATCTAAAAAATCTTCGTTATCTTCTGACATTACTTTATTTTTTTACACAAAAGGCTTCAACATATTTCAGTTGAAGCCTGTATTTTAATATACTTTTTAGTATTATTCCACGACTACCTTTTTAGCCTTTGGCTTCTCAGCCGCTTCTTTCGTAGTAGCAGAGGCCGGTTTATGGGCATTTCCTGAAGCAGGATTACTGCCTGTAGAAGCTTTTGGTTTTTCTACTCCTGAGCTTACCGGCTTCGAAGTGACGGCCGGGGCTTTAGGTGTTTCTGTTTTCACAGCAGCCGGTTGAGGAGTTTCTTTTTTGGGTACAGGAGCAGGGATAACCGGCGGTTCATAACTTGGCTCGGTACGCACTTCTTCATAATGCACCGGTGGCAAGGAGGTATCTACCTTCATACGATAAATAGAATTCAATTGTTCTACCTTAGCCCTAAGCTCTGCCGGGGTTCTTTTGCTGGCCCAAAGGTCAATCTGCATTCCCTGGTCACGAACATCTCCTGCAGCCGGATCCTGATAATAAATAATATCAGATTCGTCCTTACCGCCATCTTCATATTCAACCAATCCTACTTCGAACATACTCTTTGTAATTACAGCTCTTGCTTCTTTTACAGAAAGTCCTACTACATTAGGAATCGAAATATTTCTCATAGGTCCGGATCCTACTACGACATCAATCATTGAGAACCTAGGTAAGCGGGTTCCCGGATTAACGGCATTTCCTTTATATAATATCCTTAAAAGGGCATCTTTCTGAATACTTGGTTCATAAATTGTATCCCCGATTTTAAGCCCCACCTGATCCAGTCTCTGGAATGCCAATCCTGAATATTTATTGATAACATCCGGAACTACAATCGGTGCCCATGTTCTAGGATTAACCCTAAGACGCACTGTTCTTCCGTCTTTTACATGAGAACCCGGTGCAGGATATACCTGCAATACCTGGAACGGTCTGTATTTAGGATCATAATTTGCACTATCTACTTCATATTCAAGACCTGTGTCATCTAATATTTTAACAGCGTCATGAACGGATTTATTGACAACATTGGGAACAGGAATTTCCTGACCGTGGTTAGTATGATATTCCAACCAGCGAAACGTAAGCCATACAAGACCTACGAAAATGCCGATGGCTATTACTAAATTCAGTAAAACTTTCCAATTGAAAAGTGATTTAAGCATACTTAAAAATACTTTAATTACAACGGCAAATATAGCTAATAATTTTAGAATGCGCTTTTTATTTAACACATTTCATTTTTGATTTTAAAATTTGCGGATTTCCCATATTACAATACATAAAATGATTAAATTTGCCTTAATTGATACTATATGGTTATGAACAAAAAAAGTGTTGCCGTAGTAATGGGAGGCTATTCTGATGAATATGTTGTTTCTTTAAAAAGCGGGCAGTTGATTTATGATTCTTTAGACAGGAGCCTTTATGACGTATATAAAGTAGTTATCCTTAAAGATGAATGGTATTTTTTAGATGAAAATGATAATAAGCATGAAATCAACAGAGGTGATTTTTCTGCCGCTTTAGACAATGGGGAGAAATTAAAGTTTGATGTTTGCTTCAACATTATTCACGGAACACCTGGCGAAAATGGAATCCTTCAGGCCTATTGGGATGCTATAGGACAAAAGTATACCGGATGCGATTTTTACCAGAGTGCCCTTACTTTCAATAAAAAAGATACACTTGCCGTACTATCGAAGTATGGAATTCCTTCTGCCAAAAGTATCTATTTAAGAAAAGGCGAAGAAATCAATGCAGATAAAATTACAGAAGAACTGGGACTTCCTCTTTTTGTAAAACCCAACCAATCCGGATCTTCACTGGGAATTTCAAAAGTAAAAGAAAAGTCCGGATTAATTGCTGCTACAGAGGTTGCATTTAAAGAAGACGATGAAATCCTTATTGAAAGCTTCTTAAATGGAATGGAAGTCTCCGTAGGAGTTATTGATTTTAAAGGAGAAACCATTGTGCTGGGAATTACTGAGATTGTTCCTAAAAATGAATTCTTCGATTATGAAGCAAAATATGAAGGCGCTTCAGAAGAAATTACTCCTGCAAGAATTGATGATGAAACCAGGATAAGAGTTGAGGAAATTGCAAAAAGAGCCTATGATTCCTTAGGGATGAGCGGTTTTTCACGAAGCGAGTATATCCTTATGGACGGAATTCCTTACATGCTTGAAATGAATACCAATCCAGGATTCTCTCCTGCCAGTATCCTGCCCCAACAGGCAAAACATTATGGAATTTCCATAACAGACCTTTGTGGAAATGAAGTTGAAAAAGCTCTTAATAAATAAAAAATAGAAGTTATGAATCAGGGATGAATATAGCCCACGACCAGAACTCTTGATTCATAACCAAAATCATAATACAACATGAAAATTGCTGTTTTCCCAGGGTCATTTGATCCGATTACATTAGGACATTACGATATCATAGAAAGAGCGGCACCGCTATTTGATAAACTGATTATTGCCATCGGACAGAATTCCCAGAAGAAATATATGTTTCCATTAGAAAAAAGAATGGAATTTATTCAAAACTCTGTAGCAGAATTTCCCAATGTAGAAGTAGATTATTTTGAGGGACTTACCGTTGATTATTGCTTTGAAAAAAATGCCCAATACATCATCAGAGGATTGAGAAATCCCGCTGACTTTGAATTTGAAAAAGCCATCGCTCACACCAACAGGACCCTTGCCCATAAAAAATTGGAAACCGTTTTCCTGCTTACCTCTTCCGGAAAATCTTTCATCAGCAGCAGCATTGTGAGAGAGATTATCAATCACGGAGGAGAGTATGAACTCTTGGTTCCGGATTCGGTAAGAGTCGAAAGGTAAATAAGATATAATTGATAAGCGATAAATGATAATTGAAAAATGGCCAAGAATTTGCTTAAGCAGAAAATCACTCATCAATTATCATTTATCAATTATTATTTATAATATATGCACGAACAGTTCAATTTTGCTATAGAAGTCCTTGGAACCATTGCCTTCTCTATGTCCGGAAGTTTTGCCGCTATGCAGAAGCGCCTTGATCCGTTCGGGGTACTTATTATTGCCTTTGTGACTTCTGTAGGAGGGGGAACTGTAAGAGATTTACTGCTTGACCTTCCTGTCTTCTGGATGCATGACCTGCTTATGTGCGGGCTGATTCTTGCGACAAGTATATTTTCTATGGTATTTAAATCCCTGGAAAAGAATTTTAAGGTCACCTTATTTATTTTCGACAGCTTTGGGCTTGGGCTCTTTACCATTATTGGTATCCAAAAAGGATTAAATGTTGGAATTCATCCTTTAATATGTATAGCACTGGGAACCATTACCGGATGTTTCGGGGGAATTATCCGTGATATCCTGCTCAACAGGATCCCGTTGATTTTCAGAAAAGAAATTTATGCCACAGCATGTATTGTAGGTGGTGCGGCGTTCCTGTTAATGACAAAGTACACTCCACTATCTTTTACTTTTATACAGATCTTTACCATTTTACTGATTGTTGCTATCAGGACTTTTGCAGTAAAATATCATTGGCAGATGCCGAAATTTTACGGCTATGACCAGAATGCTGAAATGTAATTAATAATTAGCAAGACGTCATAAAAAAAGCACCTGTAACCAAGTGCTTTTATTTTGTGAAATTTATTTTTAATAATATTTTCCCCGTTGTCTCATATTCGGATTATGCATATGCTTCTGCATGGTAGGCATCTTCAGCTGGTCCTTCATCATTTTGATCTGATCGGTCATCATTCCTGCACTGTCTAATCTCTTGGCTTCTTCCAACAGCTTCTGCCCTTCCTGCTTTCTCCCTTTAGAAATAGCTGCTGCAGCAAGGTTTAAAGTAGCCATAGCCCTGTCATGCTTCATGTTCAAACCGTACTCCAAAGCTTTTTTCATTAAAGGTTCCACTTTTGTCGGGTGGTCCTGAGCTTGAGTTAATCCTAATAAATAGTGGAAATATCCGTATTGAGTTTTATGAAGCTGCCCTTTATAGTCGGTAATTTTTGTTAACCATTCTGCAGCTTTTTCCATATTCTGTTTTCTCAGTTGCCAGAATGCCAAAAGAATATACTCATTTTTAAAGTAAAGTAAGATTGGAAATGCGGCAAGAAGAAAAACAACAATTCCCCATCCAAGATTTCTTGTGAAAATCATCATATAAAGCCCCAGAAGGATAAGAAGTGCTGCTACTGCAATTTTAATGTTCTTATTCATTATTAAATTTTAGAACTGCAAAGATAATAAATTTAAGGGTTAAAGTTCAAAACGTCACTGGTGAATGGTCAATTCTCTGCATTTGTTAATTTTATATCCTGTAAGAAAATTCACAATTTACCTGGCGAAGCAAAATTGGTTATGGCTGCCTAAACTTCCATCTTTATTCTTTCAAACGTCTGGAAGCAGAAATCATATCCGTTTTTTTCATCCTTTTCATGGCAGGTTTCATTTGTTTTCTTCCAGATTTTCTCATCTATTCCGGGGAAAAAGGTGTCTGCTTCAAGATCGGCTTTTACCCGCGTAACTTCGAGCTTATCTGCGACATCCATGGTTTGCTCATAGATATTTCCTCCTCCGATAATAAATACTTCTTCATCAATCTTTTTGGCAAATTTTATAGCTTCTTTAAGGCTTCCTACAATGAGAATTCCTTCTTCAAACCAATCTTTCTTTCTTGAAACAACAATATTGGTACGATTAGGAAGAGGTCTGCCAATACTTTCATATGTTTTTCTTCCCATGATTACCGGATGTCCTGAAGTAATATCTTTAAAATGTTTTAAATCCTTGGGAAGATGCCAGAGCAACTGGTTTTCAAAACCAATCTCATTCTTTTCTCCCATTGCTACCACTATTGTCGTCATTCAAATATAATTTTCTACAAAATTAGCACATAATTTGTATATTTGATTAGCACAAAAAATTTAAAAAAATAAACTATGAAAAATAAAGGATGTCTGGGCGCCGGAACTATTGGTATAGCCCTCCTTATTATTGTTGCTGTTTTATTCTTCTGGGGAAAAAGCGGATATAACAACTTTGTAACCAAAGAACAGACGGTCAACACAAAATGGTCCAATGTTGAGACTGTGTACCAGAAAAGAGCAAATCTTATCCCTAACCTGGAAAGAACCGTAAAATCGTATTCAAAATTTGAGCAGGAAACGTTAACACAAGTTGTTGAAGCACGTTCTAAAGCAACTTCAATCAATATCGATCCTACCAATATGACGGATGCTGATATCGCTAAATTCCAGGCAGCACAAGGAGAATTATCCGGTGCATTAAGCCGTTTAATGGCCGTAGTGGAATCTTATCCGAATTTAAAGGCAGATCAGCAGTATATTAACTTCCAGAGAGAGTATACAGCTATTGAAAACAGTATCAGAGCAGAAACTGTTTATTATAACGAAGCTGCCCAGGATTATAATACCTCTATCAAAACGTTCCCGAATAACATTCTGGCGAACTTTACCAACTTTAAAGAAAAACCTTATTTCAAAGCCGAGGCAGGAGCTCAAAAAGCACCTGAAGTATTCAAATAAACAATGGGTAATTTCCTTACAAATCAGCAGATTGCATCCCTTGTGGAGGCTATACAATCGGCAGAAAACCATTCTACCGGAGAGATCCGGGTACATATTGATTCCAATACGCAGGATCATTATGCCAAGACGGCATTCGAAATTTTCAAAGAACTACGTATGGATAAAACCACAGACAGGAATGCCGTTCTTTTTCATGTCAACTTTGAACAAAAGTATCTCACCATCATTGGCGATGTCGGTATTCATGAGAAAGTACATCAAACCTTTTGGGATCATCTGCATGATTACATTACGTCAGAATTTGCCAAAGGAAATTATTACCAGGCTTTGAAAAGCGCTATCCTGGAAACAGGACTTGAACTTAAAAAACATTTTCCTGTAGAAGGAGAAAATCCAAACCAGCTCCCGAATGAAATTACGTTCTCTTAAAATAGTATTTTCATTTTTATTAGTGTGCTTTTACAGTCTTGTATCTGCACAGTATACCATTCCTGAAAAACCTGCGGTTTTATATCCCGTTTATGATCAGGCCGGTCTTCTTTCCCAGCAGGAAAAAGATGCACTGAATAATAAACTGATCAAATTTGCAGATTCCACCTCAACGGAAATTGAGGTAGTGATCATCCCTTCTACTAAAGGAGAAGATGTCAATTTCCTAGCCACTATGTTTGGGCAAAAATGGAAAATCGGTAAGAAAGGAGTGGATAATGGAGTTGTTTTCCTGATCGCTACAGAAGACAGGACTATGTCTATCCAGCAGGGAAGAGCTGTAGAACAATATCTGACAGCATCCGTTGCAGGACAAATCCTGGATTATATTGTTACCCCTCATTTCAAAAAAGGACAATGGTATGATGGGATCAATGGCGGAACCTCAGCCATTATGGAAGCCGTCCAGGGAAAATTCAAACCGGTGGCAACTACAACCCCTTCAGGGGATGGAAGTGCCTTAAAAGTACTGGTGATTGCATTTATAATCTTTATTATCATTGCTATTCTCTTCGGTAATAAAGGAGGAGGACGCGGTGGTGGAAATTATGATGACGATGATGATGTAATTATCTCCCGAAGAGGACGCAGAAATTATCCCGGAGGTTTCTTCCCGTTTCCCGGCAGCTTCGGAGGCGGAGGATTCGGCGGAGGTAGTTCCGGAGGCGGTTTCGGCGGATTTGGCGGAGGCGGAAGCTTTGGCGGAGGTGGTGCGTCCGGTGGATGGTAATCACAATAAAATTATAACAATACATAAACGGATCAGGTCTTTACGGCCTGATTTTTTATTTAAAAACTAAAATAAAACCCTTTCTTTGATTGATTTTTACCCAAAATCGATTTTTACATATTAAAAAATTAATAAATCAACACAAAACCCTACTTTTATACAATATTTTTTTACTATATTTACTGAAAACAGGATTATGAAGAAGACGCTAGTAGTATTTGCCCATCCCTATCTGGAGCACTCCAATTCGAATGTAGAGCTCATCAACTTTTATGTTCGGCATCAGCATTATACCCTGCGAGATCTTTATGAAGAATATCCTGATTTCCATATTGCCGCTTTCAGGGAACGGAAACGGCTTGCCCATTATGACCGTTTTATTTTTCAGTTTCCTTTAATCTGGTTCGGGATGCCTCCGTTACTCAGACTATGGATTGATGAGGTCTTTGACCGCGATTGGCTACAACCCGGAAAAGATAACCCGCTCGAAAATAAGGAAGTCTATATTCTGATAACTACCGGAGGAAAAGAAAGGTCTTTTACTAAAACAGGAACGTATCAATATACGATTGATGAACTGATCAGTGGATTAATTGTGTCTTTAAAAGTTTTCAAAGCCAACATCAAACACATCAAAATCGTTTACGAAGCCAATAAACTTTCTAAAAAAGAAATTATTTTACATAAAAAAGAGTTCTCAGAACTACTCAATCAATAAACCTATGGAGTCCAGCTTAGCAATGAACACATTAATTTTCTTAGGAGTAGCCATTATTATGGTTCCACTGGCCAGAAAATTAGGATTGAGCTCTGTGATTGGTTATATTTTAGGAGGAATTATTATTGGTCCTTATGTATTAAAACTCACAGGAAATAACGTAAATGACATTATGCATGCCAGCGAGTTTGGTGTGATTATGCTTTTATTCCTGGTAGGACTTGAGCTGGAACCCAAAAAGTTCTGGGACATGCGTAAAAAAATAATGGGGTTAGGGCTCACGCAGATGCTTCTTACCATCTCTTTATTATTTCTTGTTTTCATCAGTGTAGGATGGAGGATAGATAAAGCCATTGCTGTGGCTATGTGTTTTGCGTTATCTTCTACAGCAATTGTTCTGCAAACTTTACAAGAAAAGAACAACCTTAAAACAATAGCAGGAGAAGCCTCCTTCTCTACCCTGTTATTTCAGGATATTTCCGTAATCCCTATTTTAGCAATTTTACCGATTATTGCCAATTATAAAGCTAAGCATCATGATAATGAAATTCAGATCCTCATCCAGAAACTTCCGGAATGGCTTCAGGCAGGAACTGTAATTTTCGGGGTTGCATTATTGATTCTTTTAGGCAGATATGTATTTGTCCCTTTTCTACGGTATGTTTCAAAATCGGGAATGCAGGAATTATTAACAGCCTCTTCCCTGTTTCTGGTCATCGGAGTTTCTGAGCTCATGGTAGTCATTGGTCTTTCTCCTGCATTAGGAGCCTTTCTTGCCGGAGTAATGCTTGCCAACAGTGAATTCCGGCATGAGCTGGAAGCCCAGATTGATCCTTTTAAAGGACTTTTACTCGCCGTTTTTTTTGTGAGTGTAGGTTCAACCATCAATTTCAATATCATCCGGCAGGATCCGGTATTTATTTTCAGTACGGTATTCGCTGTAGTGATTGTAAAATTTTTGGTTCTGTACGTTATCGGGAAGTTTTTCAAAATGGACAATCCGCAAAGCCTGTTCTACGCATTTGCACTTTCGCAGGTAGGAGAATTTGCTTTTGTATTGATCAATTATGCTTCGGATCTTTATCTTTTAAATCCTGAACTGAATGCCCAGCTGATGGCTATCACAGCGATTACCATGTGCATAACGCCCGTTCTTCTCATTTTCAATGATAGGCTCATTACTCCAAAATTCATCAGGGAAGTGCCTGAAGAAGAGCATGATTTTAATATTCTTGACAGCGAGGTAAGCCAGAAAAAGATCATTATTGTAGGTTTCGGACATTTTGGAAGCACGGTAGGGCGGCTTTTAAAGGCTAATAAGATATCGGCAACAGTTCTGGACAGAGACTCAGACCGTGTGAAACTTCTGAGAAGTTATGGGTTTAAAGTATATTATGGGGATGCAACAAGAATTCCCATTTTAAGGGCAGCCGGAATTGAAGAGGCAGAAATTCTTGTTTTATGCCTTGATGATCCGGATGATAATATGTTCATTGCTGAACTGGTTCGGGAACATTACCCTGATGTGAAAATTTTTGTAAGGGCAAAAAACAGGATCGATGCCTATGAATACCTCAACAATGGAATTACCCATATTTACCGGGAAACATTGGGAACTGCCGTAGATATGGCGGTAGATGTTCTTCATGAAACGGGGATGCGAAAATATGCAGCAAGACGTTTGGGGCAGAGGTTTATGGCTATTGATAAAGCTTCCATCAGAAAACTGGCCAGAATAAAAGAAAATGATGATATCGCCTTATTTTCCACAAAAGAAATCCTCCAGCGGGAAGAGGAATTATTGGCCTATGATAACCTGACCTTTGATCATAAAAATTGGGAAGATTCCTCATCCACAGAAGATGAAGATGAGGAAGAGGAAAACCTCAGTTAAATTTATTGAATATTGACGCTTCCTCCGCTGTTTTCTTCCTTACTAACGGTTTTAAGCTCTCCTTTTCTGGCAATATCCACACTTCCCCCCGAAGAGGCACTTGCTTTGGCTGTAGTGGTTGCACTGATTTCTATACTCGCTCCACTGGATGCATCGGCTTCTACATTATCTGCAATTACTTGTTGAGCTGAAACACTGCTTCCGGAAGAAGAGTTGATGTCAGCATGTTTAGCTTTCCCTGAAATACTGATACTTGATCCTGATGAAGTTTCAATATCAAGATTTACAGCCCATATTTTACCGGTAAAATTACTGCTGCTGTCTGCATTAATTCCCAGTTCATTGGCTTCAATGTCCCCGGAAATACTTCCTGCACTTGATACTTCAATATCTGTTTTATCCTGGGTAAATTTATCTTTCACTGTAATTTTTGCGGCAGAGTCCACACCGAGTTTCGTAAAATCTTTAGTATAAATTTTGGCTGTAACATTATTAATATTCATTACCCTGATCCCACGTTTATAATGAATATGCAGCTTTCCACCTTCATTATCTACAAGAACTTCATTGATAATACTTCGAGGAGCAGAAATCACTACCCTTTCTGTTTCGGATTTGATTACTTCTGCATCTATAGCTTGAGAAACCTGGATTTCATCAAAATTTCCGGTGAACTCTTTTTGCTCTATAGGCCCACTTTCTTTATTGACCACTTTCTCTACCCAATCACTTTTTTCCCTGTTTTTCTTCTCATGTCTTTCATTGCATGAGGCTAAAACCGCTAAGGCTGAAAAAATAAAAAGAGTCCTTGTTTTCATGTTTATTTTCTTTTATCTATTATTATTAATAACAACTAAATTATGAAAAATATTACATCTCTTTTGGATAAAATTATTATTATTTCATCTGTGCTGGAAATAGATAATCTTTACATCAAGAAGAAAGCTGGAAGATATTAAATGTTTGAAAACAATAGTTTAACCCTATTGATGTTTCCGGCCTGCGATAACTGTCAGGAGTTATTTTCTGCCACTCTCTTCTTGTTAATACAAAATACCTGACATTCAATAATTTAAACTAAAGCATAGGAATCTGATGGTATAATGCTTGCACTATACACCCTACACCACAAAAAATATTATTATGATTTCATCAAAAATCCATGCCGTCCTTGACTACCTTATGGGCGCGCTACTCATAGCCATTCCCTGGCTGTTAGGGTTTGCAGATCACAGTGCTGCAACAGTTTTGCCGGTTATATTGGGGGTTTCGACTATTATTTACAGTCTGCTCACAGATTATGAATATGCTATAGCTCCTGCGTTTTCCTTTCAAGGACATTTGCTCCTCGACCTTATGTCAGCGGCTCTTTTATTGATTTCACCATGGTTATTTGGTTTTAATGAGACAATATACTGGCCCCATTTCATTCTGGGCGCCTTTGAAATTGTAATTGTTCTCCTTACTACCAAAACGCCTCCTGATACAAAGTTTACCATCAGAAGCACTTAGAAGAACGGAGGCTTGAGAAAACTAAAATTTTCAGCTTCCTTCTTTCTTAAAACATAAGTTATGGTTACAATTTTACTTGTTTAAAAAAGTCTATTGGTTTTCGGTAAATACATTACTCAAAAATGGGCGCTATAAAGTAAGTTTTTAATATCTTTATGCTTTACTAACAACTATATTTATGAAGAATATTTCATCGGTATTATTAATTTCTGCTTTGGCATTCAACCAATCTTGTACTACAATGAAACAAACCGATATTCAACAGGAACTTCCTGCACCCGATCCGGCCTTATCTTCCAATCCGTTTATGAAGAAAAGTAAACTTCAGTACGAAGCTCCGGAATTTGATAAAATTAAAAACGAGCACTTCAAACCGGCTTTTGATTTCGGTTTAAAGCAACATGAAGCTGAGATCATCAAAATTGCCAACAATCCTGCTGCTCCTACTTTTGAGAATACAATTGTTGCATTGGAAAGAAGTGGTGAAGTATTGAGAAGAGCACAAATTGTATTTTCCAACTTGACCAGCGCAAATACCAACCCTACTTTACAGGCTCTGGATGAAGAGTATGCTCCTATTTTTGCAGCCCATTCCGATAAAATGTACCTGAATGAAAACCTTTATAAAAGAATACAATCCATTAAAGAAGATGGACTGGATCCTGAGAGCAAAAGATTAGTTCAATATTATAAACAAAATTTTGAAATTGCCGGTGCTAATCTTTCTGCCGCTGATAAGGAAAAGTTAAAACAAATCAATCAGGAACTGGCTTCTCTTTCTACCCAATATGCCAATAAATTATTGGAAGCCAGAAAACAGGGAGGGGTATTCTTTACTGATGCCAAAGAACTGGATGGGCTTTCAGCTGATGAAATTGCCGCAGCTGCAGCCGATGCTAAAACGGCAGGACAGCCTGGTAAATATCTTCTTGCATTACAGAATACCACTCAACAGCCCCTTTTGCAAAACTTAAAAAACAGAGCTACCAGAGAGAAATTATTTAAGGCTTCCTGGGGAAGGGCTGAAAAAGGTGATGCTAATGATACCAGAGAAACCATTGAGAAACTGGCGAAGCTCAGATTGAAAAAAGCTCAGATCTTAGGCAAAAAGAATTTCGCAGAATGGAAACTTCAGGATCAAATGGCCAAAACGCCTGATGCTGCTATAAAACTTATGAACCAAATCGCGACTCCTGCTGTAGAAACGGCAAGACGCGAAGCAAAAGACATCCAGGATTTAATTGACCAACAAAAAGGAGGCTTTAAAGTAGAGCCCTGGGACTGGAACTTCTACGCTGAACAAGTGAGAAAAGCAAAATATGATCTTGATGAAAACCAGATCAAACCTTATTTTGAAATTACAACCGTTTTGGAAAAAGGTGTTTTCTTCGCTGCTGAAAAGTTCTACGGGCTGACTTTCAAAAAGAGAACAGATCTTCCTGTTTATCATCCTGATGTAGTTACATATGAAGTTTTCGATCATGACGGAAAATCCATCGCAATTTATTATCTGGATTTCTACACAAGGGATTCTAAAAACGGAGGGGCATGGATGAGTAATTTTGTTGAACAATCTTATTTATTGGGAACAAAACCTGTAATCGTGAACTGCTACAATTATCAGAAACCAGCTCCGGGAAAACCTTCATTAATCAGTTATGACGATGTTTCAACGATCTTCCATGAGTTCGGTCACTCTATCCACGGAATGTTTGCAAGCCAGAAATATCCTTCCCTTTCCGGAACCAATGTACCGCGAGACTTTGTGGAATTTCCATCACAGATTAATGAGCACTGGGCTTTGGATCCTGTTGTTTTAAAGAATTATGCTGTTCATTATGAAACGAAACAACCTATTCCGCAAGCTTTAGTAGAAAAGATCAAAAAAGCAGCTACCTTCAACCAAGGATATATGACTACTGAATTGGTTTCTGCTGCTGCACTGGATATGGATTGGCATACGGTAAACGACGAAAAACAATTTATTCCTGTTTTAGATTTTGAAAAGCAATCCTTAGCCAACCATGGCTTTAATCTGGCAACGGTACCTCCAAGATATCATACTCCTTATTTTGCCCATATTTGGGGAGGTGGATATTCAGCAGGATATTATGCCTATTTATGGTCTGAGACATTGGATAACGATGCATGGGAATGGATCAGCAAGAATGGTGGATTAACAAGAGAAAATGGCGACCGTTTCAGAAAATATATTCTTTCTGTAGGAAATTCTGTGGATCTTAATCAGGCCTTCAGAGATTTTACGGGACATGATCCGGATATCAAGCCTTTATTAAGAAACAGAGGTTTTATTAAATAAATCAATGGGAAGCATTCTTTAAGAGTGCTTCTTTTTATTTTCATGCAGATTGAGAAGATTATGCAAATTTTACCGCAAACATCTGCTTAATCGGCGGGAGATTATAAGTTTCGGCTAAAGCCATTCATTATTCCTTATTGATTGAACGGACTAAAGCCCGTTGCTATTGATATTTATTATATTTTTGTGGTTCGAAATTAAAATACAAAATATGGATTGTCCCTGTTGTTCAGGAAAACCCTACGAAGACTGCTGTAAACCTTATCACACCGGAGAAAAGCATGCTCCCACTGCTGAGGCATTGATGCGTTCCAGATTTTCTGCTTTCGCTATTCCGAATGGAGCATATTTAATGGAGACTACCCTTCCTGGGAAAAGGAAATATCACAATAAACAAGATCTTCAGGAATGGGGAGAAATCAACCAATGGACGAAGCTGGAGATTATCCGGACTCCGGCTTTAAACCATGTTGAATTTAAAGCTTATTATACAGATCAGGACGGTCAGCCGCAGATTCATCACGAATTTTCTGTCTTCCAGAAAATGCATGAACGTTGGTATTATGTTTCAGGAGAATTTTTAGATTAATCATATGAAGAAGAACATTATTATGTACACAATGCTGTTTCTGCTCTGTAGTTTTAGTTTTTTTAGAGCACAGACAGCGGAAGATAAAAAGCAGATCTCAACAGCAGTTACCGACATTTTAAAAGGATTTCAGAACAAAAACGGAGATCTTATGAATGCATATGTAAACAAAGCTTATGGAGTCGGGGTCCTTTTTAAAAGTGGTGGTGATCTGGGCTTTGTTTTGAATGAAGAGGTGGACTTCGATATGCCTTTAGGATATATTGAAAAAGCATGGAATATCAGGAATCAGTTTCCAATCCAATTTGGTGATGTTAGTGAATATGATTCAAAAAATAAGAAGTGGAAAAAAGAGGGTTTATTTGTTCAATTTAATTCCAATTCGGTTAATGATTATGTGGATAAATTCTCAGACGTATCTTCTATAAAGGACCAGGATATTTTTAAAATTAATTCTGATCCTGAAAATGTAGTTTTTGTAACGCTTGCTGAGAACAGTAAGGAAAATGCCCCCATCAATGGCTTCAGATTTGTTATGACCAGGATAGGAGCAAAATGGTACCTGACATTAATTGATGTGACGGAATATAACGCAGAATAATACTGAGTAGGAGTGAGAGCCACTCCGTCAATCATAAATTTAGCATATCCCAAAGCAGAGCAGATGAAATGCTGACTTGAATAGTCCTAAATAAAAAGACGCACTCTTTAAGTTTGCGTCTTTTTTATTTTGGCTAAAGCCAATGGAATTATTTGTTTATTTTTCACGGGCTAAAGCCCGTTCATTGATATTACAAATGATTATAAAAAATGTCCGAAAAAAACGGACATTCTATTTTTAGTGAGCATCTGTTCCATCAATTCCATGGGCATGACCATGTGATAATTCTTCTTCTGTTGCCGGGCGTGTATTCAGAACTTCCACCTGGAAATCTAAAACTTTACCAGCCATCGGGTGGTTAAGGTCTGCTACTACAACTTCAGGGGTAATTTCTACTACGAATGCCTGGAAATTATTTCCCTGATTGTCAGAAAGAGGTAAAATAGCTCCGACAGGCGGAAGCCCGGACTCTTTAAACATTTCAACCGGCAGCTGTGCAATGGCATCCGGCTGTCTTTCACCATAAGCTTCTTCAGGCTGAATGGTAAAAGCTGCTTTATCTCCAGCTTTCAAGCCAAGGATATTTTGTTCAAATTTTGGAATCATCATTCCCACACCGTACAAGAATGTAAGTGGATTTTCTGCTGTGGTTTCTTCTACAAGAACCTTACTCCCATCTGCTTCGATTGTGTGAAGGATGTATTTTACAGCTACAACGTGATTGTTTTCAATTGTCATATTTTTCTTTTTTTTCGTGAAGTTACTCACGATTAATAGCACAAATATACTGTTTTTGAATGATTTTTAGTTAGGTTGAAGGCCGGAAGAACTTTATTAAAGCTCATAAAGATAGCCCTATCTCTTTTTATACCTTAATAAAAGTCAATTTTATAAATTTTCATAAAACAGCCGCTCCGATCAAGCCAACAGTAACTTTTTCACCCTTATTTTTTATTTCTGGCTTCATTTCTCTTTTTCTGCCTTAGCACAAAGAGATATAAACTTTCAACTTTTGTTCTTGCCCAGGGTGTTTTTCTCAGAAATTTTAAGGAAGAGCTGATGCTGGGGTTATCTGTAAAACATTTGATGTTGATCTGCTCACCTAATTTCTCAAATCCTTCATAGTATTCTACCAGTTCTTCAAGAATAGCGTCGAGTCTTTTTCCATGTAAGGGATCTTTGGATTGCTGTTCCATTATTTTTTTTGTAAAATTAATTTATTAAAAGTTTATATGGAAATCCGTAATATCTCTTTCCTAATTGTTCTTACATTTGATGTATGAAAATTCTGCATACTGCCGACTGGCATTTAGGAAAAAGATTAGACCGCTTTTCCCGTCTGGAAGAGCAAATTCCGGTTATGGAAGAGATCATTAGCATTGCTGATGAAGAGCAGGTGGATCTTGTGATTGTCGCCGGAGATCTTTTCGATAATTTTAATCCAGGTGTAGAAGCCGTTGAGCTATTTTATAAAACACTGAAACGATTATCCCTTAGCGGTAAACGTCCCGTTATTGCTATTTCCGGAAATCACGACTCCCCGAATTTAATTAATGCTCCTGATCCCCTGGCACGGGAATGCGGAATTATTTTAATAGGACATCCCAAGGCAGAGATTGCTCCTTTTCAAACAGCTTTTTTTAGCATTAAGAATTCGGCAGCAGGCTTTATAGAGTTGGAGATCAAAAATGTAGGCTTTCCTGTAAGGATATTGCACACACCTTATGCCAATGAAATCCGTTTAAAGGAATATTTTGGTGAAAATAAAGAGGAGGAAATCAACAAAGTGTTGTCACAGACATGGAAAGAACTTGCAGACCGGTTCTGTGATACTTCCGGAGTGAATCTTCTGACAGCTCATTTGTATATGAACAAAAGAGGCGCCGAAATTTTGGAAGAACCGGAAGGTGAAAAACCTATCAAAATCGGGAATGCAGATTTGATTTATTCGGATAGTATTCCTAATCAGATTCAATATACGGCTTTAGGTCACCTGCATGGTTTTCAGAATATCGGAACAGCAGAAAAGCCTGTGGTGTATTCATCTTCTCCGCTATGCTATAGTTTTAGTGAATCAGGGCAGACAAAATATGTGTCTATTATTGATGCCCAACCTGAAAAACCTGTTTCCTATGAAAAAAAAGCTTTGAAAAGCGGAAGAGCTTTAGTCAGAAAAACTTTTACTACCATTGAAAATTGCGTTCAATGGCTGAGGGAAAATCCTGATACATTTATTGAGCTCACGTTAGAAAGTGAAACTTTCTTAACGGCTGATGAAAGAAGACTTATCTACCAGTCACATACCGGTATTGTCCATTTAATTCCCAGGGTGAAAAACAAAGAATGTACAGAACAGCAAAACCTGGAAATCAATTTAAACCAGAATATAGAAAGCCTGTTTAAGGATTATTTTAAATCTAAAAATGGCGGGCAGGAAGCCAATGATGATCTTATGAAATTGTTTAATGAAATTTTAAATGCCTAAGCTATGATTCCTATTCAACTTACTATTGAAGGTTTGTATTCTTACCAGGAACGTCAGAAAATTGATTTCAGAAATCTTACGGATGCAGGGTTATTTGGTATTTTCGGAGCTGTAGGTTCCGGAAAATCATCGGTACTTGAGGCTATTTCGTTTGCTTTATATGGGGAAACGGAGCGCCTGAACATGCGGGATAAAAGGGCATACAATATGATGAATTTAAAATCAAACAGTTCATATATAGAGTTTGATTTCATCAATTATGAGAATAAAATTTTCCGTGCTACAAGGGACTTCAGACGCCATGCAAAAAAATTTGAGGAGGTAAAACCTTATTCCGTCACTTTCTATGAGTATGCTGATAATAAATGGATTCCATTGGATCATTCGAATGCAGAGGCCATTATTGGGTTAAGCTATTCCAACTTCAAAAGAACTATTATTATTCCACAAGGTCAGTTTAAGGAATTCCTTGAACTGGGTGCTGCTGACCGAACTAATATGATGAAGGATATCTTTGGCCTGCAGCGTTATGATCTTCAGGATAATGTTTCCACATTAAGTGCCAGAAACAGGTCTGAACTTGATCAGCTTGAAGGCAGGTTGAAAGGTTTTGAAGAAATCAATGAGGAAAAGATTCAGCAACAAAGAGAGCTTTTAACAGATGAACAGAAAAAACTGGCACAAATCAATGAAAAGTTTGAACAAGTTTCCCATACTTACCAGCAACTGAAAAATCTGAAAACCGATTTTGAAAGTTTAAAACAAAACAGGGAAAATTTCCGTAAGCTCTCTGAACAGAAACCGGAAATGGATGCTTTGGAAATCCGGATTGAGCTATATGACCGTGTTTTCAGGGTTTTTAATCCTTTAATTGCTGAAAAAAACAAGCTTTCAAAAGAGATTATCCATAAACAAACTGAAAAGGAAAATCAGATTAAAATCCTTCAGGAAACAGAAAAAAACTTCAATACCATCACCCGGCAGCTTTCTGCTCTTGAACCCCAATTCAAAGCATTGGAGCAATCTAGGATACAGGAAAATGACCTGAGCCTTATTCTACAAATACTGAAGTTCTCGGCTGAGGTTGAAATCCTTAAGGACAGGACGCAAAAAGGCGCTGAAAAAGTAGCTGAAGTAGAAACCTCAAAGCAGACCATTGAAAAGAAAATTGCTGAACTCTCTAAACAGATTGAGACTTTAAAAGGTCAGAAACTCGATCCTGCTTTACTTTCAGAGATTGGGAACTGGTTTATGCAACAGAAAAATGTAAAGAAATCTCAGCAGGAGCAAAATGAAAAAGTTGAGAAGCTTCAAAAACAGATTACACATATTGCTGAGGAATTAAAACCTTTTGATTTCCGTGAAAGTTTTAAAGAGGATTTTAAAATTCAGCGGGAAATTCTGGAGACCAGGAAAAAAGAGTTTTCACAAAAGCTGGATCATTTAAAAATCCAAAAAGAGCTGTCCCGTTTTGCCAGCGAACTGCACGATGGAGATAATTGTCCACTCTGCGGATCCAAAGAACATCCCCATATTGTAGAATTTCATGATGTAAATACTGAGCTGAAAGAAATTCAGGATCAACTCAACACTGTGGAAAAAGAGATTATGACCACCCAGAAAAAGGAATCTGACATTGAAAAAATCCTGGACCGGAAAAAAATATTTGAGGATCAGCTTATTGCTGAGCAAAAAACATTAATACAGCTTCAGAAAGATATGCAAAATCATCTTCAACAATTCACCTGGAAACAGTTCAATCCTGATCGTGAGGATGAGTTTGAGAAAAAAAGAGCTGATTCTTTTGCTTTAGATAAAAAGATTGTGGAAATCGAACGGAATATTATCCTGGAACGCGAAACATGGGATAAAGAAACCAGGCTTTTAGAAAAATACAAAACGGCTCTTGAAACATTCAGGCTTGATGAGGTTACCAAGCAAGAGCAGATTAATATCAACCGCTCCAATCTTAAAATCCTGAATTGGACGGATTATGAGCAGAGGAATGTACCGGATGTTGAAGAAGTCTATCAGAAGCTGATACAATCTAATATTGAAACAGAGCAAAACTATCAGAAAGCTGCTGAACAGGAAAAAATTCTGGCCCCCAAACTGGCGGAACAAAAAGCTATTGCAGATCAGGCTGAAAAGCAAATTTCTGAACTTAGAAAAGAAATTTCTGACAATAAAGAAACGATTGATAAAGCCCTGACAGAGCAAAATTTCAAAGATCTTAAGGAAGTGGAAAACATTTTACTTCAGGAACTTAATATTGAGAATACAAAGGTACAGATTCAAAGGTTCAAAGTTGATTTTGAAACCCTGAAAAAAATTATTGAAGGGCTGGAATTAAAGCTTAAAGGTCTATCATTCGATGATGAGCAATTTTCTTTGACTGAGAAGCAGTTTAATGAAACTCAATATGAGTTGAAACAAACCAATGACTCGGTTGTTAAAATAAAAGCTGAAATAGAGCGGCTGGAAAGGGAATTTCATAAAAAAGGAGAGTTATTGCAACAGCTTGCAATCCTCCAAAAACGTGCTGACAATTTAAAACTGATGATGAACCTTTTTAAAGGAGCAGGTTTTGTACAATATGTATCCTCTATCTACTTAAGACAGCTATGTGATCATGCCAATGTACGTTTTCATAAAATGACCAGGAATCAACTGAGCCTTCAACTGAATGAAAATAATGATTTTGAAATCATCGATTACCTCAACGAAGGCAGAAGCAGAAGTGTGAAAACGCTTTCGGGGGGACAGGCTTTCCAGGTTTCACTGAGCCTTGCCTTAGCCTTAGCAGAAAGCGTCCAATCTAATGCTCAGGCTGATAAAAACTTCTTCTTTATTGATGAAGGTTTCGGAACACAGGATACAGAGTCTGTAAATATTGTATTTGAAACGCTCACCAACCTGATGAAGGAAAACAGGATCGTGGGAATTATCTCTCACGTGGAAGAGCTTAAAGAGAAGATTCCTACGGCACTCAACATTATTAAGGATGAAGAAAGAGGAAGCTTAATTCAGATTATTTGATTTTTAAACCAAAAAGTCACAAAAGTTTATTTTAAAACACTTGAGTTCACTTAAGTAAGCTCACAATTGCTCTGCATAAAAAGTGTATATTAACTGAAAATCAATGATTTTCATAAAACTTAAGTAAACTTCCTATACGCAAAGTATGTGACTTAAAAATAACTAAAGTGTTTAAAAACTTTTGTGACCTTTGGGTTAATTAATAAAAGTTATACCGGTTAGATCACAAGCCCTGTATTGCAGGCTTAACATCTTTTCCGAATAATTCAATTGATTTCAGGGTAATATCATGAGCAGGATCTCCGATATCCATATGTCCGATAAATCTTGTAATTCCGAAAAGTTCTTTCATATAAGCAATTTTATCTGCTACCTCAGCCGGGCTCCCAATAAATAAAGCTCCATCCTTACTTCTTCCTCCATCATATTGCATTTTGGTATAAGGCGCCCAACCTCTGGAAGCACCTACTCTATCCATCTGGGATTTGTAGTTATGGAAGTAACCGTCTACTACATTTTGGTCATCACTTACAAAAGTATGTGAGTGGATCGCAATCTGCATAGTTGCCCTATCATGTCCTGCTTTTTGATATTCCTGTTTATAAAATTCAATCAGGTTTTTAAACTGGATTGGCATTCCTCCAATGATGGCTACCACTAAAGGCATTCCCAATTGTGCAGCACTCAGAATAGATTGCGGAGTTCCTCCTACCGCTCTCCAGATCGGAAGTTTCCCATCATTTTTGGCTCTCGGATACACGGTCTGATTTTGCATGGGTGCACGAAGTTTTCCGGACCATGTTACATTTTCTTCTGAATTGATTTTCAGTAACAGCTCCAGCTTTTCATCAAATAGTTCCTCATAGTCATTCAATGAATATCCATACAAAGGAAACGATTCGATAAAGCTTCCGCGGCCCACGAAGATTTCTGCCCTTCCGTCTGAAATCAAATCGAGCGTTGAAAAGTCTTCATATACTTTTACAGGCTCAGAAGAACTTAAAACCGTTACTCCACTTGCCAGCTTTATATTTTTTGTAATGCTTGCTGCTGCTGCCAATACCATCTCCGGAGAAGAAACGGCATAATCCGGACGGTGGTGCTCTCCCATCGCAAAAACATCAATACCCACCTCATCCATTAATTTTACCTGATCCAGTATTTCGTAAATTTTCGTTCCTGCATCTCTATATTTTCCGGTTGACTGATCAAAAGCCAGGTCCCCGAACATTCCTATTCCTAATTCCATATTGTTGATTTTAGTAGAACAAAATTACAGGAATAAAAAGTCAAAAACATTGATGTTTGATAAGATCGGAAAGTGTGATCCTAAATATAAATCTTTGGTTTACTTTAATGTTGGAATTTGCATGTTTTTTAAGGCGCAAAGATTTTCTTAAAGATAAAATTGAATGCTTATTGTTTCTCTCTGATTTACAGATTTGCAGACGTTGTGAAAAAAATCTGCTTAATCCCCCTGATCTGCGGGACCCATACCTCTCATTTAAAATTAATTTTACACTTTACGTTTTCCAATCTCATGCAAATAAAAAATCCAGCCGATATGACTGGATTCTATTATTATTTTTTCAGGTATAAATCAAAATAATCTGTTATTTTCTGCATCAGGTGAACCCTGTCTTTTCCAATTACATTATGCGGATGGCCCGGATAAGCAAAATAATCTAACTGAACACCATTATCCACTGCTGCTTTGATGAATTTAATGGAATGCTGCCATACCACAACATCATCCTGTGCTCCGTGGATCATCAATAGTTTTCCTTTCAGATTCTGAACTTTATCCAAAAGATTAGCCGTTGCATATCCTTGTGGATTTTCCTGTGGGGTATCCATATATCTTTCTCCGTACATGATTTCGTACATACTCCAGTCGATTACCGGTCCACCAGCAACTCCTACTTTGAAAACATCCGTTTTACGAAGCATAAAACTTGTGGTCATAAAACCTCCGAAACTCCATCCGTGAATTCCCATTCTTTCTGCATCCACATAAGGAAGAGACTTCAGATAATCTACTCCTTTCATCTGGTCATTCATTTCTGTGGTCCCCAGATTTCTGAAAACAGCCTGCTCAAATTTCATTCCACGGTTGGCAGAACCTCTTCCATCCATTGTAAAGATGATATAGCCATTCTGGGCCATATATTCATACCAGAGGTTTCCTGATGCCGGGAAAGTATTGGTAATCAGCTGTAAGTGAGGCCCATTATATAAATAGACAATTGCCGGATATTTTTTGTTCGGATCAAAATGAGTCGGAAGGATGATCTTTCCGTATAAAGGAGTTCCGTCGTCTGCTTTTAATTCTACGTTTTTAATCTCCGGTCTCTGGTAATTCTTTAACGGATTTTCAGCAGTAAGAATATTGGTGGATTTTAAATTGGCAGTATTAATGATATTGGCAACTCTTGGAGTATTTGCATTACTGTAGGCATCATAAATATAATTTCCGTCACTGCTTAAAACTCCGGTATGCATTCCTTCTCCGCTATCCAGCCTTTGCATTTTGAAATTGGTCCAGTTGATTTTATACAAATGTCTTTCCAGAGGTGTTTCTTTGGTAGAAGTGAAATAGATTTCTTTTTTCTTTTCGTTGAAACCTAAAATATCTGTCACCAGCCAGTCTCCTTTGGTAATTTGGGCAATAAGTCCTTTTTCCAGGCTGTAGTGGAATAAGTGATTGTATCCTGTTCTTTGGCTTTGCCAGATAAAATCGGTATTGGAATTCGGGAAGAACGTAAGCGGATGTTGCGGTTCAACATATTTACTGTCTTTTTCCTCAAATAAAGTTTTTACCAATTCTCCGGTAACGGCATCGTACTGATTCATCTTCATATGATTCTGCCCTCTGTTGAGTACCCCTACAAAGATATATTTTGAATCCGGGCTCCAGGTAACTGCCGTTAAATACTGGTCTTTTTCACCTTCAATTTTCAGGAACGTTGTTGATTGGCTTTTAATATTGAAAACTCCCAAGGTCACCTGATGAGAAGTCTGGCCTGCCATCGGATATTTGATATTGTGATTTACCGCAGGTGTCACAGACCAGTCGATGATAGGGTAGTCTGCCACCATACTCTGATCCATTTTATAAAATGCTACACTTTCTGAATTGGGAGCGGGAAAAATTCCAGTATCAATTCCGAATTCATTCCTGTGAACAGCCTGACCGCTGATAATATTCTCATTTGTTTCAGTCGTAACTGCGATTGTTTTCCCGTTTTTATTAACAAACAGGTTATTCTTTACGGTAAAGGCAAAGGTTTGACCGTCTCCAAACATTTTGATATTGGAAGCGTCTTTATCTATTGCCACCTGATCTTTCACTTTCCATTCGTTTCCTGATTTTTCAATCCAGAACATTGTATCTCCTGTGTTGAAATATCCTGAGTTTCCTGAAAATTTAATTTGCGGAACCGCCTTTAGTTTATCATGGGCAAAGTGTCTGTTGAGCTGTGTCAAAGATATCAGTGTATCCTGTTTATTGGTTTTCATATCTGTAACCAAGTATCCGCCTTTTACTGCCTGGATATAAGACTTTCCATCTGCAGACCATGAAAATTGAGAAATATTTTTCACGGCAAGATTCGTTCTCATTCCGTTTACAGCTTCCGCCATTGTAAATTTTTGTGTCTGGGCAAAAGCTGAACTTCCCAGAACCAGCATTAATAAAGAAAATTTATATAATTTCATTGCATAAAATTGAATCCATCAAAAATAAGAAATAAAAACTATCCGTTAAGAAATGTTAAAATAAAACATTCATAAAATGTAATTAACGAATTGATTGAAATAATTTCTTAACTTAATTGTAGTTTTTTTGGCAGAAGTACCGGTTAAGTTACTCCCCATCCGTTCCTAGCAATGCCGGATATTGTAATGAAGGTAAAGACCCTAGCCCTGATAGGAACGGTTACCCCGCAGCATGTTTAGCGTATACGAGGTTTGACGTGGGAGTGTTGGGCGCGAGGAGTATGAGTGGATAGCAGGAAAAGCTCCTAAAGTTCAAGATCCAAAGTAAAAAAAGAGGCTTCCATGCATTTCTTATCCTATATCAATGACTGGTATATGTGCTCTATCCTAAATTTGCATCATTAATAACAAACAAAAATATAACACAATGGCAACAAAATGGAACCTAGACCCAACGCATAGTGAAATTACTTTTAAAGTAAAACACATGATGATTTCTAATGTAAAAGGAAGTTTCAGAAATTTCACCGCTCAGATTGAATCTGAAGATGAGTTTTTCGCCAATGCAAAAACTACTGCTACGATCCAGACGGATTCTGTATTTACAAACAATACTGATAGAGATAACCACTTAAAGTCTGCTGAATTCTTCAATGCAGAGGTACATCCAACGATTACTTTTGAATCTCAGAATCTGAACAATGAGGTAGTAGGTAATCTTACTATTAACGGGATTACAAAACCGGTAAAATTAGATGTGGACTTCGGAGGAATCAACGTTGACCCATGGGGTAATACAAAAGCAGGTTTCTCTTTTGAAGGGAAAATCAGCAGAAAAGATTTCGGACTTAACTGGAATGCGGCTCTTGAGGCTGGTGGAGTAATGGTAAGTGATGAAGTAAAAATCGCTGGTGAATTACAGTTTGTAAAGCAATAATTTATACCCTATTTATTGAAAGGTTCAGGGATTTTTCTAAAACCTTGAACCTTTTGGCTTTTTAATACACCAGTTCTCCTAAGTTTTTGATAATCTTGTTTTCCACTTATGTGGGTTTATCTGTCCACATCATTTTAACATACTTACGTGAACTAAGGTGTTTTTTAAGATTTAATCTTTACTATTATGAATCTTAATGATCTTCAAAATATAAGCGACAGTTTCAAAAGTACGCAAAGAATGCCGGTGTTATTTCTCGGGCATGGCTCACCTATGAATGCTATTGAAGAAAATCAGTTTGTACAGGGTTTCCGGAAGGCAGCTACAGAAATCCCCAAGCCTAACGCTATTCTATGTATTTCTGCCCATTGGTATACGGAAGGAACTTTTGTAACAGCCATGGAAATGCCTAAAACCATCCATGATTTTTATGGCTTCCCAAAGGAATTATTCGATGTACAATATCCTGCACCGGGTAGCCCGGAACTGGCCAGGGAAACTGCTGAACTCCTCATACCTGCTGAAGTGGAGGAAGATCACAGCTGGGGACTTGATCACGGTGCATGGTCTGTCATCAAGCATATGTATCCTGAAGCGGATATCCCCGTGATTCAACTGAGCATTGATTATACAAAGCCTCCGAAATATCATTATGATCTGGCTAAAAGACTGAATAAACTCCGGGAAAAAGGGATACTGATTATCGGAAGCGGGAATATTGTTCACAATCTCCGTTTGATCGACTGGAAAAATATTAATACGGTAGGCGCCGGCTGGGATTGGGCAGTGGAAGCCCGAGAAAAAACCAACAACTGGCTTCTGGATGGGAATTTCCAGAATATCATCGACTATCGGAAACAGGGAACATTTTTGCAATATGCTGTTCCTACTCCTGATCATTACCTTCCACTACTCTATACTTTAGGATTGAAAGAACGATCTGAAGATTTAGCTTTATTCAATGATGAGCTTATTGGAGGATCATTGAGTATGACCAGTGTAAGGATTGGATAGATAGAAAGCCGGATGCTGAAAGAAGGAACTTATTAAAGTTAAAAAAAAGAATTTCCCCATTTATTAATGAGATTTCATCAAATGGCTGAAAAATTACACAGTTCATCACTTCCAGCTCATTCTTTCAGACCCAGCTTTGCTTATTTTCAGATTACTGTACAGCTTTTAAAACATTAATGTTTCCGTAACCGTAGCTGGAATTTACATTGGGATAGTAGGTAGCAGCCTGCCTCATTTTGTTAAGTACCTGTTCTCTTGTCCATGATGGATTTTTAGACCAGACTAAAGCTGCAATTCCGGCTGTTGCTGCTGTTGCTACTGAAGAGCCTCCCACATAATCTGCCTGTCCGTTGTAGTAGCTTAACACCGGAACGGTATTTCCTGAAGCCCGCTCCATCTGAAAGGTAAAGTCTATCTGGCTGCCGGAATGGCATACATTGCATTTCTGGTTGGAAGTATTTTCTTTTACTCCTGTTATAGCCTGGGTTTCCGGCATTGATGCAGGAAAAATCACTCCAACAAAATTGGTAAAGCTGGTAGAAGTTCCTCCTGCACAAAAAATAAGTTTTCCTTTGGAATAAGCATATTTTACACCGTCTTCAATTTTCCCTACAGAGAATATGTGCCCCATTGACATGGAAATAATCTTCACATTAGCATTGTTGCCTAATTCTGTGAAAGCTGTTTTTACAGCAGTCTGCTCACCGGAGGTTTCAAGAACAACATTTTCTGCGGCTCTGTAAGCGATTAAATTAGCATTATAAGCTACTCCTACAGGCAAGCCCACATTATTTCTGGGAGCTGCCATCACTGAAGCCATTTTTGTCCCGTGACCACATTGATCTGCTGACCCGTCTGAATTATATACCCCGAATTTACTGATTGTTCTTCCTGAAGAAGCACCATTATTAAAGCTTCCTCCCAGTAAGGTCTGTTCAGGGGAAACTCCTGTATCAATAAGACCAATAGTTACCCCCGTTCCTGTACTGTAGTTCCAGGCATCAGGAATGTTGTGTTTGGTGAAAGCCCATGGAATTTTTGCCCCCGGAGTGGTAGAAGTATAGTCTGCTGTATTTAAGGTTGAAGATGAAAAGCCACATCCTGATGAACCACTTCCTGAAGATTTTGCAGCTGTATTATATTGGGCTTCAAACTCAAAATAATGATAATCTGCCGGCTCCAGATATCGGATGGTTTTCATCTTCCGAAGTGCTGTAATGGTTTCTTCTTTTTCAATGACGACGTCCATTTGGTTAAGATAAGGATCTGAAAGAAGAAGAAAATTCCGCTCATCTTTTTCTTCATATTTTTTGATGACCGAAAGGATTTCACTTTCAATAGCTTCATTGTTGGGAGATTTGCTTCTGTCAAAATCATCTTTAGAGTCTCCAAATCCTATGGATACCATCATGTTTCCGCGGAAAACAGCACTCCATATAAAATGGTCTGATTCATTGCTCCAGTTAAAAGCACCGTTTGTTTTGATCGATTGATTGATCTTCTCATTAATTTGCCGTGCCGTCAACGGATCTTTCTGATTCATTTCAATTCTGGCACTTTCACCTTGAAGATCCTCCCTGTTACACGAATGTAAAGCAATAGATATTGCTAATAGGAATACAATTTTTTTCATATGTTATAATTTTGGTAAGGACCAATATAACACTTTAATGAGAATTATTTATTTTTTCAAAGTGAATTTTGCATTATATGAATATTAATAATGCTTCCATCATTAATCTTTCAAAACAAAAGCAATATTATAATACTTTTTCGTAACATACACTTTGATCAACTCCAATGTATTGCCCATAATTAGGAATCCTCTGAAATCCATTCTTCTGATAAACGGAAATAGCATTTTTCAGTTCCCGGGAGGTTTCCAAAACAGCTTTTTCAAATCCGAGTTCTTTAGCCCACTTTTCCAGTTCTGCCACTACAGCCGAAGCTAATCCTCTTTTTCTGAATTCAGGGTGGGTATACATTCTTTTGATTTCAACCGCATTTTCTGAAAGCGATTTAAAAGCTCCACATGCTGCGGGAACTTCATCTATATAAACAACAATACAATTTTTGATGGTATCTGTTTTATTAAATTGATCAAAGAAATCATGATTATCCCCATTATGCGAGGCCAGGGTAGCATCAAGATGCTTTACTAAATTTTGAAAGTCTTTATTGGTAGAATCAGTTCTATATATATTCATGCTTATTTAGATTTATTCTCTCGGATTTGGTTTAGTTTAAAATAAAAAGCTCCCTTTCGGAAGCTTCATTTATTTTCAGATTAGTTGACAACAAATTTTCTTTCATTGATTAATTCTGCAATAGCCAGCATATCTTTACCAATTAACCTGTCATCTTCAAGCTTGGCTACTTTAGAACGAAGGATGGCAAAGTTTTCTTCAATAATCTTGGAACACCTTGAAGGCCTTCTGAATTCAAGCCCTTGTGCGGCAAACATCAATTCAACAGATAGAATATTCACCAGATTTCCAAGAACCTGATTAAATTTTCTTCCGGAAATACTTCCCATAGACACATGGTCTTCCTGCCCCAGACTCGTAGGAATGGAGTCTGCCGATGCAGGAAAACATAACGTTTTATTTTCTGTTACTAATGCTGCTGAAGTATACTGAGGAATCATGAATCCTGAATTCAATCCTGAGCTTTCCGTTAATAATCTTGGAAGCCCGTATTTTCCTTCTAATAACAAATAACTTCTTCTGTCTGAAATATTACCTAATTCAGCCGCTGCCAATGTTGCATAATCCAAAGGTAAGGCCATCAATTGTCCGTGGAAGTTTCCTCCTGAGATAGACTCTTCGGCACTTAATACAATCGGGTTATCTGTTACAGAGTTTAATTCCGTTTCTGCCATATTCCTAAGGTGTTCGAAAGCATTTCTGCTGGCTCCATGTACTTGCGGCACACATCTCATGGAATAAGGGTCCTGTACTCTTTCGCAATCTTCATGGGCTTTCATATTTTCCGATCCTTTTAAGAACTTAAGCATTCTTGCGGCCACTTTTTTACTTCCTTCAAAAGGTCTGATCTCATGAAGCTCTTTTTTAAAAGGACTTGCAGAGCCTCTGTAAGCTTCGATACTCATTGCGGCAGTCATATCGGCAAGATCCAGCAGGTATTCGAATTTTTCGAGACCTTTGATTGCATGGGCAAGAATAAACTGTGTTCCGTTGATTAATCCTAAGCCTTCTTTTGGTCCTAAAGCTAATGGTTCAAGATTATGTTTTTCCAGAATTTCTTTTGTATCGAAAACCTGATCGCCTACCCAAACCTGGCCTAATCCCAGTAAAGGCAGTACCAAGTGCGCCAAAGGGGCAAGGTCACCTGAGGCCCCCACAGATCCCTGCTCCGGCACTACAGGAATAATATCTTTCTCAAGCATCAGGATCATTCTTTCGATAACCTCCAGGGAAACTCCGGAAAATCCTTTTGATAAAGCATGAACTTTAGCAATCATCATGATTTTTGACAATTCTTTATCAATAGGCTTTCCTACACCTACGGCATGAGAAATAATTAAGTTGTACTGTAATTGTGCTGTTTCATCAGCAGATATTTTAGTATCGCACAGTGGCCCGAAGCCTGTATTGATTCCGTACACACATCTGTCGGACTCTACTATTTGCTGTACATTTTTTTGAGATTGTAAGATTTGTTCTCTTGAAACTTTGCTAAGCTTGGCTTTATTAGGATTTTTACAGATTTCCAGAACATCATGGAAAGTAAAAACATCTACTCCGTATATCATTTCTAAAAAATTTCCTTAAAATTACGCATTTAACAATAATTGGAAAAACTAAATTTCAATCTTCAATATTTTTCTGAAAACAACTCATTTAATTTACTATTTTTACCGCTAAAATTAAAACAATAACATATGAAACTTAAATCTTTACTGCTTATGCTATGTCTGGCAGGTACTGCTACCTTCGCCCAGAAAATAAAATATTCCAAAGAAGATATCAAAAAGATGGAAACCTACTTGTTCAATGAAGGTTTTAATACTCCATCTCCTAAAAAAACATCAACCATCATTTTAAAAGACGGAACTACCTACAAAGGGTTCTGTAATAAAATCGAAACAAAAAAAGGGCAGATCTATGAAGTAGCGATCAAGGACAGTGTAACCAAAAAGAGCACTATTTTCAATGCGGATCAGATCAGTGAGATGTATGTGTATCCCAGCAATGCAGAAAAAATTGCAAAAGTTGCAAAGTATATGGGAAATATCAGAAATTTTGGTACGAAGAAGCTGACTAAAAATACCAATAATGATAGAATATATTTTGTAAACCAGACCGTTTCTTTAAAAAATAAAAAAGATGATAAGGAATTTCTGATGCAGGTGATCAATCCTGGTTTCGATGATATCATTTCAGTTTATCACGACCCAAGAGCCAAAGAAACTACCGGATTCTCCGTAATGGGCTCTCCACAACTTGGTGGCGGGGTTATCAAATCTTATTATGTAAAAAAAGGAAATAAGGTGATGTGGCTTCATAAGGATGATTTTGAAGATAACTATGACTTCCTTTTTGGAGATAATCAGGAATTCATGAAAAGGTATCCAAAAAATTCTGTAGAATGGGATTATTTCAGCTTTCTTGTGAACGAATATACTGCAATGACAAACGGATAAATAATTCAAACACATAAAAAAGAACCTGTAGAATCATCTGCAGGTTTTTCTTTTTTAAATATAGAAAGTTTCCTTAATTTTGTTATATGAATCCTTCTTTAGAATTACAGCTCAAAACTTTACCATCCGAACCCGGCGTTTATCGTTATTATGATAAAAACGATCAGCTACTGTATGTCGGGAAAGCTAAAAATCTAAAAAAGAGGGTTCTCTCCTATTTCAATAAAAACCTCTCAGGATACAGGATCAAAATCATGGTGGGAAAAATCCAGCGCCTGGAAACCACCATTGTAAACAGTGAATATGATGCTCTGCTATTAGAAAACAACCTGATTAAAGAACATCAGCCTTTTTATAATGTCATGCTGAAAGATGACAAAACTTATCCCTGGATTTGTATTAAGAATGAAGATTTCCCGAGAATTTTTCTGACCAGAAATGTAATCAAGGATGGCTCAGAATATTATGGGCCTTATGCGAAGGTACGTCCTGCTAAAATTTTATTGGATACCATCAAGCATATTTATAAACTCAGAACCTGTAATCTTAATCTTTCTCCGGCAAAAATAGCAGAAGGAAAATATAAAGTCTGCCTCGAATATCATATTAAAAACTGTGAAGGACCTTGTGAAGACCTTGAAAGTAAGGAAGAATATGATGAAAAAATAGATGCCATCCGGGGAATCATCAAAGGAGACTTCCGGAAGGCTAAAGATTATCTTGTAAACCAAATGATGAGGCTTGCGGCTAATCTCCAATTTGAAGAAGCTCAGATCATCAAAGAAAGACTGGACATCCTCGAAGATTACCAGGCAAAAAATACTGTGGTTAATCCCAATATTGATGATGTGGATGTCTTCGGAATGACCAGTGATGAAACAGCAGCTTATGTTAACTTCTTTAAAATAAGAAACGGGAACATCATTCAGAGTTTTACAACTGAGATTAAAAAAATTCTGGAAGAAACAGACGAGGATATTATGGAAGAAGCCCTGATTGAAATCCGGCAGAAATTCAGTTCGGATTCCAAAGAAGTATTGCTGCCGTTTCATCTTTCCGTGGAAATTCCCAATGTAAAACTAATTGTCCCTAAAGTAGGTGATAAAAAAAGGATTGTAGAACTTTCTGAAAAAAATGCCAAAGAGTATCGCCTGGAAAAACTGAAACAGGTACAGATTGTAGATCCGGAGAGACATACCAACAGGATTATGGCAGAAATGCAAAAACTTCTCAGAATGCCGGTGGAACCGAGACATATTGAAGGATTTGATAATTCCAATATTCAGGGAACCAACCCTGTTTCGGCTTGTGTGGTTTTTAAAGATGGCAGGCCAAGTAAGGCGGATTACAGAATTTTCCATCCTAAAACTGTGGAAGGTCCCAATGATTTTGCCACGATGGAAGAAGTTATCTACCGTCGCTACAAAAGGATGCTGGATGAAGGTGAAAGCCTTCCGCAACTGATTCTTATTGATGGGGGAAAAGGACAGCTATCTTCAGCGGTAAAAAGCTTAAGGCTGCTGGGTCTGTATGGAAAAATAACCATTGTAGGGATCGCTAAAAGACTTGAAGAGATTTTCTTTCCCGAGGATTCTATTCCTTTATATCTTGACAAAAAATCGGAAACTTTAAAAATTCTCCAAAGAGTAAGGGATGAAGCACACCGTTTTGGCGTAAAACATCATAGAACCCGGAGAAAAAATTCTACCATAAAATCCGAACTGGAGGAAATTCCTGGAGTGGGTGAAAAAACAATCGAATTACTTTTATCCAAACTGAAATCAGTAAAAAGAATTAAAGAATCCAGCCTTGAAACGCTGGAAGAGATGATTGGAAAAAGCAAAGCGAAAATTATCTGGGAATTTTTCAATGCGAATTAGTTTCCTTTTCTGTAAGAAAATTTTATGTTCATTATTACATCAAAATGAGACATAAATACTAAATATTCTTAAAACACATGAAAAATCCCACATGTAAACAATAAAAATTAAAATATTCGCCAAAAATAACAGCTATTTTATTTTTTTTCGTAAATTAGTGATAACAAATCGGTGAACAATGTACTGGACGGCAGATACTATTTCGATCCATTTATTCTTGTTCAACTTTTTTGAAAAAACACATCATCATATTAAAACGAATAAGCTCTTTCTCAAGAGCTTATTTTTATTTTCCTATAAAAACTTCTTTAGAAAATTTACCATCCGCATTGGGAATATCAATCACAATATTGCCATTTTCAAAATAACCGATCGTCATATTTTTATTTGCCAATTTAACAATAAAGACATCTTTCTTTGAGGTTGCGGTAAAAATCGCAAAAGGAACCGAATCTCCGATTTTGGCTAAAATAAATTGATTTCCGTCAATCTGAACTTTCTGTACATTTAATTGGCCATTTGAATAATTGCTTGCCGTTGAGCTTTGCGGAGATGTTTCAGTGCTTTCAGAAACCGGTTTCTGCGCTGATAAAATTTCAACCGGATTAGAAACTCCTACTTTAAGTAAAGCCTGTTTTAAAGCTTCATCCAAACCTTCTTCAAATTCTTTGATGTTTGAGCTTCCTTTAGATTCAAGAATCAGATTATTATTACAATCCTTAAACTGCAATATTAACTTGTTTTTAAACAAACTCTTATCGTTCAAAATATTGGCAGCAATTACATTACAGTAATTATCCTTGGCTTCAGAAGGCCAATTGTCTTTAATTACAGGTAATGTTACATACTTTTTTCCATTCAGGGCCTTAATCAGATTATTTTTTAAGCCATAATCGTGATTGAATGTTTCAAATTTGTCCGGAATTGATACATATTTATAATCCGAAACTTTCTGTGCAAAAAACAATGTTGAACAAGCTGTCAACATAAGCATCGATATCTTTTTCATATTTACTTTTTTAATCATTTCTAAAGGCACCCATATCCAGCTTTAATGAAAAGAAGTTAGAATAAAAATTAGATCCTCCGATTCCGGAATTGGTAATTGCATAATCCAGGGTAAGGCCTCTGTATCTGATTCCGATACCTGCACTTGGCTGGAAAGAAACTTTCCTTTTAAGATCTTCTATATCTGTAATGGATTGAAACCTGTTGATCCCTAATCTTACAAAAATCATTTTTTGATAACCCAATTCAGCACCTGCATACGGACTGATACTTGCAAAATCTGTTGAAACCAAGGATGCCGTTTTAGCAAAATCTATATTTAATCCTGCTTCCGGTAGTACATACACACTACTGTTGATTTCAAATAGTTTACTGGCTCCAACATTAAGTTTCGGCATAGTAAGTTCAAGTTTATCTTTTGGGGCCGGGTTAAACTCTTCTCCGTTTACTACTGCAGAAAGTTCCTTTTGATTAATGCTCCAAAAATTTACAGTGGTGGTAATGTCACGCACCATTCCTCCGAATTTCCAGCCGTTGTCTGCTTTATAAATAGCCCCGACATCAAAACCAAAACCATATCCATTGGCAAATTTACCTACATTTCTATACACAATTTTAGCATTTACCCCTACATCAAGCTTAGGATTTCCACCTGGTCTGAAAGCATAAGACAATATCGCAGCATAATCAGACTGTGAAAATTTTGTAATTTTATCATAATCTATATTTCCTTCGGAATCGATCATCTGAGTGGTATTCAGAATATTATCTACTCCAAGCCTTACTACTGAAACTCCAAAAACGCCTTCTTCCAATACTTTGGCATAGGCCAGATAATCGTATTTTGCAATAGATTCAAAATATTCAGCATGCATTGCAGCCCCTTGCCAATCCCTGTCAATCGACATCAGGCCGGCAGGGTTCCACATCGGAGCATACACGTCATCCTGATTGGAAATAACTGCCCCTCCCATTGCCAGCCCTCTTGCACCAGCTCCGATATTTAAAAATTCATTGGAATATTTCCTGACAATCTGGGATTGAGAGAATCCAAATAACAGTGAAAATGCAAGTAAAAAATATTTTTTCATCATATAAATTTGATGCTTAGTTAAAGTTTTTTTGTTTTCTGGCTTTAATCAATCCATTAGCAATGATTGCCAGTATCATAACGGCTGAGGCAATATAAAATACAGGGCTCATATGTTCTGATTCCCCAAAGATAAAAAAAGCTAGTATAATTCCGTAAACAGGTTCCAAATTAACTGTTAAAATTAAAGTAAAAGGTGATATATACTTCATTAGTTTTACCGATTCCAGCATGGGAAAAGCTGTAAAAACACTCGCTAACAAGCATATTAACGCCAAGTCTCTATAGTTTATTTCATTCATCGTAAAAATCTGACCTGAAAGCAAATAAAACAGCATTAAAATAAACCATCCGCAGAAAATTTCATAAAAAATAATATTACCCGAACTGGTCTTTCCAAACATTTTCCCGTTAAAAACAGAAAAAATAGTCCCGAAAACGGCACAAAGAATTCCGTAAAAAATTCCTTCCTTATAATGAAATTCCGTTTTAAAAATTAATAAAATACAAGCTACAATCACCACCCCCATAACTACTTCAGAAATATCAATCTTTCTTTTAAAAATAACAGGCTCTAATATGGAAGCAAATAGTGTGGATAATGACAGACAGCTTAACGCTATGGAAACATTGGATACTTTAATAGAGTAAAAAAAGCAATACCAGTGAAGCGCCATTGCCAGGCCTATGGCAGCCAGCTGGAAAAAGATTCTTTTGGAAACCTTTATACTTTCTTTTTTATAAATCCTAAGAAATACAAAAAGGAAAACAGCAGCAAACAACATTCTGTAAAATACAAGGATCTGTGCGTTGGCATGAATCAGTTTTCCTAAAATTGCAGTAAAACCCCATAAAAATACTATTAAGTGCAACCTGAAAAGCGCTAATTTATGCATATCCTATCCCCTTTGAATTTTTAACACGCAAATTTACAAATAGCAATACATATATTGACAAAAAGATAAGGGTAATATATAAAAATGTACAAAAAAAGTAATCTGGTAATGATTCCCCTGAAAAGCTGATACAAAAAACCCTGAAAATTTATTAAACTTTCAGGGCCTTCAAATAATAAACTATTAAAAAAATAAACTAGGAACTTAGAGTATTTTGCAGAGAGAATACCCTCTGTTACTCTGATGTAAAGTTAGAAAAAATCTCATTCATTTAAAAATATTTTTTTGTTAAAAATTTCACAATTTACTAATAACCAAACTATTAAACACTTGTTTTATTTCAATTTATATTCCTGATAAAAATAGTATCTTTAAGCGTAAAAAATTGAAAATTCTATGGACATCGAATTCAACAAACGGGAAGATCAAAACAGATTAAAATTATCAGAAATAAATCGCTTGCTCGCCGAAATCAAAAAAGGAGGTGGGGAAAAGAGGCTGCAAAAGCTTCGTGAAGAAGGAAAAATGACTGCAAGAGAAAGAATTGATTATCTCCTTGATAAAGATTCGGATTCCATAGAAATAGGAGCTTTTGCCGGATATGAAATGTATAGCGAACATGGAGGTTGCCCTAGCGGAGGCGTTGTAGTAGTGATCGGATATGTTTCAGGAAGACAGTGTATTGTTGTGGCTAATGATGCCTCAGTAAAAGCAGGAGCATGGTTTCCTATTACCGGAAAAAAGAACCTGAGAGCCCAGGAAATCGCTATGGAAAACAGATTACCTATTATCTATTTAGTGGATTCTGCAGGTGTTTATCTTCCAATGCAGGATGAAATATTTCCGGACAAAGAACATTTCGGAAGAATATTCAGAAATAACGCCAAGATGAGCTCTATGGGAATCATCCAGATTTCTGCCGTTATGGGAAGCTGTGTAGCCGGAGGAGCTTATCTTCCTATTATGAGTGACGAAGCCATGATCGTTGATAAAACAGGCTCTATTTTTCTTGCAGGAAGCTATCTTGTAAAAGCCGCCATCGGAGAAAGCATAGATAATGAAACACTGGGAGGGGCAACTACTCACTGCTCTATTTCCGGGGTTACGGATTACAAAGCTAAAGATGATAAAGACGCCCTTGATAGGATCAAAAATATTATGAAATCTATCGGAAGCACTGAAAAAGCAGGCTTTGACAGAGTAGAAAGTTTCCCACCAAAAGAAAGTCCTGAAGACATTTTTGGTATTATGCCGGTCTCCAGAACAGAACAATACGATACTTACGATATTATTAAATGCATTGTGGATAACTCAGAATATGAAGAATATAAACCGGATTACGGTAAAAGTATTATTTGTGCTACAGCAAGAGTAGATGGCTGGTCAGTAGGTATCGTGGCCAATCAGAGAAAGCTCGTAAAAAGCGGCAAAGGAGAAATGCAGTTTGGCGGGGTAATTTATTCAGATTCCGCCGATAAAGCTACAAGATTCATTGCCAATTGTAACCAGAGAAAGATTCCTTTAGTCTTCCTACAGGACGTTACAGGGTTCATGGTAGGCTCAAAATCAGAACACGGGGGAATTATTAAAGATGGCGCCAAAATGGTTAACGCAGTTTCCAATTCCGTTGTTCCTAAATTTACCATCATTACCGGAAATTCTTATGGAGCCGGAAATTATGCCATGTGCGGAAAAGCTTATGATCCAAGACTTATCGTGGCATGGCCATGGGCAGATCTGGCGGTGATGGGAGGTGCACAGGCTGCAAAAGTACTTGCCCAGATCCAGGAATCTACTTTAAAGAAGCAAGGTAAAGAAATTTCCGAAGAAGAGCACAATGAAATCTTAGATACGATTTCAAAAAGATACCAGAAACAAACAGAAGCTACCTATGCTGCTGCAAGATTATGGACAGATGCCATTATCAACCCTGTTGATACCAGAAAATGGATTTCTATGGGGATTGAAGCGGCTAATCACGCTCCAATAACAGAGAAATTTAATCTGGGAGTGATACAGGTATAAATCAATCTGATATTGATGATAAAAACGTCTCAATGCTTCTTATTGAGGCGTTTTTTTACATAAACATCATATCATAGCAATAAAGTATATACTTAACTCTTTTATCTGATTTGCTATATGCTATTTTCAGGAGCTTTTTCCCGCTATCCACTCATACTCCTCGCGCCCAAACACTCCTCTACTGGAAACCCTCACACATGCTAACTTATGCTGCGGGGTAACCGTTTCTATCGGGGCTAGGGATATGGTTATCTATAGAAGACTTTCTCATATGAGATTTGAGAGTCAGAATAGAAATAACCCATTACTGGTTGGGTCAGCCTATATAAGTGCTCATACTTATTTACGCTGCGATCTCATTTCAACTAGATTATAACTGATAATTATACATTATTCTGTTATGGTGATGGAAAAAGCATTGCTATTTTATCTCACCACGGATTACACGGATTGACACAGAGGAATGTGGAGATTTGGTTCGGGGAAAGATCAAGGAATATGGGGATATGCTTTAATGTTTAGAAGGTGATATAATAAGCACAGCTATTCAATAGCCGCGGGCTTTAGCCCGTGCTCAATAAAAACCATAAAATTCCACAGGCTTTAGCCAAAACCTATACGCTATCCTGGATCTGTTATCTGTTATCTGTTATCTGTTATCTATCATTTCACTCTTCACCCTGTATAAGTGCAGGGATAGTTCCAGGTACATAGGCGTGGGATAGATATAATATAGATGGGATGGGTCTATAACAAAAAAAGTCTCACACATTACTGTATGAGACTTTTAAAATAAAATAAAAACTGGCGGCGGCCTACTCTCCCGCGTTAGCAGTACCATCGGCGCTGGTGGGCTTAACTTCTGTGTTCGGAATGGGAACAGGTGAGCCCCACCGCTAAAACCACCCTAAAGAAGGTATATAGCATCTGGCTATTTGCTGCTGGCTTTTGGCTTTTTTGCCAATCGCTAACTGCTTACTGCCATTTGCGGTTTTAAGCGATAAAAACTCTCACAAAGACAAAACCTTTACTGCGCATAAAGTACTTGTCATTTATTATATGTTTAATATGATAATTTTATAGCAACCATAGGCTATAAATCTACGGGTAATTAGTACTACTCGGCTATGACATTACTGCCTTTACACCTATAGCCTATCAACGTTGTCATCTACAACGACCCTTAAAAGATGTCTCATCTTGAGGCGAGTTTCGCACTTATATGCTTTCAGTGCTTATCTCTTCCAAACGTAGCTACTCAGCGGTGCACCTGGCGGTACAACTGATACACCAGAGGTTTGTTCAATTCGGTCCTCTCGTACTAGAATCAAGCCCTCTCAAACATCTAACGCCCGCAATAGATAGAGACCGAACTGTCTCACGACGTTCTGAACCCAGCTCGCGTGCCACTTTAATGGGCGAACAGCCCAACCCTTGGGACCTTCTCCAGCCCCAGGATGTGACGAGCCGACATCGAGGTGCCGAACCTCCCCGTCGATGTGAGCTCTTGGGGGAGACTAGCCTGTTATCCCCGGAGTACCTTTTATCCTATGAGCGATGGCCCTTCCATACGGAACCACCGGATCACTATGTCCTGCTTTCGCACCTGATCGACTTGTTGGTCTCACAGTCAAGCACCCTTATGCCATTACACTCTACGCACGGTTACCAAGCGTGCTGAGGGTACCTTTGAAAGCCTCCGTTACTCTTTTGGAGGCGACCACCCCAGTCAAACTACCCACCACGCAATGTCCTTCCATAGGAAGTTAGGCTCCAAGTAAGTAAAGGGTGGTATTTCAACGACGGCTCCACAAACACTAGCGTGCCTGCTTCAAAGCCTCCCACCTATCCTACACATTACTTACTCAAAGTCAATACGAAGTTATAGTAAAGGTTCACAGGGTCTTTTCGTCCCATTGCGGGTAATCGGCATCTTCACCGATACTACAATTTCACCGAGCTCGTGGCTGAGACAGTGCCCAGATCGTTACACCATTCGTGCAGGTCGGAACTTACCCGACAAGGAATTTCGCTACCTTAGGACCGTTATAGTTACGGCCGCCGTTTACTGGGGCTTCAGTTAATGCCTTCGCTTACGCTAAGCACCTTCCTTAACCTTCCAGCACCGGGCAGGTGTCAGACCCTATACAGCATCTTTCGATTTAGCAGAGTCCTGTGTTTTTGATAAACAGTCGCCTGGGCCTCTTCACTGCGGCCTCCCCGGAGGGAGGCGTCTCTTCTTCCGAAGTTACGAGACTATTTTGCCTAGTTCCTTAGCCACGACTCACTCGAGCACCTTAGGATTCTCTCCTCGACCACCTGTGTCGGTTTTGGTACGGGTTGCTTCACTTCGGCTTTTCTTGGATCAGATTACTCTACAGCAGCTTCGCCCGAAGGCTAGGCCTTGACTATTCCGTCAGTCTCCAGCAGATACATCCAACCGTCCCCTTTTATCGTGAGCAAGTCAGGGAATATTAACCCTGTGTCCATCCACTACCCCTTTCGGGTTCGCGTTAGGTCCCGACTAACCCTCAGCTGATTAGCATGGCTGAGGAAGCCTTGGTCTTTCGGTGAGGGGGTTTCTCGCCCCCTTTATCGTTACTTATGCCTACATTTTCTTTTCTATCCGCTCCACAATACCTCACAGTACTGCTTCGGCGCAAATAGAATGCTCTCCTACCAGATATATTATAAAATATAAATCCATAGCTTCGGTAATATGTTTATGCCCGATTATTATCCATGCCGGACCGCTCGACTAGTGAGCTGTTACGCACTCTTTAAATGAATGGCTGCTTCCAAGCCAACATCCTAGCTGTCAATGCAGTCCAACCGCGTTGCTTCAACTTAACATATATTTGGGGACCTTAGCTGTTGGTCTGGGTTCTTTCCCTCTCGGACATGGACCTTAGCACCCATGCCCTCACTGCCGCAAAACATTTATTAGCATTCGGAGTTTGTCAGGAATTGGTAGGCGGTGAAACCCCCGCATCCAATCAGTAGCTCTACCTCTAATAAACTTTGTTGCGACGCTGCACCTAAATGCATTTCGGAGAGTACGAGCTATCTCCCAGTTTGATTGGCCTTTCACCCCTACCCACAGGTCATCCGAAGACTTTTCAACGTCAACCGGTTCGGTCCTCCACTCTGTGTTACCAGAGCTTCAACCTGCCCATGGGTAGATCACAAGGTTTCGCGTCTAATCCTACTAACTATCCGCCCTATTCAGACTCGCTTTCGCTCCGGCTCCGTAACTTAATTACTTAACCTCGCTAGTAAAATTAACTCGTAGGCTCATTATGCAAAAGGCACGCCGTCACAGCTTTACGCTGCTCCGACCGCTTGTAGGCGTACGGTTTCAGGTTCTATTTCACCCTTCTATTCGAAGTGCTTTTCACCTTTCCTTCACAGTACTTGTTCACTATCGGTCTTTCAGGAGTATTTAGCCTTGGAGGATGGTCCCCCCATATTCAGACAGGATTTCACGTGTCCCGCCCTACTCATTTATCATCCAAATATACCTTTCGAATACCGGGCTATCACCGTCTATGGCTGTTCTTTCCAGAACATTCTTCTAAATATATAAAGACTTTTGGGCTAATCCGCTTTCGCTCGCCACTACTTACGGAATCTCTTCGATTTCTTTTCCTCCGGGTACTTAGATGTTTCAGTTCTCCGGGTTTGCCCCTCTTACGAGGTAATACATCTTCAATGTATTGGGTTGCCCCATTCGGATATCTACGGATCAATTCGTGTGTGCCAATCCCCGTAGCTTTTCGCAGCTTACCACGTCCTTCGTCGCCTCTGAAAGCCTAGGCATCCGCCATACGCCCTTAACGATTTCTTTCCTATTTTTGGTTACTCAAGCGCTTTATGCGCTCGGTTTTCTCTTTGTGATGTCTTTACCGTTAATGTCAATGATCTTAATTGCTATTTCAAGTTTAATTCGCAAATATTGTTTTTGGCTCTATCTGCTTGTTTAAAATTAAACCATCCACTATGTGGAGAATAAGGGAGTCGAACCCTTGACCTCCTGCGTGCAAGGCAGGCGCTCTAGCCAGCTGAGCTAATTCCCCCTCTAGGTGCTTCTAGCGATTTGCTTCTTGCTTTTGGCTTTCTTGCCATCTGCTATAAGCTATTTGCCAGCCGCCTTAATTAGTAGTCTCGGGCAGGCTCGAACTGCCGACCTCTACATTATCAGTGTAGCGCTCTAACCAGCTGAGCTACGAGACTGTCTGTTAGACTAACAGATTTCAGATATTAGATATCAGACTGCGCTTCCTTCTTTTATCTTGCCTCTTTGTCTCAATCCCTTTACTAATTTCTAGTGGGTTGTGTATTTATAATATAACCAACCAAACAAAAAACTAAAGCTTTACTTTAAGTAAGTACTGTGTCTCTAGGACACTAATTTTGTTTAACGTTCTTCAACGCTCTAAAATGAGATGTTCCAGCCGCACCTTCCGGTACGGCTACCTTGTTACGACTTAGCCCTAGTTACCTGTTTTACCCTAGGCAGCTCCTTTTACGGTCACCGACTTCAGGTACCCCAGACTTCCATGGCTTGACGGGCGGTGTGTACAAGGCCCGGGAACGTATTCACCGCGCCATGGCTGATGCGCGATTACTAGCGATTCCAGCTTCATAGAGTCGAGTTGCAGACTCCAATCCGAACTGAGACCGGCTTTCGAGATTTGCATCACATCGCTGTGTAGCTGCCCTCTGTACCGGCCATTGTATTACGTGTGTGGCCCAAGGCGTAAGGGCCGTGATGATTTGACGTCATCCCCACCTTCCTCTCTACTTGCGTAGGCAGTCTCACTAGAGTCCCCAACTTAATGATGGCAACTAGTGACAGGGGTTGCGCTCGTTGCAGGACTTAACCTAACACCTCACGGCACGAGCTGACGACAACCATGCAGCACCTTGAAAAATGTCCGAAGAAAAGCCTATTTCTAAGCCTGTCATTTCCCATTTAAGCCTTGGTAAGGTTCCTCGCGTATCATCGAATTAAACCACATAATCCACCGCTTGTGCGGGCCCCCGTCAATTCCTTTGAGTTTCAAACTTGCGTTCGTACTCCCCAGGTGGCTAACTTATCACTTTCGCTTAGTCTCTGAAACTTACATCCCAAAAACGAGTTAGCATCGTTTACGGCGTGGACTACCAGGGTATCTAATCCTGTTCGCTCCCCACGCTTTCGTCCATCAGCGTCAGTTGTTGCTTAGTAACCTGCCTTCGCAATTGGTGTTCTAAGTAATATCTATGCATTTCACCGCTACACTACTTATTCCAGCTACTTCAACAACACTCAAGACTTGCAGTATCAATGGCAGTTTCACAGTTAAGCTGTGAGATTTCACCACTGACTTACAAATCAGCCTACGGACCCTTTAAACCCAATAAATCCGGATAACGCTTGCACCCTCCGTATTACCGCGGCTGCTGGCACGGAGTTAGCCGGTGCTTATTCGTATAGTACCTTCAGCTTTCCACACGTGGAAAGGTTTATCCCTATACAAAAGAAGTTTACAACCCATAGGGCCGTCGTCCTTCACGCGGGATGGCTGGATCAGGCTTTCACCCATTGTCCAATATTCCTCACTGCTGCCTCCCGTAGGAGTCTGGTCCGTGTCTCAGTACCAGTGTGGGGGATCACCCTCTCAGGCCCCCTAAAGATCGTCGACTTGGTGAGCCGTTACCTCACCAACTATCTAATCTTGCGCGTGCCCATCTCTATCCACCGGAGTTTTCAATAAAAAACGATGCCGTCTCTTATATTATGAGGTATTAATCTTCCTTTCGAAAGGCTATCCCCCAGATAAAGGCAGGTTGCACACGTGTTCCGCACCCGTACGCCGCTCTCAATTGCCCGAAAGCAATCTACCGCTCGGCTTGCATGTGTTAGGCCTCCCGCTAGCGTTCATCCTGAGCCAGGATCAAACTCTCCATTGTATGTTTGTCTGACTCACTCAAAGTTTTTAACGCTTTAGTTTTTCCTTACTTGGTTGTTATATTGTATGTCAATGATCTTTATATCTTCCGCTTTTTAACGAAGCAATCTTTCTGTCTATATCCGCTCCGTATTTGCGAGTGCAAAAGTAAAACTTTATTTTGTAATGACCAAATGTTCCTGAAGAAAATTTTAAAGTTTTTTTAAGTAACCTTAATCCTTCTCAAAACCTCAATCACCCCTACTCCTGCGCTCCGATTTATTCGGACTGCAAAGATACAAACTTTATTTTAACTCACAATCTTTTTTGTTAAAAAAAATTTAAAGTTTTTTTGTCTTTATCTTATGAAGTATTATAATGTTCTTGCTTACCTAAAAGCTCTTCTGCGCTTGACTGATACTCTCTCGTTTTCAGTGGGGCAAAGATAACAACTTTATACAACGCAAAACAAGTCTAGTTAACATAAAATTCATTTTCCATTCCTATTTTAAGCTAAAAGGCTGGCAATTAGCGATAAAAATTATAAACAAATGTTTAAAGGGGGCAATTGGAAAATTAAAAGTTGGAGTAATTTTTTTATCAATGACGGCTGGATGGTAAATTAATCATTGTTTTTAAGCTTTGAGAATATTATAAATATACCTATTCAATAGGCCCGGGCTTTAGCCCGGGCTCAATAAAAACCATAAAATTCCACCGGCTTTAGCCAAAACATATTGATATCGTAATGAAAAAAGACATTGCTATTTTATTTCACCACAGATTACACGGATTGACACAGAGGAATGTGGAGAGTTGGTTCGGGGAGGAAAGCTAAACGAGCTATATGTTAGCGGCTAAGGTCCACTCAATTGTTCAGTAGGCTAGAATTTTATAAAAAGAAATATAAATTGTCTTATAAACATTATAACAATGGTGCGTAAAATAGAAAGAAAATGTGATGAACAGAAACAGCATTTGAATCATTTTTCTTCCTCAAGAATAACAATCATGAATTATTATAGAGAACTTATAACAAAAAAAGCCAATGTAATGTCTTTGTTAATCTCTAATGTTAGATCAAAAATTTCAGAATGCAGCTCAAAGGGGTAAAAAGATAAGTCGTTTTTTCTATTTAGGGTGGCTAAACTTTTGCCTAGCTCCCAGATTTTTCGCTTGCCCCCTTTTGTTCCTGACATGCAAACAACAACAACAACAACTTAATAATAAAGAAAAAACCGCAATCATTTAAATTAATGAATTGCGGTTTACCTGTAGCGAAGACGGGAATTGAACCCGTGACCTCAGGGTTATGAATCCTGCGCTCTAACCAACTGAGCTACCTCGCCTTTTTCGTGGTGCAAATATAGGAAAAAATTTGCTACCACCAAATTTATTTTACTTTAAAATATTCTAAAACATCGCCAACATGCTCTGGTTTATTGATTATCTTGTTGTTAGCATCTAAAATAAAATATGTCGGAGTTGCATGAACATTGTAGGTATCTACATAACTACTGTTCCATCCTCTCAATTCTGAGTCATTGATCCAAGGGAATGCAGCAATTTTTTTAGTATATGAATTTTTGTCTACATCCAAAGACAAAGCAATAATCTGAATATTTTTTCCTTTTAATTCATTGTATTTATCCAGAAGCTTTGGAAGCTCACTCTCACAATGAGAACAGGTAGATGACCAGAAAACAATAACTTTCCTGTCCGCTTTCACATCATAGAGCGATTTTGCTGTGGTATTGACAGGTGACTGAAATTTATAATTAGGAAATGCAGCACCCATTTCAACATTAGCATTGGATTTTAATGTAGAAGCAAGCCTGTCCGTGATAGTACACTTAAGATTTTTAGCAAGTGAGAGGTATTTATTTTTAAACTCATCCATCTGATAAGCATCAAAGATATCAATAAGCTCCGATAAAACAGTCTGTCCTCTTGGTGTCTCAACTTTTAAACGGTCTAACAGTTTATCCACTGAACCTGTTACATTCGTATTTCCTCCCGAATTAAGATAGGCTACCAACAAAGGTCTTAGCAATGAAGAACTTTCAAGCATATCATTAGACTTGTCTATAAAGTTGATAATTTCATCCTGATTTACCTTTTTAGAAGGATCTGCCGTATTGGACAGGAACTTGCTGTAATTGGTATTGTAATAGGATATGAATGGATGACTTGCTGCATCAATAACTGCAGACTTTCCTGAAAGCCTGTCGATCTCCGTTTTTAATGCTTTACCGAAATCGGTATTGTCTTTATAGTATTCTTTGATTTGTGTCAGAGCAGGCAATATAAGTTCTTTTTTTTGAGAACCCTCCTGTTGCTTACTCATCAATTCATTCGCTTCATCAAGGTATACAACATCTTTTATTTTATTATTTTGGATATCCAGCTTTATATTGATATCCTTATTTTCAGAGATGAAATTTATAGTATTATTGGTGCCAGGAAAATATACTTTCATCATACCCATATAGTGGCTTGGATATTTAAAAGTCCATACATTATTTTTCCCTTTTTCCTGGGTAACAATAATATCTCTTGAGCCGTTTAATGTATATAGAATAGCATCCTGATCTTTAAAATCTGCAGGAGTCTGGATTGTAACCTTGAATTGTGCCTGCATTATAAATGCGGCTAAAACCGCAGATAACGTATAAATCTTTTTCATATAGTAAAAATAAAAAAACTCTCTGATTAATCAGAGAGTTTACTGTTATTTTAATAAAATTTTATACTTTTTGGTTTTTATACTTTCTGGTAAACATTACAATAAATGTAATTGCAATAGCGGAAAGCACATATACATACATATCTATTGGTGAAGACGGGGCTCCTGTACCATTACCTCCATTACCTCCTCCACCAGGAATAGGCGGGGCAGCGTGTACTAACAGCACTGCAAAAAGAAAAAGAACGGATACTAGTTTATTAATAGTTTTCATATAGTTTATTTTAAGATTTTAGTGTTAACAGTTTCTCCTTTATCGGAAACAATTTTTACAACGTATGAATTTTTAACAGAGTTATTAAGCTCGATTACAAAATCCCTAGATGCATCAACTGCTTTCTTAGAAATAACCAGTTTACCGCTCATATCATAAACTTCAATGTCTGCTTTCTTCCAGTTCGGATCGAATCTAACAATATAATTTGTAATTGATGGATCGTATACGACTAGTGTTCTTGAAGGCGCTACCTTTTTCTCTTTGTTTGCCAAAGTAATTTCGCTAGGTGCTCCATAGTATAAATCTGCTTCTGTAGTATTGGCAGGAACAATATCTCCTTGTTTTGCCTGTACTAAAGTTCCGTTTTCCGCTTTATAATAGAAACCGATACCTGAAGATAATTGGTGAGCACCTGCAGGAATCAATTCTGCATTTTCTCTAACTTCAAATTTGTAAGATTTAACTTTATCCAGATAATAATTTACCAGTTTAACGTTCTTACCCTGGAAGTTACTTTCGTTAGCTTCGTTGATATATAACCAATAGTTTGTATTGTTATTATCATATCCACCATTGATGTCTTCTTCAAAAGTACCAAATAGGTTTTTACCTGCAGAAGCCTGAATGGTAGTAGCTATAGATACCTGATGTCCTGTAGCCGATGTTGGAGAAACTACATAGTAAGTTCTGCCAATTTCGTTTCCATTGGCATCAAGACCTATAATTCCAAGCTGTTTAAGGCTACCTCTTGATGTATTTTGAGCCGATCTGGCTGCTGTTACACTGTAATCAGTTCCTGCTGCTCTTGCTGTTTGCTTGAATCTTCTCAGTGTATTAAAATTCAAAGTCTGGCTGGTATTATCTCTCAGCTTCATCTTAAACGACTGCATTGGTTTAATCACCACCAAATCAACATCTCCGGCAGGAGCGACTCCATTACCAGTAGGCTGATATGTTACAATTTTAGATCCTGTAGCATAAGTGGAACCATTTGGAAGTGTGTGAATGGTACCCGGGTCGTATTCTACTCCCCAGATATTAGTTACTGCATTTCCGTCAGATACTCCACCTTCATCATATCCGATTTTGGATAAATCGATGTTGGTAAGAAATGGATTTCCGAATTGATAGAAATTTTTACCAAATGTTCCGGCCCATGGACTTGCTGTAAATTCGAATGAATCGTCTAGGTAAGTATTATACTTTTCGTTGTAAGCATTGTTGTTGTTACCATTTGTACCGAAATCCACATTTCCTCCGTTTTGCAGTGTTGTTGCACTGGCAAATTGGGCGTAAGGTGCTCCGTTTACCGCAAAAACAGTTCCTGATGCTGGTGCACTAGGATTCCAGTCGTCATTGGATACCTTCAACATATAGTATCCGGAACCATCACTGGTAGTAGTTGCTAAACTGGTAAAATGATCGGAAACAGCATTGGTATTATTCCACTTTAGAATAGGATTACTGTATCTTCCTGTATCGAAGTTTTTACCAAGCTCTGTAGATAGTGAACTTAAAGCTTTACCAAAGAATGGCAAGGCTATCTGTTGGAAATAATTTCCGCTACCCTGACTTGTTGTTCTAAACTCCTTAGTTACAATACCAGTAATATTGGATTGGGAAAGTCCATCAATGTACAACTGGCCATAAGTAGAGGTTGCAAAACTTGCCGGAGTGTTTAATCTCAGAATAATATTACCGCCGTCAAGTTTTGGTTGACCGTTGTCGGCAATTGTTCTGAAAGCGTCTCCGGTTGCTCCTACAACCATTACGTTTCCGTGTACATCCACAAGACCAGTTCCTTTGGTTTGTACACCTCCACCACTATATACTAGGGTGCCTTCGCTCACATACATTCTAGCATCAGTGTCAACATGACATAGTATCTGCGCCTGAACAGAATAACTAATTGCTAAAAGACCTATAGCAAATAAACTTTTTCTCATTGTATAAATTATTTGTGTGTTAATACAATCTTCACCCGCAAAGGTATTATTTTTTTCTAATAAAAAAAAATATTTTACTTATTAATCAAAATATTATCTTCTGATAATATAATCTCTTTTTCTTCTCCTATTGAAAACATATAGTCTTCCAGTACTTTTTCTGTAGTTCCTCTTAGACCTCTGGCACCCAATCCTTTTTCTATGGTTTCCTCTACAATCTTTTCAATGGCTCCGTCAGTGATAACCAAATTTGTGCCATCCATTTTGAAAAGTTCCACAAATTGGTTGACAATTGAATTTTTAGGTTCCTTCATAATCCTTACCAGTGTCTCTTTTGTGAGTTTATCCAGGTAAGTGATGATTGGAAATCTTCCTAAAAGTTCGGGAATAAGTCCGAAAGAACGAAGGTCAATGGCATTAATATTTGTTAATATATATTCATCTTCATCTGTTTTATTGATTTTTTCAGAACTGAATCCAATGGCTTGTTTATTCATTCTTCTTTCAATAATTTCCTTAATCCCGTCAAAAGCTCCTCCTGCAATAAACAGTATATTCTGGGTATTCACCTGAATATATTTCTGGTCAGGATGTTTTCTTCCTCCTTGTGGGGGAACATTCACTATACTTCCTTCCAACAGCTTTAACAGCCCCTGCTGTACTCCTTCCCCTGAGACATCTCTTGTAATACTCGGGTTATCTGATTTTCTTGCAATTTTATCAATCTCATCAATAAAGACGATTCCTTTCTCTGCTTTCTCTACGTCATAGTCTGCCACCATCAATAGTCTTGAAAGGATGCTTTCAACATCTTCTCCTACATACCCTGCTTCAGTTAAAATAGTAGCATCCACAATACAGAACGGGACGTTCAGTTCTCTGGCAATGGTTTTAGCCAATAACGTTTTCCCTGTCCCGGTTTCTCCGATCATGATAATGTTTGATTTCTCAAGTTCCACTTCCCTGTTTTCGTCCTGGGCATGCAGTAATCTTTTATAATGATTGTATACTGCAATCGAAAGCTGTTTTTTAGCCTGATCTTGTCCAATGACATATTGATCAAGAAATTCTTTGATCTCTTTAGGCTTTTTAAGCTCTTCCATACTATCAGCAGGGGCATATCCTGTTTTAGCAACACTGTCTTTCACAATGGTGTGTGCCTGCTCTATACAATTTTCACAAATAAAACCGTTCTGCCCAGAAATCAGCATCTGTACTTCGTTTCTTTTTCTACCGCAGAAAGAACATTGGTTTGAATTCATAATATATATATAATGTATACGTTAAAGAAAATCGTAAAAAATTGCTTTTTTACGATTTTATATTTTTAAGAATTAATAATTGAGTTTTGAATCTCTGTATATTCTTCGTTCGTTAATTTTAATCTTTCATTTCTAAAATTCATGTCTTCCATCTTGTTTAAAGGAATCAGATGGATGTGTGCATGAGGAACTTCAAGCCCTACTACCGCCACTCCTACTCTTACACATGGAATTGCAGTTTTGATCTTCTTGGCTACCTTTTGGGCAAATCCCCAAAGGTTTTTGTATTCTTCACTTTCAAGATCAAAAATCAAATCCACTTCTTTTTTAGGTACTACCAGGGTATGTCCTTTCACCAGGGGCATTGCGTCTAAGAATGCAATATAGTTTTCATCTTCCGCAATTTTATATGAGGGAATTTCGCCATTGATGATTTTCGTGAATATAGTGCTCATTATATTAGAAGTTAAAGTTAGATATTGAAGTTAGAAATAAAATCGGAATCAGATTAAAGGCTGATGTCTAATACTTCGAAAGACAGTTTGTTTCCGTTCGGTAAAGTAATTTCTGCGGTTTCCCCCACTGCCTTTCCTAACAGACCTTTTGCAATCGGAGTATTTACAGAAATCTTCCCTGATTTAAGGTCGCTTTCGTTATCCGGCACCAATGTAAATACCTGCTCTTGTTTAGTCGCATTATTTTTAAGTTTCACTGTCGTTAAGATGGAAACTTTTGAAGTATCTAATTGGCTTTCGTCTATAATTTTAGAAGTTGAGATGACGTCTTTCAGCTTGGAAATTCTCATTTCAAGCATTCCCTGAGCCTCTTTAGCCGCATCATATTCTGCATTTTCAGACAAATCTCCTTTGTCTCTTGCTTCTGCGATCTGCTGAGTAATTTTTGGTCTCTCTACAGTTTCCAACTGTTCCAGCTCAGCTTTCATTTTCTCTAGTCCCTCCTTGGTTACATAGCTTGCCATAATTTTCAAAATTTAGTTTTAGTATAAAAAAATAATCCGACATTTGCCGGACAATGTTTTCGTGTTATAATCGTTTAATTTTTACAAATATATAAAAATTTAAATTGAAATGAAAAAAACTTTTTCGATATTATCTATTTTCATTTTATTGATTTTCAGTAATTTATCCGTTAACTCGTGTGGAAGCAGGGAAGACACGGTGAGCTGTTTCCCCAATAATCCCATCAATGTTACGCTGAATTTGAACCTACCGGCTTACAATGCTTTAAACTATGATAACGGCTGGCTTTACATCAATGAACAGCAGTCTGGCACAAGAGGCCTTATTGTGGTACGTGCCGGGGATTCTTTTAAAGTATATGACCGGAATGCACCTCATCTGTGCCCGGATAACAATACAACTCTTGAAGTGAAGGATAATATCGCCATCCTATGTCCTAAGGATAATACAAAATGGATTTTAAGAACCGGGCAGCCGGAATCCGGAGCAAAAACTTCACTTCCTCCTAAAACCTATCCTTATCATTATGATATTACAACTAAAGTTTTAAATATTTATTACTAATGAAGATTGTTATACAAAGGGTTTCCCAAGCCAATGTAAAAGTAGACGGAAAAATCGTTGGAGAGATTGGAAAAGGATTAATGCTGCTTACAGGTATTGATGAAAATGATGATAAAGCAGATGCAGACTGGCTGGTTCAAAAAGTTTTAAATTTGAGAATCTTTGGCGATGAAGAGGATAAACTCAATCTTTCCGTCAGAGATATTTCAGGGGAAATTCTCTGCATCAGCCAGTTCACCCTGATTGCTGATTACAAGAAGGGAAACCGTCCTTCTTTCATTAAGGCCGCAAAACCTGATAAGGCTGTTCCGTTATTTGATTATTTTAAAGAGGAACTGGCAAAGTCTGGATTAAAAACAGAAAGCGGAATCTTTGGAGCAGACATGAAGGTATCTCTGACTAATGACGGACCTGTCACCATTGTTATGGACTCCATTACAAAAATATAGTTTCAGGAAATAAGTCGTGGAGAAATTCACAAAATTATAATAAATAAAACTCCTTTCAGACGTGCTGAAAGGAGTTTTATTTATTCTTTAAAAATCTTATTTCGCCGGAACACTATTGAAGTTAAGAGCTACTTTAATGTTCATATCCGAACTCGTTTGATTTCTCAACTCATAGACCGTTCTTACCGTAAGTCCGGAGCTTTTTACAATTTCATCCAGAAATCCTGTATCATTCAAATCCAGGTTCAGGCTGGAAGAATTGGTAGAGATATTGGAACGGGAGGCAATAAGCCTTTCACCGGTTCCAGAAGATGAAATGTAAATCTTAATAGCTTTGAATGCACTAAGATTTCCTCCTGAAGGAGATGCCACAGAAATTTTTGCTTCTGAAATCCTTACATCTTTTATCATAGCATTGTTATTTCCTCCAAACCAGGTTTGCACATTGGTAGCAGTTGCTGTAGAGGATACTTCTTTGTCAGCAGGCACACCGGTAGAGACTAAAACATTGGTAGTGTATGGAAATGTATTCTGAACCAGCGACTGTACGGTTCCGCAACTTACCAGTACAGCTGAAGCGGCCATTGCTGTTAGAACTATATTTTTCATAATATTAAATTTTTAATTTATAATAGGGTTTGCAGAAATTATACCAAATTGAGAATAAACTATTCAACACTTACCGTAAAGTTTCCTTTCGTATTTCCTGAAGCCATATTACTTTTTCCTATAATCAGCCATACCTCTCCTTTTCCGGGAGTTTCATAGGTAATTTCTCTTCCGAAAGGTCCGTCATAATCACCATTAGGAAGTTTTATCTGATTAAAACGGATATTGAAATCTTTATCTTTGGTAGAAATTTTGGCTTTGATATTCGGCTGATCATAATGGGTAAGTTTTAAAATCAATTCCTGATCATCTTTGGTAAATTCTTCTCCTAAGGTAAACGGAAGCTGGGAAGCATCAGCTGTTCTTACAATCTGGCCTTCTTTTTCGCTTCTCATTACTCCTTTACGCAGAACTTCTTTAGTAGCAGGAGCATTGTTAATAATTGAATCTCTTTTCTTCAATGCTGCAGAATCTGTTTTTTGAACAGAATCCGGCATTTCTGTTACCACTGTAGAGTCCTTACCCGCAACATCCGGTACATTGGCTTCTTTTTTACAGGAAATAATAATCAATGGAATTAACAACAAGCTTTTTTTCATAATAATTAATCTTTTAATGTTTCATAATAAAGAATGCCCGAGAGGAACGTTCTGGATTTTTCTTTATTAATTTTTTTCAGGACATTCTTCTTAAGCTGACTATCCTTCTTTTCATTTGCATATTTCAGTAAAGCGCTTTCACTAAAATTCACCGAATCGAAGTGATAGGTAATGACAAAGTCCTTACGTTCCCTATTCCGGGAAGTGATAAAACCACCCCAGTTGATATAACTACAAGCCAAAATTGTTCCATAAAGATACCAGGCCATGGTGTTAAACAGGAAAGCATTTCTCTTTTTCTTTTGAATTTTAATACAGGTCAGGACCAGCCCGGTTAAAGATAAAAGCAGAAAAGCGAAAACTCCCAGCCTCTTATAAGTAATCCCATAATTTATGATGTACTCATAGTTCTTCGCTCCTGCTGACAATACAAGAATGGCATTCAGGAAAATCCAGATTTTAGCCAATATTTTCATTGTTCCTGCTTTTGGATCAAAATTAAAACCTGATTTAAAATAGAACATGATCACCAAAATCGCCATGATGATAGACATGATAACGGACCCTACTCTCTCATGAGTTTCTTCTGAGAGCTGTGCAGGCGTTTTTAAGGTTTCATAGAACTGCTCGTAGTTATAGGTTATGATAAAAAAAACCAGCAGGATATTCAGCAATAAAAAAGAAATGATCCCGCTCATTCTTTCAGCATCCAGATCAAGGAAGGAATAAGTTGCTTTTTGAATTCTATCTTTCTCCTGAAAATCATTATCCAATACATGGTGGATTTTATAGATTAATCTTTCAACGGCATAATTCCAATAATTAAAAGCAATAACAAAACCTAAAACGGTAAGGCAGAAAACCTGCCATAGATTGATATCAAGTTCATAATCCGTAAAAAATGCTGCAAAATGATCACTACCAGCAGCATATATCCCACAAAAAACGGATAAAAGCACCAGTGGAATCAGTATAAAAGCCAGTATTTTCTGCCATAATCCCGAAACATTCTTTTTGGGCAGCCATGCATCGAAATTGAAAATTCTGCAAATTGAAGTAAAGCCATTTACTACAAAAACAGGGATAAGAAAAAGAGGCTTCATCTTCCTGTTTCTTGATTTGTATCCCAATAAAAGCAGTGAACTTACCAATGCAATAAAGGAAGAAAAATCTCCATACCAGGCAAAAGCAAAACTTGAGAGAATACTCGTGGCCGTGAGGATGTTAAATGTGAGGGTCTTATTTTTTTCATTCGTTTTAAAAAAAGTTAAAACTGTATATAAAACTCCAAGAATCCCGAGGTTCAGCCCAAGGTCCTGTTCATAAAAAAGAATAACAAACAAGACTGTAGTGATTAATATATAATGATGTGTTTTCATTGTTGTAAAATTGAGGTCAACAAAAATTTTAGGATTGTGGGATATAGTAAGACAATGGGAATACTGGCAAGTAAAGAAGTACAAGCAGAGAGTCTTTTTCCGGCCAGACGGGTTTTATTTTATCCATATGAGGGTACTAATGCAGTACAACAGTTTCCTTTTGCTGAATAAAGTCTTTCAGATGTTGGAAATCCTGCCAAAGCAAGCCTTCAAAATCCCATTCGTGAAAGGCTCTCATATGCCGGCCCTTCCTATAAGCTTTCATATAAATTTTTATATACTCTGGTAATAGTAAGGTTCCCAATAGTATGGCGGCTAAAAGATGAGCATTGATCTTGCCATTCCCCAGCAACAGATACTGCATGGCAATTTCGTCCTCAAAATTGGTCCCACAACCTGTTATCAAATGATGCACATCATGATTTTCCATTTTGGGAATCATTGAAAAGCCGTGCTTTTTATAAAACTCTCCAAGTTTTCTTCCCAAAGAATCTTCCCTGAATTCCAGCAATTGTTTTTCAGTGAATTGCCACTGTCTTTTTTTCTTTTTAAAATATGTCCTGTAGAGCTTTTGGGTTTTCTCATACACAAAAAGCAGGAACCGAACGCGTATTTTTTTCATAATGTATGCAGTTAAAATATGAGATTCCATCCTATGATGGTATAAAGAACAGCAAATGGTATATTGATCAAAAGCATTGCTGCAGACCGGAAGCAGACCCTGCGTTTAGCTTTTTCAATGATCCCGTAGGCTAATAGTATTGCCAGTGCGACAAGATTAAAAACAGATCCGTAAATAATGAGCATAAATCCTGAATCGGCAAACCAGAATTCTTTGGTGATCATATAACCGAAAAGACAGATATTTCCTGCTAAAAAAAACAATCCGAATATCATTTTCCCAATGTTTAAAATGTTTTGATCTTTCATTGTGTATTTAAGTTTGGGTTAAAGTAAAAACAGTAATTTCCGGACGGACCATAAACCTGAGCTGAAAAGAATGTCCGAGTGCCCGATTGATGTACAACCTCCTTCCATCTTCCAGATCAATTTCCCCTGAAACGTACCTTTTATTTTTTACAGGTAATACAGGAGTGATAATTCCGGGGACCCTGCATTGTCCACCATGCGTATGTCCACTCAAAATCCAGCCCTGATAGCCGTTCCAGATATTCCGGTCACAGGCATCCGGATTATGGCAGAGCACAATATTCGCTTTTGATAAATCATATTGATTCATAACTTCTGAGGGTCGAAAATTGGGAGACCACAGATCATCAAAACCTATAAAATTCAGGCCATGACTATGCTGCTGATCATTTCTCAATATTGTAATTCCATAATCCCTGAGAATCCTGCAAATATTTTCTGCACATCCGGTATCTTTCCAGTTTCTGCCGTAATCATGATTCCCCAGAATTCCAAAAGTTGCCAATGATCCCATAACTGCTTCTTTCATTACCTTTTTTAAGTCTTCCTGTTCCTGCGCTGTTCCATGGTTTACAAAATCACCTGTGTAGACTACAAAATCAGGGTTAAATCCTTTAGCTTCCCGGAAAGATTTAATCAAAAAATTCCAGTCGAAGCGGTCCCCAACATGCAGATCGGAAATCTGCATCAGTATTTTTCCTTCCAGCCACTGAGGCAGATTTTTAACGGGAAGTTTTCTTTGAACGAATTCTACCCAGAAAGGTTCTACCTGCCACGAGTATAATGCAGGAAAAGCCCCTGCTATTGAAAGATACGTAAGTCTTTTAATGAATTCTTTTCTCGTCATATTAAATAATAGTAAATCTGGTCTAACTTCCCGCAAACGGACTTCCGAAAACTCCTACTGCCAGCTCGAGCCAGATCAATGCAAGGGCGAGTAAAATTAAAATGCAGGCCAATGTCTTCCGGCTTTGTTTTTTGATTTTATTTCTGACCAGGTTGATCAGAAAGGCCGTTGTAAATAATAAGACTCCTGCAATCAGGAAATCTGATGCCGACCATCTCACTTCACTAGAAAACAGATTCCCCAGCAATGGTATGCACAGTAAAATCAATGGAACAATGTAAATTGCGAGTGTTTTTTGTTTTTGTGTCATCATATTATTTTATTTTTATTATAAAGTACTTTGTATTTCAAAGTTATTTTTTAAAAAAATATAGGGTTAACGTCCTAATATTTTTTCCAATGCATCAAGATGTGCTGTAAAAGCCTGTCTTCCAATTTGTGTTACACGGTAAGAGGTTTTAGGCTTCTTTCCTACAAATTCTTTCTTTACTTCAATATATCCGGCTTTTTCCAAAGCATTACTATGGCTGGCCAGATTTCCGTCAGTAATTTCGAGCAAATTTTTCATTTCTGAGAAATCAACCCAGTCATTCACCATAAGAACGGACATAATGCCCAGTCTCACACGGCTTTCAAATTCTTTGTTGAGTTGATTTATTTTTATCATAATGGGGTAATCAGTCGCTTATTCGGCAGCTACTTTAAAAAGTAAACAAAAGAGCTGCAAATTTAGCTTTTATTTATATTTCTTGTGCATAATAAGTCCATAAACAATATGCAGAACGCCAAAACCAACAGCCCAGAATACCAGTCCCCATCCCAAAAAAAATAAAGCAAGTAATCCCAGGATGATTTCACAATATCCTAAATATTTAACATCCGGCAGGGTATATCTTTCCGCACTCACCAGAGCCAGCCCGTAAAAAACCAAAGTTGCAGGTGCAATCCAGACAAAAAGATGACTTGACAGGAGTGCCAGACAAAAAATTCCTCCTGTCACTAAAGGTACTGCAAAGGTTATTAAAAGCCGTTTTGTAGTAGCATCCCATATTCTCAGGCCTTTCTTTTTACTTTTATGAGCTGTAAAAATATATCCGCTGAGAATGGCGACAACTAAAATCACAATCCCGATAAGTGTAAGTTCCTTTACTAAAGCCGGAGCAAAGAAATTTCTATTTCCTTCAAAGTAATTGATTCCTTCTCTCTCTAAAACAAGGTATACGTATACCGCTCCGATCAGCGCTGCCAAACCAGCAACAACGCCGGATAACCCGCTTAGCGAAATAAACCTGGAAGACCGTTCCATCATGGAACGGATATGGGATAAGTCTTCGTGATAGTTTTTTGTCTCCATAAAAAGAACTTTGAATTACAAAGTTAATATTTATTTTTAAAATGCAAAATATTTTTTTGAAATTTCCATTGCTTGTTTATTATTCTGTTGTGCTAAAAAAAGGACCCCGCCGAAGCAAGGTCCTACAATATATTAAAAAGTGTTGATTATTATAAAGGATTCTGAACAACTAATGGATTTGCATTGATTTCTGCTCTTGGAATCAGAAATTCCCAGCGGGGATCAGTATTAGCAACTGTCATCACGTTATTGGTAACTACTGAAGAATGGTTTGCTCCACTTCTGTCCAGCCCCAGATTTAACCTTTTCAGATCCAGGAATCTAAAGCCCTCTCCCCAAAACTCCAGTCTTCTGCTGTTAAGAATTTCAGTGATATAGGCTGCTCCTGTACTTGTAGCTCCCGGATAAGCAGTATTCCTGTTTTTTGCAAATTCATTAAAAACTATTTTTGAACCAGCCTCATCACCTAATCTGGCTAATGCTTCAGCCTCTATAAGATACATTTCTGCAGCTCTCATGTAAGGCACATCCACTCTACTGTCCGCCTGGCTTGCAGCAAGAAATTTCTGACTTGTATAAGGAAACTTGGAATATGTTGAAGGCAATCCCAATGCCGTGTGTGCTCCTGAAGGATCAAAGTTTTTGGTTCTTATGTCCGTAGAAGGGAATGACAGAAATAGTTTACTGTTAATAGCCTTTGGAGCCTGTCGAATATTGGTTGAGTTAAAGTTTCGTGACATATAAGCTCCGAAGTTTGAAAATGTATCTCCCTGATCAGCAATAATCGTAGCTCCCCACATCCACTCATTATTTCCTGCAAGGCTATTAAAACCGGCTGTATATGTTGCATTGTCCATTAAAGGAAATCCTACTCTGGCAGATTTAGCTGCAGCTGCAGCTGCTGTATAATTCCCTTGTGTCAATGCAATTCTGGCTCTCAATCCAAGAACCACCTTATCATTAAAATGAGATTTCGTAGCTCTGGTTCCCGTAAGTCTGGCCGCTGCTTCATCAAGATCTTTATTGATCTGAGCATATACTTCTTCCACTGTATTTCTTGCCAGGGGAACTTCATTAGCTACCAGTCTGATGGGTACACCGAGCTGGGTATTAGCAGCGCCAGGTACATATCTTTTACCATAAATCTGAACCAGCATATAGTAACAAAAAGCTCTGAAAGCATAAGCTTCCCCAATAGCCATTTTTATTGTAGCAGCATCAGAAGCGTTTGGCGCAGGAACGGAAGGTCCATTAGCAATAACAAGATTGGCATTTCTGATAAGAGCGTAGTAAAACTGATAAGGGTAAAAATCATTGGATGCATTTTCATTTACCTGATCCTGCCATCTGACTGTAGAGACGTACCATCCATTTCCTGTAGATGGAAAGACCAGGTCATCAGCTAAAGCATCCATCATAATCATAATTCCACCCTGTCCATTTTGTCCTTGATTATCGTTTTGCCTGTAATACATATCTCTATGCATTCCATTAATAATGGCCATAAGATTTGAGGCACTTGAGTAAGCAGCCTCCTCTGAGGCAGCTGTAGTAGGATCCGTTTCAAGATAATCACTCTGACATGAAACCATTACTGTAAAGACTGAAAGAACAACAGCCCATTTTATATATTGCTTTTTAATACTTTTCATAATTTATTTATTTAAAATGACACATTAAATCCTATAGTTACTACTCTCGCCGGAGTATACCTGTTTGATGCTGTACCGTTGAATGCCTGAGCTGGCTCCAACCCTTTTCTCGCCGTTTTACTCCATAGATTTTCACCGGAAACAAGGATTTTTAAGCCTGACACTCCAAGCTGAGATAAGGTTTCAGGACTAAAACTATAGCTTAAAGTGGCCTGTCTGAATGTAATAAAATCCGAACTCACCAACCATCTTGACGAATTACCAGCATTTGAACTTGTATACGTTGAGGAGTTCAATGCAGGAACATCAGTAACCTGTCCCGGAGTAGTCCATCGATCCAAAATATCTGTGCTTAAAGCTCCACCTTGTGAGTAACTGGACATTAATGCGGCATAGTTGGAATCATACGTTTTTCCACCTATCTGATAGGTAAACATTGCAGACAATGACCATTGTTTATAAGTAATTGATGTTCCAAAACTTCCAAACAAGTCAGGAATGGCTGTTCCTGAATAATCATACTTTGCTTTATTAAAATTGGTTGTTACTTTAGTACCGTTAATTGTTCTGATATCTGCAGCAGTGGTATTTGCATATGCATCAGCAGCCAGGAATAAAGGTGAGCCATCTGCAGGATCTACGCCATACCATTGTCTTAACCAATAGTCATATACAGAATGTCCTACAGAAATCTTTTTTGTACCATTGATGATTTCCGTTATTCCGTTGGAAAGTTCTGTAACCTGGTTTTTAAGAGTGGATGCATTGGCATTGATATTCCAAATAAAGTTCTGGTTTCTGATAATATCTGCATTAATACTGAATTCAAATCCACGGTTATACATGGTTCCCACATTTCTGCTGATCGTATTATCCGGAACTCCGGAAGAAACAGGAAGAGGAACAGGAAAAATCAAATCTTCCGTAACCCTGTTGTAATATTCTACAGAACCTGAAATCCGGTTATTCAAAAATCCGAAATCAATTCCAAAGTCTGTTTGTTTGTTCGCTTCCCAGGTAATGGTAGGATCCGCCAAGAATCCAAAAAGAATTCCAGGTTCCTGAGCGTTATTATACCCTAAAGTATAAGTACTTTTATACATATAATAGCTATCTGTCCTGTCATTTCCGACTTCCCCATAAGAAGCTCTAAGTTTTAATTCGCTTACAAGGTTGGAATCATTTAAGAAATCTTCTCCTTTTAATCTCCATCCAGCACCTAAAGACCAGAATGAATCCCATCTTACATCTTTATTGAATCTTGAAGAGCCGTCCCAACGAATAGAACCTGAAAGCAAATATTTCGATTTATAATCATAATTCAATCTTGAGAATACACCTTCTTTTCTGTAATTATCTGATCGGGAAGTAAGGGATGCAGGTGTTACGAAATTGATCAGCTCATCATTATCATCAACGATTTGTCCTTTTTTATATCCATATAGATATTCATAGGTAAACTTATAATTTTCATGTCCTAAAAGGAATTCAAAATTATGATTTCCAAATTTTCTTTTATAATTCAAAAGCTGGTTCCAGGTAAAAGTTTGCTCTGTAAAGCTATACTTTTCAGCCGAACCGCCTGGAGCTGCATCACCGATAATTTTATTTCCATAAGTGCTTCTTCTGTTATTTCTAATGTCATATCCTACATTGGTAGACAAGGTAAGATAAGGGTCCAATTTGATTTCAGCATATGCTCTGGAAATAATGTAATAATTTTTAGAAAGATCTTTATTCAGAAGGGTTTCCTGAATTACGTTTCTTCCGGCAGCAGCATCTGCCCCTCTGGCACTTCCTGCATCATAAATCACATTTCCTGCATTATCATAAAGTGTTGCAAACGTAACCGGGTCATGAGCATACGGGCTATAGATTGGCCCCATTGTTCTGGTCCATCGGTATGGATTGATATATGCCGTATTATTATCCACTCCCTCAACAGAGTTATTTCCATTAGAGGAAACCCCACTTATACTTGTTCCTAACTTTAGCCAGCTTTTAACCTGGGAATCTACTTTTAACCTGGCCGTAAATCTTTCAAAGTCAGACTTTATAAGATATCCCGTTTCGTTGGTATATCCCACTGAAGAAAAGTAAGTAGTCGTATTGCTTCCACCACTATAATTTAACTCGTAATTCTGTCTGAAACCTGTATTCATTAAAGGCTTTTGCCAGTCCAGATCTGTATATCTCAGCTTTGCATCCGGGTTTAGAACTCCGTTTACAACCAACTGATTATCCGGAACATTAAAGACATTAGTTTTCAGAACTCCGGGGATCAACTGTGCAGTTGCATATGCATTGGCATCGGCCACAGTAGTACCGGGAACCGAAGTCATTCTTCCATTTCTTATCGATTCCCAGATTAAAGGATAATACTGATGAACATTTACCCGATCATATTCAGGGATAGATCTACCCACAGCACCTGTACTCATACTGAAATTAAATGAATCCTTTCCTTTTCTTCCTGATTTTGTAGTAATTAAAACCACCCCATTGGCAGCTGCAGAACCGTATAAAGATGTTGACGCAGCATCTTTCAGGATATTGAAGGATGCAATATCATTCGGATTGATCGCTGCCAGGGAGCCTGTGTACACAGTACCATCTACTACATATAATGGTGACGTTGTAATACCATAAGATCCAATTCCCCGGATCTGAATACTTGGTGAACTTCCTGGTTGACCCGTTCCGGTACTTACCTTAACCCCAGCACTGGCACCATCCAATGCCTGCCCGATGCTTGTTATCGGACGGTCCGCAAATTGTTTTGCTTTAATTTCAGTATTCGATCCTACCATGGTTTCTTTTTTCTGGCTACCATAGGCTACCACAACAATTTCCTCAATCTTTGTGTCCTGAGGTATTGTGTCACGTTTTGTTTTTTGAGCTTCTACCAGATGCCCTCCTACAAAGAATAACACCGCTGTACTTGCAAATAATTTTATTCTCATATTTAACATATTTTAACATATCGAACGCAAATATATGCAATAATAATTACTACAAATGCAACAAAAACATTAATTTAATTAATTAAATACATTGTATTTAAAATTTAAATACATATTTTGATTTTAGTTAAAAAAATAAACAAAAATTAAAAATACACACAGTGTTGAAAAACAAATACTCACATAAAACATGTTAAAATCTTAATCTTCTATCAAAAAAAACATATATTAAATAAAAAGATCCATATATTATATCAATTAATTTATAAAATCAAAATACAGATTATTAAAACTGATAATAACATAAAAAAATCCGGAGAAACTATGTTTCTCCGGATCCTTTTTATCAAATCCATCCTATTCAGGACCTCGAATATATTAAATCATTTTGCTCTCAATCGTTCTTTAATAGCCTCTATATTCTTCTTTGCTGAATCTTCCAGGATAAGACTGGCGCTCATATGAATTCTTGCCGGCATCAGTTCATTAAAATGTTCTGTTCCTTCCCAGGATACTTTTTTAATGAGGGCTAATGCATCGCTACTTCTGGAAGCTAATGTTTGTAAAAATTTTTCTAGTTTTTCGTCCATTTCTTGAATATTTTCCGAAACAGAATGATAAATATTATGTTGTGCCGCCCAGTCTGCAGACCTGAAGTCAGCATCAATAGCCATAGCAGAAAACTGAGACTTTCCTATTTTTCTTTCTACATAAGGACCAATAACAAAAGGACCAATTCCTAAATTGATCTCAGTAAGAGCCAAAGAAGAATCTTTTGTTGCAAAACAATAGTCTGCTCCGCAAGCAATCCCAACTCCTCCTCCTGTAGTTTTTCCCTGAACTCTTACAACAACAATTTTTCCACAATTTTTCATAGCATTGAGTACTTTAGCAAAACCACCGAAAAATTGAGTAGAAACTTCTAATTCATCAATTGCCAAAAGCTCATCAAAGCTGGCTCCGGCACAGAAGGCCTTTTCGCCTTCGCTTTTTATCAGGATTGCTTTCACCTCATCTTTACGTCCTTCTTCTAAAATAGTTTGTGCCAGTTTTTCCAGAATAGCTCCCGGAAGAGAATTACTTTTAGGAGTTCCGAATGTAATTTCGGCAATATTGTTTTTAATTTCTGATGCTACGAATTCGTTCATTTTTATTTTTATTGGATTCTTACAAAAATACTAAATACAGCTCTTCCAGAGAAACTTAAAGACTATAAATTCTGTTTAAATAGTTTCTTATAAAAGCTTGAAAATACACATTACGTAGAAATACGGACTCCCTAATTTGGTATTTTCTACTCTAGTTATGTTTTTCTATTCGTTGTTCCTTTGACTTACCCAATTAAATTTTATTTGGCGGAATCCGAAAAGCCATAAGAACAGAGTAGGAAAATTAAACTGAAAACTATTTATCATGGAAGAATACATTGGAATTATCAAATTATTTGCAGGGAATTTCGCACCCAGGGGATGGATGTTTTGTGACGGAAGTTTAATAAGTATTTCAAGAAATTCAGCTTTATTCTCTATTTTAGGAACCACTTATGGTGGAGATGGCATTACTACTTTTGCATTACCCAACTTAAAAGGGCGTATGGCCTTAGGGGCCGGAAATGTAAATGCCAATCAGTTTTATCCTTTGGGAGTGGTATCCGGTACTACGCAAAATACCCTTTTAGCTTCAAATCTTCCAAGCATCGGAAGTGGTTTTCAATTGAAAGTAGCTAATAAGAATGCCAACTCGTCCACACCTACAGCTACGTCATCTATTGCTATTTCAGGAACACAGGTAGGGAGAGATTTCAATGTGGTATCCAGCTTTGTAAACGATTCTAATCCTGACACCACCATTAATGCACAAAGTATCTCCTTTACAGGACAAAATTTACCAGTGAATAATATGCCTCCTTATTTGGGTTTAAATTATATCATCTGTGTTGAAGGTATTTACCCTCCAAGAGATTAATATTCATAGTACCTAATATTTAAAAACAAGAAATCATGAAAAGCACTACTTTTTTAACAATTTGTAGTCTGCTCATTTCAATTCTCTCATTCGGGCAGACCAGTACAGAACAATTTGAAACGGAATCACACGGAAGTACAAGCTTCACCGATAATGGAGTGATTTTCAACATCATTTCACATGTCAGTGTTTTTGACATTCAGGGGAATTACCCGGGAACAGGCTGGAATGGAACAGCGAATGACAACAGATACATTGATAATTCCAACGACGCACAGTTTCCACCCTCATTCAGTATTAAAACAACTTCAAATTTATTTAAGGTAAACAGATTCTGGATGTATCTTTCTGCCTTGAATCTGGACCTCAATGTAGCAGGAACTCTTACTGTCACCGGAAAGCTAAGTGGCATAACTAAATTTACCCAAACAAAAACCACAGGATTTGCAACAAGCTTAGGGACAACAAACGGATATACCCTCATTGATCTTACGAACTTAAACGGTCAAAATTACTCAAATATTGTGATTGACGAATTGCAGATCACTGCAAACGGGGCATTCCGGTATGTAGGTTTAGATGCCTTTAGCTGGGTAAAAGATAGTAATATCGTATTAAGTACTTCAGAAACTAAAAACATTCAAAAAAGTCTGATTGTTTACCCTAATCCAACCAACGGTCCTCTTTCTATTACGACAGAAAAAGCCAGCGAGGCTAAAATCTACAATGCAGAGGGCAAAGTATTGAAAACAGTACAAATTCAGAAAGGTAATAATGAAGTCAATATTTCAGAATTACCCGCAGGAATTTACTACATCAAAACCTCTGCAGAAACTACGAAAGTTATTAAGAACTAAGTTTACAGCTCATATTCATAACGTTCCCGATAAGATTCTAATGCACGAATGATAATCCCCTGATTCCTTCAGGGGGTTTATTTTTTTAGTGCTACAATGTATTTATCGATGTACAGTTGCTTCTCCTTTGATTTGTACTGTTGTATATAGCGAGGGTGTTCCAGAATTGTCATTTTATCGAATAATTCAGCTTCTTTATTCAGTCTTGAAATAAATTCCGCATTCTTTTTTCCCAGGACAAAAACTTCTGAAGTATCAAGATTCAGGCTTATATGCTTCTTTAATGAATCAATCATAAAATCTTTTACAGCTTCAAACAGAGCTTTGTCATCATAATAGTTGGCGTTAAGCCATCCGTTTTTTGTTTTTCTGACAATGGCCAATGGAAAAGGAGAGTTAATATAAATGTCTTTATAAAACAGATCAGGCCCGCCATATTCTGCGATCATATCATATACAAAAACGGAAGAAACTTCATGAGTATGCGCAGAATGCATTGGTATGCCGCAAACACTTTCCAGACGTTTGGTATCAGTGAAAGGGACTCCCGTAACTCCTGCTCCGTGGCGGCTGGGATTAATTCCCACTATAAATTTTCTTTTATTGGTATCATTATAATATTTATGATAAAACTTTTGCATTACCTCCATCGTTTCGGGATTATTCAAATAAGGATTGAGCACTTCAAACCCTTCAGGCAGTTCCCCTGAATAGATAAGATTTCTATTGAAATCAATGACTTTATCTGCAAAGTTTTTATTCATGGTAATTATATTTTATCTTAGTCCTCAAAATCATCATCAGTAGTTAAGCCTTTAATAAATGTTTCAAAGTCTTTGGCAAGAAAAGTTTTTTTATAATCATATTCCTGATCAACATGAACTACTTCCGGTTCTCCATATTTCCCGCATTTAGAATAATCCAGCAAGATCATATCGTGTCCTGCAGACGGACAATCACAAATATAAATTCCATCATCCGGATATCCCCACTTTTCAATCATAAACCGGCTCCCGAGTTCCCCACAAATAGAATACGTTTTTTGCCTTCCAATGCCCATAATTCCGGTAATAGCTACATGGTCATGAGCCCATGAAGTTCCCTCTCCGGTCGGGAAACAATCTTTTTCTACCAATCCTCCATTTTGAATCCTCATCAATTCAATATAAGAAGCAGGAAGTTTATAGCCTAACTCTTCCTCTACCGAGGTGATTATTTCATCATCTGGAAATTCTTCGATATAATCTCTTTGAGAATAAGTACTTTCATACCAAAAATCTGTAAAATCGAAGTCTTTGAAAAATTGTAATTCCATAATACTTTGTTTCATTAAAGAAGGGAGGTTTGGGGCTCAATACCCATGTTAAGGTTTTGGACCTTGACATGGGTATTGAGAATTTTAAAGATAGTTTTTTTGGAAGAAAAAAAAGAATTCGTTCATCATATTTACAGCTTTATTTAGTAATTTATCCTTTCCTTAAGTTTCCAAACCATGTCAAGGTTTAAAACCTTGACATGGTTATGGTTAATCAGAAAGTCCCTTTCAGTAAAGCTAAAAGGGACTATAAATTTATATTTTATTTTGGATTAAATCAACCCAAACTGTTCAAAGTGATGGGTGAAGTGTTTCTTATGCATCAGTTCCCACATTTCTTTATTCAGTTTTCCAAACACAAAGTTCATGTGTTCAGCTTCTGGATTTTCTTTGTAATAGATTACAAATCTTTTCAGGTTATCCAGGAATGATTGCTTTGCTGCTTCCAGGTTTTTATGGGCGGGCTCAGGAAGAGATCCATCCTGTGGCAAGAATGGAGCGGTAAAATCTTTTGGCATTTTTCTGTGGTTATATAAAGAGTCCTGCCATTTTTCAAGATGTTCTTCAGGAGTGAAACATTTTTCTGCTTCAGGTTCTCCCAAACTTACCAATAATGCCTGGTCAAGATGTTCAATCATTTGTTGTGGAGACATTTTTCCCCATAATGCAGGAGTGTTTTCTGTTAATCCATTCAATATTTTCTGAACATTTTTCACATTCAGATCAATAAAAGGAGATTGCTTGGCCACTAATGTTAAAATGGTAGCCACACAAACGATCTCATCTCTTTGATTAACAACTTCAACCAACCATTTTACAACTCCTGATGGAATGTTCCTTCCTTTTACCCCTCTGTTGATTTTTTCTTTTGCTGTTAAATAAACCGTGATTGTATCTCCTGCATATACAGGTTTGAAGAAACTACATTCTTCCAACCCATAATTGGCAATAACAGGTCCTTTTTTACCGGAAACAAATAATCCGGCGGCGGCAGAAAGAATGAAATATCCATGAGCTACTGTTTTATCAAAAATAGTTCCTGTTAAACTTGTAGCATCAGTATGAGCATAGAAATGGTCCCATGAAACGTTGGAAAAATTGACAATATCAGCTTCGGTAACAGTTCTTCCTGCTGTTTCCAAAGAATCTCCTATTTCCACTTCTTCAAAATACTTCCGGAAAGGATGTTTGTCTGAGAATTTTTTCTCTGCACCAGGCTGGTAGATCTTAGTGATTGCTTTCAGTACATCCGGAGATCCCTGGATAGCTGTTTTTTGTAAGAAGAAGTGAAGTCCGTTCAGTCCTCCCATTTCTTCACCTCCTCCAGCTCTGCCGGGACCACCATGCATTAAGGTAGGAAGCGGAGAACCATGCCCCGTACTTTCTTTGGCACTATCTCTGTTCAGCACAAAAATTCTTCCGTGCTGGGATGCCATTTTCCATGATGTTTCTGCGATAAAGTTTTCGTCATGAGAAATAATAGATCCTACCAGGCTTCCTTTTCCTCTTTTTGCCAGGGCAGCAGCTTCTTCCGCATCTTTATACGGCATCAGGGTGGAAACCGGTCCGAAAGCTTCTACATCATGAGAGATATTTTTTTCAAAAGGCTTGTCATTCAGGAATAACTTCGGACTCATAAATGCGCCTTTTTCATAATCTGCATCTACCAGTTCGTGTTTTCCGTCATATACAAGCTCTGTTTCAGCTTTTAAAATGTTTACTTTTCTTACCACTTCTTCATATTGTTGTCTTCCGACCAAAGACCCCATTCTGGTTTCCCTGTTTAACGGATTTCCGATCTTAGTCTGATCTAACGCTTTGGACAAAGCGTTTTGAACATCACCAACCAGATGCTCAGGGACGATGATCCTTCTGATAGCTGTACACTTTTGTCCCGCTTTAGTGGTCATTTCATTACGGACTTCTTTGATAAACAAATCAAATTCCGGTGTTCCCGGTTTGGCATCCAGTCCCAGGATTGAGCAGTTTAAAGAGTCTGCTTCCATATTGAAACGAACTGCATTTCCGGCAATGGATGGAAGGGATTTTAATTTTCTTCCGGTGGCTGCCGAACCTGTAAACAACACAGAATCTCCATCCTGAACATATTCCAGAATATTTCCCGGCTCACCACACACCAGCTGAATGGCTCCTTCAGGTAAAATTCCGCTTTCTATCATATCCTGGAAAACGGCATTGGTGAGATAAGACCCGAATGGAGAAGGTTTTACAATGGCTGGTACCCCTGCCAACAATGATGTGGATAGTTTCTCCAGCATTCCCCAAACCGGAAAGTTGTAGGCATTAATCTGTATGGAAACACCTTCACTTGGTGTTAAAATATGGGTTCCCAAAAAAGTTCCGTTGGCAGAAATTTTCTGCGTATCACCATCTACCCAAAACGGAGTATTGGGCAACATTCTTTTTGCCAGCCCAGAATAGGTAAAGAAGGTTCCGAAACCTCCTTCAATGTCTACCCAGGAATCTACATGGGTAGCCCCTGTTTTATATGACAATTCATAATATTTTTTCTTCCTTTCCAACAGGTAAAGTGCTACTTTTTTCAGCATTTCCCCACGGTCATAGAAAGTCATGGACGAGAGGTTTTTATAGCCTACCGTTCTTCCGTAGTCAAGAGCCTGTTCAAAATTAAGTCCTTCTGTATCCGAAACGGCTACCTGCTCTCCTGTAACAGCATTGTACAAAGGGATTCCGTTTCCGGTACCTTCTACCCATTGTCCGTAGATATAGTTTTTTAGTTTTTCCATAAAATATTTAATTTAACAATGTATCAATCTAACAGTTTACCAATACTGAGATTCTTCGCTTTACTCCAGTTGACGGATAATTGTTACACTTTACATTGGTATATTGTTACACTTATTAATTATTTCGGTTCCTGATAGGGAAACATTTTCATCAGTCCCTCATACAAACTTCTGTGAAGAATGGTTGCATGATTATCTGTTTCCATCATTTTATATTCTATCGTCCAGTTTTTCTTTCCTGTTTTTATCAAAACATCATATAAAGCTTCCGCATCTTTGATCATTACCGGAGGTTCTCCTTTTCCAACAGAAACATAAACGAATTTTTTAGTATCCTGAGATTTGGACAGCAATTGCCCGGCCTGTTTCAGCAAGCTCTCATTATCCCACCATAAGCTTGGACTGATAATAAAATAATTATTGAACATTTCCGGTTTCTTCAAAAGAATCTCTGTTGCCAAAAGTCCTCCCAAAGACTGACCGAAAAGGTATTCATCTCCGGTTTTAAACTGGCTTGCAATATAAGGTTTTAACTCTTTTTCAAGGAAAGTAATAAATTTATCAGAATGTCCTGTTGTAGGATAATTTTTCTGTAAATCTTTTAAATCCGTATGAAAAGTAAAATCCCTTTTTCTGTCTACATTGGCAATGCCCACAACAATGGTTTCCGGCATGGAATACATTAGATTAAAGAACTGTACCAATCCTGTGATGTGAATAAAATCTTCATTCATACTTCCATCCAATAAATAGATCACCGGGTATGATTTTGTTTTATCAAATCCTTGAGGGAGATAAATATTTAATGTTCTTTCTTCATTTAAAGTTTTGGATCTGATAGTTCTTATTTCTCCGATGTTCAAAGACTTTACATTTCCGATCTGGGCAAAAACCATAGATTGAAATGCAAAGAGAATACTGCAGAAAATAATTAGTTTTTTAATCATACTTTTCTTAATTAATCGTCTTTTCAAAACCTCATAGGTTTTGGAAACCTATGAGGTTTGAATTGAACTCTATTCTATTGTTAGAAAATCATATTCAACATTTGATTTATGATATTCCACAAAATCGTTTATTGTATCAAAATAGGTCATCATTTGTTTTCTTTCAATTTTACTTTCTTTAGCCAAATTAATATAAGAATGATAAGATGAATATTTCCAGTCATTAATATCTTTAACAAATCCATGATTTACAGGATTATTGTGGATATAATGAAATAATTTAATCAAATACTTTTCATCGTCCACTCTTTTACGCTTTAAATAATCCAAAAAAAGAGAACCTTTTCTATTGTATTTCTTATTATATGCTTTTGCATAACCATTTAATAAATTACTAAATTGTTTCATTAAATATTTATGCTCATCCTCCGCCAATGTTTGGTTTGACTCTTTAAACCTTATTAACAGATGAAAATGATTCGGCATTAAACAATACGCATATATTTCAGCTACTGGAATGATGTATTTTAAAAGCTTACTTAAAAAATATTTATAATTTTCATTTTCCCGAAAAATTAAATCTTTTCCATTTGCATGAGTATAAATATGATATATATAGCCATATTCAAAGCTTTCTGTATTTGACATTTATTTTCTTCATTTGTGTGTTTTAATATTCAAACCTCATAGGTTTTAAAAACCTATGGGGTTTAGATGGAGATCTTTATTTCACATCATCCCAGATACTGTAATCAACAATTTTTGTAGGAATCTGCTGAATATATTCGGTAAATGGCTCACAAGGTAAAATGGCTTCTTTTCCTTCCCTTGCCAGTTCCTGATACAATTTTGTTCCTTCGGTTTTCCAATGAATCATTTCATCAGAAACATCACGGATAATTTTTGCAGGGCTTCCAACAATCAGTTTTCTGGGATCACATCTAAAGTTGGCAGGCACAAAAGCTAAAGCTCCGACAATACTTTCGTCACCAATATAGGCTTTATCCATTACCACTGCATTCATTCCGATTAAGCAGTTTTTTCCAATATGTCCGGAATGGATAATCGCTCCGTGCCCGATATGAGCTGATTCTTCTAAAATCGTTTCTATATTGGGAAAAACATGGAGGGTACAATTTTCCTGAACGTTGGCTCCGTCTTTAATGATGATTTTCCCCCAATCCCCACGGATTACCGCGTTGGGGCCGATATATACTTCTTCACCAATTTCCACATTCCCGATAATCACCGCCTGCGGATGAATATAGGCAGAAGATTTGATAATGGGGCGAATTCCGTGGTATGAGTAGATGTTCATATTTTTTAATTTGAAAATCTGAGAATGGAATAATTTGAAAATGAATAATGCCGTTAAACATTTTCAGATTCTCAAATTACCTCATTTTCAAATTGATTATACTTTTTCAATGACCATTGCATATCCTTGTCCGACACCGATACACAGGGTACACAATGCATATTTTTTATCCTGTTTCTGAAGCTCCATCGCTGCAGAACCAATGATTCTTGCTCCGGAAACTCCCAGTGGGTGACCAATAGCAATGGCACCACCATTTGGATTTATTCTTGCATCATCGTCTTTTAAACCTAAGCTTCTTGTTACAGCCAAAGCTTGCGCAGCAAATGCTTCGTTTAATTCAATAATATCCATATCATCAAGAGAAAGGTTTAACCTTTTTAAAAGCTTTTGAGTGGCTTCTACCGGACCAATTCCCATAATCCTCGGCTCTACTCCTGCTACGGAAGAACCTAAAATTCTGGCTTTTGGTTTTAAACCATATTTCTTCACTGCTTCTTCACTTGCTAAAATCAAAGCAGCAGCCCCGTCATTCATTCCTGAAGCGTTCCCTGCAGTGACCGTACCTTCTTTTCTGAAAGCCGGACGAAGTTTTGATAAACCTTCCATAGATGAAGTTGGCTTGATAAATTCATCCTTTTCGAAAATAATAGGATCTCCTTTTCTTTGAGGAATTTTAACTTTTACAATTTCTTCCGCCAGCCTTCCGCTTTCCTGAGCCCTGGTAGCTTTCTGCTGAGACCAAAGGGCAAACTTATCCTGATCTTCCCTGTTGATCTGATGAATATCTGCTAAGTTTTCTGCGGTTTCACCCATTCCGTCAACACCATACATTTCTTTCATTTTTGGGTTAATAAAACGCCATCCGAAAGTGGTATCATACATCTGGCTGTCTCTTCCAAAAGCAACACTTGGTTTAGACATTACGTATGGAGACCGCGTCATATGTTCTACTCCTCCGGCAATATAAATTTCACCTTCTCCGGCAGCAATGGAGCGGAATGCGTTTGCTACTGCAGACATTCCTGATGCACAAAGCCTGTTTACCGTCTCGCCCCCTATTTTATAAGGGAGTCCTGCCAATAAAAGCCCCATTCTTGCTACGTTCCTGTTATCTTCACCAGCCTGATTAGCACAGCCAAAGATCACATCTTCAATTTCCTCAACAGGGATTTCAGGGTTTCTTGCTACCACTTCTTTGATAACAATAGCCGCCAAATCATCTGCCCTTACTTCTGATAATCCTCCCTGTAGTTTTGAAATGGGAGTTCTGACATAGTCTATGATGTATACGTTGTTCATAATTATTTTAGTGTAACAATTTAGCAATGTAACAGTGTAACAATACTAGATTATTTGTTTATATTTCGTAGTTCTAAAGCTTGTTTTAAAGTATAAGGCACGTACTTGAAGTCCTTTCCGAACATCCTTTTGGCACTTTCTTCAATAGTAGAATCGAAGCCTGCTTCTTTTCTTCTCTTATTAACATTTTTGGGATCTTTTACGGGCCATACAAAATTGACAAAAACTTGCTTTCCGTCCTGATCTTTTGTTATTTCACCTTTTCCCTGTGTTCCATAAATCTGTTCTTTATCTTTCTGCATCAGATATCGGTCTTCCATCATGGCAACCCATGTAAAAGGAATTTCTTTCTTTTTTCCAGCTTCCTTAATGAGAGGCAGATATTTTCCGATTTTCGTTGAATGCTGGATTACATACCAGGCAGCCTTATTCGTAGGTTCCCCTACAAGCGTTTTTCCGGGATAGCCATATTGGGCAATAATACTTTCAATTCTCTGCATGTTTAGACTATCATGTTCTGCAACCAATTGCCAACTTTTCTTTTTAAACTCCTCCTTATCAATATTGAGATCCTTCAACAGCTGTTCTTTTTTCTCCGGGGTTATTTCGGAGTCAAAAAGCATTCTGTATCCCTGGTCCACCTTCATGATGTCATCAAGATCTTTCTTCAATACTTCGTTTACTTTCTGCTGGGCATTTATCAGAAGGGTTGAAATCCCGAAAAGCAGTGCAACTATTTTTCTCATTCTTTTAGTCTGGCGCTTGGTTCTGGTTTTATAATTCGGTTACTTTTTTCCCGATTTTGTAAACTGTTCCGACAAATTTTGCAACCAGTTCATTATTTTGATTGGTTATTTTAATATCGTAAACTGCTGTTTTTCTCGTATCGTTCTCCAAAACACTTTCGGCTCTGAAAATATCTCCTTCTTTTCCTGCTTTGGTAAAATTGATGATACAGTTTAACGCCACTGCAGCATCTCCCGTATTATTGGATGAAAATGCCAATGCAGAATCTGCAAAAGCAAATGTAACACCGCCATGAACGGTTTTAAGCCCGTTCAGCATTTCTTTTTTAATAGGCATTTCTATTAAACAATAGTTTTCTTTTACCTCAATCATTTTAATATTCATCCATTGGGAAAAATAATCCTGATTGAACATATAATCTGCTATTTGTCTCGGATTCATTTCTGTTATATGTTTGTTATTTCTTCATACAGCTCATCAGATAACTTGTCATAAATGCTCATTGTTTTACCAAGGATTATCTGTTCATATGAAAATTTTTTATCTGAATTTTCAGTGCTGTTATCAAAAGGAGCATATAAATCAATCCCACTTTCATCTGCTAATCTTTTGATCAGCTTTCTATTTCTCATTAAACTGTCCTAACAGCTCAAGCCTTTCCTGACTTCTCATGGTGACAGCTTCCCGGATTAAATACTCTTTCTCAATTAAAAGTCTTACTTCTAATTCAGCTCTGAATTCATCTATATTCATTTTAATGTAACAATTTACCAGTTTACCAGTTTACCAATAAATGCTCTCGTAAACCCAGCATTGTTATATTGGTAAACCGATACATTGGTACATTTTATTATAATTTACGAAGCAAAGGACTTTGTCTGTATCTTTCTTCCTGATATTCTTCATAAAGGTTTTGGAGGGTCCCGGAGATTTTTGCATACCCGATTTCTTTTCCCCAGCTTAATAAGCCTTTCGGATAGTTGACTCCTTTCTGCATCGCAAGTTCGATGTCTTCATCATTGGCAACTCCTAGTCTTTTGGCTTCAACGGCTTCGTTGATCAGCATTGATATAATTCTTAAAAAGATCTGCTCATATAATGCATCATCTTTCTGAGCAACCGGTTTTTCCGCTCCTTCACTGTAGTCGTAGAAACCTTTCCCTGTTTTTCTGCCATGAAGTTTTGCTTCAGACATTCTTTGTTGCAATAAGGAAGGTTTATATTTTGGGTCATAGAAGTAATCTTTATATACCGTAGTTGTTACGGCAAAATTGACATCTACCCCTATTAAATCCATTAATTCAAAAGGCCCCATTTTAAAGTTTCCTAATGTTTTCATCGCCTCATCCACCTGTTGGGGTGTTGCAATATTTTCTTCCACAATTCTTAATGCTTCACCATAGTAGGGACGGGCAATTCTATTGACGATGAATCCTGGAATATCTTTAGCAATGACAGGCATTTTCCCCCATTCTTTCATGAGGTTATACATTTTTTCTGCTAAAGTTTTTTCTGTTAATAAGGATGGAATAATTTCCACTAAAGGCATCAATGGAGCCGGGTTAAAGAAATGAATTCCGATGAAACGCTCCGGATTCTTTAATTCTGCTCCGAGGGAGGTGATAGAAATGGATGAAGTATTGGAACCGATAATACAGTCTTCAGAAACATAAGTTTCAAGTTCTGTAAAAACTTTGGTTTTAATATCTTTATTTTCAATAATTGCTTCAATGACTAAATCAGAGCCTTTTAAATCCTGCAATACTTCACCTTTAGCAATATTACTTCTGATTTCTGTTGCTTTTTCCTGGGATATTTTCCCTTTTTCAGCTAATTTTTGAAGGGTTTTCTCCAAGCCTGAAAGAGCTTTATCTATTTGCGGAGCATTAGCGTCGAATAAAACGACCTTACATCCTGCTGTTGCAGCCACCTGGGCAATTCCTACGCCCATAGTTCCTGCCCCAATAATTCCAATATTCATAGTTAAAAAAGTAATGTAACAATGTATCAGTTTACCAATGTAACAATTTTATCAAAAATTGAATGTTGCCGGAGCATATTTATGGTAAATTGTTACATTGCTAAATTGTTATATTAATTTTATTTTCCTTTATAATTAGGTTTTCTTTTCTGTAAAAAGGCGTTTACGCCTTCTATGAAGTCTTCTGTTTCTGCAGCTTCCTGTTGAAGATCGCCTTCTAATTCCAACTGTTCCTTAAGGGTATTGGTATAAGAATTTGCAAAAGCTTTTTTCGTTAATTTAATAGCAGCTGTCGGCATATTAGCCATTTTTTCAAGAATCTCCATTGATTTCGGGCCGAATTCTTCTTCATTGAAAACTTCCGCCACAAGACCGTAGGATTTAGATTCTTCTGCTGATAATTTTTTTCCTGTAAATGCTAAATAGTTGGCCAATTGCCTTCCCAAAAGTTTCGGTAAAAAATAAGTACCTCCTGTATCAGGAATCAGTCCGATATTTGAAAATGCCTGGGAAAAGTATGCTTTATTATTTGCCAATACAAAGTCACAAATCAAGGCTAACATTGCACCTGCTCCTACTGCAGGACCATTCACTAAAGCAACAACCGGTTTTTTACAACGGGTAATTTCTGTTACCAATGGATTGTAATAATCTACTACAATTTTCCTGATAATATCATGATCATGGTGTTCTTTTCCTACCACGAATGCTTCATCCAGGTTCTGCCCTGAACAGAAGGCCCTTCCTCTTCCGGAGATAGCAACGCACCTTACCGTTTCATCATCACTGCATTCTTTGATAAAATCTTTCAAATCCGACAGGGCCGGTTTTGTAAGGGCATTCATCGTTTCCGGTTGATTAAGATATGCGATTTTAAGCTTCCCGTCAAAATGCGATTCAATATCCAGTTGGGTATACATAGTTTTTATATTTTATATTTAACAATGCACTAATTTAACAATATAAATCAATGTAACCGCCTAACAATTTAACAATCTAACCATAACATCGTTATGTTTTGCATAGTCCGTAAACTTTATGAATAAACAGGCACTTGATTTATTGTTACCTTTATTTTAGTGACATTTAAAATAATCAAAAGGTTCCAGACAGTCCAAGCATTGATAAGAAGCCTTACACAGGGTAGACCCAAATCTGCTGATCTGTTTGGTGTGCTCAGAACCACAACGCGGACATTTTTTCGGTTTCCCGATATGGTGTTCATCGGCCCCTTTTTCAGGCGGCGTAATTCCGTAAGCCCTGAGTTTTTCTCTTGCTTCGTCTGTTAACCAGTCTGTTGTCCATATCGGAAACATTTTGGTCACTACTTTAGCCTCCCAGCCATTTTCCTTCATGATCTTCATGATATCTTCCTCAATGGTAAACATGGCAGGACAGGCGGAATAGGTAGGAGTAATTGTCACTTCGCAGGAGTTTTCACCTGTGATTTGCGCTCCTCTTACAATCCCCAACTCTACAATGTTAATCACCGGAATTTCCGGATCAGGAATTAATTTTAATATTTCTAAAGGATCTTTCAATCTTTATTTCTATTTTTTTAAACGCAAGGTGCGTTATGATTTTTTTGAAAGCTAAATGTTTCTAAGTTTACAAAAGTGCTTCACCTAACGAAGCTTACAAAACTGCTGATCAACATCTCAACTTTAAGGCTGTTATATTGATAACTTACATTGCTATGGACTACCAGGTACATCCAGGGTACGCTCTCTGCATATACTGAAGCTCACAAAGAATATATCCGAAATATTCTGTATGATATCCTGTTCTTGATTTTGGCTGCATGAACGGATTTTCAGGATATTCTAAACCGAAGTCTGCAAAATCTTTCTTTGTAATAGCAAGGAATTCTTCATAAAGAGCATCTGCATTTGGAGCAATATTCAAAGCTACCAGATTATCCTCACCTTCCGTTTTAGCAAAAAGTCCTTTCGTATATTCCCAGATGTTCTCAACAGCTTTTACCAAGCGTGACTTGCTTTCTTCTGTCCCCTGGGCAAAGATTTTCATCCATGACGCAGCATGGGTGTAGTGATACCTTACTTCCTTTAATGATTTTTGAGCAATAGCAGACAATTCTTCATTTGCAGAATTTGATAATGCTTCATACATCAGTTTCTGATACACAGAGAAAACATAAACCTTAAGAATCGTCTGAGCATAATCTTCATTAGGAAGCTCTGTCCAGTGTGCATTTACATATTCGTGTTCATATCTTAAGAAGGCAATATCATCTTCACTTTTACCATTATCAATAACTCTTGAAGCATACACATAAAAGTTATTCGCTTGTCCAAGCTCATCCAAAGCGATATTTGTTAATGCAATATCTTCCTCCAAATAAGGACCTTCACCACACCACGCAGACAAACGCTGTCCCATAATGAAACTGTCGTCTGCTAGTTTTAATAAATAATTATATAATGGGTTCATTGTTTTTAGCTTCTAGCTTCTGGCATCTGGCTTCTGGCAATTAAAAGGCAAATTGCGAGCAGCTGATAGCCATGAGTTGTTTTACATATTTTTTACATCGTTTGGAATCTCATAGAAAGTTGGATGACGGTATAGTTTGTCATCAGCCGGATCAAAGAAAGCTTCTTTATCCACTCCTTCTGAAGTCACGATATACTTACTTGGAACTACCCAAACAGAAGTTCCTTCTTTTCTTCTTGTATACACGTCTCTTGCGTTCTGTAAAGCCATTTCTGCTGTTGGCGCCTGTACAATTCCAACATGTTTGTGAGATAATCCCGGTTTAGTCTGAATAAACACTTCCCACATATCTAAATTTGCCATATTTAATTAATTTAACAATGCATCAATGTACCAGTTTATCAATGAGATGCTCAGCATAACAATTGATTGTTACATTTTTACATCGGTATATTGTTATATTACTTCTTTTTGTTGTTTTTTTGCAAAAGCAATCGCTGCTTCTTTTACCCAGGAATTTTCTCTTTGCGCTTTTCGTTTAGTTTCGATACGCTTTTTATTACAAGGTCCGTTTCCTTTTAGGATTTCCATAAATTCATCCCATGGAAGTTCCCCGAAATCATAATGCTGTCTTTCTTCATTCCATTTCAGATCTTTATCCGGAATAGTCAGCCCTAAGAATTCAGCCTGAGGTACAGTAACATCAATGAATCGCTGACGAAGGCTATCGTTACTTTCTCTTTTTACCCTGTAGTTCATAGAAATTTTAGAATTTGGAGAACTGTCGTCATTAGGTCCGAACATCATTAAGGCCGGCCACCAGAAACGGTTTAATGCTGCCTGGGCCATTTCTTTCTGTTGCTTGGTTCCACGGCAAAGGGCCATCAGGATTTCATATCCTTGTCTCTGGTGGAATGATTCTTCTTTACAGATTTTTACCATTGCTCTTGAATAAGGGCCATAAGAATTCCCCATCAGCATTACCTGATTCATAATTGCTGCTCCGTCAACCAACCAACCGATGGCGCCGATATCAGCCCAGCTTAAAGTAGGATAATTGAAGATACTTGAATATTTTGCTTTTCCTTCCAGCATATCATCGTAAGTAGCATCTCTGTCTGCTCTGATGCTTCCGTCTCCTAATGTTTCAGTAGCAGAATAAAGGTATAAGCCATGTCCTGCCTCATCCTGAACTTTAGCCAAAAGTGCCATTTTTCTTCTCAATGAGGGTGCCCTGGAGATCCAGTTGGCTTCCGGCAGCATTCCTACAATTTCAGAATGGGCATGCTGTGAAATCTGGCGAACCAATAGTTTTCTGTAATCATCTGGCATTACATCTTTCGGCTCTACTTTATTTTCTTCGTGAACGTATTGAACAAATTTTTCTAAGTCCATAATCTTTCAATTTTACAATGTATCAGTCTAGCAATGTACCAGTGATTATTACACTGGTAAATTGTTACATTGTTACATTATTACATTAATTTTTTAAACATCATAATTAAGCATCACCACATTCGTTGTCGGGTGACATTGACAGGTAAGAACATAGCCTCTGGCTACTTCATCTTCGGTAAGCGCATAGTTTTTCTCCATAAATACTTCCCCTTCCAAAACCTGTGCTTTACACGTACAGCAAACGCCTCCTTTACATGCGAAAGGAACCGGAAGCTGGTCTTTCAATGCTTTATCTAAGATACTCTCTTTTTTAGAATTAAGGTGGAATGAATATTCATCATCATCAATGATTACTGTTACCATACTTTCGATATTGGCAATCGCTTTGAATTCGTCACTCATTTCTTCCGTATTTTCCTCATCAGGAGCCGTGAAATATTCAAATAAAACCTGAATAGCAGGAACTTTTTTATCTTTTTTCAGATAATCTGCAATTCCTTTAATCATTTCTGCCGGCCCACAGATAAAATAAGTAGCTTCTCTGACATCAATATCGGAATATCTTTCAAACAGCTGATCCAGTTTTTCAGGAGAGATTCTCCCTTCAAAAACCGGGTCTTCATGTTTTTCACGGCTTACCAGGTATACAACTTTAAGCCTTCCGTTAAACTGCTCTACCAGTTTATCAATTTCAGCTTTTCTTAAAACATGGTTCATACTTCTGTTGCTGTAAAACAGATAAGCATTACTGTTAGGCTCCTGATAAAGGCTTTCTTTAATGTTTGACAATACCGGAGTAATACCGCTTCCTGCTGCCAGGCCCACATAGGTTTTTACGTTGGTAGGATGATAAGAGGTATTGAAACCACCCATCGGAGGCATTACTTCCAGCATTTCATCCATATGAAGATGCTCATTAAAATATCCTGATACCTTTCCTCCTTCCAGTAACTTTACCAGCACTTCCAGGGTATTGCTTTTTTCACTTGGAGCATTACAGATTGAGTATGACCGTCTTTCTTCATTACCGTTGATCATCATCCGGAAATTGAGGTACTGCCCCTGTTTGAACCTGAACTTATCTTTCAGCTCTTCAGGAATTTCTACCGCTACATTTACTGCATCCGGAGTATCTTTCTGAACTTTAACTGTTTTAAGTTTATAAAATGAATTCATTATTTTTTTAGTATTCTATTAATTTTCCCACCTTCACACTTGGGTAAACTGTCCTGTGTATGAATGTTTACTTTTGTGGTGATTCCTACCCGTTTTTTTATTTCGTTTTCTATTGTTTTTCCAAAGCTTCCTACAAAATTAAAATAATCATCGGTATTGACTTTTAATTTTTGGTCTTTTACAAAATCATCATCAACTTCCACGTCGATATCTAATGCCACACACATATGTTCTTTTTCAACAGGAGTCAGATAATAATTAGGAACTACTCCCTTTACATGGGAAAAAGCTTCTTCTATCTGGCTCGGATAGACATTTACTCCTCTTACAATCAGCATGTCATCTGCCCGTCCAATGACAGGCTTCATTTTCACCATAGTTCTTTTGCCTTTTTCGTCATAGTAAAGGCTTGTAATATCGTTTGTCCAATATCGCAAAAGCGGCATTGCTTTTTTCGTCAGCGTTGTTATTACCAATACCCCTTCTTCTCCGACAGGCACCGGTTTTTTGGTTACCGGATCTAAGATTTCAGGATAAAAATGATCTTCCCAGATATAGGCTCCTCCTTTTTCTTCAAAATCTTCCATTGAAACTCCTGGTCCTATAATTTCACTTAAGCCGTAAATATTTGTTGCATGAACTCCCAGCCTTTCTTCAATATGGCTTCTGATGATCTCCGTCCAGGGCTCTGATCCCAGCACAGCATATTTCAGACTGATATCGCCTGCCGAAATTCCTCTCCTGGCAAATTCATCCGCAATAGTAAGTGCATAAGAAGGCGAACAACAGATAACTTCAGGTTTAAAATCTATGATCAAATCCACCTGCCTTGCCGTCATGCCTCCTGAAATAGGAAGAACACTCATCCCCAGTTTCTCTGCTCCGTAGTGTAAACCCAACCCTCCTGTGAAAATGCCATAACCGTAGGCATTGTGCAATTGCATCCCCGGCCTGGCTCCTGCAGCATGTAAAGACCTTGCCACGACTTCGCTGAAAAGCTCCACATCTTCTTTTGTATATCCTACTACCGTTGGCTTTCCTGTTGTCCCACTTGAGCAATGAATTCTCTGAAGCTCACTTTTAGGAACCGTAAATAGACCGAACGGGTAATTTTCCCTTAAATCCTGTTTGTAAGTAATCGGAAGTTTCGTGATATCTTCAATCGACCTTATATCTTGCGGAGATATTCCTGATTCATTAAATTTTCTTTTATAAAACTCCGACGTCTCCCCCAGATAACCGATCAAACTGATCAGCCGGTCGGTTTGAAGCTGTCTCAACTGATCCAGCTTCAGATATTCAACTGAAAAATCCATAAAACTAACTAACATTTGTTAGGTGTAAATTTAAAAAGATTTTGGAAGCTGGCAAAATTTTTATGACTTTCGTCATATTTTGACTGATTCTAAATAATTAAGCCAGAATTAAAAGAGAAAGGTTGAAAAAATTATTAAGTTATAATACTATTTCTGATTTCCCAGCAGACCAAAAAGAATCTTATTTCTTATTTCATCCGTTATTTCATCGGTAGAGTCACTGCTTCTTTTGAACCAGAAGTACGAATTATTTAAAGTATGAAGAATGAATCTCGTGGTAAAAGATGGCGATTTCAGTTCCCAGTTCTCCGCTTTATAGATTTCTGAAATCAGAGATTCTACTTCCTGCTGGTAATTTTTTCTTAGTTCCACAAATTCAGGAAGTCTTTCTTCCAGATGCTTCCATTCATTAGAATAGATATGCGTCACATCGCGGTTTTGGAGAACCACGGATAGATGCTTATCCAGAAATAAGTTGAGTTTTTCTTTAGGATTAATAGGGGTATTTTTTACCTCCTGAAGCTTTTCAAAAAAATCCTGTGCAATGCCAAAACATATCCATTCCAGAATTTCTTCCTTTGAACGGATGTGTGCATATAATGAGGCTGCCTTGATATTGAGTTTTGTAGCCAAATCCCTTACCGAACTTCCCATATAGCCTTTTTCTTTAAAAAGCTCAACGGCTACGTCTAATATTTTCTTTTGTTTTTCTTTAAGTTCCATCTGGTAAAATGCAAAAGTAATTATTCTAAAATAAAAATCTGAAATTTTACGTCGTCTTTAAGCGAATTCATTGGTTGTGGGTTTTGCTTCCCCTGTATTTATGCTCAGACTGACTATTGTTCATGAATTTCCAAGAAAATGGTCAAGAACCGGAAAATTTGTCAAGTTAATTTTACGTTAAAAATAGTAAATTCGGAAATTTTGTCTTATTTTTTTGTAAATTTAATAATTGAACAATTTTTGCGATACAGTCATCGAATAAATGATTAAATAATTGATGGCATTAAGAAACTAAGCCTCAGAATTTAGTTTCTTGATGTTTTTACCACTCCATTTTAAAAACGAATCATTACAAAAAATATATAGAATATGAATTTAAACCAATATACCGTAAAATCACAAGAAGCCATCCAGGCAGCTCAACAGGTTGCTATGGAATTTGGTAATCAAAGTATCGAGCCTCAACATCTCCTTGAAGGTATCTTCCAGGTAGATGAAAATATATCTCCCTTCCTGTTAAAAAAATCTGAAGCTGATGCCAGCCTGGTAAGGGAACGCAACCGAGAAAGTATAGAAAAACTTCCCAAAGTACAGGGAGGAAATATCTATCTCTCACAATCTGCCAATAAAGTTTTGCTGGATGCCCCGAATATCGCCAAGAAAATGGGTGATGAATTCGTAACCATTGAACACTTATGGCTATCTCTTTTAGAAACCAGTTCGGAGGTATCCAAAATGTTGAAGGACATGGGCGTTACGAAAAATTTACTGGAAGGAGCTATTAAGGAATTAAGAAAAGGAAGTAAAGCAACCTCTGCAAGTTCTGAAGAAACGTATCAGTCTTTGAACAAATACGCTAAAAACTTTAACGAGCTAGCAGCAGAAGGAAAGCTGGATCCGGTAATCGGACGGGATGAAGAAATCAGAAGAGTGTTACAGATTCTTTCCAGAAGGACAAAAAACAACCCTATCCTCATCGGGGAACCGGGTGTAGGTAAAACTGCCATTGCGGAAGGAATTGCCCACAGGATCATCAGTGGAGACGTCCCAGAAAACCTGATGGATAAAACATTATATTCATTGGATATGGGAGCTTTGATTGCGGGAGCAAAATATAAAGGTGAATTTGAGGAGCGTTTAAAATCCGTTGTAAATGAAGTTATCAAATCTGACGGGCAAATTATCCTTTTCATTGATGAAATTCATACTTTAGTAGGTGCCGGAGGAGGTGAAGGAGCGATGGATGCGGCTAATATTCTGAAGCCTGCTTTAGCGAGAGGTGAACTGAGAGCAATCGGGGCTACCACTCTGAATGAATACCAAAAATATTTTGAAAAAGATAAAGCGTTGGAAAGACGTTTCCAGAAAGTAATGGTAGAAGAGCCGGATACAGAATCTGCCATCTCCATTCTTCGTGGAATCAAAGATAAATACGAAGCCCACCATAAGGTACGAATTAAGGATGAAGCTATCATTGCTGCTGTAGAAATGTCTCAAAGATATATCTCCGACAGGTTTTTACCGGATAAAGCCATTGACCTTATTGATGAGGCTTCTGCAAAATTGAGAATGGAAATCAATTCAAAACCTGAAGAGCTGGATGTTTTAGACAGGAAGCTTATGCAAATGGAAATTGAATTGGCTGCCATTTCAAGAGAGGGCAATCAAACCAAAATAGATCATTTAAAAGAAGATATTGCCAAGATTTCCGAGCAAAGGAACGAAATCAATGCTAAATGGCTGAAAGAAAAACAAAAAAGCGAAGACCTTACCCAGATCAAAAAAGAAATTGAGTCTCTGAAACTTGAAGCAGAACGGGCTTCCAGAGCCGGTGATTATGCTAAAGTAGCGGAAATCCAGTATGGAAAACTTCGCGAAAAAGAAGAAGAACTGAGTAAAGTGGAGCTTGAAATGCAGAACCACCAGAATGAGCTGATCAAAGAAGAGGTTACTGCCGAAAATATTTCTGAAGTGATTGCCAAATGGACAGGCATTCCTGTTACCAAGTTACTGCAATCTGAAAGAGAGAAATTATTAAATCTGGAGTCTGAACTTCACCACAGGGTAGTAGGACAAGATGAAGCCATCCAGGCTGTAGCCGATGCAATCAGAAGAAACAGAGCCGGATTAAGTGACGATAAAAAGCCTATCGGATCTTTCTTATTCCTGGGAACAACAGGGGTAGGTAAAACTGAGTTGGCAAAGGCATTGGCAGAGTTTCTATTTGATGATGAAAACAATATGACCAGAATCGATATGAGTGAATATCAGGAACGTCACAGTGTTTCAAGGCTGGTAGGAGCGCCTCCGGGATACGTTGGATATGATGAAGGCGGACAATTGACTGAAGCGGTAAGAAGAAGACCTTATTCCGTTGTTCTTTTGGATGAGATCGAAAAAGCCCATCCGGATGTATTCAACACTTTACTTCAGGTATTGGATGACGGACGTCTGACAGATAATAAAGGCCGTGTGGTAAATTTTAAAAATTCAATTATCATCATGACTTCCAATCTGGGATCTCATCTGATTCAGGAGAATTTTGAAAATATCACTGATGCCAACCAGGATGAAATTGTTGATAAAACGAAGGAAGAAGTTTTTGATTTGTTGAAACAAACTTTACGTCCCGAATTCCTGAACAGAATTGATGAAATTGTACTGTTCCAGCCTTTAAGAAAAAAAGAAATCGGAAAAATTGTTCAATACCAATTAAGGGGATTCAACGATATGCTGGCTAAACGAAATATCATCATGACGTTCACCCAGGACGCTGTAGACTACCTGATGGAAAAAGGCTATGACCCTGTATTTGGGGCAAGACCTTTAAAAAGGGTAATCCAGCAAGATGTCCTGAATAAATTATCCCGTGAGATTCTCGCAGGAAAAGTGAATGATGGCGACAGAATCACTTTAGATTATTTTGATGAAACAGGTTTGGTTTTCCGACCTACTGAATAATAAATAGTTTTTTTTCATATACATTATTTTTGTAAGTAAGTGCTGTGGATTCCTCTGCAGCACTTATTTTTTTAATTAATTATCAAAATATAGTGAAATAATATTATATTTATTGACTTACAGATTATTAACTAAAAAACAAATTATTATGAAAAAGCTAAAAAGAAATGAATTGAAAAAAATCAGTGGTGGTATTACCTCAGCGATTATCATGTGTGACGAAAATATGAACTGCCCTGCAGGATTGTGTTGTACAATAGACTATGTCTGCAGGGATAAGAACAAATACCCATGCGTGTAAAACAGTAAACCGGAGAAATTCTCCGGTTTTTTTCATTGATTGCTACATTTTTATAAGGTTGAAAATGTATTCTTTTTACAGTTGTTACACAATCCGTAAAAACCCGGAAAAGAAACAGTATAATTCCCCATTTTTTAATGTATTTTCTAATGCATTTTTTTGCGAAATTTGCAAATCAACTAATATATTCCTTATAAACAGTTAAGTTATGAAAAAAGAATCTACTCACGACCGCGATCCTCTTCGTCCGGGGACCATGTCCAATACACTTATCCGAAATCTTGTCGGAAATTATCGTCAAAACCACATGAGTGCTATCAAAAACAGCATGGGAATAGATGATGCCCATTCTATATGGTTTGATCTGCCCAAACTTAAGAGATTCATATCTATGATAGAAGAAGAAGCCGGCAAAATAAATCCCGAAACTACAGAAGAGGACTTAGGGATCAGGTTTTACTATGCCGCCTATCCGAAAGCTGAGAACTGGGACATTATGGCTACCCATCCTGTTGACAGGGAATATGCTGAAAAACATACGTTAGTGATGATACCTACATTAAAAAAAACAAGCGAAACAGGTGAAAGCCTTCATTATGATTTCAACCCGTTATCCGGCAATGGAGAAGTAATGGCTATGACACAAAAGTCCCGTGGCCTCGACGATTCTGACGATATTGGTATCGGAGAAAATAGTGGGCAACTAATACCTCCTCAAGACTCCATAGTTGAACTATTTTAACAATGACCTCTATAAAACATGACTGATTTTCAGGAATTTATAAGCAGAAGCATGCTGTGGGTAGAAGGACTAGCCGCCTTTATCGCCCTTTTTCATTATAATCGTATCAAAAAACAATACTGGAAGTTTTTTGTGTTTTATTTAATCCTTATTTTTCTTTGTGAAGCTTTTGGCAGATGGGGAAACTTCACCTATTTTTCAAAAGCCAAATATTACAATTACTTTGTAATGCCTATCCAATTTATTTTTTTCTACTGGTTATATGCTGCAAAGTCTTTAAAAAAGCCAAAACTTTTTTTCATCTTATCAGCTATTTACCTGCTTTCCTTCATCCCTAACGAATTGTATTTTTCGGGTAGTAAAATAGTTTTTGCTTTTAATTACACCTTCGGTTGCCTTATTTTAATGCTTCTTATTGTGATGGAATATTACAAACAAATTACTTCACAGGAGATTCTTAATTTTGGCAGAAACAGAATGTTTTATATCAATCTGGGAGTAACGCTGTCTTATATTGGAACGCTTCCTTTTTTTGCACTTTATTCTCCATTAAGAAAGCATTTGGAAATCTGGAATATCTATTTTGACTATTTTCTGATTTCAGGTATTGTGATGTATATTTTATTTGCAAGTTCATTTATATGGGGAAAACAGAGCTCTTAATCGTTATTATTTTATTCAATATTTTTTTTGTAATGTTTGTCGTTGCAGTGGTGATCTATATCAGAAACTACAGGCAGCGTAAAAAAGAATACCTGAATGAAATCGAGATGAAAAATGAGATTCATCAAAGAGAGCTTCTGGCTACCCAGTTAGAAATCCAGCAGGCCACCATGCAGCAGATCGGGCGTGAACTTCATGATAATATCGGCCAAAAGCTTACACTGGTAAGCCTTTACGTTCAACAAATGCTTTATGAAAACAAAGTACCGGAAGTAAATGAAAGAATAGATCAGGTTTCTCAAATTATCAACCAATCATTGCAGGATTTAAGAAGCCTTTCAAAAACATTAACGGATGATAATATCAACCAAAAGGAAATTGTAACTTTAATCCAGGAGGAAGCAGACAATACCAACTCTTTTAAAAAATGCAAAGTAAGTTTTGAACATAACTTTAAACAGTTGGACCTTGACTTTGTCCATAAAAATGTACTCCTGAGAATTACCCAGGAATTTATTCAGAACAGTATAAAACATTCCCAATGCAGGAATATTTCCATTACCCTGAATACCTCTGAAGATATTCTTTGGGAACTTAAAATTAAAGATGATGGGATCGGTTTCGATGAGGATAAAATAACATCCGGCGGAATAGGTCTTACCAATATGAAAAACAGAGCCGAAATTATCGGTGCCGATTTTAAACTTGAGAGCAAGGAAAACATCGGAACGGCACTCCATATTATTTTAAAAAAACAAGCATGAAAAAAACAATAGTCATTGTAGACGATCACGTACTTATCGCTAAAGCACTGGAAGGAATCATTGATAACTTTCATGATTTCGAAGTCATTTATGTATGTGAAAACGGAAAAGACCTGATTCAGAAATTTGAAGAGGGCGAGAAAATTCCGGACATTATTCTTTTAGATATCAGTATGCCCATTATGGATGGTTTCGAAACAGCTTCATGGCTTGCAAAAAATCATCCGAGAATTAAGGTTATGGCGCTGAGTATGCAGGGTGATGACAGCAGTGTCATCAAAATGATCAAAAACGGCGCAAAAGGATATCTTCTTAAAAACACACATCCGAAAGAACTGGAAACTGCCCTCACAGGATTAAACTCCGATGGCTTCTTTTATCCGGATTGGGCTTCAAAAATTATTTTATCCAATCTGAACAAAGAACAGGAATCTGAAAATACCGTAAAAATTTCTGAACGGGAAAAAGAGTTCCTGAAATATACAGTCACCGAGCTCAGCTATAAGGAAATTGCAGACCGGATGTGCTGCAGCCCGAGAACAGTAGAGAGCTACCGCGACCAGCTCTGTGATAAGCTGGATTTAAAAACCCGTGTAGGCCTGGCTGTTTTTGCCATTAAAAATGGTTTTGCCAATTAACCTAATAAATTTAAATCATTCTAATAAAGCACATAATATGTTAATTATTTAAATTAAAAAATCAATTAGCAATAAACCAATTTCACTCAAGTACTCAAATTGATTAAAAATCAATATATAATTGATTTTAATGAAAACTAATCAATCATTTGTATAAAAAAATAACAAAACAATAAATATGTAGCGAAATTATTTGCACATTAATTTTAAATGATATAATTTCATATTCTCAACTAAAAAAAATTGTGATATGAAAAAACTACTATTTGGAGCTCTTATGCTCGGCGTAATGTCTGCCTGTAACAGCGACAGCCTTAGTACTCAAAATGAAACGCCTTCTGATCCTTCAACAGCTTCTGCTGATCTGGTTAAAAGAGGCTGTGCATCTGAAGAAATAAGACAGGAAGCCTTACGTAACAGTGCAGAGCTCAGACAAAGATATTCAACGCTGGAAGCTAATACTGAGAAATTTACCAATGACTTAAAGCTGGGTAAAGTCCTTGCAGACGGCAGTGTAGAAATTCCTGTCATTGTGAATGTAATTTATAAGACCTCTGCAGAAAACGTTTCTGATGCAAGAATTGCTGAACAAATTGCTGTACTGAATGCTGATTATTCAGGTACCAATAGTGATGCCAGTAAAATTCCTTCCGAATTCCTTCCTGTAAGCTCCGGAGATACAAAAGTAAAATTCAGGCTGGTAAATACAGTGAGAAAATCTACCACAAAAACAAGCTGGTCTACCAATGATGATATGAAAAAAGCCTCCAAAGGAGGTATTGATGCAACTAACCCAAGCAATTATTTAAATATCTGGGTAGTAGGCAAAATGACAAGTCAGGGACGAACAATCCTTGGTTATGCAACATTCCCTGAGTCTGCAGGATTATGGAATGACGGCGTTGTAATTGGCGCACCGTATTTTGGTAAAACCGGAGCATCTTCTCCTTTCAATTTAGGAAGGACTGCAACGCATGAGGTAGGACATTATCTCAATCTAAGACACATCTGGGGAGACGCCAATTGTGGAAACGATCTGGTGAGCGACACCCCTACTCAGACAACAGCCAATTACGGGAAACCTACTTATCCTCTTTATAACACATGTAGTGGTGTACAGAGGTCAGTAATGTTTATGAATTATATGGATTATGTAGACGATGGCGCTATGTTTATGTTCTCTGCAGGACAAAAAACAAGAATGCAGTCTGTGGTAGCTTCTACAGGTCTGAGATCCGGCTTAAGAACTTTATAAAAGATATAATTTTAATATATTAAGAATCTGTCTCACAACTGAGGCAGATTTTTTTTGTTAAAAAAATTTGAGTAATACCTAATCATAATATAAAATCGGATCAAGCGTAAAAGTTGTGGTCTTATAATATTTAGATCTATTTAATTTTTAAAATTCACGCAAAGCTTTCTTTTTGATTACTCTTTATTTTAAGTAAGCTAAGAAATGAATCGATTTTTAATCGATTCTGATGAAGCGAAGACTTTGCATGCGCTTAGCCAGCAGCTATGCTGCCTTCTTTGCCTACTTGAAATGGAACATTATTTTTTTTTAAACTTTGCGTGAAAAACGATCTCAATAATTTTTAAAATTCACGTAAGATTCCTTTCTGATTACTCTTTATTTTAAGTAAGCTAAAAAATGAATCGATTTTTAATCGATTCTGATGAAGCGAAGACTTGCATGCGCTTAGCCAGCAGCTATGCTGCCTTCTTTGCCTACTTGAAATAGAACATTATTTTTTTTAAACTTTGCGTGAAAAACGATCTCAATAATTTTTAAAATTCACGTAAGATTCCTTTCTGATTACTCTTTATTTTAAGTAAGCTAAAAAATGAATCGATTTTTAATCGATTCTGATGAAGCGAAGACTTGCATGCGCTTAGCCAGCAGCTATACTGCCTTCTTTGCCTACTTGAAATAGAACATTATTTTTTTTAAACTTTGCGTGAAAAACGATCTCAATAATTTTGACGCTAATCAATCATGAACAGAATTTTTTATATTCAGACCAATTTATTATGTCCCAACTTTTGCTACTGATCCATAAAATCTCTTTCGAGATGGATTCTTAATATCAGTTGTCTATAAAAATGACCGCATAAGTTATTATCGAAAAATATATTTTGCTTAAAAAAACAAATTAAAAATTTACACAAATAACATACATATAGTTAAAATAAAAATATAAAACTATTATTTCAACGAAACACAAAAACACAACTAACCAAATTGATTAAAACAACAATAAATTCAAATTTCATTATCACTATCACAAGTAAACAGCTTAAATCCTATGAATAATTAAATAAATTGAAAAAAAATTTGCACATCACAGTAATTTGAATTAATTTCACAGCCCAAACCACAAAATACTACTTATGAAAAAACTTCTTTTTGGAGCCAGTATTATATTTCTGGCATCATGTAACAATGACATGAGCTCTGTCAATGACCAGACAGCAGAGTCAGAAAACACACAACAAATAGCCGGCAAAAGAACCTGCCCGTCAGATGTAATGAGGGAAAAAATCCTGAATTCTGACCCCGCTGCCAGAGCAAGAGTAGAAGCCATTGAACAGTACACCGAAAGGCATCTCAATGATATAAAAGTGGGCAAGGTACTGGCAGATGGTACTGTAGAAATTCCGGTTGTTTTCAACGTTATTTACAACACAAGCACCCAAAACGTATCGGATGCAAGGTTACAGTCCCAGATTGATATCCTGAATCAGGATTACGCTGGTACTAACAGTAATATCGGAAATACCCCCGCAGAGTTTGTTCCGGTAAAAGCCGGGGACACTAAAATCCGCTTCAGACTTGCCAAAACGGTAAGAAAACAAAGCTCAGTCACTTCATGGAATCCTGATGAAAACAAAATGAAATCTGCTACCACCGGTATTGCAGCTACATCTCCTGACAATTATCTGAACATCTGGATTGTTAATAATATGACTGGAGGTACTCTGGGATATGCCTATTATCCTGGGACAATTTCAGCAGCTTTGGACGGTGTTGTACTGGCAGCCCCTTATGTAGGAACCGGCTCCGGAACATCAGCTCCGTATAACCTGGGAAGAACTGCTACTCATGAGGTGGGGCATTATCTGAATCTGCCACACCTTTGGGGCTCCACCGACACAGGCTGTCAGACAGATTATTCTAATGATACTCCTGTTTCTCCAGGCCCAAATTACGGAGTGCCTACTTACCCTCTTAACCGTGTATGTGGTGGAGTAAGCCGTTCTCAGATTTTCATGAACTATATGGATTATGTAGACGACCAGGCAATGTGTATGTTTACAGCCAATCAAAAACAAAGAATGCAGGCCGTAGTAGCTGCCTCCGGTCCAAGATCAGGATTAAGGCTTTATTAAATTTTACATCCATATTATTAATCATTTTTTAAAACACCACTTAAATCATTAAAAAAGTCTATCTCACCAGCTGAGATAGATTTTTTTTTTATTTTTACGCAACTTTAAAAACAAGGAGTCACAAGATGAAAAAAATAGCGGTAGCATCCGGAATAATATTCAACTTATGTTGCTATAATGCACAAGACACATTACAATCACGAAATCTTCAAAAAGACATAGCGCTCCTCTCTTCCGGTTCTTCTATTGAGGTAAAAACTCCTTTTTTCAAAAAGGACTGGGTAAAAAAATCAATGGCACCGGCTATACTTTTTACCGCAGCAGCCGCTACATGGGGTGAAAAGGAAAACATCCGTGAAGTTCGTAACCGGTATCTTCCGACCTTCAAGGCTAAATATGATGATTATCTTCAATATACTCCTGCCCTTACCGTATATGGATTAAAACTAGCCGGAGTAAAAGGTAGGAACAATCTGGGCAGGGCAACCCTCTCGTATGCTACCAGCCTGGTTATCATGGGAATTCTTGTCAATTCTATAAAATATACCGCAAAAGTTGAGCGCCCGGATGGTTCAAAAAACAATTCATTTCCATCAGGGCATACCGCTATGGCCTTTGCCAATGCCAGCTTTTTGCACAAAGAATATGGAATAGTAAACCCTGCCTACAGTATTGGTGGATATAGCGCTGCCACCCTTACAGGCCTTGGGCGAAACTTAAACAACAGGCACTGGATACCAGACATTCTTGCTGGCGCAGGAATCGGGATCATTTCTACAGAACTGGGCTATTTCTTCATTGATAAAATTTATAAAAACAAAGGAGATAATTTAAGTGTTTTATCCAGAATACAGGGAAATGATTACCCTTCTTTTCTTGCTATAAAGCTTGGAGCAGCATTGGGAACTACAAATTTCCTTAAAGAATCCGAGCTTGATGATAAAAAACAGAACGGTTTCGAAGGCGGGCTGGAAGGCGCTTATTTCTTTTCAAAAAAATGGGGTATCGGTGGAGACATCAGTTTCAGCAGCTTCCCGATTAAACCGCAAAGAATCAGCCTGGATGATGCAGAAGATTTTGGAGAACATAGTATTGTTACACAGTCTATGGGCTTTTTGGGAGCCGGGATAGGCCCTTATTTTTCTCATGAATTTTCAGATAAATGGCAGCTTACTTTAAAAGCGACAGCCGGATATTCAGCGACAGCGAGTGGAAAAGTGTTTATAAAAAGCGACAGCATAGACACTCCTACTCACGAGCTTCCCATAGCCACATATAAACCTAAACCAGCCTTCCGCTGGAATACGGGAGCCTCCCTGACGTATAAATTCAATCCCGGATTAGGCCTTACTTTATATACCGACTACAATGAAATCAAATCTACCATCCGGTATCATTTCAGTGATGAAATAAAAGAAAGTGAAGAGCTGGATGAAGAACTTAACAACATCACTGCTAAAGAAAAAATCAATTATATCACTTTGGGTTTAAGATTAACTGCTTATTTCTAAAAAAAGAAAGCCTTCATATATCTGAAGGCTTTGTTTATGTTAAAACATTTTACTGTTATCTTCCGGTGTATAATCCATAAAAATATCTCCATCCAATTGCACTGACTTCACCTTTTTCTTAATGGGAATCATCAGATCGGTCAGTTTCTGGTCTTTTTCCCAAACAGAAGGTGAAAAATGGATCTTTTCGGTAGTTCCATCTTCATAGGAAAGTATAGCATCAAACGGAATGGCAAAACCTCCTGTATTCACAACATTTACCGTCAACAGATCATTCATCTGAGAGGCTCCCCCCACTTTTAAATCGATGTAATTATTGGTATAAAACCAATTCTGGAAAAACCAGTTCAGGTTTTTACCGGAACCAGTATTCATAGAATTGAAATAATCCCAGGGAACCGGATGCTTTCCGTTCCAGTTATCCATATAATGATGCAGGGCTTTTTTAAACAGTTCATCTCCAAGATAATCCTTTAAAGCAAGGTAAGAAAGAGATGCTTTCACATAGGAATTGTTTCCGTAGCCTGCTCCGCTTACCTGTGTACTCATGGTAATCAATGGCTGGTCCTGTTCTGCAGCCGGGCTGCTGATCCATTTTTTAACACGGAAATTTTTATAAAAGTCTTTTGCTTCCGCTTCTCCGTTTTCATCAATTCCGATCAGATACTCCAGAGTAGTTGCCCAGCCTTCGTCCATGAAAGCATATCTCGTTTCATTGATTCCCATGTAGAAGGGGAAATAGGTATGGGCAATCTCATGGTCTGCCGTCAGTCTTGCATCCTGAAGGTTGTCCGGAATACTGCTATCGTTAATCATCATCGGATATTCCATATCTGCAAATCCCTGGATGGCCGTCATTACATTATAAGGATACTCTACCCCCGGCCAGTTTTTGGAAAACCAATCCAGATTGTAGCGCATCCAATCCACGTAGTGTTCAAAGTCTTTTGCTCCTGCCTTGTATCCCGCCTGTACACTGGCTCTTTTGCTTTTTAGTTGTACACTGGCCGCATCCCACACATAATGATTACTCAGGGCAAAACAGAAATCCGTGATATGATTAGCCTTAAATTTCCAAACATTCCATTTATTCTGCCGGGTTACTTTCCCGGATTTCATTTCCTGCTCCGAAGCAATATGCATTACCTGATCACTTTTCAATGAAGCTTTATATCTTTTTAAATATTCCGGCTGAAGTACAGCTTCAGGATTCAGAAATTCTCCCGTTGCCCAGACCACATAGTTTTTGGGTGCCGTAATGGCAAAACTATAATCATTAAAATCATTGTAAAACTCCTGCCTGTCTGAGTGCGGTAGCATATCCCATCCGTTGTAGTCATCATAAACGGAAATCCTCGGGAAGGAGTAAGCCACATAAAACGTTTCAGGATCAATCTGCCCTTCCCTTCCACTCTGTACAGAAAGCGGGTACTCCCACTCTATTTTTACTTCAGTTTTGGTTTTTGATTGTATAACTGATTTTAACTTCACTTTTTCTACAGTACTCCAATCATCACTATTGATATCGTATTTCTCTCCATTGACAATGAATGATTTGATGGTCAGCCCGGAGGAAAGGAAATCTTTGGAAACGAAGCCTGATCTTGGAGATTGTGGCTTGTGAAGATTATTCACAAAACGAATAGCCAACTCATCAAGGTCGTCCGGACTGTTGTTGGTATATATGATTGTTTCTTTTCCGGAGACTATCTTTGTAGCAGCATCCACTTTTACCTCAACATTATATACTCCTTTATTTTGCCAATAGTTTTTGCCGGGAGCACCCGAAGCATCACGGGTTCCTTTTTCAAAGGCTTTTTTGATGTTTCTCGGCATATATAATTCCTGGGCAGAAAAATGCAATAGCGAAGCTACCAACATTATTCCGGAAAAAATTCTCTTCATAATAACGATCTTTTTAAGATTGGTATCAAAAATAACGAAAATGTAACATAAAGCAGTTATTTATACCCTAACAACATTTTATAAAAATTGATTTTTCACGTAAAATATTTTACACGAAACAACTATAAGTAAACAATCCACTCCTTAAAGGACTTGGGCTGAAATTGTTTTTCAAACAATTATTTTTTTTTAAAGGGAAAGAGTTACAATTACAGGAAAATGATCGGAAGGATAAAGCAGGTTTTCCCTCCTGTCATTGATATGCCTGTGGGATTTTATGGTAAAGCCTTTGGTAAAGATATAATCGATTCTTTCTTTAGGTACTTCATTTACATTAAATGCCGTAAAGGTCCCAACCGGCCCGTAATGTTTTTTTTCCGAATGATAGAAAGTATCTTTCATTTCCCGGGAAAGAATTTTTATGGGCTCCGTATCATCTGTTAAATTAAAATCCCCGCTTAGCGTTACCGGAAGATTTTTCGGATTGAGCTCTTTTATCTTTTTCAGAAGAAGTTCCGATGATTTAACCCTTGCCACATTCCCAACATGATCAAAATGAAGGTTCATGGCCAGGAATTCTTTTTTTGACTTTTTATCTTTAAAAACAGCATACGTACAGATCCTGTTCAGGGCAGCATCCCATCCTCTGGAAGGTTTTTCTGGAGTTTCAGAAAGCCAGAATGTTCCTGATTTCAGCACTTCAAGTCTATTCATATCATAAAAAATGGCTGAAAACTCACCTTTTTCTTTACCATCATCCCTGCCTACTCCTATGTAATCATAATTCTTCAATCCGCTTTTGATGTCTTTCATCTGGTCCGGAAGTGCTTCCTGTACTCCAAAATAATCAGGATGGTAATACATCAATAAATCAGCAACCTCCTGCTTTCTTTCCGGCCATGCGTTTTCTTTGTCTGACGCAACATTAAGCCTGATATTAAAACTCATTACAGTAAAATCCTGTGAAAACCCTAATACATATAGCATCAGGAATACAATTGAAAATCTAAAATTCATATGCTGGTTATTTAACTTGTCTACAAAAATAAGGCTTCTCCACTATAGAGAAGCCCTGGAAATATCATGATATTATTAATTATTCCGTCAGGATATTTATTTACTCTTTTGTAAACGTAAAATTCTTTCCGTTTTCCGTGAGGGTAATTGTTTTTTTGTCTTTACTGAATACAATCTCAATATCCGCCAGATCAAAAGTAAATTTATTATTCCCCTGGTATTCAAGAGGGAATTCCTGCTGCCCATCTACCATTCCAAAGAGCTCACCGCTTTTTTCAATAAATTTGATCCTGAGTGAAATCTTTTTATCTCCATATGTTCCTGTAAAATCTTTTGCATTGATCTTTTCCATAGGTTTAGCACCGGAAGATGACCAGGTATTGTTTTTCGCATTAATATCCGGAATCATAGAGTCCGGATCCAGTTTCACCTCATCAATTTCTTTATTGGAATTTACCTTAAAAGTCCATTCCGTATTTCTTTTCCATACTTCAACAGGTATTTTTACGGTTTGGGATGTTCCATCTTTAAATTTCAGCCTGACTATTGTTGGCATAGGTAACTGCCCCAGGTTTTCAACGGTAATCTGGGCCCCGTTTTTAAAATCTCCACTGATGTATTTTACGTTTTTGATACCCTGATCAATTTTCCATTTATTAAAAAACCATCCTCTCCAGAACCAATTCAACTCTTCTCCTGAAACGTTTTCCATCGTATGGAAAAAATCCCATGGAGTAGGATGTTTAAAAGCCCAACGGTTAATATACGCCCTGAAAGCCTTATCAAACTTTTCAGGTCCAAGGATTGATTCCCTCAAAATGGATAATCCTGCGCCGGGTTTATAGTAGGCTAAAGAAGCAATATTTCTTTCTCTCATATTATCCGGTCCTACCATAATAGGCTCCAGATCATCACTCATTAAAAAGCTTCCTGACCGGGCCATATTTTTCTTGATATGATATTCCCCTTTATTAAAAGCTTCCGTTGAAATTTCATTGATAAAGGTATTAAAGCCTTCATCCATCCAGGCAAATAACCTTTCATTGGATCCTACAATCATAGGGAACCAATTGTGCCCGAACTCATGATCCGTAACACCCCAAAGGTCGCCTCCTTTTGAATCCATATGGCAGAAAACAATGCCCGGATATTCCATTCCACCTTCATTTCCTGCCACATTGGTGGCTGCCGGATAAGTATATTCATACCACTTTTGGGAATAATGCTCTATAGCTGCTTTGGTATATTCTGTAGATCTGCCCCATGCTTTTTCACCGGCACTTTCAGCAGGATAGGCAGAAATTGCCAAGGATTTCTTACCGCTAGGCAGGTTAATTCTTGCAGCGTCTAGTATAAATGCAGCAGAAGATGCCCATGCAAAATCCCTTGCCTGCACAATTTTAAATTTCCATGTTTTTGTTCCGGAAGCTTTATTCTGATTTATTGCAGACTCAGGGCGTATGACAACTGTTTTATCACTGTTTCTGGCCTGGTTCCACCTGTTGATCTCTTCTTTGCTGTATACTTCTTTCTCATTCAGGAGCTCGCCCGATGCCACTACATAGTGATTAGCTGGCACCGTAATATTGGCTGTAATATTTCCATATTCCAGATAGAATTCAGAGGCTCCGAGATAAGGCAAAGTGTTCCATCCCATTACATCATCATAGACACACATTCTCGGATACCATTGTGCCATGGTAAAAATTTTGCCATTTTTAGTTTCCTGCACTCCCATTCTGTCTGAGCCATATTCAGGAGAAATAAAAGAATATTCAATAGCAATCTTTGCCACACCTCCTTTAGCTTTAAGCTCTTTGGGAAGATCAATCTGCATTCTTGTATCTGTAACAGTGTATTTCACTTCTTTACCGTCAAGTCTCACAGACTTTATCGTATATCCTCCCTGAAGCTGTTCTCCATGCGCCCCGTTCCGGCTTCCTGAAAGTGGAACAACCGCATTTCCACGGGAATCATTTGCAAATAAATTCTGATCCAATTGCAGCCATAGAAAGCTTAGCTTATCTGGACTGTTATTGGTATAAGTAATTTCAGCGGTTCCTGCAATTTCTTTTTTATTTTCATCCAGGCTTACATTCAAATGATAATCTGCCGAATTCTGCCAATAGGCATGCCCCGGCTGTCCGCTCGCAGATCGGGTTTCTGTACCTGTCTGAGGATAAAAAAATGGCTTAAAAGCCTCAACATAATCATATTTCGACATTTCCTGCGCATAAGCAGATTCTGAAAAAAAGAACAATGCAACAGTAGAAATGAGGATGGGAAGTTTACAATTCATTTGAAAAAAATTAATATCCAATACATAGGTAAAAAAAATCTCCCGGAATTGTGGCAATTCCGGGAGATTTTTTCTGTAAATTTTAATTAATTTGACTTCTTTGCCTTAATCATAGCTTCCAAAGCATCCCACATTTCACCCGGAATCGCCTCAAGCATGTTAAATTCGCCTGCTCCCTGAAGCCATTCGCCTCCATCAATAGTCACTACTTCACCGTTCATATAGGCGGAATAATCTGAAACCAGATAAGCGGCTAAATTGGCCAGTTCCTGATGTTCTCCCACCCTTCTTAGCGGAACTTTCTTTTTCATATCGAATTTTTCCTGAAGATCCCCCGGAAGAAGCCTATCCCAGGCTCCTTTGGTAGGGAAAGGCCCCGGAGCAATAGCATTAAAACGGATTCCGTATTTTGCCCATTCCACAGCCAGTGACCTGGTCATTGCCAGGACTCCCGCTTTTGCACATGCTGATGGGACCACATAAGCAGAACCCGTCCAGGAATAGGTCGTTACAATATTGAGGACAGTTCCCGGGGTTTTGGATTCTATCCAATGCTTACCTATGGACAGTGTACAGTTTTTAGTTCCTTTTAATACAATATCCAGGATAGAATCAAACGCGGAATGTGTCAATTTTTCTGTGGGGGAAATAAAGTTCCCTGCAGCATTATTCAGAAGGATATCAATTTTACCAAACTCTTTTAGAGTGGCATCTTTCATTGCTTCTACCTCATCCCAGTTTCTTACATCGCAGGCAACACAAAGAACTTTACCTCCTGTTTCATCTTCCAGCTCTTTTGCTGTTGCCTGAAGTTTTTCAAGATTCCTGGAAGTGATCACCACATTAGCTCCCAATTCAAGAAAATATTTAGTCATTGCTTTTCCAAGACCGCTTCCGCCTCCCGTTACAATAGCCACTTTATCTTTTAGCGCGCCTTCACGCAGCATGGGTTGTGTATATAGACTCATAAAATATTTTTTCTTAAAAATAATAAATATTACCACGCAAAGTTTTAAAATACCCTGATAAATAATGTTATAAATAATTATTCTTTACGCCAGCGGGAAAATAATATCTGCTGCACAAAAACAGCCCGGTGATTGGTCACCGGGCTGTTTTTAATTTGTTTAAAAAAATAACAATCAGGAAACGACTACTCCTTTGAAGGAAAGCGTTTTAGGTGTTTTACTGTCACTTGTGGTAACACTAACTGTTTTCATAAACTGACCTTTGGCTGCTGCATTATAACTTGCTTCCACGAAACCTTTTTTCCCTGGAAGAATTGGGTTTTTTGTATAATCTGCTGTTGTACATCCGCATGACGGTGACACATTTTCTATGACAATTGGTTTGGAAGAAGTATTGGTAAATTCAAATCTGATTAATTTAGGTTTCCCTTGCGGAATATTTCCCACATCAATAGATTCTGATTTCCATTTGATAGCATCCGCCATTATTTTTACCACAGAAGTATTTTCAACAGGAAATACACCGGCATAAAAAGAAGAACAGGCTAACACTGCTAAAAGAGCTGTAATTTTTAATTTTTTCATGAGTACAAATTTTTTGTTAATAGTTAAAAAAAGGAAATGATGATTATCTTTTTGATATAACAAATATAAAATTGATTCCGTATCCGGCTTGTTAACCGCTATCAAACATTTGTTAATAAGTTGTTAATGACCAAAGATAAATAGATAATTTTGGATAATATTGCTTCTATAAATGGAGATTAAAAAACTCAATATTATTATAACGCTTGGATTTGTCGCTATCATCGGAATTTTGATAGCACAACTTTTGTGGACCCGCCAGGCCTATAATCTGGAAGATAAGAAATTTAACCAAACCGTTAATATTGCTTTGCTGGAAGTAGCGGAAAAGCTTTCAGGAGGTAAGACTTCTTTTACAGAAAGTCCTGTACAGAATATTTCCAATGACTATTATGTCGTCAATATTAATAATGATTTCCATCCTGCCGTACTTGAGCATTATCTGAAAACAGAATTCACCCGCTTTCAGATTAATACCAACTATGTGTATGCATTATATAATTGCCATAGTGACAGGATGATCTATGGGAAATATATTTCCAGTCATCAGAAAAATTCAGGTAATAAGACCATTCAGTTTCCCAAACATAAAAATCTGGTTTATTATTTTTCCATACGTTTCCCGGATAAAGCCACCTACCTGATAAGCTCATTACGGTTCTGGTATTTGCTTACATTCGCCCTGATCATTATTCTTCTTGTCTATGTGTACTCTATATATACGATCATCCAGCAGAAAAAATTCTCAGAACTTCAACGGGACTTTATCAATAATATGACCCATGAATTCAAGACTCCCCTTTCTTCCATTCTTTTGGCTTCGGAAGCCCTGACAAAACAGGAACTAATAAAGGAGAATCCCAGACTCCAGACTTATACATCCATTATTACCGATCAAAGCTATAAACTGAATCATCATATTGAAAAAATATTAAATATTGCTAAAAATGATGCTTCAGGACTTTCATTAAAGTTCCAAAAGATCACTCTGTTACCATTCATTACGGAAATTGCTGACACAATAAAGCATAAGAATGAAAATCTTACGATCCGGATAGAAGTCGGGGACACGGTTTCTGTCATTGCTGATGAATTTCATTTTACCAATATCATTTACAATATCCTGGATAATTCCATTAAATACTGTGATACAGCACCTCATATTATTATTTCCGCCTTTAAGGATTCAAAAGGCTTATATTTAAAGTTTAAAGATAACGGAATCGGTATACCTCCTAAAAATATTCCTCATATTTTTGATAAATTTTACAGAGTACCTACCACAAAAAGTGATGAGGTAAACGGCTTTGGATTAGGGCTGTTTTATGTAAAAAAGGTAGTTCAGCAGCACAACTGGAAAATTTCAGTGGAAAACAACGCTGATAAGGGAATAACCATTAGCCTGTTTGTACCATTTTAAATGTTTAAATTAGTAATGGAGAAATCAAAAATCTTATATGCAGAAGACGACAAAACAATAGCCTTCCTTATTCAGGACAGCCTGGAAAGCTATTATGAAATTTTCTGCTATCCTGATGGCAAATCTGCCCTTGAAGCATTCAATAGCGAAAGCTTTGACATTTGTCTTCTGGACATTATGATGCCAGAGATCAACGGATTTGAACTGGCACAATACATCCGGGAAAAAAATGCGGAAATCCCTATTATATTTATTTCTGCAAAGGCTTTGAAGGAAGACAGGATCAAGGGCTTAAAGATTGGTGCGGATGATTATCTGGTAAAACCTTTCAGCATCGAAGAGCTGATCCTGAAAATTGAAGTTTTCTTAAAACGTTCAAAGAAAACAATTCTCCACCCTTCCCAATATAAAGTCGGAAAATATGACTTTGACCCTCAAAATTATACTTTACAGGATTCTTCCGGCACCATTACCCTTACCCAAAGAGAGTCTGAACTGCTTCTATACTTTATCCTTCATAAAAATACGGTAGTAAAAAGGCAGGATATTTTAAAAGCGATCTGGGGAGATGACGATTATTTTATGGGAAGAAGCCTGGATGTTTTCATTTCAAGGCTGAGAAAAGTTTTTGTGAATGAAGAAAACATAGTCATCGAAAACCTGCATGGAATTGGTTTCAGATTTTCCGAGCGATAGTTTGCATAAATTGAAACAAGAGTGGATTATTATTTTATTTTTTAATTAATTTTATCATTTAATAATCTACTTTTCATGAAAAATCCCGGAATTATTATTCTCCTTTCATTTGTGTTTTTTACCCCGACCTTGAAAGCACAAAAATCCGAAAAACTTTACCAATATGTAAATCCATTCATAGGAACCGAGAAAATGGGGCATACATATCCGGGAGCCACTACTCCTTTTGGGGCCGTACAGCTTAGCCCGGAAACAGATACCATTTCTTATGAACTGAATGGCAAATATAATGGAGAAGTTTATAAATACTGTGCAGGCTACCGCTATGAAGACAAAACCATTACAGGTTTTAGCTCTACACACTTCAGCGGTACGGGACACTCTGATCTGGGAGATTTTCTGATCATGCCCACTACCGGATCACTTCAATTGAATCCCGGAACTGCTTCAAATCCTGAAAAGGGATACAGAAGCCGGTTTTCCCATCAAAACGAAAAGGCTGAAGCCGGCTATTACAAAGTAAAACTGGATGATTATAATATCCTCGCAGAACTCACCGCAACCCCACGGGTGGGAATCCATCGTTATACTTTCCCAAAGTCTGACCAATCTCATATTATCCTCGATCTGATGGCAGGAATTTATAATTATGACGGTAAAAATGTATGGACTTACGCTCGTGTGGAAGATGAAAATACCATTACAGGATACCGCCAGACCAATGGTTGGGCAAGAACCAGAACGGTTTATTTTGCCATGAAATTCTCAAAACCATTCAAATCATACGGGCAAAAAAACTATGATGAGAAACAAGTATACAAGGGTTTTTGGCGAAAATTCGACCAGACTAAAAACTTTCCTGAAATCGCAGGCAGGAACCTGAAAATGTATTTTGATTTCGACACTCAGGAAAATGAAGCCATCGAAATCAAACTGGCCATTTCTCCCGTAAGCCAGGCCAATGCATTGGAAAACCTTGAAAAGGAAGCCGGAAATTTATCCTTTGATCAGATCAAGGCCAAAGCTCAGGAAAGCTGGAATAAAGAATTAAATAAAATTGTGATCCAAGGATCAGAAACTGAAAAAATCAATTTCTATACAGCCATGTACCATACCTTCATTAATCCTACCACTTACATGGATGTGAATGGAGAATACAAAGGTTTAGATCAAAATACTCACAAAGCAGAGGGATTCACCCATTATACCACTTTCTCATTGTGGGATACTTATCGTGCTCTTCATCCCTTCTTTAACATTATCCAGCCTCAACGGAATAATGATATGGTAAAGTCTATGATGGCTCACTACAATCAGTTTTCCATGAAAATGCTGCCCATCTGGTCTCATTATGCCAACGATAACTGGTGCATGAGTGGTTATCATAGTGTAAGCGTAGTAGCAGATGCTATTATCAAAGGAAATTATAACGGCGACCCTAAAGAAGCGCTGAAAGCTTGTGTGGAAACAGCAAACAAAAGAAGTTATGAAGGGATCGGGCAATATATTGATTTAGGCTATATCCCTGCTGAAAAAAATGGAACTTCAGTCTCCAATACCCTGGAATATGCCTATGATGACTGGGCGATTGCCCAATTGGCAAAACATCTGGGAGAAACTGAAATTTATAATCAATTTATCAGGCGTTCTGAAAACTGGAAAAATAATTTTGATCCGTCAATCGGATTTATGAGGCCCCGTTTATCTGACGGAAGCTTCAAGAAAGATTTTGATGTACTAAGCACCCATGGACAGGGCTTTATTGAAGGAAATTCATGGAATTACAGCTTCTTCGTTCCCCACAACCCTGATGAACTGATCAAAATGATGGGAGGAAAGAAAAAATTGGCTTCCAAACTGGATGAATTATTTACAATGCATCTCCCTGATGAATTCTTTGCAGATACGGAAGATATTACAAGAGAAGGAATTATCGGAGGATATGTTCACGGAAACGAACCGGCCCATCACGTAGCATATCTCTATAATTGGGCCGGGCAGCCCTGGAAAACACAGGCACAGATACGTCATATTTTAGAGATGCAGTATAAGGCTACACCGGACGGATTGGGAGGAAATGATGACACGGGTCAGATGAGCGCATGGTATATTCTGAGCTCTCTTGGTTTTTATCCTGTTGCTCCGGGTTCTGATGAATACGCCATCGGCAGTCCTGCTGTAGACTATGCTATTCTGAATTTAGAAAATGGAAAAACCTTTGAAATCGAAGCGATCAATCAAGGTCCAAAGAATGTATATGTTCAGAAGGTTCTTTTGAATGGAAGAGCAATCAAAAATTTTACACTGAAGCATTCTGAGATTATGAATGGAGGGAAGCTAACTTTTTACATGGGAAATAAAGCGAAAAGATTTTAGATTGAAAATTTGTTTCAACCAGAAGAAAGTATCTATTTCTTTCCATTGCCAGGTTTTGGCTAAAGCCGATGAATATTTTCACATTAAAAAAGCGGGCTAAAGCCCGCTTCTGTTGATTTTATATTTTCTTAATCCCTTGTTTCAAAAAGCAAACGCTCACCGAATTTTTCATCTGCAATTTTACCATTATCATACACAAGATGTCCGTTTACAAAGGTATGGGTTACTTTAGAATGGAAATTCATTCCTTCCAACGGGCTCCATCCGCATTTATACAGTAAATTATCTTTAGCTACCGTCCAATCAGCGTTAAGGTCTACCAATACAAGATCTGCCTTGTAACCTTCTCTTACGAAGCCTCTTTTTTCCACCCTGAACAGTATAGCCGGATTATGGCACATCTTTTCAACAATTTTCTCAAGAGAAATTTTCCCGTTTTTATAGTTTTCCAGCATCACGACCAGTGAGTGCTGTACCAAAGGAGCTCCTGACGGGCATTTTGTATAAACGTTATTTTTCTCTTCCGCAGTATGAGGTGCGTGATCCGTAGCAATTACATCAATTCTGTCATCCAGCAACGCTTCCCAAAGGCTGTCCTTGTCTTTCTGGGTTTTTACTGCCGGATTCCATTTGATAAGGCCTCCTTTGGTTTCATAATCTTCGTTGGTAAAAGTCAGATGATGTACACATACTTCAGCCGTAATTTTTTTATCTTGTAAAGGAATATCATTTCTGAAAAGTTCCATTTCCTTAGCTGTAGAAAGGTGGAATACATGAAGTCTTGCACCTGTTTTTTTTGCTAGTTCTATAGCTTTTGATGAAGACTTATAGCACGCTTCTTCACTTCGGATCAGATGATGAAACTTAACCGGAATATCTTCCCCATATTCATTGATGTACTTTTGGGTATTAGCCTTAATAGTGGCTTCATCCTCACAATGCACAGCAATCAGCATTTTGGTATTGCTGAAGATATTTTCAAGCGTTGCCGGGTTATCTACCAGCATATTTCCTGTGGATGAGCCCAGAAACAATTTTATGCCGGGAACATTTCTTGGATTTGTTTTTAAAACCTCTTCCAGGTTATCATTGGTTCCTCCCATCATAAAGCCATAATTCGCATAAGCTTTCCGAGATGCAATTTCGTATTTATCTGCCAATAATTCCTGAGTAACGGCATTAGGTACCGTATTGGGCTGATCAATAAAACTTGTAATTCCTCCTGCAATGGCAGCTCGTGATTCACTTTCAATATCGCCCTTGTGGGTTAATCCCGGCTCACGGAAATGTACCTGATCATCAATTACACCGGGAAGAAGATATTTTCCTGAACCGTCAATAATCTGATCAGCATCTTCAGAAATACCGGAACCTATTTTAGAAATCAGGTCATTTTCTATTAAGACATCGCTTTCAAAGACCTGCCCTTCGTTTACGATATGTACATTTTTGATAAGGATTTTCATTTTTTACGTAGAAATTAGATTTAGATTACGGAAGCCGGCTACCAATTTACAGTTAAAATGACATACTCATTTCTAACCATCAATATCCGGTTTTTATAAAAAACAAAATTAAGGTTTATGAATGAATTTTATGGTCACTCCTGAAAAATCAATTTCTAAATATTTACATTTGCATAAAATTTCACATTTTGAAAAAACTTCTCAACGAGACTATTATATATGGAATTGGGGCAATCATGCCAAGAGTCATCTTATTCATACTCAACCCCTTATATATTAACCAGATTGAAAATACAGAATTTGCTAAATTTTCCAATCTTTATGCACTGATTTCTTTTGTCAACATTATGTTGTCATTCGGATTTGAAACAGCGTTCTTCCGTTTCTCAGCGGAAAAAGAAAACGAAAAGAAAACATTCAACACATCTTTTTGGTTTTTGTTCGGACTGTCTACCTTTTTCTTATTAGGTTGTTTACTTTTCAGCCAGTCAATTGCCGATACTCTGGAGTATTCTTCCAATCCGGAATACATCCGTTGGTTTGCATGGATTGCTTTCTTTGACAACCTGTGCGTCATTCCTTTTGCATGGCTGAGATATAACAATAAACCTATAAAATATTCCCTGGTACGGGTTTTACAATCTTTTTTCCAAACTATTATTACAATTGCCTTATTCCTGTATATTCCTTTCAGTGTATCACAGGACTTCGGTTTGAAGGAGAAGGTTTCATTTCCTTTTTACAGTAACCTTGCAGCCAGCTTCTTGGGTTTTGTCTTGCTTCTGCCGGTTGTTTTCAAAGTACAGTTTCAATTCTCGGCAGATCTTTTCAGGAAAATGATCAGATATTCATGGCCGGTTATGATTGCCGGTCTGGCTTTTATGTTTAATGAAAATTTTGACAAGGCTATCCAGATTTATTATATTCCGGGAGAAGATGCCGGAGCTTATGGCGGATGTTACAAATTGGCCGTTTTAATGACTTTATTTGTTACAGCATACAGAATGGGTATTGAGCCGTTTTTCTTCAAACAGATGAATAATGACAATGCTAAAAACACCTATGCAAAAGTAACAGAATATTTCACGTTCTTTGCCTCTACAGTTGCAATGGGGATCATAGCCAATATTTCCTGGCTGAAACAGATCCTGATCCCGAACAGTTCTTATTGGACTGCTATTGATATCATCCCTATTATTGTGATTGCCAATCTTTGTTTTGGTATTTATTATAATTTTTCAACGTGGTATAAAGTGACTGACAGGACTAAAGTAGGAACGGTAATTTCCTGGCTGGGAGCCGGACTTACAATTGCCTTAAACCTCATATTTCTTAAAAAATACGGGTTTATGGTTTCAGCCTGGGTAACTTTTATCGCCTACTTTGTTATGATGATCACCTCTTACCTGCTTGGTCAGAAATATTACCCCATTCCTTACCGTATCAGAAAAATGACAATATTCCTGGGACTTTTGATGGCTTTCAGTTTTGCCATCGTTTATTTCTTTGACTATAATTTCTGGATCGGGAACCTGCTGTTTATCCTGTATGCCGGGACTCTCATTTATACGGAAAAAGATATGTTATTATCAAAAGTGAGAAAAAGTTAACTTTGGTCTCTATTTTGATAATTAAGCTTACAATATAACAGATTTGTTAAAGACAAACCTTAAAAATATTTTAATGAGTATCTTTAACAAAAATATAAATAACATTTAAACAAAAACTACTTATACATCATCTATGAAAATTATTGTTCCGATGGCTGGACGCGGCTCCAGATTACGTCCACATACTCTGACCGTTCCAAAACCTCTTATCCCAATTGCCGGAAAACCTATCGTACAAAGACTGGTGGAAGATATAGCGAAAGTGGCAGGGGAAAAAATTGAAGAAGTAGCTTTTATCATCGGAGACTTTGGCCCTGAGATCGAAAAATCCCTTATTCAGATTGCTGAGAAACTGGGAGCAAAAGGAAGTATTTATTATCAGAATGATCCTTTGGGAACTGCCCACGCCATAAAATGTGCTGAAGAATCTATGAAAGGGGATGTTGTAATAGCCTTTGCTGATACACTTTTCCGCGCTGACTTCCAGCTGGACAAAAATTCAGATGGTGTTATCTGGGTAAAAAGTGTGGAGGATCCCTCTGCTTTTGGAGTAGTAAAATTAGACAACTACGGCTTCATTACAGATTTTGTTGAAAAACCTAAAACTTTTGTTTCAGACCTTGCCATCATTGGTATTTATTATTTCAACAGTGCCGAAAAGCTGATGGAGGAAATCAATTATATCATGGAAAATGATATTAAAAACGGAGGTGAATACCAATTGACAACAGCTTTAGAAAATCTTCGGACAAAAGGAGCTAAATTTACTCTTGGAAAAGTAAACGACTGGATGGATTGTGGTAATAAAAATGCCACAGTGGAAACCAACAGTAAAATCCTTGCCTATGAACAAGAAGAGATGGGACAATATCCTGCTTCAGCTGTGATTGAAAACTCGTTAATCATTCCACCGTGTTTTATTGGAGAAAATGTGAAAATCTCTAATTCAAAAGTAGGTCCCGGAGTTTCATTGGGAAATAACACGGTGATTGTAAATTCCAATATAGAGAACTCTTTGATTCAGGAAAATACAAGGATCAATCACGGAAATCTTTCCAACTCAATGATTGGTAATTCTGCACAATACTTTGGAGTAGCAAGGGAAATTTCTTTGGGAGACTATTCAGTTTTAGATTTTCTATCCAAATAAATAAATTTAGAAATTAATTAACTTAAACAAGATATAATCAAACCACACAAAATCTTTTGTGTGGTTTGGCGTTAATATTGCAACGTATTTTTAAAAAGATAAATACATGAAAAACTGGATTCCATTCCTTTTATTGCTTCTTGCCCTTTCGTCATGTAAGACCCGTAATGCCGTTAAAAATGAATCGGCAAATACACGGGACAGCATCACTACAGAAGATAACAGAAATCCCAAAGATGTAAACGAACCGGTAAGAAATAAACTTACTTTTTACGAGCATGTATTGATCAAGCCTAAGTTTGACCAGATTAAGATCGATAGTAAAGTACGGGTCGAAACAGGCAGCTATGTACCTACTCTGGACGCTACCATCTATATTGAAAATGATAAAAAGGTATGGATGAACCTAAGGGCTTTATTCATCAATGCTGCCAGGGGAATTGCAACTCCTGAAGGGATCAAAGGTCAGGATAAGGTAAATAAAACATATATTGACTCGGACTTTGATTACCTTAATAATCTGTTGAACGTTAACTTTATTGATTACAAATCACTGGAGAACATTCTGCTCGGAAGAACTTTTGTAAAGATCAACGATTCACAATTTACATTAACTCAAAATGCCCAGGGATATAAAATGGTTTCCAATACCAGCCAGAAAATCGTTACTGATGAAAAAACCAGGGAGTATAAAATTGCCTTACAGTATGACACTAATTATGACTTATTAACTGTCAATCTGAAGGATGTTTTGTCTGCAGATGAGTTGGAAATCTCTTATAGTGACTGGAATGAATATAACGGAATCCGGCTTCCGAAAAATGTTAAAATAATTATAAAAGGCTCAAAATCGAGTCAAATCTTACTGGAAAATACGAAATTTGACTTTTCGAGGATGGAAACACCTTATTCTGTACCATCCAGTTATAAGAAAATTGAGATTAAATGATTAAAAAATTTAGCTTTTTAATAGGTGTTCTTATATTCGGACTCCATCAGGGGCAACAGAAAAAAGAACAGTTGCAGAAGCAGAATGCCGAACTTAAAAAACAAATTGCACAAATAAATACGGATTTAGCTAAAACCAGAAGCGAATCTAAACTTTCTATAGCCTACCTTACCAGCGTCAATCAAAAATTAATTTTGAGAGAAAAGGTCTATAATAATACTCAAAAAGAAAAGAGATTTATTGAAGATGACATCTACTTACGTCAGCTTGAGATCAACCGGCAAAATAAGGAACTGGCTGTTCTCAGAAAAAATTATGCTGAAGTACTGGTAAATGCTTATAAAAATAAAGGCGTTCAGAATAAAGTGACTTTCATTCTTTCTTCTAAAAATCTGGGGGAAGCTATCCGGAGAGTACAGTATTTAAAACAATATGCTGACTATCAGGATAAAAAAGCAGCTGAAATCACAAATGCCGCCAACCAGATCAAAAAAACAATTGCTCAAAGACAGAATTCTGTAAAAGAGAAAGAAAATCTTTTGTTGACCCAGCAGAAAGACCTGGCAACAATCAATGCAGAAAGAGCGCAGAAAGAACAGCTTGTCGCCGAATTCAAAAAGAACGAATCCAAGCTGACTGCCGAATTAAAGCAGAAACAGGTACAATCCAAAGCTCTCGAAGGGCAGATCAGGGCCATTATTGCTGAAGAAATCAGGATAGCAAAAGCTGAAGAAGAAGCTAGAAAAAAGGCTGAGGCGGAGAAAATACGTTTAGCAAAACTTGCTGCCGAAAGGGAAAAGGCAAGAATTGAGGCAGAAGCTAAAGCAAGAGCAGAGGCATTGGAAAGAGAAAGAAGAATAGCTGAGGCAGAAGCTAAAAGAGCCGCTGAGCTGGCTGCTAAAAGAGCTGAAGAAGAAAGAAAGCGTAATGAAGAAGCAGCAAGAACAGAAGCCAACGCAAGAGATGAAGCCAGAAAATTAGCTGCTAAAAAAGCATCCGATGAGGCTGCCGCAAAAGCTAAAGAAGCAGCTAACAAGTTAGAGGCGGCAAGAGCTGCTGAACTGGCGCTGGCCAAGAGAAAAGAAGAAGACAAAAAAGCGGCGGAATCTAAAGCGATGACCAACTATGGTGTTTCTACAGCATCAGGAAACAGCTTTGCAGAAAACAGAGGAAGACTTGGTTATCCTGCAGACAGGGCCGGGCAAATTACCCACCGCTTCGGAAGACAGCCACACCCTGTGTTCAAAAATATCACAGAGGAAAATAACGGTATTAAAATTTCCGTACCTTCAGGAACACGTGCAAAATCGGTATATCCCGGGTCTGTATCTTCCGTATTGGCAAATAATGATGGAACGAAAACCGTTATCATTAAACACGGAAGCTATTTTACGATCTATTCCAACTTAGGAAGTGTGAGCGTTTCCAAAGGGCAACAGGTTTCTTCAGGTACTCCGGTAGGAACTGTTGCACAGGATTTCGACGGTGCTTATACGCTTGATTTCCAAGTATGGAACGGAAGTACACCAGTTGATCCATTAGGTTGGATTTCATATTAAAAAAAGCGTAACTTTGCAAAAATTTTAAGAGATGAATACACTAACAATACTTGCCTTATCTTGGCAGCATATCCTGATCGTAGCCATACTTTTGGTATTACTATTTGGAGGAAAGAAAATTCCGGAACTTATGAGAGGGGTAGGTTCAGGAATTAAAGAATTTAAAGATGCGGTAAAGGAAGAAGACAAACCAGGTTCCGAGAATAAAACGTCTTCTACGAATAACAACAACCCTTCCGGTAACTAAATTCCTTAGAATTAATGAATTTCACTGAGACTGCATGGAAAGTCTTCAATCAATGTATTGAAGACTATCACGTGTCTGATGACGTTAACGCTCTAATTAATAACCCATTCGAAAAAGATACTTTGGAACGGATTTTGTATGCAAAGAACTGGATTGATACCGTTCAATGGCATCTGGAAGATATTATTAGAGATGAAAATATTGATCCGGTTGAGGCTCTTCAACTGAAGAGAACTATAGATGCTTCCAATCAGAAAAGAACTGATCTGGTAGAATATATAGACAGCTGGTTCCTTAATAAGTTTGAAAATATAACTCCGAAATCTGACGCAAAAATAAATACCGAAACTCCCGCCTGGGCTGTAGACAGACTATCTATTCTTGCATTGAAGGTTTATCATATGTCATTAGAAGCCAATAGAGAATCCGCATCTGAAGAGCACCGAAACAATTGCCAGGCAAAACTGGATGTATTGCTTGCTCAGAAAGAGGACCTATCAACTTCTATAGATCAGTTGCTTACTGATATTGAAAACGGTGACGTTAAGATGAAAGTATACAAACAAATGAAAATGTATAACGATGAAAGTCTTAACCCAATCCTTTATCAAAAAGGGCAACAGAAATGAAAAGACTAGTTTTTTTTGGAGTACTGATACTATTAACATCTTCCTGCGCAACGGAGAAGTTTAACCTTTCCCCGCTGTCTAATAATTTTTATAGTGAAACAAAAGGCTCTGATTCTGACAGAGGCTCAAAGAAGAGTTTTAACATTAACATTAAAGAAAATGTAAACGCTTCTGAAATTTCAAATCTGATTTCAACTTTTCCAAAATTCAAGAATGACGGACTAAACGAAGAGATAACCAGTTTGAAATACAGCCTTCAGAATTATTTATATGCTATCGATGCCAATAATTCTACAGGCAAAAGCAGAGCCCTTAAAAGCTTCGAAAAATCTTATAAAAAAATTCAGAAATCAAGACAGAAACTGGACAAAGATGATGACGAAGTTCTCAACAGATACCTGGTTCGTTTAAAAACCAATGTTTCTGTTATTGAAGATGCTTTACCAGGAAGTTAAAAACTAATTCAACTATCAATGATTAAAATTCAGGCGGAAGCCAATGTTCCTACAGAACACGGCACATTCCGAATGATCGCTTTCTCCGAAAATGAAAACGACTGGATGCCCCACATGGCTATCGTGGCAGAAAATACAGATTTCTCAAAACCAGTCAATGTCCGTTTTCATTCGGAATGCATTACAGGAGAAGTTTTCCATTCAAAAAAATGTGAATGTGGCCAGCAATTAGATGCTGCAATGAAATACATTCATGAAAACGGAGGGATCATTATCTACCTTCGCCAGGAAGGTAGGAATATCGGAATCATCAATAAGCTAAAAGCATACTCGCTACAGGAAAAAGGACTGGACACCGTACAGGCCAACCTTGAATTAGGACTTCCCGCCGATGACAGAAACTTTGGCGTAGCGATTGAAATCCTCAACGTACTGGAAGTGAAAGATATTAACCTTTTGACCAATAACCCTGAAAAGGTAAAGTATGTGGTGGACAGTAATGTTCATCTTAATTCAAGAATACCATTACAGATTCCTGCGAATGAAATAAGTAAAGGCTACCTGCAAACCAAAAAAGATTTCTTTGGACATCTCCTGGATGACAATGACAATTAAATAAATAAAAGCTTCAGAAAAAACTGAAGCTTTTTTATTTAAAAAAGTTATCCGGCAAAGGATACATTCTTTTATCAGATATTGGTTACGCAAGGAATCATTCAAATCCTGTTGTCTGTTATTCCATTTTTTGTCTACCAATCAAAAGCCCCGGAAGAATTCTCCCGGAGCTTTTTTTAATTATAAAAAACTGAAAAGATATTTCTTACTTTACTTTTGTCGAAGGAACATTAGAATCATTAAGATTATAATATTTCACCACGGCATTATAGTCGTTGTAATCAACAGGAGCTGTTGCACTTTTAGCTGCAGCGGTCTTAATAAGTACAATTCTGAATGTCTGATTATTCAAATAGGTATTTGCTTCCACATTCGTCATTGTATTCTGATCAAAATTCGCACGGGTTGTAATATCTATATTTCCTGCATTGAAAGTATAGTTATAATCCAATTCTCTGCCATTAGTCAGGAAGTAAGTTTTTGGAATAAGCTGCCATTTTGCAGAAAGGTTTGAATTTGAATTTTCGTTTCTATATACAAGAACTACCTGGCTAGATGACGCATCAATACCCTGATGGATAGTCCAGTCAGCATTATTGGCTCCGGTGAAAGTTCCTGTAATGTCTCTCATTGGAGAAGGATTATCCTGTACCACTACATTATCATCACTATTATCACAGCTATAAGATAAAAAACCAATACCTGCTAGTAATATAAATGGAAGAATTTTTTTCATTTTTATAAAGTTTAGTTATTATTTATATTGCGTATTCAAATCATATACCAAAAATTTCAAAAACGTTGTTTTCGTCATTTTTTTAATCGTATTTTTGTTCTTATTCAAAAAGTCATGAGGAAACTAATATATACTTCACTCTTTATTGCAGCATTGGTAAGTCCTAAGGTTAAGGCTCAGTACCAACCTAAAAATGCAACTAAAGAAGATTTGAAAAAAGCTCAGCAATGGGTGGATAAAACGTACAAAAATCTTTCTCAGGATGAAAAACTGGGCCAGCTCTTTATCGTGGCGTTGTATACCAACAAGGGTGAAGACTATATCAATCAGGTCAGAAATATTGTGACACAGGATAAAATCGGTGGTTTAATCCTGATGCAGGATGATGCGGCAAGGGAGATCAATCTGGTTAATGAATTCCAGCAAAAGTCCAAAGTCCCTTTAATGATCGGAATGGATGCGGAATGGGGATTATATCAGAGGATTGCAACCGCCCATAAATTTCCATGGGCCATGACATTGGGAGCTATCCAGGATAAAAACCTGGTTTATCAGATGTCTGCAAAAATTGCAGAAGACTGCCACAGAATGGGAATCAATTGGGATTTCGCTCCGGTAGTTGATGTGAATACCAATCCGAATAATCCTATTATCGGGAACAGAAGTTTTGGATCTGAGGTATCCAACGTCATCAGCTCTGCCCTCTCCTATTCTAATGGCCTTCAGGACAACAATATACTGGCGGCTATTAAACATTTTCCCGGTCATGGTGATACCAGTACGGATTCTCACCTTGATCTTCCGGTAGTTTCTCATTCTCTGGACAGGCTTGAAGCAGTAGAACTTGCTCCTTTTAAGGAATTAATGGATAAGGGAATCGGAGGTGTAATGGTGGCGCATTTATATGTACCAAGTTTAGAATCAGGAAAAGGAATTCCGGCTTCTGTTTCTAAAAACATCATTACAGGAGTATTGAAAGATAAATTGGGATATAAGGGTTTAATTATTACGGATGCATTGAATATGGGAGCCGTAGCCAATAAGTATAAACCGGGTGAGCTGGATGCAATGGCATTTAAAGCAGGAAATGATATTATGCTGTTCTCCCAAGGGGTTTCCGAAGGAAAAAAATTAATTCAAAAAGCAATTGACAAGGGAGAAATTCCTCAATCCAGAGTGGAGGAAAGTGTCAAGAAAATACTTTTAACCAAATATTTTCTGGGGCTTACCCAGTACACCCCGAAAAATCCGGAAAATATCAATGCTGACCTTAATAATGATTCTCATAAGGCATTAGTTCAAAATTTATATTCCAACGCCTTAACTTTATTAAAGGATGATAAAAAACTGCTTCCCATCACCGGAAAACAGGTATACTATATTCCTTTGGAGGAAGCTCCGTACCAGACTTTTGCCAATAGATTGGGTACCAACGTCATCATTAAAAAAGCCGCTGAGATCAATACAATTCCCGCAGGATCTACCGTGATTGTTGGTTTCCATAAGGATAATTCAACGGCTTACAAGCCTTATAAGATATCAACGGAGTCAAAAAAAGTCCTTGCTGATCTTACTAAAAATCAAAATGTGATTCTTACTGTGTTTGGAAGCGCTTATGCTTTAAAGGATATTGATATTTCAAATGTTTCAACAGTGCTTGTAGCCTATGAAAACAATGATGATTCAATGAACGCCACAGCTGATGCATTAAACGGAAAAACAAAAATATGGGGTAAGCTTCCTGTACTGGTAAACGACCAGTTAAAAGCAGGTATGGGAATAGATTTTACCCCTGCCTTATAACAACATCAAAACAACAATAATCTAATGAAAATAGGCATACTTTGCTATCCTACCTACGGAGGAAGCGGAATTGTAGCAACAGAGCTGGGAATGTCCCTTGCCAATAAAGGATATGAAGTACACTTTATAAGCTCTGCACTTCCTGCAAGATTAGACATTACGAATCCTAATATTTTCTTTCACCGGGTGAATGTTCAGACTTATCCGCTTTTCCAGTATCAACCTTATGATATTGCGTTGAGCTCAATGATATACCGGGTTGTCAACCTTTATAAACTGGATCTGCTTCATGCCCATTATGCTATCCCTTATGCATATGCAGCATTTACAGCTAAGCAGATGCTTCAGGAGGATCATAATGACATACCGCTTGTAACCACCCTTCATGGAACAGATATTACCCTTGTGGGGCAACATCCGAGTTATAAGCATGCAGTAGAGTTTTCCATCAACAAATCGGATGCTATCACCTCAGTTTCTGAAAGTCTGAAAAAAGATACTCTTCAGTTTTTCAATATCAAAAAGGAAATCCAGGTGATTACCAATTTTATTGACAATTCTGAATTTGATGACTGCTCTGAATGCCAGAGAACCCAGTTTGCGAATCCTGATGAGAAAATATTGATCCATGTGTCTAATCTCCGTCCTGTAAAACGAGTGGACGAAGTTCTGCAGATTTTTAAAAACGTAGAGAAGAAAGTAAAATCAAAACTGATTATCATCGGAGAGGGTCCTGATATGGAAAAGGTGAATCAGTTCCTGGAAGAAAATCCGGATCTTATTTCCAAAATCCGTCTTTTAGGAAAAGTAAATGATCTTTATAAGATTCTTCAGCTTTCGGATGTATTTCTGCTTCCTTCAGAGCAGGAAAGTTTCGGTTTGGCAGCCCTTGAAGCTATGGCGGCTTATACTCCGGTCATCAGCTCCAATGCAGGCGGGATTCCGGAAGTAAATATACAGGGGGAAACAGGATTTTTAGCAGAAATCGGAAATGTGGAAGCTATGAGTAACTACACCATTAAATTGTTGAGCAATGAAGAGCTTTTAACCAAAATGAAGCAAAACGCGAAAGATCAGGCGGTAAAATTCGATTTGAAAAACATTCTTCCTATCTATGAAAAAATGTATAGGACAACGATAGAAAATTTTAAGAAAGAGCTGACGAAAGTATAATATTTCTTTATATTTACCGTCACACTTATGACGGAAAAATTGCTTCAATATCTTTGGAACTATAAGGTTTTCAAACATTTTGACTTCAAGGATATTGAAGGCAATTCCGTTGAGATCATCCATTTCGGAAAATGGAATAAAAATGCAGGACCGGATTTTCTGGATGCCAAAATCAAATTCAATGGCCTTATCCTTGCCGGAAATATAGAGCTGCACGTGCGGTCTTCCGACTGGATTTTCCATAACCATTCCCGGGATCCAAATTACCAGAATATTATTCTGCATGTTGTTTTCGAACATGATTTGGAAATCAACGAACTTACCGGCAGGAATGTTCCTGCTCTTGAACTGAAAAATTATATTGATGAAAGCATACTGTGGAAGTATGAAAAGCTTTTACCGCAAAATCAGTTCATTGCCTGCGAAAATATTTTTGATAATACAAAAATCCCTGTCAATTTCCATGAAGAGAATATTCTGAAAAAGCTGGATGAAAAATCGTTGGAGCTTGAAGAGCAGCTCATTGTGCATAAAAATAATTTTGAAGCCGTTTTATTTCACAGTTTTGCCTACTCTTTCGGCTTAAAAGTAAATGCCTTTATTTTCAGACAGATCGCAGAAAGTGTCGATTACAGTATCATCAATAAAATCCGGCTGAACCCTTTACAACTGGAAGCGTTATTTTTCGGTATTGCCGGATGGCTGAATATTCCTCAGGACGGGCAAATGAAAATATGGAAGAGGGAATTTGAATTTATTAAGGCAAAATTCAATATTGCAGACCTTCAGTTTTATCCTAAATTTTTAAGGTTAAGACCGCCTAATTTTCCAACAATTCGTCTATCTCAACTGGCTGACCTTTATAGCCGGCACCAAAATTTATTTTCAAAAATAATCCATGCACATCATACCGATGAATGGTATAGCATTTTTAAGTCTGTAAAAGCTTCGGAGTATTGGGATTATCATTTTAATTTCGGGACCCTGTCAAAAGCTCAGCCTAAAATATTAAGCCGGGATTTTATTGATCTTCTGATTTTAAACACAGTTCTTCCTTTAAAATATGCTTACCACAGATATCATCGTGAAGAAATTACTGACGAGATCATGGAATTTTATGAGCAAATTTCTGCAGAAAAAAATTCAGTCGTCACAGGCTGGAAAAATCTGGGAATACATGTAAATAACGCTTTAGAAAGTCAGAGCCTGATTTATCATCATAAAAATGCCTGTGAAGAAAAAAATTGCTTAACTTGCAGTATTGGATTTAAACTTTTAAACGAAAATTGAAATGTTTGATAACATCCGTCATAAAATGGAGAGAGAATGGTTTGGTGTACTGACAAGAATGGGGGCTAAACTAGGGATTCCCGTTTCTAAACTGAGAGTCTTCTTCATCTATTCCACTTTTGCCACAGCAGGCTTTTTCTTTTTAATTTACTTGGGTCTGGCATTCACACTTTGGATTAAAGATATTTTTATTACCAGAAGGCCAAGCGTTTTTGATTTATAATTATGGAATTTTCACCTATTACTTCTGCAGCGGACCATAGAGTCCAGGAAATCTATGCGTCTTATATCAACACATTCCCTATTGACGAGCAAAGAAGCAAAGAACTGTTTTTGACCTTATTTTCAAATGCCCGGGCAAAAGTAATGTCTGTCCTTCATGAGTCTCAACCGGTAGGTTATCTCATTTTATGGGAGCTCAGTTCTTTTGTTTTTGTAGAACATTTTGAAGTGTTTGAGGCTTTCAGGAGCAAAAAATTAGGTTCACATATTATGGGACATTTATTGGAAAGCTATCCAAACATTATCCTGGAAATTGAGCCTGCAAATCTTAACGAAAATGCTGAGAGACGCTATTCTTTCTATCAGAGAAACAGCTTTAGCCTGATTGACAGCACTTATGTACAGCCAAGCTATGGAGAGGGAAAGAAATCTTTACCTTTATGGCTCCTTGCCAATTATTCTCCTGAAAATGTAGAAGAGATTAAAAATGAGATTTATAATATTGTTTATCCTTAAAAAAATATAAACACCGGAATTCCTCCGGCATTTTATATTTTTTTAAGTTTTGGCTAAAGCCAGAAGGATTCTTTTTTAATAAACGGGCTAAAGCCGTTTCTATTGATATACAATGACTTTTTTTTAACTTCTTAGTTTACTTCATATTCCAGTTTTATCGTAATACTGGCTTCTTTTTCTTTCGATGAAGTATTGAAGGTTCCTCCGTAAGAATAGTCTTCATTTGAATTGGGTGCTGTAATCTGGATCACGCCCATTGTTGCCTTTTTGAGGTTTCCAAGGCTGCTTCCCGAGTTTTGCGCAATTTTCTCTGCGCGCTCTTTTGCATCTTTCGTAGCACTGGCAATCATCTCCTGCTTTACAGTAGCCAGCTTAGTATAAAAGTAAGAAGGGGATGATGAAGTAAATTCTATTCCCCGATTGATAATTTCGGTAATATTCCGGGAAAGGTTTTCGATTAAAGCAACATCTTTACTTTCAATAGAAACTTTCTGGGTAAGGTTGTATCCTGAAAATTCACCCTGCACGTAATTGCCGTTAGCATCATTATAGCTTCTGAACTGCTTTTGAATATCTACGGATGAAAATACAATTTCATTTTGCTTTATCTTTTTGGAGAGCAGATAGTCATTAATAACTTTCCGATCTAATGCGAGCTCATCATAGGCTGATTTCAGGTCAATATTATTTTTAGAAAAGCTTCCGGACCAGGTAATCAGATCCGAGGTAAACTGTTTTGTTCCTAAACCTGTAACGGAAATTGTATTTTCTGATTTATTCCTGTTTTTGATAGCATTGCCCAAAAAACCGAGACCTATGATAAAGCCTAAAGCCGCTATTGCTACTGCAATAATATTTTTATTCATAGAATTTGTGGATTTGATTGATTTCAATTGTAAAGCATCAATTACTATTCCAAAATTTTAAGATTTTTTAACATTACTTCCCTTGGCCATTCTATCAAGGTAAAGCGGGATAGTTTCTTCCAGCCTGAGCAAAACGCCCGATACATTCCTGCCCTTTACATAAGTTCTTACCTGAGGCTTAGCTCCAAATGAAAATTCAATAAATTCCGAAATCCGGTCGGCCGGAATTCCTGCTTTTGTAAAATATTCGTCTTCTACCCTGTTTCGGATCCAGGCGATATGTTCCTGCAAATCATCATATCTGTATAATCTCTTCTGCCGCCGGGCTTTTCCACTGATAAGGTCGTATACTCCCTGTACATTCAGGTTTCCCAAAAGGATAGGTAATAAGACCTGTTTTACTTCTGCCGGCTTTTCTCTCATCTTTCCCACAGGTTGTGGCAGCCCAACTGCATTTCTTACCAATTCTCCCTTATCTGTTTTTGCAACTATTCTGGAATCTTCATTCAAATCCCCGGTTAGCTTTTTTACAATTTTCACTTCCCCGATTTCTTTGGGAATCTGGAAAAGAGTAATCAATAATGGAGAATTAATTCCATCTGTAAGGACTCTGCGGGAGACCCTTCTGAAATCTTCTTTTACAAATCTCAATTCATCATTGGCGGAAGCTTCAATAGAAAACTCACCCTGTGAGTTGGAATATACCTTTTTATCTGTAGCCATATTGATAATTGTTACGGCACTTAAACTTTCTCCATTATCATCAATAGTTCTCCCCGTAACTATTTGCTGGGAAAATAAACAATTGCAAATAAAAACCAGGAAAAAAAACATTTTCCCTTCATATGCATTTCTGATATTTTTAATCACGTCCGGCTTTCTTAATTAAAGTTTTAATATACCCAATTACATTCCAATCTTATTGGTTTTACGATATTCAGCGAAGGCTTCTTTAATTTCAGCTTCTACAACGGATTTATTAAAATCTTTTCTGTATTTTCTGGCCAGCTGCTTTGTATCGTCAGCATACATCAGAAATGCATCAATCTCATCCTCTCCCATTCCGTACTTCCTTAGAAAATCAAAATTAATTTCTTTTCTTATCCTTGTCATAAAGATCCGTGTTTCATTATAAGTAGGTTTTGTAATTTTAGGTTTTGTAGCTTTTTTAAATAATCCCGCCGCTGCGCTTAATACACCCATAACATCTACCTGCCCCGCATTGAAATCAAGCCCCCTAAAAGTTTTCGAGATCGATCGATCGGGCAATGGTGCATTCAACGGGCTTTTCATATATATCTCCAGGTCTGATTTAAGGCCGGAAATCCTCCTTGATCCATCAAGGTGTTTGCTATCCCTTTCCAGGTTTCCCGTGGGTTTATAGGCAATTTTCACTTCCGGGATTTCTATTTCGTTTTTTTTAAGAATAATAAGTAAGGGCGTATTGAAGTCTTCATTCGAAATCTTCTTGTCTGAGCGATAATAACCTTCTTTTACAAATCGTATTTCATCTTTCTCTTCCGCATCTATAATAAACTTTCCCGAAGCATCACTAAATACGCTTTGCTGTTTGGAAACATTTAGGACCAAGACAGGATTGATATTGATATTGCTGTTATCGGTAATGATTCCCGTTATTTTTTGCTGTGAAAATACTGCGGTGGATATTAGGAATACAGCAGTACATAAGCTTTGTTTACTATACGTTTTCATTCCGCTTATCTTTGAGTCTGAGGAGCTCTGTAAGAAGAGATCCTTGTCAGTACAAAACGCTGAAATCTATTCAGATCCGCATCGCTGCAAAATCCATATTTCAATATTTTTTTTCTTTCAAATCCGCCGGCAAAAACGTAATAAATAAAGTGATCAATCTGTGGCTTTTCTATTTTAAGATCGGTAAAATATTCATCACCCAGGCTTGCCCGCAAATATTTCATCAGGTCTACATCATCCCATTTATCTTTCACTTTTCCAATAGAAAATCCTTGTCCTTTCGGCTGTACAAATTCTCCTGGTCTTGCTGCCAGTACCCGGGGATCTGTTTTTTGTGCAATATACCGGTCGATTTCTTTAGTAAGCTTTTCCACTTTTCTGGAGGGCCCGAAATTTCTGGAATCTATTTTTAAATTACCAGTAATTCCTTGTTTTACTGCAACTTCAGGAATCTGAATAGTTCCTCTTACAAGGGTTATATTCATTGGAGATTGTACGTTTTCCGGGGTAACTTTTTTCATCAAACGGTCATAACCTGCTTTTACAAAACGGAGTTCATCTCCTGCCCTGCCGGAAATCATAAAATGGCCATCCCTGTTGGACATTGTCATTTCGTCGGTTCTGATATTGATCACGGTAACATCCTGCATTTCGGCTCCGTCTTCGGAAGTTACCTTACCAAAAATATAACTTTGGGCTTGGGCTGATATACAAAAAATAAGGAATAAAAAAAAGAATAGTTTAAGTTTCACAGGTTATTTTTTATAAAACAAAGCTAAAATTATTTTTAATGTTCACCAGAAGTTTAACCACAGTTAACGCCTTTTAGTATTTCTTTTTGATTTTTGCATTGAAAACTGTTAAATAGCCGGATATAATTGTTAAATTTTCTTTTAAATTTTAGCTAACTTGCAGTCTCAATTCCAGTTTTAACAATGCAAAATTCTTATACAGTCATCAACGCATCCGCAGGATCAGGAAAAACTTATGCCCTGGTTCAGAGACTTCTGATGATCTGTCTCCGGTATCCTAATCAGCAACAGTCGATCAGGAATATTCTCGCCCTGACTTTTACCAATAAAGCAGCCAATGAGATGAAGGAAAGAATTTTGTCCTGGCTGGGGAATTTCTCTGCTAATAATTTTGCAGAAAATGCAGATCTTAAAAATATTCAGAAAGCGTTTGAAGATCAGGGTTTGAGAATCACCATTGACGAGCTTCACATTCGTTCTAAAAAGCTGCTGGATTATATTCTCCATAATTATTCCACCTTGAACATCGGAACCATTGACCGTTTTAATTCAAGATTGGTAAGAAGCTTTTCCTATGAATTGGGCCTAGCCAAAAATTTTAATCTTGAAATAGAAGCTGAACCGTTTCTGATAGAGGCTGTGGATAAAATGCTGGACCAGATTGGTGAGAACGAAACCATTTCCAATTCTTTCATGGACTATGTAGATTATAGCCTTGAAAACAATGAAAGGATTAACCTCAACAAAAACCTTTATGATTCTGCAAAGGAATTTGTAAAAGATATTCATTATGAACATCTGAAAAACAACAATAGTTTTAATGATACCCATTATGAAAATATAAAAAATACTCTCCGTAAAGAGATTATTCTCCATAAGAAACAGTCTGCAGAACTTGCTGTAAAATCTGTAGATCTATTCAAATCCAGAAATATTGAGATTGAAGATTTTGCCCAGGGAAAAAACGGGATCGGAGGCTTCTTCATCAAAGTTATTGATTTTTACCAGCAAAAGAGGCCCGCTTTCCCCTTCCCTACTACCCAGGAAGAATCCGTAGTTAATAATTACAAAAAAGGCGCGTCTTCAAAATCAAAACATAAAGAGTCTGAAATTCTGGAAATTCTGGACCAGCTTCTGGAGAACAGGATGCAGCTGATTCTCTGGCATATTGAAACGCAAAAAAAAGAAAAAGTTTTATCTGCCCTACTTCCACTGAAGGTAAACAAAGACATTCAGGACGAACTCAAAAAAATTGAGATAGAGAATGACCTGGTTCTTCTTTCAAAGTTTAATATCCTGATTAATGAAAACCTTAAAAATGAGCCTTCTGCATTTATCTACGAAAAAGTAGGAGCGCAATTCCTGCATTACTTCTTCGATGAGTTCCAGGATACTTCGGAATTGCAGTGGCAGAATTTTGTTCCCTTAAGGGATCACAGTGTCTCTACAGAATATACTTCCTTTACTTTAGTGGGTGATCCTAAGCAAAGTATTTACAGATTCCGGGGAGGCGAAAGCAAGCTGATGCTGGATATTATCAATAAAAAAGAATTTTCTCCCAAAGAAGCTGATCTGCTTGTGTTGAAAGACAACTGGAGAAGTGCCAGGAATATTGTTCAATTCAATAACGAACTTTACCGTTTTCATTCTGAAGGACTGGAAGAAGAGCACCGGAATATTTTTGGAACTGATGCTGAACAAAATCCGAAATCAGGGATTGAAGGGAGAGTAAAAATAAACCTCATCGAAAATCTCACCAACGAAGAATTCTATGATGATACATCGGAAAGAATGAGAAAAGATATTCAGGAATGCCTGGATAATGGCTTTAAGTTCTCTGACATTACGATTCTTTGCCGCGGAAATTTTGATATTTTCAGTTATTCCCAAAAGCTGGGAAACTTAAAAGTGACCTACCGCGGAGAGGAAACCAATATCAGAACCATTTCTGATAAAGGACTTACCCTGGAACTTTCCAATACCTTAAAAGCAGTTATTGAATTTCTGAGATGGGAAATTAACCCTAAGAACAAGCCGTGTCTGATCATGATGATGTATTATCTGAATGCACTGGGTAAAATTCATATGGCGGATTTTACACTGGAAATGAAGGAAATCTTAGATATTCAGGGGCATGAGGAAACTCTTCAGTTTATTGAACAAAAATATTCGCTTCAGCTTAAGCAGGATAATTTCCCGAGATTCAATCTTTATAATTTTGTAGAATATTATATCAATGAATTTTCTGTAGAGAATAAGGAAACCGATTTTCTTTTAAACTTCCTGGAAATGCTTTTTAATTTTACCCAAAATGCAGGCGCAAGCACAAAAGAATTCCTGAAATACTGGGATGAGGAAGCGTCGTCCTATACGATCCAGGCATCGGAAAATATTGATGCTATCCAGATTATGACTATTCATAAGTCTAAAGGACTGGAGTTCCCAATCGTTTTTATTCCCATGATGAACAAAAACCGGGACAATGAGTTTACCAACTGGTTTGATACTCATGAAAATGAGGCATTAAAATCTGTGAATATTAACCAGTTCAGTAAAAATCTTGAGGCTTATGATGAAGAAATACAGGCATTCAACAAGAAAAACGCCTATAAAAACCTGATCGACAGGCTATGTCTTCAGTATGTTGCCACCACAAGGCCTGTGGAACAGTTATTTTTCTACCTCCAAAAACCTAACAAAACTTCTAATAATCTTGAACTGCTTGATTTTTTAAAAACCAGGAATACAAATGATGCAGATGAGTTTGACTTGTATGAAGTACGTCCGGAAATACTGAAAAAACATTCAAAAGATAAAAATTCACCTTTTCAAACACAAAATATCCACAATCTCAAAAATATCAACGAAAAGAGTACTTCAATAAAGATTGCCACGCCATCTAAAAATTACCAGGTCCGGAACGAAAAAGTAAGAATCGGGCTTTTCGTCCATGAGCTTTTATCCAAAATCAATACAGAAAAAGATATTGCCAGGGTTTTGGAAGGCTATGTTCTGGAAGGTCAGATCACCCTGGAAGAAAAAGATGAGATTCAGGGAACTTTACAGGAAATTGTACGGACCTACGCTGAGTTTTTCGATGAAAAATGGGAAGTGATCAATGAGCGGGATATTATGATCTCAATGAATGGAGAGAGTCATATTTCCAGACCCGACCGTATTTTAAAAAGTGAAGACGGATATATCATTGTTGATTTTAAAACAGGGGAGCAGAAAACCAGGGACGAAGCCCAGATCGAAGGATATAAAAACATCCTGGAAAGTTTGGGAAGAAAGGTCCTTAAAACCCAGATTATTTACCTTTAATCCTGTAGGATTGTCGTAGAATTACGACATCAAATCGTAAAACTACGACAAAAATTGAAAGTTACCTTTAAAAATTTTTACAGTTAAGTAAAGAAATATACATTTGTAATACAATTACTAAAGCATATTATATTAATTAACCATAAAATTTACAATCATGGCAGGAAACTCAAGAGGAATTTTAAAATTCAACGGAGGTGAAGGTCAAAAACTGTTAAACCTTCATTACAGTGTATCAAGATCTACCGATGTATCCGGACGTGTAGCATCGGATCCATCTAATGCATTGATTAAAATAACCGTGGAAGCTACTGAAAAAGCTGATATTTTGGAAAGCTTATTAAACGGGAAATACAAACCTACCACAGGAGAGGTTACCTTTAACAAATCCCATGAAGAAGGAACACTGATTACTTTAAGCTGGGAAAACGGATATGTTATTCAGCATGAAGTAGATTTCGATGCTGTTGATAGTAATAGTATGCTGATCACATTCATTGTGAGTGCAGAAATTATCCGTTACGGAGGCTCCGAGTATAACGGTCTGTGGCCTACTCCTTAATCTTGTCTATCAAAAAAATAAACATGATCATCCTTATTTTTAAGGATGGTCTTTTTGTCTCTTTATTATCCTGTAAATAAAAAGTTCGTTCTATGACATGTACCATATTTCCAGATACAGAAAGTCGTACTTCTACTACAATTTTTAAAATTTAACAGTTTATATAGACAAATAATCCAAAACATTTCTAATTTTAGTGACTTAACCACAAAAAAAATGCGATGAAAAATAAGACGACCAATGCAGATAAAATTGCTGAAAATCATATTGCAGGTATCCAGCGTGTGGTAAAGCTGGATATTGTTATTGAAGGTAAAATCATCAAGCACTTCAAACATTTCCGTTTACAGCAAAGCATACGGACACACCATAATTTCGAACTTACCCTGGCCCATGACAGTCTTGGGGACACACAGGATCATAATCTGGAAGAGGCACAACAGTTTTTAGGAAAACGCTTAACTGTTGTTTTCAAATATAAGGATGCCGAAAATGAAAGCCCTGAAAGGACGTTTGTGGGCTTTATCACACAGGTAGCCTTCAGCCAGGAAAAGGCCAGTCTGGGGAATATTGTATTGAAAGGGAAAAGCCCAACAATTCTGATGGATTCAGCACCGCATACCCAAAGTTTCGGAGGCAGCCAGGCAGTTAATACTTCCATTATTGCAGACAGGGTCATTAAAGAAACCCTGGGTTCAGGTAAATACGATTATAAAGTAGATACTAAAAATGCAAGTTATATCAACTATAGCGCCCAATACAAAGAAACTCATTATAATTATCTTGCCAGATTGGCTGAAACCTATGGAGAGCAATTTTATTATGATGGTGAAGTTCTTCATTTTGGAAAGCTTCCGCCGGGAGAACAGCCTATCCGGCTTACCTATGGGAGTAATGTAAGTGATATTTGTATTGAGCTCAAGGCTGTTCATACCAAACCTGAGTTTTTTGGGTACAACAGCAGTAAAAATGAAAAGTTATTAAGCTCTACCGCCAATATTAAACATCTCGGCCAGCTTGCTTCAAAAGCATATGAGCTGAATGACGGTATTTATAAAACCAGAGCTTTAAACCCATCTCCTGTGAATGCCAACATGTCTTTAAATGTAGATGATGCCCAGAAAAGTGCTGCAGGAAGTGCTGCCGTAGAAGTTTTTACGGTTTCAGGAAATACAACAGTTCCTTTTCTTCATCCCGGCTGTATTGCAGACATTGAAATGAGAAAGCCCAACAGTAACCAGACGTCTTATTTCACCAAGCTTATGATTACGGAAGTCTCCCATGAAGTGAATACCCGCGGATATTATACCGGATCATTTGAAGCCATTGCAGAAGGAACGGGATATATTCCTACCCCTGAATTTGTAACTCCTCAGGCTGAGCCTCAGATCGCAACAGTAATTTCCAATACCGATCCTTTAAACCAGGGACGTATACAGGTACAATTTGACTGGCAGCTGCATGATACCACTCATTTTATAAGGATGATGAGCCCTGATGCAGGAGGTACTGATGCCATTACCCAGAACAGGGGGTTTGTTGCTATTCCGGAAGTAGGTGACCAGGTCATGGTAGGTTTTGAATATCATCACCCTGATTTTCCTTTTGCCATGGGAGGAATGTTCCATGGAGCGGTAGCTTTAGGTGGTGGTGTTAATAACCATATCAAGTCTATCCAGACCCGAAGCGGGAACAAAGTAATCTTCAATGATGCTGAAGGCAGTATTTATATTGAAGATCCGAGTGGAAATACCTACTTCATGGATGGAAAAGGAAATATTACCGTCAATGCTCCGAAAGACATGACGTTTACGGCAGGTAATAATATTAAAATGACAGCAGGCCGCGATATCACCTCCATCGCCGGAAACAGTATGTACTCGACCGCCAATGTGAATATCGTTTCCAATGCCGGGGTTAATATGATAGACACCGCAGGGAAAGACCTTATGCAAAGTGCCACCGGAAATATCCATGAATCCTCAGATATGCGGACGGAAATTTCTGAAAATGAAAGAAACATCCAGGCTAAGAAAAGTGATTCATATGCCGAAAAAGTGACAGTAGTAAGCACCAAAGAGAATATGGTTTTACAAAGTGAAAAAACCGTAAAATCTCAAAGCGGAGAACAAGGGAATTCTCATTAAAAAATCATGAGAAACCTTGTTGTTATGGTATTCTTTACTTTGGCATCTTACAATATTGCGGATTATATCAGCGCCCCGGTCACGGAAGACAGACACCGGTATATGCCAGTGGGAAATCTAATGAAATCGATCATCTGTGGTTTTATATCTGCAGTTGTAGCTTTTCTTGTATCGGTAAAAGCATTGAAACAAAGAAAAAAGATTAAATATCCATTTGACAGACCTTTAAGGTAACAACTTATAAAATTACAGTCATGGCTATTATAAAAAACGCAAAAAATATCAACATACAGGTTGCCAACCATTATACCTCACTCAGCAAGATCTCTCATGAGGAAGCTCAGCAGGTGATTATTGAAGCGACCAAGCAAAACCTTGAGCTTTCCAGCCAGAAAAGGACAATAATGCAGGGGTTTGGGAAAGGAGAAGCTTTAACAGATGATGAGTCCGATGGAAAAATAACAAAAATGTATTGGACATATGGCGATGAAAAAACTCCTTTAACAGATTCTTCTAAGTTTTATGTGGATATGAACCTTATTGTAGAAACTGAAGGTTACAAAGACGGAGAAACCGTAGAAGTAGCCATTAAAGCTGAAGATGGGGAGCCAATAGCAGAAGGTATTGATGAACTTACCCTTACCGGAACTGTAGAAAAAGGACAGGTTATATTCAAAGAACCGCTAAAGGCTTATACTTTAACGATAATGGATGATAAAGAAGACTCTTAAAATACAGACTATGAACATAGAAAAATTGATTCCTATTATATTAGAACAGCGAAGAAGTTTTGTTGCACAGTCTGGTAGCCAGACAACAAAACCTGTACAGGTGAAGAGACCAAGTTGGGCGGATATGATTAAAAACTATCCCAATACTTCTGTGAAAACTATCCCCTTATATAATGAGATTGGAAACGGACTTACAGATTTATTTAATAAAGCACCTGATGATTGGGAAAATACTTGTTCATTTAGAATGAGCAAGGGGCTAAATTATAGTGGCTTTAAATTACCTTATAATAATGCTAAGTATAGAGCTAAAGGAGCAAAAGGAGGTGTACATATTGGAAAAGATAAGCTCAATTATTGGTATAGAGTAAAAGAACTAGGAAAATATCTTGAAGAGCATTTAGGTACTCCTGAATTTGACGAAAAATTAAAAAAAGTAGGATTAGGACAAATTAAAATAGGCTTATCAAAAGATAAATGGGACAGTTTGTATAAAATCAAAGGTATTATTATGTTTAAAGTATCAGGATGGGGAAACGCCTCGGGCCATTTCACTTTATGGGATGGTAAAAATTTAATATATCCAGGCGAAAGTGTGCACGACGATCCTAATAGTGAATATTATTATTTTCATATGAAATATGAACAAAACGGCAAGGTAATACAAACAGATGAAATAAAAGTATGGGAACTAAAATAGATATATTAAGATTGTCATTGATATTAGTATTATTGTTTTCGATAAATTTATCAGCACAGTATAAAATAACTGAAATAAAAAAGTATGCATTTAACAGGTGCCTTCAATATAACTATTCAAAAATGGACTCAACATTTTATGATGTTTATAAAGATGCTTCAGGAGTACAATATTCAGTTAATGGTAAATTTATCGAGAATGAAGATTTGAAAAATAAAATCAATGATTATGTAATTGCAAAAACAAAAGGCTATTATTCAAAAAAGAATAACCTTCATTTTGAGTCGGGTGAAAAAAATACCATTACGTACGATTGTTTTATTTTTTATGAATCGAAAGAATTAGACTCATTTATAAAGAAAGTTATTGGGATAAATAACAGGAAAAAGATAAACTAAAATAGAACTGTTTATAGTTAAAAATCACAATGAAAAATAATTTAATTCTTTTCGTAATTATGTTATTCTCTCATTTATTTAATACGCAGAATAGAACATACTCTCTCTATGATGGGAAGGAATTAAATCAGTTATCCATTACTAATAAAGAGATAAAATTCAATAATAAAGATGGAGCTGTCATCTACACTGTGGAAAAACAAAATCCTGAAACATTGAAAGTTAACAATGATAGCTTCTCCTTTTCTATTTCTTTCGAAAAGGAAAATATAATTAAGATATTACCTTTTAATCTCTTGATTGAAACGAATTCGGATCTTTATAAATATTTAAAAGAAAGTATTTTAAATAAAAATGAAATTCAAAAATTAGGGTTACTATTTTATCCCGTCAACAGATTTTATGATGATTGTTGTTTATACTTCAACCATGACATTTTTATAAAAGACTGGGATCAGGATATGTATTCTACAAAGTTTAAAATATTTTCTATTGAAGAACTAAATGAAAAAAAAGTAACAATGAGAGGAGCATATCAATACAAAGGAGATACCCTGGATAAGATTAATTATTATAGAGATGCTGAAGGAAGCTTATTTGAATTTTATAGTGAAAAATTAACAAATCCAACTGCTAAGTACAATCAATATACCTTCAAATATTATCCTTCAAATGAAAAATATATATTGACAGGCAAGCATTTTAGAAATAAAAATGGCCGAGTTATGAAAGCAGTTTTTAACTATGAAAATATGGCTGACACCAGTAAATCGAACACTAAAACATTAAATTACCCTTATCCTAAAGTTAAGATAAATTAATTTAAAAGCAAATAAAAAAAGCAGCTTAGAAATGGAAGAGTATAAACGACAATGAAACAATCTGGTATTCTCTTTTTGATTATTCTTTTTAATTATTGTTTTTCTCAAGAAAAACATGAAACAATAAGCATTAAAGAGGAATACACCCCTTTAAAAACATATGATAAAGCCAATTATATTTTTTGGTATTGTATGGATTTTATGAATCCAAAGAATTAGATGCTTATATAAAAAAACTTACTGGAATGAAAAACAGTAAAAAGTATTTTTTATATTACAGTAGAATAAATAATGACATTGTTATAAAGCATGATGCAGCTGGGAAAAGATAGACAATATTATTATGATTAAAACAACTCAGATTAGAAAAAAAACATCATGGCTATTATAAAAAACGCAAAAAATATCAACATACAGGTTGCCAACCATTATACCTCACTCAGCAAGATTTCTCATGAGGAATCTGAAGAAGTGATCATTGAGGCGACTAAGCAAAATCTTGAGCTCTCCAGCCAGAAGAGGGCCATTATGCAGGGATTTGGGAGAGAAGGAGCAATAAGCAATGATGATAATGCCGATGAGGGTTCAAAAGATGAAGGACCAATCATAACAATAACAAATCAAAAAGTAGGATGGGGCTACATTAAATTAATTGGAGCAGACGATAGAAAATTAAAAGGAAATTATATAACCATAGGAATACCCTTATACAAAATGTTAGTTACACACTCAACTGATAAAACATTTAAATTAGAAACCATGGTATCAAGGGACTCTTGGATTGTAAACAGAATTGAAGGGAAATATGCAGAAATATATAATTGTGCATTTGAGCCTAAAGACAATAATGAATATGAGGGAGTCTTTATTGATGTATACCCTCATCATAATGATACTGCAGCGTATAAATTGGAACAAAATAATTCTGAGACTCTTCACTCTGAAGAACGATTTAATGACAGAAAAGAAAAAGTTTTTTCTGCAAAGAGTATAATGATACATGTAGGCGGCTTCTATCATAATGAAAAAGATCCAACTTATGATAATAAACCACGTATAAGAGCAGGAGGGTCATTGGGATGTTTTGGAATTACAAACAAAGACAATTCATCTAAAAGTCCATCTGATAATGAGACTAAAAATATTATTAATAAAATTAGAGAAAAGTCAGATGATGATAAAATATTTGGATACTCAAAAGTTAAAATAATCATTGAAAAAAGAAAAGATGTTGAAAGAATTAAAAAAGTTATCCTTCCTTATTAGCAGCTTTTTAGCACTGGTAAGTTGTACACAGAAAAAGGTTTTAATAGTTAGAGGAGAACCTATAGATAGTTCGACATCTAAAGTATATGCTCCGGATTGTTATATAAAAAATTTTAATCAGGAAATATTGATTAGAGAAGGTTTTTTATATAAGAATAATGTGCTAGAAAAATATATCACTCCTCAAACTGAGAGTATTTTAATTGATAATATTAAAAAAAATGGAAATAGCAACGAAACAGAACCGTATAAAAAACTTGAATTAGAAAAAATAAACAATAATAAAATAAAATTATTTAATGAAACACACGACATTTTACGTAAAAGCGGAGATACTCTTTTCCTTTCTCAGAATATAATCATCATAGAGTCACCAAAGAATATTGAATAAATTCATACAAGTGTTGTCCCGAAAGTTTGATTATTGGAGAACCTCCGATAAGGATTAAAGATTATGAAAAATTTAATAATTTTATTTACAATATTCGTGGCATGTATTCAAAACAAGTCGGAAGACTTTCAATTGACAGCTTTATCTCCGGTGACCTATGAGTTTAAGGCTAGAGAAAATAAAAATAGGATCGACTATTTTTATGCAAAAGGAAATTTATCATACAACACAGCGACGTATGAAAAACTGAAAAAGGCAATTGATGACAAAACAGCATCTGTACCTATAAAAGGTTATCATTTGTATTCAATATACGTATATAAACAAACTGATGTTATCAATAAACAGTATAAAGGCGGAAAGGAAGGTTTAGACGGACACAACGCAGATCTTCTCGCTTATGTAAGATACAGCGGAGGAAAACCTGATATTTTTTATATCACCGAAAACGGCAATGTGATCTATGATATGCTTTCCGGAAAAGAAGAAAATTTTGAATTTGATCAATAAAAAAACAATAACAACATGGCAGCTCCAGGAGTAGAATTCGGCACAAAGACCCCTATTTCGAGAAAAGGAATAGAGCCCACACAGGTTAAAAGTATCAAACTGATTTCCGATCTGGATGATGGTGCAGCTAATGATAGTACCAGAACCATTAAGGAAAAAAGTGGTATTGTGTTCGGTAAAACTTATACTTTCAAAGTAGAATCATATACTAATGGAGATCCAAAGGACGTAAACCTGGTAAAATGGGCTGTAAGTTACACAGATAGAGAAACTGGAAAACTATATGAGAACGTCCTGAAAGATGTCTCTACTGGAGATGAAATCAACATCACATTTAATGATGCCAATGGTTGCGGAAATAATCTGGAAATCAAGGCTTATATTAATGATGTTGACAATGAAGGTAAACTCACTGTTTTTAAGCATAACAGATTCAGATTTTTTGATAGAAAGACGCTAAAAACTGAAATTCAACAAAGGATAAATACTGGTAAAGATATAGATCAGGGACAAAGTTCAATGTGTGCTATAGCCTTGATCGGACACTTTATGGCTATTCAGAATCCTACAGAATATGAGAAAGTTATTCTTGATTTACATCGTAAAGGGGAAGCCATCATTACTTCTACCCAATACAAAATTAAACTGGATAGTGATGATCATTTGATAGAAATGAAAGATTCGGATGTCAAATATCCTAAGAATAGCTATGGAGGTAAAATGTCATATGCCGACTACATCTATTTATTCTCAATCAAAGATTTTTTGAACGGAATCTTCGATTATGATCCTGATGGTCCTGGTGCCGGAGGGTTTGTAGAAGGAGGTACAGGTCTTACGTTCCCTAACGAAGTGGAAAAAATGATGAAAAATATTCTGGGGTATAAAGATGTGAAAAACGAGACTAACCTCATCACCAGTAAATGGGCGAATGCAAAAGATTCGGCTAATGAACTTTCTCAACTCTTGGCAGACGGGTATAGTATAGGCTTACTTATTACTGCTGAAAATTTTCAGCATAATAATAAGGCAACATTCTCAATTCCTAATCACTGGGTAGGGCTTAAAACAATTACAATTGATGAGCAAGGAGGTAAAATAATACTTACTTTGTTCACTTGGGGGGATATTAATAAAGTATGGACTGTCTTATATGATCCTTTCGAAGATGGATATTTTGGATTTGTAGCCGGAAAATAATTAACAAATAACTTTAAAACTATGCTAAAGAATTTTATAATTAGAAACTGGAAAAGCATTTTTAATATTCAGTTTATAATTTTTATAACTTTTATCCTCCTAACCTTTATTTATTATTGGGATAAACCAGCACACCAGTATTTCAACAAAACTCCGTATGTATTGAATGTTCAGAGTCTATTTTCTCTGATAATGACCTACCTTTTTATATTTTTTATTATTATCGTAGTCATCTACCCCATTCTTTTCATTTTACAATTAATTGGAATTCGCGGTGAAAAGGAAACTGGTAAAATAAAAAAATTAATCCTGCTGTTATTTTTATATATATTAAGTATAATCTCAGTTTTTGCATTATTTACCATTCATAATTCTCAAGCCATTAAAGCCATAAACTAATTAATATGACCTCTTCAGTTTCCGACATATTCCCAACATCTACCTACACCGTACAGGATAAATGTACGGTAAAGTTCGGCCAGGAGCAGCATCAGGCACAGCTCTCTTATACCCTGTATGTAGAACCGGGGAAAAAGGATACCGGTGAAATTTTGATCAACAGGTCCAATTTAAAAGTGAACAATCAAAAAATAGACACCAAATTTCTTGAAGTATCCAATAATTATATGGAAGCCCTTTTTCCTTTAGTCTGTAAAATAAACAAATATCAATTTTCTATAGAAAACATTGATGAGATCAGAAACCGTATCCGGAAAGCCGATGTTGCTATTCATGATCTCTATAACGGGGAAGCAATAGACCACATCAGTACTCATTTCTTTACTGCAACCCAGACTGATGAAAAGCTTACTTCTTTCATCAGGCAACTCCATTTTATGAAGGTCCTGGAATATGGATTGCAAAAATTCAATCCTAAAAAACAGTATGAAACATCCTGGAAAGTCCTGCCTGTCGGAACTACAGAATGGAAAGGAGATATTCAATATCAAAAAGATAAAAATATATTGTCTTTTGAGCCTAAAATCGACAATGCCCAGGATATCATGAATGATATTATCCGATACATCCATAAACATGATTATTACGTCAGTTTTGACGAAGAAAGCCTTCCACTCTATGCAGATTTTCAGAACACCATCAATTACACGGGTAAAACCGGAAGAATAAAAGAAGCAGAAGTCAGTGTCTGTATAGAAGCAGAGGATAAATTTTATTACCTGCAAACAATCACCATAGAAACAAAATAAGAATATGTCAGCACCCATCCCATATACGGTTCAGAGCGGAGAAACGCTGCAGGATATCGCCAGGAAACTGGGTATCAAAGACTGGACGAAACTCAAAGATTATCATAATGCCAATTCCGGAACGAAGGTTGGCAATACTCCCTATACAGGGTTTTCCCTGATGACCCCTCCGCCTGACGAGGTTTACGCCCTTAATGGTGAAACACCACCTCCTGATCCCGAAGAAGAACAAAAAACAGCAGAGCAGAAACAGGAAGAGGAAAAAAAGAAAGAAGAAGAGCAAAAGAAAAACGAACAGGCTTCCAAAAGCGACCACGACGGAAAATACTTTGTGGTGCATGGCGCCAAATGTGTTTGTGATAAAGCAGAAAATCCAAAACAAACAGCGGATCTACAGGTAACCACCCATTCCGTTATTGTTTTGAACGATCAACAGGGAAAACTGGCGGCAACCGAAGAGGATAAAACATTCAACCCTCCTGCAGCCACTTTTGGAAAATGTACCCTGAAACCATCCCCGGGAGGCTATCTTCCCTGTGCGGTTGCCCCGGCTCCAAAATGGAATAAAACCTATGACAGCACCCGGGTATTAGGAAAAAATACACTTACTGAAATATCAGAACTTCCCTGTATGACCGGCGGGAAAATCACCATATTCAAACATGGACAGACGGACTCCGTGAGCAATGCCCATGCAGACAATACCAACCCGGCGGAACTCGCTATGGTTAACCCGGCAGTAGATATGCCTAAGAAAAAGGAGGAATATCCTTCTGTAACTTCTATTGCCTTAGCCCAGATAGAAAACAGGATTACCTTTAAAGCAATAGATTCCAAAAATAAAAGCGGTGTTGTGTATCTGCGCAAAGACGAAGAAGCTTCTTTCAAAGCCAATCTGAAAAGCGGGAACCAACAGCTCACCTCATGGGTGGTTTACAGTGACCACCAGGGTAAGAAAGAGAATAGAATCTTTTTAAGAGAACAAATCGGGACAGAATTTTCCCAGAGTTTCGAAGGATTGGGAAAATTCAGGATTGAAGGATACGGAAAACCTAAAACCCCTGAATTTGAAAAAGGAAAATATGACAAATGTGATCCTTCCTGCTCCATTGACGTTGAGGTAGTAGAAAACACCCTGCTCGAGCTGGAATCCACCTCCGGAGATTTTACCACCCGCATCGATCCTTCTAAAAACAGGAAATTCAGAAGGGGTGTTCCTTCAGTTTTCAGGGCTAAGTTTTTGATCCCTGATCTTACGGAAGAGGAGAAATCCAGGCTGACGCTGGCGGTATTTGACGGAAGTGGAAATGCCATTACAGAAGGTGTACATATCAATGGAGACACCCTTACCTTTACCCCTCAGAACACCAAGGCTAAATACACCATCCTGGCCCGTTATATCAATGAAAATGGTGAAGCCATAGAAAAAAAGATGTCCGGGGAAAGTGAAGGCAATGCAGTTTTAGGCATCAGCCATGGTGCGGAAGTTGTAAGGCCCGGAACCTCCATGTCGTTCAGTGTTACCAAAATGAAATATAAGTTTGGAGATGACAACTCTCCTTTTGGCCTGACCCCGGGGGAATCTTCAGACATTAAATGGAACCTGGACGGTCTACTGATCGGAAACGGGAAAAACATTACCATTCCGGGGTCGCGGGTTACTCCAGGAAAACATGTTGTGGAAGCATACAGCATGGTGGCCAATGCTACCGGAAAAAACGCTAAAAAAGAAGATGATGACTGGCATTTTGAGGTGAAGGAAAATGATGTGGTAAGCTTTACCGTCAGCGGTACTCCAAAAGTGGGTAAACCTATGACCGCTACTGTTGATAAAATGATATTTTCCGACCTTCTTCCTAATGAAACCGTACACTGGCAAGGGTTTTCCAATGCCGTTACCGGAAAGTCCATCAACTTTACGCCTAAAAAGCCCGGGACATTAACCATTACCAGCAGAATAAAAGGGAAAGGTTCCACCCAAACCATAAATGTAGTACAGCCCATAATTAATGATATCCAGTTTACAGACAGTAACGGAAGTAAAATAGACAAAGCCGGCTGGGGACAAAAAGTAAATATCCGCATTGATCACCAGGGTCTTGAGAATGAGAAGCTAACCATTGTTCTCTGGGATAGTGACACGGTACAGGATGACCCTGTAAAAACCATTACCATCAAAGCTTATGACGGAGGGTTAATTCCGGTAACCTTAGATGCTGACATGAAAAATAAGGCGGGAAGCCAGGGATTGATCTATGCCAAAATTTCAGCGCCTGATGTTGTAGCCATTGGGGAAGGATTGCCGTTCCCTAAAACATATAAACTGGATGTCCAGGACAAAAAAGAAATCTTTAATGCCAAGTTAGGCAGTGAAGACGGCAGCGAAAAACATACGGTAGTAGATTATGATGAGATCAGTTATTTCTACGCCAACAGCCGGGGAATAAAACCTGATGAAAGCCTGTTCCTGGAAATAAGGGATTCCGTACTGGGGAGAGACCCTCTTCTATTACAGCAGGCCAATGTTAAAGCTGATCAGAATGGCATCATCAAACAAAAAATTATATGGAACGGTATAAAAAATAAAGTAAATTTATTGACCGTATATGCCATCGTAAAAGAAAAGAACCAGGACGGAAAAGTCTTATACGATGCAGATGGTGATTATTCTATGGCAACCGCTAAGCTGAGAAAAGGCAGTACCCTGGTTAAAATAGTGGAGAATAAAGGTGCAGTGAAGGTGGGGGATCAACCAATAAGTGGGTCTAATTGTGGTGGTAAATTCTGTATTAAAAAAGGAAGCCCTAAGAGCGAATTGATCAGAGAAATCAATATCCGCTTAGCAGGATTCGGAGGAAATGTTCCAACAGATGAGTTTACGGACAGAACAGAAAAAATGGTAAAACAATTCCAACGGGATTATATGAAAGTTCCGGAAACAGGAAAAGTCTGTGGAAATGTACTCAAAGCAATTGATGACTTTACAACGAAATGGGCTGAAAAAATATCAGATTATACATGTTTATGTAATGGAATAAAGAGTATTGCAAACAAATGCTCAGGATTTGGAAAAGGTCAATATAAAGATCAATATTCAAATAAAAACCATGTTGAAAAATATCATAAATATGAAAGGCCTGGAATGCATAGAAGTTTATTATGGGGAGTAAGCGCCTTGAAATATTATTTAAGTACACAAAATGAATATAAATATTCTAGTATTACTGCAGGATACAGATGTTGGGAACACAATAAATATGCTGGTAGAACAACTACTAACCATATGGGAAAAGCTGTAGATATACAGTTTTTAAAAAATAATAAACTAGTCGGAGGAAAAAAAGAAGAAAATCTACCTGTTCTAAGAGATATTCGTGACAAATTTTATACAAAATATTTAGACAGTAAATATAATTGGGTTAATGGAAATAATAATTTTTCTTTAGAGCCGTTTGGATTAGGAAATGGACAAACTTGGAGCTGGATCCATATGGATGTACGTGAATTTGATAATGCTTATCTAGATGATAAATTTTTTACTAAAACTCAAGATTCACTTACAGGAAAAAGCTTGATTCAACTTGCCAATGAATTAGGGTTAAAAGATATGTGTAGTTGTATGGGCGGAGGATTAAGCACTAATAGCAATTCTAATCCAAAAGCAGGAGAATGTATGTGCTTTAAACAAGGTAAAGTGAAAACGGCATGTACAGGCAAAGGCAGCTCTATTACTAATGATATTTATAAAAAAGAAGCAGATAGATTAGGTATTGAATTAGCAATGATTCAGGCTATTGCAAAACAGGAATCTAAGAGGGAAAGTTTCTGGAAAGAAGGACAAGCCACTATTCTGTTTGAAAGACACAAAATGTGGGAATATCTGGAAAAAGATTTAAACAAGACAAAAGCTGAACTTGAAAAATTAAAAAAAGATGATCCATCAATTGTGAATGACCTGTCCGGAGGCTATGGTAAATATTCCGAGCAGTACGAAAAACTAGATAAAGCTAAAAAAATTGATAATACAACAGCTTTAAAAGCATGTAGCTGGGGTAAATTTCAAGTAATGGGCTTCAACTATGCGGTAGCCTTTAGTTCACCTGAAGAAATGGAAAAAGCTGTAAACCTTTGTGAAATTCAGCAGTTTTACTTTTTTGTTGGATACATTGAAAATACCAACGGAATGATAACTGCTATGAAAAATAAAAATTGGGAAGATATTGCCTCTAAATATAACGGTAGCAAATGGAAACAAAAGAATCCTGACTATGCTTCCAATATTGAAACCTACTATAATGAATATAAAAAAGAAAATGATAAATAATAAAATGAAAATGAAACTTTTTTTCATCTCGATGATATTGAGTGTATCATTATTAGCTTGTAAAAAGGATCTGCAGAGCCAAACAACAATTACAAAGGAACCTGACAAGCAAGAAAAAGTTATAGACTCCTTACTTGTTGATATCAATAAAGATGGTCAGCCTGACAAGGTTATTATTTCTGAAAAAACACCATCGGCCAACAGAACAATTGCCGTGCAGCTGAATAACCAAAATACATACAAAACAATAAGTTCAAATAATAAAATCATTGCCTGTTCTACATGTGGCGCTCAGTCAGGTGATCCCTATATTAATTTAAAAGCGACTGATGCTGGATTTGATCTGGTACTGGAAGATAGAGTCTATTCATTTACCTTCAAATCCAAGGATATTTTTTTAGAAAAAATAGATATTCTGACAACCAAACAAACATCAGAAGGAATAGAAGAACAGCATAAGATTTATACTCCTGAAGATTTTGGTACTCTTAACTTAAGTAACTTTAATGATGATATCCTTCTGAAGCTTAACAACCATTCCAAACAAGTATCTCTACCCGTTCAACAGGAAGATCTCGACAAATTCGAATGGGAGACAGATAACTCTTTGGGCAATTATAACAGCAAATTATCCCTGGAAAAATATGGAGATATTAATATAACCCTAGCCAAAAATGATAATTCTGATGATGTATTCTATACATTATTTACCATTGGTAAGAACGGAAAAATAATTGATTCCTTAAAAGTAGGCTATGCTGATGATGGCTATCCTGAATCTGACAAAAGAGAGTTAACAACATTTTCAATAGATAAAAACTACGCTATTATCCTCAAAAAATTTGACAGGGTTGAATATAAGAATGTTTTAAAAAAGACAGAAGAATATAATATTTCCCCAAATGGAAGCTTCTTAAAAACAAAATAATTATGGTATTTCAATGCTGCGATAAATTCAGAATATTATTTTGCCTCTTATCCCTCATTATGATATTATCCTGTAAAAAGGAGGAAATTTTATCGCAGAAGAATACTAAAGTAAATATCAGCATTTTCAATATTTAGTGTTGATATGTCCAGAGGTGATGCAGACTATTTTATTTTAATTACTACTCAAAATAATAACATTATTGATTACAAAGAAATAGGCTCCATTGGTGACGAAAATCCAGTAACATTTAAAATATTACCGGCTTTTTCCATCGAAAATACAAAGGGAATACACAAACTGCTGTTGCCTTTGAAAAGTTTAAAATTGATGAGAAGGGAAAAATTATAAACGGAACTTTCCTAAAGAAAAACAACACGATTGAAAAATAAATAAAATACATAAAAAGAGACTTTTACAGGATAATTGTGACATAGTCCTCTCTATAATTGTAAACCATTACACCTTTTAAAGATTCCATTAAAAAAAATAAAGTACAGCTGCTTTTGGGACATTGATCAAACATTATGGCGTATTGTAATTTTATATACCTTTAGATTACAATATATAAATTCATATGAAAAATCCTGGTTTTACCCAATCAAGACCTTTGAATACACAAGATATCAGGACTCTGATCCTTTCTGCTTTTGGAGGAATGCTGGAATTTTATGACTTTGTCGTTTTTATTTTTTTTGCCAAAATCATTGGAGAACATTTCTTCCCACCTACCCTGGATTCCTTCTGGGCGTCTATCAATACATACGGTACATTTGCTGTCGGTTTTCTTGTAAGGCCAATAGGAGGCATGATAATGGCCCATTTCGGAGATCTTTTTGGAAGAAAAAAAATGTTTTTTTTATCCATTGTTCTCATGGTATTTCCTACCCTGGCGATAGGCCTGTTGCCAACTTATAACCAGATTGGCTATCTGGCGCCTGTACTTCTGCTCCTGGTAAGAATTCTGCAAGGCTTTGCTATAGGAGGAGAAATTCCTGCTGCGTGGGTTTTTGTAGCTGAGCATGTCCCGAAGAACAGAATAGGGTTAGCAGATTCAATGATTACGGCAAGCCTTTCGTTAGGCGTTTTATTAGGCTCGGCAATAACTCTTTATATTAATACAGTTTTCTCTACGGAAGATATATTTAACGGAGCCTGGAGATACCCCTTCATCCTAGGTGGAGCATTTGGAATCATCACCATTTTCCTCAGAAGATATCTTAAAGAAACGCCTGTTTTTATTGAAATGAAAGAAAAGAAAACCTTAAGTGAAAAAATTCCCCTTCAGAAAATCTTTCAATCCCACCTCCCTGATATTAGTATTTCTCTTCTGCTGACCTGGATTTTTACAGGGTGCTCCATATTGCTTACCTTAATGATTCCTAATCTGATGAGTGATTTTTTCAATATTCCCAGGAAAGATGCCATTACAATGCAAAGCTATACTCTGATTACCATTAGCTTAGGAGCTGTACTGGGAGGTATATGGTGTGATAAAAAGGAAGCAGGAAAAATGTTGATCTTCTGGAGCATTTGTTTCGGAATCTGTAGCTGGTTCTTTTTACAAAAGCTTATCAATATGCAACCGGAAGGTATTTCGATTTTATATGCAATAACAGGCTTATTTGCAGGAGGAATTTTAGGATGCATTCCTTATATTATGGTTCACCGGTTTCCTCCTGCCGTAAGGATTTCAGGGATTTCCTTTTCATACAATCTGGGACAGGCGATCTTTGGAGGCATCACTCCAATTATTATTGTTCTGATGGCAAAAGAATATCCCAAAGGAATATTGTTTTACGTTCTGTTTCTTGCCGCATTAGGATGCTACTTGGGACTACGTTCTGCTTTAAAAAATAAAAACAGCAGTAGAAAGGCCTTATAACGGATTAGGATGTAAAAAAGCCGCTATTTGATAGTAGCGGCTTTATATTTTTAAAAACATTGTAAGTTTTAAGCGGTAGTATCAGGAGTAAAAACTCTTTGGGATAATTCCTGATCGAAAAGATATAAGGCAGAAGGATTATCACAAACCATTTTAATCTTTGTTACATACTGAGATGCACTCGCCTCTTCTTCCACCTGCTCATTGATGAACCACTGTAAGAAAGATGTTGTTGCAAAATCTCCTTCTTCATTAGCATTCTTCACAATATTGAAAATACTTTTGGTTACTATTTTTTCATGTGCCAGAGCTTTCTCGAAAATATCCGTAGCATTTTCGAATTCGTGTGGCGGTTTTGGAATTTGCCCGATGATAATTTCTCCCCCAACATCATTCAGGTAATCAAACATCTTATCAGCATGCATCAGTTCTTCTTTGCTTTGCACTCTGAAATAATTGGCAATCCCATCCAGATCTTTTCCCGAAAACCATGCAGACATTGAAAGATAATATTGAGCGGCGTATTGTTCGTGTGCTATTTGTTCGTTAATTAATTTTGCAATTTTTTCGCTAACCATAAGTATTAAATTTATATTCAAAAATAAGGAATAAAAGCCCAAATCAAAAGCATTACAAAAAATTAATACAAAAAGGATGGAAAAAACATCCATCCTTCTCACATTAAAAAATTAAAATTACTATGAGTTATTTTGCTTCAGGAGTACCGGTATTCATAGTTTTTTTCATCATCCTTCTTTCCTTTACCGCCATTTTTCTCTGCTCCATTTTAGCATTCCTGTCTGCCTGCCATTTATCATATTGCTGGGGAGTAAGAATTTTCTTCATATCAGCATCCATTTGCGCTCTTTTAGCCTTCATTTCTTCCATTTTAGCCTGCCTGAATTCTTTATTTTTTTCAAACTCAGCTTTCCTTTCTGCTTTTCTTTTATCCTGAAGTGCTTTTATCTGGGCAACCTGGGATTGGTTCAGGTTAAGGTCTTTTTGCATTTGAGCCAAACGTTCCTGCTCTTTTTGTTGCATCTTTTGTTGCATTTCAGCTCTTCTCGCTTCCTTATCCTGAGGAGTTGTCTGTTGTGCCATTGCAAAACCTCCCATTCCTATAAATGCTATTGCTAAAACTAATTTTTTCATCTTTAAAAATTTAATTTAATTGTTATATGTCTTTTTGATTAGTAATTAAAATCAAGGTTAAATTAATAAATTCACAAATATTGTTAAATTTTAATAAAAAATAATCAATAAAAACAAAAAAAAGGACAGATTAATAAAAACCTGTCCTTCACACCACTTAAATATAATATATGAAAATTAATTTTTCACAAAATTTCCTCTAAAACCACCGCTATTTCCGCGGCCTTCATGTTTGGGAGCACCTTCTGATTTTTGTCTGAATCCTCCGCTGTTTCCTCTGAAGCCATTATTATCGTTTCTTCTGGGAGCTTCTCTCCTTACTTCATTGTTTCCTCTGAAGCCACCATTTCTGAAACCTCCATTATGATCAGAGTTTCCTCTGAACCCTCCTTCAGAGTTATTCCTGAAACCTCTGTTGTGCTCGGAATTATCCCTGAAGCCTCCTGAGTTATTTCTAGTACCTGCATTATCACGGAATCCTCCTGAATTACTTCCATTTGTTGCCGAACCTCTAAATCCGCCGTTATCCCGTCTGATAACATTAAAAGTAGGATTGTCCATTCTGCGGAATCTTGCTCTGTCTACCCTGTAAATATTGATATTTACATTTCTATATCTTGGCATTACCGCGTATCTTGGTACATAATATGTCCTTCTGTAATTCTGGAAATAAATAACCGGACTGGCTCCGCGATAGTAGTTATTTTGAAAAACTACAAAAACCCTTGGCCCTAAAATTCTCTCCAAAGCGTAGAAACGGTCGTAATACCATCTGTCAGGATTATATCGGTAAAAATTATTCCATGCTGTAAAACTTGCATATAAATTATTCAGTCTGATAATCTGATCAACCTGCCAGCGATTTAATCTGTTTTGTATAAAGAAACCATTCCAGTCAATATTAACGATGCTGTTTCTGTAGTCATTATAGTAACTCTGATAGTAATCACTTGGATAATAATCATCAGGATAATTGTAATAATAATCATCAGGGAAATAATTCCTGTCATCTTCATCGCTATAATAGCCTCCATTCTGATAATAACCGTCATCATCCCAACCATTATTCGGATATTGCTGAGCAGACACCAAAATGCCTAAACCCAAAGCTAATCCTAAAAATATTTTTTTCATCCCTATAGTTGTTAATTGGTTAATATATAGCAGAATATCTCAATTCTATCTTTTTGATTCAAATACAAAAAAGAAGTTAAATCCAAAGATTAAACTTCTTTTAAATTATACGTAAACGATTGATAATCAAAATGTAAATTTACACTCTACCGCTATCTTTTATCCAGTTGCCTATTTTTTCATTAAAGGTTTGTTTTTCTTTTAACTCTTCAAGCCCAAGGTGCATTCTATATCGCCAGTAATGCGGGAAAACAGCCGGATCATTGATTCTTTCATTCTCTATGTTCTCATTTCTGAGTTCTGCGTCTGTTGCCAGAAATTCCTGAATCGGAAATATAGCCAACATGGCATCATTATAGAGATGCTGCTTCATAATAATCTCTGCCAGATGGGGAGTAAGTTCTTCAGGGGCCTTACCATACTGAATAAGCTGCTGATTAAAATATTTCTGTGTTAAGACAGGATCTTCTTTCCACCACTGTCTTAAGGTTGAACTATCATGAGAAGAAGCAGTGACTACATTCATATAACCAGCTTCCTTAGGATTGTAAAACGGAATATTTTCAGCAGGCATCCTTTGAACTTTAAGAGCAATAATAGCCAGTTCATCCATGACAACGGGTACACATGCCGGAACCATTCCCAGGTCTTCTCCACATATCAGCATTTTTGTAGCATTCAGAATAACGGGAAGTTTTTCCATTGCCTTTTCATACCACAGATGATCCTGCCTCCTAAAGAAATAATCATGGTATAGATCATAGATAATCTTTTGCTCCCATTCCGAAAGGTATTTATAGGATTCCGTATTATACACATTAAACCTTGGATGGTATACTGTGACTCCATTTCTTTCTTCTGTCAAAAATAAAACATTGGCACACAGTGAAATCAGTTTTTCTTCAAGTGCTCCAAGCGGATTCTTTTTAAAGAAGTCTGCCAGTTTTCTTTGAGTATCAAATTGTTCTTTAAAGGTATAAGTTCCATCCTGGTTATTATCCATAAACTCAAGAACCTTACCGCTCTCTTCTCCAAAATACTCCCATAAAATCTGGTTGTTGATAAAAGGTTTACAATACCTGTCAAAGTCAAATGGAAGATGCCAGGCCTTAAATTCATCCAAAACAATAGGTACAGCCGGATAAAAGTATCCTAATATCCCTTGTACAGCAGAAATTGGCATTCTCCAGATTCTGAAGAAGCCTAAAATATGATCAATCCTCATGGCATCAAAATACTGTTCCAATGCCTTGAAGCGGTTTTTCCACCATTGATAATTATCTTCCTTCATCGCTTCCCAATTATATGTTGGAAATTCCCAGTTCTGGCCAAGCTCTGTAAACTGATCCGGCGGTGCTCCTGCCTGGAAATCCATCCCGAACAACTCAGGCTCTGTCCAAGCTTCAACAGAATATCTGTAAATTCCGATGGGAAGGTCGCCTTTTAAAGAAATACCAAGATGATGAGTATAATCCACTGCATCTTTTAACTGTAAATGAAGCTGATATTGTACCCATGCATGCAGCATCGCAATATCATAATCTTTACTTTTACTGCTAAAGAATTGTAAAATTTTTCCTGCAATATATTTTTTATGGGTTTTCCAATCGTTAAAATTCGGAGTTTTATATTTATCCCTTAAAACACAAAATGCGGCATAGGGTATCAGCCATGTCTCATTATCTTTTATGAATCGCTTAAAGCCCCTGTCTTTATAGATTTTATCCTTTTCAGTGTTAAATATTGCTTTTAAATATTTCCATTTGCCAGCAATCATCTTTTCATAATCAATGAGGTCAAGAGCATTTAAAGCTTCTTTTTCAGCCTGGTACTCTTCAACTAATTCTTTAGGTAGAGGAAAGTCAAGCTTTTCCAGTGAAATATATTGCGGATGTAAGGCATATACTGATACAGCCGCATAAGGATAGGAATCTGTCCAGGTATAATTAGCTGTAGTATCATTAACAGGCAATATCTGAATAATACCTAAATGGGTATTTTTTGCCCAATCAGCTAATTTTTTAAGATCAGTAAACTCACCTACTCCAAACCCGTCTTTACTCCTTAAAGAAAAAACAGGAACAGCTACTCCTGCATCATGATACATTTGATACGCCTTAAACCTGAAATAATGGTTGGAAACAATTTGAAGAACGTCAGCTAACGGATTGGCCACTGTAAAACGATTTTCTCCTGTTTCTACATCAATAACCCTGTTCTTATCGGTATCATAAATGCAATATTTGAATTGAATGAATTCGTTTTCCGGAATCTGTACAGAGGCCTCCCAAACTCCAAAATCCGTCTGAGATAAGTGAATTGCTTTTTCATAGCTCCAGCCCCCTAAAGAAGGTGTACTTCCGATCAGTACGATTTTCCAGTCCGGATGATATACAGGAGCCTCTAACCTGAATAAATGAGTATGCTTTTTTAGGATCGTTATTTTCTCAGGGATAAAGCCATTCAGTTTATTATAAAGTATTTTATTATTTAAATAATTCTCCGGAAAATTTTTATTATTCCATTCGTCAAAAATAACAAACTCTTTATAATTGTGTGGAAAATGAAGATGATGCAGAACAAATTCTTCTCTTAAAACAATAGACTTATCATCTACAACACGGTATTTATATGAAATAGATTTCGAGAAATAGTCTGCTTCGCATTTCCATTGTCCGTTATCTGCACAAAACATAGTATGGATGTGAACAGCAGTTTCCCCGTCTTCAATAACCAGTTCCAGACGTTCTCCTGCTTTTACAATATATCCTACATTAAAGTATAACTTCATCTATATTTTTTTATAAAATTACATTTTAATATCGAAAAATAAAACTTATTGAATATCAAATAATCATTAAAAAACCTTCCCGGATAAGCAGGGAAGGTTTTGTTGTATTGAAAATAAAAATCGTTTCTTTACTGTTTAGTTATTCTTAATCAGAACATAATTTTTATATTATCTCTACTCGGTTACAAGAATCTTTTTATTGAGAATCACTTTTCCGGATTCATCCGCTATACTTACAATGTAAGCTCCATTGGTGAGGCTCTTTAATTCTACTTTCTGATCCAGGATTCCTGACTTCACAGACATATTATGATTTATCACATTTTTACCCGACATATCAAAAATAGTAAGTTGAAGATTACCTTTTACATTTTTGTTATTGATGTGTACATTAATGTAATGCTCATCAACTCTTGTCGGATAAATTTCAAGATCAGCCAAGGTAGCTGTTGAAGCAGTCCTGTTATTTACAAAATATCTACTAGCTAAATCATAAATATGCAACTGTTCACCACCCGGAAGTTGTTTTGCTTGTAAATTTTCAAGGTCCACCTCATACAAAGGAGCTCCTTTTGCACTTGCAATTACAACGTTGCCTTTCGCATTCACAGCCGATCCGTTTACTGAATAATTATCAGGAATACCAGCTATTTTTCCTAAAAATTTGGCTTTCAATTCTTTTACTGATACTTTAAATACATTTCCGGAAGCAGCAAAAACATAAAAATTATTATCAGCATCAGCTACCATATCCCCCCCAAATCCGGTTTCCATAGCTGTAAATGAATTCTTACCATTAGAAACATCATCCTTTACAATTCCAAGGTCATTAACAACATATTGGCTTCCTTTTTTACTAATCTGTAAAATCTGTGTTCCGGCATTATTCATTGCATAAATATTACCATCATAACCAGCTGCCATTCTTGTAATATGGGAATTAATATCACATGATGATACTCTGGCTACAGTGTTTTCTACTAAACTGATTTCCTTGGTTTTGGGATTCAGAATATAGATATTAGAAGAAAACATAGGCATATATACAAGGCTATTATTCGAAGAATCATAAGCCAACGCTGCCATTGTTAATGACTGAGAATGATTATAGGAATTTTTATCTTCAGCAATAATAGTATTCCTGGATTGTGAGAATACTTTTGAAGAGGAATCAGCGCCAAAAATTTTT